>NZ_JAKGSD010000033.1:5923-90665 GCF_021654135.1 Amycolatopsis tucumanensis | reverse complement strand
GAGCCCGTCATAGCGGCCCGCAGTGATCAACTGCCCCTGGGGAGCGCGGCTCCAGCCGTCGACTGCGGTGTCGTCGCCGGCCCGGAGGCGGTAGACGGGATGGCCGAGCCCACCGAGGATCGCTTGCAGTGTGTCCGCTTCGCTGTGGCTGGCGCACAGCCAGGCCGCCTTCCCACCGGCTGCCTGGACTTGTTCGAGTGCCCAGCTGAGCACGCCGAGGTCGAGTGCCTGCTCGGACGAGGGGTTCAACGCGAACATGCGCTCGCCGGTGCTGCCGGAAAGCAGCGGCTGCTCGGTCTCCAGCCGGGTGACCCGGCCGCCGCCGATGCGGCGTTGCAGGTCGTCCATCGAACCGAGGGTCGCCGAGAGATAGATCCGCTGCTTGGCCTGGCTGTACCCCGCGTTCAGCGCCGTCGGCGGGTGGTAGGGGCGGATCTCGATTCCGGACGGCCCGACAAGCACGCCGCAGTGGGTGAGGTGCTCACGGACCTTCGGCCACACCCACTTGATCTCGTCCCGGAGCTTCTTGACCTCTGCCTTGATCTCGTCCGACTCGTCCTTGAGCGCGAGGTCGGCGACCAGCGGCGACGCCTCGATCGCGTCCCGCGACGCTGTGGCGATCGCCGCCCAGTCGCTGAACGACAGCAGCTCGGGCGGGGTGCCCGGCCGAGCGGTGCCATCGCGCATCGCCTGCAGTCCGGCGTATGCGTCGGTGTGCGCGACGACAAGATCACAGATCGTTCGATACAGGACGCGAGCAGGGCCAGGCTTGTCGGGGATGCGCAGGGTCTGTAGCCCGCTGAGCGGCTGTTCCGCTAGATGGGCGTCGTCGAAGATGACCAGGTCGGCGGGTTTCGGAACGGGCCTGCTGTTGAAGTAGACCCAATAGTTCATCACGCCCACCGCCTGGGCCTGGTGGTAGTCGTCGAGCTTGGCGCCGCCGTAGTCCTTCGCGGCGAACCGGACGACCTCCAGGCCCAACTTGGTGGCTTCGTCCTCAACCCGCTCTGCCAGCTGGCGGGTGCCGGTCAGGTAAGCAACCGACATTCCCTGGTCGAGGGCGTAGTCGGCGATCAACAGCGCCAACAGGGTCTTCCCCTCACCGGTCGGCATTTCGATCGCCACGTCCGGTGTCGTGAGGTGGTGAGCCGCGTAGGCGGCCAGTACCTGCCTCTGACCAGGCCGAAGCTCCTTGAACGTGGTCGACTGGAATCCGGCAAGCCGTTCGTCGAAGTCGGGTACTGCCGCCGGTTCCGCCACCGCTCACTCCTCCATCCGTAGGGCATGAACTCTACGGCGCGGGGCGCATGCTCGATCGAGCTATTTCGGTTCTCGCAGCACCGAGAACGGCAGCAACTGGTCGACCAGGTGCAGCTTCTCTCGGCGGCCATCGGCGTAGCTGATCTCGTAGTTGACCACTCCGAGCCAGTTGCCATCGACGCTGGGAAAGCGTCCGTGGAGCCGGCCTTGCACCTTGCCCGTCAGATCCAGGCCAGTCACGATGACGTGTCGAGGGGCATCGGGCGGGCGAGGGAACAGGTCGTCCAGCAGGACCCAGACGCTGGTGAGCACGGGCCTTCGGCCGTGAACGTCGTCGCCTTCCCAGGTGGTGAACGGGCTATTGATCACGTTGGCCACCCGCCAACGACGGTGTTGTCCTCGCTCGACGGAGGACGAGGTCGCGATAGGTCTCCTCGTCCAGTTCAGCGCGGTCGGGAGTCGGGCCATTGGTAGTCAGCCGCCAGCAATGATCAGCACCCTCGGCAGCGCAAGCCGGACAGCTGATATGGACCTCGCCATCGTGCACAACCGCCCGATACTCGGATGGAGGGAGCGTGTGCAAGCCGAGCTTGCACCTGGCCGGCAGGAGCGCCACGGGCCTGCCGGAGCTGTCGCGCCCGTATGCCAGCCTGCCGTCCGGTTGAGCAGTTCGGAGTAGCCGCGGGTCCATGACCAGCAACGTACCATCTCTTCGCACATACGTTCGAGTGTGTCGGACGGTGTCCGGTTGAGGTCTAGGAGCGTCCTCGGCGGTTGCGTCGGAGGCGAGGAGTGCGGTGACGTCCGGTGACTCTCGCGGCGCTCGGAACGAATCCCGCGGAGACTGTCGTGATGTAGGTATGACCCAGATCGACGAGCGGACCGGTCAGCGCACGGAGCAGCGAACGGCGGAGGATGAGGTGAGCGAGGATCGCGAGCCGACTGCGGCCGAGGTGCTGGCGTGGCGGCGCGATGACGTGTTCCTCCCCGAGGCCGAGGCCACTCCGGAGGAGTTCCCATCCCTGCGGAACATCTCAGCCGGATTCATCTTCGGCGGCGTCGTCCGCCCGCGCGAACCGGCTCCGCCGGAGTACGCGACGCTCCCGATGTCCCACACCTCGGACCGGGACTTCGTCGCACTCGCGCAGTGGAACATGCTGTGGGAAGCGGCCCAGTTCCGGCGGCGCTTCTTCGACTTGGACGACCTGCCGAAGCCGATGGCGAAGATCGCCGATCTCGGCGACGTCAATGTCACATTCGTGCCCCGGACGCGGGCGCGGTACTTCGAGTACGCGCCGCTGTTCCACCTGCTGCCCAAGCGCATCCTGGACATGTTCGGACTCCCGCTGTTGCGTGGCGGCCAGTGGCCGTTCATGGCCGACTGGGCCGGCATCGACGACTTCCTGCCGACCGATTTCGAAGCCCGGCTCGCCCGCGCCTGGGCGTGGACGGTCTGGCCGCACCTGATGTCGGGGTCGAAGATGAAGGCGTTCTCAGCCGACGACCCGATCCGGCTGCTGGCCCACAACCTCGACTTCTGGGTGCCCGCGGTCACCGCCACGATCCAAGACCGGCTGCGGGACTTCCCCGAGGTCGACAAGGGCAAGACGCCCGGCCCGGTCCTCCTGGAGGACGGCAGCGTGCTCGCCGGGGCCATCGCCGGCAACCCGCGGATGGGCGGGCCCGTGTGGTTCGGCGAGGACGACGCCCACGACGCCGTGGTCGAGACCGTGGAAGCCGCCGACCGGACCGGCCAGCTCCGCGGCATCCTGGACGCCGTCCGCTCCCACCGCATCGAGGACGACTTCTCCAGCCACTGGTCGTACGCACGCGAAGACTTCGAACGCAAGCTGCACGGCAAACGACGCAAGGTCACGGTGAAGTTCGTCGAGTTGACCGACACCATCCCGGTCCAAGGGCCGGAGAGCGAGGTGCTGGACAACCTGGTCACCAACGACTTCCTCACACTGCTGGACGCCCGGAACCGGCAGATCGTCGTGCTGCTCAACAGCGGCGTGACCAGGAAGACCGAGATCGCGGACGTGCTCGGGTACGCCAACCACAGCGCCGTCTCGAAGCGCCTAGCGCAGATCCGCCGGGCCGCCGAGGCGCACTTCGACGAGAACTGAGCCAGCCGGTCGTAGTAACTATCCGTCTGCGCCGTGTGGTCGGTTCGGCTCCGGGTGGTCGGAGAGTTGGTCGGCAACCAGTGCGATGAGCTCTTCCAGGGACTGAGGCCCGGTCGTTCCAAACGTAGCCCCGGCAATGACCGGTTCGTCAGGGCGTTCGGTGGGGGCGAACAGGGACGGCAGCGGCGGCCACCTCAGCGTGGCTAGCAGCATGGCGATGTCTGGAGCGCTGGTTAATCCGGGCTCGATGTCTTCGCACCGCCGCAGAACCGCATTCAGCTCCGCGATGACTGGCCCCAGAGCCATTCGATCATGGCCTGCGAGCACCTCGCCAGTGTCAGGGTCGATGGCGCGGAACGGGGCTGGCTGCCGCACGAACTCCGCATCCGCCAGGTCTGTCCACGACTGTGGGATGCGCTGGTCGCGGACAAGGTCGTCGATGCGTTCGTCGAAGTGATCGGCGGAGTCCCGGACCTTCCTGTCCCGGAGGGCCGAGGTGTCGCTGATCATCAGCTCTGTCCGCAGTCGGTCGGCGCGGAAGCGACGCCAACGGGACTTGGGATCCGCTCCATCGGCCCTGACGGGCCACAACAGCTTGCTGATGATGGCGGACGCGGTGAGGAACGACTGGACCGCAGGCCACGCCTCGGAACGCCGCTGCGGATCCCGGCTGAGAATGAGAGCCTGTTGCACCGCGGCCAAGGCGTAACTCGCCTGCCGCACGATCTCGGCGACGTAGAACCGCCGGGCTCCCGATGCCCAGCGCAGCTCCCAGTCGTCGCTCACTCGATCATTGTGTCCCGTCAACGACGTAGGCGTTGGCCATCCAGGCCAGGCAGGAGCCGACCGTCATGTTCCCCGCCGCTCCCTCGACGTAGGTCCCGGTAGCGGGTGACGGCGTGTGCGCCCGGAGTCCGTACCCACAGTGGAGCGCCGATGAGGATGCGTTCGACGTCTGGGCTGATGCCGCCGTCGCGGTCAAAGGTCCACCGGTCTTTGTCGAGCACGACGTCGCTGTAGATCTGCGCGAACCACTCGGATTCAGTCGCGTGGCCGAGCGTGAAGCCCCGCGTCCAGGGCTTGTCCTCGTGTTCGTCCCAGGTTCCGGTCACGCCCTGCTCGGTCGCGATCTTCAGGGCTTCGACCGCGATGGACTCTGGGTCGTCCCACTGTGAATTGTTGATCGTGCCGCGGCTCCGGATGTACAGAGCAATCGCCCGAGCTGCGGAGGACGACCATCCTTCCGGTGGCTTGTCGGAGCCGCCGACGTAGTCGGCGGTGTTCTCAAGGCTGCCGAACAGGCACACATCGACGCGGACGCCAGTGCTGCTGCGAGTGCTGACGTACATCACGACGCCTTGTCGCTTCTCAATACCGCCCGTGAACTGGGCGAACTCGACACGGCCGACGCCCTTGGCGAACACCGCCGGCGGCGGGGTGACGAAGTCCTCGACTGCGAGGTCTCCGATCGCCGTTTCGATTCGACGTGCGACCTCAGCACGGTCGAGCGTGCGCGCCTCCTGCGCAAATTCGAGCCCACCGATCAAGGGAATCGACGCCGTCTTGGCCTTCCAACTCACGCGCCGTTCGAGGGCGATGCCGTTTGCCGACGCGATGTCCCGGATACGGCGATCCGACCAGTAGGCGTAACTCCGGATCACACCGAGCTCGCCCATGAGCAGGCCCTCCAAGCGCCGTTCGTCGAAGCGGTCCCGTCAGGGCCAGCACGTTCGAAGCCTACCTATCCGCCCTCCCACTCAACCGGGTGAACCATGCCGCCGCTGCTGTCGAGCTCACGTGTGGTGTCGCCTCATTGGCGCCTCACCAGCGCCTCGCCGCCGCTCTGGTTCAGATCTTGATACAGCCGTCTAATCGCCCACACGAATCGACCCAGCCGGTTCGACTGGTGCTGGTGCGCCGCAGGTCACGGCAGGTGGGTCGACCAGACGCACGGTGAGTCGGCTCGTGATGGCGAGACGGGGTGGGAGAACGTCACGGTGATGGCGACGCATGAGAGCGCGTCAGGTCTTGAACAACAGGTAGACCCCGACGCGCCGTCGCTGTTCCGGATCTACGACTACCTGCTCGGTGGTGGGCACAACTTCGCGTCCGACCGCGCCGTGGCCGACAAGATCACCACGCTGGTGCCTGGGTATGACGTATTCGTCCGCGAGAGCCGCGCCTTCGTCCGCCGCGCAGTCCTTCACATGCTCACGGCCGGAATCGAGCAGTTCCTCGACCTGGGTGCGGGCATGTTCAGCGCCCACCCCGTGCACCATCTCGCCCAGGCTGAACGTCCTGACGTCCGCGTCGTCTACGTCGATCGCGACCCCATAGCCATCGCCGGTCTCGGTCTGATCGTCCATGCGGACGATCCGAGCACCGGGGTGATCGAGGCCGACCTGCGGCACGTTGACGAGGTGCTCGACCATGCCGTGACCACTCGGCTGCTCGATCTGACTCGCCCGGTGGGCGTGGTGGCCGGGTCGGTGTTGCATTGCCTGCCCGACGCCGAGGATCCGGCCGCCGCATTGGCCAGGTACCACGAGCGGCTGGCACCCGGCTCGCTGTTGGCCGCCTCACACGCCGACGGCATCGTCCTCGGGCTGGAATCGGCCGGTGCGATCGAGGACTGTCTCGCCAGGGCCGGGATCACGCTCGTCCACCGAAGCCGGCGGCAGTTCGCCGACCTGCTGGGACCGTGGCAACCACACCCGGACGGCGTGGCGCCGATCGGCTTGTGGCGACCGGACGGGCTCACCCTGCCCGTACGCGAGTGCCTGTGGGGCAACGCCGTGCTCGCCGACCGCCGTCCCGAGCCCGCGGAGCGCGCATGAACAAGGCCGAGCACATCAACACCGTGTCCGGATCGGTCCACGGCCAGGTGCTGCAAGCCCGCACGGTAACCGCCGACACCATCGTCCTGCACGCTCCCGAGCACCGAGTGCCGGTTCCCCGGCAGCTTCCGCCGCCCGCGCACACCTGGGTCGACCGCGCAGATGAATTGGAGCGGCTGGACCGTCTGCTCACCACGGCGGGCCCGACCCGCGTGGTGGTGACCGGCCTGGGCGGGGTCGGCAAGACCGGCTTGGCGGTGCGCTGGCTCGACGGACACCACGAGCGCCACCCCGACGGCGTGCTGCACGTGGACCTCAACGGCTGGAGCGGCCACCCGCCACCGGCCACCGCGCAGGTCCTCGCCGGATGGCTCCGCGCGCTCGGCGTCGCCGCCGACGACCTGCCGGGCGAGGTGGCCGAGCTGGTCGCGCTGTACCGAACGGTCACCTCGGACAAGGCGGTGGCCATGCTGGTCGACAACGCCCGTTCCGCCGAGCAGGTGCAGCCCCTGGTACCTGCCACGGCGCGCGGCACGATCCTGGTCACCAGCCGCAATCGGCTCGCCGAGCTGGCCATCGCGGGCTTCCGCCACCTCGACCTCGACTGCTTCCCCGCCGCCACCGGCGCCGCGCTCCTGACCGGCCTCCTCGACGAGGATCGACAGCCCATCGGCGAGGAGCTGCTGCACGCGCTGGCCATCCGCTGTCACGGGCATCCGCTGGCCCTAACCATCGCCGGAGCCCATCTCGCCGCCTACCCCCGGCGCGACCCGGCGCGCCTGATCACCCGGCTGACCCACCTCGCCGAGGCGTCCACTGGCGCTTTGGACCCGCACGAGCTGTCCGTTGAAGGAGTGCTGCAGATGAGTTACGAGGACCTAGACGCCACCACCGCCCGGCTCTACCGCGGTCTGGCCGAGCATCCCGGCGTCGAGTTCACAGCCGAGCCGCTCGCCGCCGGGCTCGACGTGCCGGTCACCGACGTCGGCCGCGGGCTCGGGCGGCTGGTGGAGGCGAACCTCGTCACCGAGTCCGGGGACGAGCGCTACCGGCTGCACGACGTCCTGCGTGAGCACGTGCGAGCCCTGGCAGGCCAGGATGACCAGGCCAAGCGGCTGGCGGTGCGCCGCCGGATGATCGAGTGGTACCTGCGGCGCGGGGCGGCGGCCGACAAGATCATCAATCCTTTCCCTCGCCGGTTCAGCCCCGTCTACACCGATCTGGACACCGGCATGTTCGCCGACGCGAAGGCCGCCCTGGACTGGGCCGAGACCGAACGCGCCAACCTTCTCGCCGCTCAACAGGACGCCGCCGACCAGGGCTGGACGGAGCTGGTGTACCAGTTCGGCGAGGTCCTGTGGAACCCGCTGCGACCCAACTACACCGCCGGTGAGTTGGTGAGCTCGCAGTTCCTCGGGGCTAATGCCGCCGCCGACGCCGGGCACATCCTGGAGGTCGTCTGCCGCACCCGCCAGGGCTTCGGCGAGACCAACCTCGGCCACCACGAGGCCGCAGTCGCCATCTGCACGATCGCCGTCGAGCTGGCCGCCGAAGTCGGTGACCCGTGGCTGCACTCCGGCGCGCTGTCCACCCGCGCCCGCGCCCACCTCAAGGCCGACGACCCGCACGCCGCCCTCCCGGACCTCGAACATGCCCTGGAAGTCGCCGAGGGGATGAACGACGCCCGCAGCATCGCGCTGCGACACCGACGCCTCGGCGAAACCGCCCTGCACCCCAAGATCGCCGACGCCCAGCTCGCACTCCACCACCTGCGGCTGGCGGCGAGCATGTTCACCGGCATCGGCGATGACATCGGCCACGCCCGCACCGTCCTGCACTTGGCGCGGGCCCTGACCCTGAACGGGCAAGCCGCCGAGGCAGTGTCGGAGCTGGCCGAGATCGAGCAGGCCGTGCGCGACTACGGCTCGGTCGGCTACCTGGCCGACCTATGCACTGTGCTCGGCGAGGTCCACGCCGCGCTCGGCGACACCGCCGAGGCCCACCGCTGCTACAGCCAGGCCATCGACTACTACACCGCCGCCGGCCCCGGCGCCGACAAGAGCAAGGCCACCGTCATCGCCCGGCGCGACGCCCTCGACTCCGACCAACCGACCGCCTGAATGCGAAGAGGAGCGAACGACATGGCAGCACACACCACGGTCAAGGGAAAGCGGATCACCGGCGAGGCCCGCATCAAGATGGCTGCTGACCTGAAGAAGAAGTACGAAAAGGGCGCCAGCATCCGTGCACTGGCCGAGGCCACCGACCGCTCGTACGGCTTCGTGCACCGAATCCTGACCGAGTCCGGCGTGGTGCTGCGTGGACGCGGCGGCGCTACCCGGACCAAAACCAAAACCCCATAGCCAAGCGACAGCGGGCACGAGAACGGCTCGCGACACCAGCCATCCGATACGCGAGCGGAGATCATGATGCCCAGACGCGTCTTGCGGGGCTACCGCCTGGGAACGCCCACTGGCGAACCGGATCGCGATGCGCGGCCGGCGCCGCGGATTCAAGTCCGCTTCGCGTGCCGAAGAGGACACGAGTTCACTGTGCCGTTCTCGACAGACGCCGAGATACCCGCCGTCTGGAGGTGCCCGCGACACGGCGTCGAACATTGCCTCCGCATCAATGAAGACTCCGACTGGCAACCTCCCAAGGGAAAGCCCCCACGCAACGCACTACGTCATGCTCTTGGAACGACGCAGCATCGTCGATCTTGAAGACCTCGTCGACCAGGCGCTGGCGGGCATCCTCCTGCAGCGCCGATCGCCTTACGGTCGCGTGCCCATCGGCGACCGAACCTACGGTTTCCGATTCGAGCCATGACCGCCGGCCGAGAAGGCGTAACAGGCAGGCCAGCTCTGATCTGATGTTTCGAGCCGACTACCTCGGAGCATGCGACGTATCGAGCCCGAGGGCGCCTCGCCTCATCATCGACGTGCAGGTCGCGGTCTACGGCTTGGGCTGGCCGGTGCCGGAGTTACGAGCCGGTGAGCCGCGCAGTTCCGTGACACGCTCGCGGAATGGCGCGCCGACCGGCCCGCGCAAATTGTCGTCTGCCACCGTCGTGGGACAACCACGTTGCCAGTCATGGGACCAGCGACAGCGGTAATCTACCGAGAGAAACGTGTTCCAGATCTGCGTCGCGGAGCGATCATGGCGATGGCGACCGAATGTCCTGTAATGCCGATGTGCGGTCGAACGGTGGATGACCGATTCCGATTGTTTGCGCAGTGACCTTGATGCCGCTGGCACAGGCCACTGAGCGACGCGATCAACACGGCAGTGTCTCTATGGATGGGTCGGCGATGAGACGGCCGAGAGTGGCCCGACCCGACACGGACGCCAGCGCTGCACCTGCGGTAACAACGGCTCGATCCGCCGCCATCGACCTCCCTCCGGATAATGGAGCCATGGAACGGCCGATCGATTTCTCGCGCGACCGCCGCATGCTGTGCGGGATCTGCGCCCACGAGTGGCTGGTCGGACTCGATTGGATCGACCGCTGGGAGCAAGGTAGAGAGGTGTGCCCTGGGTGCGGAACGACGTGCGAACACGAAAACGCTCCCCGGGTGACGGTCAATCCCGACGATCTTGCGCTCGACGCCGACAAGATCGCACAGTTCGCCTGGTACCACACGACCACGGTGCCGGACTGGCCGACGAGGGACTTCGACCCGGCGGCCGATCTCACGCCCGAGACACGAAGAGTGATGGGCGGCGCGAAGCGGGTCGCCGCGTGGGCCGCGCGCCAGCGCGGGAAAGCCCTCCATGTCGGCACATACGAGTCCGCGGTCCACAACATGCTGAGGCGGATGCGCGACCAAGCTGACCGCGGCAGCCAGTTCTACCTGTACCGCGTTCTTCTGGTGCCGTCCGTCGTTGTGCGGGAGGGCTGGCTCATAGACCCCAGCGACTTCATGGGTGACGTAGTTCTCGACGAGGTCTGCCCTCCAGGCGTGGACGTCGCCCGCTACCTCAACTATCACGAGGACCCCGGCGGACTCTCACTCGCCCTGGGACGGAGCGCGATCGCCAGCGTCCAGCAGGTCGCCGTACCGCTCCCTGACGCCTGCGACGACGATTGGGTGCGAGAAGCCGCCACGGCTCTCGATGGCACCTCCGACACCCCTGTCCCGGCCACCGACAGGCTTAGTCGATTCATTCGGCCGTCGTCTCCGCAAGCTCTCCTGCGTCGCGAGCTCGGTGCGGCTCTGGCCGGCAAGCTGCCGGTGAACCTCCAGGACCAGTTCGCGTCCGCCGCTGCGTTCGACGAGGGCAACAACCCGATGCAATGGGCTCGTCGGACGAGCTGTCTGTTCGATCTGATCGTGAATCCGCTACGCACGCTGGCCGAACTCGACCGGCAAGAGCGCCGCACGGTCTGAGAATCCACCGCGGTTGCTGCTGCCGCCCAGCACTGACTGTGTTCACAGGTGAAGTTCGGCCGCTGGCCCGCACTATCAAGATCAGCAGCCAGATTCCGGGCCGCCTGAACGTCCGCTCATAGCCGCTGACCGGCCATCCGGGAACACAGCGTCCGCCAATCGCCATCGCGATAACCTGTTCCAGTTCTGCACCGCTGTCGGTGGTCCCATGACTGGCCACGTGGTGGTCCCACGGCCGTGGCAGACGACACAAATGCCGACCCACGGACACCTCTTTGTGTTCGCAGTTTCCTTCGCTATGCCCCCAGGTGTTCATACACATGTTTGCGCGATACGGGCCGCGCCAGTACCGGTGGCGATAGTGAGGCGAGCTGCGGCTTTCGTCCGACGTGTCGTGGTCGGCGTTGTCGTCTCCGTCGTGGGGAGGCAGGTCTTCAGTCCTGAACCGCGGGTGTACCCGGACGACGTTCACGGCGCTCGTCGCGATGATGCCGGCTCGGGCGTCGCCTCGGGTCACTGATCGCGGAGCTGCAATCACATCGGTCTGGGTCAGCGGTTTCTTGACTTTGTGGTCGAGCAATTGCCATAGGCCGTAGACGGTCTGGACCCACCCGGCGCAGTGGTTCGCGTCGGGTTCGGGGAGCAGTTCACCGAATTGAAGGGTCGCGGTGAAGGTAGCGAGTACCGGCATCGGGCTCATCCGGGCCGAGACCGAGCGGACATGGTCGGCGAAGTAGCCCGCGCTGTAGCGGGTCTTTGTCGCTGCCCACTGGGCGACGAACGTGTCCGGGGGCAGGCCGGTCCAGTGGGGCGGCCGATTTGGGGTGTAGAACGACAGTTGGACCCGGTCCTCGTGCGGCGGTGGCAGGTGTGACCAGCTAATGGCGACGATTGGGGCCTCGACGTAACCGGAGACGTCGTAGAGCCAGGGGGCTGGTATCCATCCTGAGCCTGGCAGGTCTTGCGCACGCGCGGCGTCATAGAGGGCGCCGCCGATGCAGCTCTCGAACAGCATGAAGCCGGTCATGCTGGGCATTCGGTCCGAGCGGGCGGGTTCGGTGGACGGGGTGGACGAGTAGGTCACGGCCATCTCGATCGCCTCGTGGTCGACCCACGTCAGGCTCGCGTTCTGGAGGCGGTCGGCTTCATCGCGGGCGTATCGACGCACTTCCCGGCCCTCGCTCTCCGCCGCGGCGGCTCGGGCGACCTGGCCTGTACGTCCTTGCTGGGCGCCCTCGGCCGCGATGTTGGCGTAGTGCTCGTGAAGCCGCCGGCGGAGGAAGGGAAGCTGCTCGGAAGACGGAGCGACCCACGGCGCGGGCTGGAAGATCGAAGCGTCCGGGATCGGGTCGGGAATCTTGAGGCCATCGGTTGCCGGGTGCATGAAACGGACTCCAGCCAAGGTCGCGGCGGCGCTGGTCACAGGCGGCGCAGTGCTTGCAGCACGCGGTCGAGAAGCGCCAGGTGCTCGTCGTCGGGCCGCGGTCCCTCCAGCGCGGCCCGCCGCGCGGCGGCTCGTTCCTCGTCGAGGTCGAGCGGAACCGCGGACGGCCCCGTGGCGGGCAGTTGTCCAAGGCTGGGGAGGTACTCGGTGAGTGGTCCGTTGTCGGCATGGCGGCACGCGGCTTTACCGTGGACAGCATCGAACGGCAGTTCGGGGGTTTCCGGCGAGCAGCGAGGACTCGGCAGGATCACCATCGCGTCCGCCTTCGTGTCCGGCTCCTCACTGTGGTTCACTGCTCTGCGGCAAACTGGTCGGACTCATGACGGGTTCGTGTCGGTCGCCATCGGGCCAAAAACGGGTGCCACGCAGGACGTGCAGGAAGGGCAGCAACTCCTCGCGAAGTCCTGGCGTGGTGGCAATCGCGCACCGGGAACGAGTGGTGTGTGGGCTGGCGTCGGCATCCAGGACGAGGGCTCCGGCCTCTCGGGCGATGACGGCCCCGGCCGCGGTGTCCCACGTCCGGTTGCCGAGCAGGACGCAGGCATCAAGGGTGCCGTCGGCGACCCAGACGAGGTCAAGTGCGGACGAGCCGTGACGGCGAAGCCCTTGTGCTCGTGCCGTGAGTTCCCGGTCCACAGTGGAGCAGAGCACGTCTCGTAGCGCAGTGTCCTGGCCGCTGCCATAGTCGCTGAACCCGATCAGGGCTCGATCGAGCGACTCAGTGCCCGAGGCGGCGATTGGTTCTCCGTCGCGGTAAGCGCCCTGCCCGTCGGTCGCCCAGTAGCGGTGTCCGAGAAAGGGAAGCGCTGTGACGCCGAGGATGGGGCGGTGGTTGTGCACGAGCCCGAGCGCGATCGCGCACAAGGGACTGCCGTGGTGGTGGTTGATCGTGCCGTCGATGGGATCGAGAACCCAGTACGTCTCCTGGTTGCCAACCGAGCCGGTTTCCTCTCCGAGGAACCCGATTTCGGTGCGTCCATCGGCAATCAACCGTTGGCGGACCACGTGTTCGACGTCCTCGTCCACTTCGGACACAGGGTCGCGGTCGCCCTTGTACCGGATCGAGCGAGGACGGTGGCTGAGGACATGCTCGACCGCAAGATCGATCGCGGCCTGTGCCGCGGGCAGGGCAGCGGTGAGGTCGGGTGCCGACAGCATGGTTCCTTCGGTTCTTCGGGCGCGCCCGGCTCACGTAGCTGCGCCAAATGGACCGGGCCGTGGACGGTGAGGGTCAGGAGTAGTGCGGCCACCACGGGTGTTCGACAGTCAGCGCGTCGCTTCGCAGTCGTTCCGCGATGACCGCGGGGCGCAGCTCGACTTGGTGGAGGTCCGCTTGGGTGAGCCACCGCAGTTCGTGTTCGCTGGACCGGGCGGCTTCGGGGCCAGCGAGAGTCACGTCGAACAGCAGGGCCAGTTCGTAGAGGGCAGGCCCGTTCGGTGAGGTGTGATCGCGCAGTTCCACGGTGGCACAGAAGTCGAGGTAGGCGAGGTCGACGTCGGTCTGTTCCCGCACGGAGCGCCGCAGGGCGTCCTCAACGGATTCACCTGGTTGTACTCGACCGCCGGGTAGCCGGAAGGCGCTGGCGTCCCGGTCTCGGACGAGCAGGAGACGCTCCTCGTGCCCGACGAGGCCGTATGCCCCGACAAGCGGACCGAGAGCTGGAGTGGTGGTGGAGGTCATCATGGTGCTCTCACGATCGACGGACAGGACGATAACCGAGGTGACGCCTCAAAGAGGCCAACGTGGTGGTGCTCATCGCACAACCGGGGTTCGTAGACGGCAGTGTTCAACTGGGTCTCGCGGACCAGGACCCGCTCGACCCGCGCACCGTCGGCGCGTGCAAGTCCGATCAGCGTGCTCTCGGCGACTCGGCCCAGCAGTACCGCCACTGCCTCCACCGTGGGCCACGGCAGCCCGTATCCGAATTCTTCGGCATGGTCGGCCGGTTGCTCGGCCCCGAAGCGGAACACCCGGTTGCCTTCGGCGACCAGCGGCGCGATCAGCCGATCGCGGACGCCGAGCATCGTGGCGTGGTCGAGGTGCTCGTCGATCCAGCGCCGTACCCCGACCTTCAGCGCGCCGAACTCCACGACGGTCACCTCGGGGCTTAGCTCCGCGGCGCTCACTGTCACCGCGACCGACCAGGAGTGGCCGTGCAGGCTTACACATTTGCCGCCCAGGTGCGGTAAGCGATGCCCGGACGCGAACGAGTGCTCGATGGTGATCTTGTGCGACATCAGCGGGGCACCAGGCTCGACTGGTCAACCGGCGCGGGTGAGCGTGCTGGTTGCACCTCGCGCATATCCACTGCAACAAGCTCACTTTCCGTACCGAGAGGAGTGGCCGAGACCGGTATGGCCTGCGATGGGCGGTCGGAGGTCGCCCACCGCAGGCCGAATCCCAGTCAACGACGCCGCCCTTGCCGATCACCAGAGCGGCCGTGCGGCGAGAACGAGGCGTCAACGGGGCGGCCCAGGCGCTGACCAGGGCGCTAGTGGTCTGCTGGAGCGAGGGGCTTCACCCAGATGGGCGGGCAACTGCGTTTGGCGGTCAGCCGGATCGTCAGCCGTGGTCGAGAACGGAGCGGCCATGAGGCAGCGATGAGGCGACACCTTCCCTACGCTGCGAAAACCGGCGAGTACTGTGCGCTATGGAGGGTCTGGCAGGAGGGACGACGCGATGGCAGCACGGCCTCTCACCCCGCTCGCAGCTGCCCGCGAGGCCGCTGGTTATACCCAGGAGTCCCTCGCCGTCACCCTGAAGGTCGAACGGACCACCATCGGACGTTGGGAACGTGGGGTCCAGTCACCTCAGCCTTGGCAGCGGCGCGGCCTCGCCACCGCCCTGCAGATCTCGCTCGACGTACTCGACGACCTGCTACGACGTAGCCTTCGGCAACCTGCTGCCGACATCACCACGGTCCTGATCTCACCTTCGTCGAGCCTGGTGACGCTCCCTGCCGAGCGGACCGTTCACGAGGACGCACCGGCACCCGATGCCGACGTCATCCACGCCGCCATCCCGCGCCTGCGCCGCGCGCTTGACCGACTGGACCTGCCCGACGACGGACCAACCAGGTCTCCGGACGACCTGCACGGCGAGATCATCCGCGCCAGCGACGACCGGCTGCAGTCCCGCTACGGCAACCTCGCCCGCCGCCTGCCCGACCTCATCGCCGAACTCGCCCGTGCCGGTCAACTGGGCGACGCTGCAGGCCAGCGCCACGCCGCCGCCCTGCTGACCTTGGCGTTGCGGGCTGCTGACGGCGTGGCGTTCAAGTTCGGCTACCTGGATCTGTCAGCCCGGCTGATCGACCTGATGCGCTCGGCCGCCCAGATCGCCGAGGACCCGCTGCTGCTGGCCGCCGTTGCATACGTGCGAACCGAAACCTTCTTCGCCACCGGCGACCTGGATACCGCCGCCCGCGCTCTCGAACTCGCCGCTGACCACGTGCCCGATCTCGGCACGACCTCCTCCTTGGCCGCGTTCGGTGCCCTGCACATGCGCGCGGCAGTCGTGGCTGGTCGGGCGGGCAAGGCCGACCTCGCCGCCGACCACCTGCGTGAGGCTCGCCGCGCCGCGGGCAGTGTGCCCGAGGGCATCTACGTGGGCACCGCGTTCGGCCCGGCCTCGCTGCGCATCCACGAACTCGCGGTCGCGGTCGAACTTCGAGATCCATTGGGTATCGAACGCGCGGCGTCCTGGCGCCCGCCCGACGAACTTCCCGCCGAGCGTCGTTCCCACTACTTCATCGATCTGGCCCGCGCCCAGCTCACCCTCGGTCGCCACGAAGACGCTCACCTGTGCCTTCAGGCGGCCCGCCAGGCCGCGCCCGAGCACACCCGCACCCACCCGCAGGTCCGCCAGTCCCTCTCGTCCCTCCTGCGCACCCACAGCGCGCCCAGCGCCGGCTTGCTCGACCTCGCCGCTTGGGCCCGTGCTCGCTGATCCGCCTGCCACAGCCGCTCAGCGCGGGGATAGCAGATCCGGCAGGTCGTGAAGGGAGTCGATCACCCAATCCGCGTCGCGACGGACCAACGGGTCGTCAGCCCACAGATAGCCCCACGGGCCCCGCCGGATCAGTGCCGTGCGGAACCCAGCTGCCTTCGCGGCAACTACGTCGTTGTCCCGGTGGTCACCCACGTATACCGTCTCGCCCGGTTCGTCGGGCACCATCTCCGCCACGCGGGCGAAGAACTCGGGCGACGGCTTGGCGACACCCCATTCGCCCGAGGTCGCGATCCGGTCCACCGGCAGCTCCAGTGCACGCAACAGCTCGGCTGCGCGAGCGGTCTGGTTCCCGGCCACCCCGACCCACAAGCCGCGTTCTCGCAGCGCGACCAGGCCGGGCCGCACATCGCTGTAAAGGTCGCTGTCCTCGATGTGCTCACCCTGGCCGGCCTCCTCGCGCAGCCGTCGTTCCCGTGCAAGGTCGAAGCCCGGCTTGAAGTACTGGAACGTCTCGGCATTGTCCCGGCCAGCGGCGGTGACCGCGCCCAGCACTGTCGAGAAGGTATGGCGCGAGACGCCGATCCAGTCGGCCCACGCACCCCACTCCCGCGAGTCGTCCAGCAACGTCTCGCCCACGTCGAACACAACCGCGGTCACCATGCTCCTACTCCTACGTCACGTGCAGACACCGCGCGACAGCGAGGGCCCTTCGGCCGCCCAACTCACTGACATCCGTGTCCGCGGCGACCGCCGGTTTGTCCGCTTCCCGGTTGACCACGTCGACGCAGCCCGAACAGCGAGCAGGCCGAGCCTCGACCTAACGGCGATTGGTGTGAGAGAGCGCGTCAGTTGGCCAGTCCGGTGCTCAGCTGTCGGCCAGGACTCGATCACTTGTGGCGACCGTAGCCGTGAGCGCGCTTCGCGGCTACTTAACGTGATGCTCATGGTCGGGTTCGGCCAAGAAGCGATCAGTCTTGTCGGTCAGTCGTGCGTAGCTGTGTAGAGATTCCGCACGCTCTGGCCCATGCACGAATAAACTTTCCAGCCGAAAGCATCGTCGATTCTGCCCATTCGGCGCCGAGTGCGTCCCTGTGTGCAATGCCAAGCGATAGTGGAGAAAGGCCGGGATTTGACTCCAGCGCAGCAAACGCCTCGCGCATGCCCCGCTGCCGTTCTACGATCTCGCGGAGTCGTCCCGGCTCCACCGCGCCGTGCGAAAACACGCTGTTGCCCGACAGAACGATACGCTCGCCCTCATCGGTATCCACCAAGCCGAGTGCGGTTAGGTCGCGGACTGCGGTCGCAAATCCGTTCTTGGAAGGGCGGGTGTGCCCGGCTGGATCAGAGAGATGCAGCAGGAGCTGCAGGGCGGGCCCAGGGTTTGCGCCAGGGAAAGGGCTCCGCACCCGGACAGGTACTGCTCCGCTCAAGAGTCGACCAAGGGGTTCGCTATCGCTTTCCGTCATCCTTGTCATGCCGTTTGCTAGAAGCCGCACTAGACCGGCATATTCCATCCATTGACAGAAAGAGCGAGCATATGTAACCCAACTATCACTTTTCGCCGCCACGGCCCTGAATTCGGCAGCAAGAACAGCTGCAAACTGTGGAATTGAGACGATGTCCTCGCGGGTGAGCATATCGGCAGCAAGCTTGTACATCTTATGTCTACGCAGTGCCTGAGAAACGCGCGCCCTAATAGCTTCTTCCCTATCGGGGGAATCGAGCAGGTCCGGCTCAAGCGTGACGCGGTTCGACTCTGCACTCAGCACGCCGAATTGCCGAAGCTCACGAGAGTAGTTAAAGACAACTGTTGCTGTCGTATCCAACCTCGCAGCTGCATCTGGGACTGAAACGCTACCACCTTCGGCAACAACCACGCGCAACAGGCGGCCGGCCCCGAGAGGGGCGTAGCGGACGACGTATGAGTCCTCGATCGCCACGCTGCCGTTATTAAGATAGTCACGGAAGGTATCCCAGTAGACGTCGATAGTATGACCGACCTGCACTACCAAACGTTGATGAAGCAGGCTATCCAGAACGGCGCCAGTGGCCACATCGTAGTCAAGATCGGATATCGCGACTGGTGCCGCCTGAGCAACGGTTCGGAGAACGGCTTGCTCACTTGGGCTCAACCGGGCAAGGTCACTTTCGAACAGGCCGCGGGCGTTCAGTGCCTGCTTAGCGAGATCGTCTTGCGTGACGCCGCGATCAACCTCGGCGAGTATATGGGCGCCGAACTTCTTGAAGAGCCACGGGAGGCCCTGTGAATTGTACTCGCGAAGCCTTTGTCGCAGATCGCGATTGAGCTTACTGCCGAGCGACTTCTCAAGTCGTCGCAGAAGGGCCTCGACCTCGCGTGGCCCGAACGGTTCAAGGATGGAAACTAGGGATGCGTCACGTATATCATTTCGCAGCCCAAATGGGTACCCCTCGGTCCATGCAACCACGTCAGTCTTCCAGGAAAAGCTGATCGTCAACGGCGCATTTATTTCGCGGATCAGAAATGCGAGATCGCGGAACTCTCGGGTAAGATCCGAGTCTCGAAAAACATTCTCAAATTGATCAAAAGCGAGAAAGATTGGCCGGGCGGGAGATGTCCAGGTGGCACGCTTGAGAGTCTCCACGATGCTCTGCAGACTGCTGAACGCAGCCTGGGGCGGCAACTCAAGAACCTTTCTCTCGACCGCCTTCCGAATAATGCGTTCCATTGCGGCGGGAACGAATTCGGATCGCTCCGCCGTTCTTGAGTCGATAACGATGCCGACGCCGCCTGCCTTCTCGATCCCCTTCTGCAGATGCAGAACTAGCGAACTCTTACCCCAGCCGGATTTGGCATTAATTACTATTGAACCAGCCGTGTCGCGATCCCTGAGCTTTTCAAGTAGCGACTGCGCGAGGATTTTCCGGCCGATGAAGAATTCGGGTGCCGCTGGAAGTTGGTACTCGAAATCAGACGTGCTGCCCTGGACCTCGACAATTTTGGGCAAGGATGGGACGCGAATCGGCACCGCTCCCGCTTCATGGCCTGCGCGAACAACCGGAAGGCCCTTTGATAGATGTCGCTCGATTAGGCGAACAACAGGAGCCGGAACATCTTGCGTCCGCGTCCATGTCACCCACCTGGACGCTCGGCGAGTTTGAGAGTCAAGTTCACAGGCGGCCAGGACGACGCCATGCTCGGTAACGATGACGGTCGGGTCTGATCGAATCTCTGGCCCTTCGTCCCAACTTGGCAGAACATTTGCCGCCTGCAGTAGTTGGCAAATCTCATAAGAGCCGAGGTATCGAAAGCCGGGCAACTTTGCTTGAGCTGCGTCGGCTTTCTCCTTCGCTTCGGGAGTCAAACGAGGGAGCGCAATGAAGAGTCCGTGAATCCGGTCATCATCGGCTCGGGCTAGAGCGAACTTCCCTAGAAAGGATGTCAACAAGGGGACCCGCACATTGGAGCTGTAGGCTTTGCACTCACAAATCAGCTGCTCGTTGGTAACGGTGTGACGGGCCTGGACGTCCAGCTCGATACCTTCGCTGGTGAAGTTTAGATTTTCAGGGTGGGGATCGCCGTATCCCTGCGTCGCAAGAAGCTTTGCGATAAACATCTCGAAGAGGTGACCGCGCCTGTTAGATATCTCGCTCGTCGATGAGCCCTCCGCGAGAACAACGACGGCGGCCGTGTCAACGGTGATCTGATCCACGGATGCAGGGTACGCGCTGGTGCTGTCAGCTGGGAGTTCACGTGTTTGGCTCCCGCGCGGACGTTGCAGCCCGGAGCACCCAGCCCGGCTTGAGCTCCGACTGGCCAACAGCCGCGCTCAATTGGGCCAACTGAAGCGCCGGTCACAGCTGAGGCCAGCGTTAGGTCACCCTGGTCAGGTCGCCGTAGGTGAGGACGAACCTGCTGTGGGTCTTGTCGATGGCGGAGCCGGCCAGTTCGCTGTCCGGAGTACCAGCCGGATAGACGATGAGCGATGGCGTGTGCCGGTTCCGTTCGGGCGCCCAGGATCGGATCTCCTCGCAGAGGTACTCGGTTACCTCGGCGGCGGCCGGGCCATGACCGATCGCGCCCAGTTCCCAGCACACCTCGTCGCCGGATTCCAGTCGCCGGGCAGTGAGGTAGACCAGCGTGTCGCCGTCGACCAGCGCCATGCGCCACCATCCCCTTACGGGGTCGCACACCTCGGGTGGGACGTCGGCGTGAACCTTGATCCGGCACACGCGAGGGTCGGTCACGGTCAGGCGGAGCCAGAGCCCGTCATGCGACTCGTTCCTGCCGAGCGTCGTTCCGGACCAGGCGGTGACACGCGGCTGGTCGAGCACCCCACGCAGCGCATCGAGGTCCACGGCCTGATCGCGGTCCCAGTGGAGCGTGACCAGTTCGTCGGTGGTGATCGCGCCGCTGAGTTCGCCCTCGTCGTCGCCGACCAGGTACACGAAGCCGCACAGGTGGAGCGAATCGGACACCAGACGGCCATCGGTGTAGGTGAAGGCGACGCTGCGTCCCTGGCCGCGCCACCGCAGTTCCCTATTGAAGGTGGGTGTTGATCCACTTCGGGAGGGATGGTGGCGTGGCGGGTTGGCGTGTTCTGGGTGTCGCGGGATGCGGTGCAGCTGCCACAGGAGATTAGCGAGCACCTGCGGCGCACGGTCACGATGGGCGGCGCGGGCAGCGGCGTGCGGTTCGACCGTGGCGAGTTCGTCATGCGAGTCGTCCAGCGGGACCGCGCCGACGAGCCGGCGGCGGTGTACCGGGCACGGGTGGTGTTCGAGGTGTTCCGCGAAGCCACGACCGGCGGTGTGGTCGACAAGGTGTGCGAGGCATTGCCGGCCGATGTGCGGGAGTTGGTCGATGCGGGCAGCATCGGGCCGCTGAACTGAGCCGGAGGACCCAGCTCAGCGGCCGGTGTGCCCGCTGTTGCCTGGGAACGCTGTCGGCACGCGCTGCCTCCTGCGGGTGCTATCGGGGTGTCTGCTGGTGGAAGGTCAGCTTCCAGCCGTCGGTGCGGCGCACGTAGACGCTGCTCGTCAGGGCGGTGTAGGTGGGTGCGTCGTCTCGGTGGGCGGTCGCTTCGTAGGTCACGATCGCGGTGTCGTTGGTGGGGTGGAGCACTTGTGGGTCGCGCAGCTGGTAGGCGGACCAGGGTGGGCCGGACAGCGAGTCCAGGATCGCCGTCCGGTTGTCTAGCACGAGGCCACCGGGTAGGAGCATGACCGCGGTGTGGTCGAGGATGTGCTCGTAGAACCGTCGCGCCGTCTCTGGGGTGGACGACAGGGCCTGCCAGCCCTGTTCTTCGAGGTCGATCACCTCGTCGCCGGTGGTCGAGATCATTTTGGTCCTCCTGTCCCGGCGATGGCCCCCTGTTGAGTGAGCCAGTTCTGGAGGGCGTGCGCGGGTTGAGCGCCGACCATCCGGCCGCGTTCGGTGCCGTTGCTCATCAGGATGAGGGTGGGGATACCGCGGACCTGGAGTCGCTGGGCGGTGCGGGGCGCGTGGTCGGCGTTGACCTTGACGACTTTGAGCCGTCCGGCCTGGTCGCGGGCGAGTTGATCGATGACCGGGGCCATCGTGCGGCAGGGGCCGCACCAGGGCGCCCAGATGTCCACGAGGACGGGCAGTGTGCCGTGCTGGACGGCGGGTTCGAAGTTGGTGTCGTCGGCGTCGACCAGCCAGGGCAGGTCGGTCTTGCACGCCCCGCAGCGGGGATGGCCGGCTGCCGCAACCGGAGTCCGGTTGCGGCGCCCGCACCGAGGGCACGGTGTGATCGCCCCGGTTACAGCAGTCCGTGTCGTGTCAGTGCCCATTGCAGCTCCTGGATGGTGGGTTGTTCCAGCCACTGGCCGCCGATGTAGACGACGGGGTTGCGGATGTCTCCGCCGGCCAGCCAGCGCAGTCGTTGCCTGGCTTGGGGGTTGAGGTCCAGGTCGACGTACTGGTAGGGCACGCCGGCGCGGTCCAGCAGGCGGCGCACCATCTGGGTGATGCCACACCAGCGGTTTCCGTACACGACGACCGCGGCGGGCGCGACCGTGCCGACGGTGCGGGCGGCGCGGTTGATCGGGGCGACCATCGGGATCGTCATTGTCGTCACCTCCTCGACAGGTCACAGGTTCGTCAGGTCGTGGGGTTCGCGCGACGCGGGTTGCTGGGCGACCTGGTCGAGCGCGTCGAACAGTTCGTAGATGTCCGGGATGTGGTCCACCTGTGGCGAGACGTGCGCGTAGCGGATGACCCCGTCGGCGTCGACGAGGTAGAGCGCGCGTTCGCTGAACCCGTCGGACTCGCGCCAGACCTGGTAGCGGCGGGCGACCTCACCCTTGGGGTGGAAGTCCGCGAGCAGCGGGAAGGTGATGCCGCGCACGGCCGCCCAGGCGCCGTGGCTGTAGAGGGAGTCCGCGGAGATGCCAAGCACGGTCACACCCCGGCTGGCGAACTCCGGCAGCTCCTGCTGGTAGAGCTCCAACTGTCGACTGCACCCATGGCTCCAGTCCAGCGGGTAGAACACGAGCAGGACCGGGTGCCCGCGGAAATCGGCGAGGCTCACCGGCCGGTTCTTCGCGTCTGGCAACGTGAAATCGGGTGCTCGGGTGCCTACCGCCAGGCCAGTGGACTCGCGGGCGCCCTGCATCGGGGGCGCGCTGCGGTGCAAGTTCGCGACGTCTTCCAGCGTCACGCCCTGCGTGGTGATGCCGTCGGGCGCCTGGTGCCCCACGGCCTGTGTCTCCCCCGTCACGGGGACGTGCTGCACGATTTCCTGGGTGATCGCGTGCAGCACCGACAGTGCCTCGGTCACCGGGGAGTCCGCGTCCAGACGGTCACCGAGGTCGGCGAACCGCTGCTCCAGTTCGTGCAGCCGATCCCAGCCACGAGCGGGAATCATGATCCTCACCTCCCTGACAAAGATTCGGGTGGCGCGGCGCCGGTCGGCGCGAGCCTCATCGGCGAAGCAGCGTCATGGCCAGAGACAGCACGACGGACACCAACAGCATGGACGTGAGTGGCATGTAGACGCGGACGTTCTCGCCGATGAGGCGGATGTCGCCCGGGAGACGATCGAACCACGACAGCCCACCGGTCCACGCGAGCACGCCGACAACGGCGAGCACCAGTCCCGCCGCCACCACGTACGGCCCGATATTCGTGCCCATCGTGGATCTCTCCTCCCACCGCTTCCCGATGTTCCCCACCAACAGAACAGAGCCAGTCGTCGTGCGCGGCCAAATACCGCGCACGACGACCGGCTCGTAAGAGACGGGACGGTCGGCACTTCACCCGTGCTGCCGCGTCGACAGGACGCCGGGCGGCTCGCGCCCAGGCCGCCGGAAAGGGTCAGGGGCGCCCAGGCGTCGATGACCGCGTCACCACGTGCACTGAGGTGAGCGCCGAATTATCACCGCGGAGCGGCGACCAGGGGTCAGGCGTTGATCGCCTGGCGTTCCCCGGTGCCGCTGGTGATGGCGATCTTGCGCGGCTTGGCCTCCTCGGCGACCGGGATGCGCAGGGTCAGGACCCCGGCGTCGTAGCTGGCCTGGATGTTGCCGGTGTCGAGGGTGTCACCCAGGAACAGCTGCCGGCTGAACGTGCCGGTCGGCCGCTCACTGATGATCGTCTCGACCTTCTCGCCGTTCTCGTCGATGACCGTGGTGCGCTGCGCCTTGACCGTCAGCACATTGTTCTGCACATCGACATCGATGGACTCTGGGCTCACGCCGGGCAGGTCGAAGTGCACCACGAACTCATCGCCGGAGCGGTAGGCATCCATCGGCATGACCGCCGACCGCGACAGGCCGCCGCCGAAACCACTGCCGAACCACTGCTGGCTCAACCGGTCCAGCGCCTGGAACGGATCAGTACGCATCAGCATGGCGTTCTCCTCCTTCCCTTCGTCGTGTCCGTGTGCTCGCGTCGCGGACAACCGCGTCGCGTCAGCACCATCACGTCGCTGACATCCCTAGCAACGCACTACTCCTGACCTATGTTCCCTATGTGATGTAGTTCACGCGTCGATCTATTGCTAAATGGATTGAAGTATGAAGGTGCAGTTCAAGGATGGTGTGACGGCAGTGCTGGAACGGCCTGTCGACTCGGGAATCAGACGCAAGAGCACATCAGCACCGCGGACCGTCCTGATTTGGCAGGGCCGCACGGTTGACCGGCGGCGCGCACTTGCTGTCCTGCCGAGCCTGGGCAGGTGTGACGGTGTGCGCCTGCGTGGACAGGTGGCCAGGCGGTGGTCAGACATGCGGGGTGGGTTGTGCGGTGAGTGCGAGAGCATAGGTGGGGTGGAGATCTACCCAGCGTCGCGTCGACGACTTGGAGGGACCGGCGCACGCGACTGGCTGCCGCGCTGCGCACCACCCAGCAGCTGCTCGCCGAAGCGGTCGGTGGACAACCGGAGTGCTGGCTGACGACGATCACCGCCTCGTCGGGGATCACGCGCTGGTGACGTGCGCGACGAACCGGGTGGCGAGGTCACGCAGCTTGATGTTGTCGCGCTGGGATTGCTCGACCAGCAGGGTGAATGCCTGGTCGGCGTCGATCCGCCTGACCGCCATGAGGATGCCTTTGGCCTGGTCGATCACCGCCCGGCTCTCCAGCGCGGTCCGCAAGTGCGCGGCGGTGCGGCGGGCGTGTTGGTAGCGGTGGTAGACGCGCAGGGCCGCCGTGACGGCGCTGGTGTAGAGGTCGAGCAGTTTCTCGTCCAGTTCGGCGAAGCCGTGAGCGTGGGTGCTGTAGCAGTTCACCGCGCCGGCGTGCCCGTCGTCGATGACGATCGGCGCGGACAGGAAGCTTGCGAATCCTGCCTCGGTGGCGTCGCGGGCGAAGTCCGGCCAGCGGTCACGGGCCTGGGCGATCGACACGCGCACCAGCGCGCCTGATCGCGCGGCGTCGAGGCAGGGTCCGTGTCCGAGGGCGTACTGGTCACCGTCGAGGCCGGCGACGACGTCGCTGGTCGTGGCCGCGGTCCGGGCGTTGCCATCGTCGAGCAGGGTCACGGTCGCTTCGTCCACGCCCGGTATGGCCTTGGTGACCTGGGCGCACACCTGCTGCAGCAAGACGGTGAAGTCGTCCACGCTGCCCAACGCCGCAGTCAGGCTTTCCAGCGCGCCGGTGACCTCGTCCAGCACCTGTGGCCACATCTCGTCCCGTGCGCGGTCCATGATTGCCTCTCGTCGGCTGCCGGGCGCCGCAACGCCTGACTACCTCGGGTATCCCGTCAGGCCGCCCGTTACCCATGAACCCTGGGGGTGCATCCGGTGCGCCAGCGCAGTCGATGCCACATGACCTGCGGGAACCGGTGGTGACACGCCTGCCGGGCATCAAGTCGCGGACCCGGTGAAAGTCGGTGCGGAGGCGGTCAGTCGCGCGGTCAGTGGAGGTGGCGGCGGACGGGGCCGACTCGCAGGTCGGGTTGGCTGCGCGCACCGGGGCGGTGGATCCGCACGGGAATGGAGATGGGCTCTCGACATGGTGACGGGGCGGGATGGTCGCGGTCGTCGGTCGCGCGTCGGCGTGGATCGCGCAACTCGGCGTAGGCGGCGAGCACCTCGGTCAGGCGGGCCGGATCGGTGGGTGCGTGCGCGGCGTCGGGGTGCAGGTGGCGCACCAGTGCCCGGTAGGCCGCGGCGATCTCGCTCGGCGTCGCCTCCCGCGAGACGCCGAGTACTTCGTACGGGTCGGGTACCGGTGACGGTGACATGGTCATCCGCTCCGTCAGGGATGGTCGGTCCTGCTCGCCGTTCCCGTGGTGTCCTCGGGCACGGTGTTCTCGGGCACGGTGTGCAGGTGGCTGACGGCGGTGTAGACCTCGCGGGCGGCACCTTCCGCCTCGTCCAGCGCGTGGCGCAGCGCGGCCAGTTCCCGGCAGGTGCGGGCGACGTGCTCGGCGGGGTCGACGTCGTCGTCGGCACGCAGCCGATACCGCTCGGGATAGCCGCCGACCTGCGGTGCCAGCGCTGCGGCCAGGTCACCCAACGCGCCGAGCAGATAGATCAGCTGCCAGGTCTCCTCGCGCAGGCCGGCAGGGCCGGGCCCGTGGCCGGCTGTCACGCGGCCTACCGCGTGCTGCACGGCCTCGGTCACCCTCGTCAGCGCGACGGCCAGCGACGCGCCGGGCGGTGATCCTGAAAGAGTGCGGGAACGGGGCATCGCACGTTGCTCCCGTCGATCACGGCCAGGACTGGTCGTCGGCGGGCTCGTCGGGCAGCGGCACGACGCGCCGCTGATCGGCCACGTCGGCCGGGTCGGCCTCGACCACGTCGATCGGCTCGGTGAGCGGGTCCGCGCCGGACTCGTCCTCCAGGTCGGGTCGGGCGGGGCGCAGCTGGTCGGCCACGTCGTTCCAGGGCTTGTCCAGGCTCATCGTCATTCCTCCCCTTGCGGCGTCTTCCCGTCGCGGTTGGTACCGGCCAGGTCGTCCAGGGCGGGGGCGAGCAGCAGTGCGCCGGTGGTCAGGCAGCCGTGCAGTGCCCGCAGATCGGCGTGGATCTCGTTGCTGACCTGCGGGCCGTGCCGCTCGGCGAGGGCCGGGGTGCGGTCCATCAGGGTCTGCACCAGGTCGGCCAGGGTGGTGGTGACCTCGTGCGTGCCGGTGATGACCGCGGACACCTCGGCCGCGCCAGGGAAACCGGTGCGCAGGGCGGTGGCGGTGTCGGCGAGCCGCCGCCGGGCATCGGCCAGCGCCCCGTCGATCCGCGTCCCGCCGACGCGCGCGACCTCGGTCCGCGCTGCGTCGATCGGCGCCGCGCCGTCATGCCTGGTGTCGGTCATCGGTTCCCTCCTTTCCCGCACCTCGTCGGCTTCCCCCGGCACGGCCCCGGAAACACCCCGCCGACGGGGCGCGTCGGCGGGGCCGGCGAGGGCGTGCGGGTCAGGCGTTGACCTGCTTGCGGTCGCTGCCGGCGCTGATGGCGATCTTGCGGGGCTTGGCCTTCTCAGCCACCGGGATTCGCAGCGTCAGCACACCGGCCTCATAGCCGGCCTGGATGTGCTCGGCGTCCAGAGCCTCGCCCAGGAACAGCTGCCGGCTGAACACGCCGCGGGGCCGCTCGGCGACCTGGTACTCCACGTGCTCCTTGGTCTGGCCGGGGCGTTCGGCCTTGACGGTCAGCACGTTCTGCTCGACGTTCACCTCGATCGAGTCCGGGCTGACGCCGGGCAGGTCGAATGCGACCACGTACTCGTCCCCGGTGCGGTAGGCGTCCATCGGCATCGCCGCGGGACGGGCCGCGGTTCCGTTGGCGCCGAAGAACTGCTGGGTCAGCCGGTCGAGCTCGCGGAACGGGTCGGTACGCATCAACATGTCACAGTCTCCTTCCACACCATCAGGTTGTCGATCAGGTCAGTTCCGATCGGACGGGGCTGCATCCCCGCCGCTCATTCTTGCTAACGGTCCGCTCAGCTTTTCTGTTCCCGTGACCACAACTTCGGCGACGACGGCGAGGGAACCTGGGGGTGCCCGGACGCGCCGAAGCCCGCCCTGGCGATGCAGTGGCGGGCCTCGCGGATTCACATGATCGAGGAAGGCTGGACGCTGTCCCCAGCGACGACCGTGACCGGTGCTGGCCGTGGCGGGTCGGTAGGTGCGTCACGAGACGCGGTGCTGGCATTGCTCACCGGTGTGCCAGCCAACGACGAGAGCCGGCTGCCACGGGCAGGTTCACGTGATGGTGCCCCGGTACGGTCGTGCCGTTATCACCTCCTTACGTGTTCGCTGGTGCTGCGATCCGGGAAGAGGGTCCGCGCGGTCGGCGCGGCGTCGCACAGCGGCGGCGGAGGAGACCGTTCGCGAGCTCCGACTCGCCGCGCGGTCCGCGCGAGATCACCGCTGACAGCGTGGGACAGCGGGTCGCGGCGCGACGACGCCTCGTCGCCGCGGTGGCGACGGGTGGGCGCTGGTCCTGGTGGCCGGTCGTGCGGCGGGAGAGGCCGCGTCGCGGAGGAGCCGAAGTTGGCGGCGACGATCGCGTCGAACTCCGCGCGCACCCACGCGGGCTCCGCGCAGATCAGGTCGGCGAAGCGAGCCGGCCCGACCTCCAGGGGCCACGCGAGGTCGCTTCCCGCCGTGCGGGCGATGCTCGTGCCATCCATCTCGATCACTCCCCAGCTGTGTGTCCACCAGGTTCTGACCGATACTTTTCTTATAGTGAGTACTGTAGATTATGTCAAGGCGCCACTGGAGGTACCGTGGTTCGGAGAGTGTCGGGTGAGGGTCAGGTCGACCCGTGGTGTCCGTGGGAGGCCCGCTCGTGACCAGTACTGATCTGCGCGATCTCGATGATGTCGACTATCCGGCGTACACCACCGGGCAGGCCGCGATGATGCTCGGTGTGCAGCAGGCGTTCCTGCGCAGCCTGGACACCGCTGGGCTGGTGCGTCCGCAGCGTTCCGGTGGTGGGCACCGCCGCTACAGCCGCCGCCAGCTGCACCTCGCCGCGCGCATCCGGGGTCTGCTCGACGACGGCCACGGGATCGTCGCGAGCGCCCGGATTATCGCGCTGGAAGACGAACTCGCCGCCGCACACGCCCAGATCGCCGAGTTGCGCAGCCGGCTGGACACCGCGACGCAACCCTGATCGCCCGGCACGTTCAGTCACGGCTCCGCATCGGCTCAGTCCGCGCCGGTGCGGGGATCAACGGCAGCGCGCGTAGAAGGAGAGGGCCCGCCGGTGTGCCCCGGCCAGCGTGTCGAGCTGGTCGGCGGTGAGCGAGGTCGTGATGCCCTCGTCGGTCTCCTCGCCCATGATCGCGATGCTGCCGCGCCAGACCCGCGGCGCGCAGCTCAGCGAGATCAGCACGGCCGAGCCGACCGGATTGGGCGGGTGGACTCGCGGCAGGTGATCGGCCGCGTCGGCCACTTTGGCGCGCATCCCGCCGGCCAGCGGCACGCCGTTGACGGCGCCGCCGTCGGGATCGACCTGGTCGCGTACCGCGGTCCACAGTTCGTGCTGGTAGGGCTCACCCCACTCGTCTGGCCCCGTGTCGCCGACCGCCTCGCGCACCATCAACAGGCCCTCGGGTGTGATCACGGCGTAGCGCACGGTCGGGCCTGGCACCTGCTCGGCGCCCGCGCACCCGATGATGAGGTGATCCCGTGGTGGGGGTGTGCCGTGCGCACCGCCAGCGACCTGGTTGCTGCGGGTGATGGCGCGCACGCGGCCACCCTACGGTCGGCGGACCACAATGGCCGCGGCCCGACGGCGGACTCAACCCGAACGAGTGAACCGTGACCGCTCCACCCCAGGGTCGGCGCGATCGTGCACCACCGGTCGCCGCGCATCGCTCGGATGCATCAGCCGGAGGTCGGTGGCCGCCGACGCTCTCTCAGCAACCCAGGGGGCGGCTTAGGGTCTGGGAGCCTGCAGCGCCTCGTCGACCGTGTGGTAGAGCGCCAGGACGTCGTCGAGGCCGGTGACCTCGATGGGCCTGATGACGGGACGGTTCGCGTCGACCACGACCGGCAGCGATGCGTGCCGCCGTCCCGCGTGCCGGGTGGCCTGCAGCAGCACGGTCAGTCCGGCGGAGTCCAGGAACGTGACCGCGGTCAGATCCAGGATGCAGGGGCCGCGGCTGGCCTCCCGATCGAGGCACTCGATGATCGCCGCGGCCAGGTGCGGCGCGGTGTCCAGGTCGACCTCGCCGGTCACCTCGATCACCAGGGTGCCGTCGTCGGCCTCTCGGTGCGAGCGGATGCTCAACTCCACCGGCGGCGGTTGCTCGCTGGGAGGGGTCACGTCGGCACGTGGGAGGTGTCGGTGAGGGCGGGCCAGGATGCCGAGGTGAGCGAGCCGCCACTACGGGGTTCGGTGCCTCGCGCGCGTGCCACCGCCAGATGCCGGGACGCACCGTTATGTCCTGCGCCGTCCAGGGCCAGCTCGGCCCACACCGTCTTGCCACCGGCGCGGTGCTGCACGCCCCAGGCCGACGCCAGCCGGTCGACCAGCAGCAGGCCGCGTCCCCCCGAGTGATCCGGCGGACGGATCCGGGGCAGCCCGCTCGCGGTGTCGTCGACCTCGATCCGCAGCCGCCGACCATGATGGATCAGCGTGGCGCGGCAGGTGCGCCGGGGCGCACCATGTCGGTGCGCGTTGCTGACCAGCTCATCGGCCACCAGAACGGCGTCCTCGACGACCACGCCGCCGTGGTCGGCCACCAAGCCGCGGACCAGCCGACGCACGTGCTTGGTCGGTGTCGTATCGAGGTCGCAGCTCACGCCGGGCGCTGTCGAGGTGCTGCCTGCCGTCTCCCACGCCTGGGTGGACATGGCACCACACCACCTTCGTCCGAGAACACTCTCCACGGCGAAGAGTCATCCCCGGAGATACCCGACGGTTCACCACAGCAAACCTGAGCGGTGTCCACGCTAGGTGCCGTGTCGTTCCCTGGGCCGACTTCCACTCGACCAGCTCACTGACCCAGCGGCGCCCAGGCACGGCGTGGGCGGTGTTTCCATCGCAACCCAGCGGCGTGCCCGGCAACGCTGCCAGGTGACGAGGCGATCCGCGAGTCGGTTGCGCGCTGGAGTGGGCTCGCACTCGCCGGACAGCCTGATGGCGATGAGGTTGCATCCCCTCACCACGGTCTATGGATGTTGTGTCGTCGCGCGCCTGGTGGAGTTCGGGTTGCGCGTGCCGCCTGGTCGTGTCAGGGGCCGTGGCCTTCTGAACCTGGCTCGCCGCCGTCCGGGTCGGTGGTTGTTCGCGCCGGACGCGGCCGTTGCCTGCGAGGTATGACGGTGCGGCCAGGGCCTGGGCACGGCTGGGGTGGACGTCGAACGTGGTGGTCAGGTCGAGCAGGGTCAGCGGCAGGAGCACCGGCCGGTGGGTGGCGACGACCCGGAACGCGATCCGGCGCTGGTGGGCGTGCTCGCGGGCCTGCAGGAGCGCGGTGATGCCAGCGGCGCCCAGGAACCGCACGTCGGTGAGGTCCGTGACGAGCACGGTGTGCCGGGAGCCGGTTAGGGCGTGGGTGAGTCGGCTCCGCAGTTGGGGCGCGGTGAGGAGATCCAGCTCGCCGTGAACCTCGGCGAGCAGCGCGCTGGGTGTGGGGCTGCTCAGCGCGACCCGGAACGCGGGACACGTGCCGTGGCTGGCGTGCGCGTGGTCCGGGTGGTCGGGCTCACCGGCGCCGGGCGGCCGAATGAGGCGGTCGGTCATGACACGCCCCAGGGAGGTCGACTGGAACGTCGCGGCGGCAGCGGGTGGGCAGGGAACACGGCCAGACCTCCGTCTCGCGATGCGGCGGAGGGGACGCCGGCCGTGGCCCGCGCCGAAGTCGTGCGGTGCGCGAGCCGTCGCAGGTGCGGATGGGCCTGGTTGTCCTGCTCCACCTGAGTGGGTTTGCAGCACGTCCCGGCTGACTGCACAACCGCGAGCTGACCGACATGCTAGTGACGGCGCTGCCCGGTTTCCAGAGGGCGAAGCACTGTCGGGGAGGCGGCGCGCTGGACAGGGTTGCGGTCGGCGCGGGCGGTGCCAAGACTTGGGGTCGTCGGGGGCGACCTCGATACTTCGGTACGGTCATCGACGGTCGGTGTTCAGCAGCGCAGCATCGGATGCGATGAAGGTCGCCTCCGGCGCTCCCGCGGCAGGCCGGGGTTGAGTCCGCGCGACCGTGGCCGTTGCCGCGACAAAGGGGTTTGTGCGCATGACCGGCGAAACCGAGCTGCTGACCATCTCCCAGGAGCTGGCCGAGGTGTCGCGGCTGGTCGAGGACGACGACGTGACGGGCGCGCTGGGACGCTTTGCCGAGCGGGTGCTGCGCACCGTGCCGGGCTGCGCGGCGGTCACCGTCACCATGACCGGCGCGCGGGCCGAGCAAGCGGACGTGGTGGCGGCCTGCGCGACGCCGGGTGCAGCGGCGCCCACGCAGGACATGCTGACCGGTGACGGCCCGCTCGTGGAAGCGTTGCGGTATCGCGAACCTCGCCGGGTGGACGACACGCACACCGATCAGCGGTGGCCGCGGTTCAGCGCGCGTCTGGCCGAGCACGGCTATCGCAGTGTCCTGGTGTTGCCGGTGCCGACCCGCCGCTGCGGCGGATCGGGCGGGTCGGCGGTGCTGACGGTGTTCTCCGACGAGCCGCACCGATTCGACGAGACCGTCCACGACGTCGCGCTGCTGCTGACGGTGCACGCCGGCGTGGTGTTCGACAACGCGCAACTGTTCCACGACAGCCGCCGCCTGGTGGACCACCTCAAGGTGGCGCTGGAGACCCGGCAGACGATCGGACAGGCCCAGGGCCTGCTGATGCGCCACTTCGGCTGCGACGCCCAAGGCGGGTTCCACTTGCTCAAGGGAGCCTCGCAGAACACCAACACCAAACTCCGGGACGTCGCCGAGATGCTGGTCTCCGCCCACGAACAGGACACCTTCGACAGCGCCCTGACCAAGTTCCGGCTTGACGCCACCACCGCGGGAGCCGCGACGAGCTAGCAGCCCGGTTTCTCACAGCCACAGCAACGCCCGCGCCACCGACCCGCGGCTGTGCTAGGCGGGGCAGGTGGCGCGGGCATTGCCGGTGGACTGCCTGGGGATGGTCACTTGCCGCTGATCGCGATGCGGCGCGGCTTGGCCGCCTCGGTCTTGGGCACACGGACGGTCAGCACGCCCTCGTCGAGGGTGGCCTCGATCTTGTCGGCGTTCACGTCCTGCGGCAGGGTCACCCGGTAGGCGAACTGGCCGGTGCGGCGGGTGCGGTGCCTAAACCAGCCCTGCCGCTCCTTCTCCTTGACCTCACCGTTGATGGCCAGCTCGGTGCCGACCACGTCGATGGTGATGTCGTCGCGCTTGATCCCGGGCAGCTCGACCTCGACCAGGTAGGCGTCCTCGGTCTCAGTCACGTCGGCCAGCGGCGACCAGGCCCGCACGCCCTCGTCGAGGCGACCGGCCACCGAGTCCATCCAGCGGCCCATCTGACTGTAGAGGTCCTCGAACTCCCGGAACGGGTCCCAGTGCCGCAGCGAGCTCGACGATCGCACAGCAGGCAGCGTCATGGCTCTCACCTCCACAACTCGATCACGTGTCGTTACCGCGTCCGCCAGAACCTGTCGCCCCGGCGGCCGGACATCCACCACGACGAACATGAGCCACCTCTTGTTCCCGAAGTTGAGCCTATCCGACTCAAGATTTATGTGATCTGAGTCACAAACACGGGTGGTGTCGGGAACACGGGATGGAGTCGTGCACGTCTTGTTGGGTGAACGACGGCCAACTCATCCCGCTCTGCTCGCGGACGCCAGGATGGGAGGTGGTGTTCGGGATGGCGAGTGCACCGACGTTCGTATCGACGCCCGCGCCGAGCACCGGGCACGGCGCCCGGCCAGCGCGCACCGGCACGAACCGGCTCATGCCGCAGGCGTGCACGCGTGACCGTGGGACCAGTGCCAGCGGGGTGCCCGCCGGGCGCGTGCTGGCCGACTCCGGCGACGGCGTATGGATTCTGCGTCCGAGCGCGGAGCAGGCCGAGCGCCTGGCCCGGCACCTGCCGCGGTGGCTGGCCCGGCTGCGCACCGGCGGCGCCCGGCAGGTCGTGATCGACCTGCACCGGGTCCGACGCCTGGACTTCACCGGCTTCGGGCTGCTGCTGCGCCTGCTCCGTGACGTGCTCAGGGTTCCGGTGGTGATCACCGAGGCAGCCGGGCACGTCGCGGCGACGTTGAACCAGCTCGACCTGCTCGCCGACGCCCAGCTGGTGCCGGCCCCGCATCGACCGCCCCGGACCAGCGCTCCCACCGCGCCCTGGCCCACACCGGACGGTGCGCACCGCGCGCCACGCCGACTGCCTGGTGAGCGGGTGCTCCATCCCGGCGGTGCGGCGCACGGCAGCAACCCCAGCCGCACGGCGCGCAGCAGGCACGGCGACCGACACCGGCACCGCAGTCCCGTGGCATCCCGCTAGGTGCAGCATCCGCACCAGCCGACAGGGCGACCCCGTCGACCTGTCCGCGGCGGTGACCGCAAGCCCGGTTGGTGCGAGCCGCGGCGGGTATGCGGGTGGTTGGCCGGTGATTTCTCTCCCGCTACGCGCGGCATGCGTGTAGTAGCGCTCGTGGGGCGGAGAGACCCATCGAAGGCGAGTTCACAACAGCAGGGAGGCGGAAGCAATGGCTCGATTGGCTCAGGTGACCAGCTCCCGTAACCGGGAGGTCGTGGCGGGGTTCGACAACTACGCCGACGCGGAACGCGCGGTGGACTCGTTGTCCGACAAGGGTTTCCCGGTCGAGCACACCACCATCAGCGGCGTGGGCCTGCGCCTGGTGGAAGACGTGCTGGGCCGGCTGACATATCCGAAGGCAGCCGGGCTGGGCGCCCTCAACGGGCTGTGGATCGGGCTGCTGTTCGGCGTGTTCCTGGCGCTGTTCACCACCAACGCGGTCGCGTGGTTCGCGGTGATCTTGTGGGCGCTGCTGTGGGGCGCGGTGGTCGGCGCCGTGGCGGCCCTGATCTGGCACGCGCTCTCCGGTGGCCGCCGGGACTTCCTCTCGGCCAGCCAGCTGATCGCCGACCGCTACGAGGTGCTGGTCGACCCCGCGCACGCCGAACGCGCCCGCGAACTGCTGCAGACCAGCCAGTCCTGATCACGTGAGGGGAGGCGCTTCTCATGGCTAAGGCAGTCGGTATCGACCTGGGAACCACCAACTCGGTGATCGCCACCGTGGAGGGCGGCCAGCCGACCGTGATCCCGAACAGCGAGGGCAGCCGCACCACCCCGTCGGTCGTGGCGTACACCGACCAGGGCGAGCGGCTGGTCGGGCAGCTCGCGCGCCGCCAGGCGATCCTGAACCCGAAAGGCACCATCGCGTCGGCGAAGCGGTTCATCGGCCGTCGGTTCGAGGAGGTGGCCACCGAACGGGACACGGTGTCCTATGAGGTGGTGTCCGGCCCGAACGGCGCGGCACGGTTCGATGTGCGTAGCAAGCAGGTCGCGCCGGAGGAGATCTCTGCGGCGGTGCTGCGCAAGCTGGTCGACGACGCGTCGAAGTACCTGGGCGAGAAGGTCACCGAAGCGGTGATCACGGTGCCGGCGTACTTCAACGACGCCCAGCGGCAGGCGACCAAGGACGCCGGCAAGATCGCCGGGCTGAACGTGCTGCGGATCATCAACGAGCCGACCGCGGCGGCGCTGGCCTACGGGCTGGACAAGAAGAAGAACGAGACCGTGCTGGTGTTCGACCTGGGCGGCGGCACCTTCGATGTCAGCCTGCTCGACGTCGGCGACGGGGTCGTGGAGGTCCGCGCCACCGCCGGCGACACGCACCTGGGCGGTGACGATTTCGACCGGCGGATCGTGGACTGGCTGGCCGAGGAGTTCCGCAAGGACTACGGCATCGACCTGCGCAAGGATCCGCAGGCGCTGCAGCGGCTGTACGAGGCGGCGGAGAAGGCGAAGGTCGAGCTGTCCTCGGTGTCCCAGACCACGATCAACCTGCCGTTCATCACCGCCGACGCCGGCGGGCCGAAGCACCTGAACACCACGCTGATGCGGTCGAAGTTCGACCAGCTCACCGCGGACTTGGTGGAGCGCTGCATGGGCCCGGTGCAGCAGGCGATGGCGGATGCGAAGGTGACCGCGAACGACATCGACGAGGTGATCCTGGTCGGCGGTTCGACCCGGATCCCGGCGGTGCAGCAGCTGGTGCGCCGGTTGACCGGCGGCAAGGACCCGAACATGACGGTCAACCCGGACGAGGTCGTCGCGCTTGGCGCGGCGCTGCAGTCCGCGGTGATCAAGGGCGAGATGTCCGACGTCCTGCTGCTCGACGTCACTCCGCTGTCGCTCGGTGTGGAGACCCTGGGCGGGGTGATGACCAAGGTGATCGAGCGCAACACCACCATTCCGGCGCGGCGTAGCGAGGTGTTCTCCACCGCGGAGGACAACCAGAACGCCGTGGATGTGGTGGTGCTGCAGGGTGAGCGGGAACGCGCGGCGGACAACCGGGTGCTGGGCCGGTTCCGGTTGGAGAACATCCGGCCCGCCCCGCGTGGGGTGCCGCAGGTCGAGGTCACCTTCGACCTCGACGCCAACGGCATCCTCAACGTCTCCGCCAAGGACAAGGACACCGGCGCCGAACAGACCATCACCATCAGCGAAAGCTCCAACCTCGACCAGAGTGAGGTCGAGCGGATGGTCGCCGACGCCGAACGGCACCGCGGCGAGGACGCCAAGATCCGCGAGCGCGTCGACGCCCGCAACACCCTGGACACCATCGCCTACCAGGTCGAGAAGCGCCTCGGTGAGTTGGGTGACGCCGCGCCCGCGCACGAGAAGGCCCGCGCGGAGCTACTCATCGGCGACGCTCACCAGGCCGTCAAGGACGACACCGTCGGTATCGAGCGGCTGCGGGAGCTGACTTCGGAGCTGCAGCAGCTGTTCTACGGCCTGGATACCGCGGCCGGAGGCACCGCCGGCAATCAGGCCGGTGGCGGCGCCCGGCGGGACGGCGGCGGTGATGACGTGATCGACGCCGAGTTCACCAGCGAGTGAGAGGAGGGCACGCCATGGCCGAGGACCGCATCCGCTCCGGCCCCGGCGAGCACCTCGACCCCGGCGGCCGAGCGACGGTCGGCGAGCAGCAGCCGCGGGAGGAGCGGTTCGTGCGGGAGCGGGCCGAGCCGCCCGCTCCCGAAACCGACCCGGCCGCCCCGGCCGACCAGGCCGAGCCCGAGGACGAGGTGGCTCGGCTGCGGGCACAAGTGGCCGAGCTGGAAGACCGGTGGCGGCGTACCGCCGCGGAGCTGGACAACCTGCGCAAGCGGGTAGCCCGAGACAGCGAACGGCAACGCCTTGACGAGCGCGGCCGGGTGGCCGCGGCCTGGCTGCCGGTCGTGGACAACCTCGACCTCGCCCTGACCCACGCCGACGCCGACCCCGGCTCGATCGTGCAGGGCATCCGCGCGGTCCGCGACCAGGCCCTGACGGTGCTGGCCGGACTGGGCTACCCACGCCGCGACGACCACGGCGTGGCGTTCGACCCGACCCGGCACGAGGCCGTGTCCACCCGCGCGGACACCGAGGCCAAGCCCGGCACCGTGGTCGAGGTACTGCGCCCCGGCTACGGTGACGCCGACCGGCAACTACGTCCGGCGACGGTCGTGGTCGCCGCCCGCGCCGCCGATGACGGATCCCGAGACGAGCGGGACAGGGGGTGACGCTCGGTGGCTCGTGACTTCTACGAGGCGCTGGGGGTGTCGCGCACCGCCAGTCAGGAGGAGATCCAGCGCGCCTACCGCACGCTGGCGCGCAAGTACCACCCGGACGTGAACAAGCAACCGGGGGCCGAGGATCGGTTCAAGGAGGTCTCCGAGGCGTACCAGGTGCTCTCCGATCCGGAGACGCGGCGCCGCTACGACGCGTTCGGGCCGGACTTCCGGCAGGTGCCCGAGGGCGTCGACCCCGAGACCTGGCAGCGCGCCCGCGCCGGCACCGGCGCGCGGTCCGGTTCCGGTGGTGAGCGGGTCTGGGTGAACACCGGGCCCGGCGGAGGGTTCGGCGGGTCGCCGTTCAGTGCCGGGTTCGGCGGCGAGTTCGATGTCGAGGACCTGTTCGGCAGCATCTTCGGCCAGCGCACCGCCCGCGCCCGCGGGCAGTCCGTGCGGGGCGCGGACCAGGAGGCCGAACTCGAATTGACTGTCGAGGAGGCATACCGGGGCGGGCAGCGTTCGCTGACCCTGCCCGGCCCCGACGGGCCGCGCACGCTGCGGGTGACCATTCCCGCCGGGGTGACCGACGGGCAGCGGATCCGGCTGGCCGGGCAAGGCGGCCAGGGCATCGGCAACGCCGCGGCAGCGGGCGACCTGTATCTGGTGGTGCGGCTGACACCGCACCCGCGCTACCGCGTCGACGGACGAGACCTGACCGTCGATCTGCCGTTGGCGCCATGGGAAGCCGCATTGGGCGCGACGGTCGCGGTGGACACCCCCGGCGGGCAGACCAAGGTGAAGGTCCCGGCGGGTACCTCCAGCGGCCGGCGGTTGCGGCTGCGCGGACAGGGCATGCCCCACCCGCGCGGCCAGGCCGGTGACCTCTACGCCGAGGCGCGGATCGTGGTACCCGACCGGCTTACCGACGCCGAGCGCCGGCTGTTCGCCGAACTGGCCACAGCCTCGACCTTCGACCCCCGCGGCACGTCGGCGAGGAGGCGGTCATGACCGACAGTTCGATCCCAGGTGCCCCGATGAGCTATGCGTTGATCCGCTACCAGCGCGATCCCGACCACAACCGGCGTGGGTGGCTGGACCTGGAATCCTTCGCCCGCGCCACCGGCACCCACCCGGACCTGGTGACCCGGTTCGTCGCGCTCGGGTTGCTCGACCCAGAGCGAGACCGGGCCGGGGCGCTGTGGTTCGCCCCGGACCAGCTGGCGAGGCTGGCCCGCATGCAGCGACTGCGCGCCGCGTTCTCGGTCAACTACGCCGCTCTGGGGCTGGTGCTGGATCTGCTGGACCGGGTCGACCAGCTGGAACGCGCGCTGCGCCGTAGTCAACGACAACCGTGGAGGTGACCCGTGGACAAGACCGACCCTTTGACCCAGAAATCCCGGCAGGCACTGCACGACGCCCAGACGAAGGCGGTGCGCTTCGGCCACACCGAGGTCGACGGTGAGCACCTGCTGCTGGCGCTGCTGGACGACCCGGACGGACTCGTGCCGCGGCTGCTGGCCCAGGCCCAGGCGGACCCGGACACGCTGCGCACCGCGCTGGAGACCGAACTGGGACGCCGTCCCAAGGTGTCCGGGCCCGGCGCCGCACCGGGGCAGATCTTCCTCACCCAGCGGCTGGTCCGGCTGCTCGACACCGCCGAGCGCGAGGCCAAGCGGCTCAAAGACGAGTACGTCTCCGTCGAACACCTGGTGATCGCGCTGATCGAGGAAGGGACCACCACCGCCGCGGGCCGGCTGCTGCACGAGCACGGCCTGACCCGCGACCGGTTCCTGCAGGCGCTGACCGCGATCCGCGGCAACCAGCGGGTCACCTCCGCGATGCCCGAGGTCGCCTACGAAGCGCTGGACAAGTACGGCCGCGACCTCGTCGCCGACGCCGCCGCAGGCAAGCTCGACCCGGTCATCGGGCGTGATGCTGAGATCCGCCGCGTGGTGCAGATCCTGTCCCGCAAGACCAAGAACAACCCGGTCCTCATCGGCGACCCCGGCGTCGGCAAGACCGCCATCGTCGAGGGCCTCGCGCAACGCATCCACCGCGGCGACGTGCCCGAAGGGTTGCGCGACAAGACCGTCTTCGCCCTCGACATGGGCTCTCTGGTCGCCGGCGCGAAGTACCGCGGCGAGTTCGAGGAGCGGCTCAAGGCCGTGCTCAACGAGGTGAAAGCCGCCGAGGGCCGGATCCTGCTGTTCGTCGACGAACTGCACACCGTCGTCGGTGCCGGCGCCGCGGAAGGGGCGATGGACGCCGGGAACATGCTCAAACCGATGCTGGCCCGCGGCGAGCTGCACATGATCGGCGCCACCACGGTCGACGAGTACCGCAAGCACATCGAGAAAGACGCCGCCCTGGAACGCCGCTTCCAGCCCGTGCTCGTGGACGAACCGGACGAGGCCGACGCGATCTCGATCCTGCGTGGGTTGCGGGAGCGGCTGGAGATCTTCCACGGCGTGAAGATCCAGGACAGCGCCCTGGTCGCCGCCGTGACCTTGAGCCACCGCTACATTTCCGACCGGTTCCTGCCGGACAAGGCCATCGACCTGGTCGACGAGGCTTGCGCGATGCTGCGCACCGAAATCGACTCGATGCCGGCCGAACTCGACGAGCTGACCCGGCGGGTGATGCGCCTGGAGATCGAGGAAGCGGCGCTGGCGAAGGAAACCGACCCGGCCAGCCAGTCCCGGCTCACGGAGTTGCGCAAGGAGTTGGCCGACCTGCGCGCCGAAGCCGACGCCATGCGGGCGCAGTGGGAGGCCGAACGTGCCGCGCTGCGCAAGGTGCAGTCGCTGCGGCAGGAGATCGACCAGGTGCGCCATGACGCCGAGCTGGCCGAACGCGACTACGACCTCAACCGTGCCGCCGAACTGCGTCACGGCAGGCTGCCCGAGCTGGAACGCCGCCTGGACGCCGAGGAACAGCAGCTGACGGCCAAGCAGGGCAGGCAGCGGTTGTTGCGTGAAGTCGTCACCGCGGACGAAATCGCGGCGATCGTGTCGCGCTGGACAGGCATCCCCGTGTCCCGCCTGCAAGAAGGCGAACGCGACAAACTCTTGCGGCTGGACGAAATCCTGCACCAGCGAGTGGTCGGCCAGGACGAGGCCGTGCAACTGGTCGCGGACGCGATCATCCGCGCCCGGTCCGGCATCAAGGACCCGCGCCGCCCGATCGGGTCGTTCGTCTTCCTCGGCCCCACCGGCGTCGGCAAGACCGAACTCGCCAAAACCCTTGCAGCGGCGCTATTCGACACCGCCGACAACATGGTGCGCCTGGACATGAGCGAGTACCAGGAACGCCACACCGTCTCCCGCCTGGTCGGCGCCCCACCCGGCTACGTCGGCTACGAGGAGGGCGGCCAGCTCACCGAAGCGGTGCGCCGCAAGCCGTACTCGGTCGTGTTGTTCGACGAGATCGAGAAGGCCCACACCGACGTGTTCAACACGCTGCTGCAGGTCCTCGACGACGGCCGGCTCACCGACGCCCAGGGCCGCACCGTCGACTTCCGCAACACGGTCATCATCATGACCTCCAACATCGGCTCGGAATATCTGCTGGAGGGCGCGACGGCGGGCGGGGAGATCAAACCGGAGGCGCGGGAGCGGGTGATGGCGGCGTTGCGCGGGCACTTCCGGCCCGAGTTCCTCAACCGGATCGACGACATCGTGCTGTTCAAACCGCTGACCGAGGCCGAGATCGAGCGCATCGTCGAGCTGATGACCGACGAGCTGCGCGGCCGGCTCGCCGAACGCCGGATGACCCTCCATCTGTCCGACCCGGCGCGGCATTTCATCGCCCAGCAAGGGTTCGATCCGGTCTACGGCGCCCGACCGCTGCGCCGGTTCATCGCCCGCGAGGTCGAAACCCGCATCGGCCGCGCCCTGCTCGGCGGCGACGTGCACGACGGCGCCACCATCCACATCGGACTATCCGACGGTGGGCTGACGGTCAGCTTCGACAACCCCAACACCGGCCCGAGCCAGGACCCGGCCGACCGAGTAGCCGCCGGCACCGGGTCATAACCCACAACACCAGACGACAACGGGAGGTGAATCCTCATGGTGCGGCGCTACACCAACGCGCTCAAGACCGCGCTGCTGCTCGGTGTGCTCACCGCGCTCATCCTCACCATCGGCTACGCGCTCGGCGGCAGCACCGGACTCATCGTGGCCACCGTGCTGTCGCTGGTGATGAACGGGGCCGCCTACTTCTACTCCGACACGATCGCGTTGCACGCCATGGCCGCCCGCCCGGTCAACGAAGCGCAGGCACCCGAGCTGCATGCGATGGTGCGCGAGCTGGCCACCAGTGCCGGCCAGCCGATGCCGCGGCTGTATGTCAGCCCCATCGCCCAGCCCAACGCGTTCGCCACCGGCCGCAGTCCCCGCCACGCCGCGGTCTGCGTTACCGACGGCATCCTGCGTCTGCTCACCCCACGCGAGCTGCGCGCGGTCCTGGGCCACGAACTGTCCCACGTGTACAACCGGGACATCCTCACCTCCAGCGTCGCCGCCGCCCTGGCCGGGATCCTCACCAGCCTGGCCAACCTCGCCCTGTTCCTGCCCATCGGCTCGTCCACCGAGGACGACGACGGACCCCACCCGGTGGCCGCGCTGCTGATGCTGATCCTCGCCCCCGTCGCGGCCGGGCTGATCCAGCTCGCCATCAGCCGCAGCCGCGAATACCAAGCCGATGTCGACGGCGCGGATCTCTCCGGCGACCCGCTCGCTCTAGCAAGCGCCCTGCAGAAGATCGACCAGTGGACACGGCGGCTGCCGCTGCCCGCCGACGCTCCACACGCCGCCTACGCCCACCTCATGATCGCTCACCCGCTCAGCGACGACGGGGTGGCGGCGCTGTTCAGCACCCACCCGCCGACCGCCGAGCGCATCCGCCGCCTGCGGCAGCTAGCCAGCCAGGTAGCGGCCGGCCCGTCGGGTCCAGCGCGCCCCGCGCCCCGGTCGAGTTGGGCGGGTGCACTGGCCCCCACGATGAGGAGCCTCGCGCGATGAACAGCACAGTTAGCCCTCGAACGGCGCGGATCTGCGGTGCAGTCGCGGCGGCGGCCATTGCGCTGTCAGCCTGCACGACCGGATCGAGCAATCCCGCCCAGCCGAACGCCACCACCACCACCCCGGCCCCCGCGGGGCCAGGGGCCGGGTACGCCGACGTGGTCGACCGGGTCAGCCCCAGCGTGGTCACCGTCCAGGCAGGCCAGGACCTGGGCAGCGGGGTCGTCCTGCGCCCGGACGTCGTGGTCACCAACCAGCACGTCGTGGGAACCCAGCGAGAGGTCACCATCGCCTACGCCGACGGCGCCCGCTCACCCGGCACCGTCCTGGCCACCGACACCATCACCGACCTCGCCGTCGTGCGCACCGACCGCAAGAACCTGCCCGTGCCGCAGTACCGCAACGACCTGCCCCGGCCCGGTGAACGAGCCCTGGCCATCGGCAGCCCCCTGGGCTTCGAGAACTCGGTCACCGCCGGCATCATCTCCGGGCTGCACCGCGAGATCCCCGGATCCGCCGGCCAAACCCAGTCCCTTGTGGACCTCATTCAAACCGACGCCTCGATCTCCCCCGGCAACTCCGGCGGTGCACTGCTCGACACGCAAGGCCGGGTCGTGGGCATCAACGAGGCATACATCCCACCCGCCGCAGGGGCGGTGTCTCTCGGGTTCGCCATCCCCTCAGCCACCGTCACCGACATCGCCGACCAGCTGCTCACCAAGGGCACCGCGACCCACCCCTACCTCGGGATCTCACTCGGCCGGCTCACCCCCGACATCCAACAAAAACTCGGCGTACACACCGACCACGGCGCACTCGTCCTCGGCATCGACCAAAGCGGTCCCGCCGCCGCCAGCGGCATCCGCACCGGCGACGTCATCACCGAATTCGCCGGCACACCAATCCGCAGCGTCGAGGACCTCCTGGCTGCCCTCCGACACACCCAGCCAGGACAGAAGGTGCCGGCCACCCTCATCCGCGCAGACACATCCCAATCCGTCACCCTGACCATCGGCTCGCGCACCGGCTGAGCACCCTCAGCACCCACGTTAATCGGTCCGAGCGGCGGCTGGGAACGCCACCACCGCCCGACGAAACGGTTCAACACGCTGACTTGACAGGGAAGCGCAGCGGGGCGACCAGCCGTCCTCCGGGCGCGAGCTGTTGCCACCACTGCGCGGGAATGTCCCACGGCGAGACGGTGGCGATCATGCGGTCGTACGGGGCGTGGTCGGGATAGCCGAGCCCACCATCGCCGGTGATCACATGCACGTCGCCGTAGCCGGTGGCGGTCAGGGCCCGCTTGGCTTTCGCGGTGACGTCCGGGTCGATGTCGATCGTGGTCACCAGGTCCGCGCGGCCGGTCAACTGGGCAAGCAGGCAGGCGTTGTAGCCAGTTCCCGCGCCGATTTCCAGGATGCGGTTGCCGGGTTGGACGTGAAGCTGGTCGAGCATCGCCGCGACCAGCCACGGCGCCGACGCGCAGGACAACGACCGGCCATCCTGGAACCGGTGGGTGATCACCGCCTGCCACGGGTCGTAGGCAGTGGCCAGTGGGGCGTCGGGCACGAACTCATGACGTGGTGTGTCCAGCAGGACCCGCGCGACCTCACTGAGCTGCGCGTATCCCGACTTGCGGACCTTGGCGACCATCTCCGCGCGCAGCGACCCCGGCGACACGGTGGTGGTATCGGTGCCCATCGCTTCCCTTCTAGTTCAACGATCAACTATGTGGACGGCCATGGTCAGCATGGCCCGGTTACGACGCATCCAGATATGAGACAGGGCGGACACCCTGGGTTGTTCGGGCAGAAATGCTCTCGACAGAGCGCGCCGCTAAGGCAGCACCTCCCTCTCGGCGCAGCCCGAGGTAGTCAACTGCGAATGGGCCATGTCATCAAGCGCGTTCGGGCAGTGCCGTGGAGGCGCGGTTGAGGCGTCACCAAGCTTGACCTGCATGAATATCGCGACTCGTCGCTGACGATTCCACCATTCGGGGCATCCAACCTCCGGGTCGTTCCTTCACAGGCCAGGACACGGCGGGCCTTGTCCCCCTGCAATGTCCGGGTCGGCTGCGACGTCGGCTTAGGCTGGGTCAGGTGATTGACCAGTTGACCGTGGAAGCGGCGGTCGCGGACGCTCGCCTTGCCGCGATGGAGTTCGATGACGCCCAGACGTGGCTCCACGCCCACCAGTCGCTGCTGAAGCCGCTCGCGGCCGAGGTCTGGGTCACCGACCCGACGTACAGCCACGTCTTGCTGGTACGGCACCGCGTGCGCGGATGGGTGCCGCCTGGCGGCAAGGTCGAGCCAGGCGAGACGCCGCGGGCAGCCGCAGCTCGTGAACTCGTGGAGGAGGCCGGCGTAGCGGGCGAGCTGCTGCCTATGCCGGCCGCGGTGGCTGTCCGCTCCTTCCGCGCCGACTGGGCGCCGACGCTGAGCCTGTCCTACGGCGCCGTCGTCGACCGCGACGTGCCGCTCGGCGGGGAGACTGGGCAGCCATCGAGGTGGGTTGACCTGGACGAGACGTGGGAGAGCGTGTTCCCCGAGGACCGCGAACGTATCCGCGCGTACGTACGCCGATTGGCAGCGGGGAACGTGGTGGGGGCGCGCTGAGACCCGTCGCCGGTGCACGGTCAGAGGACCTTGTCGATCAGACTCAGGATGTCGTCGGGCAGCGTCACCAGTTGGAGCTCGTGCAGGAATCGAACCCACACCGGCTCCAAGCCGGGCTTCGCGGTGAACTGCTCCTCGCTCAGCTGCCCTTCGGCGTAGGCCGCGGTGCGGTGCGCGTGCTGCTGGAGCTGGTCTTGGTGCAGCCATCGGGGTGCGCGCACCTCTTGGGCAGAGGGTCGGATCGGGCCAGAGGTCTGGGCCCGATAGATCCACCACTGATGGCCCACGCGGTCGCTGGTCGGTCGGCGGCAGTGGTTGGGCCGCCATGCGGTCAGCAGCAGGTGAAGTGAGGTGACGGTCAGGCCGACTTCCTCGGCGACCTCAATGCGGGCGGCTTGCTCGGGGCCTCCGTGCTGGTCGACATGACCAGCGACCGGCGCGATCCCCGCAGGGGGCCTCGCGCGTTCGAAGACCAGCAGCCCGTCCGGTGAGGAGATGAGCACGCCGACGGCCGCGTGGTCGCAGTACTTGATCCTGCTGCCGTGGCTACTGGTCGGTGGCGGGGCGGTCAACGTAGTTCCCTGGGTCGCTGTGCGACAACCACGAGCCAGCTCGTCACGGTAGGCGTGTCGGGCGTGGTCAGCGAGTACGCCTTGTCGAGGATGTCCATCCGCTGAGCGTGGGTGAAGTCCCCGTCGGGTCGAGCGAAGACCGGAATCGACAACCACGCCTTCTTCTCGGCCATCGTGCTGCGCTGGGCGACGACCTCGGTGTCGAGCACGGTCAGTCCGGCGACCGACAGGTGGTCGGCAATCGTGTCCAGTGGCAGCTTCGGAGCTGGCTCGGCGGCTGGAGGCGGGGCGTAGCCGTGGTCACGGGCCGCGACCTGACGGATCAAGGTGTTCAGCGAGGGGCCGGTGCGCACATTGGTCTCGTCGGGGTGGCGGACGCCGGCAAAGCCGCCGCCGACGTTGAACACGAACCGGCCGCCGGGTCGTAGGACCTGGTGGACGGCGGCGAACACCTGTGGCACGTCGGTCTTCCAGATCGCGGAGTTGCACACCACCGCGTCTGCCGCGCCGGGAACGTGGCCGACCAGATCTTCGGCTGGTGCGGTGACCCAGCTCAGGCGTGGGTCGGCCAGGGTGCGTCGGCCAACGCGCTGCATGGCAGCGGCGTTGTCCAGGGAGACGACCTGGGCGTCGATCGGCACGAGTTCGAGGATTGCCTCCGCGGTCGCGCCGGCTCCGCCGCAGAGGTCGACCACCAGCCGGCTGTCGGTGAGATCGGCGCGGCGAGCAAGGTCCCGGCTGGTGGCCGAATACATGGGGAAGGCACGGGTGAAGGCGGCGTACGCCTCGGCAGTGGTGTCCTCGTCCCAGCCGAGAAGGGCGTCCAGTGGTGCCATCGCGGGTACCTCGCTTCAGGGCGCAGGCCAGGCTCGTTGCGGACGGACGCGACGAGCCGGGGTCGGTTAGAAGAGGGAGTTCTGGAAGGCGGCGGCGGGCGAGGTGAACGGGCCGAGCGTGATGCGGCGACCCTTGAGGGTGCCGAGGTCGAGCACGTAGTCCACTTCGTCGTCACCGTCCAGGGCGGCCAGCACCTGGGTGCCGACGCACGAGACGACGGTGAAGCCGTGCTCACCGTCGCGCAGATCGTGTGGGTACAGCATCCGTACGCCGTCGGCGACGCGCATTCGGTCGCCTTCGGCAGGAGGAGTCCACGTCTCCAGCATTGCCGGAGTGTTCATCGCTGCGAGCGCGTCCGCGGCGCGGGAGACGTGACGGTCGTGGGTCGCGCTCGCGGTGGACAGGTCGGTCAGATTGGCCAGCGCCTTGAGCTTGGTCGAGGCCCGGATGGTCTGGGGCACCTGCAGGCCGCGGGTGATGGCGTCTTCGAGGTGGCGTACGGCGCGGCCGTCGGCGCTCTTGGTCAGATAGGTCGCGATCAGGGCGCCTTGTTCGTCGAGGCGGGATTGCCTGCGTGGTTCGGCTGCAGTGCCGACCTTGGTGGCGCCGTCGGCGAAGGTGGCGAGGTAGAGCCAGTGCGGCTGGTCCATGTACTGGCGCAGGGCCGCGGGGACGTTGCCGTCCTGGTGGAACTGGTGGGCGAAGCGGAACTCGTCCTGGCGCAAGCACCGAGCGCACTGGTCGCCCTGCTCGGTCGGCGCGCGGTCGGGACACGCGAGGGCCTCGACGCGCACCGTGTCGGCGAACTGGTACCGGCCGGTGCACCACCGGCCGGTACCGACCGCAAAACCGAGTCGCTGGTTCATGATCTCGGCGTAGACCAGCGGCCCGTCGGGCAGCGGGGCCAGCAGCAGCCGGGGATTTCCTGTCGCCCAGGTGATGCCGTGGCACACGTACTCGCCGCCGGTTGGTCGGGTCGCTGGCATGGTGCGTTCCTCGTGATGACTGTTGGCGGGGTCAGATGGCGAGCTGGAGGCGGTCGGCGAGCGCTTCGGCAGCGGTCTTGAAGACCGCGTCGCGGTCCATGTCGGTCACGTCCATCGACAGCCATCCGCCGCGCTGCTCGTGCTCGCGCAGCTTCGCGAGAACGGTGTCCTGGTAGCGGATGAAGTCCTCGTCCGCGCCGCCGGAGTGGCCGGTTTCCAGGGAGCTGAATTCGCCCTTGCGGGCGAGCGCGTCGCGGGCGCTGATGCGCAGGAAGAACACCAGGTCGGGTTCGGTGAGGTGGGCGAAGACCTGCTCGGCCAGGCTGGTGGAGACGTCGGGATTCACCGCGTAGCGAGCGAGGATCTTGTGGTGGGCGTTGTCGAGGATCACGTGGGTTCCGGCGGCGAGGGCGGGCTGGATGACGAGTTTGTCCTGGAGGGTGTACCAGGCGGCCAGCGCCAGCAGCCAGTAGTGATCGCCGCACGCCTGGGCGACGCGCGCGTCGCGGCGATAGACCAATGCGTTGAGCCTGTCGACGTAGGCGGACAACTCGGCGTCCATCGGGACTTCGGTGCTGTGCTTGCCGATCAGGATCGTTTCGTGGCCGGCCTCGTTGAGCGCTTGGTGCAGGCGGGTGGCGAGGGTGGACTTGCCCGCGCCGTCGATGCCGACGACCGTGATCTCGCGCCCGCGCGCAGGGTTGAAAAGTGGTGCTGCGTTCGTCATGTTGGTGCGCTCCAAGGGATCAGATCGGCCGGGCGGCCAGTCGGTTGGCGACGATGTCTTGAATCTGTCTAATTAGGACGGTGCGCCGCCGGACAACGTCGCTGTGACGCTCGTTGGACAAGTCCGCGGGGTAGTGGCGAGCAAGGTTGTTGGAAATGACATGCAGGTAGCCGAAATCGATCCCGGCGTCGCGTGCTGCAACTCCCATAGGGCCGATCTCGGGATCGACGAATGCGTGCTCGGCGTGCTCGGTCAGCCAGTCCCTGTTCTCCAGCAGGATCGAGGGTGACGTGACGTGGATGCCGGTGTGCACGCCTGGTTGGGCGGTGGCGAAGTCGCCGAAGAAGTCAGGCCACGCCACGAGGCTGCCGCCGACGAGGCTTGTGTTTCCGGTAGCCAGCCGCGTGTTGGGCTCGATGTCGGGGTTCAGCGCACCGACTTTGCCGACGTAGACGACGTCGCGGGCACCGAGCTCGGCCAGGCGCGTGACCACGCGTCCGGCGACGTCGCCCCAGATGCTGTGGAGGAACCCGAGGTAGACCACTCGTCGGCCGTGGATCTGAGCGCGTTGCCAGGCGTAGCCGTGCCCGTAGGTCCACGCTCCGTCGGCAGGAGCGAGGTGCGCCAGGCCCCAGCCGACGATCACGAGGTCGCCATCGAGTTCGAGGCCGAGCTTCGCCACCGCCTCGCGGGACAACATCGGGTCGGGCAACTCGTAGGTGACCGTGTCGGCCGGTTTTCCTGTCATGGACAGGTACGTGGCGATGATCAGGGCGTAGTGGTGGACGTAGTCGGCACCGGGGAACGCCTTGACGATGAGGTCACGGCCGTGGACCTCGGCGGTGGGGCGCTCGAAGTTGAACAGCTTGCCGGTCTTCTCGTGCGTGGAGATCACGGCTTCGCGGTCGTAGCCGCCGACGACGTGGATGCTGTCCCAGTCGTGGTCCTGGATGAGGTGGTGGACCTTGATCTGTAGGTAGCGCAGAAGGCGGTCCGGGGCCATCGTGTGCCCGTCCACCGCGATGGGGGACGTCTGCAACGCCGAGCTGGCTCCCGCGGTCGGGATTGTGTTGGCGAGGAGGCTCATCAGGCCGCCTCCGGGATCCGCACGCTACTACCCGCCGCTTCGCGGACGACGGCGATGTTCCGCCGGATCAAGTCGAACCGCTCTTCGGGGATCCGACCCAGATTCTCGATTCGAGGGGTCGGGGGTTTCTCGTAGGGACCGTCGGGCAGCATCTCGATGCCCATCGCGCCGAGGATGACCGGGGCGGCGCCGTCGACCGAGGCGATCCATTCGTGCTCGCGCTGTTCGACGAGTTCCAGGTGCCCGGTGCGGCCGAGGCCGAGCAGCCGATAGACGATCCGGTCCTCGACCATGCCGTGGTCTTCCAGGTACCGGGTGGCCGCCCAGCGGGTGCGGCAGAGCTGGTCTTCGGGCGCGGGACGTCGTGATGCGGGCAGCGCGATCGCTCCGACGTATTCGTTGGAAGCGAAGTAGTCGTAGCAGCGCAGCCACTCTTGATCGTCTGCCGCGTGCAGCACGACGCACAGGCGGAACTCGTCGCTGAGGTCGAGGATCTCGCGAGCGGCTTCGTCGCTGGCCTTGATGGTGGCGAGCCCGTCGCGCATGACGTCCGGGAGGATGATCTCGCGGGCGTCCACGATGTGGGCCGCCGCGATCAGGTCGGCGGCCGGCAGGGCGTGGCCGAGATCGAAGACCCCGTTGTCGACAATGATCTCCGCACCCCGCTGCGCCTCGCGGTGGAAGAACGCGCGGTAGGCAGCGTCGGTCAGAACACGCTGGGCCGCCACGTGGTGGACGCTGGCGGGCTCCTGCGCGACGAAGACGTTCAGGTAGTCGGGCGGGGCGATCGCGGAGAAGGCGATGCTCTTGGCCATCAGGCGACCCTCCACCTGTCCGTGGCGAGGGCGAGGAACTGTTGGGAGAGCACAGGATCACTCTCGAATCGGCCGCGGGCCTGCAGTGTGGTGGTACGAGCTGCCTCCATCCGCACGCCCCGCGCGCTCATGCACAGATGCGTGCCACGAACCGCGACGGCCACGTCGGTACTGCCGATCACGACGGCGATCTCGTCGGCTACCTGCCGGGTGAAGCGCTCCTGCACCTGAAGGCGGCCCGCGTATTGCTGTGCGATTCGACCGAACTTCGACAGGCCCATTACTTCGCCGTCCGGTACGTAACCGATGGCGACGTCCAGGTTCATGGGTAGCAGGTGGTGCTCACACAGCGACCAGACGCTCATGCCGCCGATCACCACCAACTGGCCGCTCAGATGTTGCTCGGGGAAGCAGGTCGGGGCGGCCGACGGCTCCGGGGAGAAGAACCCGCGCCACCACGCGGCGACCCTGGCCGGCGTGTCCGACAGACCCTCCCGTCCAGGGTCCTCGCCGATCGCGGCGAGGAGCTGGCCGACAAGATCGGCAACGCGCTCAGTGTCGACCGGGCCCGGCGACACCAGGTCCTGGCTTTCGCTGGGAGCAAGCCTGTCGAGGGTGTTGGTCACGGACTTCGCCTCGCTTCCGGGAGTGGTGAATGGGTCAAGGACGTCAGCGGCGGCGGCTCCTGATAGCGCCACGGCCCGCAGGTGCGGGGACGACATGCCGGGCGCAGCGACAGTGACCGCGAGCACCGCGATCCAGTGCTCGGTCTGGGAGTCGGTGTCACCGCGCTCCGGTCAGGATGTGCAGGCGGGTGGAGACGTTCCATCCGCGTTCAGTGGCCCGGCCGTAGAGCGCGTCCATGCCGGCCAGAACCTTCTCCTGGGTGGTGCCTTCCGGCATCACCCACACCGGAGCCAGGTGGTGTTCCTCGACGAGCTGGGCGATCTCGTCGAGGTCGCGGTCGGGCTCGGTGACAACGAACTTGAACACTGCGCGGTCTGTCGCGACCAACGCCGAGAGGGCTTCGGGCTTGATGCGGGTGGAGTAGGTCATGCCAGAGTTCGCGAGTTTCGGACTCACCACCCAGAGATCGACCAAGGAGGTGAGTTCCGGTGTGGGTGCGACCGTGCCGTTGGTTTCGACCTGCACCCGGATGTCGGCCAGGCCGCGGGCGAGGGCGGTCATGGCGGGCTGCTGCAACATCGGCTCCCCGCCGGTGATCACCATCATGTCCACGCCGCGCTCGCGCACCCACGACACCAGCTCGGCGACGGGGACTCGGTCGCTGACCTCGACCGGGTTGTACCTGCTCCAGTCCCAGCTCTCCGGGGTGTCGCAGTAGCCGCACCGGAGGTTACAGCGGGAGAATCTGACGAACACGCAGCGCTGCCCTGTCCAGGGGCCTTCGCCCTGGAACGACTCGAACTTCTCCGTGAGAATTGCAGAACCCTCTACCCGTTCGGGAGCCAAGGTCAGCGTGTTCACGAGGCATCGCCTCGTTCCCACAGGCCAGTGGTGGTCCCCGAGTCGACCCGTACGGATACGAGTCGACCGCGGATCTCCGGCTCGACGTTGTCGACGAACCAGCCAGCCAGGTGGGCGACCAGCGCAGGGCCGGCGGCACGTAGCCCCGCGTCGGCGGCAGGGGCCTGGAGGTAAGCCCCGAACGGCTTCAGGTCGCCGAAATCGGTGATGAACCCAACCTCGTCCAGCCCGTCCGCCCCCAGCACCAGCGTGACGTCACCGTGGCCGGTCTTGAAGGTCTTCGAGATCGTGACCTCGCCGGTGACACCGTCACAGCGTGCCGACGTGGTCGCGGTCTCCGAAACAACCATCGCGACGAGCGTGATCGGCACCGCGGACTCAACGTTGTCCCGGAACCACTCGGCAAGGTGAGAAGCGAGAAGCTCGCTCGTCGGGTGGAAGGTGACCTGCTCGTTGAGCAATCGGTGGTCAAACGTCGCGGCCAGATAGTCCCCAAGAGGCGTCAGGTCACCGGGGCCGTCATTGTGCACGAGCGCCGATGCGGTCACCGTGTAGTTGTGGCCGTGGTTGCGGCTGCACTTGTGACTGGCCGGCAACAGTCTCAGCTCATGGCTGGCGCTGAAACCGAACGACTGCGAGATGGTGATCTGGCCGTCCGCCACACACTTCTCCTCAGCGGCCTTCATGTAGCCCTCCTTCGTCGGTCATGCCGAACAGCACTCGGACCGATGTGCGCTGGCGGCGGAACTGCTCGTACCGGCACGAACGACGCAGCGACGGAAAGTCCGGGGGCCGAACCGAGCCGTGACGATCTGTAGTACCTTCGCTACCGGTGAACCTTACTGCGATATCAGAAAGGTAATAAGGTTGAGGTCTCGCTGTCGAGGGCAGCCTTGCTGCCTTACGACTAAGGTCAACGGTGGGAGCACCCCCCACCAGGAGACGCAAGGAGGGCGAGCGATGACCGATGCCGGCCCGTGGACGAGCGTGTCGATGCCGTACGTGAGCGGCCACCGCGGCGACGCCTGGAGCGCCGAGGCGGCAGAGCACGGAGGTACGGGAACCCAGAAGCTGCTGGGTGTGGAGGAGGTGTCCGCCTCCGCGATGGTGGCGGACATGCTCGGCCTGGCTGCAGGCGAGCCGGTGGTCGTGCGGCGCCGCCTCATGCTGTTCAACGACCACCCAGTCGAGCTCGTCGACTCGTACTACCCGGTGAACATCGCTCGGGGCACCCGGCTGGCCGAGCCCCGCAAGATCCCTGGCGGAGCCGTCGCTCTCCTGGCTGACCTCGGACATCGGCCACGCCGCGTACGTGAAGACGTCAGCGCGCGGCTTGCCACGCCGCACGAACGGACCACGCTGGAACTGAACGACCCGTCCTGCGTGCTGCTGCTCGCCCGTGTGCTCCTCACCGGAGACGAACGGCCTGTCGAAGCCAGCCTGATGACGATGGTGGCCGACGGACGACGGCTGCGATACGAGCTGACGCCATGATCGCTCTAACGACGTCTCCAGGAGCCGACTTTGCCTCGCGCCCGTGACAGCCGGCCCCGGCACCAGCAAATCGCAGCGGAACTGCGCGATCTCATCATGCGTGGCGAGCTGAGCCCTGGTACGCAACTGCCGTCCACCGCGCAACTCGTGGAGCGGTACGGCGCAGCGAACGCCACCATCCAGCACGCGCTGAAGGCCCTGAAGGACGAAGGCTTCCTCGACAGCCGTGTCGGCAAAGGCGTCTACGTCCGCGACCGGCAGCCGTTCGTCATCGACGCCTCCGCCTACATCACGCCCGAACCAGGCCGGTTCCGCTACCAGTTGCTCAAGGTCGACAACGTCGTTCCACCGGCGGACATCGTCGCCGGATTGCAGCTGACGCCGGGCGCTACCGCGATCCTCCGCACCAGAATCCTCCTCCACGACGACCAGCCCGTGGAGTTGTCCGCGTCCTACTACCCCTCCGAGATCGCCGACAACAGCAGCCTGGCCAAGGCCGCGAAGATCCGCGGCGGCGCGCCCCAAGCCCTCGCCGACCTCGGGTTTCCTCAGCGGACCTTCGTCGACCGGATTTCGGCACGATCCCCGACGGTGGAGGAAGCCGAGACACTGGACCTTCCAGATGGGACGCCGGTGATCCGGCAGTTGCGTGTCATCTACAGCGACAACGAGCGCCCCGTCGAAGCCTCGGTCCTCATCAAGGGCGCACACCTGTATGAGCTGTTGTACCGCCAGACCGTAGAGACCGAGTTGGGCTAGAGCCACGATGCCAAGGGTTTCGATTTCAGACACGACAACTGCATTGGTGACGATCTCCTCATCGGTCACGCCCTCGAATTACGACTTGGTCCGAGACCTCAATGCGGTGCGTCGAGCGTCCCCGCCAGCACGTCCGCGGGAACGGGAACTCCCCATAGACGTGGAGGGTGGTCTCGTCGCCCGGCATCCCCAGCGGTGCGTTCTGGTGAACGTGCTTCTAGGTACTCGGGCTGCCGCCGAAGACGGAAACTCGCCCAGACCGCAGCGACCCCAGTCAAGTGGGGATGATCAACGACGGCCAGAGCGGAGACGCGGCGCCAATGAGGCGGCAATGAGGCGGCACCCGACTTGACCTGCGCAAACGCCATTTTTACGGCAGTAGTCCGAACGGGTGCTGCTCGCCGAGCGGGTGATCAGGCTTGACCGGTAGCTGGTTATCGTGGCATTGGACCGACGGAGCGAGGTGATGTTCATGGGCGACCGGCGAGAGGCGTTCGCCGCGCGGCGTGAGCTGATGGGCTACACCCAGGAGAGCCTCGCAGCAGCCGTCGGTGTGGAGTTCTCCACCGTCGGCCGGTGGGAACGCGGTGATCTGACGCCGCAGCCGTACCGGCGGCCCCGCATCGCGAAGGCACTCGGTCTCACCCTCGAAGAGCTGGGCACGTTGCTCGCACCGACACCGTCCGGGCCGAACGGCACCTCGGCCGTCGCCCTAGCCCAGATCGCGGGAGCGGATGTCCTCCCTGTTCAGCCAGACCTCGCGGAGACAGACGACATGAACCGTCGCGACCTGCTACGCCTGTTCAGCATGACCGGCGCCTTGCTGGCGTTGCCAGCGGCCGAGTCGGCTGTCTGCGACGCGGAAAGGCTCGCTGCGGCGGCTCGAACTGGTGCCGTGGACTCGACGGCAGTCGCTGAGTTTGAGCAGCTCAACAGCCATCTGTGGCGTGTATATGCCTTCGCATCGACCAAGAGCCAGGTACTTCCCCTGGTCCGCGCCCAGCTCGACGTACTGTCCGAAGGCTTGCGTCGACCACAGTCACCGGCTACCCGGCAGCGACTCTGCGAGTTGTCCGCCGATCTCTTCCAGTTGGCGGGCGAGATCTTCTTCGACGGTGATCGCTACACCGACGCCGCCCACTGCTACACCCTCGCCGCGACAGCGAGCAAAGAAGCCAATACCCCTGACCTCTGGGCCTGCGCGCTGACCAGACACGCCTTCATCGCCGTCTACGAACGCCGGTTCAACGAAGCCGCCCCGATCCTGGAACTGGCTGCAGACCTGGCCCGCCGCGGCAACCCCGGTCTCTCGACTCGGCATTGGATCGCCGTCGTACAGGCCGAGACTTTTGCCGGACTCGGAGACCTCGATGCCTGTCAGCGTGCACTCGACACCGCCGCCGAGGTCCAGCACCTGCAGGAGCCGGTGCACAACGGCGGCTGGCTCCGGTTCGACGGCTCCCGTCTCGCCGAGGAACGCGGCACCTGTTACGTCACCCTTGGTCGCCCTGATCTCGCCGAGGCCGCTTTGACCGACGCACTGGCCGGCAACCTGACCGCTCGGCGAAAAGCAGGCGTCCTCACTGATCTGGCGATGATCGGCGTGCACCGGCGCGATCCCGACCAGATCGTCAACTACGCCTCCGCCGTCCTGGCCACCGCTCGCCAGACGGGCTCTGGAGTCGTCGTGCGCAAGCTGCGTGGCCTACAGCCGCACTTGGCACCCTTGCTCACCAACCAGCAGATCCAACAACTCGATGCTGAGATCAACAGCCTTATCGGCAGCCATGCCGCTTGATGGAGGACAACAGGATGCAGGATGACCGAGGCCGCGTGTTCCGCGAGGCGTGGATCGCTGGAGTCACCAAGCACTACCCCGGCGAGCCCAAGCCCGGATACATCACGCCGTGGGACCAGACCCCGGACTGGGAGCGCGACGCCGCGACCGCTGTATACGACCAGGTCTTCGCCTTCATCAAGGCTACCGATGGCGCCACCGCCAAGCTCACCCGAGACCAGAAAGGCCGTTTCGTCGCGCTGTGCTGGATTGGCCAGATCTTCAAGCACTTCCCCGAGCCGAAGGCGTCCTACGTCGCGGACTGGGACGACTTGCCGGACTGGCAGAGGGCGACGGACATCGACATCTTCGAGCGCATCGAACAGGACGTGTAACCCCTATGCCGGGGCAAGGCAAGCATCGTCTTTAAGCCCAGGCGTAGCGGACGTGTGAGCGGGTGGAGTGAGGTAAACGCGTGGGAAACAGGCGTGAAGCGTTCGCAGCTCGACGCGAGGCGATGGGCTTCACCCAGGAGAGCCTCGCTGCTGCCGTCGGTGTGGAGTTCTCGACCGTTGGCCGGTGGGAGCGCGGTGCCCTGACTCCTCAGCCATGGCGCAGGCCCCGCATCGCGACAGCGCTTGATGTTTCCCTCGATGAATTGGACGCCCTGCTCGGACCGGTCTCGGCTGACGCCCCGACAAGTCCGTCACAGTTGAGCACCGGACAAGAAGTCCCAGGGCAATCCCACGGAACCTCCCTGGCGCTGCCAGGCTCCGCTTCCACTGGCGTGGCCGGATACGACCCGACTGCACATGTTGACGTGGGAGCCAGCCCAGCCGAGTTCCTCAAGCCGTTGACCTTGGACGTGCAGCCTCCTCGGCGTGTCGGGTGGGCCGAGGTCGAGCAGGTAAGGCTGATGACGCGCACGCTGGCCGCCAGCGAGAACCTCTACGGCGGCGGCATGGCCGGTGAGGCAGGACTCGCCCACCTGCGGTGGGCCAGCCGCCTGCTGAGCTCTCAGGCCGGCACCAGCGTCGAAGCAGGGATGTTCGAGGCCGTCGGGAACCTGGCGGGGGTTGTGGCCTTCTCAGCGTTCGACGTCGGAAACCAGGACGCCGCAGCACGATGCTTCCGTTTCGGCCTATGGTGCGCAGAACAGGGCGGGTCGTGGGAACTACGCGCCGCGACGCTCGCCGACATGGCGCGCCAAGCCATCTATTTGGGCAACTTGGACGACGCCCTGTCGTTGATCGAGTTCGCCCAAGTCCGGGCTGACCGGCTGACCGCCACCGCGAGGGCGATGATCGGCGTCGTCCGCGCTCGATTGCTGGCGATGCTGGGCCGCCACGACGAAGCGCGAGCTGAGGTCGACCGCGCCGACGAGCATTTCGTCGGGCGTCAAGCGGAGACGGACCCGCCCTGGCTGATCTACTACGACGAGGCTGAACATGCGGGCAGCAGCGCGCGAGCACTCACTCCACTCGCTATGACCGACAAGCGGCCGGGTGACGCCGCCGGACGCCTCGAAACGGCGATCCGCTTGCACAGCGACGCTTACCCTCGCTCACGGGCATTCTCCAGGACGCGGTTGGCGACTTTGAACATGACGATCGGCGACCCGTGGGAGGCCGTCGACATTGGACGGCAAGCCATCGCCGATGCGCCGATGTTGCACTCGCGGCGGATGAGCGAGGAACTGTCCAAACTGGTACGAGCGTGTGAACCTCACCTGTCAATACCAGAAGTGGCCGAGCTCTCGGACTTCGCGACATCGGCCATGACCAATGTCTGATGTGGACACGAACTTGGTCCTGTCGCGAGATCCACGTGACGTGCTAACGGCAGCGGGCAGGAAGGCCGGCGTATCAACCGCGGAAGCGATGTTGATCCGCGACGGTACGAACGTCATCTACCAGGTGGCCGGTAGGGTCGTCGCTCGTGTGGGCCCTCCGGGCTCGCAGCTCGTGGCCGCCCGTCAAATCCAGGCGTCGCGTTGGCTGGCTGATGCCGGGATCCCCGTCGTGCGTGCCGTCGACGACATCGACCAGCCCACGGTTGTTGGGAATCGGCCCGTCACATGGTGGGTACAGCTTCCTGACCACCGCCACGCCACGCCGGCCGAACTCGGCGCGGTACTGGGGCGCCTTCACGCCCTAGAGGTGCCGGAATCGCCTTCGTTCCCCGTTGTTGACCCCTTCGAAGGGCTACGCGAGTCAATCGACGGCGGAACCATCCTGCCCGAGGATGACCGGGCCTGGCTTCGAGATCTCGCAGGGCAGCTGCACAGTGAGTACTTGGTGCTGGTTCCGGAACTGCCTCGGCGCGTCATCCATGGCGATGCCTGGCAGGGCAACGTTGTTGTCCCCAGGGCAGGCGGCGCCCCCGTGCTGCTGGATCTCGACCATGTCGGGATCGGGCCTCCTGAGTGGGACCTGGTCTCCTTGGCGGTCGATTACACCGACTTCGCCCGGATCACGGAGGTGGACTACCAGGCTTTTGTGGACGCTTACGGCGATTACGACATGACCGCCTGGCCCGGCTACCGCACCCTGGCGACGATCAGAGAACTCCGGTGGACTGCCTTCGTCCTCGGCAAAGCCACAACCAGCCCAGAAGCCGCGGAACAGGTACGCCATCGGGTGGCGTGCCTGAGAGGCGAGATCGAACGGCCGTGGTCGTGGTCCGCCTTCTGAGACCGGAGTACACGTTGACATCACTCTCGGCCGCCAGCCGCGTCGTGCCTCACAAACTCTTGGCCGACCTCCGAGCGGCGCGCGGTCGACAGCTGCCACTCGAAGCCGTGCTCCACGAGTGGCGGCTGTGCCCCTTGAGCGGCGGTCGCAACAGCGATGTCTTCCAATGGGGCGAAGTCTGCCTGAAGCTCTACCGCAAGACCGACAAGAACCGCGTGGCTCGGGAATGGCACGGATTGAACCATGTTGCTGGACTTGGTCTCGCTCCGCAGCCACTATGGCGGGACGATCATCCAGACCAACCCGCACTCGGCATGAGCTTCGTTCCCGGCCGACCGATACCCGAGCTGACGAATCCCGAGCTGGTGCTGCCGTGGATTGCCGCCGCCACCGGAGCCATGCAAGCACTGCCGATGGCTGAGCCGTTGGCCTCCTGGCCACGAGTCGATTCGATCACCCACTACATCGCGCGGTTGACCGACATCTGGCCACAGCAGTTGGCCGCCGCCGACGACGCACATACAGGGAAAATGCGGACCTTGCTCGACCGCTGGGAGGCTAGCGGGGATGTCGGCCTTTTGCGTCGCCCCACGCCAGCCGTGTTCTCGCGCGGCGACGCCAACTTGCTGAACTGGCTGTCTGAGAACGAAGGGCTCCACGTCGTCGACTTCGAGTTCAGCGGCTGGAGCGATCGGGCGGTGGACGCTGCAGACCACATCGAGCACATCAGCGCTCGGCAAGTTCCCGACAGCACCTGGCGGACCCTAGAGGACGACTTCGGCGTGAACCGGCAGAACCGGTCAAGGTTCGCTGCCGCCCGACGCACAATCGCCCTGCGATGGCTGGCCGTCCTCTGGCGACGACGCGACGAACGTGAGCCCGAGTTCCTCGCCCAACTCGATCGTGTGTGCGCGCTGTTCTCGTAGTTTCTAAGCGAGGGCGTCCTTACGTGCAGACTGACACCATCGTCCGACGGCGTCACAGGGTCAGCGCGGCGGGAAGACGTCCGAGGACAGGAAGCGGGACGAAGTTCTCGGCGTGGTCGACGCCGATGCGTGCGCCCCACAGCCGGGCCAGGATCTCGGCCATTGGTCCGAAGTGCTCGGTGATGGGCTGGGACGCGTGTGCGGCCAGGGCGCGTTGCTTGGTGACCCAGGTAGTCGTGATGTCGACGGTGGTGTGCGCGGGAACGGGGCCGTCGAGGGTGAGGCTGTTGTAGGTGTCGGTGGTGTAGACCCGGCGGGGGTGTCCCGTGGCGATGACGACCTCGGGAAGGGCTTCCAACACTGCTTCGGCGATGCGCCGGTGGTCAGGGTGTACATCGCGCACCGGGTGGGTGAGGACAACCTCGGGGCCTGTATCCAGCAGCAGCTCGCGCACGGTCCCCGCGGTGGCCTGGTTGATCTGATGAAGCCCGGCGCCGAGTGCGGCGGCCCCGGCGGCGGCCTCGCTGGCGCGGGGCTCGGGGTGACGTGGGACGGCGATGGTGACGTCGGCCCCGGCGGCGACGCAGAGGGCGAGAGTGCCGCCGGCCCAGAGTTCGGCGTCGTCGGGATGGGCCATCACGGTCAACACCGAGGCGGGCGGGATGAACGCGACCAGTGGAATCACCACAGCCCGAGCTTGTCGATGACGTCGGCAGGCTTGGGCAGGCTCCGGCTGCTGCGGCCGGCGGGTAGCAGGGGCAGGGTGACGTCGGTGCGCATTCTGATCAGGTCGCGCCAGCCGAGGACCTGGTCCCAGGCTTCGAGGACGGCCTTGCCCTTGGTGCCGATGAGCCGTCCCGCGTCGGCCAGCTGGTCGAGAGTGAGGCCACCGGCCAGAAGCTTGGCTGCAGTGCCCGCGCCGACCCCGCGCACGCCGGGGATGTTGTCCGCCGGGTCGCCCGTGAGGGCCCGGAAGTCCGCCCACTGGGTCGGCTGAACCTGGTAGCGGTCGAACACAGTGCCGGGCTCGATGTGGCGGCGGCCTCGCTTCATGGCGGTGTTGACCACCCGGACGTGCTCGTCGATGAGCTGGTAGAAGTCACGGTCGCCGGACATGATCCACACTCGGCGCTCGGGGTCGTCGCGGCGGACGCGAGCGACGAGGGATGCGATCACGTCGTCGGCCTCGGCCGTGTCGATCTCGATCCAGGCCAGCTCGTAGGCGGTCAGCGCTTCCTGGACGTGTGGGATGGCGCGGATGGGTTTGAGTGCGGCTTCGTCGAGGACGCGGTTCGCCTTGTAGTCGCTGTCGGTGGCTTGACGTTCGGCCGCGCCGTTCTGGCCGTCGAACACCACGATCACCTCCGGCGGGGAGGTGAACTCCTCGCGGATCGCTACGCGCAGTAGTGCGAAGAAGGCGAACTCGGCAGTCAGCTCGCGTGTCTTGTCGCGGGAGAAGATCGCGGCCGGGAAGCCGAAGGCTCCGCGCCAGAGCAGGTTGTGGCCGTCGACCAGCAGAAGAGGGACGTCATTCATCACCGCACCGCCTTGAGGAAGTCATGGGCGACTGTGGTGGGCAGATAGTCCCGCGAGCGGTAGTACGCAGCCCGTGATAGCGCTGCGTAGCGTACCGGATCGTCGAGGAGGACTTCGGCGGCACCCCACAGCCCGAACTCGCCGTGGGCGCGAGGCACCACGATCCCGCCCGCTCCTTCCCCGGTGCCAATGAGGGTGGGCAGGTTGTCCACGTCGAAGGCGACGACCGGGGTGCCGACGCTCATGGCCTCCAAGGCGACGAGGCCGAAGGTCTCCTTGGTCGAGGGCACGATGACCACGGCGGCGTTGGCGAGCCACGGCTGGACCTGGTCCCAGGGCAGGCCGTCGTCGCGGACGCTGCCCCTGAACAGGTAGGCGGCCGAGTGGGCGCAGCGACGATACTCGGCGGCCTGTGCGCCGGCGGCGTGCTCGAACCCGGCCTCGGCGAGGACGACCTCGACGCCGCGGTCGACGAGGCGGCCGGCGTCGAGCAGAGCGCGGACGTTCTTCTCCGGCCCGAGCCGGGCCAGCACCCGCACTGGCCCGCTCCGCCGCAGCGCCTCGCGCTGGCTGGCATCGGGTGCGCTGTGGTTGCCGAGCAGGGCGTTGGGCACGATCTGCCAGCAGGTGCTGTCGTAGTCCCGGTCGTGGGCATGGCCGAGGACCGTGGTCGACGGCACGATCACCAGGTCGGTGCGTTCCAAGGCCGGTACGAGGTCCTGGTCGTGGCCGACGACGTGCATCGCCAGCACTGTGCGCACTCCGTCGCAAGCTGGGGCGAGGCGTCCGAGTCCCCACAAGGCGTCGACGTACACGGCGATGTCCACGTGATGGCGGCGGTAGAGAGCGCGGAGGTCAGCGGCGATGATTTTGTCTTGGCCGTCGGTGCTGATTGCCTCGCGCAGTTCGTCGTCGCTGGCAGGGAAGGTGACCCCGACCGAGCCGAGCACGACCAGGTCCTCGTCGACCTCGTCCTCGGTCGAGTCGGGCTCGATTGCGGTGATGATCAGGGCCCGGTGTCCGAGCTGGCGCAGTCCGCGGGCGAGGGCGGCGGTCGCGCGTTCCATCCCGGCCGGCGCGTCGGGGGCGTAGGAAGCCAGAACGAATGCGACGGTGACCGGCTTGGTGGCGTCAGGCATGGCTGGTCACCTGCGCGGGGATGGGTATGTCGGTGGTCGGCTGGGCGGGGCGTTTCTCCCAGGGAAAGCTGACCCAGTCCGACACCGTCCACACCGAGTAGTCCGGGCAGGTCTCGGCCCCGGTGTTCAAGCACAACGTCGCGGTGATCACGTGAGCGTCCGGCGCGAGGACCGGGGTGAGGACGTTGCGGACTTTGTGCAGAGTGGCGCCGCTGCCGCAGATGTCGTCGACAACGAGGATGGCGCCGTGGAGCTTGCTGCGGCCGATGCTCCGGCGAAAGGCGTCGACGTCCACGGTGACCTTGCCGGTGGCCTGGCGGTACAGGCCGTCGTCGGCGTTGTGCTGGGCCTGCACGGTTCGGGGTTTCGCACCGAGGCGGCCGGCGAGGATGCGGGCGGGGGCGACGCCGCCGTTGGCGATACCGATGACGTGGTCGACCTTCGGGTGGTCGCGGCTGATGGCGGCGAACAGCAGCAGGCAGGCGTCGCTCAGGGCCTCGGGGGTGACCCGCCAGATGCGCTGGTGCTCGAACACGCGCAGTGCGGTGCGGGTCATGCCGAACCGTCCCGTCCGGTCACGGCCAGGCTGACCGGCCCGGTCAGCGGGTGCAGGGCGGCGATGGCGGTGGTATCCGGCGTGTTGCGCCAGACCTGCCCGTCGGCGCGCACGACGGTGAACCCGGCGGCGTCGGCGCGGGTGCGCAATCGCACCGGGACCGGGGGCGTGCCGAGCGCGCCGATCAGGTCGTGGGCCTCCTCGTCCGGCACTTGTTCGGCGGTGGCGAGCGACGCGCCTTCGCCGAAGGGCAGGTACTGCAGGACGGTCAGGCCGTGGACGCCGAGCCGGTCGGCCAGCTCGACCAGCGCGGGTAGTCCGGCGGCGGTGGAGCGCATGAGCACGGCTTGGATCTGGGTCGGGATGCCATGGGCGAGGGCGGCGCGGATGCCGGAGACGGCCTTGGCGAAGCTGCCCTCGCCGCGCCAGCGATCGTGACGCTCGGGGTTGGGGCCGTCGAGGCTGACCCGGATCGCGTCGACCCGGCGGGCGAGGGCTTCGGCGCGGCGAGGCAGGTGGGTGCCGTTGGTGGTGACGCTGACCGCGCAGCCGCCGTCGACCAGCACATCGAGCAGGGTGGGCAGGTCGCGGATCAACAGCGGTTCGCCGCCGGAGACGTCCACGCCGAGCACCCCGGAAGAAGCGATCCTGGCCGCGACGTCGGCACGTTCGCCGCGGCCGAGCTCCGCGACGGTCTTGTCGTCCAGGCACTGCGGGCAGGCCAGGTTGCAGCGCACGATGGGCGACCAGCACACGCTCACCGGCATTACGTCGCCCAGTTCGCCGGGGTGGACTTCCGGTAGTGCGGTGATGCTCTCGTGGGCCAGGGCGGTGCGTCCGGTGAGGATCGGCTGGCCGGTTCGGTGGGTCATGCCGGTGAGCGGGTCGTAGGCGACACCGCTGCCGCCGCGCGTGCCGCAGCCGACCATCCGGCGCCCCGAGGCACGTCCGATGGTCGTCGTTGTCGTAGTCATGGGCGTACCTCGCAGTGGGTGAGCAGCTCGGACATGGCGGCGATGAAGGTTTCGGAGCGTCCTCGCGGAGCGGGCAGCTCCAGCAGATCGCGGTAGCGGGCGAGGGTGCGCGGCCAGCCGGCGAGCTTGTGTTGCCACTGCTCGGCTGCGTCGGGTGGATCGAGGTGAAAGCCGACGACCTGGCGCAGCGGGATGACCAGCAGCCCGGCGGCGATCAGGCAGGCGCCGAGGTAGGTGTCCTCCATGCCCCACCCAAGGCGGCCGAACTCCGCGTCGAACCCGCCGACGTCCAGCACGGCGGCGCGCGGTACGGCGACCAGCGCGGTGACGACCATGCGGGGCAGGTCCCAGTCGTAGTAGGACTGCCCGTACCCGAGGTCGATGAAGTCGTGGGTGTCGTCGAGCGGGCGGCCGTCGAGCGGCTCGGGCAGCGTGATCCCGCTGTAGGGCAGCGTGGTGTTCGGCGGTGGCCGCCACACGACCCGGTGATCGGCCGCGAGATTCGGGATGCGCGCCAGGATGGCCGCGTCGTGGGAGTGGACCTCGTGGCGCAGGTTGTGGCGGAACCCGACCAGCACGCTGGTATCGGTGGCGCGAGCAGCGATGTCGGTGAGCACGTGTGGGGGAACCACCATGTCGCCGTCGAGGTAGAGCACCGTCTGACCTCGGGCGAGCGCGGTACCGACATTGCGGGCGGTGGCCGCGCCCATCCGCTCCGGCAGCCGCACCAACCGGTCGACCACCCGGTGCCGCGCGGCGACCTGGGCGGTGTCGTCAGCACTGGCATCGTCGACGACGATGACCTCGAACTCGTCCTGGCGATGCTGGGCGTCCAGAGCGTCGAGCACGGTGGGCAGGCTGTAACCGACCTCGTGGGCGGGGATGACCACCGAGACGGTGCGCGAGCGCGCCAGCCAACAGTCCGACGGAGTGGGCTGGTGCCAGCCGATCCCGTCGGCGAGAGCCTCCCAAGCATGAGTGCTGGAGCTGTGGTTGTTGCCGTGCCGCAGCAACTCCTCCCGCAGCGGTACGGAGTTGTCGATCATAGCCAGCCCCAACGGGACAGCACTCGCCTTGCGCCCAACCAATCGGTCGGTTCCGGCAACACCGCCAACTCCAGCGGCGGAACGTGATCGAACAGGCATTCGGCGGCGATCACGTAGAGCGGCTCCAACACCACGAGCACCTGCCGCAGCGTCTTGCCACGCAGGTCGTTGGCGAGGCGCGAGGTCACCCGAGCCCGGAGGGCTTCGGCCTCGCCGCGGCTACGAAGCTTGTGGTCGTACGTGCCGACCAGGTCCTCGGGGTGCAGCAGGCCGTGTTCCGCGGACAGGATCCTGATCCGCACCTGGTAGTTGGGGGCCAGGTGTTCGCGCAAGTGAGGCACCAGCGCGCCCTGGTACAGCTCCAGCGCCGGAGTCGGATCGGTGGTAACGAGCTTCTCGCGGCTGCAAGAGACGATGACCAGGCCCTGCTCAGGCTCGATGGCGGCGGCGAACGTCATGGTCGGCGCACCACCCGAAGCCCGATGCCCTCCGAGGCCAGCTCGGCGGGCGCGGCGTTGAGGAACGTTGACCGCGCGTACAGCGGAAGCGAGGCGTAGGACCCGCCACGCAGGACCGCCCCGTTGCCCATCGTCGAGCGAGCGGTCCACTCCCACACGTTGCCCGCTACGTCCAACAGCCCTTCAGGGGTCGCGCCGGCGGGGTGGGTGTCGACCGGACTCGTGGCGTCCAGCCCTGAGCCATTCAGGTTCGCCAGCTCCGGAGTCCACTCCTGATCGCCCCATGGCCAATGTCGGCCCGTGGGCCCGGCCGCCATCCACTCCCATTCCGCCGAGGTCGGCAGCCTGCCGCCCAGAGCGTGCGCGACCTGAACGGCCTGGTCGTGTTTGAGGCCGGTGACCGGGTGCAGGCTGCGTGTACTGGTGCGTCCGCCGCTCAGTTGGGCGTAGGTGATCGGGGTGCGTGTCCACAGCAAGGTGCCGATCTCGGCAGGTCGGGCGTCATCGCCGAACGCGCAAGTCCCACCGGGCACCTCGATCCACTCGACGTTCACCTCAGTCAGCCCCCGATCAGAAAGAGGTCTTCGACGTTCGCGCGTAGCCGCACTCGGCTCTTGGACTCGTTGGGACGGAGCCCGAACTCGGCGAGCGCGGCATTGATGACCGCGAAGGCGTCTCGTGCTCCTGCCTCATCGGCGGAGAAGACCGCGTAGTTGTCGGCGAACCGCACCACCCGCAATCCGTCCAGCAGCGCATCCGGCCTCGACAGCCGCAGGTTGATCAGCATCGGTGCGAGTCCCGACCCAGCAGCGATTGGATACGGCATCGCGGTCAACGCGGTGCGCATACGGCCGAGGAAGGTGCCGTCATGGACGTGGTGGGCACACCAGTCCACGACCTGGTCGACTGTGACGCCCTCGGACACCGAGGCCACGTCCACGTCAGCCACTGCGCGGAAACCGGCCTCGGCGTGGGCCGCGGCGGCCCGCAGCGCGGTGATGCGGTTGCGGCGAGGTCGGTAACCCGACACCCAGTCGCGCAGCACACGGGCTTCGAGGATCGGTTCGATGGCGTTGCGCAGTGCGCGGTGTACGAGCCGGTCGAGCAGCGTGGGGACGCAGACCACCATCGATTTACCCGTGTAGGTCGGGAACCGCACCTCCCGCAGCGGTCCTGGTCGCCAGGTGCCATCGGCCAGTTGGTCTGCCAGCCGAGGCAGCAGTTCGCCGGAGCGCCGACGCAACTCCGCCAGGGTCATCCGGTCCACGCCGGGCGCCGAGGTGCGCCGACCGCACTGCCTCAAGGCCGTTCGCAGGTGCTTCTCATCCAGCATCGGCATCAGCGAGTGCGCTTGCGGGCCGCGGGGTGGCGGCGCGGCACAGCGGTGCGCTAGCGTCGGCGCTGCTTGGGCGGCAGGCACGCTCCCCCGGTCACTGACGTCAGGCTCGCAACCCAACACGCGCGAGCTGTGACCCGAGGAAAGACGGCCCCGCTCAGGCCCGGCCCCGGAGGCGTCTACGTCCACGGTCGTCACGCCCCTCTACGCGGCCCGGTACACGGTGGGGTCGATGATGTCGTTGCCACGGAAGGCTTCCCGCCGTTCCGTACAGGTTCCGCAAGTGCCGCAGTGGACGTCTTGACCGCGGTAACACGACCACGTTCGCGCGAACGGCACCTCCAGTGCTTCCCCGACTCGTACGACGTCGGTCTTGGACAACGTCAGGAAAGGTGCGAGCACCTGGAAGTCCGGCACGAGTAGGCCCTCGTTGGCGGCCTGCACGCTGCGGGCGAACCGCTCGACGAATTCGGGCCTGCAGTCGGGGTAGATGGCGTGGTCTCCGGCGTGTGCGCCGAACGCCACCGCGTCGGCGCGGACGGAGGTCGCGACCGAGACGGCGATGTCGAGCATGATCGCGTTGCGGTTGGGCACCACCGTGGCCGCCATCGACTCATCGGTGTAGTGCCCGTCCGGTACCGCCACAGAGGTGTCAGTCAGCGCGCATCCGGTCAACAACGTGCCAAGGCTGGTCAAATCGATGATGCGATGTGGACTGTCGAGCAGCCGCGCGATCTCGGCGGCGTGATCGAGTTCGATGCGATGCCGCTGTCCGTAGTCGAACGACAGCAGCGTCAGGCGGGAGTGTCGGGCCGCCAGCCAGTAGGCCAGGACCGTCGAATCCAGTCCGCCGGAGGCGATCACGACGACGTGTTCGGGGTGCCTGTGCTCGGCCTGGGTAGTCGACATGCTCACCATGCCCGCGACAAGGTGCGCCGGACAGCACCGACGACGACTCCCCAGGTCGGCAACTCCAGGCCGGCCTCGGGCCACGCCAGCCAGCGCAGCCCACCTTCAGTGCAACCGAAGGCGGGCAACGGGATCGTCGTATCGGACTCATACCAACCGACCTGTATGGACATCAGGTCGGCGATGGTGGACTCCCGCATGCGCGTACGTGGCTGGGTCAGGAAGATCCAGTCGTCGGGCTTTGTGCCTGGAATGCCGGGCACGACGATGACCGGGGCCGTGAGAATCGCCTGGACGAGTTGATGGTTTACCTGGCCACCGAGCCCGGCCCGCATGACCAGCGCGTCCACGGTGTCACCCAGACGCAGCCGGACTTCGCCGGTCGACGGCTCGATGGTGGTCGGCCAGCTGAGAAACTTGGTGTACTTCGACTGCGAACTTTCGTGAGCCGCTTCACGCTGCTGAACGTCAGCTGCTGTGGCGGTGGACATGGTGTGCTCCTTAATGCAAGGGATGGTGCGGCGGAGCCAGAGCGCCTCAACGGGAAAACTCCAGCTCCGCCGTGATCGAGGAGGCGGTGGTGACACCGCGCGAGATCGCGCTGGACGACAGGCGGCGCGAGGCAGTTCAGGTCAGGCAACGTCAGGCAATGCTCGGAACTGCCTGGGAAGTGCCGAGTGAACGCGACGCCTTGATGTCGGCCACCTCATACGGCTTCGCTTTCTCGAATGAAACCCAGGCCGTGTGTGCCAACGGTCTTCAGCGCGTGCACGAGTACCGGCGACGGATGTTGGTGCGGTTCGCGCCAGTGCCTTCCAACGGGCGGCAACTTGGCAAGTCGGTGCCTGCCAGTAGAAGTCACATCGGAACGGCGGCGCTGCCGGAAGGCGCGGCACAGCAGGCAACTGACCAACACCACGGCGGCGACCGCGGTGATCACCGGGGCCAGCGGGATCATGCAATCTCACCTCGCAGGGCGGGGATCGCAGCGGAACCAGGTATCGGGGTCGTGATTCCGCCGCGACATGGCGGTGAAGCAGGGCGCCCCACGACGGCTGGGGGATGACCGCCGCTGTACTGCTTCACCGTGCTCGCCGTGCCGGTTCCCTCGGAGGCGCCAAGTCCACCGGGGGCCGGGGTGGCGGCCACCTCCTTGGCCTTGGTGAAGGCGGAGCGGAACTGCTCGGCCTCGGCAGCGTCGAGCGAGGCGGCCTCACCCGCAGGCGCCACCACTACGACCTCCGAGCCGCGCACGAGCACCGTCAGGCTCCGAGGGCGGCCGGCGACATCGCGGCACGTCACCGCCCAAGGTCCGCGGTCGTTCATCGTGCGTCACCGCCTCGTGCGGTGGCCCAACTCCGTACCCACACCGGCTGCACGAGGAAACGCGGCACAGCGAGCTTTGTTTGTGGGCATCGCGGAACCGAAAGCTCCGCGAATCGCTGGGAGAGTTTCATCATCTACTCCGATACTCAGCGAGTCCCGATTTACTTATGTCCCGAACTTCTGCTACTCCCATAGCGTCGAGCGTTTAGTCGTTCGCTCGGCGAAGCCGGGCGAACGGTGGGCTCTAACAGCAACGGTGCTGGTAGGACCGCTGCGAACCCGCCAATGCAGCTAAACGTCCGCCGCCCGACACGAACCAGAGCGCGAGCGCGGCGGCGATGGGGCGTGCACGGGGCGGCAGGTGTCGTGACCTGCGGAAATCTCGATCGGGCGTGGTTGTGCCGAACGGGTGAAACCGCGCAATACTCTGGGTACTGGCCGCAGAAATGCGAGACACCACAGGGCGGTCTGTGATAGTTGGCGCCCCTTTTGGGTGGTCGACCAGTGGTCATCGCGCGGTGCTCCGCGGGCAATGAAGATCGACTAGGGTGCAATGGCCTCGCTAGGTAAGCCCGGGCTTGACCTGGGCAAACGGCAGCGGGACGATCCTGGGGCTATCGGTGCGGACGGAGACGGTATGGCTGTGCGGCGACAAAGCCTCGCGGAACGTCGCGAAGCCCTGGGATACACACAGGAGACGCTCGCACAAGAGATGGGGGTCGACCGATCTACGGTTGCCCGCTGGGAGCGCGGCGTCCAATCACCTCAGCCGTGGATGCGGCCTACCCTGGCGAAGGCTCTTCAGCTGACACCTGCCAGCCTGGCCGCAATGCTGGGTGGAAGCGCCCCGGACCGCGCACTCGCTTCGGCAGTTGCTCCGGGAGACGCGGCGCGGTTGAGCGATCTCGACGGCGCGGAAGTCGTCGACAGCATCTTCACGACAGCTCAAGATCTGCAAATCGCCGACCGCCGAATCGGTGGGGGCGCACTGTATCCGTCAGTTGCGCACTACCTAACGCAGCAGATCGGGCCGCAGTTGATGTCACCCTCCCACGGAGTGTCGGTTCCTCGGTTGTTCGCAGCCGCCGCGTCAGTCACCGAGATTGCCGGATGGATGGCACATGACAGCGGGAACGACGCAAACGCGCGAAGGTACTTCGATCGCGCTTTCCGGTTGGCAATGGCAGGAGACGACCGGGCTCTGGCAGCGAACAGCTGCGCCTCGATGGCGCATCTGGCCATCGAGTTGCGGCAGCCCCACGACGCTGTCCGCATCGCCGTCGAAGGGCTCGGGCAAGCCACAGCTGCCTACGGCACCTCGCGTCTCGTCGCCCGACTGCACACAATGCGCGCCCGTGGTCTCGCCCTCATCGGTGACCGCGCCGGGTGCAGTAAGGCGTTGGAGGACGCCGAGAGCATCCTGGACGAAGCGACGGCGGAGCAACCCGCCCAATGGATCGCCGCGTTCGACGAAGCGTCACTCGCAAGCGAAGCCGCGCTGTGCTTCCTGCAACTGGCGGAACTCGATGAAGCCGAGCGCCGTGCCCGCGAGGTCATCCGACTGCGGTCAGGCGATCGGGTCCGAAGCCGGACCTTTGCCCAGCTCACCCTGGCCAACGTTCTGGTGCATGCGGGCCGGGTTGACGAGGCAGCGGCGATCGGCCACGAAGCTTGCAGCACGACCGTCTCATTGAGCTCAGCCAGGGTTGTCCACCAGCTCCGTGCCCTCGGCGGCGTGCTCAGCCTCGCGCCGCGGTCGAGGCAGGTCTCGTCGTTTCTCGCCGCGTTGGCCGGCCTATCCGCCACCTCGGGTGAACACAACGGCGCGGTCTCGTCGTGGCCGGTATGACCGACGACGAGGCACGCTTCGCCTACCTGGCGGAAGGGAACGCCAAGCAGGCACGCAAGCGTGTGGCCGCCGACCTGCTGATCCGTGACGAAGCCGGACGCATCCTGGTGGTAAATCCGACCTACAAGGAGAATTGGGACCTGCCTGGCGGTATGGCGGAAAGCAATGAACCGCCGAGGGCAGCAGGCGAGCGCGAGCTGACCGAGGAACTCGGGCTCACCGTGGTCGCTGGCCGCGTCCTCGTTCTGGACTGGATCGGACCTCACGGGCCGTGGGACGACCAATTGGTGTTCATCTTCGACGGAGGCACGCTGTCTGCCACGCAGGTGGAGACCATCAGCATCTCCGATCCAGAGATCAGCGACTTCGCGTTCGTCGAACTTGCCGAGGCGAAGGCCATGCTGCGGCCCGACATGGCGCAACGACTGGCCCGTGCTCACGATGCCCTCGCCACAGGCGCCACAGACTATTCCGAGTGACACGCCCGGCTCCAGCGCGGGAGAGGCGTTGCCAAGAGGCGGTCGACAGACCGACCGTGGACGACGTCAATTCGTCGGTTGGATGAGCAAGGCGGCGAAGGCACCGATGATCAGGAACGGACCTAGCGGCACGTCACGGCCAGGCTCCGATCGCCGAGCGATACGCAGCACGAGCAGAGCGACGGCAGCGCTGAACCATCCGAACAGCGTGCCGCCCAGAACCGTCGACCAGCCAGCCCACCCGAGGGCAAGGCCCAGAAGGGCACCGAGCCGGAGGTCTCCTCCGCCGAGTTGGCCAGGCTGAAGGAAATAGAGCGCTCCGTAGAACGCGAGGAGCGCGAGCATGCCGGCCGCGGAGCGGATGAGCGGGTACGCGTCGCGGTTGAGGACGGCGGCCAGGCTGAACAGCGCGGCCAGGATGATTCCGCTGGGCCAGATCAGCTTGGTGGGCAGCGTGCGGGAGTTCCAGTCCACCGCGGCGAGCAGAACACCGGCAGCGGCAAGCCAGGAGTAGGCGAACAGGTCAGGTTCCGCGCCGATGCGCCAGGCGAGGACCGAGAACAGGGCGGCGGTGACCACTTCCAGCAGGGTTGGTGGCGCCAGCCGCTCGCCCTTCGCTGGGAGGATCGAGCTCCGTTGGACGGCCATACGCAGGACGCTGGCAAGTGCGAGCCCGACCAGGCCCCAGCCGGCGATGCTGACCGGCGTCACCGTGGATCTCGTGCCGCTCGCCGGTTCGCACGAGTGACGGAGTTTGCCAACGATCTACCCCCTGTAGCCCCCTGATTACGGCCTTCCGGTGTAGCGAACCTACTACTCAGCGCCATTTGGACACGCTGTCATTAGCCCATTCGGGTGAATTTTGCCCTGTTTTTGCTGTTCCGACACTTGTGTCCCTTCATAGGGACATTGCGGTCTCCTAGGGGGCGCCAGGTAGACGTGAGGAGTACCACACTAGATCGAAAGGAATTTTCGCAGATCCGAGGGGGTGCACGTGGTCGGGGGCAACGTACACGGCCGCAACGGCCGGCGCAGGGTGGGACTGGCAGTAGTTGGACTCGCGGCGCTGACGTTCGCGGCCTGTAGTTCGAACTCGTCTTCGACGCCTGGGGGCACGACTGGGGCGGCAACGCCGCCATCGACGACCAGCGCTCCGCCGTCGTCGGCTTCTCCGGCGGACACGGCACGTCAGCAGGCGACGGCTGCCTACACGGGCATGTGGCGGCAGATGGCCAAGGCCGGTGAAACCGCCGACTGGCAGTCGCCTGAGCTCGCGAAGTACGCGACCGGCGACGCGCTCGGGGTGATCAACCGCAGCCTGTACACGGACCATCTCAACGGTGTCGTGACGAAGGGCGAGCCGAAGACGAACCCCCAGGTGTCCAAGGTGGATCCGCCGGACAACCCGACCACGGTCATGATCTCGGACTGCGGAGATGACAGCGGCTGGCTGAAGTACAAGAACGGCCAGTTGGTCAACGACACACCGGGCGGGCGACGCTCGATCACCGCGGAAGTCAAGAAGCAGCAGGACGGCACGTGGAGGGTCACCCGCTTCGCAGTAGAGGCGGTGGGCTCGTGTTGAAACGTTTAGGAGTCGTTGCCGGCCTGTCTGCGGCCGTGCTCGTGGCGACCGCGGTACCCGCGTTCGCGGACGGCGGCTGGGGATTCACCGACTGCAGCCAGTACCCCAACCCTGGTTGCGAGCTCGGCGCAGGCAAGAACCCTCGGCCTGGAACCGGAAACCAGGGCAACGGAAACGGCAAGCCCAGCAACCCTGGCCAGACCAATCCCGGCACGGGGCAGGCCAACGCCAACGGCGACACGATCATCGGCGGCAACAACAATCTGGCCCAGTGCGGCTATGAACGCAGTGACTATCAGGGCCCGCCACCGGGAGGCGCGCAGCCGGCGGCCTTCCACGTGCCGCCCAAGTCGGGTGCGGTCACCGCGGTGCCCGCGGTGTACCGGCCGCAGAGCGCGCCGGCCACCGCGCAGTTCGCGGTCGCGCAGCCGCGGTTCGCGCAGGCCCAACCGCCGTCCGGCGCTTGGTACGTCTACAAGTGCACCGGGCCCGGCTTCGCGGATGCGCTGTACCGGCCGCCGGTGTGGATCACGGACGGCCAGCCCGGCCCGGTGCCGTTGCCGTCGCCGGCTGAGCTCGCGGCGCAGGCGCGGAACCAGCTGCGGCTTCCTACTCCGAAGATCAAGGCGAACCCGGCTGGCGACCAGTTGGTCAGCCTGCCGACGTGGTTGTGGCTGGACCGCAGCAGTTGGGGTGACGTTTCGGCCACCGCGTCGGTGCCGGGCGTGTCGGTGACTGCGGTCGCGAGGCCGACCTCGGTGACGTGGTCGATGGGTGATGGCGGCTCGGTGACCTGTACCGGCCCTGGCTCGCCGTTCCCTGCCGGTGGTGATCCGAAGAGCGCCTCGCCGGATTGCGGCTACACCTACAAGACGTCTTCAGCCGGGCAGCGCGCGGACGCGTTCCCGGTGACCGCCACGGTGAATTGGACCGTGACGTGGTCGGGCGCGGGCCAGGGCGGCACGTTCCCGAACATGACGACCTCGGCCTCGGTGGCGTTCCGCGTGGCGGAGAGCCAGGGAATCGCGACCGGCTGAGCGAAGCCTCCCGCCTCATGAGGGCGGGCGTGCACAACGAAACACCCTGTTGCGAACAAGGCACGTCGAACACCCGAGTCGACGCGTCGCGATGGCGTCATGCCTGAAGGAGGTCGGTGGTGACCACTACCGCAGGTTCGACCAGCACGGACACGACGGCGCAGAAACCGGCGTCGCCGAACGCGTGGGCCGGTCGTGACGGCAAGACTCCTTCGCGTTTGAGCGGCAGCGGCCGGCGACGCAGCGTGCCCTACCTGTTGCTCGGTGTTCTGCTGGTCCTGGTGTGCGCGGCCGGCGGTGTGTTCGCCGGAATACAGCTGGGTGACCGGGAAAGTGTGCTCGCACTGGCCCGTCCTGTTGCCGTGGGCCAAGTTCTGACGGCGCAGGATCTCAAGCAGGTTAGCATGGCCGCGGACTCCGGCATGGACGTGATGCCCGCATCGGCTGCGTCCACAGTGGTGGGTCAGCCGGTTGCGTTCAGCCTGCCCGCTGGCTCGCTGGTGACCCGTTCGGTGCTCGGCGCACCGCAGATTCCGTTGCAGGGCAAGGCAATCGCTGCGGTGGGGCTGAAGCCGGGACAGTTCCCGCCCGACCTGTCGCCGGGTACCACCGTCGCGGTGCTCACGACTCCAGGGCAGGGCACAACGACCGGAACGTCGACCGGTTCCGGGCAGACGTCGTCGTGGACCGCGGTGGTGACGAGCATTGCCACGCGCGAGACCGAGCAGACCACGGTGGTGTCGCTGCAACTGTCCGAATCGGACGCTCGCGCATTGGCCTCGGCTCCGGCGGGGCAACTCAGTCTGGTCGCGATCGCGGGAGGAGGCCGCTGATGCTCATCGCCGTCTGCTCGCTGAAAGGGTCGCCGGGTGTGACCACCCTGGCGACCGCGCTCGGGGCCCGTTGGCCGGGCCAGGAGAACCCGATCGTGGTCGAGGTCGACCCTGCCGGCGGTGACCTGATGGCCCGCTTCCGGTTGCCCGACACACCGGGTCTGGTCAGCTTGGCCGCGGCGGCACGAGGCCGCAGCGGTGCCGATCCGAATCTGCTCGTCCAGCACACGCAGCGTCTCCCCGGTGGCCTGCGGGTGGTGCTCGGCCCGGTCGGTGCCGAACAAGCTCGCGCCGCCCTGACGGTGCTGGCCTCGGGCCCGTCCTCGCCGCTGCGTCGGGCCACAGACCAGCCGGAGACCACGGTCATCGCCGACTGCGGCCGGGTCGATCCGGACTCACCCGCTTTCCCGATCATCCGCAGCGCGGACGCGATGCTGCTGGTCGCCCGCCCACATGACGACGAGCTCGCGCACGTCGCGCTCAAGCTGCAGGCCGCCCAACAGTGGTCACGACGCCCGTGCTTCGTCCTGGTCGGCGACGGCTACCCGACCGCGGAGGTCTCCCAGGCGCTGCGCATCCCGGTGATGGGTCGCGTGCCGCGCGACGACAAGGGCGCCGCGGTGCTCGGTGGCCAGGGCACCGGCCGACGTGGGCCCGACAAGTCCGCGCTGGGGCGGGCTGCCGCCAGGATCGCGCTCAACCTTTATGCGCACGGGCACCAGCCGACCGGCAACGGCGCCCGTGCCCCGCACCTGCGGCTGGCAGTTCCGGGTGAGCCGGTCTCGGGTGCGGCGCTGCAACCGCTCGGGCCGCAAACCCGTAACGGGGCGACGCCATGACGCGGCCTGACGTCGGTGATCCGCGCCTGGCGGCGTCGACCAACGGCGCCGGCCCGAACCTGGCTGCCCAGCACACGCCTGGACCGGCGGATCTGCCACACCGGCCCGCCGGGGAAGCCGCCGCGGTGGAACGGCTGCGGCAGCACCTGCGCGAGGAGTTGTCCACCCAACTCAGCAGGCGCATCCGGGCTGATGAGACTGCCGGCCGCCCGCCGATGGACGCCCCAGCACGCCGCCGGCTGGCCGAGGCGATCCTGACCGACGCGGCCGAGGCGCACGCCCAAGCCGAGCTGCGCAACTCCGCCACCGGCGGGATGCTCGTGGCGCCCGAGGTCGAGCAGCGCCTGATCCGCCAGGTCCTCGACGAGGTCTTCGGCCTGGCCGGTCTGGAACCGCTGCTGGCCGACACCGACATCGAGAACATCAACATCAACGGCGACCGTGTCTTCGTCAAGTACGCCGACGGCCGCCGCAAGCGGTTGCCCCCGGTGGTCGGCTCGGACACCGAGCTGATCGACCTCATCCGCGACCTGGCGACCCGCTCCGGGGTGGAGGAGCGCCGCTTCGACCGCGGCAGCCCGATCGTGAACTTCCAGCTGCCCGGTGGCGAGCGTGTCTCGGCGGTCATGGCGGTCACCGCGCGCCCGTCGGTGTCGATCCGCCGGCACCGGTTCGCCAAGGTCACGCTGGCCGAGCTGCGCGAGAACGGCACCATCGACGTCGCGCTGGAGAGCTTCCTGAAGGCCCTGGTGCGGGCCAAGCGCAACGTCCTGGTCACCGGCGGCACGGCGATCGGCAAGACCACCCTGCTGCGCGGCCTGGCCTCGGCCATCCCGTCGTGGGAGCGGCTGATCACCATCGAGGACGTCTTCGAGCTCGGCCTCGGCGAGGACGCCGAGGCGCACCCGGATGTGGTGGCGCTGCAGGCCCGCGAACCGAACATCGAAGGGCAGGGCGAGATCTCGCTGTCGGACCTGGTGTGGCAGTCCCTTCGGATGAGCCCGGACCGGGTCATCGTCGGCGAGGTTCGCGGCCCGGAGGTCATCCCGCTGACCAACGCGATGTCCATGGGCAACGACGGCAGCATGGGCACCCTGCACTCCTCCAGCAGTCAGGGTGCGTTCACCAAGCTGGCTGCCTACGCCGTGCAAGGCCCCGAGCGGTTGCCGATGGAAGCGACCAACCTGCTCGTCGCCGCGGCGCTGCACTTCGTGGTGCACCTGGAAAAGCCCCGCGACGACCCGAGCAAGCGCGTGGTGTCCTCGATCCGGGAAGTCGTCGGCGCCGACGGCGCACAGATCATCAGCAACGAGGTCTGGCGCCCCGGCCCGGACCTGCGCGCCGTACCGGGCGCGCCGCTGCGCACCGACACCGTCGGCCTGCTCGTCGAGGCCGGCTACGACCCGGACCTGTTCGAGCGGCGCGAAGGGTGGTGGACGCCATGACCACGACCGCCGCCCTGTTCGGCCTACTCGGTGCCGGTGTGGCCGTCGGTGTCCTGCTCATCGCCGCCGGACTGCGCGGCCGACCCGCCCGTCCGGCGACGCCGTCGCGGCTGAGCGCCTGGCTGGCCGCCCGGCATGACCGCAAGCGGGTTGGCTGGCTCGTCGTGGCCGTGCTCGCCGGCTTGGCCGTCGGCGCGGTCACCGGCTGGGTGGTCGCCGCCATCCTGACCGCGCTCGCCGTCGTCGGCCTGCCGCGAATCCTCGGCTCGAACGTCGACCACAAGCGCCACCTCGAACGCATCGAGGCGATCGCCGGGTGGACCGAGATGCTGCGCGACACCCTGGTGGCCGCGGCCGGTCTGGAACAGGCCATCCTCGCCACCGCCCCGGCCTGCCCCGAGGCGATCCGCGAGGAGATCACCGAGCTCGCCGTCCGGCTGGAGCGCGGCGAACGCCTCGCACCGTCGCTGCGCCACCTCGCCGACCAGCTGCGCGACCCCACCGCGGACCTGGTGATCTCCGCGCTCGTGCTGGCCGCGGAGCACCAGGCCCGGCAGCTGGCCGACCTGCTCGGCGAACTCGCCAGCGAGGCACGCGAGCAGGCGTCCATGCGGATGCGCGTCGAGGCCGGCCGCGCCCGTACCCGGACCAGCGTGCGCGTCATCGTGATCACCACGCTGTCCTTCGCGATCGGGCTGGTGCTGCTCAACCGCGGCTACCTCGCCCCCTACGACTCCGCGTTCGGGCAAATCATGTTGCTGTTCGTCGGCGCGCTGTTCGCGGCAGCTTTTGCTTGGCTGGCAAGGATTGCGCGGATGCGTGAGCCGGAGCGCTTCCTCACGGAGCTGGCCACGATCCGGCCCCACGACGCCGACGTGGACGTCGATGACTTGCTCACCGGGAAGGGGGCGTCGTCATGATCAGCGCGTTGTTGTGGGGCGCCGGGCTCGGCGTCGGCTTGTGGGCGCTCGTGATCTACGTGTTCCCGCCGAGGCCGCCGCTGCGCGCTCTGGTCGACCGGTTGCACGCGACGCCCGCGCCGCCACCGATCCTCACCGCGGACTCCGACGGCTGGGCGTTGCGCGTGGGCCGGCCGTTCATCAAGCCGTTGGCCGCACTCGGGTTGCCCAACCGCAAGCTGCGCAACGACCTCGCGGTCACCGGCAAGAGCATCGAGCACCACCTGGCCGAGAAGGCCACGCTGGCGCTGACCGGGCTGTTGCTGCCGATCCTGATGCAACTGCTGCTCGTCGTAGCCGACGTTGGTCTCGGCTGGGAAGTCCCCGCGGTCGCGAGCCTGCTCTTCGCGCTCGGTGGATTCCTGTTGCCGGATATCAGCGTGCGGCAGGAAGCCGAGCGGCGGCGCTCGACCTTCCGGCACGCGCTGTCGGCCTACCTGAACCTGATCCGGGTCCTGCTGGCCGGCGGCGCCGGAGTCGACGGCGCGCTGTCGGACGCGGTCGGCATCGGCAAGGGCTGGGCCTTCCAACAGCTGCGCCGCGCGCTGGTCACCGCCAAGCTGACCCGCACCACACCGTGGTCGACCCTCGGTCAGCTCGGCACCGAGCTCGACGTGCATCAGCTGTCCGAGCTAGCCGCCTCGGTCAGCCTCGCCGGCACCGAAGGCGCCCGCGTTCGCGCCAGCCTCGCGGCCAAGGCCGCGGCGCTGCGCACCCGTGAACTCACCGACGCTGAAGGCGAAGCGCAAGCAGCCACCGAACGCATGAGCCTTCCCGTGGTGATGCTGTTCGGCGGATTCCTGATTTTCATCGGGTTCCCAGCCCTCGCGAGCGTGCTGGGAGGTCTCTGAGTTCCACAAGAACTGTCCATACCGGACCCCGAACCACGGGGGAGAAGCTGATGTTCACCGAAGTTCAGATCCTCATCGCCCGCATCCGGGGCGAGCTGGAGCGGCTGCGCCGCGACGAGGCGGGCTACTCCACCGAAGCGGTCGTGGTCACCGCCCTGCTGGCGGCGCTGGCCATCGCGGTCATCGCGATCATCGTCATTAAGGTCACCCAGAAAGCCAACGGCATCAACCTGTAGGCCGGTGACCACAATGCCTCGACGCCCCAGCCGACCCCGCACGCCGAACACACGCGAGCGTCCACACCGGACACGTGTGCGGGCGGCGCTGCGCCGGCTGCGGACGGATCAGCGTGGCGCCGGCACGGTCGAACTCGTCATCGCCACGCCCCTGCTGTTGCTGCTGATCCTGTTGATCGCGCAGTTCGCGCTCTACATGCACGCCACCCACATAGCCCAAGCCGCCGCCTCCGAAGCCCTGTCCGCAGCACGCGTGTACGGCGGCAGCACTGCCGCGGGCAATGCCGAAGGACAACGAGTCCTCACCCAACTCGGAAGTGGCCCGCTGCAAGGAACATCGGTCAACGTCCAGCGAGGACCGAACCAAGCATCCGTGACGGTCACCGGAACCGTGATCAACGTGATTCCGTTCGCGACCTTCACGGTGCACGCCGAAGCCGTTGGGCCCGTTGAGAAATTCACCCCGCCGACCGGTGCAGGGGCGGTGGCACCATGACTGCGGCCCGCCGTCTTCCCGCGTTCGCGCGCTCGATGCGCGCGAGTATTCGCGCGCTGCGCCGGGACGAACGAGGCTCCGCTGCGGCCGAGCTCACTCTACTGACCCCGCTGCTGATCCTGCTGCTGTTGTTCGTGGTGTTCTGCGGTCGGCTGGCCGACACCAAGCTGCGGATCAACGACGTCGCGCACCAAGCGGCCCGCGCCGCCACCCTGGCCCGCACCCCATCGCAGGCCACCGCCAACGCCCAAGCCACCGCCAGCGCAGCCCTGGCGTCCGCGGGGATCACCTGCCAGTCGTTGTCGGTGTCTACCGACACTCAGGGACTCAAGCCGGGCTCCACGGTGACCGTCACCGTGTCCTGCAGCGTCGGCCTCGGGGACCTGACCTCGCTCGGCGTGCCCGGCAGCCGGACGTTCCAATCCAGCTTCTCCTCCCCGGTCGATGTCTGGCGCGGCACCGCCCCCAACGCCCAAGCGGGAGGTGCGCCATGAGGGTGGCCGCATCGCTGCGCCGCCGAACCGGCCGGCTGCGCGAAGACCAGGACGGCCGGGTGACCGCCTTCGTCGTCATCATCGCCCTCGCCGCGCTGCTGTTCGCCGGGCTCGTGCTCGACGGCGGGCTCGCCCTGGCCGCCAAGGTCCGTGCGATGGGCGAGGCGCAGGAAGCCGCGCGGGCCGGCGCCCAGGAAATCGACCTGACCGCCTACCGCACCGACGGCACCCTGCGCCTGGTCCCACACCAAGCCAGCGCCGCGGCCCGCAGCTACCTCGCCGCCGCCGGCCACACCGGCACCGTCTCGGTCGCCGGCACCACCGTGAACGTGACCGTCAGCATCGACCAGCCGACCCAGCTGCTCGGGCTGGTCAGCATCGGCTCAATCACCGTCACGGGAACCGGGCAGGCCCAACCGCAACGCGGAATCTCCGGAGTACTCCCATGACGACCTTCACATGCTCGTACCCAGTTCAGTGCCACACCGGGGAAGGAGACCAGGATGGCGACGACTGAAGAGATCGAACGCCGCGTCGAGCAAGCCGACGCGGCCCGCAGCGCGAAGCGGGCAGCTGCTGCCAAGCGCGTCGGTGAACTCGCACTGCTGCGGGCAGAGGTGGCCGAGAAACTCGGCGACGTCGAGCGAGAACTCGGCGACGTCCTCGCTGAGTCCAGCGACGTCATCAGCGTTGACGAGCTGGCCAAGTTCACCGACGTACCGGCCACCGACCTCACCCAGTGGCTCAACGGCCGCAAGACGACTCGCCCCAAGCGCAAGCGGTCTACCGCCGGCACCGCCACCGCGAAACGGGACGCGAGCCAAGCATCGTCCACATCGAACCCGGCGCCGACCACCCAGCAGTCCGCGTCACCCGAGCTCGCCGGACCTCGCAACGGCGCGGCGGACACCTCCACCCGGATTCCCACGCCGGTGACATGACGCCGCTTGCTCCGCTGGCGACCGCGGAGCCGTAAACCTGTACGTCCAAGGAATCGAGCACGCCATGACCGCACACTCGCACTCCCCTCACCGAAAGCCGATACGGCCGAGGACAGGCCGCCCCGCGTGGTGGGCACTGGCCGCGGTGCTCCGGTTCGTGCGCGGTCTGCTCGCCCTCGTCGTCCTGCTCGCGCTCGTGGCGGGCCTGCCCTGGGCCCTCGTGCACTTCGTGGGGTGGCCCCTGCCTGACGACGTGCCGACGTGGGACGAGATCCAGGCGACGCTGCTCAACCCGATGAGCGCGCAGTTCCTGCTCAACACCCTGGCGGTGCTGTGCTGGATCGTCTGGTTCTTCTTCGCGCTCGACGTCCTGCGCTGCACCGTCGACGCGGCGCGCGGGATCACCTGGCCGCAGGTCCGCCCGCCTGGCCCGCTGCACGGGCTCGCCGCGGCTCTGATCGGCACCATCGTGCTGACCCTGCTCGGCAACCGGACCCCGTACACGGCTCCCACCCCGGCCACCGCAGTCTTGGCCGCCGATCTCACGCCGGTCGCCGTCGTCGCACCGCTGACCCCAGGCCCGACCGCGCAGGCCGCGGCTCCGCAGGCGGCCGTCGTCCCGGCCGCCACGTTGGTGGTCGATCGGGCAGCGCCGGCCCCGCCGGGCATGGTCCAGGTCACCGAGGAGGTCCGGCTCCCCGAGGACGGGATCTACGACAGCCTGTGGCGGGTCGCCGAACGCATCTACGGTCCCGGCGGCGGAACCCGGTGGCCTGAGTTGTTCCAGCTCAACCGCGGCGTGGAGCAGCCCGACGGCCGCGCGCTGACCCAACCCAACCTCGTGCGCCCCGGCTGGAAGATCACCGCCTACATCCCGGCCCCGCCCGAACAACATCCTCCCGGCGAGCAGCAGCCGCAGGTGCCGCCGCCGCAGCCGCCACCTCCTCCGACGAGCACTGCACCGACCACGCCTCCGTCAACACAGCCCGCGCCGAACACGACCCCGGCGCCGGCCACGGCGGACGAGGCCGGCCAGCACCACGACGACCAGGCCGAACCGGGGCTGGACCTGCTGACCGGCGTGTTCGTCAGCCTTGGCCTGGCCGGAGCGATCACGACGGCCATGGTGTCGGTCCGGATGTGGCGCCGACGCCGCTACCGCATCGGCAGCGGCGACCGCGCCGACCTGCAGCGCCCGATCGCGCCCGTGGTCCGCGCCCTGCGGGCCGCCTACGACCAGGACGACGGCGACCGCAGGCCCGTAGACGACGTGGAGTTCGTCGACCTCGCGCCGGCCCCACCGCGGATCCACATCACCGCCGCCGGGGACCTGGAACCCGACGACAAACCAGTCCCCGTACCGGCGAAGGTCGGCGTGCGGGGCGGTCGCGAACTCGCCCTGAACCTGGCCAGCACCCGCGGCCTCGGTCTCGCCGGACCTGGCGCCACCGCCGCTGCCCGCGCGCTGCTGCTGCACCTGCTCACCGAACAGCAGCCCGGCGACGGCATCCGCGTGCTCGTCCCCGCCGACGACCTGCACCTCGTCTTCGACGGCACCGACGTCGAGAACCTGCCGTCCACCGTCCACGTCGTCGCCACGCTCGACGCTGCCCTCGACGAGATGGAAGCGGCCCTGCTCACCCGGACCCGCCACGCCATCGAGCAGACCGAAACCCGACTCACTCCGGCCTCGCTCGTGCTGCTCGCCAGCCCCACGCCCCACGCGGAACGCCGCCTGCAAGCCGTCCTCGACAACGGCTCGACTCTCGGCCTGGCCGGCGTGCTCCTCGGCCAATGGCGCCCCGGCGCGACCGTGCGCGTCCGCCACGACGGCACCGTCAGCGCGACCAGCCCTGGCCTCGGCGACGCCCTCGCCGACACACGCCTGTTCAGCCTGCCCTCCACCGATGCCACCGAACTGCTTGCCGTGCTCCGCGATGCTGAAGGCCCCGCCGACCTGGCCACACCCGACCACGCAACCAGCGGCTTCACCGGCGACGAACTCGCACCGCCCGCAGACGATCACGACGTTGCACCCACGCCGCCCGTCCCCGAGCAGCGCTCGGTCGACGAGATGACCCAGCTCGAATCCACCCGCCCGCCGGAACAGGAAGACAACCAGCAGACCCCACCGGCCCCGAGCCTGCAACTGCTGGACGTCCACCCCATCCCCGTGGACGTCCCGCCGAAGGCCCCGGCCGCAGCCACCCCGGACGACACCGACGAGCGCCGCACGGCCGCCGAGGACGTCAAGCCGGCCGCCGAGCAGGCACCGGCCGCCGAGGAACCCCGGAAACCGGACAACGGTGACGTGGCAGCACCGCAAACCCCGCTGGTTGTGCGTGTGCTGGGACGCCTGCACCTGGCCCTGCGCGGCGACGAGGGAGAACGCGAGCTCAGTGGCGCGCTGACACCGAAGCAACGGGAACTGCTCGTCTACCTCGCGCTGCACCCCCACGGCGTCCGCCGCGAAGTCCTCAACGAGGCCGTCTGGCCCGACAGCCGGCCACCGCGGCCGTACAACTCGTTCCACAACACCCTGTCCATGTTGCGCCGCGCGCTCACCGACGCCACCGACGGCAGGATCAACAACCTCGTCGTCAACGACGACGGCCGCTACCAGCTCAACGACGAACTCGCCGTCGTCGACTACTGGCAGCTCCAGCACGCCCTGCAGGCGCCCCGCCCACCCGACGCCGCGGCCCAGGCCCAGCTGCACGACGCCGTCGAGCTCTACCAGGGCGACCTCGCCGAGGACCTGCTCGTGCCCTGGATCGAACCGGTCCGCGAGGCCACCCGACGCGACGTCCTGGACGCGCTCGGCGCCCTGATCCGCGCGCACGGCGACAGCGCCCCAGAAACCATGCTCACGCTCCTGGAACGCACCCGGAAGCTCGACCGCTACAACGAGGGCGTCTACCGCGACATCATCCGCACCCAAGCCCGCCTCGACCAGTACGCCGCCATCCCCCGCACCCTCGCGCTGCTGACCACCACGCTCGACGAGATCGGCCAACATCCCAGCCCCGACACGCTCAACCTCGCCGACTTCCTCCAACGCCGCGGCAGCACTCGGCGGCCGGTCTCCACCGACAACGCCGCGGCCAGCTGAACCGCGTCCGCCAGTGCAGCGGTAGCTCAGTCAGGCTGATCCTCGTCGTCCTGCGGCTGATCGCCGTCGTCCGGCGCCTTCTGCAGGCGCTCGATCAGATCGAGGTTCTCTTCCGCCCAGTCGATCAGAGGCCGCGCCCGGACCAGCAAATCCGCGCCCGCGGGCGTCAGCGAGTACACCACCGACCGCGGAAACGTCCGTTCCTCGACCCGGTCCACCAGGCCGGCGGTCTCCATCCTTCGCAAGGTCCGGCCCAATGCCCGGCTCTGAATCTTGCGGACCAACCCGGTCCACGGATCGAACGTGGTCATCTCCTGGATGGCGGCATGAAGCTCGTTGTAATGCAGCGGCCCAGCATTCAACGCCACCAGAATGTGCGTGATCCATTCCCCGTTCAGCACGTGACGGAGATCCCGCGACCGCGCTAGGTACCTAGCGTCCCCCGTTACCATGTACGCCCCCATAATCGTTCGTGACGGCTCGCCTACACTCCGCCCCCGCGGCACAGGCGAGCCCTGAAATTCAAAGTGAGAATCGCCTCCTTTCTGGCCAGAGGGCGTATAATCGTCTCCGTCATCGGCCACCTCGGTTGATCAGTGTCAAGGTTGTCAACGCTACGTCAAACGGGGTACCCGGTGCAGCGTATTTCTACTTAGGACGAACCGGCGTCACCACACCGAGTGACCAACTAGTAGATCAACAGTACGATCAGTGATCACCTCGTAGTGTCCTGGTCACCTACCGGACGACGGTCCGATTCAACTGCCTACTAGAGCGGTAGCCCTCCGAGTCCGCGAACTGCCTGGTCACCGGCCCCGCAGGGGCTACCGATGTAACGCCCGACTCGGTGGCCGGCAGGCACATGAACAGTCGACTTGGGTGGGTGGTCACCTGCCGTTACTCGTGACCCCGTGGTCCCCCTGGTTGCGCTGGTCACCATCCATCCGTACCCCACTTCCCGCTGTCTGATCGTCATGCATTGCCCGCATCTCGCTGCTCTGTTCGTTACGGTGGCAGCCTCCTGCTGTGCAGTCGCCGCTGATCAACTTGACTCGAATTCGACGCTGTATCAATTTGCATCGGATTGCCACTTGCGCTTGACAATCACAATTTCGACGGCGTGTCAATACTCAAACTTTGTTTGAGTTCTCTCGGGGTGAATCGCATGAGCCGAAAGCTGGATTAAACATGCTCGCGATTCACCATTTCTCGGCACTTCGCCATTCATAAACCCAGAAAAGCAAGAGATGAGCTGTCCGCTCCGCTGGGCTCCGCCGTGCCGGCTGCTGTCCGCTCCGCTGGGCTCCGCCGTGCCGGCTGCTGTCCGCTCCGCTGGGCTCCGCCGTGCCGGCTGCTGTGG
>NZ_JAKGSD010000033.1:0-5826 GCF_021654135.1 Amycolatopsis tucumanensis | reverse complement strand
GCTCCGCCGTGCCGGCTGCTGTCCGCTCCGCTGGGCTCCGCCGTGCCGGCTGCTGTGGCTCTTCTATGCCCCGGTTTGGGCAGTGGAGACCGAGAGGCCCGGCTGACGCTGCGCAACTCTGACCAGCCGTTTTGCACCGCAAGGTCACGGAACGGTAACGACGGGGCCTCTTGGGCTTGCAAAGTGTGGACCCAAGGTGTGTACTTCTACATGTCGACTCCACACCAGGAAGTAAACGGATCGAACCGAGAGGGTGAGGACCAGGGCACGGCGTCCCTGCGAGCTCTCCGATTCGGTCAGTACCTCCTTCCGGGTGTCGAGATGACAGTAGTCCCGTAAAGCGCGGGCAACGGCTTGGGCCGTGCGGACAGCAGCGAAACCGTGCAGAGCAGCGTGAAGAACGACGCGTAGCCAAACGCGCATTTCTAGTCTGGAATGCGTAGTAACTGCGCTTGCAGCTTCGCGACGTAAAGTTCTTGCTATAAAGCGGAGAAGCGCGCATAAATGGCATGCCTGCCACAGGTGTGTCCCCAAGATAAGTCAATGGTGGTCCAGCACCGAAAAACGTCGCAACGTGTAGGCGTTCGAGGTTGTTTTAGGCGGTTGCCGACATTGGGTTTCTCTGGCTTGAGAGCGTCACTCTCGCCTGCCCATAGCACGCCAAACCCTTACGGGCATGGTTCCTTGCGTTGCGCGCTAGACATAACGGCTTATCCCAACAGTGTTTTAGAGATTCAGGGAATGTGCCATCGAAACGCGCAACCCTCACCCGTGAGTAGTGCCGTATTGCCCGGATACAGGATCTGTCCCCTTTGCGGAGATCTCACAACGGCGAGGGTTGCGCGTTTCGGTGCCAGTTCACAACTGGCCTGAATCGCTGCCAGTCAACCACTTTCGCACACGAAATGGAGTACCGCCATGACTACGACTCTGATCGATTGGTCCGCCCGGATTAGCGCCATGGCGGACGCTCTGTCCGTTCCGGATGGCGGATTTTCCGTCAACCCGAGCGACGGTTCCGACATCAGCACGGGCTATGCGGTTGCCGTACATCCGGAACACGAACGCGTTTTCGACGGTTCCGTGACCAGTAACGATCTTCACGAGTACATCGCGCAAGCAAAAGACGCTCTTTCGCTACCCGGTCGCGTTCTCGGTGGGTAGCGCGACCCTGCGACCGGTCGCGTCTACCTGGACGTTTCCGTCGTGACCGCGGACCTGTCCGACGCAATGACCCTCGCGCGGGAAACCGCACAGCTCGCCGTTTTCGATTTTTCCGCCATGGAATCCATTCCGGTCACGGTCGCGGCGTGAATCAAGGAGTGAAAACCGATGAGTGCAGTCATTGTCATGATCAGCGACGGGCAAGCGCGACGGATTGCGTCCGATTGGCACGACGGTATGTCGTCCGCTCTGTATTCCTTCGCGTCATCGGGTGCGATTGACCTTGACCGCGTACGGGACGAGATCTCCCGCGAGCTGTGGCAATTGGACGTCGGAGAAGTGCGACGCGAATTGCTCGCCCTGGACAAGTACGTACGAACGGCCGGCGCGCGTCCCGCGCAATCGGGATGGTCCCGCTTGTGGGACGACTCGCCGGTGACCGTGAATCACACCTAAGAGGACTGAATTGTCATGCCTGCCCCCAGCGATCACCCATGGTTCCGGGCGCACCCTGTGAGTCACGAAAACATCGTGTGGCACTGGGAACAGGCCACACCCGACGAAATCGCGCAAGGAATGCGCTGGTATGCCGACGCGCACCACGTGGCAACCGCCATCGCGAACGGTGACGCCCATCTCGGCGCCGGAATGCTCGCGATTTACTCACCACAACAGGGATGGATCGGCAACGTCCTTAATGCCGCTCGCGTATTGCGCGAGGGTAGGGGAATCGGCGGGCCCGGTTCCGGAATGTTCGCCACGACCGGCCAGAAACGCGCTGCGGATCGGCTGCTCGTCGGTGAGCGGTATGAGGACATCCTCAACGGTCCGAAAATCCGCGACTTTGCCCACCTGATCGAGTTCGGCGGAGATCAAGATCCGGATGACCCGCGCGTGGTGATCGATCGGCACGCGCTGTCGGTGGCGCACGGTCGCGCGCTCACCTCCGAGGAGTACGACTCGGCGCCGGTCAACGGGTTCCGCCGTAAGGACGGATCGGTTTCCCGTCGGCAGTACGACCACGTGGTGAGCCTGTACCGCCGTGCCGCGGAGCTGATCTCCGCACGCGGGGGAGAACGGGTCTCGGCGCACCAGGTGCAGGCCGTGACCTGGTTGGTCCGTCAACGGCTCAATCAGGAAGCCGAGCAACGGCGCGGCCCCAACCGGCTGGACAGGGGACGCAACCATGCCCGCGCGAATTCCGAACGCGCGTGGAACGAATTCCGGACCGTCTACCTGCCTGATCTGGCCACGTGCCCCGGTACGGGTTACCAGTCGGCTGCCTAAGTGAGGTCTCACGATGACTGACACGCAGAACCGTTCGATTCCGACAACTGTTATTCGGGTCGGTGACCTTATCTTTCTGGACAGTTTCTCCGGACTCGTACCGGCCAAGGTGACCGGGTACACCCCGCGCGGCGAAATCGCCGTATTGGTGACCGCCACGCGCGGCGCCTACCGCCGTGGCGAACACACCACATTCGCCCCGAGTGGCTGTGTCCCGCGCGCACACGTCCGCGTGCGTTGCGGACAGTTCCGCATCTTCGGCGCGTGGACCTTTGACGGACTGCGCGACGAATTTCAACCGCGCTGGGCCTGAAACCCGCGCACGTAACCGACCCGATCGGCCAACGTCAAGGGAGATCACATGTCCACCGACACGGACAACGTCGTAGAGCTTCACTTTCAGTACGCCCAAAACGGCTACGTCATGACAGACGACACGTACGGCGAACAGGACGCCGATAGCGCGGTCGCGTTCACTCGTGACGGGTGTGCGTTTGTCGCCTGCGAGCGCGCACCGCGCGGACGTTGGCGTATCGAGTCCACCGACGGCGCGGCTGGTCCGGTGCCGCTGTCCGCCTACCGGTACCGATTTTCGGGCCTGGCGGACGCTGCGGAGTACGTCGCCAAGAAGTGCGGCGCCACGGTCCGCCGAGTCGATTCCTGGATCTAGCGCAATCGTCCAGCGCATCCCCGGAAATTTCACTGATAGTCAGCCGCGTGTCTCGGCGCCCGTTCATACGGGCGCCGCGCAGCTCTCACCCGCGCGCAACGGTTGCAACGGCTCGGCTTTCCGTTGCGGATTGTTCGACTCATCCGCGCGTACGTCATCACCTCCGTTTCCCGAATCAGTAAAGGAGTTCAACCATGTTCGTGTACGGCGTGTCCCTCACCGATATTCACAGCGTCGTACGCGACGTGTCCAGCGCGCTCTACGACGGAAACATCACCGTGCGCACGGGCGAGGATCGCAGCAACCGCGCAGGCCCCCGCGCCACGTTCACCCTTCGCGCCACCGACACAGCGGGTTCCGGCGCGAAGGGAAGCGCGTCCGCGTTCGGTAAGGGCACCGGTCCGAACGGCAGGCGCCGCACGATTTCCGCGTGTTGGCACGCCCACTACGACGTGCTGGCTGAGTTGTTCGCCCGATTTCCGGCCGCCCGTGTGGTTACGGCGGTCGCCACCTACACCGCGGCCACGTTCCGGGAACGCGCTCTGGCCACCGCCTGCCTGAATGTCGGAAGTCAGTTGTACCCGGTGACCGCGCCGGATTGCTGCGAGTGCGACCACACCGACTACGTCGACACCTTCGACCAGGTCGCCGGCACCGGTTACGTCGACGACTCCGACTGGATGCCGTCGGGCGACGCGATGCGCCCGAACACGGACGTCGACTACTTCCTTGATCAGCTCGACCGCGTGCTCGCCGAACAGTGACTCCCTTTTCCCAGCACCTCCGCACATTCACGCAATTCGACCGACGAAAGCGAGCACCACGATGACCAACGACCATTCGACCACTCTGGACGCGCTGCGCGCGGAGCTCGACCGGGAGCGCGCACGGGCCGATTCTCTGGAGACGGTGAACCGTGTGCAGGCCGGCAGCCTCACCGGCCTGGCCAGGCTCGCGGAGGAACTCCGCTGCCAGGTTGCCGACCTGCACGACGATGCGCTGAGCTCGCGCCCGATGCCGGTGCAGGGCTTGCGCAACGTCACCGGCCGCATGGACGGTTTGGCGGAGACCTTGAGCCGCGCGGCGCGCGGCTACTCCGGCGCCCGGACCACGGACATGATCTACCCGTCCGTGGACGATGACCTCCGCGCACACGGGTGGACGCCCCGACCTGACCGGGGCCTGGACGGCGTGTTGCCGCCGATCCCGATCACCGAGCTGGGCGACCGGCGCGGCTATGCGCGCGGCTGGCATCGCGGCCCGCAGTGGATCACGTTGTGGTTCACCGGACCGTGTGCACTGGCCTACGCGGACATCAGCGACCACGGCCGGCTCACCGACGTCGACGCCGTGCGCGCCGTGATCACCTCCCGCCGGCCGTTGTCCGCGGAGGCGCTGATGAAGTGGGTCGCGGCCCGGCAGCAGGCGCACACGGTGCCGTTCGATGCCTCGTACGTCCGGGTGTTCGCGCACCTGCGGTCGTCCTGGGGTGGGGGCCTGGTTGTCGATGATCGGTGCGACGAACACGGCGCCCCCGCGCCCGATGGGCCCGGTAAGCGCTCCGTGTGGGCCTGCCCGAGCGACCCCGATTTCCGGCTCTACGTCTGGGGCATCGGCAACAAACCGGCCCACGTCCGCTACTGGGCCGGGCCCGTGGTCGACATGGCCCACCTGGTCCAGATCACCGGCCACTGCCGCTGACCTCCGTCTCTCCTTTCCCGCCGGTCGGCCGTCCCCGTCGACGGTCGGCCGGCGCCTCGTCGTGCGCCGGTTACCGCCACACCTCACCACTAGGTCGGCCAGCTCGACTCGGGCTGGCCGTCAACCAGCAACCACGGGAGAACCCCATGACCACCCTCGACCTCGCACACACCGTCGCCGAGCACCTCGGCACGGGGTGGCGCGCCTACACCGGCAAGGCCGCCGACGGCTCGGAAGCCCATCTCGCCGGACCGAACGATCAGGTCCTCGACCTGTTCGACGGCACCACCACCGGCCGCAAGACCGACCAGGGCCGATTGATCATCGCCGGTCACCTCGGCTTCCTGCGCAACCACGTCCCGCAGGACCACGAGCAGGACCACAAGATCACCGTGGACCAGCGCAAACCGCCCGACGTGATTGCCCACGAGATCCGGCGCCGGCTGCTGCCGAACTATGAGGCCGCGCTGCACGCGGCCTGGGACGAGAAGCACGCCAGCGACGGCATCGCCGCCGCCCGTGAGCAACTCGCGGCGACCGTCGCGGCACGCCTGGGCGTGCAGCGCCAAGACCAGGACACCGACTTCCACTTTGGCACGGTCGACGCAGGCGTCCACGGACGCGTCTGCGTGCGGCCTGGCGCGTCCGACTCGGTGTTCACCGTCCGCGTCCCGCACGACCGGGTGGCCGAGTTCGCCCGATTGCTGGCCACGTTCGGACACCTTCCTTGATCACCTCCGGCCGTTCGGTCCACCCCCTCCTGTGGCCGAACGGCCGGACTGTGCCTTGCCGATTCCGCTCACCTCCGGCCCGAAGGGACCGATACCGCCATGACCACCTCCTCCACCATCGCCCCCGTGGCGGACGTTCTCGACTGCGGCCACCCGCCCACCCCGGACCCCAGCGGGATCGGCACCGGCCGTGCGATCGACCCGACCACCGGCGCCACGAGCTGCTACCCGTGCTCGAACGAACGCGAACGCCACGCGATGACCCGCGCGAAC
>NZ_JAKGSD010000032.1:65600-95620 GCF_021654135.1 Amycolatopsis tucumanensis | reverse complement strand
CCCATTCTTCGGCGAGGGTGCGGTTGAAGCGTTCGGCTTTGCCGTTGGTTTGGGGTCGGTAGGCGCGGGTGAAGCGATGGCTGGCCCCGATGTCGGCCAGCGCGGTGCGGAAGGCGAGCGAGCGCCGGTAAGCCAGGGCGTTGTCAGTCATGACCCGCTCAATGGCGGGGATGCCGTGGGCGGCGAAGGCCTGTGCGGCGCGGCGGAGGAAGGCGGCGCAGGTGGTGGCGGTTTCGTCGGGGTGGATCTCGGCATAGGCCAGCCGGGAGTGATCGTCGACGGCGCAGTGCACGAACTCAAACCCGACCCGGGGTGCGCGGCGGGCGGCCTTGTGTTGATCACTGCCGCGACCGTGAGCCCACCATCCGCCACCTTCGCGGAGCCGTCCGAGTTTTTTCACATCGACATGCACCAGCTCGCCCGGCCGGTCCCGCTCATAATGGCGGATCGGCTCGCCGGTGGGCCGGTCCAGCCCGGCCAGCTTGGGCATGCCGCGCCGCACCAGGATGCGGTGCACCGTCGAGGCAACCATGCCGAGGATTCCCGCGATCCGCGCGGGACCGAGCCGGCGGTCCTGCCGCAGCCGCAGGACCTCCTGCTCCACCTCGGCAGAAACCCGAGTGGGCGAGGTGTGCGGCCGGCTGGTCCGATCGGCCAGCCCGGCCTGGCCCTCCTCGCGGAACCGCCGCACCCACTTATGCCCGGTCGCCCGCGACACCCCCATCTCCGCCGCCACATGCGCCACCGGCCGCCCCGCCGCGACACGCTCGACCAGCAACCGCCGCCCATACTCCGTCAACCGGGCATTACGGTGAGACACGAAGACCTCCGTTCGTGCGGGAAAGGCGTCAAGCACCTTCACCCCACACGGAGGTCTTCACCTTGATCAACCCGACACACCGACCACACCGTCAACAACGTCCATGCTCCCTACAGCTAGGAGTCCAGCACCTCACGTGCCAGCCGGTCGAGGTAGCCCGCGAAGCGGCGCCGGTCCTCGGCCGGCCAGTGCGCCACCAGCGCCTCGAACACCTGCTCCTGGTGCGCGTGCGACACCGCGAGGAACTCCGCGCCCGCCTCGGTGAGTGACAGCCGCGCGCGGCGGGCGTCCTCGGCGGACGTGTCGCGCCGCAGGTAGCCGTCGCGCACGGCGTCGGCGATCATCCGGCTCGCGACCGAGCGGTCCAGGCCCAGCTGGCGCGCCACGTCGGCGACCGTGACCTCCCCGCGCGGCGCGGCGCTGTGCACGGCTTCCACGACGTACAGGTTCTGCACGGTCGCCGTGCGCGGGGCGTCCTCGTCCAGCCGCTGCGCCACCTCCGGCGCCCAGCGCCGGGACCAGAACCGCACCAGCCGGAACAACGCGCGCCCCGCGGCCATCGAAAACTCCCTCCGTCCGCCGTCATCCTTGCATGTGTGCAAAACACACGCATAATATGTGCGAAATGCACGCAAAGAACCGCGCCTTCGCCGCGCTGCTGCTCGGCATGCTGATGGCCCAGCTCGACACCACCGTCGTCGTCGCGGCGCTGCCCGCCCTGCAGGCCGACCTCGCCGCGGGGACGGCCGTCGCCGGGGTCACCACCGCCTACCTGGTCACGGTCACGTTCGCCACGCTCGTGCTCGGCAGGCTCGGCGACCGCCATGGCCGGCGCGCCGTCTTCACCGGGTCCGTCCTCGTCTTCGCCGCCGCGTCGGCGGCCTGCGCCGCCGCACCGGATATCGCCACGCTCGTCGCCGCGCGAGCCGTCCAGGGCGTCGGCGGCAGCGGGCTCGTCGTCACCGCGATGAGCGCGCTCGGCGAGATGTTCGACCGCGACCAGCTGATCCGCCGCGCCGGGTGGCAGACGGCGGTCTTCGCGCTCGCCTCCGTCGGCGGCCCGCCGCTCGGCGCGCTGCTCGTCGCCGGACCGGGCTGGCGGTGGATCTTCCTGCTCAACCTCCCGCTGTGCCTGATCGCCCTCGCGATCGGTTTCCGCGGCCTGCCCACCGGAACCGGCCGGACCCCGCCGCTGCGACCTGCCGTCCGCGCGATGTTCTCCGACCGCACCACCCGCCGCGCGGTCGTCGTCACCGCGTTGTCCGGGCTCGCGTTGTTCGGGACCTTCACCTACGTCTCCCTGGCCATCGCGCTGATCGGCGCCACGTCCGCGCTGCTCACCGCGATGACGGCCGGTCAGCTGGTCACCTCGGCGTCCTTCGCGGCGTGGGCGCGCCGGTGGCCGGACCTGCCGGCCTGGGGGCGGCTCGGTTGCGCCAGCGGCGCTGTGGGCCTCGTCCTGCTGGCCCTCGCGCCGCACGCCGGCGTGGCCGTGCTCGTGCCGGGGCTGTTCCTGGCCGGTGCCGCGTTCGGGCTCACCGCGTCGGCGTACACGCTGCTCGTGCAGACCACCGCGGCGAAGGAAGTGCTAGGCGCGAGCATGGGTGTGCTGGCCTTCGCGCGCCAGGCCGGAGGCGTCGTCGGCACCGCGGGCCTCGGCGCGGTCGCAGTGCTGTGCACCGGCGGGTTCGGCAGCCCGGGGTTGACGATCGCGTTCGCGTGCGCCGCTCTCGCGATGGCCGTGGCGCTCGCCGTCACACCCCGGGAAGCCGTCGGCTAGCTCGCCGCCTTTTTGAAGACCTCGAACACGGCGAGGTAGCTCTTGTCGCCGTGACCGTCCGCGATCGCCCGCCGCGCGGTGACCGGCGCCACCCGCTCGCTGTCACATCTCGCGCGGCCGTCTCGTCCCCTCGGCAGGACCACGAAGGAGGACGACATGCCACGCATCCCCGCGGTGTCCGAAAAGGACGCCGGCCTGCTCACCAAGCTCGTCTACCGCTACGCGCGCAAGCGTTTCGGCGCCGTGCCGGAGCCGTTCGCCGTCGCCGCGCACCGGCCGGCCCTGATGCGCGCCAGCGGGATCCACGAGATGCTCGTCGAGAAGGCGATCAAGCACCTGCCGGTGAACGTGGCCGAGCTCGCCCAGTACCGGACGGCCGTGCGGCTGGGCTGCTCGTGATGCGTCGACTTCGGCACGATGCTGCAGAAGCACCACGGCCTGGACATCGACCGCCTGAAGAACATCGACGACTACGCCACGTCGGAGCTGTTCACCCGCGCCGAACGCCTCGCCCTCGCCTACGCCGACGCGATGTCCGAGACCCCGGTCGCGGTCACCGACGAGCAGGTCGCCGAGCTGGAGCGCGAGTTCGGCCGGCCCGGGCTGATCGAGCTGACCTACCTGATCGGCCTGGAGAACCAGCGCGCCCGCGTCAACAGCGCCCTCGACATCACCGACCAGGGCTTCACGTCGGGGGACGCGTGCCGGGTTCCGCAAGCCGGCTGAGCTTGTCGGGGTTGGCCTGGTCGTAGATCGCGGTGATCAGCCCGTCCCGGACGGTGAACGTCTCCAGGTGCGCGTCCAGCGGCCGGTAGCCGTCGCCGCCCGGGGCGGGCGGCAGGTAGAACCCGAGATCGCCGTTGACCAGCAGCGGACGGCCGCCGGCCAGCGCCTCCGGGCGGTAGAACCGCAGCAGGCCGAGGAAGAAGCGGATGATCTTGTCCGCGCCCACCATGACCTGCACCGTGGTCTTGGCCTTGCCGTCGCTGTCGCCGATGAGCACGACGTCGGGGTGCAGCACCTCGGCCACCGCCCGCACGTCGCCCTTCGCCAATGCTGTCATGAACCGGTCGAGGATCTCCTGCTGCTCGGCCAGTTCCGCGCGCGGCGGCGGCTGCGCGTCGTCCAGCGCACGCCGTCCACGCGACGCGTGCTGCCGCGCCGTCGCCGTGGTGACGCCCAAAATCTCCGCGATTTCGTCGAACGGCACGGCGAACGCGTCGTGCAGCACGAACGCCACCCGCTGCTCGGGCGTGAGCTTGTCGAGCACGATCATCGCCGCCATCCGCACGCCCTCGTCGCGGACGGCGGCCTCCAGCGGGTCGTCCGCAGACGGCGCGCCCAGCGGCGTGACGATCGGCTCCGGCAGCCACTGGCCGACGTACTTCTCCCGCCGCGCGGTCGCCGAGCGCAGCCGGTCCAGGCAGATCCGCCCGACCACCGTGGTCAGCCAGGCCCGCAGCTCCTGGATCTCCGCACGCTTGCGCTCGTCCAGCGCGGCCAGCCGCAGCCACGACTCCTGGACCGCGTCCTCGGCGTCGCTCACCGAGCCGGTCAGCCGGTACGCGACGGCGGTCAGGTGCGCGCGCAGCCCGGCGAACTCCGCGGCGACCCCATCCAGCGTGCTCACACACCCGAGTGTGCCGTACGACCCGGCCCCGCCGGTCACTAGACTGGTCGTCGTGGCAGGCCGGATCCGGGAAAGTGACATCGCGGAGGTGCGCCAGCGCAACCGGATCGACGAGGTCGTGGGCGATTACGTGGCCCTGCGCAACGCCGGCGGGGGAGCGCTGAAGGGGCTGTGCCCGTTCCACGACGAGAAGACCCCGTCGTTCAACGTCCGGCCCACGCACGGCACCTTCCACTGCTTCGGCTGCGGTGAGGGCGGCGACGTCATCAAGTTCCTGATGAAGATCGACCACCTCCCGTTCGTCGAGGCGGTCGAGCGGCTGGCCGACCGCGTCGGGTTCCGGCTCACCTACGAGGGTGGCGGCGGCAGCGTCCAGCGCGACCGCGGCACGCGCAGCCGCATGGTCGAGGCGCACAAGGCCGCCGCCGAGTTCTACGCCGAGCAGCTGCGCACGCCCGAGGCCCAGATCGCCCGCGACTTCCTCGCCGAGCGCGGCTTCGACGAGACCGCGGCCCGCACGTTCACCTGCGGCTACGCACCGGCGGGCTGGGACAAGCTGACGAAGTACCTGCTCAACCGCGGTTTCGAGTTCAGCGAGCTGCTCAAGGCCCAGCTGGTCAAGGAGGGCCGCCAGGGCCCGATCGACCGGTTCCACCGGCGGCTGGTGTGGCCGATCCGCGACCTGTCCGGCGACGTCGTCGGGTTCGGCGCGCGGCGGCTGCACGACGACGACCCGATCCAGGCGAAGTACCTCAACACCAGCGAGAGCCCGATCTACAAGAAGTCGCAGGTGCTGTTCGGGCTCGACCTGGCCAAGCGGGAGATCGCCAAGCGCCACCAGGTGGTCGTCGTCGAGGGCTACACCGACGTGATGGCGATGCACGCCTCCGGCGTGCCCACCGCGGTCGCGTCCTGCGGCACGGCGTTCGGCGAGGAGCACATGAAGGTGCTGCGCCGCCTGCTGATGGACGACGACGCGTTCCGCGGCGAGATCATCTTCACCTTCGACGGCGACGAGGCGGGCCAGAAGGCGGCGCTCAAGGCGTTCGAGGGCGAGCAGACCTTCGCCGGGCAGACCTACATCGCGGTCGCGCCCGACGGCATGGACCCGTGCGACCTGAGGCTCGCCAAGGGCGAGGCCTCGGTGCGCGACCTGGTCGCCCGCCGCACGCCGCTGTTCGAGTTCGCGATCCGCAGCATCCTCAAGGAGTACGACCTCGACTCGGTCGACGGGCAGGTCGCCGCGCTGCAGCGCACCGTGCCGCTGGTCGCGCAGATCAAGGACCGCGCGAAGCGGGACGGCTACGCCACCAAGCTGTCGTGGTGGGTCGGCTGGCAGGACGAGGCCATGGTCGTGCGGCGCGTGCGGGAGAGCGCGGGCGGCGCGGTCCGGACCAACGGGCGCAAGCCGGTGCAGCGGGTCAACGGCACCCCGGCGGCGGACGTGCCGCGCCCGGACCCGAACGACCCGCGGCTGATGGCGCAGCGCGAGGTGCTCAAGGCCGCGCTGCAGGAGCCGGCGTATGCGGGCCCCGAGTACGACGCGCTGCCCGAGGAGGCCTTCACCCACCCGGCGTACGTGGCGGTCCACCGCGCGGTGCTCAAGGCCGGCGGCACGGGCAGCGGGCTGGCCGGGCCGGCGCTGATCGACGCGGCGACCCCGTACACGCCCGACGGTCCGGTGCGCTCGCTGCTGTCCGAGCTGGCCGTGGAACCGTTGCGCGCCAAGGGCGAGGCCGACGGGCACTACATCGGCAGCATGATCGCCGCGGTGCAGGAGAACCTGGTCGGGCGGCAGATCGCGGAGATCAAGTCGCGGCTGCAGCGGCTGTCGCCGATCGAGGCGGCCGACGACTACCGCGCGTTGTTCGGGGACCTCGTCGCCCTGGAGGAGTACCGCAAGGCGCTCAAGGCGCAGGCCATCGGCGGGCTGGGGTAGGCCGTGCGGTGGCTGCGACGGCTGGTCGGCGACCCGCTGCCGGAGGACTTCCCCGGACGCCTGGCCGAGGGGGAGAACGCGATCGGGTCGGCGCCGGTCCGCGGTGGCGGGCACCTGGTGGTCACCGAGCTGGGGCTGTGGATTCCGGTGCCCGATGGCGCCCGGCGGATCGGCTGGCACCTGATCAGCAAGGCGGTCTGGGGTGACGGGGCGCTGACGGTCACCGAGGCCGACGAGACCGGCACGGCAGGCGCCGCGGTGGTGCTGCGCGACCGCGAGCCGGTGCGGTTCGAGCTGCCGCGGCCGGGCAAGGTGCCGTGGCTGGTCCGGCAGCGCGTGGACGGCTCGATCCGGGCGCGCCACCGGGCGGAGCTGACCAGCGGCGGGGTGTGGTTCGTGCAGCGGAAACTGCCCGGGCGCGACGGCGTGGTGCTGCAGGCGCGGCCGGATCCGGGCGTCGACCTCGACGTCGTCGCGGCGATCGCGCGGGAGGCCGCGGAGAAGCTGGCGCCGCCCCAGGCTTAGCAGTACGCTCGTACTGTGTGGGATCCTGCGAAGTACCTCGACTACGCGGACCTGCGGGGACGCCCGTTCTACGACCTGATCGGCCGGATCGACGCGGCTGAGCCTCGGCGGGTCGTGGACCTGGGCTGCGGGCCCGGAAACCTGACGGTGTCGCTGGAGTCGCGCTGGCCAGGGGCGAAGCTGGAGGCGCTGGACAGCTCGCCGGAAATGGTCGAAGCGGCACGCGCTGCGGGGCTCGATGCGCGGGTGGCCGACGTGCGCGAGTGGTCGCCGGAGCCGGACACGGACGTGGTGGTCACCAACGCGGTGTTGCAGTGGGTGCCGGAGCACCGTTCGTTGCTGCGGCGCTGGGTGGGGGAGCTGCCGTCGGGCGCCTGGTTCGCGATGCAGGTGCCGGGGAACATGGACTCGCCGTCGCACACGCTGGTCCGGGAGGTGGTGGCCCGGCCGGAGTGGTCTGCGCGGGTGGGCGGGCTGCGGGGCGTCGAAGCGGTCGACTCGCCGGCGGAGTATGCGGAGTTGTTCGCCGACGCGGGGTGTTCGGTGGACGCCTGGGAGACGACGTACGTGCAGCGGTTGAGCGGGCCGGACGCGGTGCTGGAGTGGATCACCGGGACCGCGTTGCGGCCGGTGCGGGCGGCGCTGGACGACGACGAGTGGCAGCGGTTCCGCGCCGAGCTGGCGCCGTTGCTGAACGAGGCCTATCCGCCGCGCGCGGACGGGACGACGTGGTTCCCGTTCCGGCGGGTGTTCGCGGTGGCGCGGGTGTGAGCGTCTAACATCCGCGGGTGGCCTCCTACGACGATCTTTTCGAGCACCTGGACGTGGCGTCACTGCCCGAGCGGCAGCAGCGGATCCTGGTCGCGATCCGCGATTGGGTGAACCGGTACGGGTACGCGCCGAACACGCGGGAGATCGGCGAGGCGGTCGGGCTGCGGTCCTCGTCGTCGGTGTCGAAGCACCTGGCGGCCTTGGAGGAGAAGGGTTTCCTGCGCCGCAGCGCGAAGATGTCCCGGCCGATCGATGTGCGGGCGTTCCTGGCTGGTTCGTCGTCGCCTGGTTCCTCGTCGGATGATTCGGTGCCGGTGCCCGTGGTGGGTGATATCGCGGCGGGCACGCCGATCTCGGCGATCGAGCAGATGGACGACACGCTGACGCTGCCGAGGGAACTGACCGGCCGCGGCACGGTGTTCGGCCTCCGGGTGCGCGGCGACTCGATGATCGACGCGGCAATCTGCGACGGCGACATCGTGGTGGTGCGGCAGCAGTCGGAGGCCCACTCGGGCCAAATAGTCGCGGCGATGATCGACGAGGAGGCGACGGTGAAGGTGTACCGGCGCCGCAACGGCCACGTGTACCTGGAGCCGCGAAACCCAGCGTACGAGGTGATCGACGGCGACCGGGCCGTGATCCTGGGCGCCGTGGTGTCGGTGCTGCGGAGCGTTTGATTCTTTTCTCGGCATGGGGCACGTCACACGCCGGTGGCGTGCCCCTTTTTCGTCGGCCAAGAAAAAACCCCAGGCCGCCTGACCTGGGGTGGAAGCTCCCCCGGCTGGACTCGAACCAGCAACCCTTCGGTTAACAGCTACATGGTGACTACCGGCGACCTGGGCTTTTGCTGCTGCGGCTCGCCCTCGTTCGTCGGCTTTCGCCATGTCTGTTCGCGCTCGTCCGCTGCGGTTGATGTCACGATTGGATGTCAGCTGCGGCGGGCCGCGCGCGGGCAACAACGCTGCTCAACGGGCTGCCGACTGACCGCTCGTCACCTTTCCGCGATCCAAAGCCGCCCATAACCGGGCCGGGTGCTGTCAACCCTTGTAACCGATCACGCCGAAGCCACGACGTACGGCGCGTGACTGTGCGTGCACGAGCCGACCACCGGAGGCGTGATCGGCGCGAAGCGGGGTTGACGGCGCCCGTCCCGGCTTTGACCATCCGGCGATCGCGGAAAGGTGGCGCCTTCCGGCAGTCGCCTGCCTCGGGTGCCCCGTGCCCTTCTCGTGCGCCTTCCACTGTCCCCCGCGCGCGCCGGCCGACGGCGTTGAGCGCGGCCGTGCCAAGCGGAGCGGCTTAGCTCGGCCGCGCGCCAGTTCGGCCCGCGCGCCCGCCCGTCAGGGCGGCTTGAAGACGTAAAGAAAGTTCTCACCCACTCCACCGTTTCCCAAGGGAGCGCGATGTCTATCTCTCCCATATCTTCAGAAGTTGTGAGGATTGCTCTCGAAAAGACAGAGGGCGCTTCGTTTGAACGATTTGTCAACGAGTTCTATCCCGCGATTGCAGGTGGGAGCTATGTTCCGCTCGGAGGAAATAAGGATGGGGGTGCTGACGCTTTCGAGGGTGGAATTTTTGAATCGAACCGCACGACTAACGTATTCTACCAAGCTAGTATTGAGCAGGATGCGCAGGCCAAGGTCCGCCGCACAGTGAAGCGACTGCGTGAGTTCGGTAGATCACCGGAGAGGCTTATATATATCACATCCAAGCGCGTCAAGTACATTGACAAGGTCGAAGCGGACCTGACGGACGAACTTGACGTCTCCATAGTTATACGCGACGGGGAATATATCGTTTCTCACGTCAACGACGGTTTCCGCACCATTGCTGCATTCAATGAGCACCTCAGGCATTACACCGATTTCTTACGTAATATCGGAAGAAATAGCCTTATTGCACCGTCGAGGCATGTCAAATCGCCCGCAGTGTTCGTGTTTCTAGCTCAGGAAGTCGAACGGCGACGCGGAGATGAGAAGTTAGTTGACGCGGTGACCGATGCTTTGATTTTGTGGGCATTGGAGGGCACGGACCCGGAACTTGGTGAATTCCGAACCGAAGACCAGGTGCGAGAACGAATAATCCATGAATTGCCAAGCGTTGAAGCGCTCGTGGCACCGAGGTTGCGGCGGCGACTTCGCGCCATGTCTAGAAAGAGCTACGAGACCGGCAGAGCTGTCCGGTGGTACCAGCAAGACAATAAGTTCTGTCTTCCCTATGAGACCCGATCCAGGCTCGAAGGGGAGAACGTCAAGGACGAGGGCCTGATTCTTGACGTCAAGCAAAGCCTTGAGCAACGCATCCGGCAAGCTGACCCCGACGGACTCGGAGAAAAAGGCATCGCCAGTGCTGCAGAGGTTTCATTGCGAGCGCTTCAATTAGCATTCGAAAAAGAGGGGCTAGAATTTTCTTCGTTTCTGGAAGATCCCTCGGCGAGTTCGGACTATCCGGCTATCGCGGACGCCATCAAGCAGGCTCTCAGCGAGTTTGGGCATTCCGGCAGACGTGGTTTGAGTATCGGCGCTGCGGCGTTCGACGCGGTTCGGCGAGTTCTCTACGACTCGAATGAAGATGAGAGAACTTATCTCCACAAATTGGCGAAAACGTACGCATTGCTCTTCACCTTGAACACGGAACCCCGGCTTGTAGAGTTTTTCCAAGACATGGCGGGAGACTTCTACCTCTATGTCGGTTCCGATGTGTTGATTAGGGCACTCAGTGAATACTACCTCAACACTCCTGATCAAATGACAAAGAACACTCTGCTGATGGCTCGACGTCTTGGCGCCAAACTAATACTCACTGGTCCTGTCCTTGAAGAAGTCATCGGTCATCTGCGCGTCTGCGACGCAGAATATAACAACCATGTCGCCGGCCGAGAAAGCCACCTGACGTACGAAGCAGCACGCGAAGCTCCACATATCTTACTGCGTGCGTATCTGTATGCACGCTTGCGTGACGATCTAGGCAGACGCCGGCCGAAAGGATGGCCGGCCTTTGTGGGACTCTTCTGCGATTATGGCGATTTACGCCGACCGTCGGCGCAGGACGCGGTTCGGATGTATCTTCAGGTCACATTCGGTCTCGAATTTCGGACCCGTGAAGAACTGAGAGCCTTCAGTAGTGACTCCGACGTCGAATCACTAACGGCAGCCCTTGAGACGGACAAGAAAGATCGACGCCTTGCGTACAATGACGCTTTGATGGCTCTGGCAGTTTACGGACGTCGGAATAAGAGGCGAGAATCATCAACCGTGTCGGAATTTGGGTATCAGACCTGGTGGTTGACAGGCGAAACCTCGATCTTGAAACACACTCGACCCCTGGTGCGGGAACATGGATCACGTTATGTAATGCGCCCGGATTTTCTGCTCAACTTTTTCACGCTGGCTCCAAAGGCAGCTGACGCTAGGTCTGCATTTTCTGCCGTCTTTCCCACGTCCCTTGGCGTACGATTAGGCAGAAGGATTGACTCCGGTACATTTCATAAAATAATGGAAAAGGTCGGCGCTGCCGAGGACATGGATGAGGCGCGCAGGACAGCTGCAATTGCGAGGATTTGCGATCAGCTCAAGAGTGACTTCAATCGCGAGTATTTTTTACTTGAGGACCGCGGTGGGCATAATGGTTCAGGGATTGACCGCGATGCAGCATATAGGGCTCAGTCTAATGATTGAACCTCGGAGGAGGTTGCACTTGCTGCAGGTGAGCTTGTGCTAGCGGGCACTTCGCCAATCCGCGCCGAGTGCTGAAAGGATTTCCAGCGGTGATCGCCCAATAGCGAGGGCAACGTGTTTCAGCTCGACTACGTCGAGCCGTCGCTCGCCAGCCTCGTACTTGCTGACAAACGACTGCGGCACCCCTAGTTGCTCCGCTATCTGCGCCTACGTGAGGCCGGCCTCCTCGCGTAGCTCGCGCAGGAGGCGGCAGAGCTGCTGGTACTCGGCCGAGTAGATCGACTTCTCCACCTGTCAAGGCGACCGGACAGCCAGCAGATATCCCAAAATCGGATACTCCGGCTCTCGTGCCCTGCCGCAACGGGCGGCACCGCCACGCGGCGGGGCGCGCAACCGGTATTGCCGACAGGCAGGAGGGAGCATGAGCGATGACCTCGACGGCCAGGCCGTCGACGAACGCATCGTCTTTGATCGGGACGGCAACCCGGACAAGTACATCTACGATCAGCTGGCCGATCATCTGGCCAGGCTCATTGCTGCGGGCCAACTGAAGCCCAACTCCCCACTGCCGGCCGAACGGCGGCTGGCTGCCGAGTACGGCGTCTCACTGGGCACGGCCCGCCACGCGACCAGAATTCTCAGAGATCTCGGCCCGGTCGTGACCGTCCGCTCCAAGGGCACCTTCGTGCGCGGGCCTCGTGCGTCCGCTGAATCTTGACGTTACGGTGGGCGGATGTCGCTGATTTCGTGAGCATACGACCTCTCCGAGGCGAAGCTGCATGACGCGCTGCCTCGACGATGGGCCCACGTCCAAGGGGTTGCTCGGCAGGCGCGCACCCTCGCGCCAGTCGCCGGATCGGACGCCGAACTGCTCGAAGCCGCGGCCATCCTTCACGACGTCGGGTATGCCCCCGATCTGGTCGACACTGGCTTTCATCCCATCGACGGCGCTACCTATCTCGTGAAGATCGATGCCCCCGAGCGGCTCGTGCACCTCGTCGCACACCACTCCTACGCCGTTTACGAAGCCGAACTGCGGGGGCTGACCGAAGAACTGGCCGACTTCCACGACGAACGCGGCTCGATCCGCGACGCCCTCTGGTATTGCGACCTGACCACCTCGCCGGACGGCGAGACCGTCGACGCCGAAGACCGCATCGCGGATTTCAAGCGGCGCTACGGCCCTGACCATCTTGTGACTCGGTTCATCACCGGCGCCACTCCCGAACTGCTGGCAGCCGTCGAGCGCACGAAGGGCCGTCTTTCCGCCGTCTCGGCGGCTAACCCAAATGGACGTCCGCAGGGTTCTTGATCGCGTAATCGATGCGCAGCCGCATCGAGGGGTGGATGTCCAGCTCGTTCAGGCGCTCCGGCGCCACCCAGTGCACCTGTCGTGACTCCGAGCTGGGCCGCAACGTGCCTGCAAGTGGGCGGGCGTGGAAGCAGATCGAAAACTCCTGCCGCACTTCACCATCGTCATAGGCGATCACGTGCTTCGGGTCGGAGTAGATGCCGCTGATCCCGATCACCTCGACCGTCAGCCCGGTCTCTTCCTCGACCTCGCGCCGTACGGCATCCACCACCGATTCGCCGAGGTCCTGGGCTCCACCCGGGAGCGCCCATAGTCCGTTGTCGGTGCGCTCGATCATCAGGATGTCGCCGGCCTCGTTGCGCACCACAGCGGCGACCGCAGGCACGATGCTGTTGGCCGCCGGGGCGTCAGGGTCGTCGTAGTAGTCCTTCTTCGGCACGAGCCTCAGTCCTCCCACTTGTGCGGTTGAGCGTGCTCCCACACGGCGGTGAAGCTGTCCGCGTAGGTGGTGAACAGGTCACCCGCCGACAGTCGCCGCAAGTGCAGGGCGGGGGCGTGAGCGGCCATCTTGCCGTAGACGTGCGGGTTCACGATCATCTCGTCGTCGAACCGGAAGATGCTGTTGTACAGCACCGTTCGGTGCGTGCGGATCTCGATTCCGGGTACGCCGTCGAGCTTGCGGAAGTAGGCCAGGGCGTGGTCGATCTTCGCCGAGATCGTGTGCGGGCCGATGCCCTCGTCGGTGCTGCGCTGAATCACCGCCGGTGCGTCCCGGTCGCCGAACAGCAGCCGGATCCGTGCCCCTGCCTCGGCCTTGCGGCGCAGCAGCTCCAGCAGCCCGGGCTTCTCGGTCATGAACATGCCCACGTAGACCAGCATGTCCACGTACGTCGTCACCTCGTCCAGGAGCTTGTCCCAGAGGTCGGCCGGCACCGAGTTGCGGTGGGCGTAAACCTTCACGATCTCGGAGTTGCTGACCTCGCTCGCCTTGGCCTCGGACAGCGCGTCAGGCCACAGGTAGCTCTCGCTCTCCTGCAAGATCGCGGCGATCTTGTGCCGCGACTTCGCGTAGGGCGTGCGGCCCTTGGTGATCCAGCGCTCGACCGTCTTCGGTGTTTCGGGGCGGTGTCTGTTTGAGCGCTCGAGACCTTGCCCGGGATCTGCTTCGCCGCGCTACCAGCCCCGACTACCACTGGACGTCATGCCTGGGGCCGCCTGCTCCCGACCTGTGCGCCTTCATGTGGAAGCGGACTGGGGCGGCGGTGAAGTCGAGCGGGTCACTGACGACATCCCGGATGGACTGCTCTACGTCGCGTGCAAGAACCGCCGCGCCTCGTCTGTCCGGCGTGCGCGGAGAGCTATCGGACTGACACCTACCAGCTCGCGAAGACAGGGCTCGTCGGCGGCAAGCGCGTGCCCGAGACAGTGGCCGAGCACCCGTGCTTCTTCGTCACGCTCACCGCGCCGGCCTTCGGTTCGCGGGCCCGGTGACCGCAGGGTGACCACCACCCCGCGACAGCCCTCGGACCCCCGGCAGGCGAGCCGCTACGCCTGCGTCGCCTTCGGTTCGCGGGCCCGGTGGCCGTTCGGCCCACTGTGGGAGCGCGCGAACGGCAGCTTGTCACCCACCTTCTCGCCGACCTTGGCGCGCACGACGCCAGCCGCGCCCTGGACCGCGGGGTGGTCGGCGACCGCCCGGTAGGTCCGCACGATCTGCTCGTACCTCGCACGCCCCGCCCGCGCCCCGAGCACGTACCCGACGGCCGCGCCGAGCAGGAAAGTCTTCATGCCCGCCTCCTGGTGTGTCCGGCTCGATCACTCATTGTCCCCCAAGGCGCGCGAAACTGCCGGGGGGTGCTTGCAGAGCGCGATCGCCCATGAGCTAGAGTTCTCTCCCGTCAGCCCGGAGCGATCCGGGCAGGCCAGAGCGTTCCCCTGTAGCTCAATTGGCAGAGCATTCGGCTGTTAACCGAAGGGTTGCTGGTTCGAGTCCAGCCGGGGGAGCCAAAACCCCAGGTCAGCGGCCTGGGGTTTTTTCGTGACTGGAACGCGGTAGGCCCGAAGCCCGTTAAACCCACGTTTTTCGTCAGGCCCCCGGCGCCTCGTCGAACATGGACTCCAGGGCCGTTGCTGACGCTTCGTTCGCCACCCGTCGCTTCCGGTAGTGCTTGTCAGCCACCTTCTGAGTGTTCCCGAGCTGGTCCGCGATGGCACTGAGCGGCAGGTCAGCGTCGTCGAGCACCGATGCCACGGTCTTGCGGAAGACATGTGACGTGACCCACCCGTACCCGACCTCCTCGAACGCCTCCCGCACCCGGTTGATGGTGTTGCTCGGGTCCAGCCAATCACCGTTCCAAGCCTGGAACAGCGGCCCGCCACCCGAGGCGAGCTTCCGCGCACGCAGCATCGGCACCGACCACTTCGGCACCCGGAGTAGGAGCCCCGGTCGGTTGCCCTTGCGATTGGCGACGCGAACGAGCCCAACACCCGTTACCCGGATCAGGTGATTCCCGACCGCCACGATTCGCTCCTGCGGATCAACGTCGTCGCCCGTCAGAGCCAGCAGCTCGCCGAGGCGGACGCCGGTCGCCAGCATCGTCCGCACGATGTCCGGCAGGTCCTGCCACACCTGTGCCCGCGGCCCCAGCTGCCGCCCCTTCGCATCGGTGCGCTTCTTCTCGGCCAGCCGTTCGAGCTTCGCGAGCAGGTCGTTCCGCTGCTCCTGGTTGAGTGTCACAACCTCCTTCTCCTCCCCTCGCGCGAGCCGACCAATCGACTTCGCGGGGTTGACGGTCATCGCACCGTGCCGCACCGCGTAGCCGCAGAGCCCGGTCAGGACCGCCCTGACGCTCTTGGCCGTGTCATGGCTGGTCGCGTCGTGCACCTTCTTGACCAGCCGGTCGCACCACGTGACGGTCAGCTCGCGAGCCTGCAACTCGCCGACGGCCGGCAGGACCCAGTTCTTGAGCTGCCCGCGGTAGTGCCGCACCGTGTTCGGCGACCGATCGCCGAGCTTCGCCTCCCGGTCCAACTCGGCCGTCCACATCTCGGCGATGCGCTTCATCCGCGTGTCGCCCGAGATCTCACCGCCCCTGACCTCGGCGGCCAGCGTGGTCATCGCTTCCTTGAGGCGGTTTTCCGCGTTGGTCTTGCTCCGCCCGATGCGGCTCACGGTCTTGATCCGACCGTCAGCCATGCGGAACTGAGCAATCGCCTTCCACTTCTTGGGCGCGATGGATCGGAGCCGGATCACGCCGTAGGTGCCGATCGGCAAAGGTGGTCGAGGCATGTCGTTTCCTTTCAAGCCGCGTGGTCGTCGAGCGCTTCGAACCACGCGATCACGTCTTCGGGCTTGTAGCGCACGTACTTCCCGAGCCGGCGGCCCTTTGGTCCGTAGCCGGTGGTGCGCCAGACGTAGAGCGTCTTGACCGGCACACCGAGGTACTTCGCTACGTCTTCGACTGTCCACAAGCGATCCATTTCTTCCTCCCTACTGGTTAAAGCTTTCCTCCCTCTCTTCCCGCGCGACGCGGTTCCGCTCGCGCGCCTTTGCGGCCGCCGTGTTGGCCAGGGCCGCGTCGCCAATCGTGAGCCAGCCGATGCCGTCGAAGATCCAGTTGAGGGTCACCGCGGACTCGTCGCCGTCTTGGTCCGCGTCGGCCGGCATTGCCTCTTCGGGGTGTTCGCCGCGCTGGAATGCCTTCCTGACGGCAGTGAGGGCTGTCAGGGTGGTGGAGTAGCGGCGGCTCTTGGTGGAGAAGTGCCCGCCGAAGCCGAGCATGTGGGCCCACTTCTGGAGCTTGCCCCAGCCTTCAGCCCAGTCGGCGCGTTGCTGTGTGCTGGTGTAGTAGAAGGGCCGTTGCCCGAGCCGCCAGCAGGTGACGAGCTGCCGGGATTGGTGGGTGTCGCGCTCCGCGTGCATGTTGGCGTCGAGCTGTGTCAGGCGTCGGGAGACGTGCCCGGCCTCTTCAGTGGCTTTGGTGGCGTATTTGGCGAGGTAGGCCGCCACTGCCGTGGTTGTGAGCGCGCCGTGGTCGTCCTGGTCGGTCGCGTTGAGGTGGACTCGGCGGATGTCGCGCTGTCTGCCCCAGGTGAGGGTCCAGCCGGTGCGTTGCCGGGGGTGGGGTGCCGTGGTGAAGCGCGTGACGGTCGCAGCGGTGTCGATGAGGCTGCTCAGCAGCTCCGGCGTGATGCTCGGGTCCGGCGTCACGATGGTATCCGGATCAGCCGGGTTGAGCCCGTCGAGCCTGATCAGGGCGTGGAAGTGCACGACACCGCGCCGCTGGTACTCGGCGACCTTGGCGTACGAGAGCCGCACCTGCACGCCTCGGTCCTTGGCAGCAGCCCTGAGGTACCTGTTGAGCGTGATGGTGGTGCGCCGCCACAGTTCCCCGGCGTGGAAGTTCCAGACGGCCTGGGCGTCGTAGTCGTAGCAGTCCCGGCAGATCGGCTCCCCCACGCACGAGTCATCCTCGCCATGCCGAACCCGGCACCCAGTCGACCGCCCACGCGGACAGAGCGGGGCATAGCGCCGAGGCCGACAGGGGTTGACCTGCCCGTTGCTGACCACGCGGCTGTGCACAGGCCCGAAGGCCGGCGCGGTGAGGGTGACGAAGAAGCAGGGGTGCTCGGTCACTGTATCCGGCACGCCCTTCCCGCCGACGAGCCCCGCTTTCACGAGCTGGTAGGTGTCGGCCCGGTAGGTCTCGGCGCAGGCGGGGCAGACCGAGGCACGGCGGTTCTTGCAGGCGACGTAGAGCAGCCCGTCCGGCATGTCGTCGGTGACCCGCTCGATTTCACCGCCGCCCCAGTCCGCTTCCACGCGCAGGCGCACAGGTCGGGAGCAGGCAGCCGCGGGCATGACGTGGGCGAGCCACCAGCGGTAGTCGGGGCTGGTGGCGCGGCGGAGGATGTCCGGCTCGGCGACGGCTCCCAGCCCCACCACGGTTTTGGTGGTGGGGCTGAGGGTCATGGTCGAGACGGTCAAGGGTGCTCCGGGTCAGGCGAACAGGTAGGCGTAGGTCTCGACGTCTTGGGTGGTGGCCCAGCGCCAGCCCTCCAGGAGTTCGCCGGTCGGCGCGTAGGCGGGCAGCAGCGCGTAAGGGTCGAATGCGGAAATCGGCAGGGCGATGAAGCCGCCGATTTCGGGCGCGTGCGCGAGGCGGGCGACGTCGACGGCGTTGTTGTCGCCGGTGACGAAGACCCACAGCTGCTCGGGGGTGAGGGCCATGGGTTTGGTTGCGTTCAGCATGAGGGCAGTCCTCTCCTGCGAGTCGAATTGCGAATGGGGATTAAGCGGTCTTGCGAGTGCGGATTTGGCGCGCGTATTCGACGAGCGCGTGAATGTGCGCGTCGGTCAGATAGGCGGTCTTCATCCGCCGTGGGATACCGCCTTCGGCGAGCAGCAGGGCGACGCCGCGTTCCTCCGGCGCGATGTTGGAGGCGTCGAAGCCCTGGGAGGCCCAGCCCCGGCCGAGGATGATGTCGGAGCTGGAATCGGTGGTGCAGCGGTAGGCCATGCGGTACCCGAACAGGTCCCGCAGCGAAGTCGGGATGATGTCGGCAGAACGCCGCTGAGTCGCGGCTACGACGATGATCCCAGCAGCCCGGCCCCGCGCCACGAGGTCCCGCAGCAGGCGGACGAACTGTTCTTGCTGGTCCTTTGTGCCCATGGTTGCCGAGAACAGGGCCAGTTCGTCGATGACGACCATGATCACGTCGATGGGGTCGTGACGGTCGATCTTGCGCCGCCGGACCCGGTTCAGTTCGGCGTAGCGGCGGTCCATTTCCGCCTGCAACCGCTCCAGTGCGGTCAGAGCGCGTTCGATGTCGGGGCCGACGAACAGGTCGGCCACCTCGCGCCACAGGCCCAGCTCGACCTGTTTGCCGTCGAAGAGCCACAGTGACAGGTCCGGACAGAGTGCCCCGTGGGCGACGATGTTGTTGAGGCCGACCGATTTGCCTGCGCCGGGTTCTCCGGCGAGCAGGATGTTGCGCCAGATCAGTTCGATGTCGACGCCGTAGCCGTCTTCGTAGATGCCGAGGTGGACTGGGTCGTAGATGGACAGTCCCGCGACGGGGATCGTGGTCTTGCGCATGACCGGCCTCCCTTAGTCGATGTAGTCGGACAGGTCGTCGACCACCGCGGCCGGCCTCGGCGCAGGCTTGTCCCGCACAGGCACAACAGGGGCGGCCGCGATCGGCTCGGTGCCCTCACCCCGGGACTTGCGTACGAGGTTCGCCACCTTCGCCAGGGGCGAGTCGATGGGCGTCGAGCGGTCCAGCGGGTCTCGACGGATGACCTCGACCGCGAACAGGGTGGACAGCTTGCGCACCCGGTGCACCCGCGCGTCACGGGCGTAGCAGGCGGGCGCAATGTACTCGAGGACCGCTTCCAGATCCCCGGCCGAGGAGCCCGCACGGCTCCACAACCAGACCCGCTCACCGGTCTTCGTGGGCCGCGCCCACAGCATGAACGGCAGCGCGCCGTCCAGGTTCATCGTGCGTGCCCGCGCCTGCCGCAGGCAGGTCCGCAAGCGGTGCCGGTCGACCAGGCACCAGAACCGGGAGAACACGAACCAGCGGGTCTGCGGCACCAGCACGACCACCACGACGACCCCGGTGAAGATCAGCCAGGCGAAGCCCTCGCCGACCTCGTGGTAAAGCCACGCCATGCCCACCAGGAACACGGCAGCCAGAAAGATCTCGGCGCGCCAGCGCAGGAGCACGCCCAAACCAACGACGATCCAGTGTTGCTTCGGGGCGTGCCAGAACTCCATGACATCGACACGGCGCGCGCCACGCGCACCGCGGATAGACTTGGCCACGACTCCTCCAAGGTGGAGACGACAGAGGCACGGGCCGGGCAGGAACCGCCAAGAACCAGACCGGTCCCGTGCTTCTCTCGTGGATCAGAAATAGTGACAGAATTCGGTGCTGTACAAGAACTCGTACAGTGCCTGCTGTAGCCGGACAAAGTCCTGACTGCTCTCGACCTTCGGATATCCCTTGCGGGCCAGCACATCGGCCACGTCGTGGATCAGACTGAAGGTGAAGCGCGGTTCTCGGTCGTCTTCCTTCGGATCGACGGGATACTTGTCCACGGGTGTCTCCTCAGGAGCCGGACGTGTTCGATCCGGACTTCGAAGCGGGGACAGCCTTGATGTCGGTCGCGCGGAAAGCCACACCGTTGCGGCCGTTCTGTGCCCACGGAATCGCCTGCAACTCCACCGGGGTGACAAGGGAACCAGTCGGAACCTTCGGCGGCTGCGCAGCCGCCACGGTCACGGTGATCACCTCAGCCCCGCCGTTGTCCATGGCAACGAGCTGCACCGACCACATGGGAATGTTGGTGTTGCGCTCGACCCGCTGCACCCCGTTCTGATCCGTCTTCGGCTGAGCCTCACGACCCACCGTGAACGTCACCTGCGAAGTGTCGATCATCAATCGCATCTCAATGCCTCCAAGGCAGCTACTCGATTCAGCACCCGCGGTGTGCCGCGGTGTATTGCGGTGTGCCGTATCAAGATGCCTCTGAACGCGGGGACCACTTCACCACAAGAAAGGACTTCTCAGGACGTCTTGGACGTCCTAAACTCGTCCCTATGCGGAACGAACGGCTTCGGGACGCCCTGGCAGCCGCGGGAGTGCCGGCCGACACCCTGGCCGAAGAGCTTGCCGTGGACCCGAAAACCGTCGAGCGCTGGATTACCCGGGGCCGCGTGCCGTACCGAAAGTACCGGAGCCGCATCGCCGCTCGACTGCACACCACCGAGACCTACCTTTGGCCGGATGCACTCAGCCCCGAGGAAGCCACCACGGTCAGCCAATCCGAGCTGGTCACGTTCTTCCCGCACCGCAACTCGATACCTGTCGAGCTGTGGGATCGGGTGATCAACGATGCGACCGATCGGGTCGACCTGGTGATGCACGCGGCACTGTTCCTTGTGGAGCGACCGAACTTCGTCAGATCACTGGCCGAGAAGTCGCGGAAGGGATGCAGCATCCGGCTCGCCTTCGGTGACCCGACGAGCCGGGAGGTTCTCCGCCGCAGCGAGGAAGAGCGGCTGGGTAAACACACCCTGACCGGACGCATTCGCAACGCTCTGGCGTTCTACCGGCCGTTGTTCGAGATGGCCGAACCCGAGATCAGGTTCCACCGCACGACGCTGTACAACTCGATCTTCCGGTTCGACGACGAGATGATCATCAACACGCACGTCTACGGCATCCAGGGCGCGCACGCGCCTGCGATGCACCTGCGACGGCTGTCCTCGGGCAGCCTGTTCGACACCTACGCTCAGAGCTTCGAAGAGATTTGGCGGTCTTCGAAGCCCGCGACTCTGAAAGAGGCCGGCCTTGACGAGGACTGACTACTACAACGACCCGAACGCTCCCGCTGCGAACAGCATCGGTGTGGCAGTCAGTGCGTTCACCGTGAACGAGCGTGGCGAGCTGCTGATGATCCGGCGTACCGACAACGATCTGTACGCCTTGCCGGGCGGGAACCTGGAGCTGGGCGAGACGCTGAGCCAGGCCCTCGTTCGCGAGGTGCAGGAGGAAACCGGCGTCGACGTCGAGGTCGTCGAGCTGATCGGGGTGTACTCGAACCCGAGGCACGTCATCGCCTACGACGATGGCGAGGTGCGGCAGGAGTTCTCGATCTGCTTCCGCGCCAGGCCGACGGGAGGCGATCTCCGCACCAGCTCGGAGAGCAAAGAGGTCCACTGGGTGCCACGGGAGAGGATCGCGGACCTGAACGTGCACCCGTCGATCCACCTGCGCATCCTGCACGGCTTCGAGGAGCGGCAGTCAGCGTTCTTCCAATGAGGCTTCGAGCCGGGCTTCCGTCCGCTCGACTGCCCCTTGACGCTCCCACCACGAGAGGTCAACGGCGCGGCTGACCGGGTGCTCGGAGCCGTAGCGACTCTTGACCTCGGCCATCCGCTCCTCGAACGTCATCGTCTCGCCGTCCGGCCCAGTGGTCATGTCCGCCCACCACAGAGCGTCTCGCTCCGGGGTCTGCTCGTCCTCGTAGTCGTCGAGCAGGTGCGCCAGGCCGACCACCTCGGCGTCCTGCCGAGCCGCGGAGTGATAGGCGACCAGGTGCACGAGGCGGGTGGGGGCGTGGATGCTGGCGAGGTATCGGGCGCCGTCGACCGGGTGGAAGTTCAGGGTCGCCAGGTCAGGGGCATAGCCGACATCGTGCAACAGCGCGGCAGCCTCGACCAGCTCCGTGTCGACGCCGGGGACCGACTGAAGCCGAAGGGTCTGCCGGGCGACCCCTTGGGTGTGGGCCCAGCGACGCGGAAGCGAGTCCGCTAGTTTGCGGGCGGCGATCTCATGCGCCCAGCTCACCAGTGACACCGGCGCAGAGTACCCAGAGCCGACCCGCAGGTGACTCGTCCTACTGGCCGCTCCGGGTCAGGGACGCTGCGCGATCAGGCGGGGTGTCGTGTCGCCGGCCGCGATCCAGGCGCGGGCGTCCGGGTCGATCCAGCTCGCCACTTCAAGCGCCAGTGCGAGCAGGTCCGTCAGGGGCCGGTTGTGAATAGGCTCGTGATGACCGATGCGGTTGCGAAGGACGTGCAGCTCCGCCACTGCCCGCTCGACGTCCGCGCGGCGCTTGCCGGGGAAGGCCCGGTACATGCAGTACCGCCAGAGCGTGCCGTCATAGCGACGGGCGAGCAGGAAGCGCCAAAAGCCGAGGTTCAGCTCGGCGACCACCCGGCCAGGGGTTTCGGGACGCCCGTTGCGAGTGCCACGACGGATGGCTTCGCGAACGTCGCGCCGCGTCTGATCGCTCACGATCGGGTCGATTGCCGCGTACCATCGGTCGGTCTGGTGCCGCTGCCGCGACCAGGCGCTGAGTTCCCGGTGCAGTGCGTTCCGGACGAGAACCTCGACGTGGCCGAGGGTACGCCAGAACGCCGCCGAGACCTCCGCGTTCCACTGGTAAAGCTCGACAGCGCTCTGGTCATCCCTGGCCGACATCCGGTAAGGAGCGAGGCGATCACGGGAGAACCACGCTTTGAGGCGACTCAGGTCGGTCATCGTGTACCATGATGTACGAAGACCCCGGCACGCCTCTGATTCAAGCGGCCGGGGTTTTGGCGTGTCGGGGGTCTTGTCACTCTGCGGACGCCTGGCGGGCTTCTGGCGGGTTGACGAACATGCCTTTACTCGGGATGACGCGGACGAGCCCGCGGCGCTGCAAGATCCGGATGGCGTGACGCACGGTCCCGAGTGCTACCCCGTACTCGGTGGCAAGCCGCCGCTCCGCCGACAGGGGCCGATCGGGCTGCAGCTCGCCGCCTCGGATCCGCGCCTCGATGTGGTCGGCCACCTGGTCGTACAGGTAGGCGGACGGGTCGGGCTCGAACGTGAACGACATCGAAGTACCTCCGCTTGGTTGCAGTCGGACATCAACTGCCGCCAACCGTCGGGCCCGCTCCGTTGCGTCGGCGATCTGCCGGACCGAGCAGGACCGAGCACGGTGCGGCCCCGTCCCTCGCAGGACGTTCGAGCGCCGTGCGAGATGCGGAGCAACGGTCCGCCGCACCAGGACGCACCGCCAGAATATGCAGTTTTTAGATATCCGCAAGCACCGGGTGACCTGGTGTCGTGGAAAAGTCGATCTACTCAGCCGAGTACCAGCAGGTGTGCGAGCTGCTACGCCAGCTCCGGCGCGAGGCAGGGTTGACACAGGTCCAGGTGGCCGAGGCGCTCGGGGTGCCACAGTCCTTCGTCAGCCGCTACGAGTCGGGGCAGCGAAGGCTTGACATCGTCGAACTTCGTCATGTGACCGATGCGCTGCAGGTCCGCTTCCCAGAATTTCTCGAACAACTCGGTCCGACGTGGAATTAGCCGGCAAACTATTGCCGCAGCGAAATCCAGTCAGAAACATCCAGTGTCAATTGGATCGCCGAGGGGGAGTTTCGATACTTTTCCTCCTCTAGTACGATCTGAAGCCAGGAAGCTTTCGTTTTCGCTGGCACCTCAGGATGAAAACGTTCCAATTCTCCCTCCGCCACGATAAAGATGCCAATCTCACGCAACTTTTCATCCAGTTGATTGAAGGCTACCGCCGCATCCCCGGACAACAGCCTTTTTCCCCCGCGTTTGAACAACTTCCAGCCACTCTGCGGAGCGACTACTTCGGTTATCCTGTCCACCTCGCCGCGGGATATTGTCGAGCTATTTTTGGCGGCAAGGATTTCATTGATCTTCATCTTTGCAACCGACCTGTCAATCTTCATGCCAAGTTGCTCTACGGCAGCACTAACGATATTTCGCGGCGCAGCGAAATCTTCCGCCGACTCCCCATAAGCATTCAACAGTCGAGTGAAGTCGTTATCATTTTGCAGGAAGTCGATATCGACAATGCAGGCCACGGGAACCTTCGTGTCGCGCACGCTCTCAACCATCCGATACATGCGCGCTTTGCCATTGCAATGACAGAACAATAGCCGCTCCTGCGGCGAAACACCATCCTGCCTGGCAGCCTCTAAGGCTGCCCGATAGTAAGTACAGTCTCCGTCCGACTCGCAAACCACCACCCCTTCGTAGAATAAGCCGCGAAGAATTGCGAAGTGTTTAACCACCGGATCATTGGCCAGGTCGGCCACTCGTTCGGGCGAGACCTGTGCGGCGTGATTGACTGACCCCTCTCTAGTTAACCGAACGATAGAAACATTCCTACTTGCAGCTTTACTGGAAGTGAGACCTTGGATGACTTCTTCACTATGGGTAGCAAGGAGAACTTGAGTTCCTTCGTCGTGTCGCTCCGCTAACATCTTTCCCAAGAGATACGCCTGCGGCGGATGCAGGAAAACCTCGGGTTCGTCTATCATCACAAACCCGTACTGTCCGGTTATGATCGTGAGCATTATGGAGACGAAAGCGCGAATGCCATCCCCCTGGTCCTGCAAGAGCGGGAGGTTTTTGAGCTCGTCAAGAAATTCAGAAGTGGGCGGTATAGTTGGTTTGTTAATCATTGTTCCGAGGTGTACGCTGATCTCCGACCCACCCGCTCGATTGATGTACAGCGGCGTTTGAAACGCGCGCTCAATGACTTTGCTCACCGTCCTCTCCAGCGCCTCGTCGGCGTATAGTCTTTGCACTGGATTTGATGGCTCTTCCCTCGCTAGCGAGTAAGCCCCCGTGTTGCCTACCATGCCAGTCCGCCCATCGGCGCCGAAATAGAGTTGATACACCTGCGCAAGTGGCCCAAGCTGTCGCTGCTCCCATGCTGTACGCAGCGAGCTTTCAGTAACCGCTCCTCCGTTCAGGAGAGAAAAATTATCTTCTACAAAAGCGCCGTTATTGTATTGCCCTGGCGGTCGACGACGCGCACGCTTCTCAATCCAAGGTATTGCCACCTCGTCGAAGCTTCCCTTAAACTCTACATCATACGACTCTACAACCTTTTGAACTAGATAGGCAGGCACGCCATGCTGACTGTTCATAAGAGTCTGCAGCTCACGCAACAAAAGCGACTTGCCAGCGTTATTGGGACCTACGATTGCTGTTATTCCGTCAGTGAGACTGATTGTCTTTCCTGATGTCAGCGTTACGCTGCGCATACGAAGCACGCTTACTCGCTTTCGAAGTGAGGACTTTCTTTACGTCTTCAAGCCGCCCTGGCGGGCGGGCGCGCGGGCCGAACTGGCGCGCGGCCGAGCTGTCCCGCTCCGCTCGGCACGGCCGCGCCTAACGCCGTCGGCCGGCGCGCGCAGGAGCGCAAGACGCGCATGAGACACGCACCAAGAACTAAGCATCAGCGACTCACGGAAGGTGCACCATCCCCGCGATCGCCGGATCGTCAAAGCCGGGCCGGGCGCTGTCAACCCCGCTGCGCGCCGATCACGCCGGGGGTCGCCTTGCGTCCGTGCGGTCACGGAACGTAGATCGGCGGCTTGGCGTGATCGGTTACAGGGTTGACAGCGCCCGTCCCGGCTGTGGGCGGCTTTGGATCGCGGGGATGGTGCCGCCTGGTTGGTGCGAAGACGGCTAGGAGCCGCGGCGGGACTCGGGAAAGGACCGTTTTACTCTCGTGAAACCACCGAAGGAGACGGGAGCCAGTGGCAGCCCTCGCGATCATGGAGAGCAGCGTCCGCGCAGGTCACCGGCCATAACCGAAGCCAACGAGCAACGTCGACAAGCCCGGAAAGTGAGCCGAAGGGTTGCTGGTTCGAGTCCAGCCGGGGGAGCAGTGCAAACAGGGCCCCGGAGATTCTCCGGGGCCCTTTTGACGTCCAGGGGTGACATCAGTTCCCCGCGGCCAACTGGTTCATCCGCTCGGCCATCTGCCTCTTCGCCTGGTTCCATCACCTCGTGGATGGTCACCCCGTCCTCCAGGAGCAGTGTCGCGCAGGTGTGGCGCAAGTCATGCACGCGGCTGCGATCGATGCTCGCTCTCCGTAACACTCGGTGTTCACGTTCCTCGGCACGACCACCCTCCCGATCGGGTGATGAACACGAGCTCGTCCAGCTGCCCCGGCGGGTGCGCCTTGAGGGCGCAACGCAGACGGGCGGCAGGCAGCACGATCCAGAGCGCTGACAGCCTGGTCCGACAGCGAGGCCTCACACCCCCACCGAGGAGGGGAGGCTCACCCACTGCACGGGTTTCGCTCCTGATCGTTTTGGTACCCGAGTCGTATGAGATCACGACGGCCCCTGTCCCTGGCGGTCATCGGCGTCGGGCCTCGGGGGTTGTCCGTGCTGGAGCGGCTCGTCGTGCGGCTCGCGGCTGCTCCGCGGTCCGCGACGATCTGGGCGGTCGAGCCGGTCGAGCCAGGGCCGGGACGCGTCTGGCGTACCCGGCAGTCCGGGTGGTACGCCACCAACGCCACGGCCGGTGAACTGACCGCGCACTCCCCGGACAGCCCGTTCCCCGGACGGGACTTCGCGGCGTGGTCGGCCGTCGCGCCGCACGAGTATCCCTCCCGCCGTCACTACGGCGCCTACCTGCGGGAAACGTTCCACCGGCTGTGCGTCGAAGCGCCGGACGGGGTGGAGATCCGGCCTGTCACCACGCAGGTGACCGGCCTGACCCGCACGGCGAATGGGCTGCGGCTGAGGCTGCCGGACAGGACGATCCTCGCCGACAAGGTCGTTCTGACCACCGGCCACAGCGACCTGGAACCGTCCGAGGAGGACCGGCGGCTCCGGGCGAGCGGCCGGGTCCTGGGGCCGGGCATCGCCGCCGATCTGCCGCTCGACGACATCCCCGCCGGGGAGACCGTCGCGGTTCGCGGGCTCGGCCTCACGTTCTACGACGTCGTCCGGTCGCTGACCCTCGGCCGCGGCGGCCGCTTCACCCGCGCGGACGGGCAGCTGCGGTACGTGCCAAGCGGCGACGAACCGCTGATCGTCGCCGGGTCGCGCAGCGGTCTGCCCTTCCTGGCGCGCGCCCAGGTGCACCGCCCCGACCTCGCCCCGGACCCGGTGCTCCTCACCACCGCCCGCCTGGACCGGTTGCGCACGGCCGCGCTGGACGCGCGCGGCAGCACCAAACTGGACTTCGCCGCCGAGGTCGAACCGCTGATCTGGGCGGAGGTCGAGCACGCCTACTACCGCCGGATCGTCGGCCTGCGCGACGGCGAGGACGAGGCCGCGCGCTTCACCGCCGCGTTCCCGGACGTGGTGGACGAGCGGGACCGCGTGGACGAACGCCGCACGGGCAAGGTGCTCGCCGCGTTCGGCCTCACCGACGTGCCGCCCCTGCGACCGGAGGAGCTGGCGCGCCCGTTCGACGGACTGTCCTTTGCGGACCCGGCGGAGTTCCGGGCGCGGCTGCGGGAAGTCCTGGTGCGGGACGTCGCGGAGAGCAGGCGCGGCCCGGAAGGCAGCCCGGTCAAGGCGGCGCTGGAGATGCTGCGCACCCTGCGGCCCGCGCTGCCCGGGATCGTCGACTTCGGCGGGCTGCTGCCCTCGTCGCACCGCGACTTCCTGTCCCGGTTCGTGCCGGCGAACTTCCTGCTGTCCGCCGGGCCGCCGCCGGACCACGTCGAGCAGCTGGTCGCGCTCCTCGACGCCGGTGTGCTGGACGTCGTCGGCCCGGACGCGCGGATCGACGCCGGGTTCACGATCTCCTCGCCGCGGGTGGCCGGATCGCGGCGGAACGCGGGCACCCTGATCGACGCGCGCGCCCCTGGCCCGGACCTGGCGCGGGACCGCAACCCGCTGCTCCGGCAGATGCTCGCCGACGGGCTGATCAGCGAGTTCGTCAACACCGACCCGGCGACGGGGGAGTCCTTCGCCACCGGCGGCCTCGCGGTCACGCCCGCGCCGTTCCGGGTCGTCGACGCGCGCGGCGAGCCGGCCCCGGACATCCACGCGCTGGGCGTGATCACGCAGAACACCCGGTGGTTCACCCAGGTCGGCACCGGACGGCCCGGCCAGGACAGCCCGTTCTGCCGCGACGCCGACGCGATCGCGGCCGCGATGCTGGGGGCGGCATGACCGTCACCGTGGGCGTCGAGGAGGAGTTCCTGCTGGTCGACCGTCGGAACCGGCTCGCGGCCGCGGCGCCTGCCGTGCTCGCCGGGTCCGACGACGTGGCCGGTGAGCTGCAGCCGGAAATGGTGAGCTGCCAAGTCGAATCGGTCACGCCGGTGTGCGAGCAGTCCGACGAGCTGCTCGAGTGCCTGCGGGACCAGCGGGCGCGGCTGCGCGACGGCGCGGCGAGCGCCGGTCTGCGGCTGCTGGCCGCCGGGTCCCCGCCGATGAGCGCCGATCCGGTGCGGCTGAGCCCCGGCCGTCGGTACCGGCGGATCGCCGACCACTTCCGCGGGCTGATGAGCACGGCACACGTGTGCGGGTGCCACATCCACCTCGGCGTCCCGGACTCCGACACCGGCGTGCGGGTGATCAACCACGTGCGGCCGTGGCTGCCGGTGCTGCTGGCGGTCAGCGCCAACTCGCCGTTCGCCGAGGGCGCCGACACCGGGTACGCGAGCTGGCGGTACCTGGCGATGTCCCGCTGGCCCAGCGGCGGCCCGCCGCCCTACGTCGAATCCGCCGGGCAGTACGAGGAGCTCGTCGACGAGATGGCGCGGTCGGGCGCGATCATGGACCCGGGGAACCTCTACTGGGACATGCGCCTGTCGCCGCGCCACCCGACGGTCGAGATCCGGGTGTGCGACGTGGCGGCGACGGAACGGGAGGCGGCGCTGCTCGCGGTGCTCGCGCAGGGCCTCGCCGCCACGGCTTTCGCCCGGATCGGGGACGGGGTGGACGCGCCGCGGGTGCCGCAGGAGGTGCTGCGGGCCGACCTGTGGCGCGCGGCGCGGGACGGCCTGGACGGGACCTGCGTCGACCCGGTGGACCGGGTGCTGCGGCCGGTTCCGGTGGTGCTCGCCCGGTTGCTGGACGAGGTCCGGCCGCACCTGGACGGCGGGGCGAAGGAGTTCGCCGAGCAGGCGGTGCCGTCGCTGGTGGCGGCCGGCGGCGGGGCGTCGCGGCAGCGGGCGGCCTTCGAGCGCGGCGGGGTCGGCGCGGTGGTCGAGTTGCTCACCGGTTCCGGGAATTACCCGGAGGCGGCGCGGGGTGGCCGTCGTTAGCCTCGGTGATCGTGTTGTTGCGTACTTTCCAGCCGCTGTCCAGGGTGACCGGCGACCTCGTCGGCGACTGGGACCGCGTGCCTGCCGGGCTGGTGGCGCCGTACCGGGCGATGGTGGCGGCGATGGAGCGAGCCGGGGTCGGCACCGGTGGGCGGCCGCCGGTGTGGGCGTGGCACGGGGAGCTGCGGCTGATCGACGCGATGTTGCTGTTCGACGCCGAGCACGAGCTGAGCCGCGGGTTCGCGACGGTCGAGTTCGACGCGCCGGCTGAGCTCGTCGTGGAGTCGGACTACGGGCGGTGGAACGACTTCCTCGCCGCGTCGCTGGAGGGGCGGGAGTGCGCGTGGGACCTGGGGCCGGTTGTGGGCGAGCCGGTTCAGGTGTGCCTGCCGTACGTGCGGGCGTCATGGGTGCGGGAGGTGCGGCCGCTGCCGACCGGCGGGTGGGACCGGCTCGACCCGGCCGCCGCGGTGTGACGTCTTGTCTTGTTCTGTCATTGACCCGGCGCGGTCCGGGCGATGACGATCGCGGGGTGGCAGAGGTGACCGACCTGCCCCGCGGTGACCTGGTGCTGCTGGGGCTGCTGGCGGAGGGGCTGTCGCCGGAGGAGGTGGGCGGCCGGGTGGGCCTGTCCGGCCGGACCGTGCGACGCCGCATCAGGGCCGTCTGCGACCGTCTCGGCGTTGCGACGCCCATCGAAGCGGTGGTGTGGGCGGTGCGGCGGGAGATGATCTGAGGCGGCGAGCTGGGGGCGGGGGACGCGGTGGGGGCCCGTGCTGGGCTGGCGTGGCCGGATGCGCCGGTGTGGGTGGTGCGGCGGGAGATGATCTGAGGCGGCGGACTGGGGAGTGGGCCGTGCGGCGGGCGCGGGGGATGCCGTGGGGATCGAACCTCGTGGTGGGGGCCGCGCGGCGCGCGGCTGCCGGCCTTCGTGCAGGCGGCGGCGTGGTCCGGCTCCGGCGGGCCTGCCAAACCCCGCCGGAGCCGGAACCCCCACCGCT
>NZ_JAKGSD010000032.1:0-65504 GCF_021654135.1 Amycolatopsis tucumanensis | reverse complement strand
CGCTGCCGCGGCTACCGCTGCCGCGGCTACCGCTGCCGCGGCTACCGCTGCCGCGGCTACCGCTGCCGCGGCTATCGCTGCCGCGGCTATCGCTGCCGCGGCTATCGCAGGCGCAGCGCGGCCAGGTAGTCGTGCATGCGGTCGGCCCGGGAATCGGTCAGCGGGTTGCTCTGGTCGTCGTTCTCGATGATGAACTCGCGCATGCCCAGGCGGGTCGCCCCGCTGAGGATCGTGCGGTAGTCGACCACCCCGGTGCCCAGGTCCGCCAGGTTGCCGTTGGCGTCCAGGTCCTTCACGTGCGCCAGCAGCATCCGGCCCCGGTTGGCCCGGATCAGCTCGACGTTCTCCTGCGCGCTCAGCCCCGCCGCGGACGACCACCCCATGTCCAGCTCCAGGTACAGCAACTCGGGATCGGAGCTGTCCAGCAGGATCTGGTAGAAGGTCCGCCCGTCCGGACCATGACCGGTGAACTCGCTGGTGTGGTTGTGGTACCCCAGCTTCATCCCCGCCCGGCGGATCCGCTCCCCGGCGCGGTTGAACGCGGGCCCGGCCTCGGCGAAACCCTCCGCCGTGTCCGGCACCCCGCCGGGGCACACGATGTAGCGCTGCCCCAGTATCCGCGCCATCTCGATCAGCTCACCGATCCGCGCCTCGTCGAGGAACTCCGCGTACCCGTGGTGGCTGGACACCGCCCGCAGGCCGTACTTGTCCAGCAGCGGCCGGATCTCCCGCGCGTGCGCCGGATCCGTGCCACCGGGGAATCCGGCGAACTCCAGGTTCCGGTACCCGGCCCGCGCGAGCGCCCGCAGCACCGCCTCCGGCTGGGACATGAACGCGTCCCGCACCGAGTACATCTGCAGCCCGATCCGGCTGTTCGGGATCCGCCGCCCGGGCGATGCGGCTGCTACCGGAGCAGCCCCCACCACCGCCACCCCGGCCGCGGTCGCCGCCACGCCCGCCAGGAACTTGCGCCGGTCGAAGACGACCGGAACTCCACCACACATGACGCTCTCCTTCCCAGAAATCAGTGTTCGTGGACACCGGCCGGCATCGTGCCGTCGGCGTTGCGGACCAGGAACATCCCCGCCATCCCCATGTCCGAGTGGTTCTGGACGTGGCAGTGGTACATCCACATCCCCGGCCCGACCCCCTCACCGGCGATCACCTGGAACCCGAACGACACCCCGGGGTTGAGGTCCTTGATGTCGATCAGCGGGCTCGGGTCGTACTCGCTGGTGCGCATGCCGGTCCGGTTGTCCAGCCAGCGGTGCCCGTGCAGGTGGAAGGTGTGGAAGTTGCTGCCGTGCCCGATCGCGATCCACTCCACCCGCTCGCCGAGGTTCGCCTCGAACGTCGGTGCGTCGTGGTGCGCCCGGTTGTTGATCATCATGTCGTTGAACACCACGGTGAACTGCCGCTTCGGCAGCAGATCGCCCTGTCGCCGCACCACCAGCGCCCCGTACAGGCCCTTGAGCACACCCTCGGTGCCGTGCTCGGTGCCCATCGCGTGGTCGTGGTAATGCCAGTAACCCGCCGTGCCCTCCGCCCACGACCCGTCCGCCCGCCGGTAACCCACGTGACTGCGCCAGGTGTAGCGCCGGGTCTGGCCGGGCATCACCGCGGACCCGTTCATCAGGGTGCCGTCGGAGTTCACGTCGTAGTCGACGCCGTGCGGGTGCAGCGACAGCACCCGGTCGGTCGTGTTGACCAGGTCGATCTCGAGGGTGTCGCCCTCCCACATCTCCAGCACCGGCCCGGGCACCGTCGCCCCGCCGGGCGCGAGCCCGTAGCCGTACAGCTCGTCGGAGATCTTCTCGGCGTACATCGTGATCCGCCGGGTCGTGCCCTGCGCCCGCACCGGGGCGGCCGCCGCGACGCCGGGCACCGACGCGGCCAGCCCGGCCGCCGCGGTGCCGAGCACGGCGCGCCGCGTCATCTTGGCCATGGAAAGGTCCTTTCGTGGAGAGGGGTCACACCATGCGTTCGAACGCCGGGTTCGGCTGCCGCTCCTGCTTCGAGGGGCCGCTCGACGACACGACGGTGAACGTGACGCTGCCGATCTCGCTGGTGTTGCCCGCCTCGTCGGTGGCGCGGTAGCGGACCGTGTGGGTGCCGACGCGGTCGACGACGAACGGCTTGTTGTAGCGGGTGAACACGTTGCCGTCCAAGGAGTACTGGATGCGCGCGACGCCGGAGGCCTCGTCGGTCGCGGCCAGGGTGACCGTCACCGGGCCGACGTAGTCCCACGACCAGTTCTGCGGCCCGGCCAGTTGCACGGTGACCACCGGCGGGGTCAGGTCGCCCGCTTCGGCGATGGTGAACGACAGCATCTGCACGGCGCTGGTGTTGCCGGCCCGGTCGGTCGCGCGGTAGTGCAGCATGTGCGTGCCGACCGCGGTGATGGTCACCGGCTGGCCGTAGCGGACGAAACCGGCGCCGTCCAGGTCGTACTCGATGGAGGCGATCCCGGACTCGGTGTCGGTGGCCGCCAGGACGAGGGTGGCCTTGCCGGCGTAGGAGCCCTCGGTGTTCAGCTCACCGTCCAGGTCTGCGGTCACGAACGGCGCCGTGACGTCGCCGAGCGGATCCACCTTTACCGTCAGGGTTTTCGGCTCGCTGGTGTTGCCGGCCTTGTCGGTGGCGCGGTAGGTCAGGGTGTGCGTGCCGGTGCCCAGCACCAGCGGCTGGCTGTAGGTCGCGTACGCGCCGCCGTCCATTGTGTACTCGATCTTCGCCACGCCGGACTCGCCGTCGGTCGCGGTGAGCGTCACGGTGGCGCTGCCCGCGTAGTTCCCGGCGTCGTTGCGCTCGCCCGCGACGCTGGCGTTCACAACCGGCGCGGTGGTGTCGTCGTTCGGCTGCACGACGTTGATCACCAGCGTCTTGGGGTCGCTGGCGTTGCCCGCCTTGTCGGTCGCGCGGTAGTGCACGGTGTGCGCGCCCGGCGCGGTGATGGTGACCGGGCCGGTGTAGGGGCGGTAGGTGTCGTCGTCGAGCGTGTACTCGACGGTGCCGACACCGGAGCTGTCGTCGGTCGCGGTCAGGGTGAGGGTGGCGGTGCCGACGTAGTTGCCGTCGGGGTCGGTGGTGCCGTCGACGGTCGCGGTCACCTCCGGTGGCGTGGTGTCCTGCTCGCCGCTCTCGGTGACGATCAGCTCGCCGCTCATCGTGTGCCCGGGCATCGCGCAGTAGTAGCGGTACTTGCCCGGCGTGAGGGTCACCTGCGCCTGGTGCAGCCCGTGCTCGGCGTCCAGGGGGCTGGCGGTGATGTTGAGGTCGACGTCGTGGTTGTAGCCCGGCGTCGAGGTGTCGAAGGTCAGCGTGTGGGTCATGCCGGTGGTGTTGCCGGTCTCGGTGCTGTTCTCGAACACGATGGTCGCCGCGCCCGCGACCGCCGTCGCAGGCGCGGACGCGTACTCGGTCAGGCTGTCGTCGGCGGTCCAGGTCAGCACCTGTTCCGCCGCCGCGGTGATCGGCACTGGCTCGGCGATCGCGGCGGTGGTCGTGCCGGTGAGCAGGCACAGTCCCGCCGTCGCGGCCACCAGCGCGCCACGCAGAATTCTCATGGGATTCCTCGCAGGGTGGAGCCCGGTGGCGCCGCCGCGGCGGCGCCACCGGGGATCGGGATTGCTAGAGCTGCCGCACCCGGATGTTGCGGAACTCGATCACGTCGCGGTCGCTGTGGTTCTGCAGCCCGATGAACCCGCTGAAGAACTGCCGCAGATCGGTCGGCGGGTCACCGGCGCGCGAGGACTGCTTGCCGGGCGTGTTGTCGAACTCGTTGATCACCACGCCGTTGCGGATGATCGTGTAGTGCTGGCCGGTCACCCGCACCTCGTAGTCGTTCCACACGCCCTTCGGCGTCGGCATCGCCCGGTCCAGTCCCACCTGGGAGAAGTTGTAGACCGAACCGGTCTTCTGCGCGTCCCCCGCGGTGTTGTCGTTGATCTGGATCTCCTGTCCACAGTAGATCGCGACCCACGCCTGCGACGTCCGCGCCGAGCCGACCGTGCCGCAGCTGCCCGGCGGGCGTTGCTCCAGCGGGGTCCGCACGTCGGGGAACCGGGTGAACACGCCGCTGTTGGCCCGGTCACCGGCCGGCGCCACGTCGCGGAACTGCAGCCGCACCGAGAAGTCGCCGAACGCCTTGCCGGAGTACCACAGCATGCCCATGCCACCGGCGCTGTGCAGGGTGCCGTCGGGTTGCAGATCGAACCGGCCGTCCGGCGCCTGGGTCCAGCCGTTCATCGAGGTGCCGTCGAAGAGCCACTCGTAGGCGGTGGACCGGCCCACCTGGGACGCCGAGGCGGCCCGGATCAGCTGGTTGGCCTCCTTGTCGGACAGCAGCCCGAAGCCACGCAGCTTCGTGACCACGTCGGTGGCGTACGTGGTGAACGCGTCGTGGCTCGCCCACGGCCGCTCGTCATCGACAAGGTCGTTGATCGTGCAGCCGAGGCCGATGTTGCGGTTGGGCACCGCGGTTTCGTTGTCCAGGAACCACACCTTCTGCCGGGCGTCCGGCGCCGGGCAGCTGATGGTCACCGGCAGGTTCGCGGTGGCCTTCGTCCCGTCGGCGTAGGTGACCTCCAGCGTCGCGTAGTAGGTGCCGCCGCGCAGGTAGGTGTGCTGGGGGTTGGCCTCGGTGGAGGTGGTGCCGTCCCCGAAGTCCCAGCGCCACGCGACGCCGCCGGCCTTGGCGCTGTTGAACGCCATGGTCATCGGGCCGGCCTGGGTGGTGGTCCCGACGGTCGCCGACTCCGGAGCCGGGGTCGCCGCGCCGCCGTGGTAGGTGATGCGCAGCAGCTTCTGGTTCGGGTCGAGGCTGAAGAAGCCACCGGCGTAGTCCAGCAGGTACAGCGCGCCGTCCGGGCCGAACTTGGCGTCCATCCAGCTCTGCAGGCCGCCCTCGCCTCCGCCGCCCTTGATGATCTGCCGCAGGTCCTCGGCGAACGCGGGCGCGCCCTGAGTCGGCACGCGCGCCGGGTCCAGCGTCACCGCGATGCGGTTGTTGCCGTTGGACTCGTCACCGATGAACCACTTGTCCTCCCAGTACGCCGGCCACGCGACGCCGCTGGCGGTGTTCACCTCGGCGCGGTGGTAGGTCGGGCCGGACATCACGGCCTGCCCGCCGCCCTTGAGGTAGGGCTCGGTGTAGGTCGCCTCGGACTCCACATAGGACGGGATGCCGCTGCCGTCCGCGCGCGCCGGGTAGACCGGCCCGCCGCCCTGCGGCGAGTACCAGATCGCGTTGTCCCGCGCGGGCGGGATGTCCACCAGGCCGGTGTTGCGCGGCGAGGTGTTCTTCAGGTTGTCGCAGTCGTACCAGCCGGTGAGCACGCTGGCGTCGGTGTTGCTGCGGTCGCGGTAGGGCTGCCGGTTCCCCATGCAGTACGGCCAGCCCTGGTTGCCCGCCGAGGTGATGACGGTGGCCGTCTCGTACTTGGCCGGGCCCAGTTCGGGGTTCGGGGCGCCGGCGTCCGGGCCGACCCAGCCCGCGGTGAGCCAGTCGTGCTGCCGGTCGATCGCCAGGCGGGCGATGTTGCGCACGCCCATCACGTAGATCTCCGGCCGGGTCTTGCCGCCGCCCTCCTCGGCGCCGGTGAACAGGTTGCCCTGCGGGATCGTGTAGGTGCCGTCCGGCTCCGGGTGGATGCGCAGGATCTTGCCGTTGAGGTCGTTGGTGTTGCCCGAGGTGCGGCGCGCGTCCTGGAACGACGTGCCCTGGTACTCGGCGGTCCAGTTGTTGCCGGAGTAGCCGTCGGAGCCGCCGGAGGAGTTGTTGTCGCCGACGCCGATGTAGAGGTTGCCCGCGTCGTCGAAGGCCATGCCGCCGCCGGCGTGGCAGCAGCTGTGGATCTGGGCAGGCCAGTGCAGCAGGTCCTTGCGGGTGGCCTGGTCGATGGTCTGCCGCGCGGCGTCGTAGGTGAAGCGGGACACCGTGCGCTGGCCGATCCGCTTCTCCCGGTCGATGGACTCGTGCGGCATCCAGTAGACGTAGAACCAGCCGTTGCGGGCGAAGTCCGGGTCGAGCGTCATGCCGACCAGGCCTTCCTCGTTCTTGACCAGTTCGTCACCGCTGCCGCGGTTGCCCATCACGGGCAGCGTGGTGAGCAGCTTGACCTGCTTGGTCTTCGGGTCCCACTGGTGGATGGTGCCGCAGCCGAGGCCGACGTTCGGGTCGTTCCAGTCCACGATCGGACCGGACGGGCAGGCGGCCTTGCCGATGTAGAACACCTTGCCGTCGGGGGCGATGGTCAGGCCGTGCGGTTCGCCGATCTGGTCGAGCTGGCCGGGCTGGTTCGGCTTGGTGAGCCGCTCCACGGTGTAGTTCGAGGCGATCGTGGCCTTGCAGTCGCCGCGCACCATGCCGGTGGTCCAGCGGATCGCGCCGAGCAGGTGGCCGCGGAAGAGCTGGTCGGTGGTCCAGCTCTCGACGGTGCGGCCCATGCCGGTGTAGAAGGAGCGGCCGCCGTCGTAGTCGCGGCACCAGGACACCGGGTGGAACGCGCCGTTGCCGCCCTGGCCCGGCTGGTACTTCCACTCCTCGACCTGCGCGATCGTGTGCACCTGGCCGACCGGGTTCGGGCTCCAGTTCAGCCACTGGTCGGAGCGGGTCCAGTTCAGCGGGAGGCCGGCGTTGGCGGGGTGCTGCCGGTCGGTCACGTCGACCACGGCCTGCTGCACCGAATCGGGGCTGGTGGCGGGCCGGGTGCCGATCAGGCCGGTGAACCAGTCCGATGTGGACTGCGCGCGGGCGGCGTCGTGGACGCCGACGAACCCGTTGCCCGCCGCGACGAACGCCTTGAGCGCGTCCTCCTGCGCGGCGCTGAGCGTGACGGAGTTGGCGGACAGGAACACGATCCCGCGGTAACGGGCCAGGTTGGCCGGGGTGAAGACGGCGGGGTCGGCGGCCACGTCGGCCTGGAACCCGCCGGTGCGGCCGAGTTCCTGGACGGCCGCGGCGGCCGTGTTCACGGGGTCGGCCTGGCGGTCGGACGGGCCGTGGAAGACCAGGACCCGGATGGGGTCGGGGGCCTGTTGCTGTTGCTGCGGCGCGGGTGCCGGCGCCGCGAGTGCGGGCAGCACTGGCACGGCGGTGAGCAGGACCAGCCCGCACAACTGGGCCAGCACCCGGCGGAACCGGCGTCTGGACCGGTTCGGTTCGTGGACACGTCGGTAGCGCATACCATCCCTCGCTCGGACTGCGCGGGTTTTCCCCGCGCTCGGGTTCAGATGAGCTTGTGCCGCGCGGCCCAGACCACGGCCTGGATCGGGGCGTGCACGTCCAGCCGGTCGCAGATCCGCCTGATCCGGCGCTGCACCGTGCGTTTGCACAGGTTGAGCCGCCGCGCGACCGCGTCGATCGGCAGGCCGTCGGCGAGCAGGGCGAGGACGGCCAGCTCCTCGCCGGTGAGGACTCTGAGGGGTTGGTCGAGCGTCGCGGTCACTTCACGTCCGCCCGGAGACCGGCCGGCAGCGTGATTCGGGGTCGGATCGACATTGATCTCTGCCCTCCCAGCAGCGGGCTACTGATGCTCTGGGAAACTAACCACTTCTGCGCACGGTAGGAAGATGTCTGTCGCGAACTGGCCACTGGAAGGTCGCGAACAGGAAGAAGTGACTCCGTTCGGACCACAACTTTCGTGGGGCCGAGCGGCGAGGTGGTTCAGTCCTCTCCGCGGACGCCGGTGGCGGAGGGGGAGCGGGCCGAGTGGGGACCAGGGTTCACGGGCGTCGGGCGGGGTGGGCGGGCGGTGGGCGGATTACGGGGCGAACGTCGGCGGTTGCGGCGTCGGGCGGGGTGGGCGGGTGGTGGGCGGATTACGTGGCGAACGTCGGCGGTCCGGGCGTCGCGCGGGGTGGGCGGGGCGCCGAGGGGTTGACCGGCGAGGTGGTCAGGCCACTTCGTGGGCGGGGCCGGGATGAAGGTGAGGAGTGGGCCGGGTGGCCCGGGCGTCGGGCGGGATGAGTGGGCGCGGGCAGGTTGCGCGGCGAACCGTCGGTGGCCCGGGCGGTCCGGGCCCCGGCACCTCCGGTCGCTCGTCGCGGAACCGCACGAGCGCCGTCACCGGCAGGAGCCGGATGGCCGAATCCGCGCTCGCCCCGGGCGGCCCGGCGTCACGCGGGATGGGCCGGCCACGGTACGCCGGGCCCAGGCCATCAGCGGGGTGCGACGAACTTCAGGTGCGACCGCTGCCGCAGGCGGAGGGATGACGCCACCGCCACCCCGGCCAGCAGCACCACCGCGCACACCACCCCGTGCAGCACCCCGCGCACCAGGTACCCGCTGTCCACGCCGTCGATCGCGTACGTGCCGATCTCCCTGCTGAACCAGAACGGCAGCACGCGCGCCAGTGCGCTGCCCGGGTCGGTCATCATCTGCAGCCCGACCACCACCAGCAGCACCAGCGTCCCCTCGAGTTCGCGGGGCAGGATGGCACTCAGGGCGAGCCCGAAGGGCGCCGAGACGACCACCATGATCGCCATCATCAGCGCCACCGGCCCGTGCCGCACGCCGTCCTGGTCCACCAGGATCAACAGGAAGTACGGCACGGCCAGCGCGACCCCGACCGCCCACAGCGCCGCCAGCCGCCCGACGTACAGGTGGTGGCTGCGGTACCCGGACAACCGCAGGCGCGGCTCGATCTCCCGCGCCGCGCTCCCCGCGAACAACGCCGCCGTGCTCAGCGCCCACCCCAGCCCGAGGCACACGAACCGCACGGACTGGCCCAGGTGGTCGCCCCGCCTGCTGAGGTAGAACGCCAGCGGCAGCACCGCCAGGATGACGAGCACCGACCGGCGCCGCAGCATCTCGCGCAGCGCCATCTCCGCCACGGTGGCGAACCTGGTCATCGGTTCCTCCCGGTCAGGTCGAGCACCAGGTCGACCCGGTCGGCCTGGTTGAGCAGGTGCGTGACCACGACGACGGCCTTCCCGGCGTCGCGCCACCGCCACGCCTGCTCCCAGAAGTCGAGGTAGGTCCCGCGGTCGAACCCCTGGTACGGCTCGTCCAGCAGCAGCACGTCCGGATCGCCCAGACCGGCCAGCACCAGGTTCAGCTTCTGCCGCGTCCCGCCGGACAGGTGCCGTGCCTGCGCCGGCTCGGCCTGCCAGTCGAGCACCGCCGCGCGCGAGCGCCCGGACGAGCGCGCCTCCTCCCGCGTCAGGCCGCGGCCCGCGCCGATCAGCACGAAGTGCTCGTCCGGCGTCAGGAAGTCCGCCGTGCCACCGGCCTGCGGGCAGTAGCCCAGCGAGCCGTGCACCCGCACCTCGCCGCCGTCCGCGCCCGCCATGCCCGCGCAGATCCGCAGGAACGTGCTCTTGCCGCAGCCGTTGGCGCCCACCACCGCCGCGATCTGCCCGGACCGCACCGTCAGGTCCACATCGGACAGCACGACCCGCTTGCCGTACTTCTTCGTGATCCCCACGGCTTCCAGCAGCACCCGCCCGCCCCGGCGCGGCGCACGGCCGACGCTGTCCACGACCGCCGCCGCGTAGGCCGCGGGCGGGCCGAACACCCGCAACGGGTGCTCGCCGCTGTCGCGCAGGTGCGTGGCCGCCTCGGCGACCACGTTGCGGCCCACGTCCGGGCTGACACCGTGCCGGTGCAGCTCCCCGGCCAGCGCCGTCAGCCAGTTGTCGACGTTCATCGCGTCGCTCCTTCCCCCAGCACCGCGGCGACGCCGGCGGTGAACTCGCGCCAGTCGGCCCTGGTCAGGCGCAGCTTCTCGGCGCCGGCGGCGGTGATCCGGTAGTACTTGCGCGCGGGACCGGCCGAGCCCTCCCGCCAGCTCGCGGTGAGCAGCCCGGTCCGCTGCAACCGCAGCAGCACCGGGTACAGCGTGCCGCCCTGGATCGGGCCGAGCCCGGCCGCGTCCAGCGCCTGCGCCAGCTCGTACCCGTAGGACTCGCGCCGCTCGACCAGCGCCAGCACGCACGGGTCCAGCACGCCGCGCAACCACTGGGCCCGCCGCTCCTGATCCACGCCGACAAAGTAGCAGAGCCATCTAGGTTGCGCCGCTACCTACCCGCCCGGCGTCGCGTGAGCTGGAATGTGGAGATGTCGGACCGTGTCGATTTCGAGGCGGTGTTCCGCGCGGGAGCGACGCCGAGTGCGTTGCTGTCCCGGGACTTCGTGATCGTCGCGGTCAACGACGCGTACGAGAAGGTGTCCGGGCGCCCGCGCGCCGAGCTCGTGGGCCACGACGTGTTCGAGGCCTTCCCGGACGACCCGGAGGCGGCCCGCGCGCTGCGCGCCTCGTTGGACCGCGTGCTGGCCACCGCCGAGCGGAACGTGATGGCGCTGCTCAAGTTCGACGTGGCCGTGGCCGGCCGACCGGACGAGGTCGAGCACCGGTTCTGGAGCCCGGTCAACGTGCCGGTCCTGGACGACGACGGCAGCGTCCGGATGATCCTGCACCGCGTCGAGGAGGTCACCGAGGTCCTCCGCGAACTGGGACTGCCGCGGCAGGACGCGGCCGAGATGCAGGCGGGGCAGGCGGAGGTCTACGCCCGCAGCAAGGAACTGGAGCGCACCAACCAGCGCCTGGCCGCCGCCACGGACATCACCACCGCGATGCTCGCCGACGCGCCACCCGAGGTGGTGCTGCGGCTGATCGCGTTGCGGGCCAAGGAGATCGCCGACGCCGCGAGCGGGTGCGTCCTCCTGCGGGAAGGCGACCGGTTCGCCGTCGCCGCGGAGGCCGGGGACGCCGCCGTGGACCCGGCCGCGCTGGCCGAGGAGGTCCGCCGCACCGGCAGGCCCGGCGTGCGGGTGACCGGCGACGGCGTCGCGGTGGCGGTGCCGCTGCGCCACGAGGAGGAGGTCCGTGGCGTCCTGGTCGTCACGAACCCGCCGGGCCGGAGCGGGCTGGGCAGCCCGGCCATCGTGCCGCTGGAGCCGTTCGCCACGCAGGCCGAGCTGGCGCTGGAACTGGGCGACCGGCGGCGGGACACCGCTCGCCTGCTGCTGCTGGAGGACCGCGACCGGATCGCCCGCGACCTGCACGGGTCGGTGGTGAGCCGGTTGTTCCAGCTCGGGCTCGAGCTGAGCTCCGCGGCCGAGCTGATCATCCGGGACGAGCCGGCGCGGCGCGTGCGCGGTGTGGTCGTCGCGCTGGACGGTGTGGTACAGGAGCTGCATTCCGCGGTGTTCCGCACCGCGGGAGTGCGCCCGGACGGCCGGACCTTCCGCGAGCGGCTGCAGGACCTCATCGACCACGCCGCCGAGGCGCAGGGGTTCGCCACCACCTCGCGGCTGGACCCCCGCCTCAACGGCGTGCTCGGCGAACGGGCCGAGCAGCACCTGATCGCGGTCCTGTCCGAAGTGCTGGTCGGCGAGGTGCGGGACCGGACTGCGCAGGTGACGGTATCGGTGGGCGTCCAGCCGCCCCACGTGGTCGGCGAGCTGACGGTCCGCGGGCTCGTCCTGCCCGCCGGCATCGCCGAACTGGGCCTGACCGCGCTGGCCCGGCGCGCGGACCAGCTCGGCGGGTCCCTGACCCTCGACACCGGAGACGGGGAACGGCGCTACACCTGGCGGATGCCGCTCGGGGGATCATGAGTGAGATGAACGCCGACCACCTCGACGACGCCGTCCAGCTCGCGCTCGGCACGCTGCGCACCGCGATCGACGCCGACTGGGACGTTCCCGCGGGCGATCTCGACTGGAGCTGCTGGGAAACCGCCGAGCACCTCTCCGACGACTTCTTCGGCTACGCGGTCCGGCTCGGGCCGCGCATCCCGCCCCGCCACGGGGAGGTGCCCTACCTGTGGCAGCGGCTGCGGCCGGGCGGCCCGTCGAACGCCGTGCACGCGGACCGCTCCGCGGGCCCGGCCGGGCTGCTGCGCGTCGTGGAGGCGAGCGCGGCGCTGCTGACCGCGATGGTGCGCACCACCCCGGCGCACGTGCGGGCCTGGCACGTCTGGGGCGAGGCCGACCCGGCCGGGTTCGCGGCGATGGGGATCGTGGAGACCCTGGTGCACACCCACGACCTGGCGACCGGGCTCGGCCTGGCCTGGGAGCCGCCGGGGGAGCTGTGCGAGCCCGTGCTGCGACGGCTCTTCCCGCACGTCGCCCCGGACGAGCCGTGGCCGACGCTGCTGTGGGCGACCGGCCGGGGCGAGCTGCCGGGACGAGCTCGCCTCAGCGAATGGCGCTGGTACTCCGCGCCACTCACCAGCCGGTGAGCTTCGCCGTCTCCAGCTGGTTCTTCAGCAGCTGACCGCCGGTGGGCAGGTCCGCCTGGTCCGGCCAGGTCGCCGGGTCCCACACGCCGGAGCGGCGGAAGGCGTTGGCGCAGTGCACGAACAGCTCCTCGACCTCGACCACCACGGCCAGCGCCGGCTTCACCCCGCCCTCGGCCAGCTCGCCGAAGAACGGGGCCGAGCGCACGATCGTCGCGCGGCCGTTGACCCGCAGCACGTCCTCCTTGCCGGGCACCACGAACAGCATCCCCACGCGCGGGTGCCGCAGCAGGTTCCGCATCGTGTCCAGCCGCCGGTTGCCGGGCCGGTCGGCGAAGGCCAGCGTGCGGTTGTCGTCGAAGACCAGGACGCTGCCGGCCGGGTCGCCGCGCGGGGACAGGTCGAGGCTGCCGTCCGGCGCGGTCGTCGCGACGAAGTACAGCGTGGCGGCGTCGATGAACTTCCGGCTCAGCCCGTCGATCCCGGCCAGGCCCTTCGCGGCGATCACCGGCGCGGGCGGGCTGACCACCTCGCGCAGTTCCGCCTCGCTGGTGACGACTTCGGCGTCCTCGGGGCGCCAGACGGTCATGAACGTGCTCCTCGGCTCGCGGTGGCCAGCAGGTACAGCAGGTAGGGCGCGCCGACGGCGCCGGTGACGACCCCCACCGGCAGCTGGTGGGCGCCGCTGAGCAGGTGCTGCGCGGCGAAGTCCGCGAGGATCGTGACCAGCGCGCCGACGGGCGCGGACGGGACCAGCCCGGGACGGCCGGTGCGCAGGACGCGCGTCGCGATCGGCCCGGACAGGAACGCCACGAACGCGATCGGCCCACCGACCGACGTCGCCACCCCGCACAGCGCGGCCGCCAGCGCCAGCAACGCGAGCCGCACCCGTTCCACCCGCAGGCCGAGCCCCTTGGCGGCGTCGTCGCCGAGCTCCAGCACCGTCAGCGTGCGGCCGAGCAGCAACGCGGCCGGCACGAGCACGACCAGGAACACCGCGGCCATCCGCACCTCGCCCCAGGCGACGCGGTTGAAGCTGCCGGTGATCCACACCAGGGCCTGCGCGGCGATCCGCACGTCCGCGCGGGTCAGCAGGTAGGACATGGCGCTCGCGGCCAGCGCGGCGACCCCGATGCCGACCAGCACGAGCCGGTGCCCGGTGACCCCGCGCCGCCAGGCCAGCGCGTAGATCAGGACCGACGTGGCGAGACCGCCGGTGAGCGCGGCGGCCGGCACAACCAGCCCGGACACGCCGAGGGTGATCAGGCACAGCACCGCGGCCAGCGACGAGCCGGCGGTCACGCCGATGACGTCCGGGCTGGCGAGCGGGTTGCGCAGCAGCCGCTGGAACAGGGCGCCGGACAGGCCGAACGCGAACCCGACCAGCAGGCCGGCGAGCGCGCGCGGCAGGCGCAGCCGCAGCACGATGTAGTCGTCCCGCACGGTGCCGCCGCCGAAGAGCGTGCGCACCACGTCGGGCAGGGCGATCGGGAAGTCCCCGATGGACAGTGCGAGCAGGAAGACCGCGAGCACCGCGACGGCCAGCACGGCGGTGACGGCCGCGGTGCGCCGCGCCGTGCGGCGGTGGACCTCGACGACGCTGGTCATCCACGCACCCGCTTCCGCCGCACCAGCGCGATGAACACCGGCGCGCCGATCGCCGCCGTCACGATGCCGACCTGCAGCTCGCCGGGCTGCGCGAGCACCCGCCCGACGACGTCGGCGGCCAGCAGGACCAGCGGCGCCAGCACCATCGAGTACGGCAGCAGCCACCGGTGGTCCGGGCCGGTGATCAGCCGCGCGGCGTGCGGCACCATCAGGCCGACGAAGGCGATCGGGCCTGCCATCGCGGTCGCGGTGCCGCACAGGATCACCACGGCCAGCGCGCACAACGCCCGGCCGGCGTTCACGTGCACCCCGAGCCCGCGGGCCACGTCGTCGCCCATCGCCAGCCCGTTGAGGGCGCGCGCGGAGGCCAGCGCCAGCACGAAACCCACGACCAGGAACGGCAGGGCCTGCGTCACGACCGACGAATCGCGGCCGGCCAGCGCGCCGACCTGCCAGAACCGGAACTGCTCGTAGGTGGCGTTGTCGGTGACGAGGATGCCGGTGGTCAGCGACCGGAACGCGGCCTCGCACGCGGCGCCGGTGAGCGCGATCTTCAACGGGGTGGCGCGGTCCCGGCCGAGCGAGCCGATCCCGTAGACCAGGACTGCCGCGAGGCCCGCGCCGAGGAACGCGAACCAGACGTAGCCGGTCATCGACTGGATCCCGGCCAGGCTGATGGCGGCGACGATGCACAGCGACGCGCCCGCGTTGACGCCGAGGATCCCGGGATCGGCGAGCGGGTTGCGGGTGACGCCCTGGATGATTGCCCCGGCCAGGCCGAGCGCGGCGCCCGCGAGCACCCCGATCAGGGTGCGCGGGATCCGGACCTCCCACACGATCACGTGATCCGGGTTCGCGGGGTCGTGGTGCAGCAGGGCGTCGACGACAGCGGACGGCGGGAGCCCCTTGGCCCCCACCGCCATGCTGGCCACCACGGCCAGCCCCAGCGCCACCAGCCCGAGGATCAGGCCGAGGCCGAGCGGGGCCCGGCGGCGCTGGGGGAGCGCGGTCGTGGTTTCGCGGAGCACCGGGTCAGCGTGCCAGCGCTTCGGTGATCATCGGTACCACCTTGTCGATCGCGTAGCTCAGGCCCAGCGGGGTCGCGCTGGCGAAGGCCTGCGAGATCGTCTTGTCCGACAGCACGACCACGTGCCCGGCCTTGACCGAGGGCACCGCCTGGAACAGCGGGTCGCTGTCGATCTGGCTCGCGTCGATGCCGATCGGCGAGATCACGGTCAGGTCGGCGTTGAACAGGTCCATCCGCTCCGGCGAGACGGTGATGTAGAAGTCCTTCCCGGCCAGGGCCTGCACCGCGGGCGACTGGGTGAAGCCGAGGCGCTCCATGAACTCGATGCGCGCGCCGCCGTTGACGTAGGCGCCGTAGGAGGTGGCCATCTTCGCGCCGACCGCGACGGTCTTGCCCTTGAACTCCGGGTGCGCGTCCGCGGCCTGCTGGAACTTGGCGTCCAGGTCGTTGCGCACCTGCGCGGCCTCGGCGGTCCGGCCGAGCGCCTTGCCGATCATGTCGAGCTGCTGCTGCCAGGTGGTCGCGTAGGCCTCGCCGCCTGCCGGGATGCTCAGCACGGGGACGCCGAGGGCGGCCAGCTGGTCGTAGCGGGCCTTGTCGCCGCTGGCGCGGGTGTCCAGGATCAGGTCCGGGTTGAGCGCGGCGACCTGCTCGGCGCTGACCTCCAGCGTGCCGAGCATCGTCGGCGCGGTCGTGTAGTGCTTGTCCTGCGGCATCCACGGCGCGACGCCGTCGCCGCCGATCGGCAGCCAGTCCGCGGCGCCGACCGGCTGCACGCCGAGGGTCAGCGCGACCTCCGCGTCACCCCACCCGAGCGCGACGACCCGCTTGGGCTGCTGCTCGATCGTCACGTCGCCGAACGCGGTCGGGATGGTGACCGGGAAATGACCGCTCGCCGGGGTCGCCGGCTCGGTCGCGCTCTGCTCCGCGGACGAGCCGCAGCCCGCGAGCACGAGGACCGCGCCCAGGAGGAGAGCGAGGAGAGAACCGCGCGCACGCGGCCGGGGGAAACGCATGGGGAAGCCTCTCGGATTAGGTAAGCCGATCCTAAATTAGGTAGGCCTCGGTTCGCAGTCCAGATGGCCGTGATCACAACGCGGGCCACGGCTGGTGGTTCCGGGTGGGAGGGTGTGACATGGACACGCCGCGGTTCGGCGAGCGGGACAATCGCTCGTGACGCTTTGAGCAGACAGGGCGTGGGTGAGCGGGATGGATGACGCGTCGGTGATGGGCGCATTGGTGCTCGACCTGCCGCATACAGTGCCGCCGCTGGTGCGGGTGCGCCAGTGGGTGGCGGCCGAGCTTTCCGACTTGGGCGACGACCGGGTGGTCGCGGTGCAGCTGATCGCGACCGAATTGATCACCAACGTGTACGACCACGGCGGCGGGACCGGCCGGATCCGGCTGTCCCGGGACGCGAACCGCATCCTGGTGGAAGTCGACGACGGTTCCCCGTCGCCGCCCGTGCTGGGGGACGGGGACCCGAAGGCCGTGCGCGGGCGAGGCCTCGTGCTGGTGGACAAGCTGGCCCTGTCGTGGGGCTACCGCCCGCGGGCGGACGGCGGCAAGACGGTCTGGGCGCTCGTCGACTGCGAGACCCTGAGCTGGACTTCCTGACGAATCCAGGACGGGCGCCACACCGGTTCGGGCAGTGGCGCCAGGTTCGCGAAGTGGGCGAGGACCGGCCGCAGACCCGGGTGCGGGTGCGCCGGGACCAGCAGGGAGAGCGGGTAGGCGAGCACCGGGTTCACGACCGGGATGCGGCGCAGGCCGAACCGGGCGGGCCAGGTGTAGCGGTCGCGCGCGCCGACCAGGGTCGCCACTTCGGCGGATTCGGCGAGCGCTTCGAGCAGCACCTCGTCACCGAAGTGCGGGCCCGCCGCGTCGATGCGCAGGCCGAACGCCGTGACCAGCTGGTCGTAGAACTCCGCCCATTCGCTGCGCGGCGCGATGCCGGGCACCCGGATCCGGAGCCCGCGCAGCTCCTCCGGCGTCACCGACGGGGCGTCGGCCAGCGGGTGCCGGGGGCCGGCGAGGAGTTCCAGCGCGGAGTCGAAGACGTGGATCATGCGCACGTCGGCGGGCAGCGCGGCCGGATCGGGGAGGGTGCGGAACGAGGCGTCCACCTCGCCGGACCGCACGGCGGCCGCCGCCACGCGGGGGTCGTCGACCCGCAGCGTCACCACGTCCAGTTCGGTGCCGGGGTGTGATCGCCAGTAGTCGTGCAGGACGACGGCCTGTGCGCTGCGCAGGCCGAGGACGTCGATCCGCAGGGCACGGGAGCCCGGCCGGACGGCGGCGATGCCACGGTCCACGCCCGCGACGACCCCTCGCGCGTGCGGGAGGAACGCCTGGCCGTCCGCGGTCAGCTCGACTCCGCGGGCGGTGCGGGTGAACAGGCGGACGCCCAGCTCGCGCTCGAGGGCGGCGATCCGCTTCGAGACCGCCTGCTGGGTCACGCCCAGCTCGTCGGCCGCGTGCTGCAACTGCCCGAGCTCCGCCGCCCGGACGAACGATCGCACTGCCTCGGTGTCCACCGGGCCAGCCTAAGCAGGGTCAACTCCCGGTTGTGGCTCGCCGGGCGGCGGTTGTTTGATCCGCCTCCGCACTGCCCGCTGTGATCTGCGGCGTGGAAGCCGATCTTCGCCGGCTGTGGTCGGCCTACGCGGTGAGCACGTACGGCACGTGGCTCGCCTTCGGGGCGTTCCCGTTGATCGCGGTGCGGGTGCTGCACGCGCCGGCGTTCGCGGTGTCGTTGCTGGAGGCGGCCGGGCTCGCCGCGGCGGCGGTCTGCGCGCTGCCGCTCGGGTGGTGGGTCGAGCACCGGCCCAAGCGGCCGGTGGTGATCGCGATGGACCTGGCCCGGTTCGCCGGGATGGCCAGCGTGCCCGCGGCGTACGCCTTCGATGTGCTGTCCTACGGCCAGTTGCTGGTCGTGTCGGTCGTCGCCGGGACCGCGAACATCGCGTTCACCGCCGCGTCCGGCGCGTACCTGAAGCACCTCGTGCCCCGGGCGCGACTGCTCGCGGCGAACGGGCGGTTCGAGGGCACGAGCTGGGTGGCGACCGCTGCGGGCCCGCCCGTCGGAGGCGCGCTCGTGGCCCTGCTCGGCCCGGTGGTGACGGTGCTGGCCGACGCGCTGAGCTACCTGCTGTCGGCACTCGCGGTGCTGCGCATCCGCGGCGGTGATGTCGCGGCGTCCAGGGTCGCGCGGTTCCGTCTGGCCGACCTGCTCGCCGGCGCGCGGGTGATCGCGCGGGATCCCGTGCTGCGGAGGCTGTTCCTCAATTCGATTCTGGTCAGCGGCCTGATCATGGCCACCACGCCGCTCCTGGCGGTCCTCCTGCTCGGCGAGTACCGGTTTTCCGCGTGGGAGTACGGGCTGGCGTTCGGCGTCCCGGCGCTCGGCGGGTTCGCGGGCGCCCGGCTGTCGGCCCGGTTGGCGCGGCGCTACGGGCGGCACCGGGTGCTGACCGCCTCCGGCTGGCTGCGGTCGATCTTCCCGCTGGGGCTGGCGTTCGTGGGCCCTGGCGTGCCGGGGCTCGTCACGGTGATCGTCGTGGAGGGCCTGCTGATCACCTGCATGGGCGTCTTCAACCCGATCCACGCGACGGAACGGCTGCACCGCACGCCGGCGGACCACGCGGCGCGGGTGCTCAGCACGTGGAGCGTGAGCAGCAAGCTGCTGCAGGCCGGGCTGATGGCGGGGTGGGGCGTGCTGGGGACGCTGACGAGCCCGCTGTCCGCGATCACGGTGTCCGGCGTGCTGCTGCTCGGCACGCCACTGCTGTTGCCGCGGCGGGGTTTGGAGTCCGACGAGTAGCGTCGGGATCATGGGGGTAGGGCATTACCTGCGCAACGAGCGCCGTTTGCTCGCGTCCATCGGACTCGCCTTGCGGCGGCGGAAAGCGCTTGCGCCTTGCGCCGTCGCGGCCGGTTATTCGCGGGCGCAGCGGCCGTTGCTCGTCGTGTTCGTCGTGCTGACCGTGGTCGAGGGGCTGCTGTTCGCGCTGGTCGGGTTCGGGATCGTGGTGCACCTCGTCCTGGCGGCGGTCGAGCTGTACTCGCTGTTGCTGGTGGTCGGCCTGCTCTGCTCGATCACCGTGTACCCGCACTCGGTGTCGGCGGACGAGGTCCGCGTGCGGTACGGCGCGTTCCTCGACGTGCGGGTCCCGGTGAGCGCGATCGCGGCGGTGCGCGCCAGGACCGAGGACCACTCGGGCAGGCCGGGGTTCGACCTGGACGGCGAGACGTTCACGGTGGCGTTGTCCTGGCAGACGAACGTCGTGCTGGAGCTGAGCCGGCCGGTGCCCTTCACCCGCCCGCTGGGCCGGCCCGGCGAGGCGCGGGTGATCAAGTTCTACGCCGACGACCCGCAGGCTGCGGCTGCCGCGATACACCACGCCATGGTGCGTCCGCGGGAAAGGCCTGCGTGAGGGGGCCAGCACGATCGGCACGTGATCATCGAAGGTCTCGTCCGCGAACTCCCACAGGTGCGGCACGCGGTGCTGCTCTCCGCCGACGGTCTGGTGCTGGACCACTCGGCCGGCCTGGACCCCACCGACGCCGAGTACCTGGCCTCGATGGCCGCGGTGCTGCAGAGCCTGGCGCTGCGGGTGAGCAACGTCCTGGACGGCGGTGCGTCCCGGCAGGTCGTCGTGAGGTGCGACCGGATTGCCCTGGTGGTCCTCCCGTGGAACGACCACGAGCGGCTCGCGGTGGCCACCGCGGAGGCGGATCTCGAGGGGGTTGTCGGGGAGTTGACCGACAAGGTCTGACCTCGCGGGTCGTGGTGTCGGGATGACTTGGGGGTTGCGGCGATGCTGGGGTGCGGCTGATCGCTGCTGCTGGGGTATGGACTTCATGGAGGGAATGTCCGCGGACTTCGACTGGCCGGCTGGCGACCTGCTCGGGAGGCGGATCTTGGTGGGATGTCGGGAGGTTGGCTGGTGGGGTCTGACCTCGCGGGTCGTGGTGTCGGGATGACTTGGGGGTTGCGGCGATGCTGGGGTGCAGCCGACCGCTGCTGCTGAGGTGCGGACTTCATGGAGGGTATGGCCGGCAGGGCGTGACCAGTGGGCTGGCGACCTCCTCATGGAGGCGGTTCATTCTGATAGTCACCACGGAGGCGGACCTCGATGACCTCGTTGAAGAACTCGCCCGCGCCGCGGCTTGACCTTCCAGGTGCTCGAAGGTGCATCGTTGAGACATGTCGAGAGAAGAACTCGCCCTGGCGATGACCAAGGAACCCGCCGAGGCGAAGCGCATCCTGTTGCGGCTCTGGGAGGAGGGCTCGGCGGTCGACCGCTGCGCCGCGGCACACTTCCTCGCCGACCGGCAGGACGAGCCGCGCGACGAGTTGCTCTGGGACCTCCGTGCGCTCGAAGTCGCGCAGGCCGCGGATCCCGCCGAGGTGCACGGGTTCTTCCCCTCCCTGCACCTCAACCTCGCGGACGTCTACCGCCGCCTCGGCGACTTCGCCAAGGCACGCGAGCACCTCGCCGCGGCGGAGGCGGTCATCGACACCCTCCAGGACGACGGCTACGGGCGCATGATCCGCGGCGGCCTCGCGCGGGTGGCGGAAAAACTCGCCGAGAGCTAGAAGATCCCCGGCCCCGGGGTCAGCACGCCGGCCGGGTCGTAACGCGACTTCCACCCGCACAGCGCGGGCCACCGCGAACCGAAGTGGTGGCGCCAATCCGCCTGCGTGAAGGGGATCGCGCCGACCGGGTAGGTGAACCCGCCCAGGTCGCGCGCCTCCTCGTAGAGGCGGCGGTTCTCGGCGACCTGCCTGGCGACCAAATCGGCGTCATCCGGCGGAAAACGCAGGATCGCCACGAGAAAAGCGATCCGCTCGGCAGGCAGGCGGACCAGCGGCGCGTGCACCTCACCGGTGAACACCGGGTAGAACAACACGCACCCCGCCGGCCCGAGGTCCGCGGGCGTCAGCCGCTCCACCAGCGCGGTCAGGAAACCCACGGCGGTGGACGCGGGCAGGAAGCAGTTCCACCACGGGTGCGGGTGAAACCACGCCCCGGTCTCGGTCAGCAGCTCCTCGGCGGCGTCCAACCGGTGCTGGAACTCCACATAGGACAAATCCCCGCCGGAGTACGCGGCCGTTTCCAGGAACACCCGCCTGCCCGCCTCGCCGAAGCGGACCTGGCCCTGCACGAAGTCGAACCGCCCCTCCTCGACGAACCGAAGCTGGTCCGCCGCCGCGGCCGCCACCGTGTCGTAGTCCACCTCGTGCCGGCTGATCCGCGGCGACGCGGCGACCAGCCGCAACGTCGCGCGCGTGATGATCCCGCACTGGCCCAGCCCGCCCAGCACCGCGGCGAACAACTCGTCCCCGGGGCCACACGTCCGCACCACCCCGTCACCGGTGACGACCTCCAGCGCGATCACCGTGTCGGTCTGCAGCCCGTGCCGGAAACTCGTCCCGCCGATCCCGCCCATCGACAACGTGCCGCCCACGGACAACCTCAGGTAGTCGGTCAGCACCGGCGGCGTGCGGCCGCGCTCCCACGCCGCCGCGAGCACCGCGTCCCAGCCGGCGCCCGCGTCCACCACGATCCGGTCCTCGGCGACCTCGTGCACCGCGGCCAGCGACGACATGTCGACCACGACACCATCGGTCAGCGCCTGCCCGTACCCGGAATGGCCCCGTCCCCGCGCCGCGACCGGCACCCCGTCCGCGGCCGCGGTGCGAACGCTCTCGCCGACTTCCCCGGCCGAGCGTGGCCGCAGCACCGCGGACGGCCGCCGCCGGACCAGGCGCCCGAAGTCGACGGACGCGGTCATCAGTACCGCTGCCAGACCCCGGCGGGCTTCCGCGCGCCCACACCGGGCTTGCTCCAGTCGCACACCCCGTCCGGGAACGCCGCCCGCAACCGCCGCTGCTCCTCCCGGGTGAACGTGACCGGCAGGTAGTCGCGGAAGTCCACCGGCTTCAACCGGCACTTCAGCGCGTCCATCGCGAGCCCGGACCCGGCCACCAGACGCGTGTTCGCCGCGACCGGGAACAGCTCACCGCACCGCCCGCTCGACGGGTAGGTCAGCCGCTCCCGCACGCGCTCGGTCGCCGACACGTAGCACCCGTCCCCCAGGTCGGCGGGCCGGTTCGCGACCACCTTCTGCTGCGCGCCGCGCCCCGACCGGTCGTTCCCGATCGCCGTCAGCCAGCGGTCCATCGCGTCCAGCTCGTAAGCCGCCGCCACCGCGGCGTCCGCCGGCCGGCTCGCGATGATCACCTGGTTGTCCGCCGCCCCGCTGCGCCGCAACCGCTCCCGCATCACGAACGACCACTCCGTGGTGTGGATGTCGGCGCCGAACCCGGCCAGGTCGAGGTCCGTGCGCTGGTCGATGATCGGTGTCGTGCGCAACCCGAGCGACGCCGAGTTGAACAACCCGGACCGGTAGGCCGCCGACAACGCCTTCGGATCGGCCGCGCTCCGCGCCGGAACCGGGGCGCCCGTGTAGTCGAGCCCGCCGATGGCGGCGTTCAGGTCCACGAACTGCGCCGCCGAGATCTGCCCGGACCGCAGGGCCGACAGGCCGTACTGCACCCCGGTGTTGTCCAGCGTGCTGCGCACGAACCCGGTTCGCGGATCACGCCCGAGCTGGTTCACCAGCTGCTCGTTGGAGTTGCAGATGACACCGTCCGGATTGGACACCGGGTCCCACCGCTCGGACACCGGCAGCAGCGGGGTGCAGCTGCCGGTCGCCGTCGCGCGGTTGGCGAACGTCTGCTCCCACGACACGCACGTGCTGTAGGTGTGGAACCCGGCCACCGCGAGCCGCTGCTCCGGCGTGAACGAGCTGCCCGCCCCGGCGAAGTACCGGTTGAGCAGGCGGCAGTCCGTGACCGGCCCGGCGGTGCTCAGCGGGTCCGGGTAGGAGATGCCGGGGATGATGCCGTCCAGGATGCCCGGGTAGTTCTCGGCGATGTCGTACTGCTGGATCGCGCCGCCGGACCCGCCCCAGCCGATCGTGTGCCGCACCGGCCCGTAGGTCTCGGTGAAGTGCTCCTTGACCATCATCGCCGCCTCCGCGGAGATGATCGGGCTGCAGTTGTTGTCCAGCACGTTTAGGCTCGACGAAGCGACCGCGTACCCCTGGGACAGGAACAGGTCGTTCAGCACACCGCCGGTCGACGCGCCCTGGTGGAACCCGGAGTTGCAGCCACCGCCGAAGGTGTAGACGAGCCGCTCGTTCCAGCCGCGCTCCACAGTGAACGGTGACGGCGCGGTCCCGTCGGTGAGCGCGGCGATCTCGTAGACCGCGCGGTCGATCGTGCCGCGTTCCACCCGCACGATGTAGGGCATCCCGTTGACCGACGCGAGATCGGCGGGCCGGGACGCAGGATCGGCCAGCGGCCGGAACTGCCCGCCGGTCGTGCGGTACTGGTAACTCACCTGGGTGGGCGCGCTGCACAGCGGCGGCGTCGCGGCCGGCAGCCCGTAGGCCTGCGTCTCGCAGTAGAACGGCTCCTGCTGCCGTCCGGAGAACACCGGCCCGGTGATCGGGTGGTTGGTCACCCGCAGGCTCGCGCGTCCCCGGCCCGGCGCGCTCGCGACGATTTCGTTCGTCCCGTCCCGCAGGCCGCCGACCAGGCCGAGCAGGGTGTCGCCGGTCTGCTTGAACTCGCCGGTGACGTCGCGGCCGTTGGCCGTCACCCGCACGTCCCGCGCGGCCGGCACCCGCACCAGCACCTGCCCGCCGCTGACCAGGTCGGGGTGCGGGTTGGAGACGGATTCGACGGTCAGCCGCGGCGGCGCCGCGACCGCCGCCGGAACGGTGAGCAGCGACGCCGCACACGCGGCGGTCAGCACCAGTGCACGCAGCAAGGGAGCACCCCCGGGCTCGTGCGCCACCTCGTCGTGGCGCCCGCGTCGGGTATAGCACGCGGTCCGGTCACCGCAAAAGTCCAGAACTGGGTTCTGTTCGATCACGCTTGACCAGATTGTCCGAAGGGGCTGTGCAAGACGCCCCAGGCTGTGTACGGTCCCTCCAAACCGAACCTGATTCTGTTTTTGCACACCTGCGAAGAGGCGGTGGTCGCGAGAAATGGCGCAGCAAGCCCCGTTGCTACGAGTGGACGAGCTGAACGTGTCCTTCGGCGGATTGCGGGTCCTCCAGGCGGTCTCGCTCGAAGTGGCCGAAGGGGAGGTGCTCGGCGTCATCGGCCCCAACGGCGCGGGCAAGACGACCCTGTTCAACACGATCTGCGGGTTCGTCCGCCCGGACTCCGGCGCGCTGTCGTTCGACGGCCGCCGCCTCCTGCCCCGCCCGCACCGGCTCACCCGGCTGGGGATCGCCCGCACCCTGCAGGGCCTCGGGTTGTTCCCCAACCTCAGCGCGCTGGACAACGTCGCCGCCGGCGCGACCCACCGCTCGCGCACCGGCCCGGTCGGCGCGCTGCTGGCCTCGCCGTGGGCCGAGCGGCACGAGCTGCGGCTGCGGGACCAGGCGATGGGCATGCTCGAGCAGTTCGGCATCGCCGACGCCGCGCAGCGGCCGTGCGCGAGCCTGCCCTACGGCATCCGCAAACGGGTCGCCCTGGCCCGCGCGCTGATCAGCGAACCGCGCCTGCTGCTGCTCGACGAGCCCGCGGCCGGCCTGTCCGCCACCGAGATCACCGAGCTCGCCGACATCGTGCGCGGGCTGCGGCAGCGCACCACCGTCATGCTCGTCGAGCACCACATGGAGTTCGTGATGAACCTCTGCGACCGGCTCGTCGTCCTGGACTTCGGCGAGGTGATCGCCACCGGCACGCCCGCCCAGGTGCGGGAGGACCCGGCCGTCCAGCGCGCCTACCTCGGCGAGGCGGTGGCGGCCGATGCTTGAGGTCAGCGGCCTCGTCGCCGAGTACGGGCCGGTGCGCGCGCTGCACGACATCGATCTGACGGTCGAGCGCGGCTCGATCACCGCGGTGCTCGGCGCGAACGGCGCGGGCAAGACGACGCTGCTGCGCTCGTTGTCCGGGCTGCTGCGGCCGAAGTCCGGTTCGGTGCGCCTCGGCGGCCGGGACATCACCCGGCACGGCCCGGAGGACCTGGTCCGGCTGGGCGTGGCGCACGTGCCCGAGGGGCGCGGCGTGATCGTCGAGCTGACGGTCGAGGAGAACCTGCGCCTCGGCGGGCTGTGGCGGCGGGACCGGGCGTGGCTGCGCACCGGCCTGGCGCGCATGTTCGAGCTGTTCCCGCCGCTCGAACAGCGACGGCACCAGCGCGCGGAGACCCTGTCGGGCGGTGAGCGGCAGATGCTCGCGATCGGGCGCGCCCTGATGAGCCGTCCCGACCTGCTGCTGCTGGACGAGCCGTCGCTGGGCCTCGCGCCGCGCACCGCCGCGCAGATCGTCGCGACGCTGCGTCGCCTGCGCGCCGAAACCGGCCTGACCCTGCTGCTGGTCGAGCAGAACGCGGGCACGGCGCTGTCGGTGGCCGACCGCGCCGTCGTGCTCAACGTCGGCCGCAAGGTCGCCGACGACGAAGCCGCCCGGCTGGCCGCCGACGACCGGGTCCGCCGGGCCTACCTGGAGATGTGATGGGACGGTTCCTCGACTTGACGCTCGCCGGGCTGACCAGCGGCGCGGTGTACGCCGCGGTCGCGCTGGCCCTGGTGCTGATCTGGCGCTCCACGCGAATCGTGAACTTCGCGCAGGGCGGGATGATGATGATCACCACGTTCCTCGGCTACACCGTGGTCAGCCACGGCGGGTCCTACTGGCTGGCGCTGGCCGTCGCGATCGCCGCCGGGCTGGTGCTCGGCGCCGTCGTGGAGCGGGTGCTGATCCGGCCGGTCGCGCAGCGGCCGCCGCTGGACGCGGTGGTGGTCACGTTCGGCCTGCTGGTCGGGCTGCAGGGCGTCGCCGGGATGGTGTTCGGCGGCACCCCGCAGTCCTACCCGCCCGCGTTCTCCATCGCCGGGTTCCAGGCCGGCGGGCGACAGATCCTGTTCTCGCCCAACGACTTGTGGATCGTCGGCGTGGTGCTCGCCGTGATGGTGGTGCTGGCGGTGGTGTTCCGCCGGACCTCGGCAGGCCTGCGGATGCGCGCGACGGCGTTCGCGCCGGAGGTGGCCCGCCTGCTGGGGGTGCGGGTCGGCCGGATGCTGACGGTCGGCTGGGCGCTGGCCGCGGTGGTCGGCGCGGTCGCCGGGGTGCTGATCGCGCCGAGCACGTTCGTCAGCCCGACGGCGTTCGACGCGGTGCTGGTGTTCGGGTTCACCGCCGCCGTGATCGGCGGACTGGACAGTCCGCCGGGCGCGGTCGTCGGCGGGGTCGCGCTGGGCCTGGTGCTCAGCTTCGTCTCGGGCTACCTGGGCCCGGACATCGTGACGCTGGGCGCGCTGGTCGTGCTCATCGTGGTGCTGATGGTGCGGCCGCACGGGTTGTTCGGCGCGGGAGCGAGGCGGCGGGTATGACGATGACGGAAACGCAGGCGCCCCAGCGGGAGGCGTCCACGGCGCCGCTGTGGCGACGGTCCACTTTGCTGCGTCACGCGTGCTGGGCGGTGCTGGGGCTGCTCGGGTTCTGGCTGCTGTCGATCGCGCTGGACCCGTTCGCGAACCTGCAGCTGGCCCAGATCGCCTACACGGCCATCGCGGTCGCCGGGCTCACCGTGCTGTCCGGCCTCAGTGGACAGATTTCGCTCGGGCACGGCGCGTTCGTCGCGGTCGGCGCCTACACGGCCGCGCTGCTGCTGGAGAACGCCGAGTGGAGCCTCGCGCCGGTGCTGATCGTCGCGACCGCGGGCACCGCGCTGGTCGGCACGCTGGTCGGCGTGGCCGCGGCTCGGCTGCGCGGGCCGTACCTGGCGGGGGCGACGCTCGCGCTGGCCGTCGGGCTGCCCTCGCTGGCCGACTACCACGGCCTGCGCGACCTGCTGGGCGGCGCGAACGGCCTGATCGTCAGCCCGCCGGTGCCGCCGCTGTCGCTCGGGGAGGCCTTCCCGCTGGAGCGGTGGCAGTCCTGGATCTGCGGCATCTGCCTGGTGGTCGTGTTGTTCCTGCTGGCCAACCTCAGCCGCAGCCGCCTCGGCCGCGACATGCGGCTGGTGCGCGAGGACGAGGACGCCGCGGCCCTGTCCGGCGTGCACGTCGCCCGCACCCAGATCCTCGCGTTCTGCGTCAGCGCCGGGTGCGCCGGGCTGGCCGGCGGCCTGTTCGCGATCGTCAACAACCTGGCCGCGCCGGGGGCGTTCACGCTGGCCCTGTCGCTGTCCCTGCTCACCGCCGCCGTGCTGGGCGGGCTCGGCAGCCTCGCCGGCGCGGTGTACGGCGCGGTGATCGTGACGCTGCTGCCGAACTGGTCGACCGACCTCGCGCAGCAGGCCGACCTGCCGCGCGCGGTCTACGCCAACATCCCGCTGGTCCTTTATGGACTGGTGCTGATCCTGGTCATCCTGGCCTTCCCCGGCGGCATCCAGTCCGGGGTGCGCCGGATCGGCCGCCTGCTCCGCCGTAACCGGAAGAACTGAAGGAGACGAGATGGTCCTGTCCAGACGCCCGCGCGCGGCGGTCGCGATCGCCGCGACGCTCGCGCTCACGTTGACCGCGTGCGGCGGTGGAGGTTCGGGTAGCGGCAGCACGCCCGGCGTGACCGACACCGAAGTGCTGATCGGCAGCACCCTGCCGCTGACCGGCAACGCGGCGCCCGGCTACAGCGAGCAGGGGCCCGCGGCGAAGGCGATGTTCGACTACATCAACGCCGGCGGCGGCATCCACGGCCGCAAGATCAACCTGAAGTACGTCGACGACGCCTACAACCCGGCGAACACGGTCACCCTGACCAAGCAGCTGGTGCTGGAGGACAAGGTGTTCGCGATGGTCGGCGCGCTCGGCACGCCGACGCACACCAAGGTCGTGGACTTCCTTAACAGCTCGCGCGTGCCGGACCTGTTCGTCGCGTCCGGCTGCACCTGCTGGGACCAGCCGGACAAGAACCCCTACACCTACGGCTGGCAGCCCGACTACACCGTCGAGGGCAAGATCCTCGGCGACTACGTCGCGAAGAACTTCGCCGGCAAGAAGGTCGCCTACTTCTACCAGGACGACGACTTCGGCGCCGACGGCATGAAGGGGCTGGACAAGTTCATCGACCAGAGCCTGGTCGTGTCGCGGCAGCCCTACCAGCCGGGCAACACCGACGTCGCGGCCCAGGTGTCGGCGATCGCGCGCAGCGGTGCGGAGGTGGTGGTGCTGGAGACGATCCCGGCCTACACCGCGTTGTTCAAGCTGACCGCGCTGAAGCTGGGCTACAACCCGCAACTGGTCGCCTCGAGCGTGGGCGCGGACCCGGTGACGGTGGCCGGGCTGCTGGAGAACTTCGCCAAGCAGAGCGGCGCGTCGGTCAAGGGCAGCGACCTGGTCGAGGGGCTGGTAAGCAGCGCCTACCTGCCGGCGAGCGGCAACGCGCAGAACTCGTGGATCCAGCTGTTCAAGAAGGTGCACGACACCTACATCCCGAACCTGCCGTTCGACGGCAACGTCATCTACGCGATGTCGTACGCGTACACGTTCGCGCAGGTGCTGCAGGCCGCGGGCAAGGACCTGACGCGGCAGGGGCTGATCGACGCGCTGAACAAGGGCGGGTTCACCGGGCCCGGGCTGGTGCCGTTCCGGTACGGGCCGGACTCGCACGCCGGCTACACCGGCGGGCAGATCTCGACCATCCGCGGCGGGCAGCAGGTGCTGTCCGGCACGCCGCTGACCACCGACGACGGTGACGGACCGGTGGTGCCGTACACGCAGCCGCAACCGGCGGCGCCGGCCAACGGCGTGCCGGCGGCGTGAGGTGGGCGCCGCGTCCCGGCGGGGCTCACGTCACGCCGGGACCGGCGCGAGCCGTGCGGTCCGGCACAATCGGGGTATGACCGAGGCCACCACCGGGAGCACGCGGGCGCAGATCACGCGCGCCGCCCTGCTCGACGCAGCCCGCGAGGTGTTCGTCGCCTCCGGTTACGAGGACGCCAAGCTCGTCGACATCGCCGACCGGGCGGGTGCCAGCATCGGCAGCCTCTACCACCACTTCACCGCGAAGTCGGACCTGTGGATCACGCTGTACGACGAGTACACACGGCGGCAGCAGCACCGGTCGGCGCGCGCGTTCCGGACCGCGCTGGCCGCGGGGGAGGAGGACGCGCTGCGGCTGTTCATCGCCGGCACCCGCGCGTACCTCGAGGGGTGCTGGGAGGAGCGGCAGCTGGCGCGGATCTTCCTGTCCGGCAGCGGGCCCGCCGGGTTCGGGCTGCTGACGCGGCAGCGGTTCCGCGAGTGGCTGCACGCGAACTCGACGCTGGTGAACGGCCACACGCGGCCGCTGTCGGACATGCTGGTGCTGTGCCTGACGGCGATGGCCACGGAGGCGGGGCGCGAGGTGGCGGCCGCGTCGTCGAAGGCGAAGGCGCGCCGGATGATCGACGAGGTCCTCGAACTGATGGGACGCCTGTACCCGGCCTCGTAGCGATGGTGCCGAGGCAGCAGGCTGTCGCCGAGTGTGCGCAGGTTGCCCCGGGCTGACCTGCAGCCTGCCCTGGCCGGTGATGGTGCCGAGGGCAGCAGGCCGAACACAGAGCACTTGCTCGCAGCGCAGATAGCCCAGGCTCGCCACACCTGCCGCGGATAGCCCAGGCTCGCCGCCCCTGCCGCGGATAGCCCAGGCTCGCCGCCCCTGCCGCAGATAGCCCAGGCTTGCCCACACCTGCCGCGGATAGCCCAGGCTTGCCCACACCTGCCCCAGTCCCGATGCCCCAGTCCCGACCCCTTTGCGGCTCGCCCCTAGATTCCGCCAGCAATTGTTGAACGATCCTCTTGTCGTCTCGATCAACGTCGCGCTAGGCTGCGCCATTGCTTCCGGCAGGAGAGGAAATCCGATGAAGTCCCACAGGGGAATTCGCGCCGCGGTGGCTCTGTCGTCCGGTGTACTTGCGGTACTGGCCTTCCAGGGCACGGCTTCGGCGGCCCCGGTGCCGCCCGGCGACGGCTGGGACCACGTCTGGTCCGGCGCGTCCGGCGATTTCAAGGTGTACGTGGAGGAACACGGCGACCTGATCTCCGCCTGCGACACGAAGGCGGACGGCAAAACCCCGACGGTGTGGGTCGGCCCCGGCACCGGGGAGACGACGCGGTACTCGTTCCGGGTGACCGGCGGGAGCGGCAGCTGCGTCTCGAAGAGCGCTTCGCTCGGCGGTGTCTACAACCTGCCCGAGGGGCAGAAGTTCACCGTCACGGCGTGCAGCTACGGCTGCGGCGCCTGGCCGTTCGTGAACGACCACTGACGCCCCGCCAGCGCGCGTCGGCCCTCACGCGGGGTGCTCATGACGCCGATCGCAGGCCAGACCTGCCAAGGGCGTCAGCGGAGCAGGTCCGGCCGGACTCTGGCGATCTCCTGGGTCAGCTGCCGGACCGTGGCGAAGTTCGGCAGTCTCAGTTGCACGTCCGGACCGGCGTCCGGCAGGGGTTTCACCAGCGCGCTGTGGCGGGTCGCGAAACGGCCGTCCGCGGGGGTGAACACGAGGGCCGGCAGCACGGGCTTCGAGTTCGGGTCGCCCTTGACCGGCGGGCGCGGTTCCCGTCCGCGCACGGCACGCAACTCCTCCCACGCGATCAGGTCGGATTTGCGACCGGCTCCCCACCACAGTCCACGCTGATCGACGACGAAGCGGTGCATGCGGGGGACGGAGCCGATCATGATCATCAGGCCGCCCAGCGCGAGCGCGCCGAAGAGGAACGACGCGGCGGTCGGAGTGAGGTTCTTCGACTTCGACGAACCTGAGGCATGCCCGATGTCCGGGAAGAGGGCGACCAACCCGAAGACGACGAACATGGCCAGCCCCCCGATGAACACCCATCGGCCGGACCGGTACTCGACGACGGGCGTCTCGGGATCGGGGGACCACGTCTGTTCGGGCACGGACGGCAGCGTAGCCGAAGGCGGCTCCAGCAGGAGCGGGCGCGCGATTGACCCTCACATCAGTGTGAGGGTGCATGATCGGAGCATGACCTTCGATCCGCACGACCTGCTCGCCGACGCCAGGATCGCCGTACTGGCCACGATCAAGTCCAACGGCCTGCCGCAGCTGTCGCCCGTCACGCCGTACTACGACCGCGACGCCGGGGTGATCTACGTGTCCATGACGGAGGGCCGGGCGAAGACCCGCAACCTCCGCCGCGATCCGCGCGCCGCGCTGGAGGTCACCAGCTCCGACGGCTGGGCGTGGGCGACCGCGGAGGGCCCGGTCACCCTCACCGGTCCCGGCGCCGACCCGCACGGCCCCGAGGTCGAGGCGCTGGTCGACTACTACCGCAAGGCCGCGGGCGAGCACCCGGACTGGGCCGAGTACCGCGAGGTCATGGTGTCCGACCGCCGGGTGCTCATGACGCTGAAGGTCGAGCGCGTCTACGGCGAGAAGATCCGCTGACCGCACCGGCTCGAACGCGGAACTCGCGCCCGCGAGGGCGCGACTCGCGGCCGTGAGGCTCGCGCCGCGAGCGTCGGACTCGCACCCGCGGGACTCGCGGGCGTGTGCGCGGAACTCGCGCCCACGAGCGCAGGCCTCGCGCCCGCGACTGCGGAACTCGCGCCCGCGGGCGTGAGGCCCGCGGGTCAGATGTCGAGGCGGATCAGGCCCGTCTCGGTCATCCGCTCGCCGTGGGCGGCGGCGCTGGTGAGCAGGTCCTTGACCCCGGCCGGGAAGTCCAGCTCGGTCCCGTGCGCCTGCGCGTACGCGATCCGCGCGTTGACGCCGTGCCGCTCGCCGGCGCCCCACTCCGGCCAGCGCGCCCTGGCGGCCTCCTCGATCGCCGCGTAGTCCGCCGACGCGGCGACGGCCTCCCGCAGCCACTCGAAGTACTCGCGCACGTCCGCCACCGGGTTCTCGGCCGCCGCGGTCACCGGGCCGTGCCCGGGCACGTACGTGGCCGCGCCGAACGTTTCCAGCCAGGTCAGCGCTTCCAGCCACCCGGCGATGGACCCGGAGATCGCCAGCGGCGTGACCCCGAGGAACAGCAGGTCGCCGGTGAACAGCGTGCCCGACTCCTCGTGCCACACCACCAGATCGCCGTGCGTGTGCGCGGGCCCGGGCACCGGCACGACCGCCACCGACGTGCCGCCGAGGTCGAGGGTCCGCGGCTCGGTGACGGGGGAGATGTCCGCGGGCGGGTCGATGGCGCCCCAGTCGCAGCTGAAAAGCATGTCGTAGGTGTGCGGGCCGGACAGCACCTCGCCCGCGGCGGGCGGAGTGGCCAGCACCGTCGCGCCTGCCGCGGCCAGGCGGCCGGCTCCGTGGGCGTGGTCGCCGTGCGCGTGGGTCAGCGCGACCGTGCGGGGCGTGCCGGGCGCGAGGTAGGCGTCGATCGCGGTCTCCAGCCGCCGGTTCAGCGGCTCGGTCGCGAACGTGTCGACCTGCAAGGCCGCGTCACGGCCCACGACGAGCCCCGCGTTGCTGACGAACCAGCCGCCCGGCGGCTGGTGGAAGGCGATGACGCCGGGGCGCAGGGCCACCGGGTTCAGGTCGGGTCTGGACACGCGGCCCAGCATCCTCCTCGGCGTGCGATGAGGGGAAGAGCCCTTCGGGACGAAGACCTCGCCCCGAAGGACTCATTCCACTGTGGACTTCCTCACTGCGGCGGCGGCTGCTCCTGCTGCCCGCGCGCGAAGTCCTTGGCCTTCTGCGACGCCTGGTCGATCTTGTCGGCGTGCTCGCCGAACCGGCCCTTGGCGGCCTCGGCGGCCTTGTCGATCCCTTGGTCCGTCTTGTCCGGGTTCTTGCCCAGAGCGTCCTTGGCCTTGTCGAACATGTTCATGGCTCACCTCCTAGGCGCCCCGGCTACCCGGCCCGGAACTGCGGAAACGCTGGATCCCCCGCACGCGGGTCACTCACGCGAGGGGATCCGGGTGGAAAGTTCCCACCCGGACGCCTTGTCGGAATGGTCTAGTCCACGCTACTTTGTTCTTCCCCACAACAAACGGCCGGAAGGCGTGATGTCGATGAAGATGTCGAGCTGGTTCCGTTTCCTCCTCCCCGCACTGGTCGCCGCCGCCACCCTCACCGCGCCGCAGGCGCAGGCGGCCACGGTGACGTTCAACGACGACTTCAACGGCCCCGCGGGCAGCGCGGTCGACCCGGCGAAGTGGCAGCTGGAGACCGGGGACAACGTCAACAACCACGAGCGGCAGTACTACACGGCCGGCGCCGCCAACGCGGCGCTCGACGGCCAGGGCAACCTCGTGATCACCGCCCGCCGCGAGAACCCCGGCGGCTACAACTGCTGGTACGGACCGTGCGAGTACACCTCGGCGCGGCTGAACACCGCGGGCCGGTTCACCCAGACCTACGGGCACTTCGAGGCCCGCATGAAGCTGCCGCGCGGGCAGGGCATGTGGCCGGCGTTCTGGGCGCTGGGCAACGACATCGGCACCAACGGCTGGCCGAACTGCGGCGAGATCGACTTCATGGAGAACGTCGGGTTCGAGCCGAACACCGTGCACGGCACCATCCACGGCCCCGGCTACTCGGGCGCGGAGGGCATCGGCGCCGCCTACTCCGGCCCGAACTTCTCCGACGGCTTCCACACCTTCGCCGTCGACTGGGCGCCGAACCAGATCCGCTGGTACGTCGACGGCGTGCTCTACCAGACCAGGACGCCCGCCGACCTCGGCGGCGACCGGTGGGTGTTCGACCACCCGTTCTTCCTGATCCTCAACCTCGCCGTGGGCGGCTACTGGCCCGGCGACCCGGACGGCAGCACCAAGTTCCCGCAGCAGCTCGTCGTCGACTACGTGCGCGTGACGAACTGACCGCACGGCCCGGACCGGCTCGCGACCGCGTCAGGTCGTGAGCCGTTCCCGGCGCAGCTTGACCTTGTCACCGTGTCAGGCTTCTACCGTCGCCCGCATGAGTGGAGTGGTGATCATCGGGGCGGGCCCGGGCATCGGGCAGGCGGTGGCGCGGCGGTTCGCGCGCGAGGGCCTGCCGATCGCGCTCGTGGCGCGCACGGAACGGACCATGCCCGGGGCGCGGAGCTTCGTCGCCGACAGCGCGGACGAGGACGCGCTGCGGGCCGCACTGGACGCGGCGGCCGCCGAGTTCGGCACGCCGGACGTGCTCGTCTACAACGCGGCGGTAATCCAGCCGGACGCGCCGGGCGAACTCCCGGCGCGGGCGCAGCTGGACGCGTGGGCGGTGAACGTCGTCGGCGCGCTGACCGCCGCGGCGCACGTCGCTCCGGCGATGGCCGAACGAGGCAGCGGCACGATCCTCGTCACCGGCGGGATGCCGGAACCCAAGCCGGAGTACGTGAGCCTGTCCCTGGGCAAGGCCGGCGTTCGCACGCTCGTCGCCCTGCTCGACGCGCGGTACGGGCCGGCCGGGGTGCACGTCGCGTCGGTGACCGTCGCCGGGCCGGTCGCGCCCGGCACCGCGTTCGACCCGGACGACATCGCCGAGCACTACTGGAACCTGCACACGCAGGAGCGGCCGTGGTCGATCGAGGTCGTCCACGACGGCTGTGGGTGAGCGCGGAGGTCAGCGGATCCGCACGCCGAGCGCGCCGGCCAGCACGAGGGCCTGCTCGGGGTCGATCGTCGCGCCGGCGAGCTTGGTCTCCAGCGGGTTCAGCCCGGTGATCTCGCTGCCCCGCAGGTCGCAACCGGACAGATCGGCGGCGTGCAGCCAGGCGCCGGACAGGTCGCACCGGTGCACCGTGCCGCCGATCCGGGCGCCGGTCAGGTCGGCCTCGCGCAGGCGCACACCGCTGAACGACGCGCGCCGCAGGTCGGCGCCGGGCAGGCCGGTGAACGACCAGTCGCCGCCCTCGGCGGTCAGCAGGTCGAACGTGCAGCGGTCGAACATCGAGCCGGTGGTCTTGCAGTCGGTGAAGGTGGCGTCGAAGAACGAGCAGCCGGTGAACGTGCAGTTCAGGAACGCGGCGCCGGTGTGCCGGGAGGCGTTGAACCGGCTGTCCCGGAAGGTGCACTCCGTGAAGACCGCGCCCTCGGTGACCGCCTCGCTCAGGTCGGCCCGGACGAACGCGACGCGCTCGTGCCGTTCGCCGCTGAGGTGCGCGCCTTCCCAGTCCTGACCGGTGACCGTCGAGCCGGTCGCGGGAGCCGGGGTGCCGTGCCTGCGTTCCGCCACCGTGTGAACCTACCCGGGTTTTTCCCGGATGCCGTGCCACGCGCGGCCGAGCAGCATGATCGGCATGATCCGGAGAACCTTCGTGCTCGCCGTGGCGGTGCTGCTCGCGTCGGTGGTGCCCGCGTCCGCGGCGACGGACCTCGTGCTGCCGCGGCCCACCGGCCCGTACCGGGTGGGGCAGACCGAGTTGCACCTCGTGGACGCGTCGCGGACCGATCCGTGGCGCGGCGGGCCGCGGGAGCTGATGGTCAGCCTGCACTACCCGGCGTTGCCCGGCCCGGGGCGCGCGGCGCCGTACATGCTGCCCGGCGCCGCCGCGCACTTCGACGCCGTCACCGCGAACGGTCTGCTGGGACTGGGCGTGCCGTCGGCGGACTGGGCGGGCGTGCGGACCAACGCGCGGCGCGACGCCGTGCCGCTGCCCGGGCGGCGGCCGGTGGTCGTGTACTCACCGGGGCTGGGGGAGCCGCGCACGTGGGGCACCGCGACGGCCGAGGACCTGGCGAGCCGCGGGTACGTCGTGATCAGCATCGACCACACGTGGGAGTCGCCGGAGGTGGAGTTCCCGGACGGCTCGGTGCGGACCATGGTCGACCCCGGTGATCCGGACGCGTTCCTGCGCAAGGCGCTCGACGTGCGGGTCGCGGACACGCGGTTCGTGCTGGACGCGCTGGCCGGGCGGCTGGACGTGAGCCGGGTCGGCATGATCGGGCACTCGATGGGCGGGGCGGCCGCGGCGCTGACGATGGCCGCCGACCCGCGCGTGGTGGCCGGGGTGAACCTGGACGGGAACCTGACGTGGTTCGACGGGAGCCTGATGCCGCCGGCCGCGGAGGGGCTGAGGGGGCCGTTCCTGCTGGTCGGCAAGGACGGCGAGACCGACACGGGCCCCGGCTGGAAAGCCTTCCGCGCGGCGACGCACGGCTGGACGGCGCAGCTGCGGTTGCTCGGCTCGGAACACGCGACGTTCACCGATGCCGCGGCGTTGGTGCCGCAGCTGGGCGTCCCGCTGGGCACCCTCGACCCGGCGACCGCGGTGCGCACGCAGCGCGCGTACGTGGCGTCGTTCTTCGACCGGTGGCTGCGCGACCGGAACGACCACCTGCTGGACGGCCCGTCGCCGCGCTACCCGGAGATGGTCTTCGTGGGGGAGTGATCTACTTGACGAGCCAGGCGATCCCCGCGACGGCGAACATGCCCGCGTAGGCCCCGGCCAGGATGGCGAGGTTGCCTGCCCAGACCCGCTTCGTCACCACCTCGGCCGAGGTTTGGTCCAGTGCGCGCTGTCGTGCCGCCTCGATGCGTTCCTGCATCGCGCGTTGCGTGCGGTTGTGGCGGATGGTGGAGGCGAGCGATTCCGCGCCGGTCCCCGGTGCCACGACTTTGCCGTCGGACAACACGATTCGCAGAGCTGGTTGAGCTTCCAGCCTGGTCACCGCTGCCCACGGGATCGAGTACCGGGTGAAGAAGTTGTGGACGACAAGACCGCTCTGCTTGACCTCGACCCTGACCTGCAGGTACCTGATCGGCCCCCAGAACCCCCAACCGGTGGCGATTATGAGTTCGGCGACGTTGCCGAAGGGATCGCCGCGGAAGACGCCGTCGGTCACCACCCAGACGAACAGGACTGCGACAGCGAGTGCGGCGACGCCGATGTACCACTGCTCGCCGCCTCGCCGCAGCACCGTGATGGTCTCGCCGCGCATTCGTCTCACCTCGGGTAGTCCTGACCTCTGCCAGGATGGGCCGATGCTGGCCGATCACTTCCCTCTGCTCGCGCTGCGGGTGCGGACCCCGCGGCTCGAACTGCGCCTGCCTGCGCCGGAGGAGCTCGCCGCGCTGGCTGAGCTCGCCTCGGAGGGGGTGCACGAGCCGGGCAGCATGCCGTTCCTCGTTCCGTGGACCGACCAGGAACCGGCGCTCGTGGCGCGGTCGCTCGTGCAGTTCCACTGGCTCCGGCTGGGCCGGTGGAGCCCGGACGACTGGGGCCTCGACCTCGTCGTCTTCCGGGACGGCGAGGTGGTCGGCCAGCAGAGCGTCAGCGCGAAGCGGTTCGCCATCACCCGCGAGGTCCACACCGGCTCGTGGGTGGGCCGCCGGTACCAGGGCCAGGGCATCGGCACGGAGATGCGCCGCGCGGTGCTGCACCTCGCCTTCGCGGGCCTCGGCGCGGAGGAGGCCGCGTCCGGCGCGTTCGAGGACAACGCCGCCTCCCTCGCGGTCTCCCGCAAGCTCGGTTACCGCCCGGACGGCGTCGCGCGGCACGTGGTTCGCGACGCGCTCGCCGTCGAGCACCGGCTGCGCCTCGGCCGCGACGCGTGGCGCGACGACATCCCGGTGACGATCGAGAACCTGCCGCCCTGCCTGCCGCTCTTCGGGATCTGACCGGCGTCAGAACACGGCGAGCCGGTCCACCAGCAGTTCCGTCCGCCGCTCGGCGTCCGCCGGCGGCAGCCGTCCCGCCCGGGTCAGCGTCGCCAGCCCGTGCAGGGCCGCCCAGAACACCTCGGTGAACAGCCCCGGGTGCACGCCGTCGCCGGCGACCTCGCCGAGGTTCTCCAGCAGCGCGGCGAAGCCGTCCTTCAGCGGTTCCGGCGTGTCGTCCCGCGCGAACGCCAGGCCACCGTCGAGCTGGAACATCGCGTCGTAGACCGCCGGGTGGCGGGCCGCGAAGTCGAGGTAGGCGCGGGCGATCGCGGTGACCCGAGCCCGCGGCCCGTCCGCCGCGGCGGCCGCGGCCCGCAACGCCGTGGCCAGCTCGGTGGCGCCTTCCAGCGCGACGGCTCCGATGATCTCGCGTTTGCCGCGGAAGTGGCTGTAGAGAACCGGCTGGCTGTATTCGATGCGCTCGGCGAGCCTGCGGGTCGTGACCGCGTCCCAGCCCTGCTGCTCGGCGAGTTCGCGGGCCGTCGCCAAGATCAGGCGTTCCCGGTTCGCCCGCTCGCGCTCCTTGCGTTCCTGTACCGACACAAGTCGATCCTAGCACTGCTAGACAAGCGAGCAATGGTTGCGCTAGCGTTGCCACATCAGCTAGCAACGCTAGGTTCTCGGAGGAGTAGTCATGCTCAACGCACTCGAGGTGCTCACCACCGTCGTCGTCGGCGTGATGGTGGGGGTGGAGTTTTCGGTCGCCTTCGTCATCAACCCGATCCTCGCCCGCCTGTCGGACGAGAGCACCCTGCTCGGCCGCGCCCACGGCGGCCGGATGCTCGGCGCCGTGATGCCGGTCTGGTACCTCACCTCGCTCGCGCTCGTCGCGGTCTGGGCGATCGCCGGGTGGAGTCAGGACGGCACCGGCCTCGTCATCACCGCCGGCGCGCTGCTGATCGTCAGCGTGATCATGTCGGTCCTGCTGCTCGTCCCGATCAACAACCAGAGCAAGACGTGGACCCCGGAGAACCGGCCCGCGGACTGGAAGCAGCAGTCGCAGCGCTGGGACCGCTTCCACTACATCCGCGTCGCCGTCATCATCGGCGCCTTCGCCCTGCTGGCCGCCGCGCTCGCCTGAGCCCGAGCGAGATCTAGAGTCGACCCGTGCGCGTGGGGGAGTGGGCGGCCCGATGGGTGCCGCCGGGGGCGGTGGCCGCCGTGTGGATCTACGAAGGGCTCGTCGCCAAGGTGCTGGGCGCCCGGCCGGACGAGCGGGCGATCGTCGAGTCCGTGCCGGTGCTCGGCGGGGCCGCCGGGGTCGTCCTCCTGCTGATCGGTCTCGCCGAGGTCGCCCTCGGCGGGTGGGTGCTGACCGGCTGGGCGCCACGCACCGCCGCGGCCGTGCAGACCGCGTTGCTCGCCGGGTTCAACGCCGGTGGCCTCGCCTTCGGCGGCGGGCACATCGCCGAACCGCTGAACCTGGTGCTGCACAACGTCGTCCTGCTCGTCCTGGCCTGGCTCGTCGCACTCCGGCGGCACCGGTGAACCCCTGGGCGGGCCGGCGGGGCCTGCTGTTCGGCTGGGGCTACGAGGACCCGGACGTCGAACTCCGCGCCCTGCCCCGCGGGCGCGTCCTCGCGATCGCGGCCGCCGGGGAGACTGTGTCCGCGCTCGCGCGCGCCGGGTACGACGTCACCGCCGTGGACATCAACCCCGCGCAACTGGCCTACTGCCGGGACCGCCTCGCCGGCGCCCCCGCGGCCACTGGCCGGGCCGAACGCCTGCTCGCCGCCGGGCGCGCCGCCCTCCGCGTGCTCGACCCCCGCTGGCGCCACGTCGACGAGGTCCTCCGCGACGGCGATCCCGTCGCGCTCCTGGAATCCCGCCGCCTCCAGGGCCTGCTCGCGACCGGGCTCGCGCCGCTGGGTCTCCTGCTGCCCGCCTTCCGGCACGCGATCCCGCCGCGCCTCGACCGCGTGCTGCTCGCCCGCGTCCGCCGGGGCCTCGCACACGCCCCTGCGGACAACCCGTGGGCGTGGCGGCTGCTCGCCGGACACGACGAACTCGCCCGCGACACCCGCGCCGCCGCCACGCTCGTCCACGCCGACGTCGCCGAGCACCTCGAACAGGCGCCCCGCGGCTGCTACGACGGCATCTCCCTGTCGAACGTCCTCGACGGCCCCGACGCGCGGTACGCGGCCCGGCTCGCCGCAGCCGTGCGGCACGCCCTGCGGCCAGGGGGAGTGGTGGTGTCCCGCTCGTTCCGCGAACCACGTCCCGGCGAGGATCCCGGCCCGCCCGACCGCTCGATGCTCTGGGGCGTAGTGGAAGTACGGAGGTGTCCATGACCGTGCTGAACCGGCACCCGCTGCCCATGCGGACCAGGTTCGACCACTCCCTCGTCCTCACGTACGCCGTCGATCCCTCGCAGGTCGCGCCGCTGCTGCCGGAACCGCTGACCCTGGACACCTACACCGGCCCGGACGGCGCCGAACACGCCTTCGTGGCGGTCGCCCTGGTCGCGCTGCGGCACCTGCGGCCGTCGGTCCTGCCCGCGCCGCTCGGGTTCCGCTCGGTGATGACCGGCTACCGCATCCTCGCGCGGCTGCGCACCCCGGGCGGGAAGACCATGCGCGGCTTGCGGATCCTGCGCAGCGACACCGACCGCGCCCTGCTCGCGCTCGGCGGGAACGTCCTCACCGGCTACCACTACCACCGCAGCGCGGCCCGGGTCTCCCGGCAGGACGACACGCTGCGGTTCACCGTGCGGTCGCGGGACGGGCAGGGCGATCTCGACGTCACCGCCGATCTCGGCGAGCGGGAACCGTTGTGGGACAAGGTGTTCGCCACCCCGGCCGACGCGCGGCGGTTCGCCGGGCCGCTGCCGTACACGTTCTCGCCGGACAAGGAGGGCATCGTGGTGGTCAAGGCGTTCCGCAGCGGCTGGCGACCCGAACCCGTCGGCATTCCGCGGCACGAGGTCGCCTTCCTGGGGCGTTTCGGCGGAGCCGTGCTGGCCAACGCTTTTCACGTGTCCGATGTGGACTACGGCTGGCACCGGGGTGAGCTCCGGTGATGCGCGGGGTCGCGCAGGTCCTGGCGTTCAACTGGCCGAAGGTGCTCGCCGGCGCGGTGGTCGCCGCGGCGCCGCTGCCGAAACCGGCGCGCGCCGGGGCGGCGTGGTTCACGGTCGCGAGCCTGGCGGCGTCCTGGTGGGTCTACGACGTCTCCGGCCTCTACCGGTGGACGTGGCTGCGGCCGGTGCTGCCCGCGCGGGTGCGCCGGCACGTGCTGGTCACCGCCGGGTTCGACGAGGTCTCGCCCACGCTGCCCGCCCTCCTGCCGGAGTCCGCCGGCGTGGTGCTGGACGTGCTCGATCCGCGCGGCCCGGTCGAGGCGTCGATCCGGCGGGCTCGCCGGCGCTACCCGGCGAGGGCGCTGCCGGTGCGGGCGGAGGCGCTCCCGCTGGCGACCGGCGGCGTCGACGTCGTGCTGGCGGTGCTCGCCGCGCACGAGCTGCGCACCCCGGCCGGGCGGGAGGCGTTGTTCCGCGAGGCGCGCCGCGTGCTGCGGCCGGGCGGCCGGCTGGTGCTGGTGGAACACCACCGCGACCTGCCGAACGTGCTGGCCTTCGGGCCGGGCGCGTGGCACTTCTACCCGCGCGCGGAGTGGGAGCGCGTCGCTGCAAGGGCGGGACTCGCGCGCGTCGCGTGGGTGCGGCGGACGCCCCTGGTCACCGCGACGGCGTTCGAGGCGGCGTGATGCTGGAACTGCAGATGCGTGTGGCCGGTGTGGTCGCGATCGTGCTGGGGCTCGCGCACCTCGTGCTGCCGCGGCTGCTCGGGTGGCCCGCCGGTCTCGTCGCGGTAAGCCCCCTGTCCCGGCTCGTCGTCGGCTTGCACACCGGGTTCATCGGGCTGACCTGCGTGGTCCTCGGCGCGCTGCTGTGGCCGGTCGACGAGCTGCTCGCGCCGGGCGCGCTGGCCACGACCGTGCTGGCGGCGCAGACGGTGTTCTGGGGCGCGCGGTGGCTGTGCGAGCTGCTGCTGGTGGGCCGCGTGGTGCGGGCCGCGCCGCTCGCCTGGCGGGCCGCGCACGTGGTCGGCCTCGGCGGCTGGGCGTGGCTCACCGCGGTTCCGCTGACCGCGCTCCTGACGCGGTGACGAGCCCGGTTTCGTAGGCGATGACCACCAGTTGCGCCCGGTCCCTGGCGTGCAGTTTCGCCAGCAGCCGCCCGATGTAGGTCTTCACCGTCGCCAGGGAGAGGTGCAGGCGCTCGGCGAGTTCGGTGTTCGACAACCCGTGCGCGATCAGCGTCAGCACCTCGGTCTCCCGCGGTGTGAGGACGTCGAGGTCGCGGCTCAGGGCCGGGCGGGGCGCGGTGGTCCGGGCGAACTCGGCGATCAGCCGTCGCGTGACGGCGGGCGCCAGCAGCGCTTCACCGGACGCGACCACGCGGATGGCGGCGCACAGGTCCGCGGGCCGGGTGTCCTTCAGCAGGAATCCGGCCGCGCCCGCGCGCAGCGCGTCGAAGACGTGCGAGTCCAGGTCGAACATCGTGAGGATCAGGACCCGCGCGGACGGCACCCGCTCGGTGAGCAGCCGCGTGGCCGCGATGCCGTCCATGCCCGGCATCCGCACGTCCATCAGCACCACGTCCGGCCGCGCCGCCTGCACGACCTCGACCGCCTCCGCGCCGGTCGCCGCCTCGCCGACCACCGCCATGTCCGGTTCGCTGTCCACCAGCAACCGGAAACTGCCGCGCAGCAGCGCCTGGTCGTCGGCGATCACCACCCGCAGCGGCTCAGGCAACGGGCACCTCCGCCGACGCGCGCAGCCACGCCGCGACGCGGAAACCGCCGCCCGGCAACGGTTCCGCGGTCACCTCGCCGCCGTACAGCGCGGCGCGCTCGGACATGCCCACGATGCCGTGGCCCGGCCGCACCGGTCCGCGTTGCCGGGCGCCGTCGTCGGTGACCTCGATCCGCACCTCGCCGGCGTGCGCCCGCACGACCACCCGGCACCGCGCGGGTGCGGCGTGCTTCACCACGTTCGTGACCGCCTCCTGCACGATCCGGAACGCCGCCAGCTCCACCGGCCGCGGCAGGTCCGGCGCGTCGACGTCCAGCTCCACCGCGACCCCCGCGGGCGCCGCCCGTTCGGCCAGCCGCGGCAGATCGGCGAGCTCGCCCGGCGGCTCGGTGTCGTCCCGCAGCGCGCTGAGCAACCGCCGCATCTCACCGAGCGCTTCGCGGCTGGTCTCCTCGATGATCCGGAGCGCTTCGCGGGCTTCGTCCGGCCGGGACTCAGCCACGTGGTTGGCCACGCCCGCCTTCACCGCGATCAGGCCCATGCCGTGGGTGACGACGTCGTGCAGCTCCCTGGCGATGCGCAGGCGCTCGTCGGTGCGGATCTGGTGCTGCCGCTGCAGTTCCAGCCGCTCGGCCTGGGTCCGGTGCGCGTGCGCCGCCCGCCCGGCCGCCCACGCCGCGACCAGCAGCGGCACCCCGAGGACATACCACCAGGCGGCGAAGCCGGCGACCGCGGCGACGGCGCACGCGCCCAGCAGGGGCAGCAGCGGGTCCCGGCCGAGCGCGACGACGTGCAGCACCAGCGCGGCGCCCGCGAAGGGATCCCAGAGCACGCCGAGGAACGCGGCCGCCACCGACACGGCCAGCACGAACACCAGCACCGGGACCGGCCACCGCCGCCGGACCAGCACGGCCAGCCCGATCACGACCGCCACGGCCACCGAGCCGCCCAGCCGCCAGCCGGTGTCGTCGCGCAGGAGGTTCCCGCCGACGGCGACGTCCACCGCGATCAGGAGCACGGCCGGCAGCACGGCGGCGGCGCGCGAACGCCATGGCGAGGGGCCCATTCGTCGCACGATATCCGGGTACCGCGCCCGCCGCGTCCGTCCACGGCGGTCATACCAGGGTCTGATGTCCGCGGCCGGAGTGTCCGCCGCGGTCCGATCCGCCGCGGTCCGGGCACTGGCAGGTTCGGCCGCATGACTCGTGAACCGCGCTGGATCGCCGGCCTGGCGATGATCGCCGCACCGCTGCTGTTGCTCACCGGGATGTTGTTGCGCCTCCCGGTCCCCTTCTTCTTCCCGCACCAGCTCACCGCGGCCGCCGACCACCCCGGCCGGATGAGCGCCGCCTACACCTGCGTGCTCGCCGGGACGCTCCTGTTGTGCGCGGCGGTGCTCGCGCTCGCCGCGCGGATCAGGTTCCGGTGGGGTTTCTGGGGCGCGGTTCTCGTCGTGACCGGGCTGTTCGCGCGGGTCTTCCACGCCGGGTTCGACCAGGCCGCCCTCGCGCTGGCCCGCCACCGCGGGGCCGGGTTCGCCACCGCGTTCGTCGGCGACGCCTACGGCGATCCGCACCTGTTCAGCTACCTGTCGTTCACGATCCTGCTCGGCTGGCCGGTGCTCGCGTTCGCCGCCTGGCGGGCGCGTGTGCTGCACGCGGTCCAGGCGGTGGGGCTGGCGGCGATGGCGGCCCTGCCGCTCGGCGTGCTCAAGGGGACGACCGTGCTGTCCCTCGTGGCGGTGGCGGGCGTGGCCGTGGCGCTCGTGCCCGAGGGGGTGCGCCTGATCCGCGTCGCGCCGCGGCCGGACTTCCGGCTGGTGGCCGTCGCGGTGCCGGTGGTGGGGCTGCTCGCCTACGTCAGCACGCTCGGGTGAGCGTTTCCGGGCCGGGCGCGGTGGGCAATCTGCCGGGCATGGCCAAGGTTCTCGTGCTCGATGTGGACGGCACGCTGGTGGACACCAACTACCACCACGCGCTCGCGTGGTTCCGCGCCTTCCGCGGCCACGGCGTGACGGTGCCCGTGTGGCGCCTGCACCGCGCCATCGGCATGGGCGGCGACCAGCTGGTGCCCGAGGTCGCCGGGCAGGAGGTCGAGGACGCCTGCGGCGACGACGTCCGGGCCAAGTGGAAGGAACTGGTCGACGGGATGCTGCCGGAGGTGTGCGCGCTCGACGGCGCCCACGAGCTGCTCCAGGCCGCCGACGACGCCGGCTACCGCGTGGTGCTGGCCAGCTCCGGCAAGCCCGACCACGTCGACCACTACCTCGACCTGATCGACGGCCGCGAGCTGGCGGCCGACTGGACCAGCTCGAAGGACGTCGAGGCCACCAAACCGGAGCCGGACCTGCTGGAGGTCGCGCTGGAGAAGGTGCGGGGCGAGGAGGCCGTGGTGATCGGCGACTCGGTGTGGGACTGCGTCGCCGCCCGGCGCATCGGCCTGCCGTCCGTCGGGCTGCTCACCGGCGGGTTCTCCGCGGCGGAGCTCACCGACGCCGGCGCCGCCCGGACGTTCACCGACCTGCGTGAACTCCGGGCGAGCCTGGGTGAGTTGCCGTTCGGGGCGTCGCCGCGTTGAGGCTTGGTTGCTGCTGGCCCGAGTGCGGCGCCGCTGACCAGGCACCGCGACCCCGCGTGCCCTCAGCCGTCGTGGCCCAGTTGTCCTGGCCGGGTCATTCCGCATCGTGCGGTGGCCGCGGGGAGGCGTCGATCTCCCGTCGTGCCGGGGCGCCGCCCGTGAGCTGCCGTTCGTGGGTGACCGTCCGGTCGAGCTGCTTCGCCAGGTGCGGGATGGTCGTCGAGGGCAGGTAGGTCGTGGCGCCGGCGTCGAGCAAGCGCCGGACCGGGCCGTGGTAGCTGACGCCGAGCTCCGCGTCGTCGATCTCGGCCACCACCACCCGCGCCTTCGGGAACGACCGGCGGAGGTTGCCGATCAGCTGCGGGCTCACCGGCGGCACCAGCAGCACGTCCGCCGTGGCCGGCGCCGCGTGCATGTCGATCACGATGTAGTCGGTGCCGAGCTCGGCCGACAGCTTCCCCCGCGCCGATTCCGACAACCGCATCGCCGTGGCGACCACCGTGACGTCGTCGGCGATCTCCGGCCCTGCCGCCCGGGGCGCGCCGCCCGTGCTGGAGATCGTCGCGATGACCTCGCCGTCCCGCGTGACCACGAGGTCCTCACCGGGCGGCAGGGCGTCGATGAGCTCCGCGACCTCCCGGGGCAGCCGCGACACGTCGACCCGGCGGCCGGTCACCGCCTCGCTCCGCGATGGCACCGGGGAACCGTTCGACATCCGCACGCTGCCGCGCACAGCACCAGGGTCGGCGTCATGGAACCCGATCATCCCAGACCGCGCCCGCACCCCGCGGAGATTTTTTTCCGCATCCGTGGTTTACCGCCCGGCGGCCGGGGTAGTCAGGCGCCGGAGTCGCAAATCCGGTGGACGCGCAGGGGTGCCGTCGGATGGAGCAGGAAGCCTCGGCCCACCTCCCCCTCGGCGGGCCGGGGCTTCCGTCTGTCCAGGGGTAGTGCACACCCGCCCGCACCGGCGCGGGACAATGGCAGGCGCACCCGACCAGCAAAGGACCGATTCATGGCGAAGGCCGCCGAGCCACCTTCAGGTACCCGCGACTTCCTGGCCGACGACGTGCGTCGCCGGAAGGCCGCGTTCGACACCGTCAGCGCGGTCTTCGAGCGCTACGGCTTCGACCCCCTGGAGACCCCGGCCTTCGAACGCCTCGAGGTGTTCGCGGGCAAGCTCGGCGACGACGCGTCCGCCCTGATCTTCAAGATCCTCAAGCGCGGGGTGCACGAGGCCAGCGGCGAGGCCGACCTGGCGCTGCGCTACGACCACACCGTGCCGCTCGCCCGCGTGATCGGCACCTACGGCAGCAAACTGCCCTCGCCCTACAAGCGCTACGCCATCGGCCCGGTGTGGCGCGCCGACCGCCCCGCGCAGGGCCGGTTCCGCGAGTTCGTCCAGTGCGACCTCGACACCGTCGGCTCGTCGTCGCCGCTCGCCGACGCCGAGACGCTGTGGGCGATCAACGACGCGCTGACCGCGCTGGGCGTCGAGGACTTCCGCTTCCTGGTCAACAGCCGCCAGGCGCTGCACGGCCTGCTGGAGGCCTACGGCATCCCCGAGGAGGCGGGCGCGAAGGTGCTCGGCAGCCTCGACAAGCTGGACAAGGCCACCCCGGACGCGGTGATCGCCGAGCTGGCCGACCGCGGCCTGGACACCCAGACCGCGGAGAGCCTGGTCGGGGACGTCGTCGCCACCGACACCGACCGCATCCGCAAGCAGCTCGACACCACCGAGCGAGGCCGCGCCGGCCTCGCCGAGGTCGACAAGCTCGTGGAGCTGACCGCCGGGCTGCCGTCCGGGCGGGTCGTGTTCACGCCGCGGATGGTGCGCGGCCTGGACTACTACACCGGCCCGATCTTCGAGGTCACCGCCGCCGGCTACCCGGGGTCGATCTCGTCCGGCGGCCGCTACGACGGGCTGGTCGCGAAGCTCGGCGGCCCGGACATGCCCGCGTGCGGCGGGTCGATCGGCCTGGAGCGGATCCTCGCCGGGCAGGCCGCGGCCGACGCCGAGGCCGGTGGCCTGGACGTGGCGCTCACCGTGCTCGGCGCCGAGGACGAGGTGCTGCGGCTGGCGAACCGGCTGCGCGCGCAGGGCCTGCGCACGGGCGTCTACCTGGGCACCTCCGGCAAGCTGGCGCGCCAGTTGAAGTGGGCGAACGACCAGCGGGCCCGCACGGTGCTGATCTACGGCCCGGCCGAGCAGGAGGCCGGCGAGGTGACGGTGCGGGACATGACGTCGGGCGAGCAGACCCGCGTCCCGGTCGACGAGGTGCCCGCGCACCTGCAGCGATAACGACTCGCCGGAGTACGCCCTCGCAGTCTCGCCGGGGGCGTTCTCGGCGCCTCAGCGCGGGGACGCCCCGACCGGCAGCTCGTCCAGGCTCGCCCGGAGTTCACGCAGGTCGCCGACGCGCCCGCGCACCAGCAGCGACCAACCCTCGACGTGGCGACGCCGCCAACGGCAACGGGTGACTCTGTCGTGGCTCGAGGGCTGGGTGTGCGCCCGGTGGGGTTTGCCGGTGGCTGGGCGGCGCGCGCCGGCGGGAGCGGTTGCTGTTTGCCGGGGGTGGCGCTGCCGTGGACTCGGCCGAGTGGCGACCTTTGCCGTGCCGGGAGGGTGGCTCGCGGGCGGCGGTGGGCGTGGCGCTCGACTCCGGTGGGGGCGGTTGTCGGGTGGTGCCGTGGTGGGTTGGGCCGGGTGCGCCGGTGGGGGCGGTTGCCGGGGCGATGCCGCGGTGGGTAGGGCCGGGTGCGCCTGTGGGGGTTTTGCCGGGGGCGGTGCTGCCGTGGGCTCGGCCGAGTGGCGACCTTTGCCGTGCCGGGAGGGTGGGGCTCGCGGGCGGCCGGTGGGCGTGGCGCTTCACTCGGGCGAGGGCGGTTGTGGGGTGGTGCCGTGGTGGGCTGGGCCGGGTGCGCCGGTGCGGGCGGTTGCCGGGGTGGTGCCGTGGTGGGCTGGGCCGGGTGCGCGCCGGTGGGGGGTTGCCGGTGGCTGTCGGCGCGGCGGCGCGCGCCGGCGGGAGCGGGTGCCAATCGCCGGGGGCGGGGCCGCCGTGAACGTGGCCAGCGGGGGTGCAGGCCTCCCGGGCTGAGGGCATGCCGCCAAGCGACACGCGGCTCGTCAGCGCATCGCCGCGCCGCTTGGCGCCTGGTGGCGGTCTCTGCCGATCAGCGCACCAGGCGGAAGAAGTTGCGGATCTCCTCCACCCACACCTCCGGCTCTTCGAGCGCCGCGAAGTGGCCGCCGCGCTCGGGTTCGTTCCAGTAGCGGATGTCGGTGTACCGGCGGGCGGCCCAGCGGCGCGACGGGCGCGGCACCTCGCGCGGGAACACCGAGCACCCCGTCGGCACCGGGACCGTGTCCGAAGTGGACTTGCTGAACCACTCGGACACCTGCTTGAAGCTCTCCCAGTACAACCGCGCCGACGACGCGCCGCTGCGGGTGAACCAGTACACGCTCACGTTGTCGAGCAGCTGGTCGCGCGTCAGGATGCTTCCGGTGTCCACCCACGAGTGGTACTTCTCCACGATCCACGCGCACAACGCCACCGGCGAGTCCACCAACCCGTACCCGACGGTCTGCGGCTTCGTCGACTGCTCCGCCGAGTAGCCCGACTCCCGCGACTCCGCCTCGGCCAGCGCGTCCAGCGCCTCCCGCTCCCGCGGCGACAGGTCGGAGAACGTCGCCGGGTCGGGTGCGGCGATCGGCGGCTGCACGTGGATCCCGGCCAGCACGTCCGGGTGCTGCTGCCCCATCGCGGTGGTGATGCTGTTGCCCCAGTCGCTGCCGTGCGCCCCGTAGCGCGTATACCCCAGCGAGGCCATCAGCGAGGCCCACGCGTCCGCGATCCGCTGCACGCCCCAGCCCGGCGACGCGGGCTTGTCGCTGAAGCCGTAGCCGGGCAGCGTCGGCAGCACCACGTCAAACGCGTCCGCGGCCGACCCGCCGTGGGCGACCGGGTCGGTCAGCGGCCCGATCACGTCCAGGTACTCCACGATCGACCCCGGCCACCCGTTGGTCAGCACCAGCGGCAACGCGCCGGGGTGCGGCGAGCGCACGTGCGCGAAGTGGATGCCCACCCCGTCGATCGTCGTCCGGTACTGCGGCAGCGCGTTGACCCGCTTCTCGAACGCGCGCCAGTCGTACCCGTCCGCCCAGTACGCGCACAGCGACCGCAGGTACTCCAGCGGCACCCCCTGCGACCAGTCGTCCACCGTCTCGGCGTCCGGCCAGCGCGTGCGCTCCAGGCGGTCCCTCAGGTCCGCCAGTTCACGGTCGTCGACAGCGATCCGAAAATTCTCCACGCGCCGACCATAACGAGACCCACCGACAATTCACGGCAACGCGGGCAGCACCTTGTCGAGCGTGATCGGCAGGTCCCGGATCCGCGCCCCGGTCGCGTGGAACACCGCGTTCGCCACCGCCGCGGCCGTGCCCACGATCCCGATCTCACCGATCCCCTTGACCCCGAGCGGGTTCACGTGCGGGTCGTGCTCGTCGAGCCAGTGCGCCTGGATGTCGTCGACGTCGGCGTTCACCGTGATGTGGTACTCGGCCAGGTCGTGGTTGACCACCTGCCCGAACCGCGGGTCCCACACGCTCTCCTCGTGCAGCGCCATCGACAGCCCCATCGTCATGCCGCCGAGGAACTGCGACCGCGCGGTCCGCGGGTTGACGATCCGCCCGGCGGCGAACACCCCGAGCAGCCGCGGCACCCGGATCTCCCCGGTGTCCGCGTGCACCCGCGCCTCGGCGAACTGCGCGCCGAACGCGTACATCGCGTACTCCTTGCGCGCCGGGTTGTCCCCGGTCGTCGCGTCGGCCTCGGCGCCGTCGGCCGGGTCGCGGCCGTACTTGTCGCGGAACGTGCGCGCGGCCTCGAACACCGCCGAACCCCAGGTCCCCGTGCCCGCCGAACCGCCGGCCACCGCCGCCTTCGGGTACGCGGTGTCGCCGAGCCGCATGTCGATCTCCTCGGCCGGCACCTCCAGCGCCTCCGCGGCGATCTGCGGCAGCACCGTCCACGCTCCGGTCCCCAAGTCCGCCGCGCCGATCTCCACGACGTACCGGCCGCCCTCGAACCGCACCACCGCGGTCGACCCCGGCCGCGTCGACGACGGGTACACCGAGGACGCCACTCCGGTGCCGACCAGCCAGCCGTCCTCCAGCCGCACGCCGGGCCGCGGGTCGCGCGAGTCCCAGCCGAACCGCCGGGCGCCCTCGCGCAGGCACTCCACCAGGTGCCTGCTGGAGAACGGGTTGCCCGACTCCGGATCCACCTCCGGCTCGTTGCGGATCCGCAGCTCGACCGGGTCGATGCCCAGCTCGTGCGCCAGCTCGTCCATCGCCACCTCGGGCCCGAACATGCCGGGGCACTCGCCGGGCGCGCGCATCCACGACGGCACCGGCACGTCCAGCGCGGCCAGCCGGTGCGTGGTGCGCCGGTTCGGCGCGGCGTACATCATGCGGGACGGCAACGCCGTCTGCTCCGCGAACTCCTTGATGCGCGAGGTCTGCTCGACCACGTCGAGCCCGATCGCGGTCAGCCTGCCGTCGCGGGTCGCGCCGAGCCGCATCCGCTGGATCGTCGGCGTCCGGTACCCGGCGAGCGAGAACATCTGCTGCCGCGTCAGCGCGAGCTTCACCGGCCGTCCCGGGTGGGCGCGCGCAGCCATCGCGGCCAGCACCACGTTCGCGTGCGGCAGGCCCTTCGACCCGAACCCGCCGCCGACGTACGGGCACACCACCCGCACCCGTTCCTCGGGCAGGCCGAACACCTTCGCGATGGCCTTGCGCGACGGGTGCACGCCCTGCGTCGAGTCCCACAGCGTCAGCAAGTCGTTGTCCCACAACGCCGTCGTCGCGTGCGGCTCCAGCGGGTTGTTGTGGTACATCGCGGTGCGATAGGTCCGCTCGACCGTCACGTCGGCGGACGCCATCGCCGCGTCGACGTCGCCGGTCGCGGTGTCCGTGGGGAACGCCGGGTTGACCTTCTCCGGTTTGTACAGGTCGTCGCGGTCCGCGGCAAGCTCGGTGTCGTGCTCGCGCTCGTCGTAGGTCGCGAACACCAGCTCCGCGCCGTGCCGCGCGGCCTCGGAAGTCTCCGCGATCACCAGCCCGATCACCTGTCCGCGGAAGGCGACCTCGCGGTCCTGCAGCACGGCCAGTTCGGCGTCCTCTGTGGACGCCAGCCGCTCGGCGCTGCGGTAGGTGATCACGTCCAGCACGCCGTCGAGCACCTCGGCCTCGGCGGTGTGGATCGCGGCGATCCGGCCCCGCGCCACGGTGGCCTGCACGGGGTGGCAGAACACCGGCGTGCCGGCCTGCGTCTCGTAGGCGTAGGTGGCGGTGCCGGTGACCTTGCGTGCGCCGTCCCGCCGCACCAGCGGTTCGCCGATCGCGGTCATGACAGCTCCCGGAGCACGGAGACCAGGGTCCGGGTCAGCAGCGGGACCTTGAACTCGTTGCCGGGCAACGGCTGCGCCTGCGCCAGCTCCTCCTCGGCCGCGGCGCGGAACGTCGCGTCGGTGGCCGGCGCGCCGCGCAGCACGTCCTCGGCCTGCCAGGCGCGCCACGGTTTGTGCGCGACCCCGCCGAACGCGATGCGCGCGTCGACGACCGTGCCGTCCTCGACGGCCAGCACCGCCGCCACCGACACCAGCGCGAACGCGTAGGAGGCCCGGTCGCGGACCTTCCGGTAGCGCTGCTTCCCGGCGGGCGGCGCCGGCAGGTCGATCGAGGTGATCAGGTCGCCGTGCGCCAGCACGGTGTCCCGCTCCGGGGTGTCGCCGGGCAGGCGGTGCAGTTCGGTGAACGGGATCGTGCGCTCGCCGTCCGGTCCGAGCACGCACACCTCGGCGTCCAGCGCGGCCAGCGCGACCGCCAGGTCGGACGGGTGCGTCGCCACGCAGTGCTCGGACGCGCCGAGGATCGCGTGGTAGCGGGTGTAGCCGCCGATCGCGGAGCAGCCGGAGCCGGGCTCGCGCTTGTTGCACGGGGTCGTGACGTCCTGGAAGTACACGCACCGCGTGCGCTGCAACGGGTTCCCGCCGGTGGTGGCCATGTTGCGCAGCTGCCCGGACGCGCCGGCGAGCAGCGATTCGGCGAGCACCGGGTAGCGCGACCGGATCCGCGGATCGGCGGCCAGGTCGCTGTTGCGCACCCCGGCGCCGATCGACAGGAGGCCGTCGCGCTCGGTGATCTCGGCGGAGGTCAGGTTCGTGACGTCGACGAGACGGCCGGGGCGGGCGACCCCGAGTTTGAGGTGGTCGACCAGGTTCGTGCCGCCGGCCAGGAACACCGCCGACGGGTCGGCGGCGACGGTGCGGACGGCGATGTCCGCGTCGGCGGGGGAGTCGTAGGTGAACGGCTTCATCCGGCGGCCTCCTCGATCGCGCTGACGATGCCGTCGTAGGCGGCGCACCGGCACAGGTTGCCGCTCATCCGCTCAGCGATCTCGGCGCGGGTCAGCGCGGGGCGGTCGCTCACCGCCGGGGTCGCGTGGCTCGGCCAGCCCTGCTTGACCTCGTCCAGCGCGCCGACCGCGGAGCAGATCTGGCCCGGCGTGCAGTAGCCGCACTGGAACCCGTCGTGCTCCAGGAACGCGCGCTGCACCGGGTGCAGCTCACCGTCCGGCGCGAGCCCCGCGGCGGTGGTGACCTCGGCCCCGTTCTGCGCGACGGCCAGCGACAGGCAGGACAGGATCCGGCGGCCGCCGACCAGGACCGTGCAGGCCCCGCACTGGCCGTGGTCGCAGCCCTTCTTCGGGCTGGTGACGCCGAGGCGTTCGCGCAGGGCGTCCAGGAGGGTGGTGCGGCTGTCGAGCGTCAGCCGGTGGGTGGCGCCGTCGACACGCAAGGTGATCTCCGCGTCCATGACGTGGGGCGTACCCGGCGGGACAGCCGCGAAACCGGCGATCAGGCCGGAACGGCAACCACGCGCTCTGCCTGCCGGGTCCGGGCCACCAGCACTCCGACCGCGATGATCAGGGCGAACGCGACGAGCGCGGTCAGCGTGCGCGCGACGTTGAACGCCTCCCACCGCTGCAGGACCGCCGCGTGGTCGGCCGGCGCTCCGGACACCGCCCACACCTTGATCCGCCCGTTGATCGGCACGTTGCCGAACCGCGTGATCAGGAACGACGCCAGCGCCAGCGCACCGGCCGTGCCCGCCAGGTACCGCGCCGTGCCGCGGCTCAACACGGCCAGCGCGAGCGAGCTCAGGACCGCCAAGGCCATCGTCGTCTGCATGACCACGCCGTTCATGTGCATCAGCGCGGTGTGGAAGGTCAGGCGCACGTCGAGCGGCACCGCGCCGAACGCGGACACCAGGTTGACGGCGCCGTAGCCGAAGGCCCCGGCCAGCAGGCCGGTGGCCAGCAACGCGAAGGCGGTGACGTACCGGACCACGAGGCCTCCTATTACTGAGTCGTGACTCAGTAAATGTAGCGTGCTCGGCCGCGGGTGGTCCAGCGGATGCGCGGGTTCAGTCCGGGAGCAGGCCGGGCAGGAGGGTGTCCACCACCTGCGCGGCGCCCGCGACGGCGGGAGTGCCCAGCGAGCGGAGCACGGCCCGCTGGTGGGCGACGCCGAGGATGACCAGGGCGGCCGCGTCCAGGTCGAGGCCGGCGCGCACCCGGCCGAGGTCCCGTTCCCGGCCGAGGTAGGCCGCGATGGGCGCGAGCCCCCGCTGCGGGCCGATGTCCGCTTCCGCGCTGCGCTGGGTGAACAGCTCACGGAGTTCGCTGTCGGCCTGGACGGCGGCCAGGACCGGCGTGATGCGCGTGTAGTAGGCCTCCAGGCTGCCGAGCAGTTCGACGAGGTTGTCCCGCACGGTGCCGTGCCCGGCCCGCCGCCCGAGCTCCTCGGCCACTTCCTTGTAGCGCGGGAGGTGCAGGTGGACCACGGCGCGCAGCAGCCCGAGCCGGTCTCGGAAGTGGTAGAAGATGCTCGACTCGGCCACGCCGGCGCGCCGCGCGACCTCCTTCGTCGACAGGCGGGCGACACCGGCTTCGGCGAGGATCTCCTCGGCCGCGGCCAGCACTGCCTCCCGCACCCCCGTCCTGGGGCGGCCCGGCCGCCGAGCGTCGTTCACCACGCCGACATCCTGCCAAGCGGCACCGCCGGGACCCCGCGGCCGTGGGAAAATGCGCGGATGCGGCAGATCGGGAACGACGCCAACCTCGCCGGGAAGATCCTCGACGAGCTCAAGAGCGCCATCGTCAACGGCGAGCTCGTCGCGGGCAGCCTGTACTCGGTGCACGACCTCGCGGAGCGGCTCGGCGTGTCCCGGACGCCGGTGCGGGAGGCGCTGATCCAGCTGGCCGAGCGCGGCATGGTGCGGTTCGAGCGCAACCGCGGCGTGCGGATCCTCCAGACGTCCCTGCACGACCTGGAGGAGGTCTTCGCGATCCGGCTGCTGCTGGAGGTCCCGGCCACCCACCGCGCCGTCACGCAGCGGACCGCCGCGTGGGTCAAGGAGCTGGGCGCCCAGCTCAAGGCGATGCGCGCCGCCGCCGAGAAACGCGACGAGGCCACGTTCATGGCCGCCGACCGGCGCTTCCACGAGATCATCAACGAGGCGTCCGGCAACGTGCGGCTCGCCCGCTACATCGACTCGCTGCGCGACATGGTCCTGCTGCGCGGCGCCTCGACCGTCGACACCTCGCGCAGCCTGTCCGACATCCTCGCCGAGCACGAGGAGATCTTCGCGCTCATCGAAGCGGGCAAGGCCGACGAAGCCGCCGAGTCCATGCGCGCGCACCTGCTCAACACCGCCCGGCTGCTGATCGGCCAGGAAGCCGCGGCCAGTGGCGACCCGGTCCCGCCGGTCTCGTTGGAGTGGACCGGCTACCCACGTCGTTGACGAGTAGCATGCTACATGCCACTCTGTGCTCGGCTCTGTCCTGACGCGCAAGGAGGCGCAGATGACGGCACCGAGCAAGGTTCACCTGCTCAAGACCGGAACCATGGAATGCGACCAGACCTGGCTGCTGCTCAAGCCGGGTGCGACCATCACCGACCGCTCGAACACCCGCAAGGAAGCGGTGTGGACGACGTGCCCGACCCACGCGGTGCTCATCGAGCACCCGGACGGGCGAATCCTGTGGGACACGGGCGTTCCACAGGACTGGGAGACCCGCTGGGCGCCCACCGGGCTGCAGGAGTTCTTCCCCGTCCAGGAGGGCACCAGCTACCTGCAGGACTCGCTGGCCGCGCTGGAGCTGACCCCGGACGACATCGACGTGCTCGTGCTGTCCCACCTGCACTTCGACCACGCCGCGAACGCGAAGCTGTTCGCAGGCGGCAAGACGCGCATCATCGTCAACGCCAACGAGCACGAGGGCGCGCTCGGCATCGACGGGCCGTTCAAGGGCGCGCACCTCAAGGCCGACTACGAGGGCATCGACTACGAACTCGTCTCCGGTGACGCCGAAATCGCGCCGGGCGTCAGCGTCATCGAGACACCGGGCCACACCTGGGGGACGATGTCACTGCGGGTGGACCTGCCGGAGGCGGGCACCAAGATCTTCACCTCCGACGCGGTCTACCTCGGCGAGAGCTGGGGCCCGCCGGCCATCGGCGCCGCGATCGTCTGGGACAGCGTGCGCTGGCTGGAATCGGTGGAGAAGCTGCGCCGCATCGCCGAGGAGACCAACGCCGAGGTGATCTTCGGGCACGACCCGGAGCAGGCCGCCAAACTCCCGTTCGCCCCCGACGGGTACTTCGGCTGAAAGGCACGGGCATGACCGAATACCTCAACGAGACCGTCTTCACCTGGGGCGCGACGCCGCTGAAGTTCGGCGCCGGCGCCGTCGACGAGATCGGCTGGGACCTCGCGCAGATGGGCGCGGAACGGGTCCTCATCGTCACCGACCCGGGGGTCGCCGCCACCGGCGTGCCGCAGCGCGTCGCCGACGCCGCCAAGGCGGGCGGGCTGACCGTCGAGGTCTACGACCAGGTGCACGTCGAACCGACCGACGTCAGCATCCAGGCCGCGGTGGACTTCGCGAAGCAGTCCGAGTGGGACGGGTTCATCGCCGTCGGCGGCGGCTCGTCGATCGACACCGCCAAGGCCATCAACCTGATGACCACCTACCCGGCCGACCTCTACGACTACGTCAACAAGCCGATCGGGCAGGGCAAGGCGCCTGCCGGGCCGCTCAAGCCGCTGGTCGCGGTGCCGACCACCGCGGGCACCGGGTCGGAGACGACGCCGGTGTGCATCATGGACTTCCTCGACCTCAAGGTGAAGTCCGGCATCAGCCACCCGCGGCTGCGGCCGTCGATGGCGGTGGTCGACCCGCTGCTGACGCTGAGCATGCCGCCCGAGGTGACCGCGGCCAGCGGGATGGACGTGCTGTGCCACGCGCTGGAGTCCTACACGGCCAAGCCGTTCGACTCCTTCCCGCGGCACCGCGCGGAAACCCGGGTCGCCTACTGCGGGTCGAACCCGATCTCGGACGCCTGGACCGAGCAGGCGCTGACCCTGCTGGCCCGCTCGTTCCGCAAGGCCGTGCTGAACGGCGGCGACCTCGCGGCGCGGACGGACATGATGCTGGCGGCGACGTTCGCCGGGATGGGGTTCGGCAACGCGGGCGTGCACATCCCGCACGCCTGCGCGTACCCGATCGCCGGGCGCGTCAAGGAGTACCGGCCGAAGAACTACCCGCAGGACGAGGCGATGGTCCCGCACGGCGAGTCGGTGTCGCTGACCGCGCCGGCGGCGTTCCGGTTCACCTTCCCGACGAGCCCGGACAAGCACCTGCGGGCCGCGCGGATCCTCGACCCGCACGCCCCGAAGCAGCGCGACGCGGTGGATCAGCTGCCGTTCGTGCTGTCGTCGCTGATGCGCGACATCTGCACGCCCAACGGGATCGGCGGCGTCGGCTACGACGAGAGCGACATCGGCGACCTGGTCGAGGGCACCCTCAAGCAGGAGCGGTTGCTGGCGACCTCGCCGCGGCCGGTGCGCGGCGAGGACCTGGAGGCGATCTTCGCCCAGTCGATCGAGAACTGGTGATCGGATGCCCATCTACGACTACGCGTGCGAGTGCGGGAACCGGTTCGAGGCGCTCGTGCCCTCGTCCGCCAGCCCCGCGCCGAGCTGTGCGTGCGGTTCGTCGCCACGCCGCCTGCCGCCCGCGGTGCGGCTCGGCGGCGTCGCCTCGGCCGGGCCCAGCCGGGACGACGCGCCGAAGAGCTGGCGCGGCACCGGCAACGGCGACCGGGAGACGGTGCGGCACTGGCACCAGCAGATGACCCGGCGGGAGAAGCTGGAGCAGAAGTACCCGGAGCTGGCGGGCGACCGCCGTCCGGTGCTCGCCCACGAGGGGCGCTTCGCCGCGGCGCCCCTGCGGGCAGGCGATCCGGTGCCGGGAGAATCGGGTTCATGACGGTGGTCGCGGACGAGCGCGTGGCCCGGTTCCTCGCGGAGCTGGGCCGCGCGCTCACCGGTGAGGTCGAGTCCGGCACGACGGCGCGCGCGACCTACAGCATGGACGCGTCGAACTACCGGCACGTGCCGCTGGCCGTCGTGTTCCCGTCCACTGTGGAGGACCTGGAGACGACGGTCCGGCTGTGCCGGGAGTTCCGAATCCCCATCACCGCCCGTGGCGCAGGAACGAGCATCGGCGGGCAGGCGCTCGGCGAGGGTGTCGTGATCGACTACAGCAGGCACCTGAACCGGGTGCTGGACATCGATCCGGAGGCGCGGACCGCGCGCGTGCAGCCCGGCGTGGTGCTGGACGCGTTGCGCGCGGCCGCCGCCCCGCACGGGCTGACGTTCGGGCCGGACCCGTCGACCCACAGCCGCTGCACGATCGGCGGCATGGTGGGCAACGACGCGTGCGGCTCGCACTCGGTGGCGTGGGGGCGGACCGCGGACAACGTGGTCGCGCTGGACGTGCTGACCGCGGACGGGACGCGGCTGGCGATCGGGGAGTCGCTGCCGGACGATCCGCGGGTCGCCGAGTCGAAGCAGCTCGCGCTGGACAACCTGGCGCTGCTGCGGACGTCGTTCCCGTCGATCCCGCGGCGCGTGTCGGGGTACGCGCTGGACCAGCTGTTGCCGGAGAACGGGACGAACCTGGTCCGCGCCATGGTCGGCACCGAGGGCACGTGCGTGCTGCTGACCGAGATCACCGTGCGGCTGGTGCCCGCGCCCGCGGCCCGCGCGCTGGTCGTCGCGGGCTATGCCGACGACATCGCGGCTGCTGACGCGGTGCCGTCGGTGCTGCCGCTGAAGCCGTTGACCGTCGAGGGCATGGGCCGCGACCTCATCGACTCGCTGTTGATGCGGCGGTCGCACCCGGCCGTCGACCTGCTGCCGGCGGGGCGCGGCTGGTTGTTCGTCGAGGTCGGGGGAGCGGACCCGGCGGAGGCGGCGGCGCGGGCTGCCGAAGTCGCGGCCGCCCTGGAGCGGGACACCGGTGCGGCGACCGTGGTGGAGACGCGGCCGGCGGACCAGCGGGTGCTGTGGTCGGTGCGGGAGGCCGCGGCCGGGATCGTGACCCGCATGGCGGACGGTTCCGAGGCCTGGCCGGGCTGGGAGGACTCCGCGGTGCCGCCCGCTCATCTCGGGGCCTATCTACGGGATTTCCGGGCTCTGCTGGGGAAGTACGGGCTGAAGGGTGTCCCGTATGGACACTTCGGCGAGGGGTGCGTGCACGTGCGCATCAACTTCGGCCTGACCAGCGACGAGGGCCGGCGGCAGTTCCGGGCGTTCATGGAGGACGCGGCGGACCTGGTGGTGCGGCACGGCGGGTCGCTGTCCGGCGAGCACGGTGACGGGCAGGCGCGGGCGGAGCTGTTGTCGCGGATGTACCCGCCGGAGATCCTGGCGCTGTTCGAGCGGTTCAAGGCGATCTGGGACCCGGCGGACCTGCTCAACCCGGGCAACCTGGTGCGGCCCCGGAAGCTGGACGCGGACCTGCGGTTCGACGGGCCGGTGCGGTCGCTGCCGGTGACGTTGAAGTACCCGCACGACGGCGGCAGCCTGGCGACCGCGACGCGCCGGTGCGTCGGCGTCGGGGCGTGTGTCGACAAGTCGTCCGGCGTGATGTGCCCGAGCTACATGGTCACCGGGCGCGAGGAGCACTCGACGCGCGGGCGGTCGCGGCTGCTGTTCGAGATGATGCGCGGCGAGACGGTCACCGATGGCTGGCGCTCCGGCGAGGTGCTGGAGGCGCTGGACCTGTGCCTGGCGTGCAAGGGTTGTCTGTCCGACTGCCCGGTCAACGTGGACATGGCGTCGTACAAGGCGGAGTTCCTGCACCAGCACTACGCGGGGCGGCTGCGCCCGGCGAGCCACTACACGCTCGGGTTCCTGCCGGTGCTGGCGCGGCTCGCGTCGGGTGCGCCGCGGCTGGCGAACCGCGTGCTGGGCGGTCGGTTGTCCGGGCTGGTGAAGAAGGCGGGCGGGATCACGCCGGAGCGGTCGCTGCCGCGGTTCGCGCCGCGGACGTTCCGGCGCGGGTTCCGGGGACAGGAGCGGGGGCGGCCGCGGGTGGTGTTGTGGCCGGACACGTTCACGAACTTCCTGTCGCCCGAGGTCGGGCACGACGCGGTGCGGGTGCTGGAGCACGCCGGGTTCGACGTGGTGCTGCCGTCGTCGTCGGTGTGCTGCGGGCTGACCTGGATCTCCACCGGGCAGCTCGGGGTGGCGCGCCGCGTGCTGCGGCGGACGTTGCGGGTGCTGCGGCCGGAACTGGAGGCGGGGACGCCGATCGTGGGCCTGGAGCCGAGCTGCCTGGCGGTGTTCCGGCACGACTCGCGGGAGCTGCTGGACGACTCCGAGCTGCACGGGTTGCCGTCGCAGGCGTTCACACTGGCGGAGTTCCTGGAGAAGTACGCGCCGGACGTGTCGTTCCCGGAGGTCGAGGCGTCGGCCATTACGCAGCAACACTGCCACCAGCATGCGGTGATGGGCAACGCGGCGGACGAGCGGTTGCTCCGCCGGGTGGGTGTGCGGAACCGGACGCTGGACTCGGGGTGTTGCGGGCTGGCGGGCAACTTCGGGGTCGAGAAGGGGCACTACGAGGTGTCGGTCGCCGCGGCGAACCGGGTGCTGGTGCCCGAGGTGGAGGCCGCGCCCCCGGACACGATGGTCCTCGCGGACGGCTTCAGCTGCCGCACCCAGATCGACGACCTCACCGGACGGCAGGCGCTGCACCTGGCGCAGGTACTCGCGCGGGCGCTGGACACCCCTGGCGCCTGAGCGGCGAGTTCCCCTCCGGCGCGCGAGTTCCACGTTCGGCGCGGGGAGTTCCACACTCGGCGGGGGAGCGGCATCCGCGGTTTTGCTTCCGGGGTGAGGTGCCCTCGCAGGGTGCGTGGGCGCGGGCTCACGCCCTGTCGGCCGGACACACCCCCGACGCCTGAGCGGCAAGCCCCACGCTCCCGCGCGAGGGTCCCCGCTCCGGCGCGGTGAATTTCACGTTCCGTGGGGGAGCGGCATCCGGTTTCGCTTCCCGGGTGAGGTGCCCTCGGAGGGTGCGCGGGCGCGGGGCTCTCGCTCCGTCGGCTGGACACCCCCGGCTGAGCGGCGAGTCCACGCTCCCGCGCGCGGGTCCCCGCTCCGGCGCGGTGAATTTCACGTTCCGTGGGGGAGCGGCATTCGGTTTCGCTTCCCAGGCGAGGTGCCCTCGGAAGGTGCGCGGGCGCGGGGCTCTCGCTCCGTCGGCTGGACACCCACGGCTGAGCGGCGAGTCCACGCTCCGGCGCGCGGGTCCCCCATCCCAGCGCGGCGAGTCCACACTCGGCGGGAGCGGCGGCACCCCCGGACGGGGGCAAGCGCTCGACCCGTGGCGTTAACCGTTGCTAACGTGGCTCGGGCATCGGCGCCAAGGGAGGCGAGGATGGACAGCGCAGCGTTGCGGCCCGAGATCGCCAAGTCGTGGCGCCGGGCGGAGCTGTCCGGGCTCCGGCCGGACGCCGCGGTCGACCGGCTCACCGTCGCGGACATCGATCGCCGCAGCAGGCTCGTTCTCGCCGCCGAACCCGTCCTCGACCAGGCCACCCGCGAGCTCGCCGACACCGCGTTCAGCCTCATCCTCGCCGACCGCGACGCCTGGATCGTCGACCGGCGGTTCGGCGAGCGCCGGCTGGAATCGACCCTCGACCGGCTCGGCGTCGTCCCCGGCAGGCGCTTCACCGAGGAGAACACCGGCACCAACTCGATCGCGACGGTCTTCGAGCTGCGCCAGGGCCTCGCCGTGCACGGGCACGAGCACTTCATCGACAGCTTCAAGGCCTTCGCCTGCTACGGCCACCCGATCACGCACCCGGTGACCCGCCGCCTGGAGGGCGTCCTCGACATCACCTGCCCGGCCGACCACGCCAGCCCGCTGCTCGGCCCGTTCCTGCGCCGCACGGTCGCCGACATCGAGCAGCGCCTGCTGGAGGGCTCCCGCGCGGCCGAGCAGCGCATGCTCGCCGCCTACCAGGCAGCCGCCCTCAACCGCCTGCGCCCGGTCCTGGTGCTGGGCGACGACGTCGTCCTCGCCAACGCCGCCGCCACCGACCTGCTCGACGCCCCCGACCACGCGATCCTCCGCGGGCTCGCCATGGACGCCCCGTTCGGCGTCCGGCAGGCCCGCAGCGTCCGGCTGTCCTCCGGTCGCGTCGCGGACGTGTCCTTCGAGCGCATCACCGGCGCGTCCGGCGTGCTGTTCGAGCTGGAACCGCCTGCGGTGCAGGCGATCCCGCGGCGCGCCACCCCGCGGCCGGTGCAGCGGGACTTCACCACCTACCGGGAACAACGCACGCATGTCCTCATCAGCGGCGAGCCCGGCACCGGCCGTTCGACGGTGGCCCGCGAGCTGGCGGGGGAGTCCGCGCTGGCCGTGCTCGACGCGGTGGACGCCCAGCACTGGGCCCCCACCCTCGACCAGCTCGTCGCGTCGCACACCGGGCTGCTGGTGATCGAGAACATCGCCCTGCTGCCCGCCGGCGCGGCCGCCCGGGTCGGGGCCGCCATGGACCGCGGCTGGTTCGCGTTCACCAGCTTGCCGCCGTCCGAGCTGACCGGCCCCGCCGCCGACCTCGCCAGCCGCTGCATCGCCCGCCGGGAGCTGCCCCCACTCCGCTCCCGGCGGGACGAACTGCCCGCGCTGGTCGCGGCGATGCTGGCCGACCTCGGCTCGACCCTCCGGTTCGTGCCCCGCACGCTGGAGGTCCTCGCCGCGCAGCCGTGGCCGGGCAACCTGCGCGAGCTGAAGGCGCTGCTGCGGCACGTCGCGGCCGGCCGCGCGTGTGGTGACGTGTTGCCGCGTGACCTGCCGGAGGCCTACCAGGGCAGTCCCCGGGCACGCCACCTCACGCCGATCGAGCAGCTCGAACACGACGCGATCGCCGCCGCGCTGCGGGACTGCGGCGGCAACAAGGCCCACGCCGCGAAGCTGCTCGGCATCAGCCGCTCAACGCTGCACCGGCGGGTGCGGAGCCTCGGGCTGAGCTGACCTTGCCCGGCAGGGGTGTCTCGTCGCGGGCGGGATGCGCCAGCGGCCGCCCGCCGTGAGCGGGGACGCGAGCATCCTCGAACGCGGTCACGCGAACCACCCCCAGGCCACGACGGCGGCCAGCACGAGCAGCACCACGGGCACCGCCGCGACTTTCGTTTCGCGGCGGCGGACGTGCTGCACGACCGCCCCGGCCATCAGCAGCACCAGCCCGGTGGCCGCGAGCGGCGACAGCACCGGCGCGATGTCCAGCGCGGCGGGCAGGATCAGCCCTGCCGCGGCGAGCACCTCCAGCACCCCGATGGTCTTGCCGAGGCTCACGCTGAGCCCGGTGGCGGCCAGTTTTTCGGCCGGTTGAGCCAGTTTCACGGCCCCACTGGCCAGGAAGACGGCCGCCAGCGCGGCCGCGATGATCCACAACGCGATGTCCATGCCGGTCCGACGACGCAGCCCCGCGCGGTGTGAGGTCACTGTGTCAACTTGACACGGTTAGCCCGCTGTTGCGCAGGTCACCATTACCGCCACGTCCACGACGAGGAGGTTGGTGTGACTGCGGTAGCGGAGCAGGCGGTGCGGCCGGCGGTTCGGGAGTTCGTGTCCGGGACCAAGCAGCTGCTGATCGGCGGGCAGTGGGTGAACGCGGTGTCGGGCCGGACGTTCCCCACCTTCGACCCCGCCACGGGGGAGAAGATCACCGAGGTGGCGCACGGCGCCGCCGAGGACGTCGACCGCGCGGTGGCCGCGGCGCGGCGCGCGTTCGAGGACGGTCCGTGGTCCCGCACCACGCCGTCGGAGCGGCAGCGCCTGATCTGGCGGATCGGCGACCTGCTGCTGGAGCGCGCCGAGCAGTTCGCGCAGCTGGAGGCGCTGGACAACGGCAAGTCCGTGGCGGTCGCGCAGGGCGTCGACGTCGCCTGGGCGGCCGACATCTTCCACTACTACGCCGGGTGGGCGACCAAGATCGAGGGCCGCACGATCACCCCGTCCGTGCCGTGGATCCCGGGCAGCCAGTGGCACGCCTACACGCTGCGGGAACCGGTCGGCGTGTGCGCGCAGATCATCCCGTGGAACTTCCCGCTGGTGATGGCCGCGTTCAAGCTGGCGCCCGCGCTCGCGGCCGGCAACACCGTCATCCTGAAGCCTGCCGAGCAGACTCCGCTGACGGCGTTGCTGCTCGGCGAGCTGTTCTGCGAAGCCGGGTTCCCGGACGGCGTGGTCAACATCCTCACCGGGTTCGGTGACGCGGGCGCCGCGCTGGCCGCGCACGACGACGTCGACAAGGTCGCGTTCACCGGTTCCACCGAGGTGGGCAAGAAGATCGTGGACGCGGCCAAGGGCAACCTGAAGAAGGTGTCGCTGGAGCTGGGCGGCAAGAGCCCCAACATCGTGTTCGCCGACGCCGACCTGGAGGCCGCGATCCCCGGTTCGGCCAACGCCTGGCTGTTCAACCACGGCCAGTGCTGTGTGGCCGGCACGCGGTTGTTCGTCGAGGAGTCCATCTTCGACGAGTTCACCCAGGGTGTCGCGGAGTTCGCGAGCCAGGTCAAGATCGGCCCCGGCCTGGACCCGACGACGCAGCTGGGCCCGCTCGTGTCGCAGGAGCAGCTCGACCGCGTCACCAGCTACCTGCGGCAGGGCATCGCGGACGGCGCCCGTGCCCTGACCGGCGGCGGCCGTCACGGCGACTCCGGTTACTACGTCGAGCCGACCGTGCTGGTGGACGTGCGCGACGACATGAGCGTGGTGCGCGAGGAGATCTTCGGCCCGGTCGTGGCCGCGATCCCGTTCTCGGCCGAGGACGGTCTCGCCGCGGCCGCGAACAACACCGAATACGGCCTGGCTGCGGGGATCTGGACGCGGGACATCTCGCGCGCCCACCGGGTGGCGAAGCAGATCAAGGCCGGTTCGGTGTGGGTCAACTGCTACAACGGCTTCGACACCGCGATCCCGTTCGGCGGGTACAAGCAGTCCGGCTGGGGCCGCGAGCTCGGCGCCGAGGCCATCGACCTCTACACCCAGACCAAAGCCGTCAACGTCGCGCTCTGAGGAGAATCCGCATGAAGGTCAAGGCAGCTGTACTCACCGATTTCAAGACCCCGTTCGAGATCACCGAGCTGGACCTGGACGGCCCGCGGGAGGGCGAGGTCCTGATCCGCTACGTCGCGGCCGGCTTGTGCCACTCCGACCTGCACCTGTCCGATGGAGATTTGCCGCCGCGGTTCCCGATCGTGGGCGGGCACGAGGGCGCCGGGATCATCGAGGAGGTCGGGCCGGGGGTCACGAAGGTCAAGCCCGGTGACCACGTCGTGTGCTCGTTCATCCCGAACTGCGGCACGTGCCGTTACTGCGCCACGGGGCATCAGAGCTTGTGCGACATGGGTGCGACGATCCTGGAAGGCAGCTTCCCGGACGGCAGTTTCCGGTTCCACAAGGGCGGGGTCGACTACGGGCAGATGTGCATGCTCGGCACTTTCGCCGAGTATTCGACGATCTCGCAGCACTCGGTGGTCAAAGTGGACGAAAGCGTGCCGCTGGAGACCGCGGTGCTCGTCGGCTGCGGTGTCCCGACCGGGTGGGGCACGGCCGTGTACGCGGGGGACGTGCGGCCAGGTGAGACCGTGGTCATCTACGGGATCGGCGGGATCGGCATCAACTCGGTGCAGGGCGCGGCGCACGCCGGGGCGAAGAACGTCGTGGTGGTCGACCCGCTGGCGTTCAAGCGGGACACCGCGCTGAAGCTGGGAGCCACCCACGCCTTCGCGACGGCGGGGGAGGCGCACGAGGTGGTCACCGAGCTGACCCGGGGACAGGGCGCGGACAAAGCGCTGGTCACGGTCGGGGTGGTGGACGAAGAGGTGATGTCGGCGGCGTTCGACGTCGTCGGCAAGGGCGGGGTCGTCGTGGTGACCGGCTTGGCGGACCCCGCGAAGGCGACGATCCACGTCTCCGGCGCGGTGCTCACCCTGTGGGAGAAGACGATCAAGGGGAGCCTGTTCGGCAGTGGCAACCCGCAGCGGGACATCCTGAAGATGCTGGACCTCTACCAGGCGGGCACGCTGAAGCTGGACGAGCTGGTCACCAACCGGTACCGCCTCGAAGACGTCAACCAAGGCTACGAGGACCTGGTGGCAGGCAAAAACATCCGAGGCGTAGTCGTCCACGGCTAACCCCAACCGCCACCCGGCAACGAAAAGCAAGCGACCAACCCAACCAGACCTCCCCCGCCCCCGATCCACAGCCGATCTTTAGTCGCCGACCAGGGTTGTCAAGGCACGCTTTCCCGCCTTGACAAGCCTGCTCGGCGACTGAAACACAATCAGG
>NZ_JAKGSD010000031.1 GCF_021654135.1 Amycolatopsis tucumanensis | reverse complement strand
GACGGCCACACCCCAGCCAGCCGCGGAACCAACCTCACCAAACAACACACCTAGAACCAGCGCTCGAGCACCTGCGCGACGCCGTCCTCGCTGTTCGGGCTCGTCACCTCGTCCGCGATCGCCAGCACCTCGGGGTGCGCGTTGGCCATCGCCACGCCGTGCCCGGCCCACTTGAGCATCTCCAGGTCGTTGGGCATGTCGCCGAACGCGATGATCCGCTCGACCGGCACGCCGAATCGCTCGGCAACCTCGGCCAGCCCGGTCGCCTTCGTGATGCCGTGCGCCGCGATCTCGATCAGCCCGCCGCTGGCGGAGAACGTGATGTCCACCGACTCGTCGAGCACCGCGCGCGCCGCCCGCGCCATCTCGTCCGACGTCATGTCCGGGTGGCTGACCAGCAGTTTCACCGCAGGCCGCCCGACGATCTCGGCCCGGGACACCGGCACGCCCTCGCCGTCGCCCCACGGGTTGTGGTAGCCGTGCTCGACCACCAGGTGCTCGACGTCGGGGTCGAGCGCGCGGCGGCCGACCCGTTCGGCGGCGAACCCGGCGCCCGGCAGCGCCTTCGTCAGCTCGTGCACGGCGTCGTTGAGCATCATCGGCTCCAGCGCGCCGTGCACCCCGACCACCTCGTCCTTGCCGATGTCGTACAGCACGGCGCCGTTCGCGCACACTGCGTAACCGGTCAGGCCGCCGGCCTGCGCCACCGACGGGATCCAGCGCGGCGGGCGGCCGGTGGCGAGCACGATCGGGATCCCCGCTTCCGTGGCGCGGCGCAGCACGGCGGCGGTGCGGGGGGACATCCGTTCCATCGGGTCGAGCAGGGTGCCGTCCACATCCGACGCGATCAGCAGGGGTTTCTCCACACCCCCATTGTCCCCTGGGGTCCGGGCCGACGGATTGTCGGTGCTGACCGATAGCGTGGGCCGGTGCGCGTTGGCATCGTGATTCTTCCCGAGGACCGGTGGTGGGCGGCCGAGCCGAAGTGGCGGGCCGCCGAGGAGTACGGCTTCGACCACGCCTGGACCTACGACCACCTCGGCTGGAGAACGCTGGTCGACGGCCCGTGGTTCGCCGCAGTGCCCACCCTGACCGCCGCGGCCATGGTGACCTCCACGATCCGGCTCGGCACGTTCGTCGCCTCGCCCAACTTCCGCCACCCGGTGCCGTTCACCCGCGAGCTGATCACCCTCGACGACGTGGCCGACGGTCGTCTCATCCTGGGCATCGGCGCGGGCGGCCTGGGCTACGACGCGGGCGTGCTGGGCGGCGAGGAGCTCACCCCGCGTCAGCGGTCGGACCGGTTCGCCGAGTTCGTCGAGGCGCTGGACGGCCTGCTCATCACCGACGGGTTCGACTACGAGGGCACCTATTACACGGCCCGCGGCGCCCGCAATCTGCCCGGTTGCGTGCAGCGGCCGCGAATTCCGTTCCTGATCGCCGCCAACGGGCCGCGCGCGATGAAAGTTGCCGCAACTTATGGTGGCGGCTGGGTGACCACCGGTCCCCGGGTGGAAACGCTCGACGAGTGGTGGCAGGGCGTCGCCGAGCTGTCCCGGCGCTTCGACCAGGTGCTGGCCGAGAACGACCGGACGGGTGAGGACGTCCACCGGTACCTCAGCCTCGACTCGTCCCCGGTGTTTTCCCTGGTCAGCGCTCAGGCGTTCACCGACGCGGCCGGTCGCGCCGCCGAGCTCGGCTTCACCGACGTGGTCGTGCACTGGCCGCGTTCGTCCGGTCCGTACGCCGGTCGCGAGGCCGTGCTCGAAGAAGTGGTGGCCGACGTGCTCCCGGGCCTGCGCGAAGCGCAATAGTGAATGTGGGTGCGATTGCCCTCAGTAGCGTCGGTACCCTCGCTTCCCGTGAGCGAGCACACGAGCAACACTGACGTCACCGACGCCGAATTCGCCGGGTACGACCTGGTCGTCGTCGGCTCCGGCTTCTTCGGGCTGACGGTCGCCGAGCGCGCGGCCAGCCAGCTCGGCAAGCGCGTGCTCGTGCTGGAACGGCGTTCCCACCTGGGGGGCAACGCCTACTCCGAGGCCGAGCCGGAGACCGGCATCGAGGTGCACCGCTACGGCGCGCACCTGTTCCACACGTCGAACAAGCGGGTCTGGGACTACGTCAACCAGTTCACCGAGTTCACGAACTACCAGCACCGCGTGTTCGGCAAGTACAAGGGGCAGGTCTACCCGCTGCCGATGAACCTGGCGCTGATCAACCAGTTCTTCGGCAAGTCGCACACGCCGGACGAGGCCCGCGCGCTGATCGCCGAGCAGGCCAGCGAGATCAACACGGCGGACGCGCAGAACTTCGAAGAGAAGGCCATCTCGCTCATCGGCCGCCCGCTGTACGAGGCGTTCTTCCGCGGCTACACCGCCAAGCAGTGGCAGACCGACCCGAAGGAGCTGCCCGCGGGCAACATCACCCGCCTGCCGGTGCGCTACACCTTCGACAACCGGTACTTCAACGACACCTACGAGGGCCTGCCGGTCGACGGCTACACCGCCTGGCTGGAGCGGATGGCCGACCACGAGCTCATCGAGGTCCGCCTGAACACCGACTACTTCGACGTCCGCGACCGCATCCCGGCAGGCACGCCGACCGTCTACACCGGCCCGCTGGACCTCTACTTCGGCTACTCCGAGGGCCGCCTCGGCTGGCGCACGCTCGACTTCGAGCAGGAGGTCGTCCCCACGGGTGATTACCAGGGCACGTCCGTCATGAACTACAACGACGAGGACGTCCCCTTCACGCGGATCCACGAGTTCCGCCACTTCCACCCGGAGCGCGACTACCCGAAGGACAAGACGGTCATCGTCCGCGAGTACTCGCGCTTCGCGAACGACGACGACGAGCCGTACTACCCGATCAACACCCCGGACGACCGGGCGAAGCTGGAGCGGTACCGGGAGCTGGCGAAGGCCGAGGCGCGCGAGCGCAACGTGCTCTTCGGCGGCCGCCTCGGCACCTACAAGTACCTGGACATGCACATGGCCATCGGTTCGGCGCTGTCGGTCTTCGACAACAAGATCGCCCCGCACCTGACCGAGGGCGCCCCCCTGGACGGGAGCATCGATGCTTGAGAAGAAGCCGGAGCGCGCCGCTGAGATCGAGGTGCTCTCCAAGGTCCAGGGCGCCCTGAAGCGCCCGGCCACCGTGAAGGCCGCCCGTGGCCTGTCCCACTTCGGTGAGCACGCGATCGGGTGGTTCGCCGCCGGTCTCGTCGGTGCCGCGGTGGACCGCAAGCGCCGCAAGGACTGGCTGGTCGCGGCCGCCGGCGTGGTGGGCGCGCACGGCGCGTCGATCGCCGTGAAGCGCGTGGTCCGGCGGCCCCGCCCGCAGGACCCGAGCGTCGAGGTCCTGGTGGGCACACCGAGCCGGTTGAGCTTCCCGTCCTCGCACGCCACGTCCACTACGGCGGCGGCGGTGCTCTACTCGGGATTGACCGGGCGTAACCTGGTTCCCGCGCTCGTCCCGCCGATGTTGGCGTCCCGGCTCGTGTTGGGGGTGCACTACCCGACCGATGTGCTCGCCGGCGCCGCGCTCGGCGGTGTGGTCGGAGGTCTGCTGCGCAGGAAAATCCGCAAAAAGGGGTAGGGAACCACCCGTGACCAAATCAGTGAACAACGCCGCGGAAGCCGAGATCGTGGACGAAACCAGCGAAACGGCCGAGGCGAAGACCGCGCAGTCGGCGGAGACGGCCGAGCCGGCCGAGACGACGACCGAACCGGCTCCGGCGGCCAAGCGCGGCCCGGTGGGCATGGTCCTCGGCGTCGCCAAGACCGCACGGCCGAAGCAGTGGGCGAAGAACGTCCTGGTCTTCGTCGCGCCGTTCACCGCGGCCCAGATCACCAACGGTTCGGTGCTGCTCGACGCGGTCATCGCGTTCGTGGCGTTCAGCCTGGTCGCGTCGTCGGTGTACCTGATCAACGACGCGGTCGACGTGGAGGCCGACAAGGCGCACCCGACCAAGCGGAACCGGCCGATCGCGGCCGGGATCGTGCCGGTGCCGGTCGCGTACGCGGCCGCGGTGCTGTTCTTCGGCGTCGGCCTGGGGCTGTCGTTCCTCGCGAGCCCGGAACTGGCCATCGTGCTGGGGGTCTACGAGGCGGTGCAGCTGGGCTACTGCTTCGGCCTCAAGCACCAGCCGGTGATCGACCTGGCGATCGTCGGGTCCGGCTTCCTGATGCGCTCGATCGCCGGTGGTGTCGCCGCCGGCATCGCGCTGTCGCAGTGGTTCCTGCTGGTCACGGCGTTCGGTTCGCTGTTCATGGTCGCGGGCAAGCGCTACGCCGAGATCATGCTCTTCGAGCGCACCGGGGCGAAGATCCGCTCGTCGCTGAAGAAGTACTCGGCGAGCTACCTGCGTTTCGTGTGGGCGACCGCGGCGGCGATCCTGATCATGTCGTACTCGCTGTGGGCGTTCGAGCTGCGTGAGGGCGCCGACCAGTCCGTGTGGCCGGTCATCTCGATGGTGCCGTTCGTGATCGCCGTGCTGCGCTACGCGGTCGACGTGGACGGCGGCACCGCGGGCGCGCCCGACGAGATCGTGCTCAAGGACCGGATCCTGCAGGTCCTCGGCGTGCTGTGGGTCGCCACCCTCGGGATCACCTTCTACCTGTGACGACCACCTTGGCCCGGCCCGGCGGCGGCACGTCGACCGAACCCGCACCGCGCCCCGCGCTGACCCGCCTCGGACCCGGCCGCACGCTGGCCGAGCTCGTGCTGGGCACGGTCGCGGCGGTCGTGTTCAGCCTGGTCCTGCAGTTCGGCTCGAACAAGCTGGGCGTCGACCCGGGCACGTACGTGCCGGACGCGCTGGTCAACCTGGCCGTCGCGGTGATCGTCGTCGTGTTGTTCGGGTCGCTGGTCTACAGCGGCGCGGCCCGCTGGCCGCTGTGGGTGCGCCTCGGCGGCAGCTGGGCTGCGCTGACCGCGCTGTCCACCCTGCTGCTGGCGATCCCGCTGCAGGGCACCCGGTTCTTCCTCGGCGGCTCCAGCGTGGACAACACGTTCCGCCTGCAGTACCTGGAGCGCTTGACCGAGACGGCCGGGCTGGCCGATGTGAACTACCACGGGCTGGCCGCCTACTACCCGGGCGGCTGGTTCTGGCTGGGCGGCCGGTTCGCGAACCTGCTCGGGCTGGAGGGCTGGGCCGCCTACAAGCCGTACTCGATCACCTGGGCCGCGGTGTCCGGGGTGGTCGCGTTCGTGTTGTGGAGCCTGGTCGTGCGGCGCCGGATGGCGCTGCTGGCCTCGGTCGCCACGATCCTGGCCGGGTTCGTCGCCCTCGGGCCGGAGGAGCCGTACGCCTGGCCGACCACCGCGTGGCTGCCGCCGGTCATGCTGCTGGCCTGGCACGCGCTGCGCTCGCGTGAGCGGGTGCCGGCCTGGACGCTGCTGCTGATCGGCGTCTACCTGGGCTTCTCCGCGGTCACCTACACGCTGCACGTCGCGTACGGCGTGGCGGCCGTGGTGGTGCTGGCGCTGGTCGTGCTCGCGCTGGACGTCCGCGCGGGGCAGCAGCCGTGGCCCGTGGTGCGGCGGTTGCTGCTGCGCCTGGTGGTCATCGGCGTGGTCACGGCGGTGCTGGCCCTGATCACGTGGGGCCCGTTCATCCTGGCGGGCGGGCTGGGCAAGCCGAACGTCGCCGCGCACTTCCTACCCGAGATCAGCGCCTACTTCCCAATGCCGTTCACCTCGGCGAGCGCGTTCGGCGTGCTGTGCCTGGCCGGTCTGGTGTGGCTGGTGCTGCGCGCCCGCCGCGACCCGGTCGCGCTGGTGATGCTGGTGCTGACCGCGCTGGTCTACGCCTGGTTCGCGTTGTCGAACCTCGCGCTGCTGGTCCGCACCACGCTGCTGTCGTTCCGGTTCATCGTGACCGTCGACGTGGTGCTCGCGGTGGCCGGCGTGTTCGCGCTCGTCGAGCTGGTGCGGGTGCTGCCGAGGCTGATCGGCCGGGTCCGCCCGGTGCGGACGGTCGCGTTCGCGCTGGCCGTGCTCGGCGCGGTATCGGTGTCCCAGACGATCGTGGGCACGACCATGAAGGACTCGGTGGACACCGCCGAGTCCGACTACTACCCGGACGGCTGGACCGCGAGCTTCGGGCACGACCCACAGCAGGACGGGTACTGGACGCCGCAGCTGATCAGCACGATCGCCGAGCTGACCGGTCGGCCGCCGACCGGCAACATCGTGTTCTCGGCGCACGACCGGCTGCTGTCGTTCGAGCCGTACTGGGGTTTCCAGCAGACCACGCCGCACTACGCGAACCCGCTGGCCGGCTACACGCAGCGCAACGACGAGATCCGGTCCTGGGCGACCGCCCGGGACTCGGCCGACCTCCTCGCGCGGCTGCGGACGAACCCGCACGAGGCGCCCAACGTCTTCGTGCTGCGCCGCGGCGACGACGGGAAACTGCTGGCGCCGGTCGTGTCCGACACGTTCCCGCGTGCCGTGCCGATCCGCGTCGACGAGGTCGAATTCGCGCCGGAACTGTTCTCGGCGCCCGAGTTCGAGCGGCGCGACGTCGGGCCGTTCACGGTGATCGTGGACTCTTCGGCACCACCGATTAGCTGAATGTGTGAGTTTCTCGTAAACTGCTCCGCACACACCCGTTGATCGGAAACGCAGAGGGGGCTCCGGCGTGACCTACCCCCTGTACCGCACCGGCACGATCGCCGTCGTGGACGGCGTCGCGCACCCGGTTTCGTATGCGGCGGGCGACAACTACGTGCACTTCCCGCAGGTGCGGGACGCGAGACCGGCGCCGTTCCCGCGCCAGGAACTCGCCGGCCCGGTTCCGGTGGAGATGTGTGAACGCGTTTTCTCGGTGCAGGTCTACGCCACCTACCGGGACCACCGCGTGATGGTCGACGCGGCGTACGAGAACGGCACCGCACGCGTTCTGGATGCCGAATGGGACCACGAGTGGGCCACCATCAACGGTTTCGTCCAGGAGAACTCCTACGAGTACTACAAGACCGTCGACATGCGGGATCTGCGTGACTACGCGGAACGGCAGAACGACTTGTTGTTCACGCGGTGGCGGGCGGCGCGGTTCGCGCGGCCGGTCGAGGGCATCACGCCGCACGGCGGCTGGCCCAACGGCCAGGCCGCGGTCGTCAGCGGCCGCCCGCGGTCCGGTGTGCTGGAGACCGAAGGCGGCCGGGTCGCCGAGGTGAGCACGCGCGCGGAGTACCTCGGTTCGTCGTGTGAGGTAGCGGGGATCACTTTGGACGGTTCGGTCGGAGTGCACTACCTGGGCAGCGATTTCGAGCGCGCCGAGGCCGACGGGTTCCGCCCTGGTCCGGACGGCCGCTGGTCCAAGACGGTGCACATCTTCGACCTGGCGCGCTACCACGAGGTCCACCGGGACCTGCTGTTCGACCAGTGGCGTGAGTCGAGGGATAGCCTGGCCCGATGAGGCAACCACGGAACCAGGCCCGGGCGTGTGCGTGAAGTGACACAGGTTCTGGACGTTTCAGACGAGGTCGACCGCACCGCTCGCCGGCCGCGCCGGTCGCTGCCCGGGAATCCGGAGTTCTGGCTCACCGGGGCGCTGGCCGCGCTGGTCGGCGTGGTGTTCGTGGCCAGTGGCATGGCGTGGAACCAGGGCAAGCTGATCGCGCCGCTCGACGACGTCTACATCCACCTGCAGTACGGGCGGCAGCTGGGACTGGGGCACTTCTTCCAGTTCAACACGGGCGACGACATCAGCGCCGGGGCGAGCAGCCTGTTGTACGCGCTGGTGCTGGGTGCGGCGTACCTGGTGGGGTTCCACGGCACGTTCTTCCTGGCCTTCGCGATGGGGTTCGGCATCCTGTGCTTCGCGCTGGCGACCGGGCTGGTCACGGTGCTGGGCACGAAGCTGGTGTCGCGTTCGGTCGGCGTGTGGTCGGGTGTCCTGGTCGCGTTGAGCGGGCCGCTGGCGTGGGGTTCGGCCAGTGGCATGGAGGTCGGCCTGGTCATGCTGCTGGTGGTCGCGACGCTGCTGGCGTTCGTGACCGAGCAGCCGTGGGCGCGGTTCCGGTGGACGCCGATCCTGGGCGGCCTGCTGGCGCTCGTGCGGACCGAGGGCCTGATCCTGGCGGTGACGCTCGCGTTCGCGGCGTTGTGGACGGTGTGGGCGCACCGGCACATGACGCGTCCACGGCGGACGGTGCTGCGGGCACTGTGGACACTGCTGCCGATCGCGGTCGGCGTGGCGCAACTGCTGTTCTACAAGATCGCGACGGGGACGGCGTCGGCGAACGGCATCCAGTCGAAGTCGTTCCTGCACGACCGGCCGGTGTTCTGGCTGAGCGAGTTCGCGGACCGCACGATGGCGAACGCGCGGGCGTTCGTGAGCATCTTCCTGGGTTTCGACGGGCAGGACTACGCGTTCCCGGGTGCGTTGCTGGTGTTCGCGGCGGGGATGGTCTACGTGTTCCTGACGCGGCCGACGTGGCGGCCGATGCTGTACGCGCTGGCGGCCGGGTTGCTGCTGATCCTGGTGTCGGTGTCCACTTTGAACACCGCGCTGGTGCACGAGCTGCGGTACGTGCAGCCGTTCATGCCGGTGTTCGTGCTGTTCGTGGTGATCGGCGTGTACGGGCTGAGCCGGATCGCGGCGCGGGAGCGGGCGCGGCGGATCTCGCTGCACGGCGCGCTGGTGGTGGTGCTGGTGTTGTCGCTGGCGACGCTGCCGAGCTGGTCGGTGCGGTTCGGCCGGGCGACGGCGGCCATTCGCGACACGGACGTGTCGGTGGCGCAGTGGGTGCGGGGGAACCTGCCGCCGGGTTCGGTGGTGGCGGTGAAGGACGTCGGCGCGGTCGCGTACTTCGGCGGGCACCGGGTGCTGGACCTGATCGGCCTGGGCACGAACGGTTTCGCGGCGCCGGCGAACAACGGCACGGGTTCGTTGTACGAGGCGTTGAAGCACCTGCCCGCGGCGGAGCGGCCGGAGTACTTCGCGGTGTACGACCCGTGGCCGGGGCCGTCGATGGAGCCGTTGAAGGACGTCGGGGTGTTGCGGACGCCGTCGGAGATGAGCTTCGAGGTGCAGGCCCAGCCGGATCTGGGTGGGCGGTTGATCGTCCCGTTCCGCTGGCTGAACGTGTACGAGGCGGACTGGTCGCTGGCGGGCAGCGGCGACTCCCAGGCGGTGCCCGGTGAGCTGCGGGACTACGTGAACGTGGGTGACCTGCGCAGCGAGGGGGAGCACGGGTACGGGCCGGTGCTGGCCCAGGTGGGCACGCAGCCGTGGACGTCGCTGGGCCGGGTGGGCGACGTGATCGACAGCGCGAGGCCGATCGTCGGCGGGGAGAGGTTCACGGCGCACAACCTGGTGCCCGGCCGCCCCCTGACGCTGACGTCCCGCACGGCGATGCACGGCACGGTGTTCGACATGCGGGTGCTGGTCAACGGCGTGGAGGCGGGCGTCTGGACGCGTGATTCCCAGCAGGGCACGTGGTCGACGTACAGCTTCACGGTGCCGGCCGAGCTGGTGACGGGGCCATCGGTGGAGGTCGAGATCCAGCAGCCGCGCCCGCTGCTGAACCCCTACCCGGACTACACCTCGTACGGCTACTGGCTGAGCCAGTAGACCGGGGTTCGCGCCTCTGCTGTGCGCGAACTTTGTTGCCGAACAAGATCGGCGGCTGGTGTGCTGGACGCATGAGTGACGAGAAGCCCGCACTGGTCCTGCACTTGGCGACCGGCGGTGAGCCGCTGCTGTTCGCGCTGCCGCCGGAGGACGTCGAAGAGCTCGAAAAGGAGCTGCACCTGCTGCTCGAGCACGGCTCGGTGCAGACGGTGAAGACCAAGGAGGGGGCAAAGGTGAGCGTGAACTTCAGCCAAGTGGCCGTCGCGTACATCGATGACCTGCAGCGGAAGAACAAGGTCTTCGGCCTGCGCTGACCCGCCCGCCGGCCCGGTTCGGCAGGGAAGTCCGCCACGGCCGCGCGAGCCGCCCAACGGCGGCGCCACGTGGGTGCCGTTCATGCGGGCGCGAGCGACCCAGCGGTGGCGGCACGGTTGGCCCAGCGGCGATGGCACGTGGGAGCCCGTCGCGGTCACACGAGTGGCCCAGGGGCGATGGCACGTGGAGACCGGTCGCGCCCGCATGAGTGGGCAAGTGGTGGCGACCCGGACGGTTCGGCGGCAGTGCCACGTGAGAACGGTTCGTGCCCACGCGAGCGGCCAGTGGTGGCTGCACGGTTGGCCCAGCCGTCGTTTACGAGGGGGCCGATCGGGCACCCACGAGCGGCCCAGCGAAGGCGCGACGAACGGGCCAGCCTCGTCCCCCGCGAGGAGCTCAACCGCGCGCTCGTGAAAAGCCCAGGCACGCGCCGCGAGAGGTCCAGCCGCGCGCTCGCGACAAGCCCAACCGCGCGCTCGCGACAAGCCCAACCGCGCGCCCACGACAAGCCCAGCCACGCCCCACCAGCCAACCCCGCCCCGCCACCACCCCCACCCACCTCACAAACACCCCAAAACAAAACCGGCCCTGCCGCAACGCAGCAGGGCCGGCCAAAAGCCGAAAAACCTCAGAGCCGGTACAACCGCTTCCAGTTCTCGCGGCTCGTGAGCTGCGGCAGGGCGCGCTTGTACTGCGCCTGCACCGCGTGCCCCTCCTTGCGCAGCCGGTTCAGGGTCTTCATCGCGCGCTTGCCCAGTTCGAACATGCGTTCCCGGTCGTACTTGCGCACCCGCACGCCCTCCTGGGACGCGTCGGTCACCACGGCCGTGTCGAAGAGCGCCACGTGCCACCAGTGGGCCTCATCATTGGGCACGGCGCCCAGCGCGAACCGGGACCGGCCGCGCAGCCGGTCGAAGACCCGCTTCACCAGGATCAGCCGCTGCAGCGCGGGCCGCGGCGCGGCGTTGATGATCCCGATGTCGTTGGACGCGATGCCGGGCACCTCGGTGGCGTCGTGACGCTTCGTCTCCGGGTACTGGGCCCGGATGGCTCGAATTTCCTGCATCGCGGCGACACCGCCGTCCTCCAGGATCGACGGGCCCTCCAGGAAGTCCTCGACCGCCTTGATCAGCGTGTGGGTCAACCCGTACTGCATGCCCAGCAGGTACCGCACGACCTGGGCCATCAGCGTCCGGCACACCACGTTCAGGTTGAAGTCACTGTGCAGCGCCGCGGTGATGATCGAGTTGCGCAGGTTGAAGTACCGGTGCCACTCGTCCCAGTCCTTCCAGTGGAAGTCCGCGTGCCAGACACCCGCGCCGGGCAGGGTGACCGTCGGGAAGCCGTGCGCCCGCGCCCGGTAGCTGTACTCGGCGTCATCCCACTGGAAGAAGAACGGCATCGGGTACCCGATGGCCTTGACCACCTCGTACGGGATCAGGCACGACCACCAGCCGTTGTAGCCGGCGTCGAGCCGCTTCTCCTGGCGGTTCGGCTCGCCGGTCTCCTCGTCCACGCCCAGCAGGTCGGCCGTGTGCAAGCTGTGCTCGACCGGCACCCCCGGCTCCAGCTTCTCCAGCCGCGCGTACTCGGCACCCACGTGCAGCTGGTGCGGGTGCAGCAGGTTCAGCATCTGCCCGCCGACGATGACCGGGTTCGCGGCCATGTTCGAAAACGCCGTCATCCGCACGACCAGGTCCGGCTCGAGCAGCACGTCGTCGTCCATGAACAGCACGTTCGCGTGCTCGGTCTCGGTGTGCCCGGCCACCTCGTACAGGCCGCGGGTGAAACCGCCGGCGCCACCGAGGTTCGGCTGGGTGATGTACTTCAGCTTGTCGCCGAGGTCGGCCGCCACCTGCGCGAACCCGTCGCGCGAGTCGACGCGGTCGGTGCCCTGGTCGGCGACGTAGATGGCGTCCAGGGTGTCCAGCGACTGGAGGTCACCGGCCAGCGCCTGCAGGTTCTTCAGGCAGTCGTCGGCGCGGTTCATCGTGCAGATGGTCACCGCGGTCGGCCGGATCTTCTCCGGCGGCTCGACGGTCCACCGCACCCGCTCCACGGTCAGCCGCTGCCCGGCCTGGGTCTCCAGGTCCAGCCACAGCGCTCCGCCGTCGTAGAACTTGTCGATCTTGACGTCGACCGCCACGACCGCCCCGTCGGCGCCCTCGACCTCGCGCGCCTCGATCGTGCGCGGCTCGCCCTCGACGTCGGACGCGCGCACCGCGAGCTGGCCCGCCCCGCTCACGACCGCCTCGACCCGGACCTGGCGCACCTTCGTCCAGCGCTGCCAGTAGCTGGCCGGGAACCGGCCGAAGTAGGTGTTGCCGGACACGCGCGCCGACGGCTCCAGCGTCACGCCGTCGCGCCCGCGGTTCACGACACCCTCGAGCACCTCGGAGTAGAGGTCCTTGGAAACGATGGGCGACGGCCCGGCGTACAGCCCGCGCTGCGCGGTCAGGCGGCCCTGCGGAACGTGTTCGGCGAACGTGGTCTGGTCCTGCATCGCCTGGGCTCCGTTGGTCTTCGCCTTCGCGGGGGCAGGCTGTCCCGCGGCAGTCTTGCCGGCCATCAGTTCTCAGTCCTCCAGGGGAATCCGACTAGCGCCAGCCAAGTTACACGGGTCACCTGTGAAGGAATCACGAGCCGGACTCCGGCGAAACATCGGTCACACCTTGTTCGCGGAAGACAACCCACTTGAGCATCACGAAGTTGATGGCGGTCGCGGTGCCCTGCGAGATCACCCACGCGACGGTCGGCTTGAACGCGAACTCGCCGAGCACGTGCAACATCAGCGCGTTCATGCCGACGGCCACGAAGAAAGTGACGCCGTACAGCAGGACGAAGCCGCCGATCTGACCCTTGCCGTCTTTGCGGCCGCCGGAGAACGTGAACTTCCGGTTAAGGAAAAAGGCGGTCGTGGTGCCGACGATGAAACTGATCGCGCGCGCCACCGTGTCCCACGGAGCGTAATCAAGTCCGATCGCTCGTAACACGGTGTAGGTACCGAGATCGAGCAACGCGCAAAATCCGCCGATCAGCGCGAATCGCACCAACTGGCCGAGCAGGCCCGGGCTCGCCTTCGCGGTCACTGCCTGCTCCTGCGGTTCCGTAGACACCACTGCACTACCTCGCCAGCGTGCGATTTCCAGGACCGGAAAAGTGTAGAAGCGCCTCGGTCAAAGCCGCCCCCCGGGGATGGTTACCCTGGTCCGGGTGAACACGACACCGCATACCGAGCGGCGGACACTCACCGGGTGGGGTCGCACCGCCCCGACCGTCGCAGACGTGCTGACCACGCCGGACGTGGAGACGATCGCCCGCGCGGTGGCGCAGGCCGGCGAGCGCGGCGTCATCGCCCGCGGGCTCGGCCGCTCCTACGGGGACCCGGCGCAGAACGCCGGTGGTCTCGTCATCGACATGACCGCCCTGAACACGATCCACTCGATCAACCCGGACACCGGAGAGGTCGACCTGGACGCCGGGGTGAGCCTCGACCAGCTGATGAAGGCCGCGCTGCCGTACGGTCTGTGGGTCCCGGTGCTGCCCGGAACGCGCCAGGTGACCATCGGTGGCGCGATCGCCAACGACATCCACGGCAAGAACCACCACAGCGCGGGCAGCTTCGGCAACCACGTGCTGTCGATGGACCTGGTGACCGCGGACGGCCAGATCCGCACGCTGACCCCGGAGGGCCCCGAGTCGGAGCTGTTCTGGGCGACGGTCGCGGGCATCGGCCTCACCGGCATCATCGTGCGCGCGAAGATCCGCATGAAGAAGACCGAGAGCGCCTACTTCATCGTGGACGCGGACCGCACGTCGAGCCTGGACGAGACCCTGGAGCTGTTCAGCAACGGGTCCGACCTGAACTACGACTACTCGATGTCGGTGCCGGACCTCATCAACTCCGACAGCCGCCTCGGCCGGGCCACGTTCTCCCGCGGCTCGCTGGCCAAGCTGGACCAGCTGCCGCCGAAGCTGCAGGCCGATCCGCTGAAGTTCGACGCGCCGCAGCTGATGACGCTACCCGACGTGTTCCCCAACGGTCTCGGCAACAAGCTGACGTTCGGGATGCTGAACAACATCTGGCAGCGCACGGTGCCGAAGAAGGGCGCGCGCGGCAAGATCCAGAACCTGACGCAGTTCTACCACCCGCTGGACATGCTCAGCGAGTGGAACCGCGCCTACGGTTCCAAGGGTTTCCTGCAGTACCAGTTCTCCGTGCCGTTTGGCCGGGAGGACGCGCTGAAGGACCTGTGCCGCAAGATCGCGACGTCGGGCCACTACTCGTTCCTGAACGTGTTCAAGCGGATGGGCGAGGGCAATCGCGCGCCGCTGTCCTGGCCGTCGCCGGGCTGGATGCTGTCGGTGGACTTCCCGATCAAGGACGGCCTCGGCCGCTTCTGCACCGAACTCGACGAAGACGTCCTGGCGGCCGGTGGGCGGCTGTACACCGCGAAGGACTCGCGCACCACGCCGGAGACCTTCGCGAAGATGTACCCCCGGCTGGAGGAGTGGCGCAAGATCCGCCAGTCGGTCGACCCCGAGGGCGTGTTCGCGTCCGACATGAGCCGGAGGCTTGAACTGTGATCGACGCTGTTGGCAACCCCCAGTCCCTGCTGCTGCTCGGCGGCACGTCGGACATCGCGCTGGCCATCGCGCAGAAGTACCTCGCGGACGCGCCCGAACTGCGCGTCGTGCTGGCGGCGAGGGCGTCCGAGCGGCGCAAGCTGGCCGCGGAGAAGCTGCGCGCGGCAGGCGCCACGGTGTCCGAAGTGGACTTCGACGCGAAGGACACGGCTTCCCACCCGGCCGTGCTGGACCAGGCGTTCGCGCAGGGTGACATCGACGTGGCCGTGGTGGCGTTCGGCCTGCTCGGCGACAACGAGGAGGCGTGGCAGAACCACGCCACCGCGGTCGAGCTGGCCACGGTGAACTACACCGCGGCGGTGTCGGTCGGCGTGGCGCTGGCGGACAAGCTCAAGAAGCAGGGCCACGGCTCGGTGATCGCGCTGTCCTCTGTGGCCGGTGAGCGCGTGCGGCGGTCGAACTTCGTGTACGGCTCGACCAAGGCCGGCTTCGACGGGTTCTACCTGGGCCTGGGCGAGGCGCTGGCGCCGTCCGGCGTAAAGGTGACGGTCGTGCGGCCGGGCCAGGTCAAGACGAAGATGACCGAGGGCCTGGGCAAGGCGCCGCTGGAGCAGACCGCCGAGCAGGTCGCCGAAATCGCCGTCGACGCGGCGCGCAAGGGCAAGGACCTGGTGTGGGCGCCCGGCGCGTTCCGCGCGGTGATGTCAGTGCTGCGGCACGTGCCGCGACCGATCTTCCGCAAGCTGCCGATCTGATCGGTTCCACGCGAAAGGCCCCGGGCGCTCGAGGTGTCCGGGGCCTTTCACGTTCAGCAGGTCGGAAGCCGCTTCAGTCCAGCGGCTCCAGCAACAGGAGCGGGATCCGGCGGTCGGTCTTCCGCTCCCACTCGAGGTACGTCGGCCAGACAACGACGCCGTACTCCCACCACTCGCGCCGCTCCTCGCCGTCGAGCTCGCGGGCGACGTAGGTCTTCTTGACCGGGCCGTCCTGCAACTCCACCACCGGATGCGCGCGGATGTTGCTGACCCAGCCCGGATTCGCGCGGCCGCCGCCGTTGGACGCCACCGCGAGGTACTTCCCGTCCTTCTCGATCCGCATGATCGGCGACTTGCGGATCTTGCCGGTCTTGGCGCCGACGGTCGTGATCACGATGATCGCGCCGCCGCCGGGCTCGTTCAGGTTGGCTTCGCCGTTGGACGTCTCGAACCTCTCCACGGCTTCGCGGACCCAGTCAGTGGGGCTCGGTGCGTACTCTCCCCCGGAGGGATCACTCATGTCCAGCACAAGGCGGTCGGCGGCCGTGCTATTCCTGCCACCGACGATCAGTAGCGGAAGAAGCGCTCCCGCTGCCCCTGGCGCACCAGCTTGAGCCACTGCACGAACGCGCCCGGGTCGCGCTTCACGCCCACGAAGTACAGGCCGAACCGCAGGATCTCCAGCGCGCCGATCTTGCGCATCCCCGGCTGGGACAGCAGGTAGCCGCGGTTGCGGTAGGTGTAGTAGCGCTTGACCTCGTTCTCCGGGTCCTGCGCGTGGAACCGCCCGCCGAGCATCGGCTTGAACTCGTCCGAACCGTCCGGGTGCAGGTAGGACACCCGCAGCGACGTGCCGAACGGCAGTCCGGAACGGACCAGCCGCCGGTGCACCTCGACCTCGTCGCCGCGCACGAACAGCCGCAGGTCCGGCACCCCGACCACGTCCAGGGTGGACGACCGGAACAACGCGCCGTTGAACAGCGACGCGATGCCGGGCAGGAAGTCGGTGCCCAGCTCCGCCGAGGACCGCTTCCACGTCAGGCCCCGGCGCAGCGGGAACGCCAGCTTCTCCGGCGCGTTGATGTTGGTGACCATCGGCGAGATCTCGGCCAGACCGCGCTTCTCGGCCTCCTCCAGCAGCACCGCCAGCACCGTCTCGTCGGCGGGGCGGCCGTCGTCGTCGGCCAGCCACACCCAGTCCGCGCCCAGCGCGAGCGCGTGCAGGATCCCGAGCGCGAACCCGCCGGCGCCGCCCAGGTTGTGGTGCGACGGCAGGTACGTGTACTGCCCGGGGAACGACTCCACGACGTCCCGCGCCGGCTGGTCCGGACCGTTGTCCACGACCACCAGGTGGTCCACCGGCCGGGTCTGCGCGGCGATGATCTTCAGCGAGTCCGCGAGCAGCTCACGGCGGTGCCGCGTGACGACCACCGCCGCCACACCGCCCGGTCGCATCGGAGCCTGCTCCGGACCGCTCATGTCACTCCCCGCCCTGTACCGCCGGCGCGGCGTCGATCCGCTGCGCGGCTTCCGCGCTGATGTTCTCGAACGGGTCCCGGCCCTTGTACGCGGTGAGCACCTCGCGCAGGCCGCCCCGCATCTTCATCCGGCCCTCGTCCATCCAGATGGCCGTCGTGCACAGCTCCAAGAGTAGGTCGTCGGCGTGCGAGGCGAAGACCAACATGCCGGAGCGGTTCACCAGATCCACGAGCCGGTCCCGCGCCTTGTTGAGGAACGCCGCGTCGACCGCGCCGATGCCCTCGTCCAGGATCAGGATCTCCGGGTCGATGGTGGTGACCACGCCCAGCGCGAGCCGCACCCGCATACCGGTCGAGTAGGTGCGCAGCGGCATCTGCAGGTAGTCGCCGAGCTCGGTGAACTCCGCGATGTCGTCGACCCGCTTCTCCATCTGCTTGCGCGTCATGCCGAGGAACAGGCCGCGGATCATGATGTTCTCGTAGCCGGAGATCTCCGGGTCCATGCCGACGCCCAGGTCGAACACCGGCGCGACCTTGCCCTGCACCCGGGCCAGGCCGCGGGTGGGCTCGTAGATGCCGGACAGCAGCCGCAGCAGGGTCGACTTGCCCGCCCCGTTGTGGCCGACCAGCCCGACCCGGTCACCCTCGCGCAGCGACAGGGTGATGTCCTGCAGCGCCTCGATGATCGGCACCTTCGACTCGGTGCCGATCTTGCCGCCGACCTTGCCGAGGACCTTCTTCTTCAGCGACCGCGTCTTGGCGTCGAAGATCGGGAAGTCGACGTACGCGTTCTGCACATCAATGCTGACCATTGGTCGTTCTCACACCCAGTAGGAGACGCGGGACCGGTAGTTGCGCATGGCGACGAGCGCGAGCAGCCAGCCCACGACCGTGATGCCACCCACGGCGACCCAGCTCCACGGGCTGACGGCCTGCCCGATCAGCGGCGCGCGCAGGATCTGGACGAAGTGGTAGATGGGGTTCAGGTGGATGATCGGCTCCGCCCAGCTGACGCTGCCACCGCGCTGGCCCGACTTGAGCTGGTCGATCGGCCAGACGATCGGCGTCAGGTAGAACAGCAGCTGGATCAGCGAGTTGATCACCTGCGGGATGTCCCGGTAGCGCGTGGAGATGATGCCGAGCAGCAGCGTCACCCAGACCCCGTTGAACGCCAGCAGGAAGAACGCCGGGATCGCGGTGAGCGTGTACCAGCCGATGCCGGGGTGGCAGATGTTGTCCGGCATGCACATGCCGCTCTGCGACAGCGCGTAGTCGTGGTTCAGGCTGCCGAAGAAGATGCCGACCACGACCACGATGACGATCAGGTTGTGCGCGAACATCAGCGTCTGCCGCCACACCGTGCGCAGCGCGTAGACGGTCAACGGCGCGCGGATCTGCTTGATCAGACCCTCGTTCGCGATGAACGTCTCCATGCCCTCGGTCAGGCAGCCGCTGATGAAGGCCCAGACGATGAACCCCGCGCTGATGTAGGGCAGGAACGTCTGGATGTGCATGTTGAACAGCTGCGAGTACAGCAGCCCCAGACCGAGCGCGATCACGCCCTGGCTGATGGTGATCCAGAACGGGCCGATCACCGACCGGCGGTACCGCTGCTTGATGTCCTGCCAGCCGAGGTGGCTCCACAGTTCGCGCTGGCGGAGGCCTTCCTTGATGTCGCCGAACGCGCGCCCGAAGGTGCGGCTGTCCGACAAGGGCGGAAGCTCAGCCGCGCGGGCGAGATCTTCGCTGGTCTGGTCGACCGTGCTGGTGGCTTGCACGGGACCTAGCGTAGCGAGCGGGACACGCGCACTCCGGGCAGGGCGGAGACGCCCGATTTGGCTGATCATCGGGCGAAATCACGCTGTGCCACCGTCCGTGACGGCAGCGTGTGCGTCCGGCGCGTACTCTCGCCCGGGGTGCGCACCCGAAAACGGGCAACCTGGCGAAAGGCCGGCTGAATGACCACCACCACCGAGAAACCCCAGCGCCGCGCTCCCATCCGCGGCTGGGTGTGGACCGCCGTGGCCGCCTTGCCGGTCGCGTTGACGGCCGCGTGGATCGGGCTCGGCCACGACGTCCGGTACGTGCTGGGCGGCCTGGACGTGAGCCCGTTCGGCGCGACCGGCACGTTCGTGCACCGGCCGCTGGCGTACCGCTGGCTGGCCGAGGGGCTGAGCGTCTTCGACGTGGGCTCGGTCGGGGTCGGCGAGGGGCTGGTCCGGCTGGTCGCCCTGGCCCTCACGGCGGGCGCGGCGTGGTGGTTGCGCGCGGGGTTGCGTCAGCGGCTGCCGTCCGGGGAGGCGTCGGCGGTGGCCGCGGCCGTCGGCCTGGCCCTGGCGCTGGCCCCGAACTGGGACTTCCTGCAGCCCGAGTGGGTGGCGGCCGTGCTGGGGACCGCCGCGATCGGGGCCGCGCTGCGGACGTCGAGCCTGCTCGCCGGGCTGCTGCTGGCACTGGCGGCGCTGGTCGGGTACGCCACCCTGCCCACCGCGTTGATCGCGCTCGGCGTGATCGCCGTGCTGGACCGACGGCGCGCGACGCTCGCCGGGATCACCGCCGTGGTGTCCGGGCTCGCGTTGTTCGGGCTGAGCCTGCTCGCGCCGCGGGAGTGGCGGTGGCTGCGGGAGGCGTGGCTGCTCAACGACGGCGCCGCCCGGGACTTCGGCTCGATCGTGCGGTTCGCGGCCAACGAGGCCATGCTCGTGCCGCTGGTCGCGGTGCTGCCGGCGGCCCTGGTGGTGCTGGTGCGCGTGTCCCGGCGGCGCTGGGCCTGGCCGGTGCTGACGGTGCTCGCGCTGGCGCTCGTGCTGGGCGCGGCGGTGGTGCGGGGGCAGTGGTACCAGTACCACCTGGCCGCCTGGGTCCCGCTGGCCGCGGGGCTGTGGGCGCTCGCCGTCGCACGCTGGACGCTCGTGCGCGGCCGCCCGCCGTGGGCGCTGGTCGGGGCGACGGTCGTGGTGCTGTTCGCCGCGCGGGTGTGCCTGGGCGCGTCCTACGCGTGGCGCTCCGGCCACGGCGCGCTCGCCTACGGCCTGCTCGCCGGCCTGGCCGTCGTGGCCGCGCTGGCCTGCGCGTTCGAACCCGGCCGCGGCGGACGGCAGGTGCTGTCGGTGCCGGTGCTGGTCGGGGTGCTCGCGTTGACGGTGCCCATCTTGCCGACGACGCCGTACTCGTTCGACGGCGTCCACGCCGACTACACCAACGCCGGCCGCGTCGAGATCGAGCACAAGTTCACCGAGGAGATGCTGGCCGTCCGCGACCGGATCGGGGCGGACACCCCGGTGGCCTACCTGGCGTTCGGCGACATCGCCTACTTCATGGGCAACCCGACGCCGTGCCGCTACCCGTCGCCGGCCTACCTGCGGCGGGGCATGGACCTGCCGTCGGCGCGGGACACGGCGAGCTACGCGGAGAACCTCGCCTGCCTGTCCGACCCGTCCGTCCGGTACGTCGTCGTCCAGCCGCTCTGGATCGACGCCGCCGGCCTGGTCGAGGGGCGGTTCGACTGCTCACGGGCGATCAGGAACGACGACGTGGTGGTCTGCCCGCGCGCCGACCGGTGATCCGCGCGCGGGCGCTCCGCTACAGGTACTGACCGGTCCCGCTGATCCCCGGCGCCTGGCCCTCCTGGCCGCCGCGCCCGGCAGGCAGCCCGCGGCGCATCTGCTCCAGCTGCACCCGCGCCGCCATCTGCTGCGCGAACAGCGCCGTCTGGATGCCGTGGAACAGGCCCTCCAGCCAGCCGACCAGCTGGGCCTGCGCGATCCGCAGCTCGGCGTCGGACGGCGTGGTGCCGTCGGTGAACGGCTTCACCAGCCGCTCCAGCTCGCTCTGCAGCTCCGGTGCGAGCGCCTGCTCCAGCTCCTTGATCGAGGTCTGGTGGATCTCACGCAGCCGGTCGCGGCTCGCGTCGTCCAGCGGCGCGGCCCGCACCTCCTCCAGCAGCTGCTTGATCATGGTGCCGATCCGCATGACCTTCGCCGGCTCTTCGACGAGGTCACCGACCGACTCCTGGTGCTCGTCGTCCTCCCGCGGGATCCGGGCCGTGCCCACCGGCGAACCGTCCGGGCCCACCACGACCACGCGGTGGGGCTGCTCGTCGGGCGAGGGCGACTCGGAAAACTTCGGCTCCGTCATTGCTCCATCCTGGCTGGTTCGTCGACGCGCTGTGTTCGAGCCTAGCGGTCGCGCCGGCCCGCGGTCGGCGACAGCCCAACCCCGGACGCACTGCGAAACTACTCGTCCGTACGGTGTTGTCCATGGCGTTCGACGTCGCTCGAATTCGTGGGTTGTTCCCCGCGCTGGGTGACGGCTGGATCCACTTCGACGGCCCTGCCGGAATGCTGGTACCCGAACAGGTGGCCTCGGCCGTGTCGACGGCGATGCGTGCCCCGGTCTCCGGCCCGGGCGGCGCGTTCCCGGCGTCCCAGCGCGCGGAGAGCATCGTGACCGCGGCCAGGCGGGCGGTGGCCGATCTCGTCGGTGCCGATCCGGCCGGTGTCGTGCTCGGTTCGAGCGCGGCTGTGCTGTTGCGCCGGCTCGTCGACGCCCTGTCCGAGCGCTGGACCTTGGGCGACGAGGTGGTGGTCTCGCGCCTCGACGAGCAGACCAACATCGCGCCGTGGACGCACGGCGCGAAACGCGTCGGCGCGGTCGTGCGCTGGGCCGAGATCGACATCGAGAACTGCGAGCTGCCGGCCTGGCAGTACGAGAACCTGGTCAACGCCCGCACGAAGGCGGTCGCCGTCACCGCCGCATCGGGCGCGGTCGGCACCCGGCCCGACGTGCCCACGATCGCCGAGTTCGCCAAGCGCGTCGGCGCGCTGGTGGTCGTCGACGCGACCGCCGCGGCGCCGTTCCTGCCGCTGGACATGAACGCGCTCGGCGCGGACGTGCTCGTGGTGTCCGCGCAGGCCTGGGGCGGCCCGGCCGTCGGCGCCCTCGTCTTCCGCGACCCCGACCTGCTGGAACGGCTCCCGTCCGCCTCGCTCGACCCCGGCGCCCGCGGCCCCGCCCGGCTGGAGCTGGGCCCGCACGCGTACCCGTTGCTCGCCGGGCTCGTCGCGTCGATCGACTACCTCGCCGGCCTGGACGACGCGGCCACCGGCTCCCGCCGGGAGCGGCTGGTGACCTCGCTCGGCTCGGCGAAGTCGTACCACGCCGGGCTGCTCGCCCAGCTCAGCACCGAACTGCGCGCGCTGCGGCACGTCATGGTCATCGGCGACGCGATGCGCCGCATCCCCGCGCTGGCGTTCACCGTCATGGGCAAGAAGGCGCCGGAGGTCGCGGAGTACCTGGCCTCGCAGGGCCTGTGCGCGTTCGCCGACCTCGGCACCAGCGGCGTGTTCGCCGCGCTCGGCGTCGGAGAGGTGGGCGGCGCGGTGCGGATAGCGCTCGCCCACTACTCCAACGTCTTCGAGGTCAACCAGCTGGTGCGGGTGCTGGAAGAACTGCGTTAGCCGCGGACCGAGAGCAGCACCTTGCCGAACACGCCGCCCTCCTCGAGGGCCTGGTGCGCCTTGCCCGCCTCCGACATCGGCACGACCTGACCGATCACCGGACGGACCGCGCCCTCGGCGACCAGCGGCCACAGCCGTTCCCGCACGTCCGCGACGATCCGGCTCTTGTCGTCCACCGGCCGCGCGCGCAGCGTGGTCCCGGCGACGCTCGCGCGCTTGGCCATCAGCTTGCCGATGTTCAGCTCGCCCTTCACGCCGCCCTGCATCCCGATGATCACCAGGCGGCCGTTCGTCTTCAGTGCGCTGACGTTGCGGTCCAGGTACTTCGCGCCCATGTTGTCGAGGATGACGTCGGCGCCGCCGGTCTCGTCGCGGAGGACCTCGACGAAGTCCTGCTCCTTGTAGTTGATCGCGATGTCGGCGCCGAGCTGGCGGCAGCGGTCCAGCCGGTCGGCCGAGCCCGCGGTGACCGCGACCGTCGCGCCGAGTGCCTTGCCCACCTGGATCGCGTGGGTGCCGATGCCGCCTGCGCCGCCGTGCACGAGCAGCACCTCGCCCTCGGCCAGGTTCGCGTGCATCACCACGTTCGACCACACGGTGCAGGCGACCTCGGGCAGGCCGGCGCTGGTGATGAGGTCGACCTCGCCGGGCACCGGCAGCAGTTGACCGGCCGGCACGACGACGCGTTCGGCGTAACCGCCACCGGCGAGCAGCGCGCACACCTCGTCGCCGACCTGCCAGCCCTCGACGCCCTCGCCGAGCTCGGCGACCGTGCCCGAGCACTCGAGCCCGAGGATGTCGCTCGCCCCGGGCGGCGGCGGGTAGTTGCCTTGGCGCTGCAGCAGATCGGCCCGGTTCACCGCGCTCGCCGCGACGTCGAGCAGGACCTCGCCGGGGCCCGGCCGCGGATCGGGAACCTCGACCCACTCCAGGTTGTCCGGGCCGCCGGGTTCACGGAGCTTGATCGCATGCATGTGCCCGACCCTATTGCCGGGGTACACCGAATGCACGATTGACCTCCACGCGGATCGGGACAAAAGTGACTCCTCATGTCACTTCGGCCGAAGAGATCCTTCGCCGCCCTGGTGCTGACCGCCGCATTGGCGACGGCCGCCACCCCGGCCGCGATCGCAGCCCCGTCCCCGTTACCCGACCAGCTCGTCAAGAAGACCGACGTGGGTGCCATCAACCGGCACCTGATCGCGTTGCAGCGCATCGCCGACCGCAACGACGGCAACCGCGCCGCAGGCACCGATGGGCACGCCGCCTCCGCCGAGTACATCGCGGGCAAGCTCGAAGCCGCCGGTTATTCGGTGACACGGCAGGAGTTCCCGTTCATCTTCACCGAGACGATCGAGGAGAAGCTGACGGTCAACGGCGCCGACGTGCCGATCACCGTCATGACGTACACGGTGTCCACGCCGGAGGGCGGGATCACCGCCCCGCTGGCCGTGGTGCCGGTCGACGCCACGCCCGGTTGCGAGGTCACCGACTACACCGGCGTGGCCGGCCGGATCGTCCTCGTGTCGCGTGGCGCGTGCCCGTTCGCGCAGAAGCAGGCGGCCGCCGCGGACGCGGGCGCGATCGCGGCGATCATCTACAACAACGAGGCCGGCCCGCTGAACGGAACCCTGGGCGACCCGGCGGCGGCGCGGATCCCGACCGGTGGCATCTCGCAGGCCGACGGGCAGGCGCTGTCCGGGCAGAACGGCGCGACGGTGACGCTGGACCTGCGGGAGTTCCAGGAGCCGCGCACGTCCTACAACGTCATCGCCGAAACGAAGACCGGCCGCAAGGACAACGTCGTGATGGCCGGCGCGCACCTGGACAGCGTTCCGGAGGGCCCCGGCATCAACGACAACGGCACCGGTTCGGCGGCGCTGCTGGAGATCGCGTTGCAGCTGGGCGGAAAGCCGAAGGTCGAGAACGCGGTGCGGTTCGCGTGGTGGAGCGCCGAGGAGTTCGGCCTGGTCGGCTCGACGCACTACGTCGATTCGCTGAGCTTCGAGCAGCAGCTGGACATCGCGCTGTACCTGAACTTCGACATGATCGGCTCGCCGAACGCGGCGTACTTCGCTTACGACGGCGACGATTCCGACGGTGTCGGCGCCGGCCCCGGCCCGTACGGCTCGGCGCAGATCGAGGCCGAGCTGACCGGGTACCTGAACGCGCGCGGTGTGCCGACGGAGGGCACGGACTTCGACGGCCGCTCGGACTACGGCGAGTTCATCGCGGTGGGGATTCCGGCGGGTGGCCTGTTCACGGGCGCGGAGGACGTGAAAACCCCCGAGCAGGCCGCGAAGTGGGGCGGCCAGGCGGGCGTCGCGTACGACCCGTGCTACCACCAGGCGTGCGACAACCTCGGCAACGTCGACCGGGTGGCGCTGGACCGCAACGCGGACGCGATCGCCTGGACGCTGGGCACGTTCGCGCTGAGCACGGAGTCGGTCAACGGGGTCGCGCCCGGCAAGGCGGCGGTGAAGCCGCACCGCGCTCCCGCCGGCGAGGCGAGGGCGCTGGCCGCGGCGTGACGCGTGCGCTCCGCCCGGCCGTGCGCCGGGCGGAGCCCGTGGCGCGTCAGCCCAGGTTGTTGGTCCCGAAGGTGTCGCACCGGGCGGGGTCGCCGGTCTGGAAGCCGGTGGTGAACCACCGTTCCCGCTGGGCGGACGTGCCGTGCGAGAACTGGGACTCGTCCACCTGGCCGCCGCCGAGGTTGGACTGGATGTAGTCGTCGCCGATGCGGGACGCGGTGTCCAGGGCGCGGTCGATGTCGTCCTGGGTGACCTCGGTGATCAGCGGCCGCCCGGTCGACGACGGCGTGGTCGTCGCGTGGTTGGCCCACACGCCGGCGTAGCAGTCGGCCTGCAGTTCGAGCCGCACGGAACCGGAGGTCGGCCCGGTCTCGTTGCCGACGCGCCGGGACGTGCCGAGCAGGTTCTGCACGTGGTGGCCGTACTCGTGGGCGAGCACGTAGGCCTCGGCGAACGTGCCGCCCTGCGCGCCGAAGCGGGTCTGCAGCTCCTGGTAGAAGGACAGGTCGATGTAGACCTCGGAGTCGGCGGGGCAGTAGAACGGGCCGACGTCGGAGGTGGCGCTGCCGCAGCCGGTGCGCACGCCGCCGCTGAAGAAGTTCGTCTGCGCGGTGCGGTAGGTGCGGCCGGAGCGGGCGAACTGGTCGCTCCAGTAGTCCTGGATCGAGTTGACGATCGCGACGATCGCGCAGTCGTGGTTGGAGTTGGCGTCCGCGCCGGTGCGGCACTCCTGCGCCAGCGACCCGTTGCTGACCTGCTGACCGGCGCCGAGTTCGCCGAGGCTGCCCGCGCCGCTCGGGCTGACCCCGCCGATCTGGGAGAGCACGAAGTAGATGATCACGCCGACGATGCCGAGCCCGCCGCCGCCGAGCGCCACCCGGCTCCCGATGCCGCCACCGCCGCCGCGGAGGTCGTCGACCTCGGACGTGTCCAGCCCGGCGCCTTCGTCAAACCTCACCGCGTACTCCCTCACAAAAGCCTGGGTGCGGACTCCGCGAGTCCGCACCCAGGATTACCGAGGTTGTCAATTGTAATCAGCGGCTGACCACGTCGCGGGCCGGCGAGGAACTCTGCTGTGCGGACACGGAGACCGCACTGAAGCAGGTTCGAGTTCGCCGTTGTGCGCAAGCGATGGTCGAGGCGCATCGAGATGGAAACCCGTTGCTGCTCACAGTCACAGCCGGACTGGGTTCACCGCATCCCGGCTGTGGGTCCACAGCTGCATCCGGTAGTCAACCGCGAGGAACTTCTCGTCATTGAACCACCTGACCCTCTCCCGGCGGACGGCCCGACGGGCCACACCCGGGTAGTGCGTCCCCGGTCCGGTGACCGATCCACCGTTGTCTCCAAGCATGCGCCTGTGCGCACGAATCCTCAACCGGTGCGCCGTCCCTCGTTGGTTGGTAATCGCAGTTCGGCGCTACTGTTCCGGACATGGGTGAAGTCCGGTGGCTGAGCGAGCCGGAGATGTCGGCGTGGCGCGCGTACATCGTCGCCACGCTGCGGCTCCGCCAGCGACTGCACCGGGAGCTGGCCGCCGCGCACGACGTGTCCCTGACGGACTACGAGGTGCTGGTGTGCCTGGAGATGGCGCCGGAGCGGCGGATGCGGATGTCCGAGCTGGCGACCACGATGGGGTCCACGAAGAGCCGGCTGTCGCACCAGATAGCGCGCATGGAGGCCGCGGGGCTGGCCCGCCGCGCCCCGGACCCGGACGACAAGCGGGGCGTGGTGGCGGAACTGACCCCCGGCGGCGAGGCGCTGCTGAAGGAGGCGGCGCCCACGCACGTGGAGGGCGTGCGGGCCCACCTGATCGATTTGATGACCCCGGAGGAGCAGTCGGTGCTCGCGAGGGTCTTCTCCCGGGTCGACGAACACCTCGAAGGCCTGGGCGGCTGAGCCGCTACCCTGAGCCTCAGGGAAGCGTGGCAGAGCGGCCGAATGCACTCGCCTTGAAAGCGAGCGTCGGGCAACCGACCGGGGGTTCAAATCCCTCCGCTTCCGCGTCTGTCGAGCAGGCACTATGCCGGGTGACGCCGCCCCGGCGTAGGCCTGCGCGCGCCTTCACACCTGGTAGCTGAGGTCCGTCGCGGTGAGGGAGCTGGGGCGCAGTCGGAGCCAGACCGTTCCCCGCTCGGCCGGGTCGTCGTGGAGGTACCGCCGGAACCGCTCGTCCCAGCGGGTTTCGTCGGCTCCCAGGTAGCGGCTGAGCTTGCGACGCCCCCTCGGGACGTCGAACGGCAGCACTGCGGCCTTCCCGCGCGCGATCACTTGCCGGACCTCGCCGGTCGCGATGTCGCACCGTCGGCCCGCTGGTGGCGACGTGAGCGGTGAGCGGCCGCGCGAGAAAGGCGTCGATGTCGAAGTCGGGCTCGGTCATCCGCGCGTCCTCACTTCGCCGGTCGCCAGAGCAGCGCCACTCCGTGCCCGGGCAGCAGCCAGGACCGCACGTCCAGATCGCTCAGCTCCTCCGGCTTCAGCCACCGCGCCGACGCCGTGTTGGAGCGGAACGTGAACGGCACCACCCGGAATTCGAACGCGTCCCCGCCCTCGATGTCCAGCTCCTTGGCGGACATGGAGATCCGTTCGACGTAGCACGGGTACGGCGCCTGCCAGTAGCAGTAGCCGTCGTCGATGCGTTGCAGCGCGGTCGCCCGCATCGACAGGCGCTCGATCGCGGCCACCGTGTGGTCGTCGCCGGCGATGTCGGACAGGTCGCACTCGAAGATGCGCAGGTCGGCGAGGTGGTCGAGGGTGTTCTGGCGGGGGAGCGGGCCCATGTTGGTGCGGAAGAACGTCAGGTAGTCGGCCCACTGCTGGTACTTCACCTCGCGCAGTTCCAGCTTGCTCGACGACGCCACGTGGTGCCTGCCCTCGCCGTCGAGGTACTCGATCCGCAGCCGCACGGACGGCAGCATGTCGTCCACCGAACTCTCGAACAGCGAGCTGTCTGGCACGAACCACAGCTCGAACAGCGGCAGCTGGCATCCGGCGCTGATGGAGTCCCGCAGCAGCGCGTTGCACGTCGCGAAGATGATGAACCGGTCGACGTGCACGTTCTTCTTGAAGCTGTAGGTCACCGCGGTCGTCAGGTGGTAGATCTCGTGGTCCACCGCGCTCAGCTCGAACGTCACGCCGGTGTGGGTGCTGATCGTCAGGTCTCCGCCGAGCGGGCGCAGCCCCTCGCCGCCCAGCACGCCCGTGACGACGTCCCGGTTGGCTTCGTTGTCGCCGTAGATCGAGTGCAGGAAGGTCTCCATGACCTGCTGGGGGAGCAGCGCCTCGACGATCCGCGGGCCGGAGATCCGCGCCATCTCGGTCACCAGCCAGGGGTGCACGAACAGCTCGTACCCGCCGATCGCCGCGCCCGCCACGACGACCAGGGGGAACACCGCCTCCAGGACGTCGTGCAGGGCGGTCGGCCACCCGGGAGCCGCCCGCCAGGACACGACCGTGAGCAGCGCGGCGACACCGGCGAGGACCAGGACGAACGCGAGACGAAGGACCGCCGGGCGTGGTTTCGGGCGCGTATCGACACCAGGCCGCTGTTTCTCCCCAGCTGTCACAGCCTCTCCGCCCGGTTCGAGAGAACCCATGATCGGCGGAGAGGCCGCGACGGCGAAAGCGGCCGATAGGCTTAATTCACTCCCGGTGCCAGCGTGGCTCGTCCTCCAGTGCGTAGGTCGTGAGCGTGGCCCGCTCGCCGGGCGGGGTGCCGGTCTGCGCCACCAGGTCGCTGTACAGACCGAGCAGGTGCGTGGCCATCGCCGCGCGGGCGCCGCCCTCGTCGCGGCGCTTGAGGAACCACGTGACCTGGTTGTGGTCGTTCGCGGAGCGGACGTGCACCTCGGAGCTGCCGTAGCTGTTGCGGCGGTAACCGCGCAGCTGGGGCACCAGCGACCGGTACAGCTGGTCCAGCAGTTCGTTGTGGCTGGCCCGCACCACCGCCGAGTGGAAGTCCTCGTCGGTCTGCAGCAGTTCGTCCTTGTCGTCGATGGACGCGGACTGGTGCAGCTTCGCCAGCTTCGCGATGTCGTCCAGCTCGCCCTGGGTCGCGCGGGTCGCGGCCAGGCTCGCCGCGGTCGCCTCCAGTGCGATCCGGACCTCCATCAGGTCCGCGTCGCTCACCCGACGGTCGAACACCAGCGGCTCGTCGTGCTCGGACACGTCGGTCGACCGGACGTACCAGCCGCGGCCCCGCATCACCTCGACCACGCCCTGGAGCTGGAGCCGCTGCAGCGCGGTGCGCAGCGAACTGCGGGCCACCGCCATCCGCTGAGCCAGTTCCGGTTCCGTCGGCAGCCGGTCGCCCGCCTTGAACTTGCCGCTGCGGATCAGCGACCTGATCTTGTCCTCGATCAGTTCGGGCAGCGGCTTGCGCGTGTTCGGTGAGAGAGCCCAGCTCTCGTCATCCATCGTCAACCTCTCGCGAGCTCTTGGGTCCCCGAGCTTCCGAAGACCATAACGCCAAGCTGATGCCAGACGCAAGTTGTCTGTCAGGTGTAGTCACTTGACAGACAACCGACAGCGCCGCGATCATACAACTGCCATCGAAGGTGAGCGGGCGGGCCACCAGCCGGACCGCCACCTGGCCAGTGAGGAGGTGTTCGCTGTGAACTCGGAATCTCTGTTCGCTGTGATTTTCTTGGTAGCTCTCGGGGTGACCATCATCGGGTGGCGAACGGTCATCGTGATGACCCTGACGGCGGGTTTCGTTCTGGCGGTGCTGGGGTTCGCGCAGCTCGTCTCGTTCCTCGGAACGGGCGCGTAAGCGTGGACGACAGGGGGCGGCTCCGTCTGTTGTCTGACAGCCGCCCCCGGTGTGGGGGCCAGACCGCCTGGTTGTACTCTCGCGCGGTCCTTGGCTGTTCCCCTCCTAGCGGAAGAAGCCGGCGCTCGGATGTACTCCAGACCTGCCTGGCCGGATGCCACCACCGTGCACGCGGCGCTGGCGCCCGCCCACGCGGTGATCGAGGAGCGTCGCGCGCTGTACCGGCTGGGGCTCGATCTGCTGGCTCCCGGCCACGACTCAGTTCCGGTCGCGCAGCTCGACAACCCCCTGTTCCGCTTCCGGATCGGGGAGGCACTCGCCGGCCGTCTGCCCTACGTGGACGCCGACGACGAACTCGGTCCGATCACGACCGAACTGCCGGCCGGCCCGGTCTCGATCCGGGTGGCCACCGCCGCCGAGGCCAATGACCACCTCGCCGAGGCGATGCGGGTGATCCAGACGCAGAGCCTGCCCGGTCGCCGCCCGCCGCGGCTGCTGACCGGCGACGACGAAGCGCTGGCCACCGTGGCCGCCGGTCTGCGCAAGGTCCGCGAGATCAGCCCGGCGCTGGCCGACGACCTGCTCGCGCACGTCGGCCTGCTGGTGGTCCTCGATCCGGCGACCTCCGGCGGCCTGATCTCCGCGTCGTCACGGCTCTTCCCCGGACTGGTCCTGATCGACCGGCCGTCGTCGCCCTACGAGGTCGCCGAGGCGATCATCCACGAGGGCGCCCACGTCAAGCTGTTCGACTTCGCCATCACGCGGAGCTTCCTCGGCGCCGATCCCGCGCAGGGCCGGGTCTTCCGGCCGTCCTGGTCGTCGGCCGCGTGGCCGGTGGAGCAGGTCATCGCCGCGTTCCACGCCTACACCTGCCTCGCCCAGTTCGCCCAGGACGTGGAGCGGCACGGGGAAACGCCGCGGCTCGGCCCGGATTCCCTGCTGCCCCGCGCTCGTGAGCGCGCCACCGAAATCGGCCGCTGGCTGCTCGGTGAAGAGGACGCGCTGGAATTCGACGCCAGGTGGCTGCTGCACACCTTGATGTGTGATGAGACTGGACCCGAACAACTGTCTCCGGTCACCCGTCCGGTGCCGCCCGGCCACTACGCGCTGGACCCGCTGGTGCGGCTCGCCCGGATGGAGGCCACCGGCCGGGTGCTCGCCGGCCGTCCTGGCGACCCACCGGAATTGCACTGGCTCGACGGGGAAGCGGCTGATCTGGTCGTCGAGCTTAGCCAGGCCCCGGCGGGGAAGTCCCTGTCGGAAATCGGTGCCGAACGTGCGACAGTCCTCGGCGCGCTGGTGGAAGCGACCTTGGTTCGTGCCACCCCGCGCGGAGGAGTACTGTCCTCTTCGGACGGAACATTTGCGTCGGAAGGAAACTGATGTCAGTCCAGTGGGACCCTCGCCGGAGACACGAAAACCGGCCCGGCGAAACGATGGCTCCCCGGCCGGAAAACGGGGTTGTTTCCCCGAATCCGGGCCTCGGCCGTCAGCCTTACGGTCAGCCGATCACGCGAGTGGATTTCTTCCGCCGCATGCCCACCGGCGGCACCGCCTACCTCAAGCCCGCCGACTCCAACGACGACTGAACCGGCCGGGCTCGTCAACCAGGCGAGCCCACAGCCTCGTGACGAACGGCCTCAGATCGTCCCGTTCGCCATCGCTTCGCAGCTGCGCAACACGACTGCCGCGGCGCGACGCTCCCCGGCGCTCAGCTCCGGGTTCTCCGCCTGGTCCCGCCACCGGCGCACCGCGGGCAACACCTGGTCCGGCCCGAGCCGCGCGGCTCGGGAAGTTCCGCCGGCGCCGAGCAATCTCAGCGCTTCCGCTTTCAGCTCCGCCGAAAAAGACGTCCGTCCGGTTTGCAGCGCGGCCACCAGCCGCAGCTCCCGGAAATCGTGGGCGCCCGCCAGCAACCGCTCTAGTTCGGCCGCCAGCCCGGCCGCGGCGGGGCGCGGTTCCATGCGCAGCACCACTTCCAGCCCGATCAACGCAGACCGCGCCTTGAGCACGTCCCGCCGCGCCACGAAGTACCCGTCGATCGCCTCACGCAGGTCGGCCAGGCCGCTGCGCGGCACGAGCTGACCAGCCAGCGCCGGCAACGTGTCGGCGCCGCGGCGGATCAACGTCAACGCCAGCCGCACGCCGAAGATCCCGAACCGCGCGAGCAGCGTGGCGCGGTCGGACGCGGCCACCGGCGCAGGGAACTCCGCCGCCGCGAAGCGGTCCGCCGACAGCAACCGCGGTTCCAGCTCCTCCCGCGGCACGGCTGCGAGCGCGCGCAGCACCGCGAACTCCGGCTCGGTCAGGGTGCGCGCCGCCGCGGCGAGCAGCCCGGCCACCGGCACGACGTCCTGGCACAGCCCGGCGACCTCCGGCGCGACCCGGTACCGGCGCGCGACCTGCCGTGCCGAAATGACGGCGTCCACCCGTCCGCCACCGAGTTCGTCCGCCCGCGACAACACGATCAGCGCGTTGACGGCCGCCGCCCGCGCGACCGGGTGGTCCTGCAGCGTGTGCAGGAACGACAGATCGGCTCCGGACGGGCGCCGCACGAGGTAGAGGACCGCGTCGGCGTCCATGCAGATCCCCTCGATCGTGCTGGGCGCCGCGCCGCCGTCGATCGCCGGGGTGTCCATCAGCATCAGCTCGTCCTGCGACCGACCCGGCGAGGTGCGGAACCAGGTCATCTCGCCCTGCGGCTGCTCCCCGGCCAGCGCGGCGAGCAGCGTCGACCGGCCCGATCCACGCGGGCCCACGACCGCCAGCCGCAGCGGGTCGTCGAACCGGGTGAGCTGGCGCTGCAGCCAGCTCGTCGCCCGCGGGCTGTCCTGGTAGACGTCGAGGGCCTCCTGCAGGACCGCGTGCGTCCTCGCGGCCAGGCTCACGCCGTGATTCCCCGCTGCGTGGGCAGCTGCGCCGGGGTGGCCAGGGCCTGGGCGCGGCGGCGCAGCACGTTCAGCTCCTCCATCATCCGCCGGATCTCGTTCGCCCGGACCGTGCGGCGGGTCGTGTCGTCGTCGATGGCCTGCTTGAACGTCTTCGCGGTCGCGCTGATCTCGCCACGCAGCTCGTCGGCGACGCCGTTGAGCCGGTCACGCAGCGCGCGGTGGATCTGCCGCGCGGTGTCCTTGCTGTGCTTGCCGTAGCGCAGGAAGAAGTCGTCGACGTACCGGTGCGCGGCGGTCTTCGCGGCGTGCTGGCGCCGCTTGAGCCGGTTCCCGCGCTCCTCGAAGACGCTCTTCGCGCCGAAGGCGGCACCCGCGCCGAGCGAGATCGGGTTGATCAGTGGCAGGCCCGCGATCGTGGTCGCGAGGCCGAACATCAGCAGACCGCTGTACGACCCGCGCATCCCGACGAACAGCTTCTGCCCCACGCTGAACCGCTCGACCCGCGGCATCCGCAGGTCCCCGACCGCGTCACCGGGCACCTCGCGCGGCAGCGAGTCGGGCAGCGCGTCCTCGCGGTGCGGCGTGACCTGCCGCGCGATCTTGCGGGCGATCCACTCGAACCGGTCGAGCAGCCACTCCGAGTTCGTCTCCGCGACCGTGGTCAGGTTCTCCCGCAGCCACTCCTCGAACTCGGGCCACGTCTTCGCCGGGTCGGCGGTTTCGAAGTACTCGTCGACCTCGACCAGGATCTTGCGCGTCCGGTCACGCAGGTCGAACTCGACGTCCGAGATCAGGTCGGACACCTCGTCGGACAACAGCGTCTGCCAGCGGTTCGCGTCCCGCTGCAGCTTCTCCAGGCGTCGCCCGGCGGCGTGCCACCGCGCGACCGCGTCGCCGTTGTCCGGCTGCTGCGTCGCGGCGAACTCCTCGGTCAGCTCGTTCTGCAGCGCCTCGACGGTGGTCGTGCTCAGGGCGGCGACCGAGCGCCGGGCCAGCAGGTCCGCCTGCCCTGGCAGGTCCTGGTGCAGGCACTTGACCAGCTCGCCGAACCCGGACTCGGCGTTCAGCGCCTGGTCGCCGGTGCGGGCCGCGGCCAGCCGCAGCGCGGCGGACACCGGGATCAGCGACGCCATCAGCCCGCGCTGGTCGAGCCGGTTGCGGTTGCGCTGCGCGACCGTCCGCCACCCGGGCACCAGGTCGATCTTGGTGAGCACCACGAGCACCGTCGGGCACAGCCGGACGACCTGCTCGAGCAGCTGGATCTCCGACGCCGACAGCTCGCTCGTCGCGTCGGTGGCCATCAGCACGGCGTCCGCGGAGTCGACGGTCTCCATCGCCGCCCGCGGCGGGGTGTCGACCAGCGCCAGCCCGCCGGCGAGGAGCGCGCGGGGCAGGCCCACCTCGGCCCGGACGACCGGTGGACCGCTCACAGCGACCGCTTCCCGATTGGCCTGGCCGGTCACCGACTCCACCGGCACCGGCTGCCGCGCCGGGCCTTCGATGGCCCGCGGACCGGCCGTGACGACGGCCGCCGTGGGCGTCTCGGCGTGCGTCACGACGGCCGGGACCGTGGTCGTGGCGTCCTCGCCGACCGCGCACACCGGGGCGTTGACCAGCGCGTTCACCAGCTGGCTCTTGCCCTGGCCGGTCTCCCCGATCACGACGACCCGCAGCTTCTCGTCGAGCAGCTGGGCTCTGCGTCTGCGGATGCGATCGGCCAGGTCCGGGCGCCGTTGGGTGGCGCAGACGTGGGCGGTGTCGTCCAGTACGTCGAGCCAGGGTGGTGCGAGCACGCGGAGGAGTGTGCCGTGTCGTGACCAAAACGTGAAGCGGCGGGGTCCGTTCTGAGACGAACCCCGCCGCTTCATCGGTGAGTGGTAGCCGCGCCGTTGCGGCTACCGGTCAGTGCCCCAGGGGCAGGTCGCCGTGCAGGTTGTCGAGGTCGGCGGCCTCGGGCAGCGGCGCGTGGTTGAGCGGGCCGAGCGTGTCGACCAGCGGGCTGTCGGTCACGGACACGACCTCCTTGACCGGGTCCGTGGTCAGCGCGTGCTCGACGTGGTTGGTGACCTCCGGCAGCGGGTTCGCGACCGGCAGGTGCGGCAGGCCCTGCGGCAGCTCGGCGCCGAAGTGGACCGGCAGGTCGCCGGGCGCCTCGGCCGGGATCTCGGCCGGGACGGCGGCGGGCAGCACGGCCGGCACGCCGGGGGCGGCGGGCAGGTCGGCGGCGAGGTCCGCGGCCTGGTGGCCACCGTCGGAGATCGCGGTGCCCGCCTGGGCGCCTGCGTTGGTGACCAGGTCACCGGCCTGCGCGCCACCCAGCGTCAGGTACTCGCCGAGGGTGGCCGAGTTCTGCGCGACACCGCCGCCGACCAGGTCACCGCCGATCGAGATGTAGTCGGCGATCGTGCCGGCGGCCGGCTCGGCGCGGCCGAGGACGTCCGAGTCGAGCGAACCGGCCAGGTCGCCGGCCTCGTCGAAGCTCGGGACGTCGGCGGGGGTGCCGTCGACGCCGAGGGTGTAGGTGCCCAGGGCCGAGTCGGTGCGGGCGCCCGCGAGGACGGCGTCCTCACCGGCGGTCAGACCGCCCTGCAGCTCACCCTCGTTGTTCTCGACGGCGAAGCCGCCGGTGAAGCCCTCGGTGCTGCCTGCGGCGCTGCCGATGAAGGCGCCCGCCGGGGTGCCCGCGGTGCCGGCGACACCGGCGCCCTCCTTGGCGGCGGCGGCCGCGGCGGCGCCCTCGGCCAGCTCACCCTCGTAGGACACGGTGGTGGCGTAGCCGTCCTCGGAGCCCGCGCTGGCGGTGTCGACGCGGCCGACGGCCGGGATGTCCAGGTCGGGAGCGGTGAACGGCTTGTCGCCCAGCGACGGGGCGGCCACCGGCAGCGAGCCCAACGTGTCGAAGTCGACGGGCAGGTCGCCGGTCTCCGGCAGCTCGGTCAGGCCGACGGCCTCGCCGAGGGCGGCGACGTCCTCGGTGCCCACCGGCAGGGAACCGGCGTCGAGGGGCAGCGCGCTGGTGTCGAGGGGCAGGCCGCTCCCGTCGACCGGCAGGGCGGTCAGCTCGCTCGGCACGTCGGCGCGCTCGGCGCCCACGGTCGGCAGCGAGGGCAGCTCGCCCAGGGCGGGCAGCTGGACCGGGAGCCCGGGCAGCGAGCCCTGCAGGCCCTCGACCTCGGGCAGCCCGACCGGCAGCTCGCCGAGCTCGGGGGCCGCACCGGTGAGCGCCTCGGTCGGCAGGTCGTTGCGCGCGTCCAGCGGGAGGCCGTCGACGGCGGGCGGCTGCAGCGGCAGGTCGCTCAGCTCGGGCAGCTCGACGGGGATGTCACCCAGCTCGGGCAGCTCGACCGGCAGCGCGTCGGTGGGCAGGCTGTCCGTGGGCAGCGCGTCCAGCGGCAGCTGGTCCACCGGCAGCGCGTTGACCGGCAGGTCCTGGCGGACCGGCACGTCGAGCGGCAGGCCGTCGACGGCGGGGACGTCCAGCGGCAGGTCGCTCAGCGCGGGCAGCTCCACCGGCAGGTCGCCCAGCAGCTCGCCACCGAGCGGCAGGGCCGACGCGTCCAGCGGCAGCGCCGAGGTGTCGAGCGGCAGGGCCGAGGTGTCGAGCGGCAGGGCCGAGGTGTCGACGGGCAGGTCGGCGCGGGCCGGGACGTCCAGGGGCAGCTCGGGAGCCTCGACCGGCAGCGCGTCGGCCGCGTCCGCGACGGCCTGCAGCTGGGCGATGGCGCCCTGCAGGTCGGTCACGTCGGCGTCGAGCGGCAGCGCGGACAGGGCGTCGGCCAGCGGCGCGGGCGCGTAGTCGGCGACCAGCGGGGCGACTTCCTGGATGTCCTGCGGCGTGACGTCGCTCAAGCCGGCGGCGGCGAGCGCGCTGGTCGGGTCGGCGGCGAACGCCGACCGGGCAGCCTCGTCGTTCAGCAGGGTGAGCACGAACTCGTGCAGGTTCTGGGCGGGGAGAGACAAGGAATATCTCCGCGGATCTCGGGGGGTGAAAACGGACAAGGCGTCCAGGGTGCACCGCAGGACGCCTTGGCAGAACCTAGTGACCGTTCCGTTACCGAGGCATCGGGGATCGGTCCGCAACCTTCGGCGAGGCCATGGGGGCCACCGGTTAGGGGATTAGGGGATGTGACCCCAACGGGCGACTTTGGTACGAAGGGGCGACCCCGTGAGTGAGGATTCAACCCCTATGCGTCACGTTCTCGGCATCGACATCGGCAGCACCGGCATCGCCGCTGCCGTGTGCCGTGACGTGGGCGAACGCTGGTCGGAGCCGGTGGTCGTGCCTGGCGTCGAGTCGGTCGTGCACGTCGCTCCGGACGCGACGGTGTCGGTCGGCGCGGAGGCGGTGCGGCGGTCGGTCGTGGAACCCGACCGGGTGGCGCGTGGTTTCCTGCGCCGGGTCGGCGACGACGTTCCGTTCCTCCTCGGTGACGAGCTGTACACGGCCGAGGCGCTCACGGCCGCCGTCGCAGGGTGGGTCGTGGACCAGGTCGCCGCCGACGAGGGCGAGCCTGCCGAGCGCATCGCGATCACCCACCCGCCGTCCTGGGGCACCTACCGGCGCAAGCTGCTGCTGGACGCGCTGGCCGCGGCCGGCTTGCCGCCCGCGATGCTGTTGCCGACGCCGGTCGCCGCCGCGGAGGGGCACCTCGCGCGTGAGCGGATCGATCCGCAGACGCTCGTCGGGGTGTGCCGGATCGGCGGTGAGCACGTAGACCTCGCCGTGCTGCGTCGCGGAGCCACGACGTTCGAGCTGGTCACGCACGCCGAACCGGCCGAGCCGACGGCCGGGAAGACGCTCGACGACCTGCTGTTCGAGCACGTCCGCGAGCGCTGCGGAGACGTCGCGCCGTCGGCGTTGCGGCTGGTGTGCGCGGAGGCGAAGGAGCGGCTGTCGGCGCTGCCCGAGACCGAGATCGGGCCGGTCCGGGTGACGCGTGCGGAGTTCGACCGGATGGTGCGGCCGGGCCTGCTCGCGACGCTCGAACCGCTGCGCCGGTACGAACGGCTGAGCGCCGTGCTGCTGGTCGGCGGCACGGCGGCGGTCCCGCTGCTGGCCGAAGTGGTCGCCGGGCTGACCGGCGGCCGCGTGGTCGCCGAGCCCGAGCCGGCGTCCGCGGTCGCGCGTGGGGCGGCGCTGGTCGCGCGGCTCGTGGAAGGCGCGGCGGTCGAGTCGACCGCGCTCGTGCCCAAGGTGACCGGCTTCCCCGACCTGGAACCCGAAGACGTGTACGACGACGAACCCGTTCCGCCGCGGCCGCCCGTCGTGCTGACCCCGCTCGAACCGCCCCGTCGCCGGTTCGCGCCCTCCCGCCGCGGCGGCTCCCGAAGCGAGGACGACGAGTGATCCTGCTGGACGAACCCACCGAGCGGGTCTGCGCGGCGATCAAATCCGGTCAGCTCGCGCCGGTCCGCCTCGCGATCGTGGCCCCTGGCGGCTACGGCAAGACCGCCGTGCTCGACCACCTCGCCGGCGCGCCCGGCGTGCGGCTGGTCGACGACGCCCACCTGCTCACCGACGCCGAACTGTCCGAAGTGGCCCGGCAGCTCGACGACGAGTCGGCCGGCCTGGTCATCGCGGCCCGTCCGCACCCGCGGCCCTCCGCGCTCAACCAGGTGCTCGGCCGTCTGACGGGACAGCTGGTGCTGCGGCCGTTCGACCGGCTGTGCACGGAGACGTTCCTGGCCAGGGCCGGGCGGCCGCTGGCGGTCGACACGGTGCTGGCGCAGACCGGCGGCGTGCCGGGGTTCGTGCGCCTGCTGGCTGGCGGTGACGGTGAGCTGGTCGCGGCGTTCCGGCACGAGCTGGACCAGGCCGGTGAGGATTCGCTGTGCTACCTGCTCGCGGTCGAGGCCGGGGCCGACCCGGACCTGCTCGCCGCGTTGAACCTGCCCGCCTCGACGGTCGAGGCGGTGCGCGCGACCGGGTACCTCGGGCCGGACGGCCGGTTGCTGCCGGTCGCCGCGCGGGCCCTGCGTGAGCTGGTGCCCGCGGACCGGCGGATCGCGTTGCGGCTGCGGCTGATCCGGCGGCAGCTCGACCGCAGCGGGCCGGTGCTGAGCCTGGTCCGGCCGTTGATCGGGACGGGCGTGACCGGGGCGGACGTCGCGACGGCGTTCGAGGTGGCCGCGGGCGAGGCGGCCGGCGATCCGGCCCTGGCCGCCCGGTTGTACGAGGCGGCGGTGCGGGCCGGGCGGCCGACGGCGGCGGTGGGCACGCGCTGGGCCGAGGCGGTCGCGCGGACCGGGGACTTCGACACGGCGCTGCAGCTGGCCGACCAGGTGATCGCCGCGGACGACGCGGTGGACCGGGCCGAGGGGGCGCAGGTCGCGGGCGCGGCGCTGGCGCATCGCGGTCAGCTGGCGCGCAGCGCGGAGCTGTTCCAGTGGTCCGACACGGCTGCGGCGCGCTGCTTCGCGGTGATCGGCCTGACCGGGTCCGGCCGGCTGGCGGAGGCGGAGAAGCTGCTCGGCAAGTCCGCTGTGGACGGTCCGCCGACGCTGCTCGCGGGCGCGGTGTCGTCGGCGGCTCGTGGTGTGCTGGAGTCGGTGACGGACCAGCCGACGGTGGCACTGTCCACTCTGATCCGTTCGGCGGAGATGCTGGAGCCGGTGTCGGACCGGGTGCTGCTGCCGGACAGCCCGGCGGCGCTGGGCGCGCTGGTGGCGTTGCACTCGGGTGAGGCGGCGATCGCCGAGCCGTTGCTGGAGCGGGCGGTGTCGTCGGGTGTGCTGGTGCCGCGGCACCGGTTGCTGCTGGCGTGGATCGCGATGCTGCGTGGCGACGAGGAGGGCGCGACCGCGCAGTTGCGGTCGGCGGGGGAGCAGTTGTCGCCGCGGGACTGGTTGTTCGCGGTCGGGTTGCGAGTCGGGCTTGCGCGCCGATCGAGTGATCTGGCCGGGTTGCGGCGGATCTGGATCCAGGCGCGCGAGGCGGTGGTCCGGCACCCGGTCGACCTGTTCACGTTCCTGCCGTTCGGCGAGTTCGAGGTGGCTGCGGCGCGGCTGGGGGAGCGGGACCGGCTGGCGCCGCACCTGCGGCAGGCGCGGGAGTTGCTGGCCGGGCTGGGGAATCCGCCGTTGTGGGCGAGCGCGTTGCACTGGAGCGGCCTGCACGCGGCGGTGATCGCGGAGCAGCCGGAGGAGGCGGCCGCACACGCCGCGGCGCTGTCGGAGGCGGCGTCGGCGGGCCCGTACTTCGCGACGATCGCCCGCGCGGCGCAGTGCTGGCTGGAGGTGCTGGGCGGCGAGGTCGACGCCGTGGCGGTCGAGACGGCTGCGCGTGACCTGCACGGGGTGGGCCTGTGCTGGGACGGCGCGCGGCTGGCCGGGCAGGCGGCGATCCGGACATCCGACCGGAAGGCGATGGTGACCCTGCTGGATTGCGCCCGTGTGCTCCAGGGCCGGCCGGGCCGGGAGGCGGTGGAGCACACGGGCGGGGTGCGGCTGAGCGAGCGGGAGCGGCAGGTCGCGGAGCTCGTGGTCGCCGGGCTGACGTACAAGCAGATCGGTGACCGGCTGTTCATCTCGGCGAAGACGGTGGAGCACCACATGGCGCGGATGCGCCAGCGCCTTGGCGCGGGCAGTCGCGGTGAGCTGCTGGCCGAGCTGCGGGAGATCGTGCAGGTGGCGTCCTAGCGGACGACCTGCACGGTGTCCCCGGAAGCCAGGGTGCCGAAGAACTTCTGCGACGCACTCGGCGACAGGTGGATGCAGCCGTGCGAGTACTTGGACAGGCTGCCCTGGTGGAAGGCGATGCCGGGCTGGAAGAAGACCGAGTACGGCATGGGGGCGTCGAACTCGCGGCTGTGGTAGTCCTTGACCTTCGCGGAGACGCGGAAGGTGCCGACGGGGGTCGGGTCGCTGGCCGAGCCGGGCATGATCTGGACCGGTCCGTAGACGACTTCGCCGCCGCTGAGGAGCCACGCCTTCTTCGCGGAGAGATCCACGCACGCGTCGACGGTGGCCGAGCAGGGCACCCCCGCGGGGGCGGCCTTCGCCTTGGTCGTCGTGCTGGTGGTCTTCTTCGAGGTGGAGGTCTTCGAGCTGCTCGACGGCGCGGGCGCGGAGCTGCTGGTGCTCGGCGCGGGCGCAGCCGAGGTGGTGGTCACGGGCGGCGCGCTGGTGGTGGGGGCAGCGCTGGTCACGGCGGTGGTCGCGGCGACCTGCTGCACGGCGGCCTGCTCAGAAGCGCCCCCACAGGCGCCGAGCACCAACACGGCTGCCACGGCCGCCGCGGCCAGCACCATCTTCTTGACGGTCACTCGATTCCCCCAGCTCTTCGGTTCGGCGTCTACAAGCGGATAGACGTGGTCCGCGGGGTGGTGGTTGAGCGCCGCAGGTCACGATCTTGTTGCACCAGGTTTGAAGGGGCAAAGTCCACTCGGATGAGTGGTGGGGCGTTGCCTCAGGTGATTTGGTTCGGCCCCGGCCCCGGCCCCGGCCCCGGCCCCGGCCCCGGCCCCAGTCACCGGCCACCGGCCACCAGCCACCGGCCGCACCCCAGCCTCTGCCCCTGCCACCAGCCCCTGCCCCTGCCACCGGCCCAGCCCCAGCCCCAGCACCAGCCCCTGCTTCTGCCCCAGGCGACCGGCCACCGGCCACCGGCCCCAGCCACCGGCCACGGCCGCAGGCCCGTCTCCGCCTGTGCCGGTACCTCCGTCTCAGCGTCTGCGTCTGCTCCTGCCTGTGCCTCCCCGTCCGGCGTCCGTGCCCGCTCCCTGCGTTGGGCACCCGACCCCACGTCCGCGCCCCGCGCCCCGCGCCCCGCGCAGTTCACCCGAGCGCCTCGCTCCCACCCCCACACCCGCCGCGCGGGAGCCTCGTACCCACCGCCTCGCGCCCCCATGGCCGGTGCCCCACGCCTTGTGCGGGTCGCCATGCGACCAGCGCCTCGCGGCCCAACGCCCCCACCTGGCGCTCCACGTCCGCCAGTCTCGCGTCGAGCGCCGGGCGCCGGCCGTCTCGTCCCCGGCGCCTCGCGTCCGCGTCCCACGACCAGCGTCCCGCGCCCACGCCCCAGCCCTCAGGGCAGAGTCCCGGCCTCCAGGCGCGTCCTCGGTGCGAGTCCCAACCCGCGGAAGCACCGAGACCCCCAGCCCGCCGCTCGGGCACGATGGCCCCATGCGCTACGTCATCATCGGAGCGGGCGCGGTCGGCTCGACCGTCGCCGCTCAGCTGCAACTCGCCGGCCTTCCGGTCGTGCTCATCGCGCGCGGCGAGCACGGCGCCAAGATCCGCGAACAGGGGCTGCGGTACTTCCGGCCCACCGGCGAGCAGCTCGTGCGGGTGCCCGTCGCCGGGAGCGCCGCCGACGTCGAACTGACCTCGTCGGACGTCCTCGTCGTGGCCACCAAGACCCAGGACACCGAGTCGGTCCTCCAAGAGTGGTCGTGGCGCCCGGCCGGCTCCGGCCTCGCCGCCGACCTGCCGGTCGTGATGCTGCAGAACGGCCTCGAGAACGAGCGCGCGGCACTGCGTCGTTTCGCCACCGTGTTCGGCGCGTCGCTGTGGATGCCGGTGTCCTACATCGACCCGGGTGAGGTGAGCGCCCAGGGCGCTGAACTGCCGGGCATCCTGTGGCTGGGGCAGTTCCCGTCCGGTGACGACCCGCGCCTCAGCGCGATCGCGGCCGACCTGCGCACAGCCGGCTTCGGCGTCCAGCTCGTGCCGGACCTGCTGCGCTGGAAGGCCGGCAAGCTCCTCGCCAACCTCGGCAACGCCGTCGACGCGCTCTTCGGGCACGACGAGCGCACCGCGTCGTTGAGCCGGGACCTGCGAGCCGAGGGACGTCGAGTGCTGGCCGCCGCAGGGATCGAACCGGTCGATCTACGCGAAGCGTCCGAAATAGACGCCTCAGCCGCGGACGCGGCCGAGATCCCTGGACGTCCACGCGCCGGCAGCTCCACCCGCCAGAGCCTGGCCCGAGGCGCCGGATCCGTCGAAGGCGATTACCTCAACGGCGAGATCGTCCTGCTCGGACGGTTGCACGGCGTCCCAACACCGTTCAACGCCGCGGTGCAGCGCCGCCTCGCGCTGGCCGCCTCGCGTGGCGAAGCGCCGGGTTCGGCCGACCCGGCGGAACTCGACCTGCCGCGGCCACCGGTCCTGATCACCGCCGACGAACTCCAGCGGCAGCTCGACTCGTCCGCCCCACCCGTCCTGCTGGACGTGCGCTGGGCACTGGGCGACCCGAACGGGCACCGCCACTACCTCGACGGCCACCTGCCGGGCGCGGTGTACGTGGACCTCGACACCGAACTGGCCGCGCCGCCGTCCCCCGCAGAGGGACGCCACCCCCTGCCAGACCTCGACGCGCTCCAAGCCGCCGCCCGCCGCTGGGGTATTCGCGAGGGCTCGTCCGTCGTCGTCTACGACAACAGCGGGAACCTGGTCGCCGCACGCGCCTGGTGGCTGCTCCGCTGGGCGGGCGTCGCGGACGTCCGGCTCCTCGACGGCGGGCTCGCCGCGTGGGGCGACCGGCCTCTGGAAACCGGTTTCGGCCGGAACCCTGAGCCGGGCGACATCGTCCTCAAACCCGGTCACCTGCCCGTCCTCACCATCGACGAAGCAGCCGCGCTGCCTGGTAAGGGCACGCTGTTCGACGCCCGCGCCGGCGAGCGCTACCGGGGCGAGCAGGAGCCGATCGACCCCCGCGCCGGCCACGTCCCCGGTGCCATCAGCGCGCCGACCGGCGAGAACCTCACCACCGAGGGTCGGTTCCGCTCGCCCGAGCAGCTCGCCGCCCGCTTCCGCGAGCTCGGCGCAGCCGAAGGCCCGGTCGGGGTGTACTGCGGCTCTGGTGTGACGGCGGCTCACGAGATCGCGGCCCTCGCGATCGCCGGCATCGACGCGGCCTTGTACCCCGGTTCGTGGTCGCAGTGGTCGAACCAGCCCGACCGTCCCGCGGCGACCGGCCCGAACCCGTAGCGAAGCGACCACGTGCTGCCCGGGTCGGTTGCTTCACGCAGGGAGCCCAGCCCGGGCAGCGCGTGCCCGGACATGTCCACGCTCACTTCTCACCACACGGTCGCGCACCTTCCTTCCTGGTAGTTGTAGACGTATGCGCTTGCGGCCGAGCACCTCGCACTGGGGAGCCTTCTCAGCCGGACTAGACGAAAACGGGCACCTTCAGGTCGCCGCGCACCCAGAAGACCCGGCGCCGTCACCGTTACTCGGCAACCTGCCGAGCGCCCTGACGGACCCCAACCGGATTGCGGCGCCGGCAATCCGACGGGGGTGGTTGGAGCGCGGGCCGGGGCCGGATCCGAAACGCGGTCACGAGGACTTCGTCGAGGTCAGCTGGGACGAGGCCCTTGATCTGCTTTCCGCCGAGCTCCGACGGGTCCGGGCCGACCACGGGAACGAGGCGATCTACGGCGGCTCCTACGGCTGGGCGAGCGCTGGCCGCTTTCACCACGCCCAGAGCCAGTTGCACCGGTTCCTCAACGCCTTCGGTGGTTTCACCTCCTCTCGCAACACCTACAGCAACGGCACCAGCTCGGTGGTGCTGCCGCACATCGTCGGCACCGCTAACGATGTCCTCCGCAATGGTTCGAGCTGGCCGACGATCGTGGCGAACACCGAACTACTCGTGGCGTTCGGCGGAGTCCCCGAGAAGAACGTCTTCGTCACACCCGGCGGAGTCACCCGGCACCACACACCCGGGTTCCTCGCCCAGCTCGCCGACCGCGACGTCGAGGTCGCCCTGATCAGCCCACTCCGCGCTGATCTCCCGCAGCGGCTGGCCGCGCGGTGGTATCCCATCCGCCCCGCGACGGACACCGCACTCATGCTCGCGCTCGCGCACACCCTCGCCGCGGAAGGGTTGCACGACCGCCACTTCCTCGACCGCTATTGCACCGGCTACGACGCGTTCGAGCGCTACCTCTTCGGCGCCGACGACGGAACTGTCAAGGATGCCGCCTGGGCCAGCGCCCTGACCGGCATCTCGGGCGCGGACATCGTCGACCTCGCCAAGCGGATGGCCACCCACCGCACCTTCATCACCGTCACCTGGAGCCTTCAGCGCATCGAGCACGGTGAGCAACCCGTGTGGGCCGCCATCGCCCTCGCCGCCATGCTCGGCCAGATCGGGCTGCCCGGGGGCGGCTTCGGGCACGGATACGGCTCCATGGGAGACAGCGGCGATATCGGCCCGAACTTCCAGGTGCCCTACCTGTCCCAGGGGATCAACCCGGTCAAGCAGTTCATCCCGGTTGCCCGGATCGCGGACATGCTCCTCAATCCCGGCACCCGCTACCAGTACGACGGCACCGAACGCACCTATCCGGACATCCGTCTCGTGTACTGGGCCGGCGGCAACCCCTTCCACCACCACCAGGACCTGAACCGCCTACGAAATGCGTTCGCCCGGCCTGACACCGTCGTCGTGCACGAACCCTTCTGGACCGCCACCGCACGGCACGCCGACATCGTTCTGCCCACCACGACAGCACTGGAGCGTGAAGACTTCGGCTCCGGCCGCCGTGACACCCACCTCGTCGCGATGCACCGGATCGCCGAACCCTGCGGCCAGGCCAGGGACGACTACGCGATCCTCGCCGGACTGGCTGCCCGGCTGGGGATCGAGGAGCGGTTCACCGAGGGCCGCACGGCGCGCGAGTGGCTCGAGCACCTCTACGGCACCTGGCGGCAGCGCCTGGCCGGCAAGGGAATCTTCGTGCCGTCCTTCGAGGAATTCTGGGAGGAGGGCGGCTTCCGGTTGCCGAACATGGAGACCGACCGGACGCTCTGGGCCGACTTCCGGGCCGACCCCATAGCCAACCGGCTCGCGACCCCGAGCGGCCGGATCGAGATCGTCTCCGAGAAAGTGGCTTCGTTCGGTTACGACGACTGTCCTGGTCATCCAGCCTGGCTGGAGCCCGTCGAGTGGTCCGGCGGTGAGCGGGCCGCTCGTTTCCCGTTGGTCCTCATCGCCAACCAGCCCCACACGCGGCTGCACGGTCAGCTCGACGGCGGTGCGGTCAGCCAGGCGGCGAAGGTCGCCGGCCGGGAGGCCGTCCGCCTGCACCCGGACGACGCGGGTCGGCGGGGAATCAGCGACGGAGACGTGGTCCGCATATTCAATGACCGCGGCGCTTGTCTGGCTGGAGCCTTGCTCTGCACCGATCTTCGCCCTGGCGTGGCACAGCTGCCGACCGGCGCCTGGTTCGATCCGGCGGGATCCCTGTGCGTGCACGGCAACCCTAACGTGCTCACCGCGGACGTCCCGTCGTCACGACTGTCCCAAGGGTGCACGGGGCAGCACGTGCTGGTCGAAATCGAGCGCTTCGCGGGTGAACCACCTGGCATTGTCGTGAATCGACCACCGGTCATCTCGCGCACACGCGAGGTGTAGCTGGAGATGGTGGGCAGGGTGTAGCGCATGGAAGCTCCTTGTCCTCGATTTTGGTTGCACCGCAGCAGATTCGGTGGTTCTCGTGGCCTGCGGTGTCTTCGACAGTACACCAAAATCGAATTCAGTCTCTAACCCAATCGATCTAATCGTTCTGGCGATCCCGGAAATATCTGTCTTTTGGTAGATGGTGCTCGCGAGTCAGTTCGTGCATTCTCCTATCACCGCCAATTCCGAGCGAGGAGAAGACATGAGCGCTACCACCGGCATCGGCCGAAGGATCAAGGCAGAACTGGGCTGGCCTGTCCCAGTCCTCGGGGCGGTGTGCACGGTGCTCGTGGCGATGCCCGTCGGCACCGTGCTCACCACCGCGTCTTCGTTGGTGGTTCTCCTTGCCGCGCTGGGCATCGCGATGCAACGCACCCGCAGGCCCGCGGTCATTGCTGCGGCGTCCGGGGTTGCAGCCGTGAGCTCGCTGATGGCGACGTTCTGCGACGGCGAAGCGGCGTCTCAGAGCCTCGCTTCGTGGCTGCTTTTGGAGACCGCTTTCCTGCTGTGCGTCCTCGTGCAGGCGGTCCGACAGGCGAAGGGGCGGGGTGCGCCGTTCTTCGCCGGGTTGCTCATGAGTGCGGTGGTTCTGGCGCCACTGCGGCTCACGGCCGGTTCGCGTGCGTCTCCGCCGACTGGTTCGGCAAGCGAGTGGTGCTTCGGCTGGGCGTTGTTGGCAGCATGTGCAGTGGCGGTTGGCCTGTACCTGAGGTCTCTCGACCAGAAGCGCGAGGAGTCCGTTTGTGCCGCGCGCCGCGAGCAGCGCTTGCAACTGGCGAGCGACTTGCACGACTGGCTGGGGCACGAGGTGACCGGGCTGGTGCTGGAGGCTCAGGCTGCGCGGCTTCCCGGCCGTGTCCCGGGCGATGCGCATCGTGCGCTGGAGCGCATCGAAGAGGCCGGCGTTCGCGTGCTCGACTCGATTGACAAGGCGCTGTGCTGGCTTCGACACGGCGAGAACGCGCCCGGAATGGCCGACGTCGAGCGGTCACGCTGGCCCCCAGACCTGCCAGCCCTGGTGCAACGGTTCGAGGCGCTCGGACCCATCCGGGTGCGGCTGGAGTTGGATGAGCGAGCGGAGGAAGTGCGGCCTGAGATCGCGGGCACGATCCGCCGCGTGGTGCTGGAAGCTCTCACAAACGTACGGCGCCATGCTCCAGAGGCGCGTCAGGTGTCGGTGGCGGTACGCCGCAACGGTGCGCACCTGCTCGTCCGAGTGGTCAACGACGGTGTGCGAAGGCAGGGATTGCTCAAGCGGGCTCGCGCCGGTGGGTCGGGCTTGCGCGGCTTGGCAGAACGAGTCGTCGCGCTCGGCGGGACAGCGTGGGCGGGTCCGGTGGGGCAGGCGGGCTGGGCCGTTCACGTGGTGATCCCGGTGGTCTCGTGACGACGACCCAGATTCTCATCGCAGACGATCAGGAGGTGGTTCGCCGCACTCTGCGCCAGATCTTCGAGGCTGAGGACGATCTCGAGGTGGTCGGTGAGGCGGCTGATGGGGAATCGGCCGTGCAACGGGCTCGTGAGTTGAGGCCGGACGTCGTGCTGGTAGACGTCCGGATGCCGGGACGCGACGGGTTGTCGGTGACCCAGGAGCTTGCCGGACCGGAGGTGGCGGATCCACTGCGGGTCATCGTGATCACGACGTTCGAACTCGACGAGTACGCGCGAGTCGCGCTCCAGAACGGTGCTTGCGGGTTCCTGTTGAAGCGGTCCGGGCCTGGGTTGCTGGTTGAAGGTGTTCGCGCTGCCGTGTCGGGCGACATGCTGATCAGTCCACAGATGACCATGCGCCTCTTCCGGCAGATGGGCCTACCGGCCGTCGGTGGTCGCCGGCCGACGGTGTTGACCGACCGGGAATGGGAGATAGCGCGTCTCGTCGCGGAGGCGAAGACGAACCTGGAGATCGCCGAGGCTCTGGGAATCACGGCAGGAACGGTGAAAACGCACTTGAGGAGCATCCAGCGGAAGCTGGGCCTGTGTAATCGGGTCGCGATCGCGGCTTGGGCGTGGGAAACCAGCGCTGAGGGGAGGTGAAGGGGCAGAAGGTAACGACAGGTCGAGCGAGCAGGAGAGGGCGATGACTACGGACCGCAGGATTGTGCACTTGATCATCACCCGATGGAGTTATCTTTCTCCATGATCAGGGAAAGTGAGAGTCTCTCGCCATCGATGAACTCATCGCGCTGGTAGCTTTTCCCGAGCCGCAGCTGGTTCTGTGGGGTGGTCGAGTGACGCCCGGCGAGCGGCGAAGTAGTGGGGACAGTCCACGCCGTGCCGATGGAGGGTGTTGATGGCGCGCACGATCCTGCGTGACAGGTCGGATGACCTCGTGTGGAGCGTGCAACTGGCGGACCGTACGGGAATCGTTGCGGCGAGCGCGCCCAAGCCCGTCGAAGACGACGAGCCCACAGGTGCCGACTTCCCGCCGGTGTCCGGCGAGCTCGCCCTCGCCCCGGTGGTGGTTGATCTGCCCGGCGCCGTGGAGAAGCGGCGGTTGCTCCGGCGGGTCCGTCGCAATCTGCTGGTCGCAGCTGCGGCTGTTGTCCTCGTGGGTGTGGGCTGGATCGCGGGTGGCGCCTTCGGCGCCGGCCAGGATGCGGAGACTGCACCCGCGGTGGCCGCTGGGGTCGTTCCGAACGCGGGTGTCAATCAGCCGGTGCAACCGGCTCCGAGCACGAGTTCCGTTCCCCAGGCGCCGGTGACCACCGCACCGCCAGTGGCGCCGCCGACGGCCAAGACCTCTGCGCCGGTGCAGAAGAAGCCGACCGCAACCAAGAAGACGGCCGCCGACCGCGGCGAGGCGCGTACCGGTCCGGTCGAGGAGACCACGGAGCAGGGCAAGCCGCTCGGCCAGACGCTCGACGAGCAGATCAAGCAGCTGTTCGAGGTCTGGACGTGGAACCAGATCGACCCGCGCGGTGACTTCGACGAGGAGCAGGACCGGTCTCCGCGGTCCTTCGGGCCGCTCGGTCGCTGACGCTCTGGGTCGGTGCCGGCCGAGGAATCGTCGGCGAAGCTGCAGCCTGGGTTCTGGGCTGACCCGATGGGCAGGTAAGCCGGGGCCAGGATTGGCTGCGCAGGCTTGAGGCGGCTGTTCCCCGTGGGCGGGCTGGTGGCGGAATCAGGTCGGCCGAGCACCGACGTGCCGAGATGTCGAGTCAGTGACGCGTCGGGCTGCTGAGTTGCTGAGTCGCCGACTGCAGGTGTTGAGGCGACGCAGGGTGTCGAGGCGACGACGTGGAGGGGAGCCGAGGTGGCGCCACGTTGCGGTGCCGAGGCGGCGACCTGCTGAGGTACCGGGTTGTGTCGAAGTGCGGGGAGCCGCTGTGTCGACGTGCAGGGGCCCGGGCGGCGTCCCGCTCTGATGCCGAGGTGTCGGCCTGCTGTGGTCCGAGCCGGCGCCCTGCTGTGGTGGCGAGGTGTCGGCGTGCGGGGAGCCGTTGTGTCGAAAACGCCCAGCCGCCGAGTAGCCGAGGTGCCGGCTTGCCGACAGGTCGATAGCTGGCGGGCTGTCGACGCGTCGGCTTGTCGAGACGTCGAGGTGCCAACGCGTCGGCGGCGTCGGGTGTCGGCTTGGCGACGTGTCGAGCCGTCGGGTGTCACACCGACTGAGCTGACCGCGCGGGCCAGCCGAGCGATGGGGGTGGCACGGGGTGAGTCAGCCTCGTGCCTGGAGTCAGCCGGGGGCGACCCCGGCGCCGCGAGGGTGCGGTGCCAGGGTCAGACGTTCGTGATCTCGTCGATGAAGGCGTCCACGTCGAAGCGGTCGCTCTCCGTGCCCAGCGGGACGAGTTCCGTAGCGGCGTCCAGGAAGCGCTCGACGTCCTCGCGCTCGATTTCGACCAGCGCGTAGCCGTCGGGGGACTCGATCTCCAGGATGAGGATGCCCTCGTCGGTCGACAGGTCGGGGCGGACTCGCACGTCGCCGATGCCGGAGGGCTCGCGCAGGCCCGTGACGAGCAGCTCCCGGGCGAAGGTCCACTCCACCCAACGGCCACGCTCCGTCCGGAAGGCGATGTTCACGGCGAACGGCTCGCTCGCGACGTACGACAGTCGAGACAGGACTGGAGCACTGGAGCCGTTGAGTGACACGAACTGGCTCTGGGTGACGGTATCGGTGTTCACGTGCCACCTCTCGCGGTCTTGTTCGCGCTCCCGGCGCGAACGGGTCGGACAGCGATGAGATGTAAGCGGAGCCCGAAAATGATGCGTCGCGGGCGACTTTCACGCGATCGGTTGCAAAATCTTCGAACCTGTAACACGCGGGACCGTCGTGATCAGCCGCCGTTCAGGGGAACGGTCAGGCCCACCTTGACGCGGTCCATCGCGACGCTCGTCGTGAAGTGCCGCACCTCGCCGTTGTCGAAGAACATCCGCCGCGTGAACGCCTCGAACTCCCCCATGTCCCGGCACTGCACCACCAGGATGAAGTCCGCCGACCCCGTAACGTAGTAGCACTGTTGCACAGCGGAATCAGCCAGCACCTGCTTCCGGAACGCGTCCAGCACCTCCAGCCGCTCGCGCTCCATCTCCACCATCACGATGAACGTCATGTGGACCCCGACCGACGGCGGATCGATCACCGCGACCTCGCGCGAGATCACGCCGGCGTGCCGCAACCGCTTGATGCGGCGCTGCACCGCGGCAGCCGACAGGCCCACCTCGGCGCCGATCGTCTCGGCGATCGTCCGCGAGTCGTCCTGCAGGCGTCGCAAAATCTCGTAGTCGAGTTTGTCCAGGTCAACGGCGGGCACCACCGCATCGTAACCAAAACCGGGTGTGCGACGCGGCTCACGCAAGGGGTGCGAAGCGGATGTCGCAGGCATCTTCGCCGACAGCGAAACGCACCAGCCGCGCCCCCGCGCTCTCCAGCGCCTCCCGGTCCTTTTTGGAGACACGCCCGTACGGCTCGATCTCCAGCGCCGCCCCAGCTTGCGACCGCGTGATCCGCCAGCTGCCGCGCACCAGCCCGTCGACCAGGACCGTTCCGGGGAACACCCCGTTCGGCACCCCGAACACCCGCTTGCGCGCGTCCTCCGGCAGCACCCGGGTCCGGTCGGCGTGCGACAACAGCAGGTTGTCGAACTCGGCGATGAACCGCGGCGGCGCGGGCGTGGCCGGGTCCGGGCGCGGCGCATCGGGCAGGTCGAACACCTCGCGGCCCTGCTCGGTCCGGAACACCCGCAGCCGCGGGCGCAGCCGGTCCACCACCTCGCCGAGCCGCGTCAGCCCGCTCCACGTCTGCACGTCCGCGACGCTCGCCGGCCCGAACGCCGCCAAGTAGCGCAGCACCAGGTCGTCCAGCGAGGCGTTCCGCTCCAGCGGGCGCCCGAGCCAGTCCTCCGCCGTCGCGAGAGTCGTCCGCCCGCTGCGACCCCACACCGCGCGCGGCGGGACCTGCACGAGCGGGAGCAAGCCGCGGGCGGCGTGCGCGAGCGCCGACGCGGGCGTGTCCGGCCACACCCGCGCAAGCTGTTCGCCCAGCGCGGCCGGGGTGCGCGGCTCCTCCGCCAGCAACGCACGCGCCTGCTCCGCGACCGCGCTCAAGTCCACGGGGGCAAGCGATTTCTTGTAGGCGGCGTTGGTGCGCAGGTCGCGGTCGAACAACGGCTGCAGGAGCGGGCGCAGCCACCGGCAGTCGTCCGCTGTCACCAGGTGCACGGTGCCCCGCATCAACGCGATCCGCACCACCTGCCGGTCGAGCAGGAGCTGTCCGAGCTGTTCCGGCCGGAAACCGTGCAGGCGCGACCACAACCCGTAGTAGGGCGGGAACGGTGCCTGCGCCTGGAGCCCGCAGAGGTGCCGGACGGCTTCCAGCGGTGTGAGCTTCGTCCTGCGCAACAGCAGCTGACGGGCGAGCAGAGCCCGGTTCAGCGCGCGCTGCCCCAGCGTGTCCGGCATGGCCGAACCCTAGAACCTATCGGTGACAGTTCCGGTCCGCGTAGTCCTTTCGTGGCCGCGTTTTGTGACCTGGAACACAACTCACCGGTCTACCCAGGGGTAGCCCCTACAAGTGGTTCCATGCATGACGGACACCACGCGGTCCTTGCCGGGCTGGGAGCCTGGCTGCCGCCGCGGGTGGTGGACAACGACGACCTCGCCCAGCACCTGAACACCTCCGACGAATGGATTCGCGCGCGCACCGGCATCGGCGAGCGCCGCATCGCCGACCCTGACGTGTCCACTGTGGACATGGCGATCGCCGCGGGACGCAACGCCTTGCGCAGCGCCGGGTCCGACGCGATCGACGCGGTGGTGCTCGCGACGGCGACGCCCGACTACCTCTGCCCGGCCAGCGCACCGCAGGTCGCCTCGGGGCTCGGGCTCAGCGGGGTCGCCGCCTTCGACGTCAACGCCGTCTGCAGCGGCTTCATCTACGCGCTGGCCACGGCCGCGGGCATGATCGCCGGCGGCGTCGCGGGCCGCGTGCTCGTCGTCGGCGCGGACGCGTTCAGCCGCTACTGCGACCCGGCCGACCGCACCACCGTCCCGATCTTCGGTGACGGCGCGGGCGCCGTCGTGCTGCGTGCCGGGACCGCCGACGAGCCGGGCGCGCTCGGCGCGTTCGACCTGCACAGCGAGGGCGAGAACGCGGACCTGCTGATCGTCCCGGCCGGTGGCGCGAAGCAGCGCCAGTCGGCCAACCCGCACGACCACTACCTGACCATGCAGGGCACCGCAGTGTTCCGGCACGCCTGTGCGCGCATGGCCGAATCCGCGCGTGCCGTGCTGGAGCGGTCCGGGCTCGGCGTCGGCGACGTCGACCGGTTCGTCGGCCACCAGGCGAACATCCGAATCCTGCAGGCCACCGCCAAACAGCTGGGCATGCCGAACGACCGGGTGGTGGCGAACATCGAGCGCGTCGGCAACACCAGCGCCGCCTCGATCCCGCTCGCGCTGGCCGACGCCTGCGACGACGGCGAGCTCCAGCCCGGCCACCGGGTGCTGCTGACCGCGTTCGGCGCCGGGCTGACTTGGGGTTCGACCCTGCTGACCTGGCCCGACGTCAAGCCGGGCGGCGAGGCCTAGTTCGTCCAGGTCTTCGTGGGCGTGTCCCGCCCGCGCAGCTGAACCGTCTCGTGGCGGGACCACCGGGTTTGCTCGCCCGACGCGGCCTGCGACCAGAGGGTGTCGCTGGCGAGGATGCGGCCGGGCACGTGCTTCGCGTGCTCGGTCAGGCGGGCCGCTTCGTTCACCGCGTCGCCGATGACCGTGTACTCGAGCCGGCTGCGGCTGCCCAGTTGCCCCGCGAACACCGGCCCCCACGCGACGCCGATGCCCAGATCCAGCTCGCCTTCCTCGCGAACCGCGTCCCGGATGGCGCGCGCCGCGGACATCGCCGCGGTCGCCGGGTCGGCCAGCCGGGTGGGCGCCCCGAAGACGCACAACGCGGCGTCGCCCTGGAACTTGTTGACCAGCCCGCCGCGCGCGTCGACCGCCGAGACCACGCTGTCGAACAACCGGTTCAGCTTGCGCACGATCTCCTCGGGCGGCAGCCGGTAGGCCAGGGCAGTCGAGTCCACGACGTCGACGAACAACGCGGCGACCTCCCGCACGTCACCGCTCAGCGACACGCCGTGCTCCAATGCGTGCCGGGCGACGTCGATGCCCACGTGCCTGCCGAACAGGTCCCGCAGCCGGTCCTGCTCGCGCAGCCCGGCGACCATGCTGTTCACCGACACCTGGAGCGAGCCGATCTCACTGGCGTCGTCGACGCGCACCGAAACGTCCTTGCGGCCGCGGGTGACGAGGCCGACCGCCATCCGCAACCGGCGCAACGGCGCGGCGACCGCCCGCGCGAGGAGCGCGGTGCCGATCGCGCCGCTGACCAGCCCGACGATCGACAGCATGATCAGGCTGGAGGTCTCGTCGGCTCTGCCGATGTTCGGCGGCGCAGCGACGATCAGCACGCCGAGCAGCGGAACCCCGCTCGCCACGGCCCACGTGATCGCGAGCCGGGACAGGACGCTGACCGACACCGCGTTGCGCGGCGGGCTCACTTCCAGCGCGAGGATCAGGATCGGCCGCGCGACCCACTCCGCGGCCAGGTACATCAGGCCGACGGTGAGCAGGCCGCCGAGCCCGACGGCGAGGGTGACGCCGAGGGCGTCGAGCGCGGAGCCCAGGATGCTGGTGAGGGTGCCGAGGATGATCGTGCCGCCGAGCCAGAGGGTGCCGCTGACCAGCGCGAGGTCGCGGGGCAGGCGGAGCGCGCGGCGGGCTTCCGGCGGCGTCGGGCGGCGGCCCTGGGCGAACCAGACGGCGGTGCGGCGGTGCAGGATCGCCGACCACGCCGAGCCGACGAGCACCGAGAGCAGGACGTACGCGCCCGCGCAGGTGAGCAGGATCCAGCTGCGGTCGCCCATGTCGGCGGGGATGCCCTGGAGGAACAACAGCAGCCAGACGGCCGCCGCGCCGCACACGCTCGACCCGACGCCGAGGACGACGAACCCCAGCCCGGTGCGCAGCACCACGCGGAACTTCGCGAGCTGGGCGAACTTCGGCACGGAGTTGATCGTATTGCCAGCGGCGGGGGTAGGGCGCGTTGTCGCGGTGAGTGGCGGGCCTGCCCGCGCGGGGGGTTCGGTGGACAAGGCTCGGGGTGTGACGGGAGGAAGCAGTGGGAGTGCGGTGAGAACCTGGGGTTGAGAGCCGGCGTGCAGTGGCGATCGGGCTCGGTTTCGGGCGACGCCGGGGCGTGCGCGACGGAAGCGGGAGAGAGTGGTCGGGGACAGCGGCGGCGCCGCGGCGCGTCCGGCGCTGGACACGCCTTGCGGACGGAGGAGCCCGCCCGGGTCAGGAAGCGCGTTTGCGCGAACTGGCCGGCCGCGCCTCCCGGATGGCTTTCTCCAGCTCGGCGCGGTTGAGTTTCGATCGGCCCTTGATGTCGAGCTCACGCGCCATCTTGTCCAGCTCCGCCTTGCTCAGCTCGGACAGGTCCGGCTCCGCCGCCTTCCGGGACTTCTTCGGGGCGCCCGAAGCGGCCTTCTCCGACTTCCCGCCGGCGCCCTTGCGCCGCTCGACGCTGCGGGACAGCGCTTCGAACAGGTCGACCACCTTGGTCGGCTCGCCGGGCTCGTCCTCGACCGTCACCGTGCGCCCGGCCTTCTTGTCGTCGATCAGCTTCAGGACGCGCTCGTTGTACTGGTCGTGGTAGTCGTCGGGACGCCAGTCGTCCGCCATGGAGTCCACCAGCGCGACCGCCATCTCCAGTTCCCGGCCCCGCGGCTCCGCCTTCTCCGGCAGCTTCTTCAGCTCCTTCGCCGGGTTCCGCACGTCCTCGGCGAACAGCAGCGTGTCCAGCACGAGCACACCATCACCGGCGCGGACCGCGGCGATGTGCTCCTTGCCGCGCATCACGAAGCGTGCGATGCCGGCCTTGTTGGTCTCCGCCATGGCCTGCATGAGCAGCCCGTACGCGCGCCCGAACTCCTCCTTCGTCGGCGCCAGCCAGTAGCTCTTCTGGAAGTACAGCGGGTCGATCTCGCCGAGGTCGACGAACGACTCGATGTCGATGGACCGGGACCGGCCGGGCGCGATCTGGTCCAGCTCCTCCTGCTCGACCAGCACGTAGTCGCCGTCGCCGAGGTCGTAGCCCTTCACGATGTCCTCGTAGGCCACCTCCTCGCCGGTCCGCTCGTTCACGCGCTTGTACCGGATCCGGTCCGACGTGCCGCGCTCGAACTGCCGGAAGTGCACGGTGTGGTCCTCGGTCGCGGAGTACAGCTCGACCGGCACCGTCACCAGGCCGAAGTTGATCGCACCGCTCCAGATCGCTCGCGCCATCACGCCTCCCGGACCACTTCGGTAGCCGACTTGTCGACACGCACGCCCGTGAACCGAGGATGCCGCAGCTTGCCGTCGCCGGTCCACTCCGAAAACCGCACCTGCACGACCACCTCCGGCTCGACCCAGCGCGGCCCGCGCTCGGGCACCGGCTCGTCGAACGGCGACCGGCGGCGCTCCAGACCCGTCAGCGTGCCGGTCAGCTCACGCAGCGTGGCCTCGCTGTAGCCGGCGCCGACCTTCCCCGCGTACCGCAACCGGCCGCGGTCGTAGTAGCCGACCAGCAACGCGCCGAACCCGGTCCGTGCCCCGCCCGGCGCGCTGAACCCGCCGACGACGAACTCCTGCTCCTTGACGCACTTGAACTTCAGCCAGTCGGTCGTCCGCCCGGACCGGTACGGCGCGTCCGCCCGCTTGGCGATAACGCCTTCCCAGCCGCGCGCGCACGCGTGGGCGAAGTACTCCTCGCCGGTGGTGTTGCGGTGCGTGGCGTACCGCAACACCCCGCCCCAGTCGAAAGCCTTGCGCAGCAACTGCTTCCGCTGCCGTAGCGGCAGCCCAGTGGTGTCGTGGCCGTCGAAGGCCAGCAGGTCGAACAGGTACAGGTACACCGCGACCCCGGTGGCCTCGATGCGCCGCCGGTCGGTCAGGTGGATGCGCTGCTGCAGCCGGGCGAAGCTGGTCTGGTTGCCGTCGAACGCGACGATCTCGCCGTCGGCGACGAAGGAGGAGGCGCCCGATCCGGCGAGCGCCTCCCCGAGTTCCGGATACCCGGCGCTGATGTCGTTGTGGTTGCGCGACCACAGCACGGGCGGGCCGCCGTCGCGCGAGCAGATGGCGCGGACCCCGTCGAGCTTGCGCTCGAACAGCCAGTTCTCCCTGGAGAACGGCTGCTGGGTCAGCGTCGCCAGCATCGGCGCGCGCCACCCGGGATCAGCCATGATCGGCGGTTACCCTGCGAAGCGCTCCGCAAAACCGCTGGTCACAGCTCTCCGTCCTGCTCGGTGAGCCCGTCGCGCAGCCGTTGCAGCGTCCGCGCGAGCAGCCGCGACACGTGCATCTGCGAAACACCGATCCGCTCCGCGATCTGGGTCTGCGTCATGTTGTGCACGAACCGCAGGCCGAGGATCTTGCGCTCGCGCTCGGGCAGCTCCTGGATCAGCGGCAGCAGCGCCTCGTGGTTCTCGACGCCCTCCAGCCCGGCGTCCTCCTCGCCCAGCGTGTCGCCGAGCGCGAGGTTCTCGGTGTCGCCGGACAGCACCTCGTCCAGCGACATCGAGTGGTAGGCGTTGCCCGCTTCCAGGCCCTCGTAGACCTCGTCCTGGCTCACGCCGAGGTGGCTCGCGATCTCGCTCGGCGTCGGCGCGCGGCCCAGCCGCTGCGCGAGCTCGGTGCTCGCGCTGGAGATCGACAGGTGCAGCTCCTTGAGCCGGCGCGGCACCCGCACCAGCCAGCCGGTGTCCCGGAAGTGGCGCCGCACCTCACCCATCACCGTGGGCACGGCGAAGGACAGGAAGTCCGAGCCGCGGCTCGCGTCGAACCGGTCCACGGCGTTGATCAACCCGACGGTGGCGACCTGGACCAGGTCCTCCTTCGCCACCCCGCGCCCGGAGAACCGCTGCGCGATGTGCTCGGCCAGGGGCAGGTGCCCCGTCACGAGCTCGTCGCGCAGGGCGGCGCGGCGGGGGTCATCGGCCGACAGTTCCGCCAGCTCGTCGAACAGCGGCGCCAGGTGACCGTATTCGTTCGACGCGGTGGGTTTGGTCGGCTCCGTCCGGGAACCGGTCACGCGCCTGCCCCTGGGACGTCGACGGCGACCCGTCGCTTGGCGAGTTCGATGTCCACCTGGTGGCCCTGGCCGTTCGACTTCACGTGCGCGTCGACGGAGTCCGTGAGCGTGCTCAGGACCCGCCAGCCGAACGACTTCGTGCTCGGCGCGCTGTCGCTGTCCGACAGCACCGTGCCCTGGAACCGCAGTTCGTCGTCCTGGACGGCGAACCGGCAGCGCATGGTGGAGCCCGGCAGTGCCCGGGTGATCAGCGTCGAGCACGCTTCGTCCACTGCGAGCCGCAGATCGGCGATCGAGTCCAGGTCGAAGTCGGCGCGGGTGGCGAGCGTCGCCACCACCGACCGGACGATCGGCAGGTGTGCCAGGTCGGCACCGAGCCAGAGTTCGATCTCGTTCTGCGCGCGCAAGGACGGTGGCTCCCAGTCCGTCACGTTCACCTCACCGTCGTTCGAGTGTTGCTTCGGAACCATCATGCCTCGAACGAGGGAAGTTCGCTCGGTCCGGTTACCGTCTGGAAGCATTCCGTAGCTGCTGTTATGGCTGTACTCCTCATCGATGGCGCAAGATCGCGCCGAACCCCTCGACGAGCTCCTCGTCGACGTGCACCAGGTCCGCGTCCACGGCGATCGCCGCGGCGGGGACCGCCTCGTCGGCCCGGCACCGGTGGATCTCCGTGGCGCCGTAGGCCTTGAGTTCTTCCTCACCCAGCGCGATCTGCGCCGGGGTCGGCCCCGTGCACACCACGTCCTCGCCAGGATCCCCGACGAGCAGAGTCTCCACATTGGCCTCCCGCAGCGCGGCCGTCACCGCCTCGAGCCCTTGCACCGCAAGGCCGTCCGGCTGGTTCAGCGCGTCGCGGAACTGCTGGACGACGTCGTTGAGGCGGCTTTGCCGGACCGCTTCGGCCAGCTCGTCGGCGACGTCGGAGTGCGTGGCCTCGCGCGCGATCGACTTGGCGGCCTCGGGCAGCTCGTCGATCACGGCCTTGCGGCCCTGCACCTCGCCTGCCACCACGATCAGCTGCGCGTTCGCCTGCTCGGCCAGACGGGCGATCACACCGGCGATGTCGGCGACGTTGTGGCGCTTCAGCTCTTCGGTGCGGTGCTGCATGCGGTGATGCGCCTCACCGCCGCCGCGGGTGTGGTGCACCGGGTGGTCCTGGCCGCTGACCTCCTCCGCGGCCATCTCGTGACCGTGCTCGTCGAAGGCCTTGACGGTCGCGCTCACCTGGTCGACCTCGGCGACCACGTGCGGCAGCGCCAGCTCGCCGTACCGCGCCAGCGGCAGCAGGTAGGGCAGGTCGGACACCCTGGCGATGGTGCTCGCGGGCGGGCTCGGCAGGTGCTCGTCGACCACGACCCGTTCGCCGGCGGCCAGCAGCGCGCGGCCGCTGCGGCCGGTCGCGCGCGGGCCGTCCAGGATCGCGCTCTCCAGCGCGCTCACCGCGCCGTCCGGGGCGTGCTGGGCGGTCAGCGCGTCCTTCAGCTCACGCCACTTCAGCTCGAGCTGTTTCTCGGCGTCGGCCGTGTCGTGCGAGTCCTCGAAGTAGACGGACGTGAACGGACCGGTCGCGGTCACCAGCGGGCGCAAGGTCGTCGTGTCCATGCCCGCTTCTTACCCGTCGGTCGGTGCCGTGAAACGCCAGGGTTTGATGGGGCCATGCAGTGGTGGGAGGCGCTGGTCGTGTTCCTGGCCGGGGTGTGGGCGGGCACGATCAACACGGTCGTCGGGTCCGGCACGCTCGTCACGTTCCCGGTGCTGGTCGCGCTCGGCTACTCGCCGGTGACCGCGACGACGTCGAACGCGATCGGCCTCGCGCCGGGCACGATCAGCGGCGCGATCGGCTACCGGCACGAGCTGACCGGTCAGGGCAGGCGGGTCGCCCGGTACGCGGTGCCGTCGGCGATCGGCGCGGTGTGCGGCACGGTGCTGCTGCTTTCCCTGCCGCCCAACGCGTTCGAGACGGTCGTGCCGGTGCTGGTCGGGCTCGCCGTGGTGCTGGTGATCATCCAGCCGCGGGTGTCCGTGTGGGTGGCGCGCCGCCGCGAGGCCGGCAAGGGCGGCGGCTCGCGGGGCGGGCTCGTGTTGTTCCTGATCTTCCTGGTCGGCATCTACGGCGGGTACTTCACCGCGGCACAGGGCGTCATGCTGATGGCGTTCATGGGCATGCTGCTCACCGACCCGCTGCAGCGGCTCAACGGGATCAAGAACGTCCTCGCCGCCGTGGTCAACGTGGTCGCCGGGATCGTCTACGCGTTCATCGCCCCGGTCAGCTGGCCGGTGGTGGCGCTGCTCGCCGTCGGGTCCACCCTCGGCGGGCAGCTCGGCGCCAAGATCGGGCGCCGGCTGCCCGCGCCGGTGCTGCGCGGCGTGATCGTCGTGGTCGGCATCGCCGCGATCGTGCAGCTGGTGGTCAACGGCTGAAGCCGCGCGCCGCCTGCAGGAACGCGTCGTTCTCCTCGCGAGTGCTGATCGTGACGCGCACGCCGTCGCCCGCGAACGCCCGCACGACCACCTTGTTCGCCAGCGAGTGCTCGGCGAACTCGAGCGCGCGGTCGCCCAGCGGCAGCCACACGAAGTTGGCGTGCGTCTCGGGCACCTCGTAGCCGAGGGCGAGCAGTTCGTCGGCGACGCGCTGCCGCTCGGTGACGATCGCCGCGCACCGCTCACGCATCTCGTCCTCGGCGTCGAGCGAGGCCAGCGCGGCGATCTGCGCCAGCGAGTTCACGCTGAACGGGATGTAGACCTTGCGCACCACCTCGGCCAGCTCGGCCGGGCCGACCAGGTAGCCGACCCGCAGCCCGGCCAGGCCGTAGGCCTTGGAGAAGGTCCGCAGCACCACCACGTTGTCGCGGGTGCGCGCGAACTCCATGCCGTCCGGCACGTCCGGGTCGGTGACGAACTCGCGGTAGGCCTCGTCCAGCGCGACGACCACGTGCGGCGGCACCTGGTCGAGGAAGCGGACCAGCTCCTCGTGGCGGTTCGCGGTGCCCGTCGGGTTGTTCGGGTTGCAGACGAAGACCAGCTTCGTCTGCGGCGTGATGGCGGCGAGCATCGCGTCCAGGTCGTGCGTGTGCGTGGCGTCCAGCGGCACCTTCACCGAGGTCGCGCCCGCGATCTGCGTGACGATCGGGTACGCCTCGAACGAGCGCCACGCGAACACGACCTCGTCACCGGGCGCGCACAGGGCCTGCGTGAGCTGCTGGCACAGCGCGACCGAACCGCAGCCGACCGCGACGCGCTCCACCGGGAAGTCGTACTTGCGCGCCAGCCGGTTCGCCAGCGCGGTCACGCCCATGTCCGGGTAGCGGTGCACGTCCGCGGCGGCGTCGGCGATCGCGGTGCGCACGCTCGGCAGTGGGCCGCCCGGGACCTCGTTGCTGGCGAGCTTGATCGCGCCCGGCACCGTCCGCCCGGCGACGTAGGCGGGCAGCGAGCCGAGATCGGGACGGGTACGCACGGACATGGCGGGCACTCCTTCGGGTCGAACGCGCTGCTGCCACGTTATCCCGAACACTTGATCGCGATCGGTGTTGACTCCCGTTCACCCGGGGATGGTTGAGTAGTGCGATGACGCAGACGCACACCTCGCACTACGAGCGGACCGACGGCCGGGCGATCGAGCTGACCTACGCCGAACCCGAGAACGTCGTCCGCGGTGGGCTCGTGGTGCTGCACGAGGTCGGCGGGATCACCGACGGGGTGCGGTTGCTGATCTCGAGCCTGGCCGCGGAGGGCTGGCTGGCCGCCGCGCCGCACATCGAGGACACGCCGACGCCGGACAGCGTCCTGGCCGCCACCGACATCGCGCTGGCCTGGCTGGTCGAGCGCGGCGTGCAGGCCGACCTCCTCGGCGTCGTCGGCTTCGACCTGGGCGGCACGGCCGCGCTGCTGGTCGCCGCCAACCGGAAGCTGGGCGCGGCGGTCAGCGTCGGCGGGCACCGCGTCGCCGAGAAGCCGGGGCTGGTCGACATCGCGCGCGAGCTGGTCAGCCCGTGGCTCGGCCTGTACGGCGACGCCGGCGACGAGCTGGGCGCCGCCGAGGTCGAGAAGCTCCGCGAGGCCGCCGCCGAAGCCCGGGTGGCCACGAACGTGGTCCGCTACCCGGGCGCCAACCACCGGTTCGACGCCGACCCGAAGGCCGCCGTCGAGGCCTGGCAGCGGACTTTGAGCTGGTTCGACGCCCACTTGCGCTAATACGCTCCCGGGGTGACCACCGACGTTGCTGAGACCCCGGAAGTGTTGTGGCGGCCGGACCCGGAGCGGGTCGCCGCGAGCAGGATCCAGGCGTTCCGCGACTGGCTGCGTGCGGAGCGCGACGTGTCCCTCGACGACTACGACGAGTTGTGGCGGTTCTCCGTCGACCGGCCCGCGGAGTTCTGGGGCGCGGCGGCGGAGTTCCTCGGCATCCGCTGGCACGCCGAGCCGAGCGCGGTCCTCGGCGACACGCGCATGCCGGGCGCGCAGTGGTTCCCCGGCGGCACCCTCAACTACACCGAGCACGCCCTGACCGGCGCCGACGACGACCTCGCGGTGATCTTCCGCCGCGAGGACGGGCTGTCCGCCCGGTTGAGTTACGGCGAGCTGCGCGAGCAGGTGGCCGCGATGCGCGCGGCGCTGGTCGAGCTCGGCGTCGGCCGCGGCGACCGCGTCGTCGCGCTCGCGCCGAACTGCCCGCAGACGCTCGTCGCGTTCCTCGCCACCGCGAGCCTCGGCGCGATCTGGTCGTCCTGCTCGCCGGACTTCGGCGTCCGCGCGATCAGCGACCGGTTCACCCAGATCGAGCCGAAGGTCCTGGTCGCGATCAACGGATACGTCTACAACGGACGGTCCTTCGACGTCCGGCCGACGGTCGAGGAGCTGCGGACGCGGATCCCGTCGCTGACGGCGACCGTGCTGGTGGACTACGCCGGCGGCGGCACGGTCGACGGCGCGCTCGCCTGGGACGAGCTGCTCGCCCGGCACGCCGGCGCGGAGATGGCCTACGAGCCGGTGCCGTTCGACCACCCGCTGTGGGTGCTGTACTCGTCCGGCACCACCGGCCTGCCGAAGGGCATCGTGCAGGGGCACGGCGGGATCGTGCTGGAGCACCTCAAGGCGACGGTGCTGCAGATGGACCTCGGGCCGGGCGAGAAGTTCTTCTGGTTCACCACCACCGGCTGGATGATGTGGAACTTCCTGATCGCCGGGCTGCTCGCGCGCTCGACGATCGTGATGTTCGACGGCAGCCCCGGGCACCCCGACCTGAACACGCTGTGGCGGCTGGCGGCCGAGGAGCGGATCACGTACTTCGGCACGTCCGCGCCGTTCGTCCAGAGCTGTCTCAAGGCGAAGATCCGCCCAGCGGCTTCGTTCGACCTGTCCGCGCTGCGGGCGCTTGGATCGACCGGCGCGCCGCTGTCCGACGACGGCTTCCGCTGGATCGCCGACGAGGTCGGCCGGTCGGTGCAGATCTGCTCGGTGTCCGGCGGCACCGACCTGTGCGCAGCGTTCGTCGCGGCCGCCCCGGACGTGCCGGTGTGGCTCGGCGAGCTGTCCTGCCGGGCGCTCGGGGCCGCGGTGACGGCGTTCGACGAGGACGGCCGCGAGGTGGTCGACGAGGTCGGCGAGCTCGTGGTGACCAAGCCGATGCCGTCGATGCCGGTGTTCTTCTGGAACGACGAGGACGGGTCACGACTGCGCGAGGCCTACTTCGACATGTACCCGGGCGTGTGGCGGCACGGCGACTGGATCCGGATCACGCCGCGCGGCTCGGCGGTGATCTACGGCCGCAGCGACTCGACGCTCAACCGCGGCGGCGTCCGGATGGGCACCGCCGAGTTCTACCGCATCGTCGAGGGCTTCGACGAGATCGCCGACTCGCTCGTCATCGACACCACGCGAGCCGGGAATACCGACGGTGAGCTGCTGTGTTTCGTCGTGATGGCGCCCGGGGCGGATCTTGCCGCGGTCGAGCCGGAGCTGCGCGCCCAGTTGCGGCGCGGCCTCTCGCCGCGACACGTACCCGATCGGTTCATCGAGGTGGCGGAGGTGCCGCGGACGCTGAACGGTAAGAAGTGCGAGGTGCCGGTCAAGAAGATCCTGACCGGGGTGGCGCCGGAACGGGCGGTCAGCCGGGACGCGCTCGCCAACCCGGGGGCACTCGAACCGTTCGTCGACATGGCCAGGGGGAGTTAGGGGGCAGGGGTGTCCGGGAGGACGTTGACCGGGGAGCGGCCGGCCGTCTGGCGCGTCACGGGCGCGGCGTCGGTCGTGGCGATCACCTGGGTGACCAGGCTGGTCGGGCTGTTGGCGGTGATCTCGGTCGTCCTGCCCGCCGGGCGGCGCGGCATGCGCGGGCACGTCGCGGTGTGGCTCGGGCTGCCCCAGGAGGCGACGACGGCCGCGGCCGCCGTCGTGCTGGCCGTCGGGGTGCTGCTGATCATGCTCGCGTCCGGGCTGAAGCGGCGCAAGCGCCGGGCCTGGCAGCTCGCGCTGGCCGCCAGCGTCGTGCTGGCGGTGTCGCACCTGGGGATGCAGCACGTGTTCGGCGCCGGGGTGGTGGCGGTCGCGCTGGCCGTGACGCTGGTGCTGAACCGGCGGCACTTCGTCGCGCTGCCCGACCCGGTGACCGGGAAGTGGGTCGCGCTGCGCGTGTTCCTGCAGCTGCTGGTGGCCGGGTTCGTGATCAACGTCGCGCTGCTGTCGGTCGCGCCGTCCCGGTTCATGGCGCCGCTGTCGTTCCCGGACCGGATGGCCGAGGCGGCGCTGGCGCTGTTCGGGGTCAGCGGCCCGGCCGAGTTCCACGTCGAGTGGATGGACGACCTGACCGCCACGGTCGGGCTGCTGTTCGGGCTGGGCGCGGTGCTGCTCGCCGCGTACTTCCTGCTGCGCTCGGCCGAGCCGGCGCCGCACCTGAGCGAGGACGAGAAGGCCCGGTTGAAGGCCCTGCTGGACAAGCACGGCGCCCGCGACTCGCTCGGGTACTTCGCGCTGCGCGACGACAAGTTCGTGGTGTTCTCCAAGACCGGCAAGGCGGCCGTGACGTACCGGGTGATCGCCGGCGCGGCGATCGCGTCGGCCGATCCGCTGGGCGACAACGAGGCCTGGCCGGGCGCGATCGAGGAGTTCCTGGCCGTCTGCCGCCGGCACGGCTGGGTCCCGGCGGCGATGGGGTGCTCGGAGCTGGGCGCGACCGCGTGGGCCCGGTACGACCTGGACGTGCTGGAGATCGGCGACGAGGCGGTCGTCGACGCGGCCACGTTCACGCTCGAGGGCCGCGTGATGCGCGGGGTGCGCCAGGCGGTGGCGAAGACGAAGCGGGCCGGGTACGCGGTGCGCGTGCGGCGGTCGGAGGAGCTGGCCGAGGGCGAGCTGGCCGAGCTGGAGGCGCTGGCGGCGAAGTGGCGCGGGAGCGACACCGAGCGCGGGTTCTCGATGGCGCTGGGCCGGATGGGCGATCCCGGGTCGGTGCTGGTGACCGCCGAGCAGGACGGCGTGGTGCGGGGGCTGCTGCAGTTCGTGCCGTGGGGCGACGACGGGCTGTCGCTGGACGTGATGCGCCGTGATCGCACCGCGGACAACGGCATCAACGAGCTGATGATCTCGGAGCTGCTGCTGGCCGCGAAGGATCACGGTGTGAGGTACGTCTCGCTGAACTTCGCCGCGTTCCGGAAGCTGATGGAGCAGGGCAGGCGGATCGGGGCGGGCCCGGTGGCGCGCGCCTCGGCGAAGGTCCTGGGATGGATGTCACACTGGGTGCAGATCGAGTCGCTGTACCGGTTCAACGCCAAGTTCCAGCCGGCGTGGGTGCCCAGGTACCTGGTGTACCCGGGCGTGCGCGAGCTGCCACGGGTCGGGGTGGCCGTCTTCGAGGCCGAGGGCTTGGCCGGACGTTCCCCCAGGTTGCGGCGGTTGTTGCGGAGATGAGGGGGTCCTTTGCCGCGGCTTCGAGGGGCTGTGTACGCTATCTCAGCAGTGGTCGTGATCCGGGAGGCTTCGCCTAGTCTGGTCTATGGCGCCGCACTGCTAATGCGGTTGGGGGTAACCCCCCCTCCCGGGTTCAAATCCCGGAGCCTCCGCAAGGCACTCGGACCCCGAGTGCTAGAGTGAAAACTGAACAAGCGCCCGTAGCTCAACGGATAGAGCATCTGACTACGGATCAGAAGGTTAGGGGTTCGAATCCCTTCGGGCGCGCGTCTGGTTGAGACAGCAAGACCAAGAAACCCCCTGGTGACAGGGGGTTTCTTGCTGTTCCAGGCAGGACAGGCCTGGGGGTGGTTGGGAGGCGGGTCGCCAATTAATCGCCAGTTTTCCCCAGGGGCAGTGCCCCGAGGGCGTCCGCGGTAGCCCGCGACTTCTGTCCGCGCCCCATGTACACGTTCATCGTCATGGACGGGTGAGCGTGCCCCAAGAGGTCGGCAATCTGGCGAGCCGTCAGACCCGCTTCATCGAGGAGCGTGGCGACCGTCTTCCGCAGGGTCTTGAAGGTGACCCACTCGTAGCCGGCGCGTCGCCGGAACGGCAGCCAGTGCCTGTTGGTCAGGTTCTGGAAGTTGAGGTAGCCGCCCCGGCTGTTCGGGTAGATCGGCCCAGTTGGGTTCGGCACGCCTAGCCGTTCTCGACGGTCGATCAACATGGTGACGTACCACTCAGGCAGCGGGATCGGGCGCACCGCATTCTCGGTCTTGCCGTCGTTTCGCAGCGTGCCCTTGCCCCGAACCTGGACGAGGCCGCCCGTGACGTGGAGCACGCGTTCCTCTTCATCGAAGTCCGGCCAGTCGGCCGCCAGCATCTCACCGCGACGCTCACCGGTAGCGATGAAGCCGCGTACGAGGTCCGGGAGGTCCGCCTTTCGTGCTTCCTCGTCGGCGTCGAGCTTTGCGAGGAAGTCCACCAGCTCGTCTCCGCTGAGGGCGCGCGACTTCGTCTTCTTGGTCTTGGCCCTGCGCTCGGTCAGCGGAGCAATCTCCCGGGTCGGGTTCCGCTCGATCGCGCCCGCCTGCACGGCGAAGGTCATGACGTTGCTGATCACTGCCTTGGTGTGCTTAGCGAGGCTCAAGCTGTGAGCCTTGAGCTTGGCCTGACACAACGCGTTGATCACCGGAGTCTTGACCTCGAACAGCCGGAGGTTGCCCAGCCGCGGGAGCACATGGTTGCGCAGATGATCACTGTAGGTGTCCACGGACGTGAGGGCGTAGATGCCGTTTTCGGCGTCCTTCCGGTACTCGTCGAGCCATTGTTTGGCGGCCTCGTTGAACCGGCTGAACGCTGTCAGGTCGGCTCCCGGAGCGTGCGACACGAAGTCCTTCATCGCATCGCGGACTGCTTGCTTGGCCTTCTCCTTCGTGCCGGCGCGACGTCGGACGTCCGAGTAGATGCCGTCCTCGTGGCGGTAGCGGCAGCGAGCTTCCCACGACTTGCCCACCTGCTTGACCTTGATCTCCCCGTGGCTGCCCGGGGATAGCGGGAGACGGCCCATCACGCGGCTCCCTGCTGCTCGATCCAGGCGTCCACGTCCTCCTGCCGGTAGCGGACGTACTTGCCCATGCGGATGCCGTCCGGGCCGTAGCCCTTGCTGCGCCACTGGTAGAGGGTGCCTTTGGGGATACCGAGGTAGTCGGACAAGTCCTCGATGGACAGGAGCTTGCGGGTCATGGCTGGTCCTCCTTTTTGGTGGTTCGGTTGGTTCGTTTGCGCTGGTAGATGGCTTCGGCGAGCTCACGTTCGGCGTCGTCGGCGTGGCCGTTGCCGGTGTAGTTCCAGTGGTTGACCACGACGACGGAGCCGGGTTCGACGCCGAGGGCGTCGAGGGCGGCGTGGTGCTGGAAGGTGCGGCGGTCGCCGCGGAGCTGGGTGAAGGTGAGGGAGTAGCGCTGGCTTTTGGTGAGGAAGTGGCCGCGGAAGCCGAGCATGTGTGCCCAGCGGCGCAGGAACGCGAGGTCGTCGTTACCGCCGAGCTGCCAGGCCGCGCGGATCATGCGTTTGTGGTGCGGGTGCACGTCGAGGTGTTCGATGTGGCGTTCGGAGTGCACCCGCCGGTCGGGGGTTTCGCTGGTGGAGGTGCCTTTGGTGGCGTACTTGGCGATGTAGCCGGCCAGCGCCTGATCGCTGAGGTTGCCGTGCCCGTCCTCGACCTCGCCGGGCCGGTGGATCGCCCGGACGTCGAGTTGCTGGCCCCAGGTGAACCTGTGCTCCGCGGTGGCCCCGTCGAGGTCGAGGGTCTTGCTGACCTGCGCGGTCTGCGCGGCAGCGCGGACGGCGTGGTCGAGCAGGTCGGTGTCGGCCCAGTCCGGGGCCGGGTCGTGCGGTCCCTCGGGGCCGTCGAGGCGGATGACGGCGTGGAAGTGGACGAGCCCGCGGCGCTGGTATTCGGCGACCTTGGCGTAGGACAGCCGAGCGTGCCGAGGGAAGTCTTTGACTCGGATGCCGGCGGCGGTGGCGAGTTCGCGGCGCAGCCGGATGGTGAAGCGGTGCCACAGTTCCCCGGCGTGGCCCTGCCAGAGCACCGCGCCGCGGTAGTCGTAGGCGTCGGGGTCGATCGCGGTGCCCAGGCGCGGGTCGTCGGGGTGGTGGAAGGTGCCGCACGAGCACGGCCGCGGCTTGCCGTGCCGGGTTGTCGGCCGGGTGTGCACCGCGCCGAAGCTCGGGGCGGTCAGGGTGACGAACAGGCGCGGCTTGTCGGCCACGTCGGCCGGGATGGTCTTGCCTCCGGCGACTCCGGCGCGGATGAGCTGGAAGGCGTCTCCGGCGTAGCGGTCGGAGCAGGCCGGGCAGACCGAGGCGCGGCGGTTGCCGCACGGGGCGTAGATCGTTCCGGCGTTCCGGTCCAGGACAGCGCCGGTCTTCCGGTCGATCAGCTTGCGGAAGCCGGAGAGGTGGACGGGTTTGAGGCATCCGCCGGTGGCCTCGACCCGTGCCCGCCAGCGCCGGTAGTCGGGGGCGGTGAGCCGCTGCTGGATGCGGGCGGCGAGGTCAAGGTTGAGGGATGCATGGGGCATGGGCAGCCTCCAGAGGTTGTCCAGACGCGAGAAAGGGCGGGCCAGCGCGGCGGTTGGTGCCGGTGGCCCGCCCTTCGTGGTGCGTGGCGCGGTTAGCGCCGAGCGGGTGGGGTAGTGATCTTGTGGCTTTCGGGGGCCAAACAGCGTGCCCCCGGAAGCCCCCGGTCATGTGGTGACGGGGTGGTGGTTGACGCGGGTGTTCAGCTCGTCGAGCAGGGCGGTGAGCATTGCGTCGGGCAGTCTCACCGCGGTGGACAGCTCGTCGGCGGTGACGGGGCGTCCCGCGGCGTGGGCGGTCTCGGTGGTGCGAGTGACGGTGTCCCGGACTCCGGCCGGCAATTTCGCCAGCGTTGATCCGCGCACCGGTGCAGGTGTCGAGGACGGAGCTGCTTCCGCGGGTTTGACTGGTGCGGGCGTCGCCTGGGGCTCAGGCGCGGCGTCGGCGGGTGCGCGACGCATGAGGAGCTTCACCACCACCAGGAAGCCCAGAGCGGGCATCGCCGCGAGCAGCCAGCCACCCGGGGTCGGTTCGGCCAGGGCGACCTGGGCGGTCATCTGAATCCCGAACCCGGCTACCAGGACGACCATCGGGAAGGTGAGGAACCGGGTGTTGCCGCGTTGGTGGTCACGGCGGACCTCGAACCCGGCGACGATGGCGATGCCCTCGATGACCACGGCGTCGGCCCAGGCGAGCCAGCCGGTTTGTCCGTGATGGACGGCCCAGTCGTGGGTGTGGGTGAACCCGGCCGCCGCGCCGATTCCGCCCAGCACCACGGTGACCAGCACCCGCACCACCTCCACCAGCCGAGTGCCGGTCACCTTGAGGGCGTCCACCTTGGACACGGCTTTCTCCTTCCGTCAGTAGGGTTTGAGCGCGGACCAGCGGGAGAGCAGGTTCCGTCCCTGCCGGGTGAGCCGCAGCGGGGACACCGGACGCCGGACGACACCGTGCAGGCAGGAGACCGTGGCGCGGGCGGGACAACGTTCGACGTAGCGGCCCTGCATGAGCGCGTGCACGGTGTCTTCGTCAGTGGCGATGCGCACCCGGTCGGTGTCCTCGAACAGCACGACCCGGTCGGAGTCGTCCAGCAGCCCATACCGGCCGTCCTGCACCTCCGCCAGCACGTCCTGAGCCAACGCCGGGCTGATGACCGCCTTCGAGCGCTTACGCGGCCGCGGTGGCGGACACTGCCGGGAGGGAGCAGGCGTGCCAGCAGCGGGAGCGCTGAACAGCCCGAACTCGTCCTCCATCACGGCCTCCGGTCCGGTCGACCGGTAAGCCATTCGTTGACCTCGTGCCGGTAGCCGGTGCCGTGTGCCCGCCACTCCCGGTACAGCCCGACCGTGATCACGGCCCAGGTCACGAGCGTGGCGGCGGCAGCGAGGGCGAAGCCCCAGAAGCTGTGGATCACCGCCCGCTCGATCAGCAGGGCGAGGAAGGCGAGGCCGGTCATTTTGGTCCAGGACCACACGAACCGCAGGGTCAGCATCAGGCCACCACCCGCAGCCCAGCACCGCGCCATCCGGCCCGCACGAACTCGACCAGCTCGTCCAGCTCGCGGTCGTCGACGTAGGCAGCGCGCACGCGCATGGGGACGCGGGAGCGCTGCCGGATGACGTAGCCGATCCCCGACGTTTCCGGGGCGTTCGGGATCTCATCGGCCAGCGCACCGCGAAGGCGGGCGTTCTCGCCGAGCACCATGTCCACGTGTGCCGCGGACGTGACCCGCAGGCACACTCGGGTGGTGAACAGGTCCCGCACCGGCACGGTGTCCTTAGTGGGTTCCTGCACCAGTCCGACCATCGAGTGCCCGGTTGCACGGCCCTGAGAGCCGACAAGGGCGAGTTGCCGTTTCAGGCCGCGGGCGGCGGAGGCGTCGCCGTAGGCGAGCAGTGCGCCCATCTCGTCGAGGATCAGCACGTTCAGTGGCGTGACCGAGGAGGGGGTGATCTTGCGCTTGCCCTGGTCGGCCAGGCCGCGTTGGGTGGCCTGCATGTCGGCCACGTACTCCTCGACCAGCTCCGCGCAGTCGCCCTCCTCGCAGGCGTAGCGGTACGCGATGCCGGCGAGCTTGGCGAACTCCATCTGCTTGGAGTCGCAGATCCACAGCCTGACCGCGCCGTCCCGGATCAACGGTGCCAGTCCGCGGAGCAGAGCGTTGACCACCGAGTTCTTGCCCGCTCCGGTCGCGCCCGCGACGAACAGGTGCTGCCCCAGCGCGGACAACCGCCAGTCGCCGCCGTACTCGGTCTCGCCGACGTAGAGGTTGGTCAGCTCGATCGCGTCGGAGTCGTAGACCATCTCCGGGGCCTCGATGACCTCGGTGAACGGCTCGGACCGCTCGACGACCAGGGCGATCACCCGGGGCTTGACCCGCTCGATGGCGATCCGCTCGACCTTGAGGGCTTCGGTCAGCTCGGGGAGCTTGGCCTCGAACTGCCGGAGATGCTGCCCGGGGTGGAGTTTGACGTAGAGGGTGTCGACGCTCGGGGAGTAGGAGCGAATGCGCAGCAGGCGGGGGACGTGCAGTTCGCCGGTTTTGCGGTTGGTGGTGAACAGGTCGCAGGCGATCAGGGCGTTGCGCCAGCGCGGCCCCAGGTAGGTGATCCAGCGGCGACGCCACGCCCGGATCCGTGGTGCGGCGAACCGATCGAAGGTGTCCGGATGCGCTCGGTACCAGGCACCCAGGCTCGCTGCGGTGCCGCCGAGGATGCCGCCGGTGGTGATCCAGCCCAGTTCGAGCCCGGCGGTAGTGACGGCAGCGGGAGCGAGGATGCTGCCGGGGTGTCGGCCGAGCCAGGCGGCGGCCTTGACCTCTGCGCCCTTGGTGCGCTTGGAGAATTCCGAAGCCATGGTGTTCCTTCCGAGAAACGAAAGGACCGGCCCGCCACCCGTGTCGAGGTGGTCAGGCCGGTCCTGAGGCGGTTGCTGTTCGGTCAGTCCTTGATTGCGGAGCGGGAGTCGGAGAGCGAGACGGTCAGCTTGGCGACGGCTTTGGCCATGCGGTCGTGGTGACCCTTGAAGCCCTCCCGCCGCACCGGAATACCCTTGATCGCCTGCCGGAGCTGCCGCATCGCGGCGTCCACCTCATCCAGCGCCCGGTCCACCTGATGCCCTGCCATTGCTCAGACCCTCCAATCGCGCGAGACCAGCTCGGTCTCGTACTTCTTGGCCACCGTCCGCAGGCGCTCCAGCTCATCGGTGGCTTGAGTGCGGTAGCCCTTGAGTTCGTCCTGAGTAGCGACGGTCCAACCGGACCCAGCGTGCTTGTCGTCGACCTTCTCGATCAGGCCGGTCAGGCCCTCCAGTGCTTCCAGCACCAGGTCCATCGCGACCACGAAGTTGCCGTAGCGTTCCCGAGCGCGCCGGTTGATCGCGTCGATTTGCATCAGTTCCCCTTTCCTGCCGCATACTCCGCTGCCGAGGTCAGGTCAGCCACGAGGAATCGCACCGCGTTGCCTACCGTCACCCGCGTTTCCTGGTCCGGCCGACTCGCCGCGAACTTTTCATACGCTGCGGTCGCCGCTCTGATGATGTCCTGAATCTCGCGTACCAACGTGTTTCCCTCCTAGGTCTGTTACCCCTGCCAGTCCTGCTGGCGGTCTACGCCGATTTCCCGTTCCCAGTTCCCCGCGAGTTTCCACATCGGATTCCTCGGCGGCGGGTCGATTACGTAGATCTCGACCAGCAGCATCGCCGTAATTGCTGCGTTCCGATCGAACGTCCGTCCCGGGAGCCAGGTGACCACCCAGCCGTCCGGCCCGTTGACCGCGTGATGCTCGGTCACCGTGCTCGCGATCCGGTCCGAATCGACCTTCAGGCTCATGAAATTCCTCCCCTCAGGAATTCCGCTTCGGTCCATGGGGGTTGAAGGTGGACAGTCCGCCCGGGCGCTCGTCGTCGCCGTGCCGGTAATCACCGTCAATCCAGTCCCGATTGCACATATGCGGTACCCCAATCCGTTCTGTGGTAGAACCCCAAGACCCCCGGAAACAATGCCGGGAGCCAAGGCGCGCCACCACAAAGGGCGCGAATTTTGGCATGGATCGGCCCACTGTGTAATTCTCAAACAGCAGATAAGTGCCCTTGCCCGACTCGAACGGGCGGCTAACCAGGAATAGGAAGGGCTACCCGGACACGCGGTCCGATCAGGCGGCGGGCTTGAGACCCATGGCGGCGAACGCCATGCCCGAAACCGTCTCGCCCCGGTCGTTGCGGAAGGAGTACGGCGACACCCGGGCGTCGATCAGCTCGACCAGCTGACCCTCCTCGAACCCCTCGCCGGGGTCGGTCTCCAGGGTCACCCGGATCTCCTCGCCCTTCGCGCCGTCCGACTTCGCGAACAGCGACACGACATAGCGGGTCACGCCGTCCACGGTGACGACCTCCTCGCGGCCGTCCTTGTCCTTCCGCGTCTTCATCGTCGGGGCTTCGGCGATCCGGAGCCGGTAGCCGCCGAGGTTCACGGGGATGTTCCTCATCTATCCACTCCTGTCTTGTGACGTTATATGTCGTACTAGAACTAAGGTAGCACAGTGCTAGGACAGTGCTATGGTCCGTTCGGGTGAACTAGCGCGTCATATGGCGTCTCGGTACAGTTGATGCATGAAGCAGCCGCAGCAGGTGACGGGGCACCCCTACCAGGCAGTGGCTGCGTCTATCGCGGCCAAGATCGACGCTGGCGAGTTGAAGCCGGGGGAGAAGCTGCCCTCAGTGCGCGCACTTGCTCGCGATCGTGGGGTTTCGCCTATGACGGCCCAGAAGGCCCTGACTCAGCTCGCCGAGGATGGCTACGCCGAAGTCACTGCCGGCCTCGGCTACTTCGTGACCCAGCCCGGCGAGTCGCATGACGACCCCCTCGCTGCCATCCACCGGCAGATCGACGCTCTGAACGCGACTGTCGCCGACCTGGCTCAGCGTCTTGAGCGGCTGGAAGAGCAGTCCGGCTGACGCTCGCTCGGCGCTCCGCGGCTTCCAGTCGCACGACCCGCTGACGCACCTCGTTGAGTTCAGCAGTCAGCGCCCGGAGGCGACCGGCGATCCGCCGGAGTTGAGCTTCGGATAATCCGTGGGGCGCGCCGGATGCACCCCGCTGCTCTCGCGGTGCCGCCATGTCGGCTGCATCTCCCGTCTGACCCGGTTCTGTCCAACCCGTGTTGTTCATGGCTCAAATGAAACCCGCGGCGGCCGGGAGCACGGCAGTGAGCACAGGGGGAGCACGGGAGCAAATGGGGGAGCACTTGAGCGCAGAGAGATGCGCAAGGGCGCGTCCAGGCGCAACTCATTGTGCTTCACTGGTCGCAGGGAGGTGACGATGGCGGCAGGGAAGAGGGAGCCAAACAGGCGTCTAGCAGCAGTGATGCAGGAAGCGGGCATGAGCAACAAGGGGCTCGCCCGCCGCATCGTCGAGGCAACAGCCGCCTGGAAGGAGCCACTGCGCGCCGACCACAACGACGTCCGCAAGTGGCTTGACGGCATGGTGCCGAGGGACCCGAAGCCTCGCGTCATCGCGCAGGTGCTGTCGGCGAAACTCGGCCGGCCCGTCAGCCTGGATGACATCGGGTTGGGGGCGGCGGACGCGTCCGAGGACGACGCCCTTGTAAACGACGGGTTGGCGTACCAGGCCGAACCATCTCAAGCCGTCGCTCTACTGCGTCAACTCACCGATGCGGACCTCAGCGACCGTAGGCGAGTCGTCAACGCGACATGGCGGGAGGACGTCGCTCCGCAGATCATCACGGGGTACATGTTCTCTGCGCCCGTTGTGCTCACCCCCGGGGATGACGGGCCGTTGCGTGGGGCCGCAGCCGCCGAGCGCATCCGCCGGACGACGGCGCACCTCATGGACATGGACTTCCAGTTCGGCGGTGGCCACACCCGGCGCATGCTCATCCAGTTCTTCCGAGACCAGGTTGTGCCGCTGCTTCGCAAGCACCACCCAGAGCCGGTCCGACGCGAGATCTTCAGTGCCGCAGCAGAGGTCGCACAGTTGCTCGGCTGGAGCGCCTACGACGCCGGTCGACACGGGGTCGCCATGCGGTACTTCACCCAGGGACTCAAGCTCGCGCGCGAGGCCGACGACCACATGCTTGGGGCGCGGATGCTGTCGAGTCTGTCCCATCAGGCGAACTACCTCGGTCGGTTCAACGATGCTGTCAGCTTCGCCAGAGCGGCCCAGACCGCGACGCTTGGCCGAGCGACAAGCACGGTCTCCTCGATGTTCTTGGCAATGGAGGCGCGAGCGCTCGCGAGTCTTGGCGACAAGCGCGGGACGGCTACCGCGCTGCACCGTGCCGAGCAAGCCTTCGAGACCCGAGATCCGTCCGTTGAACCAGAATGGATCAACTATTTCGACGCGCTGGAGCTGGCAGGGGAGGCGTCCCACTGCTTCATGGACCTTGGCGATGGCAACAGGACGAAACTCTTCACTGCTCAGGCCATCGACCCGGTCCTCACACCGCCGCGGACTCGTGCGTTCATCCAGATGGTTTCCGCGGCAGGCTCACTGGCCAACGGGGAACCGCACGAGGCCGTAGCGCTTGCGACTGAGGCGGTCGAGCTGGCAGACGGCCTGCAGTCCATGCGGTACTTGCGTTACCTCACTGACTTCTGCAAGGCGCTCCACGAGCTCAAGGCCGACCGGGAGCTGTCGCAGAACTTCACCAGCCTGTTGCGGTCGCGGTACCCGAAGCTTGCCATCCCGCCGGTCGCGGCGTGACCGGGTTCAGAACGGCCGCCAGCGAGCGTTCGCCTCACCAGTGCGGATAGTGCGCATGCGCGTGTCGAACTCCGCCTTGATCTCCGGCGAGTGGTCGACGTTCTGCATGATCCACGTCGTCATCTTGATCTCGTGGGTTGCTCGCAGCGTCGGGAAGCCTTCCCAGTTCCGGATGTCGTAGCCGTAGGAACGGGCGAAGTCGTTGTACTGCTTGTCCGTCCACCACCCAGCGGTGACGTACTCAGTCGCGGTCATCGAAAGATCCCACTCCGGCTGTCCCCAGGAGAAGTTCTCGAAGTCGATGAGCAGCGGCCCCGAATCGGTGATCATCAGGTTCTTGATGTGAGCGTCGCCGTGGATTGCGCACTCGTCCAGCGGAAAGCTCAGCCGCGCAACCTCGTTCTCCAGCTCCTCACACCGCTCCAGCAGCAACTGTTTGTCGTCGTCCGAGACGGGTGAGGACGCAACTCGCGGCCGGATTCGAGCGAGGATGTCTGTGCGTGGCAGCGTGAACGTCGTAGGAGACGGCAGCCGGTGAAGTTCCCGAAGCTCGCGGCCAAGAAGCGCGACGTCGTCCGGCATCGCGACCTCGCCGGGGATGAACTCCCAGAACGTGACCGGGTGGCCCCCTGCCGCGCGCGGTTGATCGGCCGGCCTCGACAGTCGACCCGAGGCGAACCCCTGGTCGGCGAGCCAGCGTGCTACCGCGACCTCCTTTTCAACGTTCGGCCAGTAGTCCATGGTCCGCGCGATCCGCACCACGATGGGGGCTGAGGCGAGCTTGTAGAGGGCGTTCTCGCCCAGACGCATCAGCGTTGCGCCCTTGGGGTCCAGGCCTGCGTCACGACAAGCACTGTCGAGCACAGCGCGAGTGGAGTCGGCGGTGAACGCTGGCGCGGTGTCCGTCATCAAGCCTCCCGTCGTGTGATCCGGGTCCAGGTTACGGGCGGAAAGCGAGAAGAGTTGACCGAGCCGCGGACGGTTCCGAAGATCGCCCGACCCCAGCCACGTACGTCCCCTTGCATGGCACCGTGATCACCAGCCCCTTGGAACGGAGCAGCTCGGTAGCGTGGCGAGCCGTACCCAACGAGACGCCGTACTCCTGTGCGAGCCGACGTTCCGCAGGCAGTCGTGTGTCCGGCGGCAGGTCCCCGCGCTTGATGCGTCGGGCGAGGTGGTCGGCCATCTTCTCGTAGAGCATGCCCGGCTTGTCTGGCTCCAGCTCCTCATAGAAGGTCATAGGTCCCCCGTGGATCTCGTCTCCGTCAATCCGCGACCGAGAACGACCGGCCGCGACTGGATCGAGAGTAGCGCGCCCTAGGCACCTATAGGAACCCACAGGTACCGCTATGAGTATGCAGGCTCTTGCTGGTGCATAGCGTTACGGCATGTCATGGGGAGACCGTTCCGGCCGGATCGACCACCACGGGCCGGAGTACGTCTGGGCGCAGATCGCCAACGACATCCGCCATGACATCGAAAGCGGCGCTCTACCAGCAGGCGCGAAGCTCCCCGGCGGACCGGAGCTGGCCGAGATCTACGGCGTAGCGAAGGCGACGGCCGCCAGGGCGATCAAGGCTCTGCGGGACGAAGGGCTGGTGACCGTGGTCTTCGGCCGCGGCACCTTCGTCACTCATCAGGGGTAAGGCGGATCAACGCGAGACGCGGGAACCACGACTTCCGCGACTTCCCTCAGTAACGATCAACAATGCTGCGCCGACCGAGCAGCATGGAGTACATCCTCGGTTACGGCGGTGTTCGGGACGGAAAACCGGCGAGAGGCGGGTTCAAGACCCTGAAGCACGTGAATCAGTTGCCAGTTGGGCCAGCACACGCGGTCGACCCGATCACTGATTTCGCTGTGTGTGACGCAGAGGTCACGTACATCCCGCCGGACAGGCCGGCGTTTGGTGGTCAGCTCAATCAGTGCCGAGACTGCCTCGCCTGGTTGAGCGCGGCGGGACGCAACACGTCAACCTAGATTCGCTCGGACGCGGTCTGCAGGACATCGCATGCCGTTTGCTCGCCGACCAACTGCCCAGCCGACCGTAATTGCCGTGTTCAGAGTTTCCTTACTTGTTCAAGGCGGCCCCTGTGGGGCCGCTGATCCTGCCCTCATCCTGTCGAACCGCCAGACGCGGGCGTGCGGCTGGCGCCGGTCCCGCGTGGCGGTTCGACGGAGGCCGGGCGGCCCCACAGCCGCCGCAAGAGGAAGAACAATGATGCCCTCGCCGGGCAGGCAGGCTCCGGGATGACCGGGGACCATAGGCCGGGTTGCGCTGGCAGGGTGGGCGCTTGGTGGTCATCCCGTCGCCTGATCTGATGGCTATCACGCCGTGCCGGGGCCGCAAGGTTGGCAAGTTCGGCCGGCGGTTGCGCACGGAGGTTGCGGCCCCGGCACGGCGTGATCGAGACGCCATCAGGCGACGGGATGACCACCAAGCAGCTTCGGGGGCCCAGGGAGACGACCGACGTCAGCAGGTCCATAGGACAGCTCAGTAGTTGGCAGTCAACCGCTGCTTGCCGCAACGATCGCCAGTTCTTCTGCAGCAGACTTGTGCTACAGATGCATTTCGGGTAGTAACATCCTGCTTAGTTAATTGATGGAAGGAACCGCGTGACAACAAGCGCCGATGAGGTAGCTGAAGCCGTCGAGACCGAGGTTGTCGATCCCGAACAGGACGATGATGAGATCGACCTCGGTGCTCCGTCTGCTGAGGAATCGCTCCGCTATTTTGGTGTCGATTTTGACGTCGAAGGCCTGGTTCGTAGATTTGAGCGCGGCGAGCTGATCATACCGAGGTTCGACCCAGAAGAGCCAGCAAACGAAAACACCGGGTACGCAGCCTTTCAGAGGAATTTCGTCTGGAAGAAGAAGCAAATGGATAGATTTATCGAATCCATCTTGCTTGGCTACCCTATTCCAGGCATATTTCTCGTTGAACTGAAGAACAGGCAGTATATCGTTCTGGACGGACAGCAGCGGCTGACTACGTTGCACGCCTTTTATCGTGGCGACTACGACGCGGGCGGGAAAAACGTCCCATTTTCTCTCGAGTATGTCAAGAAAGGTGGCCCGTTCAAAAGTAGAACATATGAAACTCTTGACCCGGCCGACAAACGTCTTTTTAATAACGCCCTGATTCAGGCAACCGTCGTATTGCCAGCCGGGGATGAAGGAAAAAAAGCCATATATGCCCTGTTCGACCGGATCAATAGCGGTGGAACTAAGCTAAACGAGCAACAAATTCGCGTCGCGATTTATAGCGGCACCGCAGTAAATATGATTCGTGAGATGAATCGAGATGGAAACTGGCGAACGTTATTTGGCGGGCCGCCACACCGCGATTTGAAGGACCAGGAGCTCATTCTGCGGTACCTTACGCTGAAGTCCGTGGGACTGGCTCTTCGTGATAATGGCGACGACACCGCATATAAGTCGCCACTCGCCACGTTCATGACTGATCACCTCGAGTATCTCGACAAGAATATCACGGAAGAATTGCGCGAGCGTGAAATGTACGAGTTTTCGACTGCGTGTGCTCTCCTTGTCGAATCCGTTGGGCCCCTCGCGTTGCGCCGGAATAGGGCAATCAACGCCGCTCGTGCTGATTCCATTCTTGCGGGTCTAACACTTGCTATACGCGAGAATCCATCGATATCGACCGACAAGGTGCGGACCGCTTACGAATCACTGGGATCGAACGAAGAATTCGACAATAATACACAGAAGAGCACCTCTCATCGGAACTCAGTGAACGCCCGGCTCAGAGCGAGTATCGCAGCATTTCAGGACCGGTAATGCCTACTAACCTGAGTCGTGCGCGCGTTGAGATTCACCGTATGAAGTCCGTTCTTGACTCGACTTACCAGAGATACGAGCGGTCAATAACAGACGTCCCGATTGATATTCAGCAAGATCTTCATCTGTACATATGCGTGAGGTTATCGGGCTATCTGGAGCAACTCTTTCATCAGGCTATTTGTGCATACGTTGCTGATAGTGCAAGCGACTCGGCCGCCAGCTTTGCGCTATCCTGGTTCCGGCAAGCTCCAAACTTGAATCCTAGTGCATTGCAGAAGCTAGTTGCCAGATTAGGTGATAAATGGGAAGCGGACCTGGACGAATTTCTGTCGCATGGAAACAACCGAGATTTACTTGGCACCTTACTGAAGATTAGGAATGACACGGCGCATGGTAAAAGCTACGGGGGAACGCTCTCCAACATTCGATCGTACAAGAAGTTAGTCGATTCCATGCATCGTTGGGTTCACGACCGGATGATTGGCGCATGACGTGACTGCGGCAAGTGGTACCGAGGTCAAGGGCTGATCGATTACGGCAAGGACGGGCCGGCGACGATAGGGGCATGGACGAGAGACCGTTGCCACCGCCAGACTCGCCCGAGCTGGCCATCTTGCCGACCGAATCCCACAGGTTGCTGTACGGCTACCTGTACCTGCGCCGTGACGATCCGCCGACAATGCGGGAAATCCGGGCTTACATGACAGAAGAGCTTGGGGAGGCGCCAGCGCAGACCGACAGACGGGTTCGGGACCTGCGGGATCACTTTGACGTGCCGGCCGTACGGTCCGGGACAGAACACCGGTACGAGCTAGTCGGATGGTCCAAGGTCAAGAAGGACGGCTCTAGGAGGGGCTTCAGCAACCGGGTCCGCGCTGAGGTGCTCGCTCCGCAGCGTTGCGCGCAGTGCGGACGTAGGCCGCTGGAGCATGGCGTCGTACTGGTTGTCGATCACAAAGTTCCGCGGGAGTGGGGCGGCACGGACGACATCGACAACCTCCAACCGCTCTGCGAGGAGTGCAATGCGGGCAAGAAGGCCTTCTACGCCACGTACGACGAGTACGCAGAGGAGATTGCGGCGGCGTCAATGCATCCTGAGCCGCATGGCCGGATCGGCGAGCTGCTCAAGGCTTTCCGGGGAGATTGGGCACCGTCTAGCCTCATCGGCGTTGTTGCATCCATGCAGCAGTACCAGGAAGACTGGCAAAAACGATTGCGAGAGCTGCGTCTACTGGGGTGGACGATCTCATCTAAGCGTGCCAAGGATCCCATAACTGGACGGGTCAATACCTGGTACCGGGCCGAGCATTGGGAGCCGTGGCCACCGGGCTCTATCCGGGCGGAGGTTGCTCGCCGAGACCCATCGAACAAGCGCAACAAGACCTGACGCTCGTCCGGCTTGCCCCGCGACGCCACCGTCTGATCGCTGTCGCGGGGCAAGCCGAGACGAACGCCTTAGCTGATGCGTGCCCTGTGCTGCAGGAATAGGTTGTGGCGCTCGTGGTTCTCCTGCCCGGTGAACGCCTTAAAGTCGCCGAGCTTGTACCGCGTCTTGGTGCCGTCAGTCTGGATCTCGACATCGAAATCACGGCTCAGGAGGCCAATTCGGCGTTCGAGTTCCGCCGGGTTCTCCAGACGCGCGATCTTCATCAAGCGTTCCGGCGTAACAAAGCTTTCCGATGAGCGCAATGCCCGGTACACCGGATCATGTTCAGTGTTCTCAAGCTCTCGCGGGCTGCCCTCATGTTGGAAAGCGCGCATGATCGCGGCGCCGACAGCATGTGCGACCGGAGGTGGGAACGCGTTGCCAATCTGCCTGTACCGCGAGGTCTTGCGGCCCGTGAACTCCCACGGATATGCGTCGGACCAGCCCTGGATCCGGGCCACCATGTCGCACGTCAGCTTTGGCATGAAGTCCGCGGGGGTTCCAGCAGGCGGTGGAGCGTCAGCCACGCCGAGTGCGTCCACACCTATCTCGGCCCAGGCTCGTTTCGCCCGCGTTGGCCCAAGGTCAGCACCGCCGTGCTTCTTGGAACCACCGACGATGGTGGGCGCGATCTTGTTCGCCTTCTTCGCCCACTTCTTCGCTCCACGCCAGCCGCCGGCGGCCATCAGGTCAACCAGCGTTTCACCTACTGTCGGGGGCGCTGCCTCCGGCTCAGGCCAGTGGAAGTACGGCGCGTCCTCCGCCTTCAACGCGACGAGGATAAACCGGGGCCTGAGCTGGGGAACACCAAAATCGGAAGCGTGCAAGAGCCGCCACTCCGCGATGTAGCCAAGCTCGGTCAGGCGGTCAAGAACGTGCTGCCGGTACCCGGCGAATCGGGGCATGCTGAGACCGCGAACGTTCTCCAGCAGGAGGGCGCGGGGCTGGACGACCTCAACTTGCGTGACGGCCCACGCGAACAAGTCGCGCTCGTCACTTGCCCCAAGCTGCTTACCAGCGATGGAGAAGGGAGGGCATGGCACGCCGCCCGCGAGCAGCGAGACTCCTCGGTAGTCGGAGGGGCGCCAGACCGCCTGGTCGGCGACGTCACCCTCTACGACCTTCCAGCTTGGCCTGTTGGCTCTCAGCGTGTTACAGGCGTTGTTATCGAGCTCCACGGCGAGCGCGTGCTCGAACCCGGCTTTCTCGAGACCGAGCGCCTGGCCTCCTGCGCCGGCGCAGATCTCGACGACGTCGAACGTGTTCATCGATGCTCCTCTCTGTCTGCGCCGTGCGAGCTGATGCGGGTATCTTGCCTCATGCACGGCGCCAAGGTCCGGAAGGTGTGGTGGTTCGGAATCGTGTCGGCGGGTCAGCGCGACAGGCTGCAGCCGGAGCGCCTTGAGCAGCAGCGATACCCCGAGGCGCTCAACGAGGGACGCTCACGGAACATGCGAGCGAACCGGCGGTCAAACACCAAACCCGAGGTAGCCTTGCGTAGCGAGCTGCACCGTCTGGGCTATCGGTATCGCAAAGATCACAGGCTGGACCTCGCGGCTGGCGTCCGCATCCGGCCAGACATCGTCTTCACGCGGCGAAAGGTCGCCGTGTTCGTCGACGGCTGCTTCTGGCACGTGTGTCCTCAGCATGGCCGGGAGCCGACCCGCAACGAGTGGTATTGGAGCCCTAAGCTACGGCGGAACGTCGAACGGGACCGCATCGCAGACGCGGCCCTTGCAGAAGCAGGGTGGCGGGTCGTTCGCATCTGGGAACACGAAGATGTGCAGGATGCGGTGGACCGTGTACGCGCTGTTGTCGAACATGGGTTCGAGACTACGGGCAAGGACTGACATTTCTTGCCATCTCGGAGCGGTCGCTGATGGCGCTGAAGCTGATCCATCCATGTGGGTGACCGCACCGCGCCCACGTCACGGCCGGAAGAGACAGCGGAGGTTGCCGATCTATCGCCAATAATCGATGGCAAAGAGCGAACTCCAGGCGATGGTGACAGCAAAGTCTTCAATTGGTTCCGCGCAGGTCAAGGCAAATGTCCACAAGGGACGGAAGATGCTAGAAACCCTAGAAACCGCATCAGAAGGTTAGGGGTTCGAATCCCTTCGGGCGCGCGTCTGGTTGAGACAGCAAGACCACGAAGCCCCTCTGGCGACAGAGGGGCTTCGTGCTGTTCAGGGTGGTTCGAGGACGCGCCCGGCGCTGGGCGGTATGACCCCAGTGGGGGATTCCTCCTCTTCGGGTGCAACAGGGGCTGGGTCGGCCGCGACCAACCAGCACCGTTGTCGCACCGCTCGAGGAGGAGCCGTGACGAAAGTCTTCCGATTGCTCGTGGTCGGCCTGATGTTCGCCGTGGCCGGTGTGCTCGGCTCGGCCACCGCGTCCGCCGCCTCGGTCACCCCGGTCTTCATCAGTGGCAACCCGTCCTGCGACGGTGGCATCAAGATCGACCCCGTCGTCAGTGGCACCTACGGTCCGGTTCGGATCGTCGTGAGTGGATCGTCGTTCAGCTTCTACACCGTCGGTGACGCCGTGGTGAGCGACGTGATCGTCAAGGGCGGCCCGAACGCGAACTGGTACCACTACGACCCGCCGGTCACGTCGGACACCGGCCTCACCGCCCCGCTCAACCCGAACAGCGGCAAGCCCTACGGCCTGAGCCACCTGTGCATCTCCGTCGACGACAAGAAGTTCCCCGACCCCAAGTGAACACCGTCAGCGGCCGGGCACGATCACACGGAGCGTGCCCGGCCCGCCCTCGCCGGCGGTGCCCGTGATCCGTCGTCTCGCGCGGCCGTCCTGGCGGCCGCGCTCCTCACCCAGGTCCCCGGCATCGCGTCCGCCGCGGAGCCACTGCAGCCCGACCTCGGCATGGCGCGCATCAGTGACCTCAAGATCGCCACAACCGCCTCGGGGCAACGGCAGCTCCGCTTCTCGGCGACGATCGTCAACGTCGGGCGCGGGCCGTTCGAGCTCGTCGCGGACCGCGCGTCCGAGGCGTCGTCCTCGTGGTCTCCTAACGGGTTCCGCAGTCGGACGGCTCCCGCGTTTCGGTAGGTGTCCCGGCGAGCCTGGTGTACGGCGGGGACGGCCACGGCCATTGGCACGTGCGGGACCTGGAGAGCTACCAGCTCGTGCGGCTCGACAACGGCAGCAAGGTCGGCACCTCGTCGACGGGTGGCTTCTGCTTCTTCGACACCGACGCCTACCGCCTCACGTTGCCGGGCGCGCCGCAGTCCTCTGTGTACTCGCCGGAGACCTGCGGGCACCTCGACTCGCTGACGGTGTCGATGGGCCTGTCCGTCGGCTGGGGCGACCGGTACCCGTGGACGCTGCCCGACCAGTACATCGACATCACCGGCCTCGCCAACGGCCAGCACCGGCTCATCGCCACCGCCGACGCCCAGGGCCTGTTCGTGGAAAGCAACCGCGCCAACAACTCGACGTGGGTGGACATCGCCGTGACGAGCCGCAAGAGCGGGACGTCGGTGAAGATCCTCGGCTACGGCCCGGCGGCCTGAGCCGTCAGCGGGACTGGAGCGCGTCCAGAGCCACGGCCTGCGCGAGCACCAGCCGGCGGTCCAGCGACGGGTCGGCGACGCGCACCAGGTAGTGGTCGCGGAACCGGGTCTTCTTCTCGAAACTGCCGACCAGCTGGCCGTCGCGGACGAAGTCGAAGTGGTACTTCCACGGGAACGGGATGTCGCCGACCCACGGGAGGAAGTCCCAGACGCGGCGGAACAGCGCCAGAGCCATGCTGCGCTCGCTGATCTCCACCGGCGGCAGGCCCGGTTGCTCCAGCCGCCACGTCGACCGCAGCAGCGACTTGCCGAACTGCTTGCCGAACACGCCGATCGGCTGCCCGTCGCCGGTCGTCACGTCGTAGCCGCTCGCCAAGTCGATCACCTTGCGGGCACGGAACGCGGCGAGCACGTGCTGCTTGCTCTCGTCCGCGTAGAGGGTGACCTGCTCGCGGAAGGTCATCCGCTTCTGCTCGACGAACGCGACCAGCGCGCCGGGCCCGCCGTTGCCGTCGTCGGTGAACACCTCGTAGCGGTTCACCATCATGGTGACCCGCTGGTGGATGTGGAACTGGTCGTGCTGCTGCAGGTTCACGGATCTCCCCCAGGTCGAGTGTTCGCTCGTCCCCGGATACTTTAGGCGGAGATCCTGGGCTGAGCCGCGTGCCGCCTCCGCACGTCTGCCGCGCCGTTTGTTGATTCGCGCAGCGGGGCCTTCTGCAGCTTGCCCGTCGCGGTCTTCGGCAACTCGGTCATCACCTTGACGAAGCTGGGCACCATGTGTTTCGGCATGCGCTCGCGGCAGAACTCGGTCAGCGCGGACGGGTCGATCTCCGCTCCGGGGTCCGGCACGACGCAGATCATGACCTCGTCCTCGCCGCCGGCGTCGTCGGTCTTCACGCCCACCGCGGCGCACTCCGCGATCCCCGGGTAGTGCAACACGGCCTGCTCGACCTCGTACGACGAGATGTTCTCGCCGCGGCGGCGGATGCAGTCCTTGATGCGGTCGACGAAGTGCAGCCGCGACTGCTCGTCCAGGAAACCGGCGTCCCCGGTGTGGAACCACAGGTCACGCCAGGCCTCGACGGTCTTGTCCGGCATCTTGAAGTACCCGGCCATGAACGCGCCGGGAATCCGGGGGCGCACGACTATTTCGCCGACGGTGCCTGCCGGGAGCAGCTGGCCCGTCTCCGCATCGGCGATGGCCAGCTCGAACGCGTCCAGCGCCTTGCCGGAGTTCCGGCCCGAGGTCGAGTACGCCACCATGTTGCACTCGGTCATGCCGAAGCCGTGGAGCACCTCGACGCCGAAGCGCCGTTCGAATTCCGGGGCGCCCTCGTCGGAGACCGGGATCGACAGCACAGCCCGCAGCCCGTGGTCCAGGTCGGCGTCCGAAGGCGGCTGGTGCAGCACGAAATCGGCCATCACGCCGAGCAGGTGGGTGATCGTCGCGCCGGTGCGGCGGACGTCCGGGAGCCACCCCGACGCGCTGAACCGCTTCGCCAGGTAGAACTGGGCGCCCGCGAACAGCACCGCGCCGACCTGCATGAACAGGCCGTTCGCGTGGAACAGCGGCAGGGCGACGTACTCCTTGTCCGCCGGGGTCATCCGCAGGTGCGTCGCGATCCCGGCGCCGAAGAGCACGCAGTGCGCGTGCGGGAGGAGCACGCCCTTCGCCGGCCCGGTCGTGCCGGACGTGTAGAGGATCGTGGAGATGTCCGATGGCGCCAGCTCGGCGGGCTCGGCGATCGGGGCGTGCGCCACGACCTCGTCCCACCGCGGCTCGCCGAAGACCACGACTTCGCGGACCGAACCGGGCAGTCCCGCGTCCCGCACCGTCTCCAGCAGGTCGGCCTGGACGAACACCACGGCCGGCTCCGAGTTCGCCAGCTGGTGGCCCAGGAACTGCCCCTTCAGCTCCGGGTTGAGCGGCACGAAGATGGCGCCGATCAGGTTGGCCCCGAACAGCACCGCGAGGATCTCGGGCCGGTTCCCGGTGACGCACACGACGCGATCGCCCTTGCCGCAGCCGGCCGCGGACAGCCAGCCGGCCACCGCGGCCGCCTTGTCCCACACCTCCCGGTAGGTCCAGGTCGTGCCGTCGAAGGACTCCACGAACACCTGCTCCGGCTGCGCGGCGGCGCGCTTGCGCAGCAGGCTCGGCAGGTCCGTCCGGACGGCGTCCACCAGTGGCGTGCGAGAGCTGGCCGAAGTCACGAGTCTCGTCCTCCTGACGCGGGGCGTCGGTGACCGCGTTCCGGCAGACGATACCTCAGTTTCAATTCACTCGGTAGGGCCGAACTCCGCCTGTACCTGGGGCAGCACCTCGGTGCCCAGCAGTTCGATCGCCGTCATCACGTGCTTCTGCGGCACCCCCGACCAGTCCATCTGCATGGCGTACCGGTCCGCTCCGACGAGCTTCCCGACCGTGATCAGCCGGTCCGCGACCTCGTTGGGGCTGCCGGTGAACAGCGACGACGCCCCGGCGGTGTACGCGTCGTACTCGGCGCGGGTCGGGACCGCCCAGCCGCGGGCCCGCGCGCCGTACTTCATCGTTTCCAGCCAGTACGGGTAGAACGTGTCCTTCGCGTCCTGCGACTTCCGCGCCACCAGCCCGATCGCGCTCATCGTCACGTGCTGTGTCGCCGGGTCGTTGCCGGACACCTCGCTCGCTCGGCGGTACAGCTCCACCAGCGGCGCGAACCGCTCCGGGCGGCCGCCGATGATCGCGTACACGACGGGCAGCCCGAGCGCGCCGGCGCGGATCGAGGAGTCCTGGTTGCCTCCCGTGCCGACCGAGATGCGCAGGTGCTCGCCGTACGGCCGCGGCAGCACCCGCGCACCCCGCAGCGGCGCGCGGAACTTGCCCGACCACGTCACCGGGTCCTCGCGGTCCAGCGCCAGCAACAGGTCGAGCTTCTCCTCGAACAGCGCGTCGTAGTCCTCCAGGTCCGCGCCGTACAGCGGGAACGACTCGATGAACGACCCGCGCCCCACCAGCAGCTCGGCCCGGCCACCGCTGAGCTGGTCGAGCGTCGTGAACTGCTGGTAGAGCCGCACCGGGTCCTCGGTGCTCAACACGGACACCGCGGTCGACAACGTGATCTTCGAGGTCGCGCTCGCCGCGGCCGCCAGCACCGTGGCCGGGTTGGAGATCGCGTACGAGTCGAGGTGGTGCTCGCCGAGGCCGTAGAACCCCAAGCCGAGCTCGTCGGCCAGCTTCATCCGCTCCAGCGTGTTCGCCAGCGCCGCCGAGACGGACAGCTGTTCGCCGGTGACCGGGTCGGCCGGGCGGTCACCGAAGCTGTAGATGCCGAGTTCCATGCCTCCCAAGGTAACCAGCGGATGATGACACGTCAACTAAATCGGACGACGAGGCTCGACAGCCGCCAGGTCCCCGGGTCCGGCATGCGCTCGACCTTCACCGGTTCGAACTCCCGGGCCAGCAGCGCGGTCAGCGCCACCTCGGTCTGCACCCGGGCCAGCGCGGCGCCGAGGCAGAAGTGCGGGCCGTGCCCGAAGCCGAGGTGCCCGCCGCCGGGCCGGGTCACGTCGAAGCGGTCCGGATCCTCGAAGGCGCGCGGATCCCGGTTGGCCGCCGCGACCGCCGCGACGATCGCCTCGCCCTCGCGGATCAGCACGCCCTCCAGTTCGACGTCCTCGCGCGCGTACCGCGGGATCGTCATCAGCGTCGGCCCGCACCAGCGGATCAACTCGTCCACCGCGCGCGGCATCAGTCCTGGGTCGGCACGCAGCGCGGCGAGCTGGTCCGGGTGCTCCAGCAGGGCGGCCACGGCGTTCGCGACGAGGTTCGACGGCGTCTGCCCGGCCAGCACCAGGTGCCACACGAGCGTGACCATCTCGGTGTCGCTGAGCCGGTCCTCGGCCCGGATCAGGTCGGCGAGCACGTCGTCACCCGGCTCCTCCCGGCGACGGGCGATGGCGGCCTGCGCGCCGGCCATGACGCCGGGGATCGCGGCGGCGAACGCCGGGCCGTGGCCGCTCGCGACCGCCATGCCGTACTCGCGCCACTGCGGGCGGTCCTCGCCGGGGATGCCGACCAGCTCGCAGATCACGTCCATCGGCAGCGGACGGGCGAAGTCCCGCAGCAGGTCGGCCTCCGCGGGCAGGTCGTCGAGCAGCCGTCCGACGAGCGGTTCGACGCGTGGCCGGAAGTCCAGTGCGCGGCGCGCGGAGAACGCGGGGGACACCAGGCGGCGCAGCCGGGCGTGCTCCGGACCCTCCACTTCGGACATCGTGCGCATGTACGCGCGGCAGTGTTCGGGCACGTCCGGGCGCTGGTAGCTGTTCGCGGTCAGCTCGAAGCGGGGATCGGACAGGACCGCTCGCGCGGTCTCGTGGCGGGTCGCGGCCCACACCGGGCCGAAGCCGGGCGCGCCGACGCGGGCCAGCGGTGACTGCTCCCGCGCGCGGCCGTAGGCGGTGAACGGGTCGGTCAGCACTTCGGGGTCGGTCAGGGAGATCTCGGGAATCACTCGCACTCCAGATGTTGGATTCAGATGTTCACGTCATCTGAATGGGCACGATATCTTGGTCTTCGTCCGGATGGCAACGAGGAGGCTTCGTGGCGCGGCTGACCAGGGCGGAGACGCAGGAGCGCAACCGCGCGAAAGTGCTGGTCGCGGCGCGGGAGGAGTTCGCGGAGCGGGGGTTCCGGGACGCCAAGGTGGACGTCATCGCCGAGCGGGCGGAGCTCACGCGCGGCGCGGTCTACTCGAACTTCCCCGGCAAGCGGGCCCTGTACTTCGCGGTCCTGGCCGACCTCGCGGCCCGCGCGGAGCCGTCCCCGCACAGCAGGCCCGGCACCGACGCCCGGTCCGCGGTCGGCTCGTTCGCCCGCGACTGGATCGTGCGGGACGCCGGCCTGGCCCGCGACCTGCCCGCCGAAGTGATGGCCGACGAGCGGGTGCGGCTGCCCTACGCGCAGCTCATGGAACTCGGCGCGCTGCTGCTCGCGCTGGCGGTGGAACGGCTCGACCCGCCGGAGTCCCCGCCGGGCGCGCCACCCGCGCGGTACGTGCGCCGGGCGCGGGCGGTGCTGACGTCGCTGCACGGCGCGCGTCAGCTCACCGTCGCGGCGCCCGGGTTCGTCGAGCCGTTCGACGTGATCAGCACCTGTGAACAGCTCGCCGACCTGCCGTTCAACGACTGGTGGGCCCCGCCGCAGGTGTCCCCGCACCCGCGCCCCGCCGACGAGCCGTGGTCGCCCGGCGAGGCCGTCGACCTGGTGCGCGGCGAGCCGGTCCGGCTTCCGTCCGACGGCGTCGTCGCGGTCCTCGGCCTGCACCGGCTCGCCGTCGTGGAGGAAGCCGTCCGGGCGGGGCTGGATGTCACGCTCGTGGCGGTCACCGGGGAACCGGCCGAGCTGGGGCCGCTCGCGCGCCTGGTGATCACCGAGGTCGCCGCGTGCCTGCGGCAGGCGTTCCCCGAGGCCGCGTGGCCGCGCCTGCGGGTCGTGTGCGACGAGCGGGGCGAGCTGGCCGCGGCGGCCGGGGTGGCGGCGGTCAGTGACGCGACCGAGGTGGCGGTGCGCGTGGCCGGCGGCCGGATCATCGCGCGCGCGGATGGATTCGGCGCCTGCCACGCGGTGTCAGCAGGGAAACTTGCGCCCGCCGCCACGGCCAACCACGATCGGTCCTCGTGACTACGGCGGAAACCTCGCTCCGGTACGGCCAGGCCGCCGGGCGCTGGGTCCTGTTCGCCACCGTTCTCGGGTCCGGCGTCACGTTCCTGGACGCCACGGTCGTGAACATCGCGCTGCCCAAGATCGGCAGCGACCTCGAGGCGAGCACGGCCGGTCTGCAGTGGACGATCAACGGCTACACGCTCAGCCTCGCCGCGCTGATCCTGCTCGGCGGCTCCCTCGGCGACCGCTTCGGGCGGCGGCGGATCTTCGTGCTCGGCGTGGCGTGGTTCGCGATCGCGTCGCTGCTCTGCGGGCTCGCGCCGGACATCTGGACGCTGGTCGCCGCCCGGGTGCTGCAGGGCGTCGGCGGAGCCCTGCTCACGCCCGGATCGCTGGCGATCCTGGAGGCCTCGTTCCACCCCGACGACCGCGCGAAGGCGATCGGCGCGTGGTCCGGGCTCGGCGGGATCGCCGGGGCGCTCGGACCGTTCCTCGGCGGCTGGCTGGTCGAGGTGGCGAGCTGGCGGCTGGTGTTCCTGATCAACGTGCCGCTCGCGGCGATAGTCGTGCTGGTCGCGCTCCGGCACGTCCCGGAGACCCGCAACCCGGAGGCCGCGCGGCAGCTGGACTTCACCGGCGCGGCGATGGGCGCGCTCGGGCTGGCCGGGCTGAGCTACGGCTTCACGGCGTGGCCGGCGCTTGGCGCGGGCTCGCCGACGGTGCTGGCGGCGCTCGGCGTGGGGGTCGCCGGGATCGCGGCGTTCGTGCTGACCGAGCGGCGGTCGCGGCACCCGATGCTGCCGCTCGGCGTGTTCGCGTCGCGGGCGTTCACCGCGGCGAACCTGGTGACGTTCGCGGTGTACGCCGCGCTGGGCGGCGTGTTCTTCCTGGTCGTGCTGAACCTGCAGGTCGTCGGCGGGTACTCGCCGGTCGCGGCGGGTTCGGCGATGCTGCCGGTGACCGCGCTGATGCTCGTGCTGTCGGCGCGCGCCGGGGCGCTCGGGCAGCGGACCGGGCCGCGGCTGCCGATGACCGCAGGGCCGGTCGTGTGCGCGGTGGCTCTCGTGCTGCTGTCCCGGATCTCGGCGAGCCCGTCGTACCTGACCGAGGTCCTGCCCGCGGTCGTGGTGCTCGGGCTCGGCTTGTCGCTGACGGTCGCGCCGCTGACCGCGACCGCGCTCGGCGCGCTCGACGACCGGTACGCGGGGGTGGCAAGTGGCGCGAACAACGCGATCGCCCGCACCGCCGGGCTGCTCGCGGTCGCGGTGCTGCCGCTGGTCGCGGGCATCGGCACGGGCAGCCTGACCGATCCCGCGGCGCTCGCGCCCGCCTACCGCACGGCGATGCTGGTGTGCGCCGGACTGCTCGTCGCGGGCGCGTTGATCGCGTTCGCGTTCGTGCCCGGCCGCCCGAAGCCGGCGCCGGTCAGCCCGGTGAAGGTGCACTGCGCGGTGGCCGGCACACCGCTGCACCCCGCGGAATGCCGCGAGCCCTTGGAACGTTGACCGGTGTGCGAGGAAGGAGCGGGTATGAAGAGCAGGAATTCGCTCAGGTCGCTCAAGCGTCAGCCGGGCTCGATCGTGGTCCGGCGCCGGGGGCGTTCGTTCGTCATCAACAAGAACAACCCCCGGGTGAACGCCCGTCAAGGCTGAATTGTCCGGAAACAGGGTCCGTCCAGAGTCGACGGACCCTGTTCTTTTGTGTCACGTGCCGTTTATCGTGTCGATCGATGAACGTGCGTGGAACTGCCGTCGTGGTCGGCGCTACCGGCGGGATCGGTGCGGAAGTGGCCGCCGCCCTGGCCGACCGGTACACCGTATGGGTCGCCGGGCGGGACGAGACCGCGTTGAAGGAATTGGCCGGAACGTTACCGGACGCGCATTGCTGGACCGTCGACCTCGCGGCCGATCCGGACATTTCCGATAATTGTCCGGAATTGTCGTCGGTCGACGTGGTCGTGCATTGTGCGGGTGTTTTCCAACTGGGTTCGGTCGCGGAAACCGATCTCGACGTGTGGCGTGAGCTGTTCGCCGTGAACCTGTTCGGCGTCATCGGGACGACCCGGCGGCTGCTGCCCGCGCTGCGAGCCGCGCGGGGCCGGGTGATCCTGGTGAACTCGACGGCCGTCCTCGGCTCACCCGCCCACCGGTCCGCCTACGCCGCCAGCAAGACGGCGCTGCGGGTGTTCGCCGAGGCGCTGCGCCGCGAGGAGCTCCCGAACGGGGTCCGCGTCACGAGCATCTACCCGGGACGCGTCGCGACGCCGATGCAGCAGACCGTCCGCTGGATGGAGGGCGGTCCCTACGAGCCCGAGCGGTACCTCGACCCGGCGTCGATCGCGGACGCGGTGCGATCCGTGCTGGACGCGCCGCCGAACACGCATCCGACCGAACTCGTGATCGAGCCCGAATGGCGTCCGTGACCTTGCGGTCGCGGCCCGCATCCGGTGGTATGGCGGCATGAACCAGACGGACGCTGTCGTCGTGATCGCGACCATCGAGGCCGCGGAAGGCAAGGAGGCCCAGGTCGAGGAGGCGCTGCGGACCGCGGTGCGGGCGGTGCACTCCGAGCCGGGCTGCGAACGCTACGCGCTGCACCGCGACGCGAAGTCGCCGACGACGTTCGTGATGGTGGAGAAGTGGGCGTCCGGCCCGGCGCTCGGCGCCCACGGCAAGGGCGCGGCCCTCGCCGAACTGGGCGCGGCCCTCGACGGGCTGCTCGCGAAGCCGATGGACGTGCGGCTGCTGACCCCGCTGCCGGACGGGGACGGCAAGCTGGGCGCGCTGTGAACCTGCCGCTCGCCGGGATCACCGTCGTCAGCCTGGAGCAGGCCGTCGCGGCGCCGTTCGCGACGCGCCAGCTCGCCGATCTGGGCGCCCGGGTGATCAAGGTGGAACGTCCCGGTGGCGGCGATTTCGCGCGGCGCTACGACACGACCGTGCACGGCCAGTCCAGCTACTTCGTCTGGCTCAACCGGTCCAAGGAGTCGCTGACCCTCGACCTCAAGGACCCCCGCGGCCGGGAGGTCCTGGCCGGCCTGCTCGCCGGCGCGGACGTGTTCGTGCAGAACCTCGCGCCCGGCGCGGCGGCCCGCCTGGAGCTGGATCCGGCGACGCTCGCGCAGCGGTACCCGTCGTTGATCCCGTGCACGATCAGCGGGTACGGCACGGACGGGCCGTGGGCGGAGCGGAAGGCCTACGACCTGCTCGTCCAGTGCCAGACCGGCCTGGTGTCGCTGACCGGGACGCCGGAGGGCGCGGCGCGGGCGGGGGTGTCGGTCGCGGACATCGCGGGCGGCATGTACGCCTACTCGGGCATCCTGACGGCCCTGTTCACGCGGGCCACGACCGGCCGGGCGGAGCCGGTGGAGGTGTCGTTGTTCGACGCGCTGTCCGAGTGGATGGGACAGCCGGCCTACTACACGCGCTACGGCGGCACGCAGCCGCCGCGGGTGGGCACCCAGCACGCGACGATCGCGCCCTACGGGGCGTACACCGCGGCCGACGGCAAGGACGTGCTGTTCTCGATCCAGAACGAGCCGGAGTGGGTCGCGCTGTGCTCGCGGTTCCTGCAGCGGCCCGAGCTGGTCGACGACCCGCGGTTCGCGACCGGTTCCGCGCGGGTGGTGCACCGGGACGAGCTGAACGAGATCGTGGCGGCGCGGTTCCGTGAGCTGGACAGCGACAAGATCATGGCCCTGCTGGACGACATCGGCGTGGCGAACGCGGGGGTGAACTCGGTGCACGAGTTCCTGGCGCACCCGGTGCTCGCCGAGCGCGACCGGTGGCGCACGGTGCCGATCCCTGGCGGGACGGTGGAGGCGCTGCTCCCGCCGGTGATCATGGGCGGGTTCGAGCCGTGGATGGGGCCGGTGCCCGAGGTGGGCGCGCACACCTCCGCGATCCTCCAGGAACTCGGCCACGACGAGGCCGCCGTGGAGCGACTGCGGGCGGAGGGTGTGGTCTGACCCGCGGGGTTGGCGGGGGTTGTTCTCATAGTCGAGTGGCCTTGCGGCTGGGCGACGATGTGCCTGCCGAGCGGTTTTGGGTGGCGGGTGTGGTCTGTTCCTGGCCCGCCGGCGCCGCCTCCTGCTGTGGTGCGGGGTGCTGGTCCGGCGGAAGCAGAGCCCGCAGCGCTTCGGGGGGCTGGGTGACCTGGATTGAGCCCCTCGTTCGTGGGGTACTCCCCAGTATGCGTCGCACGTTGCTCGGGATTTACCTGAACGACCATGTGGCCGTGGTGACGGCCGGGGTGGAGCTGGCCAGGCGCTTCGCCCGTGCCGAGGCCGACTGGGCGGGCAACGGCAAGCTCGATCGCCTCGCCGAGGAGATGGCCGAGGACCGCGACGCCCTCGTCGACATGATGCGCGCTCTCGGCGAACCCTCCCGCCCCACCGGCCACTGGGCCGGGTGGCTCCTGGAGAAGGCGGGCAGGCTCAAGTTCAACGGCCGCCTGCTGAACCGTTCGCCGCTCAGCCGCGTCGTCGAACTCGAGGGGCTCCGGCTCGGCGTCGAGGGCAAGGTCGCGGCCTGGCGCACCCTGCGTGCCCGCGCCGCCGTCGACCCGCGGCTGGACGCCGACCGGCTCGACGAGCTGATCGCGAACGGGCGCAGTCAGGCGACGCGGCTCGAACGCCTGCGGGCACGCGCGGTGGCCGAGCTGTTCGGTGAGGAAACCGACCAGGCCGCCTGACGACACCGGTCGCGCGCCAGGATCCACGAGTTCTTCCCCTGTGGTTAACCCGTTTCGTCGCGTCGTGTGTTAGGCGTCTCCCATCAGTCCGCAATGGACAGTCGAGTTGTCCACAGATCCATCCACCTGTGGATCGCTTTGTGGACAACCGCTCAGGCGGGTGTGGCGTACCGTGCTTCAGCTTTGAACCGCGTTCGCGCGGCGATCCGGCGGGCGCCGCTCATGTTCATGCGCCACGTGGCCATCGCGACGCTGACCCGGAAGTGGTTGGCCACCGAGTGATCCGACCAGCCCTTGAACGCCGCGATCCGCGCGGCGTCGGTGGGGATGAGGAGCTCGCCGGACAGTTCGGCGGCCTCCTCCTCGATGCCCGCCACGGCCGAGCGGCAGCCGTTCTCGTCGGTCAGCGTTGGACCGAACGGGTGCTCCAGGAGCACGTGCGCCATCTCGTGCGCGATCGTGGATCGCCTGCGGCGCATCGGGTGCACGTGGTTCTCGATGATCACGGCGCCGCTCGGGTCGAGCGGGACCAGCGCCGCGGAGAACACGTGCGGGCGTTCTTCCGTCAGGTGCCGCACCGACTCCGCGGGCAGGAACGGGCTGCGCAGGTCGAACACCTCGATCCCGTACAGCTCGGCCAGCGCCCACGGGTCCAGCGGGGCGAAGACCTCGGTCCCCAGCTCGGCCCGCACCTCGAGGGCGAGTTCCCTGGCCTCCTTCTTGAAACCACGGCGGAGGGTCATTTCGACTCCTTGTTCTTGGTGCGGATGTGTCGCATCGTCAGGCCGACCACGTCCAGCAGGTGCTGCTGGTCGGACTCGCTGAGTTCTTCCTCGGCCCGGAGCAGCGGCGCGAGCTGCGCTTCGAGCGAGGGCCGGCGGCGCCCGTCGGGCTGGCCCTCCGGCCACACCATGAACGTCTCGGCGGGCATCCCGAGCCACTGGACGAGCGCGATGAACCCGTCCAGGTCCGGCCGGTGACCGTTGCCCATCCGGCTGACCAGGGACGCGCTCACCCCGGCCTCGGCCGCGAGCTGCCGCCACGACAATCCGCGTGACTCGCGCTCCGCGTCGAGGGCCGCATAGAGCCTCCCCGTGTCCAGCCGTCCGCCCATGTGGCACACCTCCGCTTTCCGTTCCGTCGCAGTTTTGCCGAACCGTTGCGGAGGTGCAACGGTGATGTACTATAGGGACAGTGTTGCTCCAGTGCAACACCCGAGGAGGGAGAGGGATCATGTCGCGGACGGTGTACTGGGTCTCGCCGATGCTGGGCAGCTGGGATGTGAAGCGGGGCGAGGCCGTGCTGTCGCACCACGAACGCAAGCGGGATGCGGTGCGCGCGGCCGCGAAGCTGGCGCGCGCCGACCGCCCGAGCGTGCTCAGGATCCAGCGGCGCGACGGGTCGATCGAGAGCAGACGGCTCTACGGCAACGATCCGCTGCCTGCGCCGGGTGACTTCTCCCGCGGCCTGCCGCCGGGGGTGGGGTGGGTGGGCATGGGGTGGACGATAGGGGTGGGGTCTGACAATTCGGGGCGCTTCGTCCCGGCGCCTCAGGAGGCCCTCCGCCCGGCGTCCCCTGTGGACAGTGCGGTTTCCACCTCCGCGCAGAGGATGTGGACCGCCACGAGGTGGGCTTCCTGCACGGTGGCCGCCGTGCCGGGCAGGCACAGGGCGTCTTCGACGACGTTCGCCAGCGGGTTCGGGCTCGGCCCGGTCAGCGCCCACACGTTCGCCCCCGCCCGCACACCCTCCTCGGCCGCGCGCGTCAGGTTGCGGCTGCGGCCGTTCGCCGACAGCAGCAGGAGGATGTCGCGCGGCCGGGCGTGCGCGCGCACCTGCCGCGCGAAGACCTCGGCGTGGTCGTACTCGTACTCGTCGCCCACCGCGATGAGGCTGGAGGCGTCGGCGTGCAAGGCGATCGCGGAGAACGGCGGGTGGTCGTCGTGGTAGCGGCCCAGCAGGTCCGCGGTCAGTTGCCTGGCCTCGGCCGCGGACCCGCCGTTGCCCGCGGCGAGCAGCCGGCCGCCCTCGCTCAACCGCTCGGCGAGCACGCGGCCCCATCGCGTGAGGCGCCCGGTCTGCCGACGGAGCGCGCCCAGCGTCTCGTCCAGGGTGTCCAGGTGTCCGCGCGCCACGTTCGGCAGTGTGGTGGTCGCGCTCATGTGGAGGAGGTTTGCCTGCTGTTCAACGTTTAAACTTCTCCGCCGCCCACGCGGCGGCCAGCCCGGCGAGGAGGAAGAGCGCCGCGAGCCACGGCAGGAAAGCGCCACGCATCACCTCGAGTGCGGCGGCGCCCAGCACCCCGGCCAGGGACACCGCGAGGTAGATCGCCGACGCGTTCAGCGAAACCACCAGCGACGGCGTCGTGGGCGCGGCGGCGATCAGCTGGTGCTGCTGCGGCACCATCACCGACCACGAGGCCAGCCCGTAGGCGACGACGGCGATCAGCGCGCCCGCGAACGTCGCCGCCGTCCACGGCATGAGCGCGAAGTCGAGCGCGCCCAGCGCCATCGCGGCGGTGATGACCCGCATCGGGCCGAAGCGGTCGGTCCACCCGCCGGTCACCACGTTGCTGACCGTGCCGGCAACCCCGGCGGCGAACAGCAGGACGGTGAGGCGGACGCCGTCGCCCGCGGTGGCCTGTTCGACGATCACGCTGAGGTAGATCGTGACCAGGTAGATCCCGACGAACATGGCCACCGTGGCGGTCAGGATCAGCAGCACCGTCCGGTCCCGCAGCGGAGCCAGGCGCGCCCGCAGGGTGGTGGCAGGCGGGTTCGGCACCGGCGGCAGCCAGAGCGCGACGCCCGCCGCGGCCACCAGGCCGAGCGCGGCGACCAGCCACATCGTCTGGCGCCAGCTCGCCACCGAGCCGAGCAGCGTCCCGATCGGCACGCCCAGCGCGGTCGACGACACCAGGCCCAGCGTGACCAGCGACATCGCGCGGCCACGCCGTTCCGGTGGCGCCAGGGCGGCCGCGGCGGTGGAGGCGGTCGGCGTGATGGCGGCGGCACCGGCTGCGGCGATCACCCGCGACGCCAGGGCGAGGCCGTAGCCCGGCGCGAGGGCGGTGACGGCGTTGCCCAGCACGAAGACGCCGAGCGCGGCCAGCAGGACGGTGCGCCGCGGCCAGTTCCCGGTCGCGGCGGCGAGCACCGGGGACAGCACGGCGTAGGCGATCGCGAAGACGGACACGAGCTGGCCGGCCTCGCCGACGCTGACGTCCAGCGAGCGGGCCAGTTCGGGCAGGACGCCGTTGACGACGAAGGCGTCCGTGCCGACTGCGAACGTCGCGATCGTCAGGACGCCGATCCGGGCGGGCAGGCGGTGGGTGGTGGTGACCATGGCTCCTCAAACGGTACTGATCGGTTCCGTTTGAACGGTACTGATCGGTTCCGTTTCTGGTCAAGATCCGATACCGTGGAGTCATGCCGACCCGAGCCCGTGAACGTCTCGTGCAGAGCGCCGAGGACCTGTTCTACGCGGAGGGCATCCGCGCGGTGGGGGTCGAGCGGCTGCTGGAGGTGTCCGGCGTCGGGCGCGCGTCGTTCTACCGGCACTTCGCGAGCAAGGACGACCTGGTCGAGACGGTCCTGACCGAGCGCGACCAGCAGTGGCGGCAGGCGCTGGCGGAGGGCGTCGCCGCGCGCGGCGACCACCCGCTGGCGGTGTTCGACTTCCTCGCCGAGCGGTTCGCGCGGGCGGACTACCGGGGCTGCGCGTTCATCAACGCGATGGCCGAGGTGGGCGACGCGGACGCGGCGGTGTACCGGCTGGCGCGGGCCCACAAGGGGGCGGTGACGGACTACCTGGCGGGGCTGCTGGAGAAGGCCGGGTACGCCTCGAGCGCGACGCTCGCGAAGCAGCTGATGCTGCTGGTGGACGGCGCGCTGGTCACGGCGCTACGTGAGCGCAGCGCGGAGCCGGCCCTGAGGGCGAAGGCGATTGCGGCGGCGTTGCTGGGCTGACGGGTGGTGCGGCGTTGGCTGGCGCGGTGGCTGAGGGCGCACGGGTCGGGTGGGGTGAAGTCGGGCTCCGCGGTGTGGGCGCTGGTGGTGGCGCTTGGCGGGCGCGGCGCGGAGCCGGCCTTGAGGGTGAAGGCGATTGCGGCGGCGTTGTTGGGCTGACGGGCGGTGGGCCGCGGGCCGGCGTGGGGGCTGAGGGTTGCAGGGGTCGGCTCGGGTGGGGCGAAGTCGAGTTCCGCGGTGTGGGCGATGGTGGTGGCGCTTTGCGGGCGCGGCGCGGAGCCGGCCTTGAGGGTGAAGGCGATTGCGGCGGCGTTGTTGGGCTGACGGGCGGTGGGCCGCTGGCCGGCGCCGTGGCTGAGGGCGCAGGGGCCGGCTGGGGTGGAAGCCGAGACTCCGCGATGTGGGCGGTGGTGGTGGTGCTTGGCGGGCGCGGCGCGGAGCCGGCCCTGAGGGCGAAGGCGATCGCGGCGGCGTTGCTGGACTGACGGGTGGTGCGGCGTTGGCTGGCGCGGTGGCTGAGGGCGCAGGGGTCGGCTGGGGTGAAGTCGAGACTCCGCGATGTGGGCGGTGGTGGTGGCGCTTGGCGGGCGCGGTGCGGAGCCGGCCCTGCAGGTGAAGGCGATCGCGGCGGCGTTGCT
>NZ_JAKGSD010000030.1:56102-99567 GCF_021654135.1 Amycolatopsis tucumanensis | reverse complement strand
CACTGTTGCGGACCTCGAGCCGCAGCAGCTTCCGACCTTCAGGCACAACAGTCACGCGCCCCAGCGTACGCCCCCGGACGGGGCGGATGACCTACGCTGGGTCGGGGGTCACGCCGGTCAGCTTGGCCGTCAGGTCCCACAGCTTGCGGCCGTTCTCGCGGTCCAGCGCGGCCCGCAGCGGCTGCACCACGGTGGGGTTGCCGCGGATGCCGCGGAACAGGCTCGGGCCGATGTAGTCGCCGCCGTTGACGTCCGGCGCGGTGGCCGCGATCAGGGACGGCAGCGCGCCGGTGCGGACACCCTGCGCGACCAGCAGATCGCCCAGGAAGGTCACGCCGCCGACGAGCTTGCGCACGATGGGGTGGCCCTGCGCGTTGGCCATGTTCGAGTTCAGGTTGGTGGCCGTGTAGCCCGGGTGGGCGGCCACGCTGATCACGTCGTCACCGGCGGCACGCAGGCGGCGGTCCAGTTCCAGCGCGAAGATCTGGTTGGCGATCTTGGACTGGCTGTACGCCGCGGCCGGGTTGTAGCGCCGGTGCTCGAAGCCGGGGTCGTCGAAGTCGACGCGGCCGCCGGTGGCGGCGAGGCTGGACAGCGTCACCACGCGGGCGTTCGTGCCGCGCCGGAGGGCGGGCATGAGCAGCCAGGTCAGCGCGGCGTGGCCCAAGTGGTTGGTGCCGAACTGCAGCTCGAAGCCGTCCTTGGTGCGGCCCTTCGGAGCGGCCATCAGGCCGGCGTTGTTGATCAGGAGGTCGAGTTTCCCGCCGGTGAGCTCCTCGGCGCGGGCCGCCGCGGCGCGCACCGACGCGAGGTCGGCGAGGTCCAGGGAGATCAGCTCGGGAGCGGCCGCCGCGCCCGCCGAGACGGTGCGCAGCGCCTGTTCGCCGCGCTCCGGGTTGCGGCAGGCGATCAGCACGCGCGCGCCCTTGGCGGCCAGCACGAGGGAGGTTTGCAGACCGAGGCCGGAGTTCGCGCCGGTGACGAGCACCGTGCGGCCCGTCTGGTCGGGGATGTCGGCCTCGGTCCAGGTTTTCATGCCCGGATATTAGGGAAGATCACGCGCTCGGGGCCAGCATTCGCAGCAGACGGTCGAACGGGCGCGCCGGACGCAGGCCGGGGCCTTCGCTCAGCAGGGCCTCGAACGCGGCGCCGACCTTGGCCACCTCGTCCACCGGCTCGTCCGGCTCGGCCAGCCCGGCCGCGATGGCGAGCATCGCCTGCTCGGCGCGGTGCGCGGCCTTGAGCGCGGGGTATTCGTCTCGGTGGGCGGCGACGACCTCGTAGAGCGCGCGGTTGCGCCGGACCGCCGCGGTCCAGGCGCGCTTGACGGCGTCCACGTGGTCGCTGTGCTCGTCGATGCCCTCGGCCGCGGCGCGCAGGTGGCCGCTGAGCAGCTGGGTCCACCGGTAGTGCAGCGCGAGCATGAGGTTTTCACGGGTGCCGAAGGCCTTCTCGGCACCGGGGATCTCGTCGAAGGGCAGCGGGCCCTGCGGGTCGCGGGCCGCCGCGGTCAGGACGGCGTCCAGGATGTCGCGCCGTCGGTAGAAGTCGTTCCAGCTCACGGGTCCTCCCCAAGTTGTGACCCCGGCCATACTCTGGGTTTGAAGCATACCGTCGGTATGGTGCCGACACTGCGAACATACCACGGGTATGGAAACGGGAACCGGCGTAAGCTTGTGAGCGTGGTGACAATGCGGTCCAGGCGTCTCGACTATTCGGAGTCCACGCGGTCGGCCCTGGTGAACAGCGCGGTGGAGCTGTTCACCAAACGGGGTTACGCCAGCACTTCGCTCGACGAGGTCGCCAAGCGCGCCCGGGTCACGAAAGGTGCCCTGTATCACCATTTCAGTGGAAAACAGGCGCTCTTCGAAGCGGCGTTCGAGAAGGTGGAGAGCCGGGTTTTCGGGCGGCTGGAAGAGATCATGGGCGGCAGCGGCGCGCCGTGGGAGCGGGCGCTGGCGGGGCTGCGGGAGTTCATCTCCAGCTGCCTCGACCCGGCCTACCAGCGGATCGCGATCCACGAGGCTCCGGTGGTGATGGGCTGGGAGCGCTGGCGGGAGGCCGAGGACAGGGCGAGCTTCGGGCTGATCCGGTCGAGCCTGGAGGACCTGATCGAGGCGGGCGAGGTGGACGAGGTCCCGGTCGAGATCACCGCGCGGCTGCTGTTCGGGGCCCTGCACAGCGCGGCGACCGAGATCGCGAGCTCACCGGACCCGAAGAAGGTCGGCGCCCAGATCGAGAGCGTGATCGTGCAGCTGCTGCACCGCGTCCGGCGCACCTGAATCGATATGGTGGGGCTGTGGACCTGAGGATTTTCACCGAACCGCAGCAGGGCGCGAGCTACGACGATCTCCTGCGCGTCGCCAAGGCGACCGAGGACAACGGCTTCGACGCCTTCTTCCGTTCCGACCACTTCCTGAAGATGGGCTCCGCCTCCGGGCTGCCCGGCCCGACCGACGCCTGGGTGACCCTCGGCGCGCTGGCCCGCGAGACCTCCCGCATCCGGCTGGGCACGCTGGTCACCGCCGCGACGTTCCGGCACCCGTCGGTGCTGGCGATCTCCGTGGCGCAGGTCGACCAGATGTCCGGCGGCCGCGTGGACTTCGGCCTCGGCTCCGGCTGGTACGACGCCGAGCACCAGGCCTACGGCATCCCGATGCCGGAGATCAAGGAGCGCTTCGACCTCTACGCCGAGCAGCTGGAGATCATCACCGGCCTGTGGGAGACCCCCGAGGGCGAGACGTTCTCCTTCGACGGCAAGCACTACCAGCTCGCCGACGCGCCCGCGCTGCCCAAGCCGGCCCAGTCGCCGCGCCCGCCGGTGATCATCGGCGGTGGCGGCAAGAAGCGCACCCCGGCCCTGGCGGCCCGCTTCGCCGACGAGTTCAACGCGGCGTTCGTCGACGCGGACACCGCCGCCGCCCAGTTCGAGCGCGTGGACGCCGCGTGCCGCGAGATCGGCCGCGACCCGAAGGCGGTCATCCGCTCCGCGGCCCAGGTGGTGGCCGTCGGCAAGGACGACGCCGAGTTCGCCCGCCGCGCCGCCGCGATCGGCCGCGAGACCGACGAGGTGAAGCAGAACGGCCTGGCAGGCACGGTGGACGAGGTGGTCGACAAGATCGGCCGCTACCGCGAGGCCACCGGCGTCACCCGCCTCTACCTGCAGGTGCTGGACCTGTCCGACCTGGACCACCTCGAGCTGATCGCCTCGAAGGTCGCCCCGCAGCTGTGACCGCGCGTCCTCCGGTCCTGGGCGTGGCTCAGGGCCGGAGGGCGAACGTCACGCCCGGCGCCGAGGGCGCCGAATCCTCACGGCGCAGCCACCGGTCGTCCGACACCGCCAGCTCGCCGTCCAGCGCGGCCAGCACCGCGTCGCGGGCCAGGGGGAGCGCCTCGGCGACCGGGACGTCCCGCTCCAGCTCGAACGACAGCGACGTCACGCCGGCGTCCCGGATCCCGCACGGCACGATCTTGTCGAACGCCGTCAGGTCCGCGTTGCAGTTCAGCTCGAAGCCGTGCATCGTCACACCGCGCTGCACCCGGATGCCGATCGCCGCGATCTTGCGCTCCGGGCCGCGCTCGTCGGCCGGCACCCACACGCCGCTGCGGCCCTCGACCCGCCCGGTGTAGACGCCGAACTGGTCGCACACCCGGATCAGCGCCTCCTCCAGGCGCCGCACGTAGTGCACCACGTCGATCGGGTCGCCCAGTTTGACGATCGGGTAGCCGACCAGCTGCCCCGGCCCGTGCCAGGTGATCTTCCCGCCGCGGTCGACGTCGATCACCGGGGTGCCGTCGGTCGGCCGGTCCGCGTCCTCGGTGCGCTTGCCCGCGGTGTAGACCGACGGGTGCTCCAGCAGCAGGAGCGTGTCCGGGGCCTCCGAGCAGTCCGCCCGCGCGTTCACCAGCTCCCGCTGCAGCTCCCAGGCTTGCAGGTAGTCGATGGTGCCGACGTTCTTGACGGTGACGGGCGTGCTGGTGGCGCGGCAGGACTTTGGACTCACGTCTGGCAGGTTACGCCGACCGCGGCGCCGACGGGACAGGCTGTGGCGGTAGCAACCGCACTGCCCACCCCGTGAGAAAACCCACGCCCAGCACACCGAGCACGGCGCCGACGGTGTCGCTGACCCAGTGCACCCCGAGCACCACGCGGCTCGCCGCGCACAGCACCGTCGCGACCGAGAAGAACACCACGACCCACTTCGTCAGCCTCGGCGCCAGCCACAGGCACAGCAGCGCCGCCGCGAGGCCGGTGCTGGAGATCGACACCACGTGCCCGCTGGGGTAGCTGAACTCCGGGTAATCGCGCGGCCGGTCGCGCACGAACAGCGGTTTGAAGACCACGCTCACCAGCCGGGTGGTGGCGAGCACGGCCAGCACCCGCAGCGCCACGCCCGCCTGGTAGCGCATGCCGCGCCGCCAGCACACGACGATCCCGATCGCGAGCGCGATCGCGAAGGTCGCCGGCACGACCGGTCCGAACGCGTCGCTGACCACCTGCGCCACCCGGCCCGGAGTGTCGCGCCACCAGCCCTGCACCAGTCCCGCCACGGCCAGGTCGACGGCGTACGGCGGCCGCGCCACGGCCACGCCCAGCCCGAGGAACAGGACGAAGAACGCGCCGCCGAGCGGAAGCCACCTGGTCAAAGGGCGACCGCCAATGCGCCGTCGAGGTCGGTGTGCACGAACGTGAACCCGGCCTTCTCCAGTACCGCGGGCACCGCCCGCTGCGAGATCAGCGCCATCTCGTCGGCCACTTCGCCGAGCGCGGTCCGCAACGCGAACCCGGGCACCCACCACGGCGCAGGCCGCCGCAGCGCGTGCCCCAGCGCGCGGGTGAACTCGGCGTTGGTCGCCGGTTCCGGGTTGCACACGTTCACCGGGCCGGACAACGTCTCGTGCTCGATGAGGAACCGCATCGCGGACACGTGGTCCCGCAGGCTGATCCACGGCATGTACTGCCTGCCGTCGCCGAGCCTGCCGCCGAGACCGAGCCAGAACAGCGGCTTGAGCGGCCCGAGCAGGCCGTCCTTGGACAGAACCAGACCGGTGCGCAGGTTCACCACCCGCGAGCCCGCTTCCGCGGCCGGGGCGGTCGCCGCCTCCCACGCCTCGCACAGCTCGGCCAGGAAGCCCGCGCCCCGCGGCGACTCCTCGGTGACCACCGCGTCGCCGGTGTCGCCGTAGTAGCCGATCCCGGAGGCGTTGACGAGGGCCGGGATCCGGTACTCGGCGACGGCCTCGGCCAGCACCTCGGTCGGCTCGATCCGGCTGTCGCGGATCATCTGCTTACGGGCCGCGCTCCACCGCAGCCCCATCGGCGAGCCGCACAGGTTGACGACCGTCGTGACGTCCTCGAACGCGCGGTCGTCGATCCGGCCCGCCGGCGGGTCCCACGAGTGCTCGTCCGCGGCCCTGGCCGGACGCCGGACGAGCCGTCGCACGTCGTGCCCCGAGTCGCGCAGCGTGGCGACGAGCGCCGAGCCGAGTAGCCCGCTGGATCCGGCGATCAGTACTCGCATACCCCGATCGTTGCTCACGCCGCCGCTTCGCGCACGTTCCCTCACCGCAGTTGCCCGGCGACGTCGGCGGCCGCGGTCAGCAGCACGAGCACCGGGATCGTGGCGCGGGCGGGCAACCGGTAGCTGCCGCGCTTGTCCGGCTCGACGATCCCGGCTCCGGTGAGCGCCTTGAGGTGGTGGTAGAGCTGCCCGGTCGAGCCGAGCCCGGCGGCCTCCTGGAGCGCGGCGGCAGGCTGCGGCCCGCGTGCGGCCAGCGTCCGCACGATCGCCAGGCGCGCCGGATTGCCCAGCGCCGCCAGCACTTCCGCGCGGGGACCGTCGTCCAGGGCCAGCGCGCGGGCCGGGGTGACGGTGATCTCCCACTCGAGTTCGAGTGGCTCCTCGGTGCGGCCGTGGTAACCGACCACCCCCGTCCCGTCCGCCCTGACGCCGCTTTCCAGCGCGGCCACCCGGCGTTCCAGGTCCGCCAGGCGGTTGAGCACGTCGTCGTTCACGAGCCCAGCATGACGGTCAGCCGCGCAGCGCCCGCACGAGCCCGTCGAAACCCTCCCGCGTGGACAGTGCGGCGAGCCCGGCGCGCAGGAACGGCCCCTGGTTGGCGAAATCCGCGTCGGCCACGTCGTCGAGCAGGAGCGCGAGGGTCGCGGCCCGTCCGTCCGGCCACCGCACCGTCATCCCAGTGGTCAGCACGCGCGGCAGGCTGCCGCCCTTGAACGCGACCGCGGCGGCGCCGGGCGGGACGAGCGCGGCGAAGGGCTCCTCCAGGTGGCGCCGCACGACGGTCTCGCCGAAGCGGCCGGCCGCGAGCGCGCGGTGCATCGCGAACAGCCCGGCCGCGCTCCCGCGCCCGTGCCCGCGCGTCCAGGCCACCTGGGCCTCGGCAGCCGGCGGGCTCTGGAAGCGGGCGAGCACCTCGTCCCGGAACGCCGGCTCGGTGGCGAACCGGCGCGCCAGCCGGTCGCCCGCGCCGGGCCGCAGCGCGGGGGAGCGTGGCAGGAACTCGGGGAACAGCAGCAGGAGCACCTCGCCGCAGAACGACCGGAGGTCCGGCCGGAGCCATCCGCCCCGGGCGGACGCCGCGGTCAGGGCCCGGTCGCCGAGGCGGTCGCGCAGGTAGTCGGCGGCGGAGTTGTCGCTGAAGACGATCATCGCGCGGGCCAGCCGGTCCAGCGGGACCGTCACGTCCGGGTCGAGGGCGTTGCCCCGGTCGGTGTGCGGGATGCCGAGTTCCTGGAGGGCGGCCAGGTGCGCGCCGCCGTCGCCGCCGAACGGGTAGAACGCCTCCCAGTCGCCGAGCCGCACCGGCTCGTCCGGGTCCAGGCCGCGCTCGACCGCGGTGGCGTATGCGGCGAGGTGCACGACCTTGATCGTGGACGCCAGGACCTGCGGGGCGTGCGGCCGGTGCGCCACCCGGCGCCCGTCGGCGTCCACGGCCAGCGCGCCGACCCGGTCGCGGTGCCGGGCGATCCAGTCGAACCAGCCCTGCGGGGTGGACGTGTCGGCGACCGCGGTCGCGGGCACGGCGAGCGTGGCCGCGCCGGCGAGCGCCGCGGAGCCGAGCAGAGTGCGCCGGGAAAGCACGAAGACCCCCTCCTCCAGTTTTCCGTAATTACGGAATACCGGGGGAGGGGGTCTCCGGTCAAGCGGTTACAGACCCAGCTCGTCCTCGAAGTGGCCCTCTTCGAGGCGGTTCTTGATCGTGGTCAGGAACCGGCCGGCGTCCGCGCCGTCGATCAGGCGGTGGTCGTAGGTCAGGGCCAGGTAGGCCATCGACCGGATGGCGATGGTGTCCTGACCGTCGGCGTCGGTGACCACGACCGGCCGCTTCACCACCGCGCCGACGCCCAGGATCCCGGACTGCGGCTGGTTGATGATCGGCGTGTCGAACAGGGCGCCGTTGCTGCCCAGGTTGGTCACCGTGAAGGTGCCGCCCGACAGCTCGTCCGGCTTGATCTTGTTCGCGCGGGTGCGGGCCGCGACGTCGGCGATCGCCCTGGCCAGGCCGGCCAGGTTCAGCTCACCCGCCTTGTGGATGACCGGGGAGAGCAGGCCGCGGTCGGTGTCCACCGCGACGGCGAGGTGCTCCTCGCCGAAGTAGGTGATCTCCTTCTTCTCCTCGTCCAGGTAGGCGTTGATGTTCGGGTGCTGCTTGAGCGCCTCGACCGTCGCCTTGGCGAAGAACGGCAGGAAGGTGAGCTTCACGCCCTCCCGCTCCTGGAAGGCGGCCTTCGCCTGCTGGCGCAGCCGGGCGATCTTGGTGACGTCCACCTCGAACACCTGGGTCAGCTGCGCCGAGTTCTGCAGCGACTCGCGGGTGCGCTGCGCGATGACCTGGCGGATCCGGCTCGCCTTCTGCACCGTGCCGCGCAGGGCGGCCAGCTCCGGCGACGGGGCCGCCGGGGCCTTCGCGGCGGGGGCGCTCGGCGCGGCGGCCGGGGCCTGCGCGGCGGGCGCCTGAGCGGCCGGAGCGCTCTGCTTCTGCTTCGCCTCGGCCGCCGCCAGCACGTCCTGCTTGCGGATGCGGCCGCCGACACCGCTGCCGGTCACCGACGCCAGGTCGATGCCGTGCTCGGTGGCGAGCTTGCGCACCAGCGGGGTGACGTACGGGCCGCTGCCGTTGCCGTCGCTCGCGGCCGGGGCGGCCTGCGGCTGCGGGGCCGGCTGCTGCGGCGCGGGCTGCTGCGGGGCCGGCTGCTGGGGAGCCTGCTGCGGAGCGGGGGCCTGAGCGGCCGGGGTGGGCTCGGGCTTCGGCTCCGGCTTCGGCTCGGGCTTGGGCTCCGGCGTCTTCGGCTGCTCCTGCTGCGGGGCGGGCGCGGCACTGGCGTCGCCGATGATGGCGAGCGTGCCGCCGACCTCGACGGTCTCGTCCTCACCGACGCTGATCTCCAGCAGCGTGCCGGCGATCGGCGAGGGGACCTCGGTGTCGACCTTGTCGGTGGAGATCTCCAGCAGCGGCTCGTCCACCTCGACCGTGTCGCCGACCGACTTCAGCCAGCGGGTGACGGTGCCCTCGGTGACGCTCTCGCCCAGCTCGGGCAGCGTGACCGGCGTGCCCTGAGCGGACCCGCTCGGCGCGGGCTGGGCCTCCGGGGCCGACTGCTGCTGCGGCGCGGACTGCTGCGGCGCGGACTGCTGCGGCTCGGGCTCGGGCTCCGGCTCGGGCTGGGCCTGCTGCGCGGGCGCCTGCTCCTGAGCGGGGGCGGAACCGCCGCCGGAACCGTCGTCGATCACGGCGAGCTCGCCGCCGACCTCGACGGTCTCGTCCTCCTGGGCGACGATCTTCTGCAGCGTGCCTGCGACCGGCGACGGGACCTCGGTGTCGACCTTGTCGGTCGAGATCTCCAGCAACGGCTCGTCGACCGCGACCGTGTCACCCTCCTGCTTGAGCCAGCGGGTGACGGTGCCCTCGGTAACGCTCTCCCCGAGCTCCGGCAGTGTGACGGAGAAGGCCATCGTGAATTGACTCCCTTGAATCTTTGTCGGCTGCGGTCCGGTCAGCTGTGCACGTGCAGTGGCTTGCCGGCCAGGGCAAGGTGTGCTTCGCCGAGGGCCTCGGTCTGGGTCGGGTGGGCGTGGATCAGCGGAGCGACGTCCTCCGGGAAGGCCTCCCAGTTGTAGATCAGCTGGGCTTCGCCGATCAGTTCGCCGACCCGGTCCCCGACCAGGTGCAGGCCGACGACCGGCCCGTCCGGCGCCTTGATCACCTTGATCGCGCCGGAAGTCTTGAGGATCTGGCTCTTGCCGTTGCCGGCCAGGTCGTACGTGAAGGTCTGCACGTCCGAGCCGTAGCGCTCCTTGGCAGCCGCCTCGCTCAGGCCGACGGAGGCGACCTCGGGGTGGCTGTAGGTGACGCGCGGGATGCCGGCTTCGTCGATCGCCTTCGGCTCCAGGCCGGCGATCTCCTCGGCGACGAAGATGCCCTGGGCGAAGCCGCGGTGCGCGAGCTGCAGGCCGGGGACGATGTCGCCGACGGCGTAGACGTTCGGCAGGTTGGTGCGCAGGCGCTCGTCGGTGATGACGAAGCCGCGCTCCATCTTGACGCCGGCCTCCTCGTAGCCGTGGCCCGCGGTGTTGGGGCCGCGGCCGACGGCGACCAGCAGCAGGTCGGCCTCCAGCGTCTCGCCGGACTCCAGGGACACGGTCACGCCGTTCTCGTCCTGCTTGGCGCCGGTGAACTTCACGCCGGTCTTGAAGTTGATCTTGCGACGGCGGAAGGCGCGCTCGAGCTGCTTGCTGGCGAACTCGTCCTCGGCCGGGACCAGCCGCGGCAGCGCCTCGACGATCGTCACGTCCACGCCGAAGGAGGCCCACACGCTGGCGAACTCGACGCCGATGACACCGCCGCCGAGCACGACGACCTTCTCCGGGATCCAGTCCAGGGTCAGCGCCTCGTCGCTGGCGATGATCCGGCCGCCCAGCTCCAGGCCCGGCAGGGTCTTCGAGTACGAGCCGGTCGCCAGGACCAGGTTCTTGCCCGTGTACCGGGTGCCGTCGACCTCGACCGTGGTGCCGCCGACGAACGTGCCGGTGCCCTCGACGACGGTCACCTTGTGGGCCTTGGCCAGGCCCTGCAGCCCCTTGTAGAGGCGGCTGATGACGCCGTCCTTGTACTTGTGGACGCCGGCGATGTCGACGCCCTCCAGGGTGGTCTTCACGCCGAACTGCTCGCCCTCGCGGGCGGTGTCGGCGACCTCGGCCGCGTGGAGCAGGGCCTTGGTCGGGATGCAGCCGCGATGCAGGCACGTCCCGCCCAGCTTGTCCTTCTCGATCAGGATGACGGACTGGCCCAGCTCCGCGGCGCGGAAGGCCGCGGCGTAGCCGCCGGATCCGCCACCGAGGATCACCAGGTCGGCGCCAGCGTCGCTCACGTCGTTTACTCCTCGTTTTACGTCCAAACCCTCATCATCTTGTCACTACGTAGTCCGGCCCTGCGAGGTAGCCGGGTGTGTTAATCGGCGCACTTCTGATCCCCGCGATAATGGCGGGGGAGGGCAGGCGGAGATGAGGTGGTCGAGGTGGGTCTGTTCGACGGTCTGAAGCGCAGACGCGGCGCCGGGAAACCGGGCACGCTGCGCCGTGCCAGTGACGCTGACCTGCGTCATCTGGAGGGCTGGGCGGCCGCGCGGCGGGGCGTCGAGGCGTTCGTCGAGCCGCGGACGACGGTCACCGAGACCACGGTCGTCCTGATCGCGCACGACGGCGAATGGACACGACGGCGGATCGGCAGCCTGGACGCCGCGCAGCAGTTCGGGCGCAAGCATTCGATCCCGGTGTACGAGGTCGCGAAAGTCGGTTACCCGAAGCGCATGCGCGAATACACAGAGCGGCAGAAGCGCGCGCAGGGCTGAGGATCAGTCCAGGTCGGACAGATCGAGCACGAACCGGTAGCGGACGTCGCCCCGCGTCAGGCGCTCGAGCGCGTCGTTCACCGCGGCCGACGGGAGCACCTCCACGTCGGCGGTGATCCCGCGCGCGGCGCAGAAGGCGAGCATGGCGGCGGTCGCGGGCCTGCCACCACTGCCCGCCGAGCTGAGCTTCTTGCGCCCGACGAGCAGGTCGAGGGTCTCCACCGTGACCGGCCCCAGGTGCCCGAGGTGGCTGAGCGTGCCGTCCAGCGCCAGCAGCCGCAGGTAGGGGCCAAGGTCGTGGGGCGCGGAGATGGTGTCGATCAGGATGTCGAACCGCCCCCGCGCGTCCGCCATGCGGGCCGGGTCCGTCGAGTCGAGCAGGTCGGCGGCGCCGAGCCGGCGCGCCTCACCCGCCTTGTCCGCCGACCGGCTGATCACCGTGGTCTCGGCGCCGAGCGCCACCGCGAACTTGACCGCGAGGTGACCCAGCCCGCCCAGCCCGGCCACGGCGACCCGGGTGCCCGGCCCGGCGCCCAGGCTGTGCAGCGGTTCCCACACGGTGATCCCGGCGCACATCAGTGGTGCGGCGCCCGCGGGGTCGATGCCTGCCGGGAGCGGGTAGGCGAACCGGTCGCGGACGACGTGCTCCCGCGAGTAGCCGCCCAGCGTCGTGGAGCCGTCGTGGCGGTCGGTGCCGCCGTAGGTGAGGGTGGGGAAGTCGTGGCAGAAGTTCTCCTGCCCCGCGAGGCACATGGCGCAGGTCCCGCAGGAGTCCACGATGTTGCCGACGGCGACCGCGTCCCCGGCGGCGAAGGCGGTCACCGCGGGTCCGGTCGCGGTGACCACGCCGGTGAACTCGTGGCCGGGCACGAGCGGAGTGCCGCCCGCTCGCACCGCGTGCAGGTCGGAGTGGCAGACGCCGCAGTGGTCGACCCGGACCGCCAGGTCGTCGGGCCGCAGCTCCCGCCGCTGAAGAGGCGCCCGTCGTAGCGTCCCCGCGACCGCGTGCCATCCCGTCGTCGTCCGCATGGACGCCTCCTTCAAACAGACTGTTCGGTTTGTTTCGACAGTAACAGACCGAACAGTCTGTTTGCTAGGGTCTTGCCATGCCCGATCTGCCCGCCACCGCTCGCGGCGCCGCGACCCGTCAGCGCATCCTGGAGGAGGCGACCCGCGAGTTCGCCGAACACGGGATCGCCGGTGCCCGCGTCGAGCGCATCGTGGCCGCGGCGCGCACCAACAAGGCGCAGCTCTACGGCTACTTCGGGAGCAAGGAAGGGCTGTTCGACGCGATCTTCTCCGCCTCACTGGAACGGATCGTGAACGTCGTGCCCATCGACGCGGGCGACCTGGCGGACTGGGCGGTGCGGCTCTACGACGAGTACCTCCGCCGGCCCGACCTCATCCGGCTCGCCACCTGGGCGCGGCTGGAGCGCCGGCCCGCCGGCCACCTCGTGGAGGACGCCGACCGCCTCGACGACCACAAGCTGCGCGCGATCGCCGAGGCGCAGGCCGCGGGCAAGGTGGTGCCCGGGGACCCGTTCGACATCATGGCGCTGGTGATCGCCCTGTCGATGGCGTGGTCCCCGGTGAGCAACGTCTACGCCGCGACGGCCGAGGAGCCCGGCGACGTCCACGACCGCCGCCGGGCCCTCCTCCGCGAAACCGTCCGCCGCGCCGTGACGCCGGACTAGTGCGCATTTCGGACGTGGCCTGCATGGCGGTGGGGGTAACGGCCCCTCCCGCCAGCCCGCCACCACCCTCAACGGACCCGCTGCGCGCGGCTCCGCCCGTTCAAACCCGCGGCGGTGCTGGCTGACGGCCCACCGCAAGCGGCTCCGCCGCTCAGGAAACAGAAACTAGCCCTGGTCGGCGATGTCGGCCAGCACCGCGGCGATGGTGCGCACCGGGACGCCCGTGCCGCCCTTGCCGGTGTAGCCCCACGGCGCCCCGGTGTTGAACGACGGGCCCGCGATGTCGATGTGCGCCCACGGCAGGCCCTCGGCGACGAACTCGCGCAGGAAGATGCCCGCGGCGAGCATCCCGCCCCAGCGGTGCCCGGTCACGTTCGCCAGGTCGGCCAGCCGCGAGTCCAGGTCGCCGCGCAGCTCCTCGGGCAGCGGCATCGGCCAGCCGCCCTCGCCGGTCGCCTGCGCGATCGCCGCCACCCGGTCGCGGAACTCGTCCGACCCCATGATCCCGGCGGTCCGGTTGCCCAGCGCCACCATCTGCGCGCCGGTCAGGGTCGAGGTCTCGATCAGGTAGTCCGGGTCGTCCTCGGCGGCGCGCACGATCGCGTCGGCCAGCACCAGGCGGCCCTCGGCGTCGGTGTTGAGCACCTCGACGGTCTTGCCGCCGTACATGCTCAGCACGTCACCGGGCCGGTAGGAGGTGCCCGACGGCAGGTTCTCCGCGAGCGGGATGTTGGCGGTGACCTCGAGCGGGTACTTGAGCTTGGCCGCCAGCACGACCGAGGCGAGCACCGCGGCGGCCCCGGACATGTCCGAGGTCATGTGGTCCATGTTCGCGGCGGGCTTGATCGAGATGCCGCCCGAGTCGAACGTGATGCCCTTGCCGACCAGCGCGACCTTCTTCGCCGCCTTCGGGCCCTTGTACGACACCCGCACCAGCCGCGGCGGGCGGGACGAGCCGCCGCCGACGCCGAGGATGCCGCCGAAGCCCTTGCGCTTGAGCTGCTTCTCGTCGAGCACCTCGAAGTCGAGGTCGTTGGCCTCGGCGAGCTTGCGGGCGCGCTCGGCGAAGGAGGCCGGGAACAGGTCGTTGGGCGGGGTGTTGATCAGGTCGCGCGCGATGATCACGGCCTCGGCGATCGCGGTCGCGGCCTTCAGCGTCGCGGTGTGCGCGCGCTTGGTGCCCTCGGCCGGCGTGGCGAAGTCGACCGCGGCGACCGGCGCGTCACCGGGCTCGGACTTGTACTCGGTGAACTTGTAGGCGCCCAGCGCGGTGCCCTCCACCGCGGCCTGCAGGTCCACAGCGGACAGCGTGGACACCGCCCGCGCGGTCCCGGCCAGCGCGCGCCCGGCGGCGCCCGCGGCGCGGCGCACCTGCTCGGCGGTCACGGTGCCGTCCCCGTCGGCGCGGCCGAGGCCGACCGCCAGCACGACCGCGGCGGGCAGCTTGCCCAGCGTGGGCAGCTTCACGACCTCTTCGGCCTTGCCGGAGGCGCCCACGGTGGCCAGCAGCTCGGCCAGCGAGCCGTCGAAGGCCTCGTCGACGGCCTCCGCACCCGGCGCCAGCGTCACGGCCTTGTCGCCCTGGAGCGTCCCGATCACGACGACCTCGGCCCGGCTCTTGCCGAGCGCGGCGCCGGTGTTCTCGATCAGGGCAAACTTCGGCACGGTCACTTGTGGCTCCTCGCGCATCCATCGACGGTCGTGCCGGGTGGGGTACCCGGCCGGGTAGTGAGCCATGCTAATGAGGACGGAGCCCGGCAGGAGAGGCAGGTGGTGGGCGTGCGGCTGGCGGCGGGACTGCTGATCGCGCTGGCCGTCGGCGCGCAGGCGGGCGGCTGGTGGCTGCTCGGTGGCGCCGTGGTCGCGGCGCTGCTGGCGTTCTGCGTGCCCGAGCCTCCCGCGCTGGAGCCGAACCCCGCCCGGCTGGTGGCCGCCACGCGCCTGGTGTCCCGCCTCGCGCTGGTGCCGCTGTTCGCGTCGGTGTTCGCCGCCTACCTGTTCCCCGGACAGCCGCTGGCGGCCGCGGTCGTCGCACTGGTGGTCACCGCCGCCGACGCCGCCGGGCTGCGGCTGGCGAGGTACGCGCGGGCGTGGCTGCTAGGCATCCTGCTGGTCGCCGGGGCCGGTTTCGTGGCGCTGAGTTTCGCGATCGAGCCCGCGCAGCCGGTGACCGCGCCGCACTTCACGATCGGCGGGCTGTTCGCGGCGGGCGCGGTGCTGTTCCCGTTGCTGCCGCGGCACAACCCGTCCTGGCTCGCGGGCTCGGTCATGGTGGTGCTGGCCATCGGCGCGGGCGCGCTCTACCAGCTCGGCCCGGTGCGGCTGGCGTTGTCCGGGGTGCCCGTGCGGGACGCGCTGGCCGCCTTGGACGGGCAGGTGCTGAACCCGTTGCTGGCCGGGGTCGTCGTGCTGTCCACTGTGCCCGCCGCGCTGCTCGCGATCGGCGGCGCCCGCGAGGAGCTGGCGTGGCCGCGCGCGTCCGTCGCTTGTGGACTGATCGCCGCGGTCGCGGCCGTGTTGCTGGACCCGGACCAGGCGCTGCTGCTGGCCGCGGCGGCCGCGCTGGCCGAGGTGCTGGTGACCGCGGTGCTGTCGATGATCACCGGGATCACCGCGCGCGCCGTGATCGCGGCGGTACTGGCCGTGACGCTGCTGGCCTGGCTGCCGCCGGTCTATCTACTGGGGACGGTGGCCGCCGTCGCGGCAGGCGCCGCCGTCACGCGACGAGCAGGAACGCCAGCAGCGTGATCAGCGCGGTCGCGACCGCGAGGATGATCACCGACTTCACCGGCAGGTCGCGCGGGAACACCTTCTTGTCGTGGACGCTGCGCCACCACACGACGCCGAAGATGCCGCCGACCAGGCCGATGATCCCGCCGAACACGCCGAGCAGGGCGTAGCCGAGGAGCGTCAGCTCGCCCACCGCGAAGGTGAGCAGGATGGCGGTCACGAAGGTCTTGACGTCGGACGCCGGTCCGGCGGAGACGGAGTTCGGCGTGGCGGGCTGCGGCACGTTGGCGGTCACGCCCGCCATGGTAGGGGAGTAGGCGATTCTCGGAAGTCCAACTAACAGTTATCCTGGTCGAATGACGACCACGTTGCCCTTCACCCGTACCCCGCACCCGTCTCCCGCTTCGGCGGAGCGTGTAGCCGAGGTACTGGCGAAGCCGGGCTTCGGGACGTTCTTCACCGACCACATGGTCACGATCAAGTACAGCAAGGACCGCGGCTGGTACGACGCGAACGTCGGCCCCTACGAGCCGGTCACGCTCGACCCCGCCACCTCCGTGCTGCACTACGCGCAGGCGATCTTCGAGGGCCTCAAGGCCTACCGCCAGCCGGACGGGTCGGTCGCGGCCTTCCGCCCGGACGCCAACGCGGCCCGGTTCCGCCGGTCGGCGGCCCGCATCGCGATGCCGGAGCTGCCCGACGAGCTGTTCCTGGGTTCGCTGCAGGAGCTGATCGCGGCCGACGAGCGCTGGGTGCCCAGCAACCCGGGCGACACGCTGTACCTGCGGCCGTTCATGATCTCCACCTCGGTGGGGCTCGGCGTGAACGCGCCGGCCAGCGAGTACCTGTACCTGGTGATCGCCTCGCCCGCCGGTTCGTACTTCACCGGCGGCGTGAAGCCGGTGAGCGTGTGGCTGTCCACCGAGTACGTGCGGGCGGCCCCGGGCGGCACCGGCGCGGCGAAGTTCGCCGGCAACTACGCGGCGTCCTTCGTGGCGCAGTCGCAGGCCGTGGAGCAGGGCTGCGACCAGGTGGTGTGGCTCGACGCGGTGGAGCGCCGCTACGTCGAGGAAATGGGCGGCATGAACCTGTTCTTCGTGTACGGCTCGGGTTCGGACGCCCGGATCGTCACGCCGGAGCTGTCCGGTTCGCTGCTGCCCGGCGTCACCCGCGACTCGCTGATCAAGCTGGCCGCGGACCACGGCATGGGCATCGAGGAGCGCCGGATCTCCACCGACGAGTGGGAGAAGGCGGCCGCGTCCGGTGAGCTGACCGAGGTGTTCGCGTGCGGCACCGCGGCGGTCATCACGCCGGTCGGCCGGGTCAAGCACGCGGGCGGCGAGTTCACCATCGCGGGCGGCGAGCCCGGCGAGGTGACGATGAAGCTGCGCGCCGAACTGACCGGCATCCAGGAGGGCACGCGCCCCGACCCGCACGGCTGGATGCACAAGCTGTCCTGATCACTTCGACATGAAGGGCCACCCCGTTCCGGCGGGGTGGCCCTTCGTCGTCAGGAGGCGCTGGCGCGCCGGATGAACTCCAGCTGCTCCGGCGACGGCCCGCCGTGCTCACGCTGGATCCGCTCGCTGTTGTCCGCCTGCATGCGGTAGAGCGAGTCCCGCAGCCCGGTGTCGCCACCGTGGAAAGCCTCCAGCAGGCCCATCCACTCGGCCGCGAGCGCCCGCCCCTCCGCCGACGCCGGGTCGACCCCGGTCTCGACGGCCCGCTGCACGCGGGGGATCAGGTCCTGCCACCTCCGCTGGACATCCTCCTGCTCGCCGAGCCGCGATCGGCGCTCGGCCAGCTCCGCCAGCTGGGTTTCGCTGAAGTACTGCTTCACCGTCTCGTCCACGGTGGTCACCTCCCGGATCAGAGCCAGGAAGCCGGTGACGCCTGCCTGCCCGTCGACGGCCGCCAGCATCGTGGTGAGGTGCGCCCGGAGCGTGCGCATCGCCACCAGCTGCCGGTCGACGTGGTCCCGGTGCCGCGTGAGCAGCTCGCCCAGGTCGGACGTGCCCTCCAGGGCCGCGCCGATGTCCTCGAGCGGCAGGCCGAGCTGCCGCAGGGCCAGCACCTCGTACAACCGCCGGACGTCGGACTCGTCGTAGAGCCGGTGCCCGGAGTGCGTCCGCCCGGACGGGCGCACGAGACCCACGTGGTCGTAGTGGTGCAGCGTCCGCACCGTCAGACCGGTCGCCCGTGCCAGCTCGCCGACCTTGTAGAACATGCCGTTCACCCACTTCCACCAGCGCTTTTGCGCCGGTGTGGACGACGCTAGGACCTGACGTCGCGTCAGGATCAAGCGTTCGGCGGCGTGACCCCGGCTTCCGCGTGCGTCGGCAGGTCCGTGAGCAGCCGGGCGGCCGTGATCAGCAGCGGGAGGGCCGTCGCGGCGCCGGTGCCGTCGCCGAGGCGGATGCCCAGGTCGACGACCGGCTTGAGGTCGAGGTGCTCCAGCACCATCTGGTGCGCCGGCTCGGCGTCGCGGTGCGCGGCCTGCCACCAGGAGCGCGCGCCGGGCGCCAGTTCCTCCGCCACCAGCGCCGCCGCGCCGACCGCGAGCCCGTCCAGCAGCACCGGGGTGCGGCGGACCGCGGCCTGCGCCAGGAACCCGGTCAACGCGGCCAGGTCCGCGCCACCCGCGGTCCGCAGGAGCGCCACCGGGTCGGGCAGCACCGCCCGGGCCCGCCGCAGCGCGTCCCGGATCGCGACGGTCTTGCGCATCCACGCGTTGTCGTCGATGCCCGAACCACGGCCGACCACGGCCACCGGCTCGGCGCCGGTCAGCGCGGCGACCAGCACCGCGGCCGGCGTGGTCGCCCCGACCCCGACGCTGCCCGCGACCAGCAGATCGGCGCCCTCGTCCACCTCGGCGTCCGCGATCGCCATGCCGGCCCGCAGGGCGGCCCGCACCTCGTCGTCGGTGAGGGCGTCCTCGACGTCGATCGACCCGGAGCCCGCCCGGACCTTGTACTCGGCGACCGGCGTCTCCCCGTCCACCGCGATGTCCACCACGCGCAGCCCGGCGTCGGCCACCGCGGCGGCGATCGCGACCGGCCCGGCGCCCTTGAGCAGGCTGTCCACCAGCTGCCCGGTGACCTCCGGCCGGTAGGCGGAGACGCCCTTCGCGGCGATCCCGTGGTCCCCGGCGAACACGATCACCCGGGGCCGCTGGAACCGCCGCGGCGGCGCCGAGCCCTGGCAGGCCGCGACCCACGCGCCGAGCGCCTCCAGCTCACCCAGCGCGGACACCGGTTTGAGCAGCTCGGCGTGCCGCCGCACCGCCTCGGCGCGGGCGGCTTCGTCGGGCTGGGGGACATCGGCGAACGACACGTCAGTCACGGCGCCAAACCTATCGTCAGCCGGCGCGGGCGGTCAGGCGCGGATCGTCCTCGACCACGCCCAGCAGCACCGAGTCGATCTCGGTCAGCAGGTCGGCGTCGAGCTTCACGCCCGCCGCCTTCACGTTCTCGTGCACCTGCTCCGGCCGCGACGCGCCGACGATCGCGGAGGCGACGTTCGGGTTCTGCAGCACCCACGCCACCGCCAGCTGCGCCAGCGTCAGCCCGGCCTGCGCGGCCAGCGGCTCCAGCCGGGCCACGCGCTCGAGCACCTCGTCCCGCAGGAACCGCTGCACGAACTGCGAGCCCCGCTCGTCCGTGGCGCGCGACCCGGCGGGCGGCGGCTGACCCGGCTTGTACTTGCCGGTCAGCACCCCCTGCGCGATCGGCGACCAGACGATCTGGCTCAGCCCCTCGCGCTCGCTGGCGGGCACGACCTGCGCCTCGATGACGCGCCAGAGCATGTTGTACTGCGGCTGGTTCGACACGAAGGGGATCCGCAGCTCGCGGGCCAGCGCGGCGCCGCGGGTGATCTCCTCGGCGTTCCACTCCGACACCCCGATGTAGAGCACCTTGCCCTGGCGGACCAGGTCGGCGAAGGCCGACATGGTCTCCTCCAGCGGCACGGTCGGGTCGAACCGGTGCGCCTGGTAGAGGTCGATGTGGTCGGTCTGCAGCCGCTTCAGCGAGGCGTGGCAGGACTCGATGATGTGCTTGCGGCCCAGCCCGCGGTCGTTCGGGCCGCCGGGGCCGGTCGGCCAGAACACCTTCGTGCAGATCTCCAGGCTCTCCCGGCGCTGACCGGCCAGACCGCGGCCGAGCACCGACTCCGCCAGGGTGTTGGCGTAGACGTCGGCGGTGTCGAAGGTCGTGATGCCCGCGTCGAGCGCGGCCTTGATGCAGGCCTGGGCCTGGTCCTCGTCGATCTGGGAACCGTGGGTGAGCCAGTTCCCGTAGGCGATCTCACTGACGGACAGGCCACTGCGGCCGAGACGGCGAAACTCCATGTCCGGCAGCCTACCGGAAATGGTTCGCCTTGCTAACGACCTGGAGTGCGCTCCAGCCGGTCAGGAGACCGTGTCGCCGACCTTCACGCGCGGCTTGGGCATCCGGAGCTTGCGGATCTGGCTCGCCCGGACGAACGCGTACCAGCCCAGCGACCGGCCGCTGATGTTCTCCTTCGGGAACTTCGCCCTGGCCAGCCGCGCGATGCGGCGGCCGTTGAAGTAGCCCTCGACGGCCATGACCAGCAGCGCGGCCATGCACAGCAGCGTCACGTACTGCTGGATCACCGGGTACGGCACCAGGAGCACGACGAACACGAGGATCGCCAGCGGCATGAACGCGCCGAGGAAGTGGCGGCGCGAGTCGACCAGGTCGCGCACGTACGCCTTCACGGGGCCCTTGTCGCGCGGCAGCAGGTAGCGGTCGTCGCCCGCGGCCATCCGCTCCTGGCGCTCCTTGGCGAGCCTGCGGCGCTCTTCCTTGTCCACCGGGTTCGACTTGCGCAGCTCGCGGTTGCGCTTCATCGCCTCCCGCATGGTCCTCGGCGGGGGCGCGACGGGGCCGCGGCGCTTGCCCTCGGCCTCCTTGCGCTTCGGCGTCGGCCTGCCCTTGCCCGGGGTGTAGCCACGGGTGTGAGATTCGACGCTTTCGGCCACCTCGGCCGCCTCGATCTCGGGGCTGTCTGCGGTGGTCGTGCTGTTACGACGGAGAAACCTCACCCAACCAGCTTATTCCAGACAGCGGCGTGCGTGTTCAACCCCCTCGCCGATGTGTAACCATGGGATCAGCGCCAAGGCGGGAACCAGCCCGGGAACAGATCGGGTGGCACCGGTGTTCCAGTAGGGAGGAGCACCCCCCACCCGGTGCACGGCAAGACCCCGAGGGAGAGCTATGACTGCCGCTGAGCAGACCAGCACGCAGGCCGAGGCCGAGGCCACCCACGGCGTCACGTTGAGCGACGCCGCGGCGAGCAAGGCGAAGGCCCTGCTCGAGCAGGAAGGCCGCGACGACATGCACCTGCGCATCGCGGTCCAGCCCGGTGGTTGCGCGGGACTGCGCTACCAGCTGTTCTTCGACGAGCGCACGCTCGACGGCGACCTGTTCCGCGACTTCGACGGCCTGCGCGTGGCGGTCGACCGCATGAGCGCGCCGTACGTCGAGGGTGCGGTGATCGACTTCGTCGACTCGATCGAGAAGCAGGGCTTCACCATCGAGAACCCGAACGCCACGGGCTCCTGCGCCTGCGGCGACTCGTTCCACTGAGCCAGTACACGTGAAGGGCGCCGGTCGAGCTTCGACCGGCGCCCTTTTCGCGTGTCCGCGTAACTAATAGTCCTCCAGCCCGACTACCTGTGCGTGGCAGGCGTCGTCGACCGCCCAGCCCCGCGGCGCAGGCGGCCGGGGCGCCGAGGCGTGTGCCGCGCGCAGTTCGGCGGGGATGTCGGCGCAGTCGTCGATCAGCTCGGCGATGGTCTCCGGTTCCGTCACGGTGCTCACGCAGGCGACGCTAGGGCGACCGGCGCGCGCCGGACAGGTCTACCAGCTAGTAGTGTCGGTCAGCGGGTCAGATTTAGCTCCGACGGGGTATTTCCCGTCGGTAACTTCAGTTCGAGCCAGCCAGAGGGAGCAGAGCACCGGTGGCCATCAACGCCCGCATCGCCGTTTCCGGCAGCATCGCAACCGACCATCTCATGCACTTCCCCGGCCGGTTCGCCGAGCAGCTGGTCGCCGACCAGCTGCACCGCGTCTCGCTGAGCTTCCTGGCCGACGACCTGGTGGTCCGCCGCGGCGGGATCGGCGCCAACATCGCGTTCGGCCTCGGGGTGCTCGGCGCGAAGCCGGTGCTGGTCGGCGCGGCGGGCGCGGACTTCGCCGACTACCGGTCCTGGCTGGAGCGCCACGGCGTGGACGCGTCCGGCGTGCTGATCTCGGAGCTGGCCCACACCGCGCGGTTCGTGTGCACCACGGACGACGACCTCAACCAGATCGCCACCTTCTACGCCGGCGCGATGGCCGAGGCCCGCAACATCGAGCTGGGCCCGATCGCGGACCGCGTCGGCGGGATCGGGCTGATGCTGATCGGCCCGGACGACCCGGACGGCATGCTCCGGCACGCGGACGAGTGCCGCCAGCGCGGGATCGACTTCGCGGTGGACCCGTCGCAGCAGCTGGCCCGCATGAACGGGGAGCAGGCGCGGCGCTTCGTCGACGGGGCGAAGTACCTGTTCACCAACGACTACGAGTGGGAGCTGCTGCTCCAGAAGACGGCCTGGTCCGAGGCCGACGTGCTGGACCACGTCGGCATCCGCATCACCACCCTCGGCGAGAAGGGTGTGGAGATCGTGGGCAGGGACGGGCTGGCCCTGGAGGTCGGCGCGGTGCCCGAGCTGGCGAAGGCCGACCCGACCGGCGTCGGCGACGGCTTCCGGGCGGGTTTCCTGGCCGGCCTGAACGCGGACCTGAGCCTGGAGCGCTCCGCCCAGCTGGGTTCGATGATCGCCGTGCTGGTGCTGGAGACCGTCGGCACGCAGGAGTGGACGCTCGACCGGGAGTCCGCGCTGACCCGCATCGGCGCCGCGTTCGGCCCCGATGCCGCGGCCGAGATCGCCCCCGCGCTGCCCGCCTGACCGCAGCCGCGGGAACTGGTCGGGTCTGAACGACCACCCACCGCCGACCGCGGACACCCGGCGGCCGGCGAGGCAGGACGATCTGGCCCCGCCCCGACTGGTCACGGCCCCAAGCGCGCCATTGGCAGCACGACCTGTCCGCCGCCCCTGGCGGTCGGCGGTGCGGGACCATCAGGCCCCGCGCTGCCCACCTGACTGGCCGCGGCCCCACGCCCGGCGGCACTGCCCGCCAGCGCAACGTACCCGTCACCGGCCGCCGCCGCAGCACAACGAAGCCCCGTGCTGCTTACCCGACCACCAAACAAAAACGGGCCGCAGCCCGGCGGCTGCGGCCCGTTCAACACTCGTCTCAGATGCGCACGGGGTAGACCGGCTCCGGGATCTCCGGCTTGATCCGGTGCTCGATGAAGATGCCGTGCCAGATCATGAACACCAGCAGCGCCCAGATGCGCCTGCTGTGGTCCAGCGTGCCCGCCTTGTGCTCGTCCAGCAGGCGCTGCACGGCCTGCTTGTCCAGCAGCTCGCCGGTCTGCGAGTCGGCGATGATGCCGCGCGCCCAGTCGTACATCTCGTCCCGCAGCCACAGCCGGATCGGCACCGGGAAGCCCAGCTTGCGCCGGTTCAGCACGTGCGCGGGGACGATGCCCTCCAGCGCGCGGCGCAGCGCGTACTTCGTCGTCTCCTTGGTGATCTTCTGGTCCAGCGGGATGCCGGCCGCGACCTTGAACACCTCCGCGTCCAGGAACGGCACCCGCAGCTCCAGCGAGTTCGCCATGGTCATCTTGTCGGCCTTGACCAGGATGTCGCCGCGCAGCCAGGTGAACAGGTCCACGTGCTGCATCCGCGCGACCGGGTCCCAGTTCGCCGACGTGCGGTAGTGCTCGGCGGTGACGTCCTTGTGGCCGACGCCCTCCTGGAACGTCTTCAGCACCCCGCGCAGCTGGTCGTCGCGGAAGATGCGGGCGTTGCCGTAGTAGCGCTCCTCCAGCGGCAGCGCGCCGCGGCGCAGCAGGTCCTTGCCGCGCGTGCCCTCCGGGATCCGCTCCGACACCTTGCCGATGACCTTGCGCAGGCTGCCCGGCACCTTCTCGAACGGCGCCAGCGACAGCGGCTCGTTGTAGATCGTGTAGCCGCCGAACAGCTCGTCCGAGCCCTCGCCGGACAGCACCGCCTTGACGTGCTTGCGCGCCTCCCGCGCGATGAACCACAGCGGCACCAGCGCCGGGTCGGCCACCGGGTCGTCGAGGTACCAGACGATGAGCGGCAGCGCCTCCATCATCTCGTCGGCCGACACGGTCCGGATGACGTGCTTCACGCCGATCGCGGCCGCGGACTCGGCCGCCACGTCGACCTCGGAGTAGCCCTCGCGCTCGAACCCGGTGGTGAACGCGATCAGGTTCGGGTTGTGCTCCTTGGCCAGCGCCGCGATCGCGGTCGAGTCGATGCCGCCGGAGAGGAACGTGCCGACGGTGATGTCCGGGTCGGCGATCATGTGCTTGCCGACCGAGTCGCGCATCACGTCGCGGATCCGCTCATGCAGGATCTTCGCCTCGGCCTCGCCGCGGACCGGCTTGGCGGCGAACTCGGGGAAGAAGTAGCGCTCGATCTTCGGCGCGCCGCCGGGGGAGACGGTGAACGAGGTGCCGGACTCGATGCGGCGGATGCGCGTGTGCAGCGTCTCCGGCTCCGGCACGTACTGCAGCGTCAGGTAGTGCTGCAGCGCGGTCCGGTCCAGCTGCTTGGTGATCCCCAGCACGCCGGAGAGCTCCAGCAGCGACTTCTTCTCGCTGGAGAACGCCGTGCCGCCCGGCCCGTGCGTGTAGAACAGCGGCTTGATGCCGAACGGATCACGTGCGCCGAAGATCACCTTCTCCTCGGCGTCCCAGATCAGGAACGCGAACATCCCACGCAGCTTGGACACCGCGGCGCGGCCCCAGTGGTGGTAGGCCGCGACGATCGCCTCGCCGTCGCCCTCTGTGGCGAACTTCGCACCGTGCTCCTCCGTGAGCTGTTCCCGCAGCTCACGGTAGTTGTAGATCTCGCCGTTGAAGTTCAGCGTGTACCGGTTCGGCGACTCCGGCGGGCCCCAGGTCAGCGGCTGGTGGGCGTGCTCGACGTCGATGAACGCGAGCCGGTTGAAGCCGTAGACGACCTCGCCGTCGGTCCAGGTGTCGCGCTCGTCGGGACCGCGATGACGCTGGCAGCGCATGGCTTCGCCGACCGCGTCACGCGCGTTGACCGCGTCGTTCTCAGTGGCACACACCAGTCCAAGCAGGCCGCACACGGATATTCACACCTCGAGGTCGTGGCCGGATGTCGAGCGCCCAGTATGCCCGCAGCCCCCGCCACGAACGGTCACCCCTTGGGCTGCGGATCGCGGTAGCTCGGCTAGGCTCCCGCTGGTAAGCCAGAAATCGTCAAGGAGGCCTGGGTTGAAAGGGCGCTGCGCAGTGGGCAGGGATGAGCGCACTCCGGCATCACGTTCGGCGAAAGTGGGTAAGGTCGCCGCGCTGGCCGGGCTCGTCGCGCTCCTGGCGACCGGGTGCTCCGGTGACGAGGTGCTGCGGTTCGGGTGGCCCGTCGGCGTGACCAAGGAGTCCGAGGACATGCGCGTCCTCTGGACCTGGTCCGTCATCGCCGCGCTCGTCGTCGGTGTGATCGTGTGGGGCCTGATCTTCTGGTCGGTCGCGTTCCACCGGAAGAAGAAGACCGACGGCCCCGGCGACCTGCCGCGGCAGTTCCAGTACAACGTGCCGCTCGAGCTGTTCTGCGTCGTGCTGCCGCTCGTGATGGTCTGCGTGCTGTTCTTCTTCACCGCGACCACCGAGAGCAAGGTGCTGGCCGAGGAGCCGGACCCGGACGTCACGGTCGACGTGATCGCGTTCCAGTGGAACTGGGAGTTCGACTACCCGAGCGCCCCGAAGGACGCCAACGGCCAGGTCATCAAGACCGTCGGCAGCTCGAGCGAGATCCCGATCCTGGTCCTGCCCGCAGGCAAGCGCATCCAGTACAACCTGCGCTCGGCCGACGTCATCCACTCGTTCTGGGTGCCGGAGTTCCACTTCAAGCGGGACGTGTTCCCGGACCCGGAGAAGAACAACCAGGACCCGTCGTTCCAGAACACGATCGACCGGACCGGTGCGTTCGTCGGCCGCTGCGCCGAGCTGTGCGGCACCTACCACTCGGGCATGAACTTCGAGGTCCGGGCGCTGCCCGCCGACCAGTTCGACCGCTACATCCAGCTGCGCACCCAGATCAACCCGGCCACCGGGCAGCCGAACACCACCGCCGAGGCGCTGGCCGCGCTGAACTGCGGCGAGCTGTGCGCGCCGCAGGCGACCACGACGAAGCCGTTCAACACCGACCGCACGCTGCGGACGCAGTCCGGCTGAGCCGGTTGGTTCCCGTGGGTGTTGGAAGCATGAACACAGTGAGGACAGCGTCATGAAGGTCGAAGCCCGGATTTTCGACTTGGTCACCGCTTTCGCGTTCTTCATCGCGATCGTGTACGGCGTGTGGACCGGCCTGGCCAGTGGCTACGGCGTCGAGCCGGTCGGCCTGGTCGCCCTGATCCTGACCGGCGGGCTGTCCCTCCTGGCGGGCAGCTACATGCGGTTCGTCGGCCGCCGGATCGAACCGCGTCCGGAGGACCGCGACGACGCCGAGATCAGCGACGGCGCGGGCGAGATGGGCTTCTTCAGCCCGGGCAGCTACTGGCCGATCGGACTGGCCGCCTCGGCCGCGTTCGTCGGTCTCGGACTGGCGTTCTTCCACATCTGGATGCTGGTCGTCGGCGGCATCCTGATCCTGCTCACGGTCGGCGGCCTGGTGTTCGAGTACCACACCGGCCCCAACCACGAGTGACCTGATCCGCGAAAAGGGCCCGCCCGGTTTTCCACCGGGCGGGCCCTTTTCGTTGTGGAGCGCGGGATTTTCAGCCCCTCAGCTCACCGGAACGCCGCCCAGCGGGCCAGCAGATCCGCCGCAGCGCCGGAATCCACGGCCTCCGCGGCCCGCGACAACCCCGCCGCGAGATCGTCCGTCAGCGACGAGCTGAACCCGGCGTGCGCGGCCAGCGCCCCGGCCGCGTTCAGCAGCACCGCGTCCCGCACCGGCCCCGGCTTGCCCGCCACCAGTTCACGCACCACCTCGGCGTTGGCCGCCGGGTCGCCGCCCCGCAGGTCCTCCGCCGTGGCGCGCGCGATGCCCAGCTCGGCCGGGTCCAGCGACTCGGCCCGCACCGATCCGCCGGACACGACCCACACCGAGCTGGTCGTCGTCGTGGTCAGCTCGTCGAGGCCGTCGTCACCGCGGACCACCAGCGCCGACGTGCCGCGGCCGGCGAACACCCGCGCCAGCACCTCGGTCTTGTCCGGGAACGCGCACCCGATCAGCCCGGCCGTCGGCTGCGCCGGGTTGGTCAGCGGCCCCAGCAGGTTGAACGCCGTCGGCACCCCAAGCTCCCGGCGCGGCGCGCCCGCGTGCCGGAACCCGGGGTGGAACACCGGCGCGAAGCAGAACCCGATGCCCAGCTCGTCGACGCACCGCTGGACCCCCTCCGGCGGCAGGTCGATCGCCACCCCGAGGGCCTCCAGCACGTCCGCGGTCCCGGCCTTCGACGACGCCGCCCGGTTGCCGTGCTTCACCACCGGCACCCCGGCGGCCGCGGTGACCAGCGAGGCCATCGTCGAGATGTTCACCGACCCGGACCGGTCACCGCCGGTGCCGACGATGTCGACCGCGTCCCGGGCGATCCGCACCCGGCGCGCGTGCGACAGCATCGCGTCCGCGAGGCCGGTGATCTCGGCCGGCGTCTCGCCCTTGGCGCGCAGCGCGACCAGGAAACCGCCGACCTGGGCCGGCGTGGCCTCCCCGGACATCACCTGGTCCATCGCCCACGCGGTGTCCTCCGCGGAGAGGTCGGCGCCGGCGATCAGCTGGTTGAGCAGCGTGGGCCAAGTCTGCGTGCCCATGGTCACCTTTCACGGCCGGCGAACCGGCCTCATTCGGTCGCGGCGCCTCAGCCCCGGACGACCGGGACCCGGCGGGCCCGCAGCACGTCCGCGACCGTCTCCGCCGCGGTCAGCGGGTCGAGCGGATGGACCAGGACGGCGTCGGCCTGCGACCAGGTCGCCAGCCAGCGGTCGTCCTTGCGCCGCACGGCGATCACGATGGGCGGGCAGTCGTCGATCTCGTTCTTCAACTGCCTGCACAGCCCGATGCCGCCGGTCGGCTGGGCCTCGCCGTCCAGGATCGCCAGATCGACCGCGCCCTCGTCCATCTCGGCCAGCACGTCGGCCACTCCGGCGGCCTCGACGTAGTCGACCCGGCCCAGGTCGGTGGCGGGCCTGCGGCCGACCGCCGTGATGATCGACTCCCGCACTTCGGGACGGTGGCTGAACACCAGGATCCGCGTGGACTGTTCGGACAAGTCGACCCTCCGGCTTCGTCGCTGTACTGGTCGTGTCGATGCTAGCCGTCCCGGCCGGTTCCACCCAGGCCCATCGGCTGTAGCGCGTCCCAGCCGAGCCAGTCGCCGTCCAGCCGCTGCGCCAGCCCGGCCATCCGGGCCCGTTCCTGCGCACAGTGCAGTGCGTCGAGCTTCTGCACGCGCAGCGCGTGCACCCGGACGGGTCCTTCGCCGCCGGGCCCGGGGCGCAGCTCCCACCCGTCCTGGGCGAGCACCGACGCGGCCTCGGTGACCCGATCCGGTGGCAGCATGAGGTGGTGGCGCAGAATCGCCGGCTCGTCCGGCCGCCAGCGGTGTGATCTGCCCAGCACCGCCGAGTCGGCTTCGGCGACGTCGAAGGCCTCGGCCACGACCACGACACCCTCGGTGTCCACGGTGAGGTCCGGTCCGCCACGCTTTCGCAGCAGGTCACGAACCCGATCGATGATTCCCACGCCCTGATCCTCACCCTCCGCGTTCGTCACTGTGACCAACACCCCCGGCGCGGCGTGCCGGACCCGACCAAGCAGGTCGCTTCGCAGGGAGACATAATGCGACCCGTGACAACGGCAGCTCCCACCATCAGCCAGCGGGTGCACTCGCTGAACCGGCCGAACATGGTCAGCGTCGGCACGATCGTGTGGCTCTCCAGCGAGCTCATGTTCTTCGCCGGGCTGTTCGCGATGTTCTTCACGGTCAAGGCGCAGAACGACACGGGGGTCTGGCCGCCGATCAACCCGGCGACCGACGAGCCCATCCACCTCGACATCCCGTACGCGCTGCCCTTCACCATCATCCTGGTGGCGTCGTCGTTCACCTGCCAGCTCGGCGTGTTCGCCGCCGAGCGCGGTGACGTCTACGGGCTGCGCCGCTGGTACGTCATCACCCTGATCATGGGCGCGATCTTCGTCGCCGGTCAGGCTGGTGAGTACGTCACGCTTGTCGAAGAGGGCGTGACCATCCCGTCCGGTGCCTTCGGCACGGTGTTCTTCCTGGCGACCGGTTTCCACGGTCTGCACGTGATCGGTGGTCTCGTCGCCTTCGTCTTCTTGCTCATCCGCACCAAGCTGAGCAAGTTCACCCCCGCGCAGGCGACCTCGGCGATCGTCGTGTCCTACTACTGGCACTTCGTCGACATCGTGTGGATCGGCCTGTTCGCGGTCATCTACATCATCCCGTGACCGCGCCAGCCACCCCATGGACCGGCCTGAACTGACAGCAAGGGTTGCCGAAGAATGACCACCAGCAAGAACACCTCCAGGCGCCGCTTCGGCGCCCGCACCAAGCTGCGCCGCCGCATCGCCGGCGCGCTCGCGCTCGGTGTGGCGCTGGTCGGCGCCGGCCTGGGCTACGCCCTCCTGGTGCCGCAGCCGCAGACCGCGCAGGCGCAGGACGACCCGGCGCAGCTGCGCCTCGGCCAGCAGGTCTACAACAACAGCTGCATCAGCTGCCACGGCGCGAACCTGCAGGGCGTCGAGGACCGCGGCCCGAGCCTGATCGGCGTCGGTGACGCGGCGGTGTACTTCCAGACCTCGTCCGGCCGCATGCCCGCGGTCCGCCAGGAGGCGCAGGCCGAGCGCAAGCCGGCCAAGCTGACCCCCGAGGAGATCGACGCGGTCGGCGCCTACATCCAGGCCAACGGCGGCGGTCCGGAGCGGCCCGCCGAGTCCGGCGAGGCACTGCGCGGTGACAACCCGGCGCGCGGTGGCGAGCTGTTCCGCCTCAACTGCGCGTCGTGCCACAACTTCACCGGCCAGGGCGGCGCCCTGTCCGCGGGCAAGTTCGCGCCGGAGCTCGGCCCGGCCAGCGAAGAGCAGATCTACACGGCGATGCTGAGCGGTCCGCAGAACATGCCGAAGTTCTCCGACCGGCAGCTCACCCCCGAGGAGAAGCGGGACATCGTCGCCTACGTCAAGTCCGTGTCCGACGGGAACAACAACCCCGGTGGCAACGGCCTGGGCGGTCTTGGGCCGGCCTCGGAGGCGCTCGTCGCGTGGATCGTCGGCATCGGCGCCATCGTCGGCGTGACTTTGTGGATTGGATCGAGGGCATGACTAGCATGGAAGAGCACCCGGGCGCCGGGCGCGAGCCGGGGGTTCCCCAGCCTTCCGAGGCCGAACTGGCCGAGATGGACCGCGACCAGCTGGTCAAGCTGGGCACCAAGCTCGACGGCGTCGAACTGGTCGACTACCCGGACCCGTGGCCGGTCAAGGGCACCCGCGCGGAGAAGCGCGCGGAGCGGGTCGTGGCGCTGTGGTTCACCATCGCGGCGCTGGCCGGTCTCGGCTTCCTGGTGACCATCTGCTGGCCGGAGTGGTGGGAGTACAAGGCCCCGGACACCGGCGAGTACGAGCGGTACGCGCTCTACACGCCCGTCCTGGGCTTCACGCTCGGCCTGTCGATCCTCGCGCTGGGCATCGGCGTGCTGCTCTACACGAAGCGGTTCATCCCGAACGAGCTCGCGGTGCAGGAGCGCCACGACGGCGACGGCAAGGGCTCGGCCGAGATCGACCGCAAGACGATCGTGGCGCAGCTGGCCGACGCCGGTAACCGCAGCACGATCGGCCGCCGCTCGCTGGTCAAGCGCACCGCGGGTCTCGGCGCCGGTGTGATGGGCCTCGGCCTGGTCGCGCTGCCGGTCGCGTCGTTCATCAAGAACCCGTGGAAGGACCCCGAGTCCAAGGACAACCTGGCCCACACCCCGTGGAAGCCGGAGTACCCGGGCGAGGTCGTCTACCTGCGCCGCTACACCGGCAAGACCGGCGAGGTCGTCCTGCTGCGCCCGGAGGACCTGGACGCGGGCGCGATGGAGACGGTCTACCCGTTCCGGGAGAGCGAGCGCGGCGACCACGAGAAGCTGGCCGCGGTCTTCATGCGCGCGGACGCCCCGGTCATGCTGATCCGCCTGCGTCCCGAGGACGCCCAGCGGGTCGTCAAGCGTGAGGGGCAGGAGGACTTCAACTTCGGCGACTACTACGCCTACACGAAGATCTGCAGCCACGTCGGCTGCCCGACTTCGCTGTACGAGCAGCGGACCAACCGGATCCTGTGCCCGTGCCACCAGTCGCAGTTCGACGCCCTGCACTACGCCAAGCCCATCTTCGGCCCGGCGACCCGCGCGCTTGCGCAGTTGCCCATCACGGTCAACGATGAGGGGTACTTCGTGGCGCGGGGAGACTTCATCGAGCCGGTCGGCCCCGCCTATTGGGAGCGCAAGTCATGAGTTCACTCACCACGCCGACACGGGGCTCCAGCATGCTGGAGCGGCACGCCGCCGAGGCCGCGAACAACATGGACCAGCGGTACCGCCTGGCCAAGGGCCTGCGGCACCAGATGAACAAGGTCTTCCCGACCCACTGGTCGTTCCTGCTCGGTGAGATCGCGCTCTACAGCTTCATCGTCGTGATCATCACGGGTGTCTACCTGACCCTGTTCTTCGATCCGTCGATGTCCGAGGTCGTCTACAACGGGCCGTTCAAGAACCTGCAGGGCGTCGAGATGTCCCGCGCGTTCCAGACGACCCTGGAGATCTCGTTCGAGGTCCGCGGCGGTCTGTTCGTCCGCCAGCTGCACCACTGGGCCGCGCTGGTGTTCGTCGCGGCGATGATGGTGCACATGTTCCGGATCTTCTTCACCGGAGCGTTCCGCAGGCCGCGCGAGGCCAACTGGGTCATCGGCGCGCTGCTGCTGATCCTGGGCATGTTCGAGGGCTTCTTCGGCTACTCGCTGCCGGACGACCTGCTGTCGGGCACCGGTATCCGCGCCACCCTGTCGGGCATCGTGCTCTCGGTGCCGATCATGGGCACCTGGCTGCACTGGGCGCTGTTCGGCGGGGAGTTCCCCGGCGACGAGATCGTGCCGCGCATGTACACGCTGCACATCCTGCTGCTGCCGGGCATCATGCTCGCGCTGGTCGGTGTGCACCTGGCGCTGGTCTGGTACCAGAAGCACACCCAGTTCCCTGGCGTGCGGCGCAAGGAGACCAATGTCGTCGGCGTGCGGATCATGCCGGTGTTCGCCGCGAAGGCCGGCGCGTTCTTCGTCATCGTCACCGGCATCCTGTCGATCATGGCGGGCATCTTCCAGATCAACCCGATCTGGAACCTGGGCCCGTACAACCCGGGGCAGGTGTCGGCGGGCTCGCAGCCGGACTGGTACCTCGCCTGGGCCGACGGCATGCTGCGGATCTTCCCCGCGTGGGAGCTCTACCTGGGCAACTACACGGTCCCGGCGGTGTTCTTCGCAGGCGCGGTATGGATGCCGATCCTGTTCGCGCTGCTGATCGGCTACCCGTTCATCGAACGGAAGCTGTCCGGCGACACCGCGCACCACAACCTGCTGCAGCGCCCGCGTGACGCACCGGTCCGCACCTCGATCGGCATGATGGCGCTGGCGTTCTTCATGGTGATCGAGCTGTCCGGGTTCAACGACATCATCGCGGACAAGTTCAACATCTCCCTGAACGCGACCACGTGGGCCGGCCGCATCGGCATCCTGGTGCTGCCGCCGCTGGCGTACTTCATCACCTACCGGATCTGCCTGGGCCTGCAGCGGTCCGACCGGGAGGTGCTGGAGCACGGCATCGAGACCGGCATCATCAAGCGCCTGCCGCACGGTGAGTTCATCGAGATCCACCAGCCGCTGGGCGGTGTGGACGACCACGGCCACGCCATCCCGCTGGAGTACCAGGGCGCGGCGGTGCCGAAGAAGATGAACAAGCTCGGCGCGGCCGGGCGTGCGGTGCCGGGCACGATGCTGGCGCCGGACCCGGTCGAGGAGACCGCGGCGCTCGACCGGGCCCGCGGCAACGGGCACGGCAACGGCCACGTCCCCGGCGAGCTGCCCGAGAAGGGTGAGGTCCCCTCGGGCTGGAAGACGCCGGACCACTAAGTCACGGTCACGAGAAGGGCCCCCGGAGCGATCCGGGGGCCCTTCCTCGTTCCTGGGTTCAGTCGGCGTCCTCGACGCCGATCGCGAACGCGGACTCGGTGTCGGCGGTGGAGTAGGACCGGAACGCGATGTGCGTGTCGGTGTCGATCACGCCCGGCACCTTGCCGATCTTGGCCGGGATGAGGTCGGCGAGCTCCTCGTGGGCGTGCACCCGCACGATCGCGATCAGGTCGACGTCCCCGGCGCACGAGTACACCTCCGCCACGCCGTCGATGTCGGCGATCGCCTGCGCGGTCTCCGGGATGCTGTCCGCCACGGCATGGATCAGCACGATCGCGGTGATCACTCACGTCCTCCTCGCGTAATTGGGTAGCGCGGCGATCGTAGCTCCCCGCGTCCCTACCCGGCCTGCTCGAGCGACACGGCGGTGGCGACCTGCTCCAGCCAGCCGCGCCACGGACCGGCGCCGTGCGCGGGCTCCGACCAGGGCACGGCCGTGCGCACCAGGCGGACGCCGGGCCGGGTGAGCCAGCGCAGCAGGATCGACGTCTCCTCGGGCGGCGCCCCGTACAGGGGCCCCGGGCCGGGCTCGACCGTCTCCGCGGACGCCACGAGCTGCTCGACCACCGGCATCGGCGGCACGCCGCGCCGGGCCACGCCGGCGGAGGCCAGCCTGCCGTGCCGGATCACCGCGAACTCCCAGCCGCGGTTGCCGTCCGGGGCCGCCGCGACCAGCTCCGGGATCGCGGCCAGCGACGACAGCCGGTGGGCCCGGTCCACGGCGCGCACCAGCACGGCGAGCTCGTCCCGCCGCCGCGCCGCCTGCTCGAAGTGCTCGGCCCCGGCCAGATCGTCGAGCTGGCGGCGGGCGGACTCCAGCGGCCGGGCGCCGCGCCCGGCGACCAGGTCGACGATCGCGTGCACGCCGGGGGAGTACTCCTCCACGCTTTGCCTGCCGGCGCACGGCGCCCCGCACCGCCCGAGCTCGGCGAGCGCGCACGGCCGGCCGGACGGCGAGTGCGCGGGGATCCGCTGTGTGCACGTGCGCAGGCCCACGGCGCCGGCCAGGGCGTCCGCCGCGATCTTGGCCGTGACCTGCGAGGAGAACGGGCCGAGGGCGCCGTCCTTGGGCAGCCGCACCACGGACAGGCGCGGGAAGGCCTCGTCGGTGAGAACGATCCACCACGACTTGCGCGGGTTCTTGGAGCGCCGGTTGTAGGAGGGCCGGTGCGCGGCGATCAGCCGCAGCTCCCGGACCTGGGCCTCCAGTGCGTGGCTGCACTCGATGCCGTCGACCCGCTCGGCGAGGGCCACCATCTCGCGGATCCGGCCGCGGCTTTCCGAACCGGTGAAGTACTGGCGCACCCGGCGGCGCAGGTTGCTCGCCGTCCCGACGTACAGGACCTCGTCGCCCGGTCCGCGGAACAGGTAGACGCCAGGGCGTTCCGGCAGGTGCGCCGCCATCCCGCGCTTGCGCCGCTGGGCGGGCGTCACCTCGGGCAGGTAGTCGAGCAGTTCCTCCAGCGACTGCACCCCGACGTTGCCGACCCGCTCCAGCAGCGCGTGCAGCACGTGCACGGTGGCGCGGGCGTCGTCCAGCGCGCGGTGGTTCGGCGTCACCGGCGAGCCGAACAGGGCCGCCAGCGCGGACAGCCGGAAGCTGGGGCTGTCCTGCCGCGTCAACACGCGCCGGGCGAGGCGGACCGTGCACACCACGGCGGGCTTCGGCCACGGGTAGCCGTGGTGCAGGCAGGCCGCCCGCATGAACGACGTGTCGAACGGCGCGTTGTGCGCGACCAGCACCGCGCCGCTGGCGAACTCCAGGAACGCGGGCAGCACGCGGTCGATCTTCGGCGCGTCGTGCAGCATCGCCGAGGTGATGCCGGTCAGCGCCACGATCTGCGGCGGGACGGGCATCCCGGGGTCGACGAGGGTGGCGAACTCACCCAGCACCTCGCCGCCGCGCACCTTGACCGCGCCGATTTCGGTGATGCCGTCCGGGCCCGGCTTGGTCCCGGTCGTCTCCAGGTCGAACACGACGAACGTGGTGTCCCGAAGCGGCGTGCCGAGTTCGTCGAAGGTCAGTTGCGCGCCGTCCGCGAGTTGCATGATCGGCACCATAAGGAGGGGGACCGACAATCCCGGATCACGGCACGAACGGTGATCGTTACCGAAGCGGACTACCCTGAACGGATGTTTCCCTCAGTGCACGCCGAAGAGCCCGAAGACCCCGGTCTCCGGGCGCCCGCGGCGAGCGCGCGCCCGGAGCCGGACGCCAAGTCCGTGAACTGGCGCGATCTGCCGGAGCCGGTGCGCGGCCGGCTCGCCGAGCTGGCCGCCGAGGCACTGGGGAAGATCCCGCGCATCGACATCCCGCAGCAGCTGCGGCCGGTCGCGAAGTTCGCCCCGGCCAAGCGCGCGAAGCTGGGCGGTGCGGCGCTCCTCACAACCCTGGAGGATTCGACCGCGTTCCGCACTGCCGTCCTCGAGTGGGTGCGCGAGTACCGGCCGGACGCGCTCGACCCGAACGACCCGGACCCGGTGGCCGCCGCGGTGGCGGCCGTCCTGCTCGGCGAGGCCAGCGCGGCGACGCGTGTGCGGCTGGTGGTCAAGAACGCGGCGGAGACGGCGCTGCGGGCCGAGCGCGACGCGGCGGTGGCGCGCAGCCAGCGGCTGGAGGCGGAGCTCGCGCGCGTGCGCGAGGAGCTGGCGGAGGCGCGGGAGGCGATCGAGGGCGCCCGCGTGGAGCGCGAGGAGGAGCTGGCGAAGCTGCGCAACCGGCTCCGGGAGCAGGGCACGCAGCTGCGGCAGGCCAAGGACGCCGCCGAGGAGGCGCGTGAGCTGCTGGCGCAGGCCGACGTGCGGCGGGAGCAGGAGGTCGCCGCGGTGACCGCTCAGCTGGAGCGTGAGCGCCAGCGCGCGGCTTCCGAACGGGCGCGGGCCGAGCGGGCGGCGGCGGACGCGGAGATCGCGCGCCAGTCCGCGAAGGAGGCCCGCGAGGCGGACGAGGTGCGCCTGTCGCTGCTCGTCGACACCCTGCAGGGCGCGGTCACGGGGTTGCGGCGGGAGCTGGCGCTGGACACCAGCGCGCGGCGCCCGGCGGACACCGTGCTGGGTGCTACATCGGGCACCGGGGCCGGGCGGCAGGTGCGGGACCCGGCGGTGCTGGACCGGCTGCTCGCGTTGCCGAGCGTGCACCTGATCGTCGACGGCTACAACGTCACCAAGACCGGCTACCCGGAGCTGACGCTGGCCGACCAGCGGAACCGGCTGGTGCAGCAGCTCGGCGCGCTGGCGGCGCGGACGGGCGCGGAGATCACCGTGGTGTTCGACGGCGCCGAGGTGATGTCGGTGCCGACCGTGAGCGCCCGCGGGGTGCGCGTGTTGTTCTCCGACCCCGGCGTGATCGCGGACGACGTGATCCGGTCGCTGGTCGCGGCCGAGCCGCAGGGCCGCCCGCTGGTGGTGGCCTCGACCGACCGCGGAGTGGCCGACTCGGTCCGGCGATCGGGGGCGCACCCGGTCGCATCGGCGGTGCTGCTGGCGCGGCTGGGGCGGGTCTAGAGATTTTTTTCGGCGGTGTTTCCGCAGGTCAGCGGTTTTCCCGTGCACCGTTGGTCCATTCGTTCGATACGCGAGCCCGAAATTGTCGGTGGTCACTCGTACCGTGCATCCCAGTAGCAACGAGGAGGCACGCCATGAACGACAACACCGTGATCATCGAGTGCAACCGGTGCACGCTGAGGGGCCGCGCCTGCGGCGACTGCGTGCTGAGCGCCGTGGTCGACGCCCCGCCGGTCGTCGAACTCGACTTCGAGGAACTCGCCGCGGTCGAGTTGCTCGCCGACGCGGGCCTGGTGCCGCCGCCCCGAACGATCTCCCGAGGCCGGCGCCCGCACGTGCGGCTGCCGGAGCGCCGCGCGGGCTGACCCACGCGATCGCACGGTCTCGGGGGCTGCCGGACGTACTCGGGCGCCTCGGGGTGAATGGGGGAGCGGCCCTGGCGCGGCGGACGGAACCTTGGTCGCCGTTTCGAGCGGAAATCGTGCGCGTGCCGTCGTGGTAGGCGGCGGTTGCGCGCGGAGGGAGCCCACCGCCGCGGCCGGGGGCGACCGTGAGCCGACCCACGACGGAACCCGGCTGCGGTTCGGGGGGTGTGCGCGTGCTGATGGTGGGTGGTCGCTCTGCGTGTGGTTGACCGCCATCAATGCGGCCAAGGGCCGACCGCGTCCCCGACACGCGTGGACGGATCCTCCGTTTGCGGTTCGTGGGGTGTGCGCGTGCCGTCGTAGCGGCCGGCTGAGCCGCGCCCGAACGACCTCGACCACGGCGGCCAACGGCATCGCACGATCCGCCACGCCGAAGAAGACAAACGGTCGCTTCGAGCGGCAAACGGTCAGTAGTCGTGATCCTGCCGACTGTTGCCTTGGTCACACCCACAGGGGAACTGCTGGTCCGAACGGGAAGAGAGGTGATTACGCAAAGTTTTTACCTGGTGCCTGGTGGACGCGACGGCGGTCGTTTCGTAACCTGGCCGAGATCTCGCGCCCGGCAGCCGTCGCGCCCGCGGCGGCGACGCGAGATTGTCGCCGTAGCAGCTTGTCGGGGAGCTGTGCCGGACCCACGCATGGACCCAGATGCGCTACCCCCTGCGTCTGGACATGCCGGGTTACCGTCGTAGACCGGTTCGGGTGCTTGTGTCCGCCCGCGCCGGTGCAGTGTGGAGGGTCCCCCGACCTCCTGCGACGGCCGGCGGCGACATGAGTGCAAAGGAGACACGCGCGGCGTGCAGTCGCAACCCATCAAGCGCGTGGTCGCAGGAGCCCTCGCCGCCGCCGCGGTACTCGCGGTCGGTGGTTTCCCCACGGCTCCGGCCGGCGCGGTCCCCCTCCCCGCCCCACAGCAGCCCGCCACCTCGTCGGACGCCCTGGCGCAGTACCGGCAGCTCGCCGCACAGGCCGAGCAGCTGAACGAGGAGGCCATGCAAGCGCAGGCCGACCTCGACGCCAAGCAGGCCGACCTGGACCGGGCCAACGCCGACCTGGCAGCCGCCAACGCGGCCGGTGAGCAGGCGCTCATCGCGAAGAACCAGTACCAGGGCGTGGTCGACCAGTTCGCCGACGCCTCGTTCGTCGGCGGCGTGCAGTTCAACAAGCTGTCCGCCTTGCTGAACGGCACCTCGGCGCAGGACTTCCTGGAGCGCTCCTCCGCTCTGGAAGTGCTCGCCGACGAGAAGAACAAGGCGCTCGCCGACTACAACGCGGCGATCCAGGCGGCTGCCAACGCCCAGGCCGCGGCAGCCGACGCCCAGACGCGCTCGCAGGTCGCCAAGGACGCGGCCGCGACGCTGCTGAACGACCTGCACGCCCGGCAGGCCGCGCTGCAGGCGCAGCTCGACCAGCTGGACCAGGTGCGCCAGCGGCTCACCGCGTCCGAGCGGGCCGCGCAGAAGGACACGGGCGGCCTCGCGCCGAACGTGCCCGCCCCGACGGCGGCCGCCCAGGAGGCGATCGACGTCGCGCTGAGCAAGCTCGGCAGCCCGTACGGCTGGGGCGACACCGGCCCCAGCTCGTTCGACTGCTCGGGCCTGACGCTGTACGCCTACAAGGCGGCGGGCATCACCCTGCCGCGTACGAGCCAGCAGCAGGCCACGGCCGGTGTCGCGGTCTCGCGGGCCCAGCTGCAGCCCGGCGACCTGGTGTTCTTCGGTTCGCCGATCCACCACGTGGGCATCTACCTGGGCGACGGCAAGATGGTGCACGCCCCCGAGACCGGGGACGTCGTCAAGATCTCGCCGTTGCAGAACAACTACGTCTCGGCCCGCCGCGTCGCGGTGAGCTGAGTTCGGCAACACGTCAGGGGCGGCACCGGCCACAACCGGAGCCGCCCCTGACTCGTTCCCGGGCCGCCGCACCCGGAACCGTCCCGGCGCTCCCTAGTAGTCTCCAGCCCGTGCTTCGGACCCTGCTGGTGACCAACGACTTCCCGCCGCGGCCCGGGGGGATCCAGAACTACCTGAACTCCTTCGCGCGCCTGCTGCCGCCGGACCAGCTCGTCGTCTACGCACCCTCCTGGGACAAGCCCTCCGGCTCGCACCCCGAGTTCGACGCCGCCGCGCCGTTCGAGGTGGTCCGGCACCCCACCTCGCTGATGCTGCCCACCCCGGACGTGCTCCGCCGCGCCAAGGACATCCTGCGCGCGCACGACTGCCAGGCCGTCTGGTTCGGCGCCGCGGCCCCGCTGGCCCTGCTCGCCCAGCCGCTGCGGGCCGCGGGCGCGGACTGGGTCGTCGCGAGCACGCACGGGCACGAGGTCGGCTGGTCGATGCTGCCGCTGGCCCGCCAGGCGCTGCGCCGCATCGGCGACACCACCGACGTGATCACCTACGTCAGCAAGTACACCCGCGGCCGGTTCGCGTCGGCGTTCGGCCCGTCCGCCGGGCTGGAGCTGCTGCCGCCGGGCGTCGACCCGGACGTGTTCAAACCGGACCCCGCCGCCCGCGACGAGATCCGCGCCCGGCACGGCCTCGGCGACCGGCCGACCGTCGTGTGCGTGTCCCGGCTCGTGCCGCGCAAGGGCCAGGACATGCTCATCCACGCCCTCCCCGAACTGCGCCGCCGCGTCCCGGACGTCGCACTCCTGCTCGTCGGCGGCGGCCCGTACCGGAAGTCCCTGGAACGGCTCGCCGAGGCGCAGGGTGTCGCCGACGATGTCGTGTTCACTGGTTCGGTGCCGTGGCCCGAGCTGCCCGCGCACTACGCAGCCGGCGACGTCTTCGCCATGCCCGCCCGCACCCGCGGCAAGGGACTGGACGTGGAAGGCCTCGGGATCGTCTACCTGGAGGCCTCGGCGACGGGCCTGCCGGTCGTCGCGGGCAACTCGGGCGGCGCCCCGGAAACCGTCCTCGACGAGGTGACCGGCCACGTCGTCGACGGCCGCGACGTCCACCAGCTGGTCGAGACCCTCACCCCGCTGCTCAACGACCCGTCGCGCGCCCGCAAGATGGGTGTCGCGGGCCGGAACTGGGTGACCGAGCAGTGGCGGTGGGACCTGCTGGGCGCCCGGTTGCGCGCGTTCCTCAGCGGAGAGCCTGCCGTCGCCCCCTGACCGTCACGCGGCCCGCTTCAGCACCGCCGGGTGCCGCGGGTCGTCGGCGCGCACCACCACGTCGGCGATCTCCGCGGGCCGCACCTCCTCCTCGTACCGCTCGAACGCGGGCAGCGCCCACTGCTCGTCTTCGGGCAGGCGGCGCCGCAACGCCCCCGGGGACAGCTGCAGGTGCACGGTCAGCTCGAACGGCAGGCCACGCCCGAGCAACATCTCACCGTCCACGACCAGCACGCCCGGCGCGGGCAGCGGCACCCGCGCGGAGCGGGTGGCGCGGTCGCGAGCCGCGTCCCACAGCGCGGGCAGCACCTCGCCGCTTCCGTTGCGCCCCAATGGGTCCAGCACCTCGCGGCGCAACGCGCCTTCGTCCAGCCAGGACCAGTAGCGGGAGTCCGGGTTCTCCCTGCCGTACTCGAAGCGCAGCGACGCGGGCCGCAGGAAGTCCACAGTGGACACGCGCTGCACCGCGCGGCCGCCGAGCCGCAGCGGGTCGACCAGCGCGTCGGCGAGTGCCGCGGTGCCCGACGGGCCGTCCACGGCGATCCGCACCCACGGCGCGTCCAGCACGAGCACCCGCTCGGCCAGTTCCCCGGCGAGGCGTTCGAAGGTGATGGGGCGATACCGCACGATCTCCCATCGTGCCCCATGACCGGGCCGGAACTGTCGGTGCCTCCTGCCATCATGAGCCCATGACCAAGGAAGTGGGCCGGACCGCCGACGCGGGCTGGCAGGTCGGCGTCTCCCGGACGCTGCCGTACCCGGCCGCCGCCGTCTGGGAGTTCCTGACCAGCAGGGCGGCGCCGAGATCTGGCTCGGCGCCGTCGTCCCCGGTGGCAAGGGGGAGCGCTACGAGACGGCCGGCGGCACGACCCGCGAGGTCCGCAGTCACCGCGAGCTGGACCGCATCCGGCTGACCTGGCGGCCGAAGGACTGGGACCACGACTCGACGGTGCAGATGACGGTTTCGCCGTCGGGCGATCGGACGGTCGTGCGCTTCCACCAGGAATGGCTGGCCGACGCCGAGGAGCGCGCCGCGCAGCGGGAGCACTGGAAGGGGGTGGTGGACCGGGTCGCCGACGCGCTCGCCGCCCGGTGAGCCGGGCACCAATCGCGCCCGCTGCCCGTTGACGACTTGCCGGAGCACGAACGCCACTGGGAGGACCACGAGATGCGCGTGGTGGACGAACCGATCGAGCTCGACGACGACATCATCCAGGACCCGCACGCCCTCTACCGCGCGTTGCGCGAGGAGGGCCCGGTCCGGCCCGCGATCATGCCCCGCGGGTTGCGGGTCTGGCTGGTCTCGGGGTACGCGGAGGCCAAGGCGCTGCTCGCGGACCCGCGGCTGAGCAAGGACGCCAACCGGGCGCAGGAGCTGTTCCAGATGCGCCTGACGGCGACCGGGGGGACGGGCGGCGACGACCCGTCGGGCAGCCTGCTGCGCCACCACATGCTCAACAGCGACCCGCCGGACCACACGCGGCTGCGCAAGCTGGTCAACAAGGCCTTCACCGCGCGCACCGTCGCCGCCCTGCGGCCGCGCATCGAGCAGATCACCGACGAGCTGCTGGACGCCGTGGCCGCGCGCGGCCGGGTGGACCTGCTGGACGCGTTCGCCTACCCGCTGCCGATCACGGTGATCTGCGAGCTGCTCGGCATCCCCGAGGAGGAGCGCGGCGACTTCCGCGAGTGGTCGAACACACTGCTCAACTCCGGGCCCGAGGACGACTTCCACGCCGCGGCCCGCTCGATGGCCGGCTACCTCACGGCGCTGGTCGCGGCCAAGCGCGCGGCGCCGACCCAGGACCTGCTGTCCGACCTGGTGCACGTCTCGGACGAGGGTGACCAGCTGTCGCCGGAAGAGCTGGTGGCGATGGCGTTCCTGCTGCTCGTCGCCGGGCACGAGACGACGGTCAACCTGATCGGCAACAGCGTCCTGGCGTTGCTGCGGCACCCGGACCAGCTCGCGGCCCTGCGGGCCGACCCGTCGCTGCTGCCCGGCGCCGTCGAGGAGTTCCTGCGGTTCGAGGGGCCGATCAACATCGCGACCCTGCGGTTCACGGTGGAACCGGTGCCGATCGGCGGCGTCGAGATCCCGGCGAACGAGTTCGTGATGGTCTCACTGGTGGGCGCCAACCGCGACGGCGAGCGGTTCCCGGAGCCGGACCGCCTGGACGTCACCCGCCCGGCCGGTGGTCACCTGGCCTTTGGCCACGGCATCCACTACTGCGTCGGGGCGCCGCTCGCCCGGCTCGAAGCGGAGGTCGCCCTCGGCCGCCTGCTCGAGCGCTTCCCGGTGATCGAGCTCGACGGCGACCCGGGCGAGCTCCGCTGGCGGGAGAGCACGCTCGTGCACGGCTTGAACACGTTGCCGGTGGTGGTCCGCTGACGCGTCAGTGGTGGTCGTGGCGGTGCCGGTAGACGACCACCGCCATGGCCACGCCCATCAGGCCGTGACCGATGCCCATCAGCGCGCCGCCGGAGATCACGCCGGCCCAGTACGGCACGAGCAGCACCGCGAACGGCACGTACATCCACACGGTCATCTCGAGCACCGAGCGCCGGCTGTGCCGCCGGAACCGCATCCACGCGGCCATCGGCAGGGCCATCTCGGTCGCCATGATCATCGCCCGCCAGTCGGTGCGGTCCAGGACCGCCGACCAGCCCGCCGCGTCGAAACCCAGCCGGACGAGCGGTCCGAGGACCGCCATGCCCAGGCCCATGGCGATCCACATTTCGGCATAGTGCAGCACGGCCCGCCGGGTGGTGGACGAGCCCAGTGACAGGGTGGTCATCCTCATCGCCTCCAGAACGGATAGCTGTACTATCTGAAATGGAAAGCTACTCTACCCATGAGGTTGTGTCCAGAGGGAGGAACGCCGGATGCGCATGGCGGAGCTGAGCCGGGAGTCGGGCGTCCCGGTCGCGACGATCAAGTACTACCAGCGCGAAGGCCTGCTCCCGCCCGGCGAGCTGACCAGCCCCAACCAGGCCCGCTACGGGCCCGCGCACGTGCGCCGGCTGAAGCTGGTGCGTGCCCTGCTGGAGATCGGCGGCCTGTCGGTGGCCGCGGTCGGCGAGGTGCTGAGCGCGATCGACGACCCGGCCACGTCGACGCACGACATCCTCGGCCTGGCTCAGCACGGCCTGCCGGTGGCGAAGCCGGAGGTGACGGCCGACGACCGCGCCTGGGCGCTGAGCCGCATCGAGGAGGTGGCTCGGCGGCGGGGCTGGGAGGTGCACGCCGGATCGCCGGTGGTCGAGTCGCTGGTGGGTGTGCTGTGCGCGCTCCGGGAGGTCGGGCACGAGTGGGTGCTGGACGAACTCGACAGCTACGCCGAGGCGGCGGCCTCGGTCGCCGAGAGGGATGTGTCGGCGGTGGCCCGGCTGGGCGCCACCGAGGCGGTGGTCGAGGGTGCGGTGGTCGGCACTGTTCTCGGTGACGCGTTGTTCGCGGCCCTGCGGCGGATGGCGCACGCGGAGGTCTCGCGGCGGCAGTTCTCCGGCTAGGGCCGGCTCGCGGGGACGGGGATCCCTGGATGTGTCGCGCCGGGTGGGGCGCCATCGAGGCGGTGGTCGAGGGTGCGGTGGTCGGTCTCGCGGCGGCAGTTGTCCGGGTGGGGCCGGCTCGCGGGGACGGGGCTCGGGATGTGTCGTGCCGGGTGGGGGCTGCTGAAGCGGTGGTCGAGGGGGCCGTGGTCGGTCTCGCGGCGGCAGTTGTCCGGGTGGGGCCGGCTCGCGGGGACGGGGAT
>NZ_JAKGSD010000030.1:0-56010 GCF_021654135.1 Amycolatopsis tucumanensis | reverse complement strand
AGGGGGGTGGTCGGTCTCGCGGCGGCAGTTGTCCGGGTGGGGCCGGCTCGCGGGGACGGGGATCCCGGGATGTGCCGCACCGGGTGGGGCGCCACAGAGGCGGTCGTCGAGGGGGCCGTGGTCGGTCTCGCGGCGGCAGTCTCCGGGTAGGGCCGGCTCACGGGGACGGGGGACCCCGGACGTGCCGCACCGAGCCGTGCGCTCACCCGCGGTCATCCCGCGTCCGCCGCACCCTGGTCCGGTCCCAGCCGCGCACGCCCACGAGCGCGGCTGGGGACCAGTCGCGAGGGTGGTCTGAAGCGCTAATACCTGCCGCCGTGAATAATTCACCCAATCCAGTGTGACCGGGGACACTCAGCCCGCCGTCGTGCACCCTCAGTCACGTTTCGTGTCGATCATCAAGCTGCTCGGTGTCCTGTGTCACGCACACTGATGGCCTGACGCCAATACGCCGTTACTCATCAGTCATGACACTTTGTGAACAAAACGTGAGAATTTCTTTGCATACCGGACATCCCGGGCGTTTTTCGGTATCTCTGGTGCTACAGGCCGTCACTGGGGCCGGTCTTCCTCGGTTCATCCCCATGTTCGGGCACTTCCGCACCGGAGGCGTGAATGATTGACAACTCTGCCCAGGAGCGTGAGCACGCTCCGCCCCGCTCGTGGCGGTCCGCGCTGGACAACCTCCGCCACGACGTGCCGGCCTCGCTGGTCGTCTTCCTCGTCGCGATCCCGCTGTCGCTGGGCATCGCGCTGGCCTCCGGGGCGCCGATCGTCGCCGGGCTGATCGCCGCGATCGTCGGCGGCATCGTGGCCGGCGCGCTCGGCGGCGCGCCGCTGCAGGTCAGCGGCCCCGCCGCGGGCCTGACGGTGATCATGGCGGAGACCATCAACGAGTTCGGCTGGGCCGCCACCTGCGCCATCACCGTCCTGGCGGGCGCGCTGCAGATCCTGCTCGGCCTGAGCCGGATCGCGCGCGCCGCGCTGGCCCTGTCCCCGGCCATCGTGCACGGCATGCTGGCCGGCATCGGGGTCACGATCGTGCTGGCCCAGCTGCACATCGTGCTGGGCGGAAGCGCGCAGAGCTCGCCGATCGACAACCTGCTCCAGCTGCCGGCGCAGATCCTCGACCCGCACGGGCCCGCCACCCTGATCGGCCTGATCACCATCGGCATCCTGCTCGTGTGGGGCAAGCTCCCCGCCGCGGTGCGGAAGGTGCCCGGTCCGCTCGCCGCGATCGTCGCGGTCACCGTGTTCTCGCTGGTCGCCGGCCTGGAGGTGCCGCGCGTCGACATCCCGGCGAACGTGCTCGACATCAGCTTCGCGCCGGACTTCCCGGACACCGGCTGGTTCGACTTCGGCGTCGCGGTCGTCACCATCGCGCTGGTCGCGAGCGTCGAGAGCCTGCTCTCCGCCGTGGCTGTCGACAAGATGCACACCGGCCCGCGCGCGAACCTCAACCGCGAGCTGCTCGGCCAGGGCGCGGCCAACATGACCTCGGGCGCGCTCGGCGGCCTGCCGGTCACCGGCGTGATCGTGCGGAGCTCGACCAACGTGCAGACCGGCGCCCGCACCCGCGTTTCCGCCGTCCTGCACGGCGTCTGGGTGCTGCTGTTCGTCGCCGTGCTGGCCGGGCTGTTGCGCAACATCCCGCTGGCCGCGCTCGCCGGCCTGCTGGTGCACGTCGGCGCGAAGCTGGTCAACCTCAACCACATCAAGCAGGTGCTGCGGCACGGTGACCTGCCGGTCTACCTGATCACGCTGCTCGGCGTCGTGGCCATCGACCTGCTCACCGGTGTGCTGATCGGCGTCGCCGCGGCCGCGCTGATCATGCTCCGCCGCCTGCTGTGGTCCGGCATCCACGCCGAACGCGACGGCGACAAGTGGCGCGTCGTCGTCGAGGGGGCGTTGTCCGCGCTCTCGATCCCGCGCCTGACCTCGGTACTGGGCACCATCCCGCGCGGCGCGACGGTGACCCTCGAACTCGTCGTGGACTACCTCGACCACGCAGCGTTCGACACGCTTTCGGCCTGGCAGCACTCCCACGAGGAGGCCGGCGGCCAGGTGATCGTGGACGAGATCGGGCACCCCTGGTTCGAGCGGGGCAAAGCAGGCGAGCCGACCGTGCACAAGGCCAAGGCCCAGCGGATCGCGCCGCGCTGGTTCGCCCCCTGGTCCGACTGGCAGCAGGCCCAGCAGGAGGAGCCGGTCGAGGTCCCGGAGCAGCGGCAGCCGCGGGAGAGTTCGATGCGGCGCGGCATGGTCGAGTTCGAGCGGCGCACCTCGGAGCTGGTCCGCCCGATCCTGGGCAAGCTGGCCGACACGCAGAACCCGGAGACGCTGTTCATCACCTGCGGCGACGCGCGGATCGTGCCGAACCTGATCACCAGCAGCGGCCCGGGCGACCTGTTCACCGTGCGCAACATCGGCAACCTGGTGCCCGACCACGCGACGTGCGCGGCGGGTTCGGACGCGTCCATCGGCGCCGCGGTCGAGTTCGCGGTCGGGGTGCTCAAGGTGCGCGAGATCGTGGTGTGCGGGCACTCGTCGTGCGGCGCGATGAAGGCGCTGCTCGGTGGCGTGCCGGCGGGCGCGCCCGCGCTGGAGTCCTGGCTCCGGCACGCCGAGCCGAGCGTGGAGCGGGCGAAGACGCACGCGCCGATCCGGATCGGCGACTCGCTGCCCGCGTCCGAGGCCGACCAGCTGGCGCTGCACAACATCCTGCAGCAGCTGGACCGGCTGCGGGAGTATCCGACGGTCGCGGCCGCCGAGGCCCGCGGCGAGGTCGACCTGGTGGGGATGTACTTCGAGGTCGGCGCCGCCCGGGTGCACCTGTACGACCCGAAGGCGAACGCCTTCGTCTCGGCCGACAGCGTCGACGGCGTCGTGAACGGGACCGAGGAGAGCAACCCGATGGTCACCGGGTAGCCACACACCGGAAAGCCGGCCGGCCGGCGCCGGTATTAATGTCGGATCCCGTGAGCGTGCTGGTGGTGACAGGGACCGGAACCGGCGTCGGCAAGACCGCGGTGACCGCGGCCCTCGCCGCGCTCGCGCGCGCCGAGGGCCGCCGGGTGGCCGTGCTGAAACCCGCGCAGACCGGGGTCGCCCCCGGCGAGCCCGGCGACATCGACGAGGTGACCCGCCTGGCCGGGGAGGTCACCGCCCGCGAGCTGCGCCGTTACCCCGACCCGCTCGCCCCGGAGGTCGCGGCGCGGCGCAGCGGCATCGCGCCGGTCGGGCCTGCCGAGGCCGCGGGGGCGGCGAGCGAGCTGGCCGAGACGCACGACCTCGTGCTGGTCGAGGGCGCCGGAGGACTGCTGGTGCGCTTCGACGCCGACGGCGGCACCCTCGCCGACGTCGCGTGGTCGCTGTCCGCGCCGCTGCTGGTGGTCGCCGAGGCCGGGCTCGGCACCCTCAACGCGACGGCCCTCACAGCCGAGGTCGCGACCGCGCGTGGTCTCAACGTGCTCGGTGTCGTCATCGGGTCCTGGCCCGCGCAACCGGACCTGGCCGCCCTGTGCAACGTGTCCGACCTGCCGGTGGCCGCCGGATCGCCCCTGCTCGGCGCCCTCGCCGAGGGTGCGGGCGGGCTGGACCGCGACGCCTTCCTGGAGGCCGCGCGCGCCGGGCTGTCGCCGTGGTTCGGCGGCGACTTCGACGCCGAACGGTTCGAAAAAGGCTTGAACGCCCAGTCCTGACCCGCGTTCTCCGGGTGCACCCGGCGGCTGGATCGGCGACGCGGCCGACACGGTGCGTACACGGGTGGGGTGACCGGCTAATCTCGGTGCGGCGGATCAAGCGGCAACGGAAAGAGGTGCGGTGGCCGACTCGTCGCCGGTGCAGGCCAGGCCGGGAGCACCCGGTCCGGAGCTGTCCGCTGTGCTGTTCCACCGGCGGCCACCCCAGCCGCGGGTGGTCGTGAAGGCCGACCTGCTGCCCGCGGTCAGCCTGCTGTCGCTGATCGGCGTGCTCGGCATCCCGCTCGGCTGGCTCTGGTCGCTGCTCGCCCCGCCCGAACGGGTGCGCGTGTTCGACGGCGGCCAGTTGATCCCGCTGCAGCTGGAGAGCTGGCACCGCTTCGACGACCTCGCGATCTACGCGTTGCTGGGCCTCGGCCTGGGTGTCGTCACCGGGGCCGCGGTGTGGATGCTGCGCGAGCGGCGCGGGCCCGTGGTGCTGATCGCCGCGGTGCTCGGCGGCCTGCTCGCCGCCTGGCTCGGCGTCCAGATGGGTGTGGCCTTCGCCAACAGCGCCTACGCGGTCACGACCACGCCGGCGGTCGGCGACGTGATCGAACGGGCGCCGCGCATCGAGTCGTTGTGGGTCCTGGTGGCCCAGCCGCTGGGCACCGCGCTGGCCTACGGCCTGCTCGCCGGCTGGAACGGCCGCGACGACCTCGGCCGCAGGCTGGGCTAGGTCCTGTCCTGTAGTTGATCTAGCTGCGGTTCGGGCGTGGGCGCGGATCGAGGGGCTCGCGGTCGACGGGGCTGCCGCTGCGGTGCTGCTCACTGGAGGCCAGGCCGGTGGCGATCCGCAACTGCTGCCGCTCCCGCCTTCGACTCTGAGGCCTGCAAGCGGCGCAACGTGGTCGAACGCTGTTTCAAGCGGCTCAAACAGTTCCGCGACTTGGCTGGCCGCCATCATCCTCTGGCTCCGATGACTTACCGGACACTTCCTGGAAACGCGAAACGGCCGGAACCCCGTGCTCGGGGTCCCGGCCGTTCGGCTTGTCTCAGGCCGCCTCGGCGCGCCGGCGGGAGCGGATCAGGCTGCGCCGCTCCTGCTCGGTGGTGCCGCCGAAGATGCCGTTGTCGAGACCGGAGTCCAGTGCGTAGGCCAAGCATTCGGCGCGCACCGGACAGCTTGCGCACACCGCCTTGGCCCGTGCGACCTGCCGGGCGCCCGGGCCCATTTCGGACACGGGGAAGAACAGCTCAGGGTCCTCGTCCCGGCAGGCGGCACGAGTACGCCAGTCGATCACGTCGCGGCTCATGGCGTGCCGCCTCCTTCCATGCGTTTCGTTTCTCAGCTGGCGCTCCAGGCACCAGCAACGGTGACAGGCACGCGTAAGGGCCCATCTGGTTTTTCTTGCTGCGGTATCTGGGTTGCCACGCCGGGCTCGGATCAATCACCTTGATCCGGCGGGCTGGTGGCAGGGGCTGTTGCCAGCGCCGAAGGTCCAACGGTACCAGGAAGATCGTTGTTCCCGCTCACCTGCGGAAACGTTGTGGCCAGCGTCTCAGTTCAGGCTGGCGGGCAGGCCGAGCTGGATCAGCTCGGGTGGGGGAGCGGGCACCGCGCGCAGCTTCGACAGGAAGCCGGCCTCGCGCCGCAGCATCCGGCTGACCATCCGCAGCCGGCGCAGCGGCTGGGTCTCTTCGAGCAGCTGCTGCCGGTCGGCCAGCGGCAGCAGGCAGTCGGCGGCGAGCAGGTACGACAGCGCGCCCGGCCCGGTCTCCGATTCCGGCGCCGCCCACGAGTCGCGGTGCCAGGCGGCCTCGCAGTACGCCGCGTGCGCGGACAGGGCCGCGTCGCGCAGCCCGGCGACCGCCCGTCCGGCGGCAGGCGGCAGCGGGGCGTCGTCGACCCATTCGACGGTGCCGACCAGGTAGGGCGCCCGGCTGTTGTCGATGTCCAGTACGCGGAAGCGGCGCTCGCCGCGGGTGATGATGTCGAACCGGCCGTCGGGCAGCCGCTCGCTCTCGCCGAGCAGCGCGGTGCAGCCGATGCCGTGGACGTGGTCGAGGTGCTCGACCTCACGCACCGCGGAGTTCCGGATCGCGACGATCCCGAACCGGCGGTCCGGCACCGTGCCGGTCAGCAGGTCGACCGCGAGCTGCCGGTAGCGCGGCTCGAACAGGTGCAGCGGCAGCGTCGCGCCGGGCAGCAGGACGGTCTGCAGAGGGAACAGGGGGATGGTCTCTGTCGTTCTTTCCTGCCGCTCCGCATCCACGGCTACACGGTACGTCGATCCGGTGGTTCTCGCTCAACGTCGTTTGGGCGGTGGGCGGAACACCGCGAACGGGTCGGTGACCTGGATGCCCTTCCCGGTGAAGGAGAACAACGCGGCCGGCCGTCCCCCGCTGCGGCCCGGCGCGGCCGTGTGCCCGGTGGGCGAGAGCAGGCCGCGCCGGGCCAGCACGCGCTGCAGGTTCGTCGCGTCGACCTTGTAACCCAGCGCGGCCGAGTACAGCTCGCGCAGCGCCGAGATGGTGAACTCGCGTGGCGCGAGCGCGAAGCCGACGTTGGTGTAGGACAGTTTGGAGCGCAGGCGGTCGCGGGCGCGCAGCACGATGTCGCGGTGGTCGAACGCGGTGCGCGGCAGGTCGTCCACCGGGTGCCAGCGCGTGTCCTCGGGGACCTCGGGGTCGACGTCCGAGGGGACCAGCCCGAGGAACGCCGTGGCGACCACGCGTGGCCCCGGCACGCGGTCCGGCGCGCTGAACACCGCAAGCTGCTCGACGTGACTCAGCTGCCGGACGTCGACCTTCTCCGCGAGCTGGCGGCGGATCGAGGTCTCCACGTCCTCGTCCGGCCGCAGCCGCCCGCCGGGCAGCGACCAGCGCCCGACGTGCGGATCCAGCGCCCGGCGCCACAGCAGGACCTGCAGTGTGGCGCAACGCACCTGCAATACCGCCGCCAAAACCTCGTGTGCCAGGGGGGCGCTGCTGTTAATATGACTTCGCACGGTTTTCGATTGTAAGACGAAAACCAGCGACTGGTCCAGGAGGGCCGATGACTGCAGCGACTGTGGACCTGACCCCGTACGGCGGCGTGGAGCCGGACGAGGCGTGGGCGGAAGAGGTGCGCAAGCTGGCGCGCGAGCGGGATGCCGTGCTGCTGGCGCACAACTACCAGGCTCCGGCGATCCAGGACATCGCCGACCACACGGGGGACTCCCTCGCGCTGTCGCGGATCGCCGCCGCCAGCGACGCGTCGACCATCGTGTTCTGCGGCGTGCACTTCATGGCCGAGACCGCGAAGATCCTGTCGCCGGACAAGACGGTGCTGATCCCCGACGCCCGCGCCGGCTGCTCGCTCGCCGACTCCATCACCGGCGCTCAGCTGCGCGAGTGGAAGGCGCAGCACCCCGGCGCGGTCGTGGTGTCCTATGTGAACACCACCGCGGAGGTCAAGGCGGAGACGGACATCTGTTGCACGTCGTCCAACGCGGTCGACGTGGTGGCCTCGATCCCGGCCGATCGCGAGGTCCTGTTCGGTCCGGACCAGTTCCTCGGCGCGCACGTCAAGCGCAAGACCGGGCGCGAGAACATGCACATCTGGGCAGGCGAGTGCCACGTGCACGCCGGGATCAACGGTCCCGAGCTGGCGCAGCGCGCGGCCGACCACCCGGACGCGGACCTGTTCATCCACCCCGAGTGCGGTTGCGCCACCTCGGCGCTCTACCTGGCCGGCGAGGGCGCGGTGCCCGCGGACAAGGTGAAGATCCTGTCCACTGGGGACATGGTGCACGAGGCCCGCGCGACGAAGGCGAAGTCGGTGCTGGTGGCCACCGAGGTGGGCATGCTGCACCAGCTGCGCAAGGCCGCGCCGGGCATCGACTTCCGCGCGGTGAACGACCGGGCGTCGTGCGCCTACATGAAGATGATCACCCCGGCCGCCCTGCTGCGCGCGCTGCGCGAGGGCGCCGACGAGGTGCACGTCGACCCGGAGATCGCTGCCAGGGCCCGCGCCTCGGTGCAGCGGATGATCGAGATCGGGCAGCCCGGCGGCGGCGAATGACCGGCCCGGTTATCGACGAACAGACGAAAACCGCCTGCTGGGAGGCTCGCGCGGATCTGGTGGTGCTCGGCACCGGCGTCGCCGGGCTGACCGCGGCGATCCGCGCGCAGGAGCTCGGCCTGCGGGTGCTGGTCGTGACGAAGGCGGCGGTCGAGGACGGCAACACCCGCTGGGCGCAGGGCGGCGTCGCCGTGGTCATGGAGGACCAGCACGACGAGGGCGACTCCGTCGCGCGACACGTCGACGACACGTTGATCGCGGGTGCCGGGCTGTGCGATGCCGATGCGGTCGCGGCGATCCTCGCCGACGGCCCGCGTGCCGTGTCGTGGCTGCGGTCGGTGGGCGCGCGGTTCGACCCGGGCGCCTCCGGGCTGCTCGCCCGCACCCGTGAGGGCGGGCACAGCGCGTTCCGCGTGATCCACGCCGGTGGTGACGCGACCGGGGCCGAGGTCGAGCGGACGCTCGTCGCCGAGGCGACCGGCCGCAGGCTGCCCGTGCTGGAGCGGCACATCGCGGTCGATGCGCTGCGCACGCCGCGGGGCGACGTGGCCGGGGTGACGGTGCTCGACCCGGAGGGGCGGCCGGGGGTGCTGCGCGCGCCCGCGGTGCTGCTCGCCACCGGCGGCATGGGGCAGCTCTACCAGGCCACGTCGAACCCGGAGATCGCCACCGGTGACGGCGTCGCGCTCGGGTTGCGGGCCGGTGCGGTGGCCGCGGACCTGGAATTCGTGCAGTTCCACCCGACCGTGCTGTACACGCCGGGCGCCCGCGGCCGGTGCCCGCTGGTCACCGAGGCCGTGCGCGGCGAGGGCGCGGTGCTCGTCGACGGCGCGGGGGCGTCCGTCATGCAGGGCGTGCACCCGCTTGGCGACCTGGCGCCGCGCGACGTCGTCTCCGGCGCGATCACGCGGCGGCTCGCCTCGGCACCCGGCGGGATCGACGACCACGTGTTCCTCGACGCGACCGGCGTGCCCGGGTTCGCCAAGCGGTTCCCGACGGTTTTCGCGGCCTGCCGGGCGATCGGCGTCGACCCGGCGCGTGATCCGATCCCGGTGACCCCGGCGGCGCACTTCGCGTGCGGCGGGATCGTCGCGGGCACCGACGGCCGCACCGGTGTCGCCGGCCTCTACGCGGCCGGCGAGGTGGCGCGGACCGGGTTGCACGGCGCGAACCGGCTGGCGTCCAACAGCCTGCTGGAAGGCCTGGTCACCGGACGCGCCGCCGCCGAGGCGGTGGCCGCCGACCTCGCCGCCGGCCTGCTGGCCGACCCGAAGCAGGCATCGGCACCCGCGTGGGGGCGGGTGCGGATGGCTGAGCGGGACGCGCTGCAGCGCGCGATGAGCCGTTACGCGGCCATCGGGCGGGACGCCGAGGGGCTGGCGGTGGCCGGCGCGGTCCTCGATCTGTCGACTTCGGACGGTCCACTGCGGACCCACGCGGACGTCGAGAACGCGTCGCTCACCTTGGTGGCGCAGGCGTTGCTGGCCGCGGCCGCGCGCCGCACCGAATCGCGCGGCTGCCACGTCCGCGCCGACCACCCCGGCCGGGACGACGTGACGTGGCAGCGCAGTCAGCTGATCCGGCTCAACCCGTCGGGGCAGCCGGTGCTGGCCGACCCCGTGTGCACGGAGGAAGTGGCATGAACCTGGACCTGGAGGACGCCCGCCGCGTCGTGGAGATCGCGCTGGCGGAGGACTTGCGGTACGGACCGGACGCGACCACCGCCGCCACGGTGCCCGAGTCGGCGACCGCGGTCGCGGAGATCACCCCGCGCGTGGACGGGACGCTCGCCGGTGTGCCGGTGGCGCTGCTGGTGTTCGACGCGGTGCTCGGCGACGGGTACGAGGTGCTCGACCGCGCCGAGGACGGCACCCGGCTCGTGGCGGGCAAGCCCGCGCTCGTCGTGCGGGGACCGGTGCGCGGGCTGCTCACCGCGGAGCGGACGGCGCTGAACCTGCTGTGCCACCTCTCCGGCGTGGCGACCGCGACGGCCGCGTGGGTGTCCGCTGTGGACGGCACCGGCTGCGCGATCCGGGACTCCCGGAAGACGCTGCCCAGCCTGCGGCTGCTGGAGAAGTACGCGGTGCGCTGCGGTGGCGGCGTCAACCACCGGATGGGCCTCGGCGACGCGGTGCTGATCAAGGACAACCACGTGGTGGCCGCCGGTTCGGTCACCGCCGCGCTGGCGGCGGCCAGGGAGCACGCGCCGGCGCTGCCGTGCGAGGTCGAGGTCGACACGCTCGACCAGCTCGACGAGGCGCTGGCCGCGGGCGCCGACGAGGTCCTGCTGGACAACTTCACGCCAGGGCAGTGCGCGGAAGCCGTGCGCCGCAAGGACGAGGTGTCGCCGAAGACGCGGCTGGAGGCCTCCGGCGGGCTGAAGCTGGCGAACGCGCGGGCCTACGCCGAGACCGGCGTGGACTACCTGGCGGTCGGCGCGCTGACCCACTCCTCGCCCGCGCTCGACCTCGGCATGGATCTCCGCTGAACCTTGTTCCGGCCTCCCCCGGCTTGCTATGACTGGGGTCCGGGGGAGGAAGGAACGGGCATGGCTGGCAACTTCCTGCTCACCTTGCTGCGCAAGGGGGCGGGGGTGCTGGCGTCCACGCCGGGCGAGTTGCCGGCGGAGATCGACGATCCGGAGCCGGTGTCCGCGCTCAAGCGGATGGGCGCCGTCGCGGCGAGCAGCACCGACGGGCCGCGCTCCTCGCTGATGGTGCGCGCGACCCGGTACGCGGTGCTGCTGCCGCTGGTCTACCGGATCGGGGTGCTGCCGATCGCTTGGGTGTGGCTGGTGGCCGCGCACGGTTTCGTGCTCTCGGCGACGGTGGTCGCCTGGGTGGGTGTGCTGGCGAACCTGACCGCGCTGGTGTGGGTGCTGCGCGTGCCGGACCGCAGCGGCCGCACCACGGGGTTGCTGCTGGCGGCCGATCTGGTGTTCGCGGTCGCGGCGGGCGTGGCGGTCAGCGCGACGGCCCCGGCGGAGCTGTACTGGGCCGCGGCGTGGGTGCCGTTCCTGAACCTGACCGGGACGGTCGGGTTGTGGACGATGTGCCGGGGCGTGCCGGCCGGGCTCGCGCTGGTGGTGCTCGGGGTGCCGTTCCAGGTGGGGGCGCTCGCGCTCGGCGGGCAGCTGTCGATGTGGGTGCCACCGCTGGTCAGCGGGACCGGGACGATGCTGGTCGCGGTGGTGACGGCGGCCGGGACGCTGGTGCTGCTCGGGGTGGCGACGCGCTTGGCGCTGGCGATCGGGATGCGGCTCGGGGTCGCCGGGGAGCGGGCACGCACGGAGCGGGCGCTGCACGACACGGTGCTGCAGGCGCTCGAAGCGATGGCGATGCACCGGGGCGGGGATCCGGCCGCCGAGCTGGACCGGGTGCGTGCGCAGGCGCGGGCGCAGGCGGCCGAGCTGCGGCGGGGGCTGGGCACGCCGGGCGGTGGCGGCCAGGGGCTCGCGGGGGAGCTGACCGGGCTGGCGACGGAGATGGCGCGGGAGGGGTTGCGGGCGCAGCTGGCGCTGTCCGACCTGGCCGACGACACCCTGACGGAGGCCCGCCGAGCAGCGGTCCGCGACGCGGCGCGCGAGGCGTTGCGGAACACGCTGAAGCACGCGGGCACCCGGGAGGTCGTGATGCGCCTCGCCGAGCACGAGGGCGGAATCGCGGTGGTGATCCGGGACCACGGAGTCGGCTACGACGAGGACGCACGCCCGGCGGGCTTCGGGGTGAGCTCGTCGATGAAAGCGCGCCTCACCGAGGCCGGCGGCTGGTGCCGAATCGACTCCAAACCAGGCCACGGCACGCGGGTGACGTTGTGGGTGCCGCGTTAGCGGTTTTGGGAAAAGGGCCGACAGATCCGATTCGTTCGTGCGATGCTCACTTTCGTGAAGCAGGCTGACCTTCGCATCGGACACGAATACGCCTTTCCGACGTACTCACCCTACGATGACGCGCCGCTGGCAGCGCGTGTTTCCGTGGTGTCGATCGACGGCGGTGGGAAAGTGACCGTGCAAGTGGTCGACCCAGGGCCGAGGCCTCCGGCACGCGGTTGGCGAGCCGTTCATGTCAAAAAGAGCGAACAGCGCCAGATCAAGACCAGGGACATCGCCTGTCCCTGGTCGGAGTGGGCGGAGCGAGCTGCATCCATAGGGGCGGAGAAGAAGGCTCGGATTGCCGAGCAGCGCGCTCGGCACGACGAATGGGACCGCGAACGTGCGGATCGACTGGCCATCGATCCGGGCCGTGCTCTACCCAAGGAATACGACGAGGAGGTCCACTTCAGGAGCATTGACCTCGAGGAACGCTCGGAGCTTACGAGTGCGTACATCACTGCCCGCAACCTCGGCCCGTACGCCACTCCGGAGAGCATCGCGCCCCTCCTTTCCGATCTCCCGGTCATGGTGCTTCGGGATATCCTCGCCGCGAATAAGTACCGGGAGCCGGTTGAACCCGGCTCGGTAGCAGCCACCTTCGCACGTGCGGCGTGGATCCTCGATATCGCCCGCGTCGCCCTCCGGGAAACCCACGACGGGCGTGTGCTGGGTGAGCCTCCGCAGCCCGAACGAGTCTTGAATGAAGTCGACCTGAAGTTCGCCGAAGCGGTGCGTGTGCACATCGTGGCCGCCGGTGGTGCGCTGTTGCTGCCCCCGGTGCCGGCTCTGCCGAGTTGGCTCGACGAACCTGAACGCGCCTTTCTGGGCACATTCGGTTGGCTTCGCCTGGCAGTGGGCGACACAAATGGCCGGTTGTTGCATTCGCCCGGTTGCTCGTCGGTGCGATCCCGCCCGGTCCTGGAGGCGGATTCCATCCCATGGTGGCAAAGGGCGCTGGAGATTCCCGAACGTGTGTGCGGCCGCTGCGGCGGACCCGCAGTTCGTGACCTCGTTCCGTTGGCGGGCTTCGTCGCTGCCGCGGATGTCTGGAACGATCGCGGGCGCGACCGGGTCGAACAGTGGCAACAGGCGGCCTTCCAGAGGCTGCTGGCCGCAACCGCGTCCGCCCGCGCGCAGGCGCTCGAACCGGACATCACTCTTGCCTGGCGCATCGTCGATGCCTTCGCCGCTGATCCACTGGGCGAGGAGGGCTGGGCCGCGTACGCGACTATCGTGCCGACCGGTTGGAGTCACGAGGAGCTCGCCGGTCTCACCCCGTCCGGCCGTGAGGCCGCCCGTGCTCTCGTGCGCGAGCGGATTGTCAAGCTGGAGGCCCTGCTGCCGGAGACTGAGCGACTGCTGCCGTTGCCGAAAGCGGCCGATGTGCAGGTTCTCCGACAGCGCCACCGCCACTGGAAGGACCGCCTCCGGCAGTCGGTGCCGCAGCTCGATCGGCTCTTGTTCACACTGCCGGGCGCGGACTAGCCGTTCCCGAGGGGCAGGTGCGCGTTCGTCGCCTTGACGAGGGGTGCCAGGTCGGGCAGTTCGCGCACCTCGCGGCCCGCCGCGCGCAGGGTTTCCGCTCCCACGCAGTCCACGAACAGGTTCGGCTCGCGCCAGGCGAACACCACCCGCGGGATTCCGGCGTCCAGGATGTGCCGCGTGCACGACACCGCCCGCGACGCCCGCGAGCTGCACGGCTCCAGCGACGAGTAGATGGTCGCGCCCGTGACGTCCGCGTCGCCCAGTTTGGCGATCGCCACCTCTTCCGCGTGGTCGTGCGGGTCGGTCTCGCCCGAGTACCCGGTGGCCAGCACCTCGTCGGCGGCGTCCACCACGATCGCGCCGACCCGGAACGTCGTCGACGGCGGGCACTTCTCCGCCAGCTCGATCGCCTCCCGCAGCCTGCGGTGGTCCCGCGCCGCCTGCCCCAGGTGGTACCGCATGAACACGACGTCCCCGATGCGGCGCGTCTCGGTCAGCTGCAGCCGTCCCGGCGGGAACCGGCCGGGCCCGACGAACCGCGGCGCCTCCGCCTCGCCCACGAACACCGGCGCGATCGCCAGCTGCAGTTCGTCCACCACGCCCGCGGTGAGGAACATCGTGTGGACCGCGCCGCCGCCCTCGACCATCAGCCGCTCGATCCCGCGGCCGGCCAGGTCCGCCAGCACGTGCCGCAGGTCGAGCGGGTCCCCGCCGTCCGCCACGGTCGCCACCGCGCCCAGCCGCTCCCGCACCTTCGGAACCGCCGCGGCCGGGGCGTACACCAGCTTCTCGACGTCACCGGTGGTGAAGAAGTTCGCCGACGGGTCGAGGTCGCCGCTCCCGGTGATCGTGACCTTCGCCGGGTTGCCGCGCCCGGAGCGCACCAGCAGCCGCGGGTTGTCGGTGCGGATCGTGCCCGCCCCGACCAGGATCGCGTCCACCCCGGCACGCACGTCGTCGACCCGCGCGAAGTCCTCCTCGTTGGACAGCAGGAGCCGCCGGTCGCTGGTGTCGTCGAGGTAGCCGTCCAGGGAAACCGCCGCCGAGGCGAGGACGTACGGGCGCGTGCTCACCCCCCGGAGTCTGCCACCGTCCCGCATGCCGGGCGGTTTTGACGTGGTCGGCTACTTTCGTGCACGGTGGAACGAAGTCCTGGGGGGTGCGCAGTGTCGAACGCCGCCGCGGTGCTCGGCGCGATCAGGCGGGAAGGCCCGCTGTCGCGGGCCGCGATCGCCGAGCTCACGTCGCTGAGCATGCCGACGGTCAGCCGGCAGGTCACCGCGCTCGCCGAGGCCCGGCTGGTGCGGGACGCGCCGGACCTGGCCCGCGCCGGCGCCGTCGGACGGCCCAGGGTGCCGGTCGACATCGACGACAGCGTGCTCGCCGCGTGCGGGGTGCACATCGGCGTCCGCACCACCACGTTCGGCATCGTCGACCTGCGCGGGCGGCTCGTGGGCAGCGAGAAGATCCCGACGCCGCGGGGCAGCGCCGAGGACGGGCTGGCGTTCCTCGCCGCGAAGGTCCGCGCGTTCCTGCGGCGCTGGCGGGAGCGGCGGGTCGTCGGGCTCGGGCTCGCCACCGGCGGCCAGGTCGACATCGCCCGCGGCCTGATCACGCACGACCGGCTCGGCTGGCACCGCGCCCCCGCGCAGGCGGTGCTGGCGCGCGGGACGGGCCTGCCGGTGCACGTCGACGGCCACGTGCCCGCGATGGCGCACGCCGAGCTGCTGTTCGGCGAGGGCAAGCAGTACCCGAGCCTGCTCTACTTCTACGCCCGCCAGGTCGTCGGCGCGGCGCTCGTCGTCAACGGCGTGCTGCACCGCGGCCCGGGCCAGGCCGGGTCGGTCGCGCACCTGCCGGTCGGCGGCGATGTGCGCTGCGCGTGCGGCCGGACCGGCTGCCTCGAAGCAACCGTCAACGACCAGACCGACCGGGGCGCGCTGGCCGAACGCGCCGCGACGATGGGCCGGGCGGTCGCCATCCTGCGCGACGTCGTCAACCCGGACCAGGTCGTCCTCGGCGGCCAGAACATCACCGACGCGCCGGAGCACCTGGCGACCCTGCTGCACGCCTTCGCGGCGACGACCGCGCTGCCCGGCACCGACCTGGTGACCGTGACGCGGTTCGGCCCGGACGTCCAGGCCGTCGCGGCGTGCACCGGCGTCCTGGCGGACATCTTCGCCGACCCGACGCCGCTGATGGCGTGACTCAACCCGGCAACGCGAGCGGCAGCGTGCGCCGCACCGCGGCGGCGTGCCTGCCGTACAGCGGCACGACCGGCACGTCCAGGTCGCGGGTCCGGGGCGGGCGCCGCGTCCCGGCGTAGCGCGCCAGCCGCAGCGTGACCTCCTCCACGAGCCGCCCGAAGCGGTTGCGGCGCAACGTGAACGAAGCGACCGTCAGCGCCGCGCCGCGAGCCGTCGACGTCAGCAGCACGGGCACGTCCTCACGCGTCAGCGGGACGAACCCGGCCTGCGCGGTCCCGCCCGCCGACCACGACCGCCAGCCGTCCGTCACCGGCGCCGGGGCGTCGGCGCCGAGGGTGGCGCGCAGCTCCGTCGCCAGCTCGCCGGCTTCCAGCAGCGTGCTGCCATACCCGGCCTTCGCGAGCGCGCCCATCAACGCCAGCGCCGCGCGGGTCGTCGCCCGCAGCTCGCCCGCCTCACCGCCGCCGCGGGCCAGCGCCGCCAGCGGCGCCTCGCTCGCCCGGTACCGCACCGCGACCAGGTACGTCCGCTCGCCGAAGCTCGTCCGCACCAGCAGCTGGGCGCCGGCCAGCGGGATCTCCGGGTTGTCGCACGCGGCGCGCAGCAGGTCCAGCACCTTCGCCACGTCCGGCTCCACGCCCTCGCGCAACCGGATCACCGTGGTCCAGCCGTCGCCGACCCCGGCGACCCCGAACCGGTTCCCGGCGCGGTCGACGTGCTGCCGCAGCCGGAAGTCGTGGGCGAGCACGCGCAGCGGGTCGGCGGCCTGGCGGCGTTCGTCGTGCTGCAGCAGCCGGTAGGACACCCAGGTGAGCGCCCAGCCCGCCAGGTGCCGTCCCGCGAACCGGACGGACGTCGAGGCGATCACCAGCAGCGCCAGCACGGTCACGACGAGCTTCGCCGGCAGCACGTCGTGCACCGCCAGCAGCGTCGCGACCAGCGCGGACTCCCAGACCGCGATCTGGGCGAACCCGATGGGCAGCACGAACGGCGCCACGGTGAACCGGCGGGGCCGGGGTGCTTCGGGTGCGGTCCCGCCACCGGCGGAGACCCCCGCGTCGGCAGCGGTCAACTCGCTTCTCCTTGATCCTGGTACAGAATAAACGGGGAACCGGTATTCGCTGCCGGGAAAAATGCCCACAGGGAGTGAGGTCCCATGGCCGCGAGCGAGGGCGGGCCCATCCGGGTCGGCGTGATCGAGGACCACCCGCTGTACCGCTACGCGGTGGCGAACGTGCTCTCCGAGGCGCGGGACATCGAGCTGGGACCGGTCGCGGAGTCCGTCGCCGCGTTCGCGAGCAGCCACGAACCGGCCGGGTGCGTCGTCGTGCTGGACCTCAAGCTGCGTGGCGTGACCGACTCGCAGGCCGTGCAGGAGGTCGTGCGGATGGGGCACAAGGTGCTGGTGGTGTCCGCGCACGCCGGCCAGGACGAGGTGCTGGGCGCGATCTCGGCAGGCGCGCGGGGGTACCTGTCGAAGGACGCCGACGGCGACGACATCCTGCACGCGATCCGCGAGATCGCCGCGGGCAACTCCTACGTGTCGCCGACGCTGGCGTCGTTCCTGCTCGACTCGACGCGCCCGCGGGCCGGGGTGGGCAGCGTGCTGTCCGACCGCGAGCGGCAGGTGCTGTCGCTGGTCGCCGCGGGGGAGCGGGACGCCGACATCGCCGAGGCGATGTCGATCAGCGTCCGCACCGTCCGCTCGTACCTGGACCGGATCCGCGACAAGACGGGCCGCCGCCGGCGCCCGGAACTGACCCGGCTGGCCATCGAAGAGGGCATGGCCTAGCCAGGCGCGCCGCCCGGCTCACCACGAGATCGTCAGAGCCGCCGGTTGGCGAGCGCCCCCGTCGCGTTGCGGGCCTTCTCCGCGACCTCCGGGTCGATGTCCACGACGACCGACTCCGGCCCCGCGCCCAGCTGGGCGTGCACGCGCCCGAACCCGTCCGCCACCGTCGAGTACCCGATGCCGGTCGGCGCCTTCGGGTTCACCTCGACGCCGGACGCCGCCGGGTCGGCCTGGCCGCAGCCCAGCACCCAGCAGCCGGAGTCGAGCGCCCGCGCCCGCACCAGCACCTCCCACTGGTCCCGCTTGCCCTCGCCGGCGCCCCAGGACGTGGGCAGCACGACCGCGGACGCGCCCCGGTCGGCCAGCGCCCGGAACAGCTCCGGGAACCGCACGTCGTAGCAGGTCGCGAAGCCCAGCGTCACGCCGTCGACCTCGACGGTCACCGGTGAGGCGCCCGGCGCGACCGTGTCGGACTCGCGGAAGCCGAACGCGTCGTAGAGGTGGATCTTGTCGTAGCCGGTGTGGTGCCCGAGCCCGGTGATGAGCAGGGTGTTGCGCACCCGGCCGTCCTCGTGCGGCGTGAACATCCCGGCCACCACCAGCACGCCGTGCTCGTCGGCGATCGCGGCGACCGACTTGGCCCACGGCCCGTCGAGCGGCTCGGCGACCGGCCCGAGCGGCACCCCGAACCGCGCCATCGCCGCCTCCGGGAACACCACGACCCGCGCTCCCTCACCTGCCGCGCGCGCCACGCCCTCGCGGATCGGGGCGAGGTTCTCCGCGGGCTCGGCACTCGATGTGAGCTGGCACAAGCCGATCCGGAGCACGGGCTACCTCCCTGGTCGTCGTCAACGTTCCAACTCGTACCCTAGACCCATGTTGAACCGCATCGACCTGCGTGGACGCGTGCTGTCCGCCACCGAACTCCGAGCCACGCTCCCGCGTGCCGAGATCGACGTGGACGCGGCGCTGCATCAGGTCCGCCCGGTGGTCGAGGCGGTCCGCGAGCGCGGGGTCGAGGCGGTCCTGGAGTACACCGAGCGGTTCGACCGCGTGCGCCCGGCGAGCGTCCGCGTGCCGCGCGCGGAGATCGAGGCCGCGCTGACCACGCTGGACCCGGCGGTGCGCGCCGCGCTGGAGGAGGCCATCGAGCGCGCCCGCAAGGTGCACGCCGACCAGCGGCGGGCCGACGTGACCACGACGGTCGCCGACGGTGGCACGGTCACCGAGCGCTGGGTGCCGGTCGAGCGCGTCGGCCTCTACGCCCCCGGCGGGCTCGCGGTCTACCCGTCGAGCGTGGTGATGAACGTCGTCCCGGCACAGGTCGCGGGCGTCGGCTCGCTGGTGCTGTGCTCGCCGCCGCAGGCCGAGTTCGGCGGCAGGCCGCACCCGACGATCCTGGCCGCCGCCGCGCTGCTGGGCGTGGACGAGGTGTGGGCGGTCGGCGGCGCGCAGGCCGTGGCGCTGATGGCCCACGGCGGCACCGACACCGACGGCGCCGAGCTGGTCCCGGTCGACCTGGTGACCGGCCCCGGCAACATCTACCTGACCGCCGCCAAGCGCCTGCTGCGCGGCCTGATCGGCATCGACTCCGAGGCGGGGCCGACGGAGATCGCGATCCTGGCCGACGAGACGGCCAACCCGGTGCACGTGGCGGCCGACCTGGTGAGCCAAGCCGAGCACGACCCGCTCGCCGCGAGCGTGCTGGTCACCACGTCGGAGGAGCTGGCCGACGCCGTGGACCGGGAGCTGGCCGGCCGCGTCGCCGCCACCAAGCACACCGAGCGCATCGGCGAGGCGTTGCACGGCAAGCAGTCCGGCACCGTGCTGGTGTCCACTGTGGACGAGGGTCTGCGGGTGGTGGACGCCTACGCGGCCGAGCACCTGGAGATCCAGACGGCCGACGCGCGGGCCGTCGCCGCCCGCGTGCGCAACGCCGGCGCGGTGTTCGTCGGCCCGTACGCGCCGGTCTCGCTCGGCGACTACTGCGCGGGGTCGAACCACGTGCTGCCCACCGGCGGTTACGCGCGCCATTCGTCGGGGCTGTCCGTGCAGAGCTTCCTGCGCGGCATCCACGTCATCGACTACAGCGAGGAGGCGCTGCGCGAGGTGGCCGGCAAGGTCGTCGCGCTCGCCAACGCCGAAGACCTGCCCGCACACGGGGAAGCGGTCACCGCCCGCTTCCCGGGAGGAGCCGAGTGAGTTCCGACGACGTCCGTCTCGAGGACCTGCCGCTGCGCGAGGACCTGCGGGGCCGCAGCCCCTACGGCGCCCCGCAGCTGGACGTCCCGATCCGGCTCAACACGAACGAGAACCCGTACCCGCCGCCGCAGGCCCTGGTCGACGACGTCACCGAGGCCGTCCGCGAGGCCGCCGCCGGCCTGCACCGCTACCCGGACCGCGACGCGATCGCCCTGCGCCAGGACCTCGCGGCGTACCTGTCCGGCGCGACGGGCGTGCCGCTGACCGAGCGGAACCTGTGGGCCGCCAACGGGTCCAACGAGGTGCTGCAGCAGATCCTGCAGGCCTTCGGGGGTCCCGGCCGCAGCGCGCTCGGCTTCGAGCCGTCGTACTCGATGCACCCGATCATCGCGGCGGGCACCCGCACCGACTGGGTCGCGACGCCCCGGCGGGACGACTTCACGCTCGACACCGAGGCCGCCGCGCGGATCGTCGCCGAGCGCAAGCCCGACGTCGTGTTCGTGACCAGCCCGAACAACCCGACCGGCGGCTCGATCCCGTTCGACGAACTGGAGCTGGTGTTGCGCGCCGCCCCGGGCATCGTCGTGGTGGACGAGGCCTACGCGGAGTTCTCGTCGCAGCGCAGCGCGGTCGAGCTGATCGAGGCCTACCCGGCGCAGCTGATCGTGTCGCGCACGATGAGCAAGGCGTTCGCCTTCGCCGGCGGGCGGCTCGGCTACCTCGCGGCCGCCCCGGCGGTGATCGACGCGCTGCAGCTGGTGCGCCTGCCCTACCACCTGTCGGTGCTGACGCAGGCGGCCGCGCGGGCGGCGCTGCGGCACGCGGACGAGACGCTGGCCTCGGTCGCCAAGCTCGCCGCCGAGCGCGAGCGTGTCGTCGAGGGTCTGCTGGGCCTCGGCTTCACGCCGGTGCCCAGCGACGCCAACTTCATCCTGTTCGGCCGCTTCGCCGACGCGCGGGCGAGCTGGCAGGCCTACGTGGACAACGGGGTGCTGATCCGTGACGTCGGCATCGAGGGTCACCTGCGGGTGACCGTCGGCACCCCGGAGGAGAACGACGCCTTCCTGGCGGCGAGCAAGGAGGTCCCGCGGTGAGCCGCGTCGGCAAGGTTTCCCGGACCACGAAGGAGTCCTCGATCACGGTGGTGGTCGACCTGGACGGCACCGGGCAGGTGGAGGTGTCCACCGGGGTCCCGTTCTACGACCACATGCTCAACTCGTTCGGCGTGCACGGCTCGCTCGACCTGAAGGTCGACGCGACCGGCGACATCGAGATCGACGCGCACCACACGGTCGAGGACACCGCGATCGTGCTGGGCCAGGCGATCCGCCAGGCGCTGGGCGACAAGTCGGGCATCCGCCGCTTCGGCGACGCGTGGATCCCGATGGACGAGACGCTCGCGCACGCCGCGATCGACGTGTCCGGCCGCCCGTACTGCGTGCACGTCGGCGAGCCGGAGCAGTTCAACACGTTCACCATCGGCGGCAACTACCCGTTCGTGCTGACCAGGCACGTGTTCGACTCGCTGTCGTTCCACGCGCAGATCGCGCTGCACGTCCGCGTCATCCACGGCCGCGACCCGCACCACATCGCCGAGGCCCAGTACAAGGCCGTCGCGCGTGCGCTGCGGGCGGCCACCGAGCCGGACCCGCGCGCCGGCGGCATCCCGTCGACGAAGGGTGTCCTGTGAGCAAGGAACTGGTCGCCGTGCTGCTGCTGGCGCTCGGCGGCTTCCTGGTCGGCGGCGTGTACAGCACGTGGAAGACGGCCAAGGTGCTCGCGATGCTGTTGCTGGTCGCGGCACTCTTGGCCGTCGGCGGCGCGATCGCCTGGCTGGTTTCCTAGCTCCGCGCGCCTTCCAGTTCACGGCGCTCGTCGAGGTGCTTGGCGAGGCTCTCGCCCTCCACGTCGACGTTCGGCAGCGCGCGGTGCAGCCACTTCGGCAGCCACCACGCGTGCTTGCCGAGCAGCGACATCACCGCGGGCACGATCGTCATGCGCACCACGAACGCGTCCACCAGGACGCCGAACGCCAGCGCGAACCCGATCGACTGGATCAGCGACAGCTCGGCCGCGATGAACCCGGCGAACACGCTGATCATGATCAGCGCGGCCGCGACCACGACCCGGGCGCCGTGCTTGAACCCGCTCACCACGGCGTCGCGGGCGTCCGCGCCGTGCACGTAGTCCTCGCGCATCCGGGTCACCAGGAACACCTGGTAGTCCATCGCGAGGCCGAACAGCACGCCGATCAGCAGGATCGGCAGCATGCTCATGATCGGGCCGGTCGAGTCGACGCCGAGCAGGTCGGTGAGCCAGCCCCACTGGAACACCGCGACCACCGCGCCGAAGGTCGCCACGACCGAGCCGAGGAAGCCCAGCGTCGCCTTCAGCGGCACGATGATCGACCGGAACACCAGCATCAGCAGCAGGAACGCGAGCCCGACGATGAGGCCGAGGTAGGGCAGCATCGCGCCGGCCAGCTTCTCCGACACGTCGATCTGCAGCGCCGTCTGACCGGTCACCGACAGCTTCGCGCCGGTGGCCCCGGACAGGCGGTCGGACTGGTCGCGGATGCTCCCGACGAGCTGCTCGGTCGCCTCGCTGCTCGGGCCGCTCTTCGGGATCACGGTGACCAGCGCGGTGTCACCCTCGGCGTTGAACTGCGCCTGCGTCACCGCGGCGACGTCCGGCAGGCGCGAGATCGAGTCGGTGGCCTCGGTGGCGGCCAGGCGCGGGTCGGGCGCGTCGGCGGAGTCGATGACGACGATCAGCGGGCCGTTGGTGCCCTCGCCGAAGCCCTTGCTGATCAGGTCGTAGGCCTTGCGCTGGGTCGACTCGGGCGCGGCGGTGGCGTCGGTGGGCAGGCCGAGCTGCATGCTCAGCGCCGGGATCGCGACGACGAGCAGGCCGACCACCGCGGTCACCAGCACCGGGACGCGGTGCCGTCCGACGTACCGGGCCCAGCGCTCGCCCATCGCGGGCTTGCCGTTCTGCTTCGGACGGGCGTGTTTGCCGACGACCTTGCGGCCGGCGAAGCCGAGCAGCGCGGGCAGCAGCGACAGGGCGATGAGGACCGCGACGGCGACGGTCCCGGCGGCCGCGACGCCCATCTGGCCGAGGATCGGGATGCCCACGACGGTGAGCCCGACCAGGGCGATGATCACCGTCAGGCCGGCGAACACCACGGCGGAACCCGCGGTGCCGACCGCGCGCCCGGCGGCCAGTTCCGGATCGTGCCCCTCGGCCAGCTCGTGCCGGTAGCGGGAGACGATGAACAACGCGTAGTCGATGCCGACGGCGAGGCCGAGCATCAGCGCGAGGATCGGGGTGTTGGAGTTCAGGTCGACGAACCCGGACACGGTCATCACGCCGGCCATGCCGACACCGACGCCGATGAGGGCGGTCAGCAGGGGCAGCCCGGCGGCGACGATCGAGCCGAAGGTGATCGCCAGGACGATGGCCGCGACGATCACGCCGATGCCCTCGGTGGCCTCCGTGGCGGGCACGCCCTGGATCGCGTCACCGCCGAATTCGACGGTGAAACCGGCGCTCTTCGCCGCGTCGGCGGTTGACTTGAGCGCTTCGCGGTCACTGTCGGTCACCTCGGGGGCCGGGGCCTTGTAGCTCACCTGGGCCATGGCGATGCGGCCGTCCGCGGAGATCGTCTTGGCCTGGTACGGGTCGGCGACCATCGCGACACCGGGCGCGGTCTTGATCTTGCCGACCATCTCCTCGACGGTCGCGCGGGCGGCCGGGTCGGTGAGCGCCTGTCCGTCCGGCGCCTCGATCGCCACGCGCGCGGTCGCGTTGCCTGCCGCTGCCTGTGGGAACTTGTCCTTGAGGTGGTCGATGGCCTGCTGCGCCTCGGTGCCCGGGATGGTCACCGAGTTCGACATCTGGCCGGACAGCGTCAGCGCGCCGCCGCCCAAGACGAGCAGAACCGCCGTCCAGACGCTCGCGACGAGCCAGCGCCGGCGGAACGAAAACCGGGCTAGGCGGTAGAGCAGGGTGGCCACGTACTCGGCTCCAATTCAGTCGAGTGACATCCGATCCGGTGATACTCAAGCTAGCCGATCGGCAAGTGGAGCTCCAAGCCGATCGGCTAGTGTGTGACTAGCCGCACGGCTAGCGCCTCAAACGTTTGCCGGAGGATTTCGGGTCGCGTACTCTTCGGCTGCTGACGAGGAGGTTCACCAGTCGATGGCAGCCGTGGCCGGACACGAAGACACCCGCACCCGCCTGCTCGCCACGGCATTGCGGCTGTTCACCGCGCACGGGGTCGAGGGCACGTCGCTGCAGATGATCGCCGACGAGCTCGGCGTCACGAAGGCCGCGGTGTACTACCACTTCAAGACGAAGGACGAGATCACCGAAGCCGTGGTCGAGCCCGGGCTGCGCGAGCTGGAGTCGATCGTCGGGGAGGCGGAGCGGGAGCGCAGGCCGGGCGCGCGTATCGACCACATGCTGGCCGGGTTCGTGGACCTCGTGGTGCGGCACCGGGCGCTGGTCGCGTTGTTCTCCAGCGACCCCGGGGTTGCGCGGGCGCTGGAGAAGCACTTCTTCGGCAAGGAGAGCTGCATGGTCGGGATGATGACGATCCTGACCGGCCCCGATCCCGATCCGGCGCGGGTGGTCGCCGCGCACGCCGCCGTCGCGGGGATCGCGCTGGCCGGCGGTTCGCCCGACCTGGCGCACTACGACGACGACACCCTGCGCGAGTCGCTGCTCGAGGTGGGGCGCAAGCTGCTCGGCAGGCCCCGCCGGCGCGGTTGATTCAGGAGAGCGGCAGCGTCAGGCAGGTCGCGGTCTCGGCGAAGCCCAGCCGCTCGAAGTAGCCGGGGATGTGCCTGGCGATGACGTGCACTTCGACGGCCCCCGCGCGCCGCGCCCGCCGGACGACCGCGTCGACGAGCATCGCGCCGATGCCCTGCCGTCGATGCGCCTGCGCGACCACGAGTTCCAGCAGGTGGCTGACCGGGCCGCCGGCGTGCAGCGACAGGACCCGGGCGGCCAGCACGTAGCCGACGACCTCGCCGTCGGTGTCGGCCACCAGGAAGTCGGTGTCGTCGTAGGTCATCGCCGCGATGAGCTGCTCGTAGTGGTGGTCGAACGCCGCCCGCCGTGGTTGTCCGCCGGCGGACTGGTCCAGCAGGGTGTAGACGGCTACGGCGTCGGTGACATCGGCTGGCCTGATCCGCACCCGTTCATTGTGATCGGTCAGTGACGGCTCAGGTACTGCGGAGGCACCGCACGGGTGAGCCAGACGCCGTTCGCGCTCACCTGGAAGCGGTGGCCGTCGCGGGTCATTCCGGCTGCGTCGACGACCAGCACGACGGGTTTGCCGTGCCGGGAGCCGACGCGGACGGCGGTCTCGGTGTCGCTCGAAAGGTGCACGTCGTGGCGGGAGCGCGGGCGCAGGCCCTCGCGGAGGATGGCGGGCAGGAACCGTTCGGCGGTGCCGTGGAAAAGGGTGGCGGGCGGGTCGGTGTCCGGCAGGCCGAGGTCGACGTCCACGCTGTGCCCCTGGCTGGCCCGGATGAGCGTCCCGGTCTCGTCGAAGGCGAAGCGGCGCTTGTCGTTGCCCGCCACGACTTCGTCGAGTTGGGCCCGGGAGAGCGGCAGCCCGTGGCGGGCGAGCGCGGCGAGCAGTTCGGTGACCGGGACCCAGCCGCCGGGGCCGAGGGCCAGCCCGATCGCGCCGGGCTCGTGCCGCAGGTGCCGGGACAGCCGCTTGGACACCCGGATGATCGTTCTTTCGTCCATGTTGTTTCCAGTTGCGCACGATCGGGTGAGGCGGCGCAAGGTTTTTGTCGGAGGCCGCTGGTAGTCAGAGAGCACGAACCGAAGGAGGGTCCGATGACGAACGCCGGCCTGCTCGACCTGTGGACCGAGCCGCAGGAACGGGAATGCCTGAGCTGCTACGTGAGCCGCCTGCTGGCCGATTTCGGCTGCGACGGCACGCTGCGGTGGACGCGACGCTGGCGCGGCTTGCGTGCCCCAGGCGTGGTCGCGATCGACCGGATGTTCCGAAGACGCGCCGTGAACTGCGACTGCGGAGTGCCGGCCGCCCTCGGAGCCGCGACGAGCTCCGGCACGCCCCCACCATGCGCCGGAGTCCGCCGCGGCTCGACGAGGCCCTGCTCGATGTGGGGCAGGCCTGACGCTCCCGGGCGAGCCCGCGGCTCGCCGACTTGAGCGCCAGCTCCCGTCTCGCGGACCTCAAGCCGGTGGTGCCCCGGCACTCCCGCGAAATCGTGCACCCATCGCGCTGATTGGGCGCCATCTCGGAGCTTCCGCGACGTGCACCCATCGCGCCGATTGAGCGCCATCTCGTAGCTTCCGCGACGTGCGCCCATCGCGCTGATTGAGCGCCATCCGGGGCCGACTTGGCTCCCTGCGCCCGGCTGCAGCCGAGACCACCCGTCATCCCCGTATTGCGGTCAACAGAAGGAGGCGATGCCCCGGCACTCCCGAAATCAAGCACCCCTTGCCAGCTGGTGGCACCCCTCGCCGGCTGCGCGCCACCGTCGCTGGCTGGCTGCGCGCCACCGTCGCTGGCTGGCTGCGCGCCACCGTCGCTGGCCGACTGCGCGCGACCCGTCGGCCGACTACGCGCCACCCTCGGTGGCCGGCTTGAGTCCCCGCGCGCCAGGGCCGTACTGCGCCATCCGGTCGTCGGTGTTGTAGAGCCCGCACACGCGCAACGACAGGCACCCGCACCCGACACAACCCGTCAGCCTGTCGCGCAGCCGCTGCAGGGCGTCGATCCGGGCGTCGAGTTCGTCCTGCCACCCGCGGGACAGCCGGGCCCAGTCGGCCTTCGTCGGGGCGTGGTCGCGTGGCAGGGTGGACAGCGCGTCGTGGATTTCCTCGAGGCTGAGCCCCACCCGCTGCGCCGCCCGGATGAACGCGATCCGGCGCAGCACCGATCGCGGGTACCGGCGCTGGTTCCCGGCCGAGCGCTCGGAGGTGATCAGGCCCCGGTCCTCGTAGAAGCGCAGCGCCGTGTGCGGCACGCCGCTGCGCTCCGCGACCTGGCCAATGGTCAGGTGGTCGGCAAGCTTGGTCACGGCGCCAGCCTAGCCTTGACTTCGACTTAAGTCGAGGTTGCACGGTCGAAGCATGGAAAACACGACCAGGGGGATGGGCTACGCCGACCTGCCGGCGCTGATCGACGCCATGCGCGGCGACGAGAAGCATTCCGGCGCGGCGGAGTCCACAGTAGATGTGCTGTGGGTGCTGTACGACCGGGTGCTGAACGTGTCGCCCGACGCGCCGGACGATCCGGCCCGCGACCGGTTCCTGTTGTCGAAGGGCCACGGGCCGATGGCCTACTACGCGGTCCTGGCGGCGAAGGGGTTTCTCGACCCCGCGGAACTGGCCGGCTGGGCGGGCAGCGAGTCGAGGCTGGGCTACCACCCGGACCGGACGCTCGTGCCCGGCGTGGAGATCTCCAGCGGCTCGCTGGGGCACGGGCTCGCGCTCGGCGTCGGGACGGTGTTCGGGCTGCGCGCGCAGGGCCTGACGGAACCGAAGGTGGTGGTGCTGACCGGGGACGCCGAGCTCGACGAGGGCTCCAACCACGAGGCGATCGCGCTCGCCGGGCGGGCGTCGATGGCCCAGCTGACCGCGGTGGTGGTCGACAACCAGTCGGCGACGCATGGCTGGCCGGGCGGCATCGCGCAGCGCTTCGCGGTCGAGGGCTGGGCCACGCGCACGGTCGACGGCCGCGACCACGACGCGTTGCACGCCGCGTTCACCACGCCGCACCCGGACCGGCCGCTGTGCGTGGTCGCCGTCGTCGAACCGAAGGGGAGCTGAGCCATGAGCGGAATGCGCGAGACCTTCCTGTCCACAATGGAGCAAGTGCTCGACGAGGATCCGCGAGTCGCGGTCGTGCTGGCCGACATCTCCGCCGCGTCGCTGGAAGCCGCCAGGCGCAGGCACCCGGACCGGGTCATCAACGTCGGCATCCGGGAGCAGGCGCTGATCGGCGTCGCGGGCGGGCTGGCGCTGGCCGGGATGCGGCCGGTGGTGCACACGTTCCCGTCGTTCCTCGTGGAGCGGCCGTACGAGCAGGTCAAGCTGGACCTGACCCACCAGGGCGCGGGCGCGGTGCTCGTCTCGTGGGGCGGTTCGTACGACATGTCGACCGCCGGCCGGACCCACCAGTCGCCGGGGGACGTCGCGCTCATCGACACCATCCCGGGCTGGACCGTGCACGTGCCAGGGCACCCGGACGAGGCGGTGTCGCTGCTGCGTGAGGCGCTGCCCGGCGACGGCACGGTGTACCTGCGCCTGAGCGGCCAGTCGAACGCGCGCCCACGCCCGGGGCCGGGCCTGCAGGTGGTGCGCCGGGGCGGGCGCGGGGTCGTGCTGGCGGTCGGCCCGATGCTGGACCGCGTGCTGGCCGCGGCCGAGGGCCTGGACGTGACGGTGCTCTACGCGAAGACCGTCCGCCCCTTCGACGCCGCGACCCTGCGCGCGGCGGTGGCCGAGACGGGCGTGGCGGACGTGGTGCTGGTCGAGCCGTACCTGGCCGGCACGTCCGCCCACCAGGTCAGCGAGGCCCTCGTGGAGGTCCCGCACCGCCTCCGGGCACTGGGCACCCGCCGGGACGCGGAGGTGCGCAGGTACGGCGACGTCACCGACCACGACCTGGCGCACGCCCTCGACGAGGCGAGCATCGCGGCCGCCCTGAAGGCCTTCCTGCGCCCGGACTGAGCGGACGAAGTGGAGGCCCAGAAGCACCCGAGCGGGCTTCACCCACACGGACTGTCGGCGCTGACCCGGCCGCTGGCGGGTGGTGGCTGCGCCAGCCCGGTGGTTGGCATGGCGGGCGTGGGTGGCCGCGCCGGCCCGGTGGTTGGCCTGGCGGGGTGGGTGGCTGCGCCAGCCCGGTGGTTGGAATGGCGGGCGTGGGTGGCTGCGCCGGCGGGCGGGCGGCCTGGCGGGTGGGTGGCTGCGCCCGCCGCGCTGGCGTCGGCTGTGCCGCCTGCCGGTGCGCCGGCGGCCTGGCGGCTGGGCCGCCCCGCGTGCCGTTGCCCGGCGGGCCAGTGGTCGCGGCGCTGCTGCCCACTGCGCCGCACGCGCCGCTGCTGCTGCCTGCCGCGCCGGTGGCGGCACCGGCCCCGCCGCTGCCGCGCCGGTGGCGGCGCCCGCCCCGCCGCTGCCGCGCCGATGGCGGCACCGGCCCCGCCGCTGCCGCCCCGCCGCCGTTGCCGTCCGCGCAGCAGCCTCGGAACTCGTGAGCCGTGGCACCCGCCGGCTCAATCCTCCGGCGTGTGCTCCGGCAGCAGACGGCACAGCGCCTCGGCGCTCACCTGCAGGTCTTCGGCCGCCGCGGCGGCCTGTTCCAGCTTGCTGCGGATCGTCTGGAACGCGAGCAGCCCCAGTTCGTGCTCCCGCTCCCGCAGCACCGGGCACGCCCGCAGGTCGTCGAGCACGCGCGTCACCGCCGTGGCGAGCGTGGTCAGCCCTTCGAGCAGCTCGCGCACCTCGTCCGGGCCCAGCCGGCCGCTGTCCAGCTCGTCCAGCGTCTTGGCCAGCTCCCTGGCCAGCTCACCGGACCCGTGGGCTTCGCTCTGCGACGACATCGTCACTCCCTACCGCGGCGCCCTCCCGCAGCCTTCCCCCGCCTGCCGCAATCAAACGCCTCCGAGCCGCCCGGCGGAACCACCCACACGAAGCCTCTAGACTGGTCAGGTGGCTCGCGTCGTGATTCTGGACTACGGATCGGGGAACCTGCGCTCCGCCGAGCGCGCTGTGCGCCGCGTCGGCGCCGAGGTCGAGGTGACCGCCGACCCGCATGCGGCGCTGGAAGCCGACGGCCTCGTCGTCCCCGGCGTCGGCGCCTACGCGGCCTGCATGGCGGGCCTGCTGTCCGTGGGCGGGGAGAAGATCATCGGCAGCCGTCTCGCCGGCGGTCGTCCCGTCCTGGGCATCTGCGTCGGCATGCAGATCCTGTTCGAGCGTGGCGTCGAGCACGGCGTGGAGACCGAGGGCACCGGCGAGTGGCCCGGCACGGTCGACCGCCTGCACGCCGACGTCGTCCCCCACATGGGTTGGAACACCGTCCGCGCGCCGGAGGACTCGCAGCTGTTCGCCGGCCTCGACGCGGACGCCCGGTTCTACTTCGTGCACTCCTACGCCGCCCGCAGCTGGCAGCTCGAGTCCGGCCTGCCCGGCCAGCAGCCCAAGGTGGCGTGGGCGCACCACGGCGAGGACTTCGTGGCGGCCGCGGAGAACGGCCCGCTGTGGGCGACCCAGTTCCACCCGGAGAAGTCCGGCGACGCGGGCGCCCACCTGCTGGAGAACTGGCTGCGCAGCCTCTGACCAGTCCCACCCTCCGGGCAGCTGAGCGCCGTTGCTCCTTATAGTGGCCGCGTGACGTTCACCCTCCTTCCCGCCGTCGATGTGGCCGATGGCCAGGCCGTGCGTCTCGTCCAGGGCGAGGCGGGCACGGAAACCTCCTACGGCAGCCCGCTCGACGCGGCGCTCGCCTGGCAGCGGGACGGCGCGGAGTGGATCCACCTCGTCGACCTCGACGCCGCGTTCGGCAAGGGCGACAACAAGGAGCTGATCGCCCGCGTGGTCGGCGAGCTGGACGTGCAGGTCGAGCTGTCCGGCGGCATCCGCGACGACGCGTCGCTGGAGGCCGCGCTCGCCACCGGCGCCCGCCGGGTGAACCTGGGTACCGCGGTGCTCGAAGATCCGGAGTGGACCGCGAAGGTCGTCGCCACCTACGGCGACCGCGTCGCGATCGGCCTCGACGTGCGCATCACCGAGGACGGCCACCGGCTCAAGGGCCGCGGCTGGACCAGCGACGGCGGCGACCTGTGGGAGGTCCTGGAGCGCCTGGACCGCGACGGCGCCTCGCGCTACGTGGTCACCGACGTCAGCAAGGACGGCACCCTCAAGGGTCCGAACCTGGAGCTGCTCGCCGAGGTCGCCGCCCGCACCGACGCGCCGGTGATCGCCTCCGGCGGGGTGTCCAGTTTGGACGACCTGCGCGCGCTGGCCGGCCTCGCCGCGGACGGCGTCGAGGGCGCCATCATCGGCAAGGCCCTCTACGCGGGCGCGTTCACGCTGCCGCAGGCCCTGGACGCGGTCAGCCCGCGAGTTTGATCGCGAGGCCGATCGTCTTCTGGCGGCCCCGCAGCCTGCTGAAGAACATCGTCACCTGACCGACCACCCCGTACTTGCGTGCGATCGCCGAGCGCGCCCGCTCGGTCGCCGCGTCGTCCAGGAGCCGGGCCTGCCCGGTCACCACCGGCCCGTGGGTCTCGCGGCCGCGGAAGTCGCAGCCCTGCAGCGTGACCTCGGGGTTGTTGCGGATCCGCTTGACCTTGCCCGCCGTCCGGTCGCTCCACACGACGATCTCGCCGTCGTGCCCGGCGGCCCACACCGGCGTCGGCACGGGCGTGCCGTTCTTCCGGAACGTCGTCAACAGGAGGTACTTCTCGGCGGCGATGCGCTCGAAATCCGACATGCCCCCAACGGTAGCGTGATCAGCGCCGCACCGGTGTCCGCTGTGGACTGTCGACCTCGCCGAACCGGGCCAGGGCCAGCGCCGCCGCCACCGCGACCACGAACCCGGCCACGGCCGCCGGCGCGAACCCGGCCCGCGTCGAATCGCCCAGCAGGACCACGCCGATCAGCGACGGGACCACCGTTTCGCCGACCACCATCAGCGCGGTGGCCGTCGTGACGCTGCCGCGCTGCAGCGCCGAGGCGTAGAACAGCATCGCGAGCACCCCCGCCGCGGCGAGGGCGTACGCGGCGGGATCGGTCAGCACCGCGATCACGCCCGTCGCGTCCAGCACCCGCCCGGCCAGCGCGACCACGCCGAAGCACAACCCGGAGACCAGCCCGAGAGCCGGTGTGCGGACGTGCTCGGGAGCGCGCCCGACGGTCCAGCCCGCGACCGCCAGCAGCGCGACGGCTACGAGCAGGGCGACGTGGAACGCCGTGCCCACCGGCTCGGAACCCTCGCTCCGCGCGGACACGCCGAGCAGCGCGAGCCCCGCGCACACCAGCGCGATCGCGCCCCACTCCCGGCCGGACAGCCGTACGCCGAGCGTGAGGGCCGCCACGGCGGTGACGGCGAGGCTCGCCGCGAGCGCGGCCTGCACCACGAACAGCGGCAGCACCCGCAACGCGACCAGTTGCGCCACGAACCCGACGACGTCCAGGCCGAGCCCGAGCACGTACCGCCACTGCCGCAGCACGCGCACGAGCAGCCGCGGGTCCACCCCGGACCCGCCGTCGTCCACCGCGCGGGCCGCGACGGCCTGGAACACGGACGCGACCCCGTAGGCGACCGCGGCGGCCACCGCGCACAGCAACCCCCACCACACCCACGCCACTCTAGGGAACATCTACCCTGGTGGCATGGGTGTAGCGGTCAGGGTGATCCCGTGTCTGGACGTCGACGCGGGCCGGGTGGTGAAGGGCGTCAACTTCGCCGACCTCAGGGACGCCGGCGATCCGGTCGAGCTGGCGCGGGCCTACGACGCGGAGGGCGCCGACGAGCTGACCTTCCTCGACGTGACCGCGTCCTCGGGCAACCGCGAGACCACCTTCGACGTGGTCCGGCGCACCGCCGAGCAGGTGTTCATCCCGCTGACCGTCGGCGGCGGCGTGCGTGCCTGCGACGACGTCGACCGCCTGCTGCGCGCGGGCGCGGACAAGGTGAGCATCAACACGGCGGCGATCGCCCGGCCCGAGCTGCTGCGCGAGGCGTCCCGCCGCTTCGGCGCGCAGTGCATCGTGCTGTCGGTCGACGCGCGGCGCGTGCCGGAAGGCTCGGAGCCGACGCCGTCCGGGTTCGAGGTGACCACCCACGGCGGCCGCCGCGGCACCGGCATCGACGCGGTCGAGTGGGCCCAGCGCGGCGAGGAGCTGGGTGTCGGCGAGATCCTGCTGAACTCGATGGACGCCGACGGCACCAAGGCCGGTTTCGACCTGGAGCTGATCGAGAAGACCCGCAAGGTCGTCACCGTGCCGGTGATCGCCAGCGGGGGAGCGGGCGCGGTCGAGCACTTCCTGCCCGCGGTGCGGGCCGGGGCGGACGCCGTGCTCGCGGCCAGCGTGTTCCACTTCGGACAGTTGAAGATCGGCGCGGTCAAGGACGCCCTGCGCGACGGCGGGGTCGAGGTCAGGTGAGCCTGGCACCCGAGCTGGCCCAGCGGCTCAAGCGCAACGCCGACGGCCTGGTGTGCGCGGTCGTGGTCGACCACGCGACCTCCGACGTGCTGATGGTGGCCTGGATGAACGACGAGGCGCTGGAGCGCACGCTGACCACCCGTCGCGGCACGTACTTCTCGCGCAGCCGCCAGGAGCTGTGGGTCAAGGGCGAGACGTCCGGGCACGTGCAGCACGTGCGCGAGGTCCGCCTCGACTGCGACGCGGACACGCTGCTGGTGCGCGTCGACCAGACCGGCCCCGCCTGCCACACCGGCACCCGCACCTGCTTCGACAGCGACGACCGCCTGCTGCTTGAAGATGACGGAAGTGGCTTGCGTGGCGGTGCGGGGAGCGGAACCTGAGGCGGCCCCTGGCTGTGGGATCGCCTCCTCATGAATGCCAATTCACCACGTCGGCGCTGTCCTCGCCAGGAACCGCCCACCCGCCAGCCCGCCACCACCCTCAGCGGACGCGCTCCGCGCGGCGGCGCCCATTCACACCCGCGGCGGTGCCGGTTGACGGCCCACCGCAAACGGCTCCGCCGCTTATGAAACAGGCTTAGTCGATGTCGCCGGTCAGGTAGCGCTGCAACGTCGGGCCGACGGCCGCCGCGATGGTGTCGATGTCCGTGGTCGAGAACGGCTCGAACTTCGCCACGTACCGGGCCATCCCCATGCCCACCATCTGCGACGCGCACAGCGTCGCGCGCAGCTCCGGCCGGTCCGGCGACACCCGGCCGACCACGTTCTCCAGCACGTGCCGGATCAGGAAGTCCTTGAGGCTCAACGCGGCCTGGTCGTGGCTGGCGATGCTGCGCACCAGCGCGGGGAACGCGCCGCCCTCGGTGGCGTCCCACACCGTCAGGAACCGCCGCACGATCCGCTTCCCGAGCTCGTCCACCGGCCCGTCCATGAGCTGCGAGAGGAGCTCGACCGGGTCGAACGGCAGCTGCAGCACGGCCTGCGCGAACAGGCCCTCCTTGCCGCCGAACCAGTGGTTCACCATGGCGGCGTCGACGCCGGCGCGGGCGGCGATCGCGCGCACGGTCGCGCCCTCGTAGCCGCTCTCGCTGAAGACCTCGCGCGCGGCGGCCACGAGCGCGGCCCGGGTGTCCTGGCCGCCGGGGCGGCGGCCGCGCCGCTTGGCTGGCGTAGGCTGTTCCGCGGTGCTCACCCCTCCATCATGGCGCGGGCGGGACCAGAATTCAACGGAGCCTGAATTAACGCCCGGTGCGAAGAGTGTCGGACCCGGGCGGCACAATGGCCCCATGGTCAGTGCGAATCCCACCGACGGCGGCCTCGGTTCGGTGAGCCCCGCACGCGACGAGTTCCGCGCCCTCGCCGAGGGTCGTCGCGTGATCCCGGTGGTCCGTCGGCTGCTCGCCGACGGCGAAACGCCCGTCGGGGTCTACCGCAAGCTCGCGGCCGACCGCCCGGGCACGTTCCTGTTCGAGTCGGCCGAGAACGGGCAGTCGTGGTCGCGCTGGTCCTTCATCGGCGTGCGCAGCCCCGCCGCGCTGACCGTGCGGGACGGCAAGGCCGTGTGGGAGGGCACCCCGCCGGTGGGCCTGCCCGCCGAGGGCGACCCGCTGACCGTCCTGCGGGAGACGGTCGCCGCGCTGCACACCGAGCCGCTGCCCGGCATGCCGCCGCTGACCGGCGGGATGGTCGGCTACCTCGGCTACGACGCCGTGCGCTGGCTGGAGAAGCTGCCGGAGCTGGCCGAGAAGGACCTCGACATCCCCGAGCTGACCATGCTGCTGGCCACCGACCTGGCCGCCGTGGACCACCACGAGGGCACGGTCACGCTCATCGCGAACGCGGTCAACTGGGACGACAGCCCGGAGCGGGTCGACGCGGCCTACGACGACGCCGTCCGCCGCCTGGAGGAGATGACCGAGCGGCTCGGCGCCGCGGCCCCCGCGACCGCCGCCGTCTTCGACCGCCCGGCGCCGGAGTTCGAGCGCCGCCGCACGCAGGCCGACTACTTCGCCGCGGTGGAGAAGGCCGTCGAGGCGATCAAGGCCGGCGAAGCGTTCCAGGTGGTGCCCTCGCAACGGTTCGAGATCCCCACCCAGGCCGACGCGCTGGACATCTACCGCGTGCTCCGCACCTCCAACCCCAGCCCGTACATGTACCTGCTGCGGCTGGACGGCTTCGACATCGTCGGCTCCAGCCCCGAGTCGCTGGTCACCGTGCGGGACGGCCGCGCCACCACGCACCCGATCGCGGGCACCCGCTGGCGCGGCGCGGACCCGGAGGAGGACGCGCAGCTGGCCAAGGACCTCCTTGCCGACGAGAAGGAGCGCGCCGAGCACCTCATGCTGGTCGACCTCGGCCGCAACGACCTGGGCAAGGTCTGCAAGCCCGGCACCGTCCGGGTGGTCGACTTCTTCGCCATCGAGCGCTACAGCCACGTCATGCACATCGTGTCCACCGTCACCGGTGAGCTGGCCGAGGACAAGACCGCGTTCGACGCGGTGGCCGCGTGCTTCCCGGCGGGCACGCTCTCCGGCGCCCCGAAGGTGCGCGCGATGGAGCTGATCGAGGAGCTGGAGCCGACCCGCCGCGGTCTCTACGGCGGCGTCGTCGGCTACCTCGACTTCGCGGGCGACGCCGACACGGCCATCGCGATCCGCACCGCCCTGATCCGGGACGGGATCGCGTACGTGCAGGCGGGCGGCGGCGTGGTGGCCGACTCGGTGCCCGAGTACGAGGACAACGAATGCCTGAACAAGGCCCGCACGGTGCTCTCCGCGGTCGCCGCCGCGCAGACCATGGCGCCGCCGCGGAAGCTGGACCCGGCCGATGACGTCGCCAGCGTCCAGTAAGCGTCCACTGTGGATCGTCGCGGCCGCGCTGCTGCTGGCCGCGGCCGCGCTGTGGGGTTCCTCGCGGCTGGTCTGGGCGGCCGAACTGCGTGACGCGGGCGTGCGCGGGATGGTGCTGGACAAGCACACCGGCGAGCAGGAGTCCGTGGCGCTGGTGCCGCTGGCCGTGCTCGCGCTGGCCGGGGTCGCCGGGCTGATCGCCGCGGGCGGCTGGCTGCGCCGTGTGCTGGGCGTGCTGGTCGCGTTGGCGGGGATCGCCGCGGGCTGGATCGCGATCGACGGCTGGCGCTTCGGCGGCTTCCCCGAAGGCGCGCCCACCGGGCAGATCTTCGCCGGGCGCGGACTGGCGCTGCTGGCGGGAATTCTGATGCTCGTCGCGGGGTTGTTCGCGATCAAGGGTGCGGGCCGCATGGCGAAGCTGGGCGCGCGCTACGAGGCCCCGGCCGGCCGGAAGAAGGCCGCGAAGGATCCGGACGCGGAGCTGTGGGAGGCGCTGTCGGAGGGCGAAGATCCGACTACTGATCGGTAGGCGGCGATTTCCGCTGCCGGACAAGGCAAGTCCGACCCGGAACCGGTCCGCACAGGTGGGCGGGTTAGCATCTTTTCTGCGGGAAGGGGAAGGTGTTTGTGAGCCAGCTTTCGAGTGAATGTGCGACAACCGGTGAGGTTGCGCCGTGACCGTTCTCGAAGACATCGTCGCCGGCGTCCGGGAAGATCTCGCCGAGCGGGAGAAGGCGCTCCCGTTCGACGAGCTGAAGCGGCTCGCCGCGCAGGCGCCGCCGCCGCGGGACGCCATGTCCGCGCTGCGTGACTCGTCGATCGGCGTCATCGCCGAGGTCAAGCGCCGCAGCCCGTCCAAGGGCGCGCTGGCCGACATCCCCGACCCCGCCGCGCTGGCCAAGGACTACGAGGCGGCGGGCGCGCGGGTCATCAGCGTCCTCACCGAGGAGCGCCGGTTCGGCGGCTCGCTGGCCGACCTGGACGCCGTCCGCGCCGCGGTCGACATCCCGATCCTGCGCAAGGACTTCATCGTCACCCCCTACCAGGTCCACGAGGCCCGCGCGCACGGCGCCGACCTGGTCCTGCTGATCGTCGCCGCACTGGAGCAGAACGCCCTCATGGCACTGCTCGACCGGGTCGAGTCGCTGGGCATGACCGCGCTGGTCGAGGTGCACAACGCCGAGGAGGCCGACCGCGCGCTGGAGGCCGGCGCCAAGGTCATCGGCATCAACGCCCGCAACCTGCACACCCTCGAGGTCGACCGGGACGTCTTCGGCCGTCTCGCGCCGGGCCTGCCGTTCGACACGGTGAAGGTCGCCGAGTCCGGCGTCCGCGGCCCCGGCGACCTGATGGCCTACGCCGGTCACGGCGCCGACGCGGTGCTGGTCGGCGAGGGCCTGGTGGCCTCGGGCGACCCGAAGGGCGCCCTGATGAAGCTGGTCACCGCCGGATCGCACCCCGCATGCCCGAGGCCGAGCCGATGAGCGAGCACGAGCAGCACGACGCGCACGACCCCGACGAGCGCGGCTACTGGGGCCCCTACGGCGGCCGGTTCATGCCGGAGGCGCTGATCGGCGTCGTCGACGAGGTGTCCGCCGAGTACGACAAGGCCCGGCTCGACCCGGAGTTCCAGGCCCAGTTCAAGCGCCTGCTGCGCGACTACGCCGGACGGCCGTCGCTGCTCACCGAGGCCGAGCGGTTCGCCGAGCACGCGGGCGGCGCGCGGATCTTCCTCAAGCGCGAGGACCTCAACCACACCGGCTCTCACAAGATCAACAACGTGCTGGGCCAGGCGCTGCTCACCAAGCGGATGGGCAAGAAGCGGGTCATCGCCGAGACCGGCGCGGGCCAGCACGGCGTCGCCACCGCCACCGCGTGCGCCCTGATGGGTCTCGAGTGCGTGGTGTACATGGGCGAGGTCGACACCGAGCGGCAGGCGCTGAACGTGGCGCGGATGCGGCTGCTCGGCGCCGAGGTGATCCCGGTCAAGACCGGTTCGCGCACCCTCAAGGACGCGATCAACGAGGCGCTGCGCGACTGGGTCGCCAACGCCGACACCACGCACTACCTGTTCGGCACCGCCGCCGGGCCGTACCCGTTCCCGATGATGGTGCGCAACTTCCACAAGGTCATCGGCGAGGAGGCCCGCGCGCAGATCCTCGAGCAGACCGGGCGGCTGCCGGACGCGGTCGCGGCCTGCGTCGGCGGCGGGTCCAACGCGATCGGCATCTTCCACGGCTTCATCGACGACCCGGACGTGCGGCTCGTCGGCCTGGAGCCGGGCGGCGAGGGCATCGACGGCAACCGCCACGGCGCCACCCTGACCAAGGGCACGCCGGGCAACCTGCACGGCGCGATGTCGTACCTGCTGCAGGACGAGGACGGCCAGACGGTCGAGTCGCACTCGATCTCGGCCGGCCTGGACTACCCGGGCGTCGGCCCCGAGCACGCGTGGCTCAAGGACAGCGGCCGCGCCGAGTACCGGCCGGTCACCGACGCCGAGGCGATGGACGCGTTCGCGCTGCTGTCCCGCACCGAGGGCATCATCCCGGCGATCGAGTCGGCCCACGCGCTGGCCGGCGCCATCCAGCTCGGCAAGGAGCTGGGCCGGGACGGGCTCATCGTGGTGAACCTGTCGGGCCGCGGCGACAAGGACATGGACACCGCCGCGAAGTACTTCGGATTGGTGGAGAAGTGACCGGGCTGCAGGATCTGTTCGCTCAGACGAAGAGCGAGGGCCGCGCCGCGCTGGTCGGCTACCTGCCCGCCGGGTACCCGACAGTGCCGGGCTCGAAGGACCTGCTGGCGGCCCTGATCGACGGTGGCGCGGACCTCGTCGAGGTCGGCGTGCCCTACTCCGACCCGGTGATGGACGGCCCGACGATCCAGCTCGCCGCGGACGCCGCGCTGAAGAACGGCTTCCGGCTGCGGGACCTGTTCGAGGTCGTCGAGTCGGTCTCGGCCCGCGGTGGCCGCGCGGTCGTGATGACCTACTGGAACCCGGTGCGCCAGTACGGGGTGGAGAAGTTCGCGCGCGACCTCGCCGCCGCCGGTGGCCTCGGCCTCATCACGCCGGACCTGATCCCGGACGAGGCGGGCGAGTGGATGGCCGCGTCCGAGCAGCACGGCCTGGACCGGATCTTCCTGGTCGCGCCGTCCTCGTCCGAGGAGCGGATCGACCTGACCGTCAAGGCGTCCTCCGGGTTCGTGTACGCGGCCGCGGTCATGGGCGTCACCGGCGCGCGGGACCAGGTCAGCAGTGGCGCGGCCGAGCTGGTGGCCCGCACCAGGGCGCACACGGACCTGCCGATCGGCGTCGGCCTGGGTGTCCGGTCGCGTGAGCAGGCGGCCGAGATCGCCGGGTTCGCGGACGCCGTGATCGTGGGGTCGGCGCTGGTGTCGGCCGCCGCGGGCGGCACCGAACCGGTGCACGCGCTGGCCGGTGAGCTCGCCGAGGGCGTGCGCCAGGCCGTCGCCACGGCGTGAGCCCGGGCTAAAACACGTGGCCGCCGGGCCCGCTGATCGGCAGACTGGCGGCATGGCCTATGAACTCGCGCAGGTGAACGTCGGCCGCTTGGTCGCCCCGCTGACGTCGCCCCAGCTCAAGGACTTCGTGGACGCGCTCGACCCGATCAACGCCCTCGCCGACGCCGCACCCGGTTTCGTGTGGCGCATGCAGACCGAGGACGGCAACGCGACCGCGATCCGCGCCTTCGAGTGGGACACGGGCACCAGCGCGGGGGTCATCGTCAACATGTCGACCTGGCGTTCGGTCGAGGACCTTGCCGCGTACGTGTACTCGGGGGAGCACCGGGCCGTGCTGAAGCGCCGCCGCGAGTGGTTCGAGCGGATGCCCGAGGCGTTCACCGCGCTGTGGTGGGTGCCCGAGGGGCACCGCCCGGGCACCGCCGAGGCCGAGGACCGGATCCGGCACCTGCGGGCGCACGGGCCGACGCCGTACGCGTTCACCTTCCGCGAAACGTTCCCGCCCGGCGGCGCCGTGCCCGAGCCCGGGCAGGCCGACTGGTTCTGCAAGGCATGAGCATGGCGAAGGTGCTGTCGGTCAACATCGGGTCGAAGCGCGAGGTGCGGGAGGCCGATCTCGGGGTCACCGGGATCGACAAGCGTCCCGTCGACGGGCCGGTGGCGGTGGCCGCGCCCGGCCCGCGCGGGGTCGGCGCGAGCGGCGTGGCCGGTGACGTGATCTGCGACCTGCGCCACCACGGCGGCGACGACCAGGCGGTGTACGCGTACGCGCGGGAGGACCTGGACGTCTGGGCGGCGGAACTGGGCCGCGACCTGCCGCCGGGCGTGTTCGGCGAAAACCTGACCACGGTGGGCGTCGACCTGACCGGGACGCTGATCGGGGAGCGGTGGCGGGTCGGGTCGTCGCTGGTGCTGGAGGTGACGTCGCCGCGCATCCCGTGCCGCACGTTCGCCGGCTGGCTCGGCGAACGCGGCTGGGTGAAGACCTTCACGCAGCGTGCGCTGCCCGGCGCGTACTTCCGGGTGCTGGAGCCGGGCCCGGTTCAGGCCGGCGACGCGGTGACGGTGCTGTCGCGGCCGGACCACGGGGTGACGATCGGGACGGCGTTCCGGGCGTTCACCACGGAGCCCGCGCTGCTGCCCGACCTGGCCGCCGTGGAGGCCCTGCCGGAGTACGACAAGCGCAAGGTACGCCGCGCCCTCGAGCGGCGAGGAGCGTCCGCGGGCTAGGGCGGCCGGTGCCGGGTGGAAGGGTGCCCTCGCGTTTCGGATGAACCGGGGGACGATATGCCACACTGGCCTGCCGAACCGGGCCACCTCGTGTTGCGGGTCGAGCCGTGGACGGTCGAGGACGTGCTCGACTTGCCCGAGGATCGCGGCTGCCGGATCGAGCTGGTCGATGGTGCTCTGCTGGTGAGTCCGGCACCCCGGTCCGGACACCAGCGCCTCCTGCAACGGTTGCTGATCGGATTCCCGCCGGTGCTTCCGGCGGGAACCGAACTGCTGCCGGGGGTGAACGTCCGGTTGGGCGGGCAGCGGTTGCTCATCCCGGACTTCGTCGTCATGAACCGGAGCGGGCACAGCGGCCTGTATTGCCAGGCTCAGGATTTGCTGCTGGCGGCGGAGATCGTCTCGCCGTCGAGCCGGGTGCAGGACCGGGTGCTCAAGCGGCAGCTCTACGCGGAGGCGGGCGTCCCGTTCTACCTCCTCGTCGAGACCGACGGCCCGGCGGTGCTGTTCGAGCTCGCCGACGGCGAGTACCGCGAGAGCGCGCGCAGCGAGGGCGGCAAGCTCACCTTCTCCCAGCCCTTCGCGGCCACCCTCGACCTCACCCGCTGATCCGGGCGTGGCAGGCTGTCCGCATGGCCCGGCCTTCTCCCCTGCAGGTGCGCAGTCTCGTCATCGCCGTGGTGGCGGCTCTCGTGGCGGTCTGGAACGTCACTCAGGGTGGCCCGTGGTACCTCACGGCCATCTTCGGCGTCGGGTGTGTGCTCGCGATCGGGTCGGCCGTCCTCAACCGCGCGGGCTGACCCACGCACTTCACACCGCGCACGTTACGGTGAGCGCGTGAATTCCGCCTCGGCTGTGTTCCTCGCGACGATCCCGAGCCCGGACCGCGGCGTCTGGCACCTGGGACCGATCCCGATCCGCGCCTACGCGCTGTGCATCATCGCCGGCATCATCCTCGCCATCTGGTGGGGCGACCGCCGCTGGGTGCAGCGCGGCGGCACCAAGGGCACGGTGGTCGACATCGCCGTGTGGGCCGTGCCGTTCGGGCTCGTCGGCGGGCGCCTCTACCACGTCATCACCGACTGGTGGCGGTACTTCGGCGAGGGCAAGGACCCAGTCAAGGCGCTCTACATCTGGGACGGCGGCCTCGGCATCTGGGGCGCGATCGCTCTGGGCGCGGTCGGCGCGTGGATCGGCTGCCGCCGCAAGGGCGTGCCGCTGCCCGCGATGGCCGACGCGATCGCCCCCGGCATCATCGCCGCGCAGGCCATCGGCCGCCTCGGCAACTACTTCAACCAGGAGCTCTACGGGGCACACACCACGCTGCCCTGGGGCCTGGAGATCTACCAGCGCTTCGACCCGAACAACCCGACGATCCCCGACCAGGGGCCCAACGGCATCGCCTTTGGGCACATCCCGCTCGCCGACAGCCCGGTGCACCCGACGTTCCTGTACGAGCTGATCTGGAACCTGCTCATCGCGGCGCTGGTCGTCTACGCCGACCGCAAGATGCGCCTCGGCCACGGCCGCGCGTTCGCCCTGTACGTCGCCGGGTACACGCTGGGCCGCTTCTGGATCGAGCTGATGCGCACCGACGACGCCACCCACATCCTCGGCCTGCGGGTCAACACGTGGACGTCGATCCTGGTGTTCGCCGGCGCGATGGTCTACTTCTTCCTCGCCAAGCGGCGGGGGCCGCGCGAGGCGCCGGAAACGTTGCGCAGCAAGGACGACGACACGGCCGACGACACCGACAAGGTCGCCCCGGAACGCGAGTAGTTCTACTCAGGCGCGCGACCGGCCGGGCGCGGCAGACTGGCGATCATGACCGCGCCCGACCCGCTCCGGCCCCGGCCGGGAGTCGCCTTCCTGGGGTTCGCGCTCGCGGCCGGACTGCTGATCGGGGTCGTGGTCGCCCTGGCCCGGGACGCGATCACCGGCTGGCACGCCGGCGAATACACCTACGCGTTCATCGGGGTCACCTTCGGCGCGATCATCGGCGGGTGCCTGTGCCGGCTCGCTCGGCCGCCGTGGCGTTCCCTGGGCAGCGGACTGCTCCTCGGCGGCGCGCTCGGGTTCGCCGCCCTCGTCGCGGCGGGTGTGGTGCTCTACATCGGCCTGACGCAGTGGTCTAGCTGACCAGGCCGCGCCCCGTCACCAGCGGCAGATCCAGCGCCGTCAGCAGCCCGGGCGGCGCCGCGACCACCGCGGGGATCGCGTTCACCAGGCGCATCGCGGTCGCCTTGAGGCCGGCCGTGTTGTGGTCGCCGTCCGTGCCGACCAGCCGCAGGTCCAGCGTGTAGTTCGGCTCGCCGGTCACCTGCACCCGGTAGCAGCCCTGCCCGGACGGCTGCGGCCAGTCCGGCCCCAGGTCCGGCCGCAGCCGCGTCACGTGTTCCAGCACGCACACCGGCCGTCCGCCACGCATGCCGCGCACCTCGAACCGCAGCGCGGCCGCCGTGCCCTCGGCGATGGTGCCGCACGAGATGTCGAACGTCGTCGGCGCGGGAAGCCGTTCGTAGCTCTCCTCGACCGCGTCCAGCTCCACGCCCAGCCCGGCCGCCAGCTGACGCACCACGCTGCCCCACGCCAGCGACAACACGCCGGGCTGCAGCAGCATCGGCTTCTGGTCCAGCGGGCTGCCGAAACCCATGATGTCGAAGACGACCTTGCGGTTGTCGTAGGTCGAGTAGTCCAGGATCTCGAAGCAGCGCACCTCGTCGATCCGCTCGCACACGCCGGTCAGCACCAGCGGCAGCCAGTCGTTGGCGAACCCGGGGTCGACGCCGTTCACCCACAGGGACGCGCCGCCCTCGGCCGCGGCCGCACGCACGGGCGCGGACACCTCCTCGGGCACCACGCCGTCCGGGAACTGCAGGAACACCGGGCTGCTCGACACCACGTTGACGCCCGCCCGCAGGATCCGCTGCAGGTCGGCCAGCGCTTCCATCAGACGGTCGTCCGCCATCGCCGTGTAGACCACGCAGTCCGGCTTCAACGCCAGCAGCGCGTCGGCGTCGGTGGTCGCCTCGACGCCCAGCGTCCGGCCAAGGCCGGCCAGCTCACCGGCGTCGCGGCCGGCCTTGTCCGGGTTCGACACCCAGACGCCGGCCAGTTCCAGCTCCGGATGGGCGTCGATGCCCGCGATCGCGTGCCGCCCCACGTTGCCGGTGCTCCACTGCACCACCCGGTGCGTCACAGGTCCGGCAATCCGAGTTCGAGGTTGGGTGCCTGCAGCCCACCGTCCACTTCCAGCACCTTCCCGGTGACGAACGAGCCGGCAGGGGAGGCCAGGTAGACGATCGCGGCCGCGATGTCCTCGACCTCGCCGAGCCGGCGCAACGGCGTGTCCGCCTCCATCTTCCCCTTGATCTCCGGGTTGTTCACCACCACTTCGAGCGCCGAGGTCGCCACCGACCCGACGGCGATCGCGTTGACCCGGATCCGCGGCGCGAGGTCGTAGGCGGCCAGGCGCGTGTAGTGGGCGAGCGCGGCCTTGGCGGTGCCGTAGGCGGCGAACCCGCGCCCGGCGACACGGCCCATGTTCGACGAGATGTTGACGACCGCGCCGCCGTCGGTCATGAACGGCACGGCCGCGGTGGTGAGGGCGTGCGCGGTGGAGACGTTGAAGCGGAAGGCTTCCTCCAGGAACTCGGGTGTGGTCTCCAGCAGCGGGCGGGGGTAGGTGCCGCCGACGTTGTTGACCACGATGTCCACGCGGCCGAACTCGCCGACCGCGGCCTGCGCGAGCGCGGCGGCCGCGGCGGGATCGCTGAGGTCGGCAGGCACGACGTGCGCGCGCCGCCCGGCGTCGGCCACGCGCGCGGCGACGGCGTCGAGGTCGGTCTTCGTGCGGGAGGAGATCACCACGTCCGCACCGGCTTCGGCCAGCGCCACGGCGGCTCCCGCGCCGATGCCGCGCCCGGCCCCGGTGACCACGGCGACCCTGCCGGTCACGCGGAAACGATCGAGGATCATGCGCCCGACTGTAACAGGTTCTAGTTCTGTGCGGTCAACGTTCACCCCGCGGCCCGGACGTCGAGCCTAGGAGTTCAGGTGACCGCAGGAGTGATGCGCCGTGCGACCCCGTCGCCCCGGTGACCCGTTCCGTCTCCTGGCTGTGGCTGCACCGGCCGACCGGCGTCTACGTCGGCGGAGCACCCGCGGACGCACCTCGCTACAAGGTCGTCCCGTCCGTTCCCGAGGGCCGGCTCGACGAGCAGAAGCGTGCGAGCGTCATCGCCGAGGTCACCGAGGCGATCCTCGACGCGGAGAACGGCGCCTGGCCGCGTGACGCCAGCCGGATCTGGGTGTTCCCCACCGAGATCCCCGAGGGCCACTGGGGCGGCTGGGGCAAGATCAGGCCGCTCGCGACGATCCTCGCCCGGCTCACGGGCGACGACACCAAGCGGGCCCGTGCGCTCGCGCGTGAGCGGCTCGCTGCCACCCGAGCCGAACACGCCCGCCTGCCCTGATGAGCGGCGGACCGGGCAGCTAAGTCACTACGGGGCAAGGGTTTTCCGCGGCGGCGTTAGTTCCGTGCGGGGTGGAAGAACCGGTCGATCCAGGGGCCGAACTCCCGCGTGCAGTCGGCGCGCAGCGCGTCCACGAACGCGTCGATCGCCGAGTCTTTCTCCCCGAGCGGGCGAAGGGCGCCTTGCGCGCCGGTCACGTCGTCGACCACCCGCCAGCGGTCCCCGGGTCAGGGCCGCGTCGGGCGGATCGGCAGTACGGCTAGTTCGCCATGGTCGCCGACGCGGACCTCCGCTGCCGTGCCAGCGCTTCCCCGGGTCAGGGCCGCGCCGGGCGGATCGGTAGCACCGCCAGTTCGCCACGGTCGCCGACGCGGACTTCCGCCGCTGCGCCGTAATGCCGGGCCAGCGTCTCCGTGGTGAGCACCTCCGCGGGCGGCCCGGCGGCGACCGCCCGGCCGTCGTCGAGCAGGAGGAGCTGCTCGGCGTACTGCGCGGCGAACGTCAGGTCGTGCAGCGTCGACACCACGGTGATCCCGTCCTCGTGCCGCAGCCGGTCGATCAGCTCCAGCAACGCCTGCGCGTGCCCGATGTCGAGGCCGGTGGTCGGCTCGTCGAGCAGCAGCAGGCTCGCCCGCTGCGCCAGCACCCGCGCCAGGACCGCCCGCTGGCGTTCGCCGCCGGAGAGCATGTCCATTCGCCTGCCCGCCAGCGCACCCAGATCGAGCCGGGCCAGCACGTCCTCCACAATGGACAGATCGGCCCGACTTTCCCGTGCCAGCAGCCCCAGGTGCGGCGTCCGGCCGAGCAGCACGTAGTCGGTCACCGTCAGGCCGGCTGGCACGGCCGGGTCCTGGGGCGCGTAACCGACCACGCGCGCCAGTTCCTTGCGCGGCAACCCCGACCTGCCGTCGATGAGCACTTCCCCTTGCGGCGGCAGGAGTCCCGCCACCGTTTTGAGCAAAGTGGACTTCCCGGCGCCGTTCGGGCCGACGATCGCCAGCCAGCCGCCGGGCGGCACCTCGACCGACACCCCGTGCACCACCGGGCAATCGCCGTAGCCTGCCCGCACCGAGCGCAACGACAACGCGGTCACGAGAACCTCCTCCGCGACGAGCGCAGGATCCAGGCGAAGAACGGCGCCCCGGTGAACGCGGTGACCACGCCCAGCGGCAGCTCGCCCGGCATGACCGTGCGCGCCAGCTGGTCGGCCAGCACCAGGAACGCCGCGCCGCCGACCAGCGACAGCGGGATCACCACCCGGTAGCTGGCCCCGGCGAGCATCCGCACCACGTGCGGCACCACGATCCCGACGAACCCGATCAGCCCGCTCACCGACACCGCCGCCGCGGTCGCCAGGGACGCCGCCGCCAGCACGACCAGCCGGATCCGGCCTGGCCGCAGCCCCAGCGACGCCGCCTCCGCGTCGCCGAGCGCGAGCACGTCCAGCAGCCGCGCCGACAGGCACAGCACGACCGCGGCGACCGCCACGTACGGCACCGCGATCAGGACCTCCCGCCACCCGCTCACGTTCAGCCCGCCCAGCATCCACGTGTAGACCTGCCGGATCGTCTCCGTGTTCAGCTGCTGCGCGAACGTCTGGATCGCGGTGAGGAACGACGCCACCGCGACCCCGGCCAGCAGCAGCGTGCTCGTGCTGCCGCCGGCCGAGCGGCCGACCAGCCAGCTCAGCCCGACCCCGCCGAGCGCGCCGGCGAACGCGGCCAGCGGCAACGGGCCGACGACCCACCCGCTGACCGCCGGGGCGAACACCACGACGAGCGTGGCCGCCATGCCCGCCCCGGCCGCCGCGCCCAGCAGGTACGGGTCGGCGAGCGGGTTGCGGAACACGCCCTGGAACGTCGCCCCGGACACCGCGAGCGCCGCGCCCACGATCCCGGCGAGCAGGACCCGCGGCACCCGCAGCTGCCACACGATCGCGGCCTCCCGCGCGGACAGCGGCGACTGCCCGCCGGTGACCTGCGCCCAGATCTCGGCGAGCACCCGCTGCCAGCCGAGGTCGCTCGCCCCGACAAGCACGGCGAACAGCAGGACGGCCACGAGCACCACGAGCCCGGCGACCAGGACCGGGGCTCGCAGCCGCGTGCGGGTGTCAGGCACCGGCCTTGGTGATCACGTCGGCGACCGTGCGGACGAGGTCGACGATCCGCGGGCTCCAGCGCGAGGCGATGTCGTCGTCGAGCGCGATCACCTGTCCGCGTTGCACAGCGGTCAACGTGCTCCAGCCCGGCCGGGCGGCGACGGTCTGCGCGTTCTGCCCGCAGCACTTGCTGTCCGCGAGGAAGATCAGGTCCGGGTTGGACTGCAGGATGCGTTCGGCCGACAGCTGCGGGTAGCCGCCGGAGGCGTTCGGATCGGTCCCGTCGGCGATGTTGGTGAGGCCGAACCGGGTGAGGACCTGCCCGGCGAAGGTAGCCGACGTCACGCTGTAGAACGTCTGGTCCAGCTCCCAGTAGTAGGTCAGCGACCGCTTCGGGGTGTCCGCGACGATCTTGTCGATGTCGTCGCGGGTCTGCCGGGCCAGGCTCTCGCCCTCGGCCTGGTGCCCGGTCGCCTTGCCCAGCACCTCGAACTGCGCGTAGGCGTCGTCGAGCGTCTTCGCGTCGGGCATCACGAGGGTCTTGGTGCCGGTCCTGGCCAGCGCGTCGGCGAGGCCGGTGGTGTCGGCGTAGACCACGACGAGGTCGGGCCGGTAGGCGGCGATCGCCTCCGGATCCGGGCTGAGGCCGGACAACTGGGTCCGCGGCGCCTGCTCCGGGAAGTTCGACGCCGAGTCGACGGCGACCACCTGCGGTCCCGCGCCGAGCGCGAACAACGTCTCGGTGGCGGCGGGCGACAACGACACGATCCGCTGCGGCTGCCGGTCGAGCGTCACCGCCGGTGCGCCGGGCGCGGCGACCGTGACCGGGAAGGCGCCCTGCGTTTCGGGCGGGGCGGTCGAATCCTCGGACGGCCGGGTGGCGCACCCGGCGAGTACGAGTAGAACGGCGAACAACGGTGCGATACGACGGAACACGGGAAGACCTCGGTTTCCGGCCGGCGTCCCGGGGCCCCGTCCCGCACCCAGGCGTAACGGACGCCGCACCCCTGAGCCGGAGGCGAAAGGCGTCGGCGCGGCGGCAGGCGACCTGGCTCGACCGGGTGAGCACGGAGCGCACCCGAGTCATCACAGTTGCGGCACAGCACCGGGTTCCCACCGGTTTCGCGGCCGCCGCGTCACTGGTCGGCAAGCCGCTGACCAGCGTGAGGAACGCTACCACCGGCGAATCTGGCCGCCGGGCGGGATCCTCGCGTAATCTTGATGGGATCGCGCGACGCGTATGCTCGGTAAGCAGAACCGAACCAGCCCATCAAGAACGACGTCGTTCCTCGCAGCCAGATCGTTACCGATCGGATGAGAAAATCCACACTCCGAGAGGGTGCCGTCATGTTTCCTGGGTGTTAAGGTCGCGCTAATCCAAGGGCCATCGTCGTCCCTGCAGCAGTACCGGGGGAACTTTCCGAACTGAGCATTGAGACGACGAAGGAGGTCCCCGCATGATCTTCTCCGCCAACCCGGGCAAGCAGGGCCTGTACGACCCTGCCATGGAGCAGGATTCCTGCGGTGTGGCGATGGTGGCCGACATTCAGGGCCGGCGCACGCACGCCATCGTCACGGACGGGCTGACGGCGCTGATCAACCTGGACCACCGGGGCGCCGCGGGCGCCGAACCGACTTCCGGCGACGGCGCCGGGATCCTCGTGCAGCTGCCCGACCAGCTGCTCCGCGAGGAAGCCGGCTTCGAGCTGCCCGAACCCGACGCGCAGGGCCACCACCGCTACGCGGCCGGCATCGCGTTCCTGCCCGCCGAGGAGGAGGCGCGCGGCAAGGCCGTGGCGCTGATCGAGCGCCTCGCCGATGAGGAGAGCCTCGAGGTGCTGGGCTGGCGCGAGGTCCCGGTCGACGCCGACGGGGCGGACATCGGCCCTACCGCGCGTTCGGTGATGCCGCACTTCGCCATGCTGTTCGTGGCGGGCAGGCCGGACGCCGAGGGCGCGCGGCCCTCGGGCTTGGACCTGGACCGGCTCACCTTCTGCCTGCGCAAGCGCGTCGAGCACGAGAGCGTCGTGGCCGAGTGCGGCACGTACTTCCCGTCGCTGTCCTCGCGCACGATGGTCTACAAGGGAATGCTCACGCCCGAGCAGTTGCCCGCGTTCTTCGGCGACCTGCGCGACCCGCGGCTCACCAGCGCGATCGCGCTGGTGCACAGCCGCTTTTCCACCAACACGTTCCCGTCGTGGCCGCTGGCGCACCCGTTCCGGTTCGTCGCGCACAACGGTGAGATCAACACGATCCGCGGCAACCGCAACCGCATGCGGGCCCGCGAGGCGCTGCTCGAATCGGGCCTGATCCCGGGCGACCTGACCCGGCTGTACCCGATCTGCTCGCCGGAGGCGTCGGACTCGGCGTCCTTCGACGAGGTGCTCGAACTGCTGCACCTGGGCGGTCGCAGCCTGCCGCACGCCGTGCTGATGATGATTCCGGAGGCGTGGGAGAACCACGCGACCATGGACGCGCAGCGCCGCGCGTTCTACCAGTTCCACGCCAGCCTGATGGAGCCGTGGGACGGCCCCGCGTGCGTCACCTTCACCGACGGCACGCTCGTCGGCGCGGTGCTGGACCGCAACGGCCTGCGCCCGTGCCGCTGGTGGCGCACCGCCGACGACCGCGTCGTGCTGGCCAGCGAGGCCGGCGTCCTGGACGTGCCGCCGGACCAGGTGGTCGCGAAGGGCCGCCTCAAGCCGGGCCGCATGTTCCTGGTGGACACCGAGGCAGGCCGCATCGTCGCCGACGACGAGGTCAAGTCGGAGCTGGCGAAGCAGCACCCGTACGAGGAGTGGCTGCACGCCGGCCTGCTGCAGCTGGCCGACCTGCAGGACCGCGACCACGTCACGCAGAGCCACGACTCGGTGCTGCGCCGCCAGCTCGCCTTCGGCTACTCCGAGGAGGAGCTGAAGATCCTGCTCGCGCCGATGGCCGAGAAGGGCGCCGAGCCGCTGGGCTCGATGGGCACCGACACCCCGCCCGCCGTGCTGTCCAAGCGCTCGCGGCAGCTCTACGACTACTTCAAACAGGCCTTCGCCCAGGTGACCAACCCGCCGCTGGACGCGATCCGCGAGGAGCTGGTCACGTCGATGAGCCGGATCATGGGTCCCGAGCGCAACCTGCTCGACCCTGGCCCGGCCTCGTGCCGGCACATCCAGCTGCCGTACCCGGTCATCGACAACGACGAGCTGGCCAAGCTCATCCACATCAACGACGACGGCGACCTGCCCGGCTTCGCCTGCACCGTCCTGTCCGGACTGTTCGAAGTGGACGGCGGCGGCAAGGCGCTGGCGGAGGCGATCGAGCGGGTGCGCCGCGAGGCGTCCGAGGCGATCGCGGCGGGCGCGCGCACGCTCGTGCTGTCCGACCGGGACTCCGACCACAAGATGGCGCCGATCCCGTCGCTGCTGCTGGTTTCCGCGGTGCACCACCACCTGGTGCGCACCAAGGAGCGGCTGCGCGTCGCGCTCGTCGTCGAGACCGGTGACGCCCGCGAGGTGCACCACATCGCGCTGCTGCTCGGTTACGGCGCGGCCGCGGTGAACCCGTACCTGGCCTTCGAGACGATCGAGGACATGATCGCGCAGGGCGCGATCACCGGCATCGAGCCGCGCAAGGCCGTGCGCAACTACGTCAACGCGCTCGTCAAGGGCGTCCTGAAGATCATGTCCAAGATGGGCATCTCGACGGTCGGCGCCTACACCGCGGCGCAGGTGTTCGAGTCCTTCGGGCTGTCGCAGGAACTGCTCGACGAGTACTTCACCGGCACGGTGTCCAAGCTCGGCGGCGTCGGTCTCGACGTGCTCGCCGAGGAGGTCGCCGTCCGGCACCGCCGGGCGTACCCGGACAACCCCACCGACCGCGTGCACCGCCGCCTGGACAGCGGCGGCGAGTACGCCTACCGCCGCGAGGGCGAGCTGCACCTGTTCACCCCGGAGACCGTGTTCCTGCTGCAGCACGCCAGCAAGACGCGCCGCGACGAGGTGTACCGGAAGTACACGGAAGAGGTGCACCGCCTGTCCCGCGAGGGCGGCGCGCTGCGCGGGTTGTTCAAGTTCCGCAAGGAAGGCCGCGCCCCGGTGCCGATCGACGAGGTCGAGTCGGTCGAGTCGATCTGCAAGCGGTTCAACACCGGCGCGATGTCCTACGGTTCGATCTCGGCCGAGGCGCACCAGACGCTCGCGATCGCGATGAACCGCATCGGCGGCCGCTCCAACACCGGTGAGGGCGGCGAGGACCCGGAGCGGCTCTACGACCCCGAGCGGCGCAGCGCGATCAAGCAGGTCGCCAGCGGCCGCTTCGGCGTGACGAGCGAGTACCTGGTCAACGCCGACGACATCCAGATCAAGATGGCGCAGGGCGCCAAGCCCGGCGAGGGCGGCCAGCTGCCGCCGAACAAGGTGTACCCGTGGATCGCGCGCACCCGGCACTCCACGCCGGGCGTCGGCCTCATCTCGCCGCCGCCGCACCACGACATCTACTCGATCGAGGACCTGGCCCAGCTGATCCACGACCTGAAGAACGCCAACGAGCAGGCCCGCATCCACGTGAAGCTGGTCAGCTCGCTCGGCGTCGGCACGGTCGCGGCCGGCGTGTCCAAGGCGCACGCGGACGTCGTGCTGATCTCCGGCCACGACGGCGGCACCGGCGCCTCGCCGCTGAACTCGCTCAAGCACGCGGGCACGCCGTGGGAGATCGGCCTTGCCGAGACCCAGCAGACCCTGATGCTGAACGGGCTGCGCGACCGCATCACCGTGCAGGTCGACGGCGCGATGAAGACCGGCCGCGACGTCGTGGTCGCCGCGCTGCTCGGCGCCGAGGAGTACGGCTTCGCGACCGCGCCGCTGATCGTGGCCGGCTGCATCATGATGCGCGTCTGCCACCTCGACACCTGCCCCGTCGGTGTCGCCACGCAGAGCCCGGAGCTGCGCAAGCGCTACACCGGGCAGGCCGAGCACGTGGTGAACTACTTCCGGTTCGTCGCGCAGGAGGTCCGGGAACTGCTGGCGGAGCTGGGTTTCCGCACCCTGGACGAGGCGATCGGCCGTGCCGACGTGCTGGACACCGACGACGCCGTCGACCACTGGAAGGCCAGCGGCCTGGACCTGTCGCCGATCTTCCAGATGCCGACCGACACCCCGTACGGCGGCGCCCGGCGCAAGATCCGCGAGCAGGACCACGGCCTCGAGCACGCTCTGGACCGCACGCTGATCCAGTTGTCCGAGGCGGCGCTGGAGGACGCGCACCCGGTCCGGCTGGAACTGCCGGTGCGCAACGTCAACCGCACCGTCGGCACACTGCTGGGCTCGGAGATCACCCGCCGCTACGGCGGGGAGGGCCTGCCCGACGGCACGATCCACATCCGGCTCACCGGGTCGGCGGGGCAGTCGCTGGGCGCGTTCCTGCCGCGCGGCGTCACGCTGGAGATGGTGGGCGACGCCAACGACTACGTCGGCAAGGGCCTGTCCGGCGGCCGCATCATCGTGCGGCCGCACCCGGACGCGACGTTCGCCGCCGAACGTCAGGTCATCGCCGGCAACACGCTGGCCTACGGCGCCACCGCGGGGGAGATGTTCCTGCGCGGGCACGTGGGCGAGCGGTTCTGCGTACGCAACTCGGGCGCCACCGTCGTCGCCGAGGGCGTGGGCGACCACGCCTTCGAATACATGACCGGTGGCCGTGCCGTGGTGCTCGGACCGACCGGCCGCAACCTCGCCGCGGGCATGTCCGGCGGTATCGGCTACGTCCTCGACCTCGACGAGGGCAGCGTCAACCGCGAGATGGTCGAGCTGCTCCCGCTCGAGCCCGAGGATCTGAACTGGTTGAAGGACATCGTGACCCGTCACCACGAACTCACCCGCTCGGCGGTCGCCGCCTCGCTGCTCGGCGACTGGCCGCGCCGGTCGGCGAGCTTCACGAAGGTCATGCCGCGCGACTACAAGCGCGTGCTGGAGGCGACCAAGGCCGCGAAGGCCGCGGGCCGCGACGTCGACGAGGCGATCATGGAGGTGGCGTCTCGTGGCTGACCCCAAGGGCTTCCTGAAGTACGAGCGGGTCGAGCCGCCCAAGCGCCCCAAGGAGCACCGCGCCGAGGACTGGCGCGAGGTCTACGTCGACCTCGAACCGGCCGAGCGCGACCAGCAGGTGCGCACCCAGGCCACCCGCTGCATGGACTGCGGCATCCCGTTCTGCCACTCGGCCGGTTCCGGCTGCCCGCTGGGCAACCTGATCCCGGAGTGGAACGACCTGGTGCGCCGCGGTGACTGGACCGCGGCCAGCGACCGGCTGCACGCCACCAACAACTTCCCGGAGTTCACCGGGAAGCTGTGCCCGGCGCCGTGCGAGGCGGGCTGCACGCTGTCCATCTCGCCGCTGTCCGGCGGCCCGGTCGCGATCAAGCGCGTCGAGGCGACGATCGCGGAGAAGTCGTGGGAGCTTGGCCTGGCCCAGCCGCAGGTCGCCGAGGTGGCCAGCGGTCAGCGCGTCGCCGTGGTCGGGTCCGGCCCGGCCGGTCTCGCCGCCGCCCAGCAGCTCACCCGCGCCGGGCACGACGTGACCGTCTTCGAGCGGGACGACCGGCTCGGCGGGCTGCTCCGCTACGGCATCCCCGAGTTCAAGATGGAGAAGAAGCACCTCGACAAGCGCCTGGCCCAGCTCAAGAAGGAGGGCACGCAGTTCGTCACGGGCTGCGAGGTGGGCGTCGACATCACCGTCGAGGAGCTGCGGGCCCGCTACGACGCGGTCGTGCTCGCCGTCGGCGCGCTGCGCGGCCGTGACGACACCACCACGCCCGGCCGGGAGCTCAAGGGCATCCACCTGGCGATGGAGCACCTGGTGCCGGCCAACAAGCAGTGCGAGGGCGACGGCCCGTCGCCGGTCCACGCGCACGGCAAGCACGTGGTGATCATCGGCGGCGGTGACACCGGCGCCGACTCCTACGGCACCGCGATCCGCCAGGGCGCGGCCTCGGTGGTCCAGCTGGACCAGTACCCGATGCCGCCGACGACCCGCGACGACGAGCGGTCGCCGTGGCCGACGTGGCCGTACGTGCTGCGCACCTACCCGGCGCACGAGGAGGGCGGCGAGCGGAAGTTCGGTGTCGCCGTGCGGCGGTTCGTGGGCGACGAGAACGGGCACGTCCGCGCGATCGAGCTGCAGCAGGTCAAGGTCGTCAAGGACCCGGAGACCGGGCGCCGCGAGGTGCTGCCGGTGTCGGACGAGATCGAGGAGATCCCGGCCGACCTGGTGCTGTTCGCCATCGGGTTCGAGGGCGTGGAGCACATGCGGCTGCTCGACGACCTGGGCATCCGGCTGACCCGGCGCGGCACCATCTCGTGCGGCCCGGACTGGCAGACCGAGGCCCCGGGCGTGTTCGTCTGCGGTGACGCCCACCGCGGCGCGTCGCTGGTCGTGTGGGCGATCGCGGAGGGCCGCTCGGTGGCCAACGCCGTCGACGCCTACCTGACCGGGGCGTCGGACCTGCCGGCCCCGGTGCATCCGACGGCTCTGCCGCTCGCTGTGGTGTAACTCTCCGGGTAACGCAACCAAATAACGCGCATCGGCCGTTCGGGCTCACCCTGGGCCCGAACGGCCGATTGTTCACCCCGTCGCGCCCGCCTAACTTTCGGTGACAACGGATCGACCGGCAGACGGGTGGCGTCATGAAGCGAACAGGTATCCGGGCACTGGTTCTCGCGGCGGTCGCCGCGGTCACCACGGCCGTGTTCAACGCGCCGGCCACGGCGGCGCCCGGCCCGGCGGTCCACGTCCACGGCGCCGGTGCCGCGGAGTACTGGACGCCGGAGAAGATGCGCTCCGCCAAGCCGCTCGACGGCCTGGTGACCGCCGCCCGCGACCTCGGCGCCGACGTCCGCGCCGCGGTGCCGCGCCTGCTCCCGTCGCGGACCTCGAAGGTCAGCACCGGCGACCCGTGGGCCGGCGGCGGCGCGGTCACGCGCACCGCGGGCCGGGTGTTCTTCACCTTCAACGGTTCCCCGGCCTCGTGCAGCGGCGACGCGGTCACCAGCGCCAACCGCAGCGTCGTCATCACCGCCGGGCACTGCGTGAAGTTCGAGGGCAGCTGGCACACCAACTGGGTCTTCGTGCCGGGCTACGACAACGGCAACGCCCCGTACGGCGAGTGGGCCGCCACCACGACCCTCACCACGCCGCAGTGGCAGGCGAACGAGGACCTCAACTACGACGTCGGCGCCGCCGTGGTGGCCCCGCTCAACGGCCAGTACCTGACGGATGTCGTCGGCTCGCAGGGCATCGCGTTCAACCAGCCGCGCGGCCAGGCGATGCACAGCTTCGGCTACCCCGCCGAGCCGCCGTACGACGGCAGCGAACTGACCTACTGCGCCGGCCGGACCTTCAACGACACGTTCGGCAGCAACGACCTCGGAATGCGCTGCGACATGACCGGCGGTTCCAGCGGCGGCCCGTGGTTCCTCAGCTTCGACGAGGCGACCGGGACCGGCATCCAGAACTCGGTGAACAGCTTCGGTTACACCTTCCTGCCCGGCGTGATGTTCGGCCCGTACTTCGGCGCGGACGCGGAGGCGCTCTACAACGCGGCGGCTGCGCGGTAGTTCATATTCGGTTGCCGCGGCCCGGCCCGGTCGGATAGGAAGCCCGCATGCTGAAGGGCGAGAAGGTCGGGCTGCGGGCCCGGTACGAGGAGGACATCCCGATCCTGCGGACCGAGCTCTACGACGACGTGGAGGGCGGTTCCCGGGCGGAAAGCCGGCCGTGGCGGCCGATCTCGCCGAGCTCGAAGGACCGGCGGCTGCACGTCGACGACAGCGTGGCGGAACACGTCCCGTTCTCGATCGTGGAGCTGGCGGGCGACACGCTGATCGGCACCGCGAACCTGTGGGGCATCGACACGCACAACCGCACCGCGCACATCGGGCTGGGACTGCTGCCGTCCGCGCGCGGCAAGGGTTACGGCAGCGACGTGGTCGCGGTGCTGTGCCACTACGGCTTCGTGGTGCGCGGCCTGCAGCGGCTGCAGATCGAGACGCTGGCGGACAACTACGCGATGCTGCGCGCGGCGGAGCGCAACGGCTTCGTGCGGGAGGGCGTGCTGCGCAAGTCGGCCTGGGTGATGGGCGAGTTCCTCGATGAGGTGCTGCTCGGGCTCCTGGCTCATGAGTGGAAAGCGATGTCCTAGGGCCTGTCCTCAAAGCCAGATGAGCAGTGTGGCCAGGTCGATCATGCTCCGGTAGGAGGTGGCGGTCTTGCCCGGGCCTGGCTGGTGGAACTCGATGCCTGCCATGACCTGCGTGAACATGACGCAGTCGTTGACGTTGCCGCCGGTCAACAGGGTCGACAAAGGGCCGTCCGTGGCCGTCGCAGGCGAGGTGGATCTTGGTGGTTGGTCCGCCGC
>NZ_JAKGSD010000002.1 GCF_021654135.1 Amycolatopsis tucumanensis | reverse complement strand
CGAAGCGGGCGATCAGGCGCGGCGCCACGCCGACCATCAGGATCACGATCAGCAGCGTCATCGGGAGCAGCGCCGCACCGCCGGCGAACGCGCCGTAACCCAGGACCTGCTGCAGGTACAGGTTGAGGAAGTACCACATCGGGATCCACGCGGCGCCCAGCAGCAGCTGGGCCAGGTTCGCCGCGCCCAGGTTCGGCGTGCGGAAGATGCCCAGGCGCACCAGCGGAACCCGGCGGGACCGCTGGATCACCAGGAAGATTCCCAGCAGCACGACCCCGCCGGCCAACGCGCCGAGCGTCGCCGCCGATCCCCAGCCCTGCTCGGGAGCGCGCACGATGGCGAACACGGTGAGCGCGAGGCCCGCGGTGACGGCCACCGCTCCCGCCACGTCCACCGCGCCGCGCCGCCCGGGCGTGACCGGCATGAGGACGGGTGTGGCCGCGATCGCGATCAGCGAAATCGGCACGTACAGCCAGAAGATCCACGGCCAGGACAGCCATTCGGTGATCGCGCCGCCGAGGAAGACCCCCGCGGTGCCACCGGCAGGCGCGGCCGCCCCGTAGAGCGCGAGCGCCTTCGTCAGCTCCTTCGGGCGGTCACCGAACAAGACCATCAACAGCGTCAGGGCCGACGGCGCGATCAACGCCGCCCCAGCACCCTGCAGGACCCGGCCGGTCAGCTCGATCCCGGCGGTGCCGGCCAGCGCCGCCACCACCGAGCCGCCGAGGGTGACGACCCAGCCCGCGGTGAACATCCGCCGGGCGCCGAGCAGGTCCGACAGGCGGCCGCCGAGCAGCAGCAGCCCGCCGAAGGCGACCACGTAGGCGTTGAACACCCAGGACAGGCCGTCCGGGGTGAAGCCGAGGTCGGACTGCATCTTCGGCAGCGCGACCCCGATGATCGAGGTGTCCATGATGACCATGAACTGGGCGAGCGCGAGGAACCCCAGGGCCCACCAGCGGCGGGAGTCGGTTCTCATCTCGGTCTCCTATACCTATGGGGGGTATCCGTACGACCGAGAAGTTAGCCCTGCCGAAGCGGGCTGCGCAAGTACCCCCCAGGGGTATTTGTGTGATCCAGCTCCCTTGGGTGCGCGTTCGCTCAGCCGGCGCGGCGCATCGCGGGCTCGGGGATTCCCGGCGGGCGTGGTCGTCGCGTGTTCCGCGCTGCTCAGCCCCCGCAGCGCACCGTCGGCTCGGGGTCGTACCGCACCGTCCGCGTCGTGCGGCTGATTTCCGCTCCGCTCAGGTCGCGGACGATCCGCGTGTCCGTGGTCCGGAACCCCGGCTTGCCGCGGGCAGGCTGGCACGTGCTGCCCGCCGGCTTGGTGACCGTGTGCGGGTCGACGTAGTCGCCGCGCGGGCCGGGCACCGACTCGACCGTGACGTGCCTCGTGCCCCACAACCGGACGGTGATGGACTTCGGCGTCCAGATCGTCTGGATCGCCACCCCGGTCGGGAACTCGTTGGCGAACTTCAGGTCGATGACGCTGCTGCCGTCCGGGTTCTGGAAGACCGTCGCGTCGCGGCCGGCTGGGTAGCGGCTGATGTAGTAGCTGTGCTCCTTGTGCTCGACGTCGGTCATCCCGGCGAAGTAGGCGGCGTTGTAGAGGGTGGTGGCGAACTGCGAGATCCCGCCACCCACCTCGCGCTCCGGCACGCCCTCCTCGATCACGCCGGCCTCCACGTACCCCTGCGCGGCTTCCCGCGGACCGGTGTAGCCGTTGAGGCTGAACGTTTCCCCGGGCAGCACGATCGCGCCGGACACCTTCTCGGCGACCACCCGGATGTTCACCCCGGAGTCCGGCGCGAAGTTGCCGGTGGTGAACTCGCCGATCACTTCGGTGATCCCGAGCTGCCCGGCCCGGTCGGTGGTGATCCTCGCCGGCACGGCCACGTACTGGGCATCGGTGGTCCGGTCACCGCCCGGGCGGATCGCCTCCAGCAACCCACCCAGGGTCTGGTCCCAGTCGACCGCGCGACCGTCGACCGACGGCACGACCGCGGGCCGGTCGTTGTCGAACCGCATTCGCGCGTCCTGACCCGGCTTCTCGGTCGGCGCGAGCTGATCGGCCAGAGCACCGAGCTTCGCGCGGTCGAGCCGCGGGACGAGCGTGCCGTTGTCGCCGGGCTGGAACGTCAGCGCGGCGGCTATCTGCGCGGGCTCCAGAGCGACGTCCCGACTGTCACCGCGAACCGTCGCCGGCGCGGCGACAGCGGGCAGCGCGACCTCGTCGAGCGCCGCGCGCACACCCTCGGGTGTGGTCTTCGGCGGCAGGGGGAGCACTGGAGCCTGCACGCGCTCCGCGGTGGCCCAGCCGGTGAGCAGTACCTCCTCGGCCCGTGCGGTGTCGAGCGCCTGCCCCGCCCGCGGATCGATCGGGACGGGGGTGGTCCCGTCGAACCGGATGCCGCCCTCCACCACCGGCCGGTCGACCGCCGCCCGCAGCTCGTCGAGGGTGGCGGTCAGGGCGCCCGGGTCCGCCCCGGCCACGACGGCGATCTCGCGGTCGCGGAACAGCGACACCAACCGCGTCCACGGGTTCAGTGGCTGGGCACCGGCGGCGGCCACGGTCGCCCCGGCGTCCACCCGCACCCCGGCCTCCGCGGGGACGAACGGGATCTGCCTGTCACCGGCGATCACCTGAACCGGCCGGCCGAGGCGGGGCGTCAGCTCGTCCCGCAGCTTCTGCTCGGCCGCGGCTTCGCTCATACCGCCGATCGCGACACCCGCCACCGTCGTCCCCCGGGGGACTTCACCGGAGCTCAGCGCCAGGTCGAGCACGTACAGGACAGCGAGTACGAACAGGACAGCCGCCGCGGCTATCGTCGCGGGCCTGCGCCACCACGGTTTCGGCGCGACCTCGCCGACACGCGGCAGGTACTCGGTGGGCTCGGGCGTCGAAGGAACCACCAGGTCCTAGTTGACCAAAACGCCCGGTTCAAACGCGGCAGACCGGGTGATCGATGACGACGAGCACCGGTCGCCGGCGCTGCGGGCCGGTGTGCACGGGCCGTTGACCGGCTCAACGGAAGCCGTTGGCGCCTCATCGGTAGCCTCAAGATCGTGGTGTTCGATTCCGTTCGGTTCGACCTGCAGCCCTACGCCGGTTTCGACACTGACCGCTTCGTCCGGCGGACGTTCTGCAGCTGGACGCACCTGGGCTGGCGGTCCCTGCTCGTCCAGCGGTTCGAGCACGTCCCGGTCGCCGAGGACCTCGCGCTGCCCGGCGCCGCGGACCTGCACCTCGTGCTCCCGCTGTCCGGGTGGGCGGAGATGGAGAGGAGCGCCGGCGGCAAACCCGTGCGTGTGCCCTGGATTCCGGGGCGGCTCCAGCTCGGCGTTCCGCACCAGCCGTCCCTCTCCCGCTACCGCGGGGACGAGTCGATGCGGAGCGTCCAGGTGCACCTCCCGCGCGACACCGTCGACACGGTCGCGGCGCAACTCGGTGGCACCGTGGATCACGAGGCCATGGCGGCGTCTCTCACCGAGGGGGACCCGCTGCTCGAAGCGGCCGTCCGGGCGATCGGATTTCCCGGCGAAGCGGGCGAGTTGTACGCCGAGTCCGCCGGCGCCTTCCTGACCACACACCTGCTCACCCGGCACGGACGACTGCGCACGGACCGCGCTCCGGCGCGGGAGGACACGCGGGTGCGCGCGGTCGTGGCGTTCATGCGCGAACGGCTCGCCGAGCCGGTCACGTTGACCGATCTCGCGGCCGAGGCGCACCTGTCCGTCTACCACCTCGTCCGGGTGTTCCGGAACGCGACGGGGGAGACCCCGCACCGGTTCCTCACCCGGCTGCGGATCGAGGAAGCGAAACGGCTGCTGCGGAACACCGACCTGGCGCTCGACGGGATCGCCCGGCGGTGCGGTTTCGCCGGCCCCGGCGCGCTGTCCACCGCGTTCCTGCGCCACACCGGCGTGCGTCCCTCGGTCTACCGCAATTCCTGACCGGCACACCGCAATTCCGGGGATGGGCCGGGCACGAGCGCCGGTCCTACGGTTTCCCGCATGGTGCCCGAGCCCTTCGAGATCCACGTCGCCGACCACGACCTGGCCGACCTTCGTACGCGACTGGACCACGTGCGGCTGCCCGAACCCGAGACGGTGCCGGACGCGACGCAGGGGCTCGAGCTGCGGCGGCTCACCGCACTGATCGACGAGTGGCGGCGGCACGACTGGCGCGCGACCGAAGCCCGGTGGAACGCGATCCCGCACTACCGGGTGCATCTCGACCGGCTCGGGATCGCCTTCTGGCACGTCCGTTCGCCGGAGCCGTCCGCGCTGCCGCTGCTGTTGACCCACGGCTGGCCGGGTTCCGTGCTGGAGTTCGAGCAGGTGCTCGGGCCGCTCACCGATCCGGTGGCGCACGGTGGGTCCGCGCGCGACGCCTTCCACGTGGTCGTGCCCGCGTTGCCGGGATTCGGGTTCAGCGACCGGCCGGCTGAGCCGGGGTGGCACCCGGGTCGCACCGCACGGGCGTGGGCGGAGCTGATGACGGTGCTCGGTTACCCGCGGTTCGCGGCGCACGGCGGGGACTGGGGCGCCCACGTGAGTACCGAACTGGCCCGCTGCTTCCCCGAACGCGTCGCCGGGCTGCACCTGACGATGCCGGTGGCCTCGCCCATGCCGGACGACCGCATGGCACCGACCCCGGACGAACAGCGGATGCTGGACCGCCGTGACCGGCACCTGGCCGACGGCTACGGCTTCGGGATGCTGATGGGCACGCGGCCGCAGACGATCGGCTACGCCCTGCTCGACTCACCCGCCGGACTGGCCGCCTGGCTCGGCGAAAAGTTCGCGGCCTACGCCGACGCCGACGGCGTGAGCCTGACGCAGCAGCTCGACACGATCGCGCTGTACTGGCTGACCGGGACCGGCGCGTCCAGTGCCCGGTGGTACTGGGAAGCGCTCAGGTGGGTGCCGCGCAGCGCGGAGGAGGAGAACGCACTGCCGATCACCGTGCCCACCTTCTGTTCGTTGTTCCCCGCCGAACCTTGGCCCACCGCCCGCCGTTGGGCGGAGCGGCGATACCGGGACTTGCGCACGTGGCACGACCTGGACCGCGGTGGCCACTTCCCCGGGCTGGAGCAACCCGCCCTTCTCGTGTCCGAGATCAGGGCCGCGTTCCGCGAGGTGCGCGACCGCACGACAGAATGAGGAAACCGGAGAATGCAGTCCTACGACGTCACCGCCGAGACCCCCGCGCCGCCGTCGGTGGTGTGGTCCCTGCTGCTCGACGCGCGCAGCTGGCCGACCTGGTCCGCGGTCGACGCACTGGAAGCCGGCCAGTCGGAAGGCCTGTCCGCCGATGGCCGGGACGAAGTCGGCGCGGTTCGCGCGTTCCGCACCGGGAAGGTCGTCACCAAGGAGCGGATCACCGAACTGGAACCCGGCCGCCGGTTCGCCTACGAGGGCGTGGAAAACCCGCAGCTGACCGACTACCGGGCCGCGGTCGAACTGCGGGAACTCCCCGGCGGCGGAACGCGCATCCGGTGGCACGGCACGTACCGGGCCCGGCGGGGGATGGGCTGGTTCATGCGGCGGTACCTCCGCCGTTTCATGGGCAGGATGGCGGCGGGGCTCGCCGAGCACGCGGCCACGGTGAGCCGCTAGGCCCCGTCCGGCCGAGACGCGCCGCCGTCGCCGCCGAACGTCGGCTTCTTGTCGTTCCCGGGAACGAAGACCCACCGGTCGTCCATTCGCGACCTCAGGCGGCCGGGGTGTCGAGGTCGGACATGTCCAGGACGAATCGGTAGCGGACGTCGCCGGTGGCGAGCCGGTTCAGGGCGGTTTCGACCTTGCTCGAGGGAAGGACTTCGACGTCGGCGGTGATGCCGTGCTCGGCGCAGAACTCGAGCATCTCGGCGGTCTGCCGCAGCCCACCGGTTCCGGAGGAGGTGAGCTTCTTGCGCCCGGCGCCGAGCTCCCAGAGCCGCGGGCCGGTCAGCAGGGGATTGCCCAGGACGCACAGCGTGCCGTCGAGGCCGAGCATGCCGATCAACGGCGTGAGCTCGTGGTCACCGGAGATGGTGTCGAGGATGAAGTCGAACCGGCCCGTCGCGGCCGAGACCTGGGCGTCGTCGGTGGTCACGAGCAGATCGGACGCCCCGAGGCGCCGGGCGTCGGGCTCCTTGGCCGTGCTGCGGCTGAGAACGGTGACCTCGGCGCCGAGCGCGGCGGCGAGCTTCACGGCGAGGTGCCCGAGCCCGCCGAGACCGGCGACGGCGACGCGGCTCCCGGGGCCGACGCCCGCGGCCCGCATGGGCTCCCAGACGCTGACACCGGCGCACATGAGCGGCGACGCGGCCGCGGGGTCGAGCCCGTCGGGCAGGTGGAACGCGAACTTCTCGCGCAGCACGTACTCGCGGCTGTAGGCGCCTTTCGTCGGGGTGCCGTCGACGCGGTCGGTGCCGCCGTAGGTGGTCGTCGCGCGGTTGTAGCAGTAGTTCTCCTGCCCGGCCAGGCACATGGCGCACTGGCCGCACGAGTCGACGATCGTCCCGATCGCGACCCGCTCACCGACCGCGAACCGGGTGACCGCCTCGCCGACGGCGACCACGACGCCGGTCGCCTCGTGTCCGGGGACGAGGTCCTTCTCGCCGAGCATGCCGTGGATGCGGTGCAGGTCGCTGTGGCAGACGCCGCAGTAGTCGATCCGCACGGCGATGTCGTCCGGCCGCAGGTCGCGCCGCTCGATGGTGACGCGAGTCAGTGCGTTGGTGGCGGGGTCGAGGCTCTGCCACCCGGTCGTGGTCCTCATGAGCGGTCCTTCCAGTAAAACGGAATCTCGATTCACCATAACACGATACGGAAGATGGATTCCGCTTTAGTACACTCGATGGCGATGACCCCACGGACGAACGCCTCGAACACGCGCCGCGCACCGCGCCGGGACGCCTTGCGCAACGACGAGATCGTCATCAACGCGGCGCGCGCGGTCTTCGCCGAGCAGGGACCGCAGGCGAGCATGGAGGCCATCGCGTCTCGTGCCGGCCTCGGCGTCGGCACGATCTACCGGCGGTTCGCGGGCAAGGGCGAACTCCTCGACGCCATCGCGCGGCTTTTCGTCGAGGAGATGGACCAGGCCGCCGCGGCCGCACTCGCGGACCCGGACCCCGCCGCCGCTCTCGAGCGGTTCCTCGAGTTCGTCGGGACCTTCAACGCCGAGAAACGCCGCTACGCCGCCGCACTGACCGAACGCGTCGCCGAGGACGCCGTGAGCGCGCGGACCGTGGACCGGGTCCGGCAGCTCACGCGGAAGGCGGTCGAGGCGGGGGTTCTCGCGCCGGACGTGACCGGCGACGACATCAAGGCGCTCATCGTCGCGCTCCGAGGGGTGGTCGCGGCCTCGCCGGACGGCGACGACGCAGGCTGGCGTCGCTTCCTCCGCATCCACCTCGCCGGGCTGCGCCCCGGCCGCTGACCTGGCCCTGCCCGTGACCGTCCGGGTCCTCGGGCATCCTGGTCGTATGGACAACCCGCCCAGCGATGACGAGGCGCGCCTGTTCGCGGCCCTGCCGGGGGAGTGGACCATCACCAGGAACCTCCCCGGCACCGGCCGGATGACCGGGTCGGCCCGGTTCCACCCCGCGGGGCCGGATCTGCTGCACTACCGCGAGGACGGGCAGCTCGCCCTGGACGGCGGGCAGGTCCTCGACGTCTACCGCGAGTACCAGTACCGGCTGGAGCCGGGGCAGATCCGCATCTGCTTCGCCGAGCCGGGGCCGCCGCGGACGTTGCACGTGCTCCGCCTCGACCAGGCCGCCGCGTCCGACGTGCACCTCTGCGGCCGGGACACCTACGCCGGCCACTACGAGTTCCCGGACGAAAACCGCTTCACGGTCCGGATGCGGGTCACCGGGCCGGAGAAGGACTACTCGATCGAGACGGTTTACGAGCGCGCCCGCTGAGGAGTCACAGCGCGCGGGCCAGCAGCATCGTGCCCATCACGAGCATCGTCACCGCGACCAGCACGTCCAGCGCGCGCCACGCGCCCGGCCGGGACAGCACCGGGCTGAGCAGCCGCGCGCCGTAGCCGAGGCAGGCGAACCACGCCAAACTCGCGGCCATCGCGCCGAGCCCGAAGATCCAGCGCAGGTCCCCACGGTCCGCGGCGACCGAACCGACCAGCAGCACCGTGTCGAGGTAGACGTGCGGGTTCAGCCAGGTCATCGCCAGGCAGGTGAGCACCGCAGCCCCGATCGAGCCGGCCGCGGCGCCCGTCGTCGTCAACCCGGTGGCCGCCGGGCGCAGCGCGCGCCGCCCGGCGAGGACGCCGTAGCCGATCAGGAAAGCACCGCCGGCCAGGCCGACCACGGTGAGGGCGGCCGGCCACGCGGTCACCACCGCGCCCAGCCCGGCCACCCCGAGCGCGATCAGCACCGCGTCGGACGCGGCGCAGATCGCCACGACGGCGGCCACCGCGTGCCGCCGCACGCCCTGGCGCAGGACGAACGCGTTCTGCGCGCCGATGGCCACGATGAGGGACAGGCCCGTGCCGAACCCGGCCAGACCTGCGGAGAGGACGTTCACGCAACCCACGCTAAGCAGCGGCGGACGCGCAGTACAGCTAAAGATTTTTACGTATCATTAGCGCGCGTGATGACCGAGTTGCCCATCGACCAGGTGCGGACGCTGCTCGCGGTCGTCGACGAGGGCACGTTCGACGCCGCCGCCGCGGCCCTGCACGTCACCCCGTCCGCGGTCAGCCAGCGGATCAAGACCCTGGAGCAGCGCGTCGGCCGGGTGCTGCTGATGCGCACCAAACCGGTGCGGCCGACCGAGTCCGGGCAGGTCGTCGTGCGGTTCGCACGCCAGCTCGCCGCGCTGAACCAGGACGCGCGGCGGGAACTGGGGATCGACGGCCAGCCCGGCCCCGCGCGCCTGTCCATCGCGGTGAACGCCGATTCGCTCGCGACCTGGTTCCTGCCGGCGATCACCCGGGTGCCGCGGGATCCGCCGGTGTGCTTCGAGCTGTACCGCGAGGACGAGACGCGGACCGCCGAGCTGCTGCGCGAGGGGCGGGTGATGGCGGCGGTGACCTCGTCGCCGGACCCGGTCGCCGGCTGCCTCGTGCGCCCGCTGGGGCTCGCCCGTTACCTGCCCGCGGCGAACCCGGACTTCGTGGCCCGCCACCGGTCGGGCCGGCTGCGGCGGTGGCTGCCCGGCGCACCGGTGATCGTCTTCGACCAGGCGGACGAACTGCAGGACCGCTTCGTGCGCGCACTGTCCGGTGTGGACGCCGCGGAGGACCGACACCACGTGCCCACCTCGGAGGGCTTCCGCGACGCCGTGGCGGCCGGCCTGGGCTGGGGCCTGGTCCCGGAGCCGCAGGCCCGGCCGTTGCTGGAGTCCGGCGCCCTCGTCGAACTCGAACCGGGCCTGCACTGGGACGTGCCGTTGTACTGGCAGCAGTGGAAACTGGACGTGCGCGCGCTGGCGCTCGTCGCGGACACGATCACCGCGGCGGCCGCGGAGGCGCTGCACCCGCTACCGTCCTGAGTGGACGATCAGGGGCGCCAGGTCGGGTCGCGGCCGATGAAGGCCATCAGCTGGTCCTGCGGCGAGGCGTCGTCGGCCACGGGCACCGCGGGACCGTACTGCCCGCTGTCCCGCAGGAGCTGCTCGATCGGCCGCATGGCGGCGAGCGCGGCGGCGCACCGGTCCTGGCCGAGGTCGGGTTCGCGGCCGAGCGCCTTGGCTAGGTCCCAGGTGTGCATCCAGACGTCGGCCGTGTAGAATTGGTCGATCGCCTCGTCCACGGGCTTGTCGCCGGTGTGCGGGTTGCTCAGCACGCGCCCGGCCGGGTCGTCGAGGATCGCCTGGATCTCGGCGGCGTGCTGCTTCCAGGCGGCGGCCGGGCCGGCCGCGACGTCCAGGGCGGGGAGTTCGATCCCGGCGCCCCGCAGGAACCCGCGGGACCACTCGACGAGGTGCTTCACGACGTCGAGTGCGGTCCACCCGGCGACCGGGCTGGGCCGGGTCCAGTCGCCGGGGCCCGCGGACTCGACCAGCTCGGTGAAGCGGGCCGCGTCGTGCGCGTGCTGCTGGGCAGGCGTCATCTCAGGCTCCCTTGGCGAGCAGTGCGTCGAGCTTCTCGTAGCCCTCGTTGACCCCGACGTCCATGCCGCTGGACAGGATCCCGTCGCGGGTCTCGAAGTCCTTGACCACGCTGAGCGTCGTCAGCCGCGTGCGCCCGCCCTCGAGCGCTTCGAAGGTCAGCGTTTCCAGCGCGACGCCGTCGGGTTCGCCTTCGTAGGTGAAGGTCCACACGATCCGCTCGTCCGGCCGCACCTCGTGGTAGCTGCCGAAGAACGACGCGATCTCCTCGCCGTCGCGGTCGTTGGCGAAGGCCCACTCGCCGCCGGTGCGGGCGTCCCACTTGGTGACCCTCGTGGTGACCGAGTGCGGCCCGATCCACTGCGCGAAGAGCTCGGGGTCGACGTGCGCGCGGAACACCTGCGCGGGTGGCGCGTCGAACTCGCGGACGATCTCGATCGTCGGGACCTTCTCGGCCGCGACGATGCGGGCTTCCTGCCGGGTGCTGGTCATGATGCGTCCTCCTGGGGCTGGTCCGTCTCGGACATGCGGGACAGCACGGCGTCCAGGCGCCGGTACCGTTCCTCGGCCGTGCGGCGGTAGCGCTCGATCCACTTCGTCATCAGGTCGAACACCTCCGCGTCGAGGTGGACGGGCCGCCGCTGGGCGACCTTGCTGCGTGTCACCAGGCCGGCTTCCTCCAGCACCTTCACGTGCTTGGAGATCGCCTGGAGGCTCATGTCGTACGGCTCGGCCAGCTCGCCGACGGTCGCGTCGGCGGCGGCCAGCCGGGCGACCAGGTCGCGCCGGGTCGGATCCGCGAGGGCCGCGAAGACGCGGTTGAGCTGCTCGGTCGTCTCGTCCACCTTGGTTCCTCAACTACTTGGTTGAGAAAGACAGTAGGCGCCTCGGCGGGACGTTGTCAACCAGGAGGTTGAGAAAGGCGCGCCCAGTGCCGGAGATAGCACCGGGGCTGATCACGTAGTGGCGATACATCGTGGTCGCAGGACGGGAAGTCGCCGCAGCGGACTTCGCCCGGGAATGTGCGGTCTAGCGTTCCAGATTTGCGGCGCGGTTTCGCCACTGGCGCTCGCGCGGGAATTGCGGAACGGTTCCGCGACATCGGCGACTATCGCCCCTGTCACCGGTTACGGATCGGAGCAACGCATTCAAACGGGGTGACGGGCGTCTCGCCGCGGGAGTGCCGCTCCGGGCGCCCCGCGAGCTGATCCTGAACGCCATTCACCCCGTCGCGTAACCTCCCGGGCGCCTCGAATCGGCCTCGATCGGGCCGAGTAGCAGTGGTGTTACCGAGCGGTAGAAACGTGGCCTGAGCTGCAGAAACAACGGTCCGGCAAGATCGAGCCCCACCCCCTCAAACTGTGTGCTCAGTCACCGTTTGGTGATATCTCCGTTGCGCGTTCGTAATCTGGCTGAGGCCTCGCGGGAACCTGGAAATCCCCCGTTCCGCATCCCGTGAAGCCCCCGCCGGCCTGGCCCCCGACAGGGTCGGCGTGGTTGAACGTCAAGCAAGGAGACCTCCCGTTCATGGGAAGCCACAATTCCACTAACCGTGCTCCCCGAAAGGCGGCCCTGTTTTCCCCGGACAGGTACCGCCCGCGGCACGCAGCCAAACCGAAGAACCTCGGCCGGATCAGCACGCGCACGTCCGTTTCGGCGGGCCTGCTCATGATGTCCATGGCCGGCTCCGCCAGCCCGCTCGCCATGGCGAGCACCGGCGGCGAAGCCGTTCCCCCGGCGCCCGTCGCCGGCGCTGCCCCGGTCGCCGACGCAACCCCGGCCCTCCCGGTCCTCGGGCCGCCGTCGACGTGGATCGTCACCACGCCGGCGACGGTCCTGGACATCCCCGCCGCCCCCGAGACCGCCGCCCCTGAGGCGGCCGCGACGGAGACCGTCGCCGCGGAAACCCCCGCCGCGGCGCCGGCTCCCGCCCCGGAGGTCTTCGACACCACCGGCGACGAGCTCGCCGGCTGGATCAACGAGGCCATCCGCGTCATGCGGGCGCAGGGTGTGCCGGTCGACGGCGGTGACGTGCAGGCGATCCGCACGATCATCGACAAGGAGTCGAGCGGCAACCCACAGGCCGTCAACCGCTGGGACAGCAACTGGCGCGCAGGTCACCCCTCCAAGGGGCTGATGCAGTGCATCGACTCGACCTTCAACGCGCACAAGCTCCCCGGCTACGACGACATCTTCAACCCGGTGCACAACATCATCGCCGGGGTGCGCTACACCATCAGCCGCTACGGCGGTTTCGACGGTCACCCCGGACTGAAGTCGATGCTCAAGGGCAGCGGTTACCGCGGTTACTGACGACGACGAGCGCCCGTCCACTCCGGACGGGCGCCCGTCGTGTCAGCTCGACATGTACGCCCGCCAGCCGCCGTACGCGGTGATGTCCCTGGCAGGGTCCGCGCACGCGGTGTCGGCCACGAAACCGAGCACAGTGGACCCGTCGTCGAGCGTCAACGGGCCCAGGTGCAGGGGCGGCGCGATCGTCGGCAGCAGTGCGCCGATCGCCGCCTCCGGCAGGTCCCACACCTCCAGCTCGATCCCGTCCGCCGGGCCGTCTCCCGTGTGGAGCAGCCCCGGCCGCGGGAACGGACCATCCACTGTGTACATGCGGTGGCCGGGGCCGGTGCGGGCCCGGCTGTGCAGCACCCCGCCCAGCCGCACCAGGTCGCCGTTCGCCGGCTGACCGGACAGGTGTGCGCCCGCGACGGCCAGCAGCGTGCGCGCGGAGGGTGGCGCCACGGTCTCGCCCGTCCACCGCGCGGCCAGGTCCAGCAATGGGCCGTCCGCGAACGCCGGCGCGAGCAGCTGCACCCCGAACGGCAGCCCGTCGGCGCGCGACCCGGCAGGCACGGCGACCGCGCACAGGTCGAGCAGGTTCGCCATGTTCGTGAACGTGCCCAGCCGCGTGTTGACCCCGACCGGATCGGCCGCGACCTCAGCCAGCGTGGGATGCCCCGGCGTCACCGGCAGCAGCAGCGCGTCCGCGCCGGTGAAGGCCCGCTCCGCGAGCCGCCGCAACCGGGCCAGCTCGTGCAGGCCCGCGAAGGCGTCCGCGCCCGAGTACCGGTCCGCGCCCCGCACGATGCCCCGTACCGTCGGGTCCACACCCGGCCCGTCGAGCAGGTGCCCGAACGCCGCCAGCCGCTCGGCCACGAACGCCGCCTCGTAGAGCAGCCGCGCGGCCGCCAGGAACGGCGCGACGTCCACCCGCACCACGTGCGCGACCCGCGCCGCGTGCGTGAGGGCGTCCAGCCACGCCGCTTCGTGCTCCGGATCCAGGTCGAGCGGGCCGTCCGGCGCCGCGATCACCCGCATCCGGCGCGCGACGCCCGGCGGCAGCAGCGCGGGCGCCGGCCGCGACCACGGATCGACCTCGTCGAATGCCACCAGCGCGTCCAGCACCGGCCGCGCCTCGGCGACCGTCCTGGTCAGCGTGGTGATGCAGTCCAGCGACGGGCACGCGGGCAGCAAGCCGCGCGTGGACACCAGCCCCCGGGTCGGCTTCACCCCGATCAGGCCGTTGAACGCCGCCGGGACCCGGCCGCTGCCCGCGGTGTCCGTCCCCAGGGCGAACGGCACCACCCCGAGCGCGACCGCCACCGCGCTGCCCGAACTGCTCCCGCCGCTGACGTGCGCCGGCGAGAAGACGCTGTGACACGCGCCGTAGGGGGAGCGGGTGCCGACCAGGCCGGTGGCGAACTGGTCCAGGTTGGTCTTGCCGATCGGCACCGCGCCGCGGTCCAGCAACCGCTGTACGGCGAACGCGTTCGCCGTCGCCGGCGTGTCCCGCGCCGGGCACCCGCCGGTGGTCGGCACCCCGGCGACGTCGATGTTGTCCTTCACCGCGAACGCAATCCCGGCCAGCGGGCCGTCCGTGGTGGACTGAACCCGGTCCTCGTCCAGCAGCGAGATGAACGCGGGCTGGTCCACCTCCCGCGCCGCCTTCAAGGCAACCAGCGGAGTCAACGATCCCACCTCTCCCGTTCGGCGTCGAACGCCGCCTGCCTGCGTTTGCGGAACAACGCGATCTCCTCGCGGTGCTTCGACTCCAGCTCGTCCACTTCGGACAAGGAAAACTTCGCTGGGCTCGTCTCCAACCCGGATCGTCCGGCCTTGACGTCGGCCCGCAGATCGGCCAGCTCCTCCGCGGTGACCGGGGTGAACCGCAGACGGTCGAACTGGCGCAGCAACCACGGCGGCTCGTCCGAGCCCGGCACGTGCCGCCACACCGGGACCGTCCGCCCGACCAGCTGGTAGCCACCGGGGCCTTCCATCCCGTACACGCACAGGTACGCGCCGCCGATGCCGACGGCGTTCTGCGGCGTCCACGTGCGCGCCGGGTTGTACTTCGTGGTCACCAGCCGGTGCCGCGGATCGGTCGGCAACGCCACCGGGGCGCCCAGGTAGACGTCGCCCAGCCCGATCACCACGTACGTCGCCTCACGCAGGATCCGGAACACGTCGTCGCGCACCGGCAGGTCGTTGATGCGCCGGATGAACTCGACGTTGTCCGGGCACCACGGCGCGTCCGGCCGCACCGAGCGCGTGTACCGCGCCATCGCCTCGTGCGCGGCCGGGTGATCGAACGCGATCGGCAGCGTCACCTCCCGCACGTCGAGCGTCACCCCGGCCGGATCGGGCACCGCACCGGCCAGCTCGTCGAGCAGCCCGGCCAGCCGTTCCAGCGGCAGCCGGTCCGGATCCACCTGGACCAGCAGCGAGCGCACGCCCTCCACGATCTCGGTCACCCCGCCGGTCGCCGACGCGCGCAGCGCCTGGGCGAGCAGGTGCACCCACACCCGCACGTGCAGGTCCAGCACCGCCGGCCCGGCTTCGACGAGCAGGTGGTGGTCGCCGGCTCGGCGCATCACCACCGCCGGATCCGCCCGCTCCCGCAGGAAACCGTGCTCCCGCAACAACTCCGCGCGCGGCGCGGGCAGCATCGGCGCCGGAGCGGGCGTGCCCGCGAACTCGGCCGCGACGGCTGCCCGGGGATCGGCCAACAGTGCCGCCCGCTCCGCGTTGATCGCCTCCGCTTCCGCCGGTGACACCAGCACCAGCCGCACCGGGTCGCCCGGCCGGGCCTGCGCCAGCTTCCAGCGGTCCGCGCGGATCACGGTGAACGGCACCACGAACCCGCCGAGGCTCGGGCCGTCCGGGCCGACCACGACCGGCGTGTCGCCGGACAGCATGATCCCGCCCACCGGGTAGGCGCTGTCGTGGATGTTCGACGGGTGCAGGCCCGCCTCGCCGCCGTCGCGCCGCGACCACTTCGGCGGGGGACCGGTCAGCCGCACACCCGTGCGGTCGGCGCGGTGGTCGACCGTCCACGGTGTTTCCAGCAGCTCCCGCGCGCCCTCCTCGGTGAGGTACTCGGGAGCGCCGTGTGGCCCGGCCAGCACCCGGACCGTCCACTCGGACCCGATGCGGGGCAGGATCGGTGCCACGTCCATCGGTGCGCCCAGGTTCTCGGTGCGTCCGACGGTCAGCTCGTCCCCGGCGGCGAGCGCGCGGCCGTCCAGCCCGCCGAAGCCGCCGAGCAGGAACGTGGCGCGGCTGCCGAACACCTCCGGTACCCGGATCCCGCCCGCGACCGCCAGGTACGCGCGCATCCCGGGCCCGTCGCACGGGCCGACGTCGAGCACCGACCCCGCCGCCACCGGCGTGACGATCCCCGGGCGCAGCGGACGGCCGTCCACCGTGGCCCGGTGCGTCGCACCGGTCAGGCACACCGTGGTGCGCCGGTCGAAGCGCAGCACCGGCCCGGTGACCACCGCTTCCAGGCCGGCCGCGTCCGGCGGGTTGCCCACCGCGGCGTTGGCCAGCGCGAAGGACAGGTCGTCCCACGCGCCCGAGGGCGGCACCCCGACGTCCCACATGCCGCCCCTGCCCGTCAGGTCCTGCACCGTCGTCTGCGTGCCTGGCGTCAGTACCTCCACGGTCACCACCAGCCCAGCAGCCGCACCGGCGTCGGGTTCCACCCGTTGCACGGGTTGTTCAGCTGCGGGCAGTTGCTGATCAGCACGTACAGGTCGCGCTCGGCGCGCACTTCGACATACTTGCCCGGCGCGGACAGGCCGTCCTCGAACGTCAGCCCGCCCTCGGCGGTCAGCGGCACGTTCATGAAGAAGTTGATGTTGTGCCCGAGCTGCCGCGCGCCGATGCCCACCTGCGCCCCGTAGCGCAGGAACGTCTCCCGGCAGGCGTGCTGATGACGGGTGTGCTCGCCGTACCGGACCACATTGGACTCCTGCGCGCACGCCCCGCCCAGGGTGTCGTGGCGGCCGCAGGTGTCGGCGGTGATCGTGGCCAGCACGTCCAGGTTCACCGACAGCAGGCGCGACCCGGTGGTGAGGTAGGCGCTGCCCTGCTCCCGCACGGTGTCCATCGCGCTGTAGCGGTTGTCGATGTCGGCGGCGTCGTAGAACAGGGTGTCCACGGCCTGGTTGCCGTGCAGGTCGACGATGCGGAACGTGCCGCCGGCCGGGATGGTGCCGATGTAGCCGTCACCGTCGGCGACGGTCGTGTCGAGGGCGGCTTCGGTGATCGTGCCGGTCATGCCAGCACCTCCCGGGCGGCTCGCAGGGCGCGGGCGCTTTCGTCGCGGAACGTCCACGACGGGTCGTCCTCGCCGGGTTCGGGAGCGGGCCGGACCTCGGCCAGCACGCCGCCGGGATTCCACTGTGGATCGAGCGGGTGCGGCGACGTGGACAGGACGACCAGCACGTCCATCTCCGCCCGTAGGGCCACCCAGTCGCCCGCCGACGCGTGTCCGGGCGCGAAGGTCAGCACGCCCTCGCCGGAGATCGCGACCTTGCTGAAGAAGTTGACACACGCGTGCAGGTCCGCCGGCCCGCGGCCGTGCTTGCGCAGCTCGCTCAGGAAACCGTCGCGGGCGGACCGGCGCCACGCGTTGCGATCGGCCGAATAGGACGAGGGACCGTACTGCGCGACGTCGACGGAGTGGCCGCTGAGCGCGTCGTGCCAGTCCAGGGACGACCCAGTGACCGAGCACAACGCGGTGCCGCGATCGGACATCAGCACCATCGGCGCCTGGATCCGGGCGCTCATCTGCGCTTTCAACGTGTCCGGGACGTTGAGCCGGTCCACGGGGTGGTGCGCGGCGAACAGCAGCGTCGAGCAGTTCGCGCCGTCACCGGTGGCGGTCAGCTTCAGCTCCCGGCCACCGCGGACCAGGACCGACCAGGCGGCGCCGCCGGGGATCTCGTGGGACAGCAGGACCTCGCTCACGCGGCACCCTCCAGAACCGGCGCCAGCGCGGGGCGGCGCGCCTGCACTGCGTACGCGAGCGCGCCGACGAGCAGCGTGCCGGCGAGGAACAGGGGAGCGAACCACTGCAGGTACGGGTGCCCGCCCTCGGGATCGAACACCTCGGCTCGCGGCCAGCCCAGGTTCACCGCCATCGCCGCGCCCCACACCACCGCGAGCACGTTGACGACCACACCCCAGCGGCCGAGGCTGAAATAGCCCGGTGCGGCAGGCAGCTCACCCCGCAGGCGGCGGATCAGCAGCGGCAGCGTCACCATCAGGTAGGCCAAGTAAAGCAGCATGATGCAGACGCTCGCGACGGTGGTGAACAGCGCAGGGTTGCCGATGTTGATCAGCAGCACCGCCGCCGCGACGACCGCGACCACGACCGAGGCGCGGACCGGGGTGCCGGTGCGCGGGTTGACCTTCGCCAGGCCGCCGGCGAAGGGCAGGACGCGGTCGCGGGCCATCGAGAACACCATCCGGGTGGCGGCGGTCTGGATCGCCAGCGTGCACACCGTCACCGCGATCGCGACGTCCACCAGGAAGACCCGGCCGAGCGTGTCGCCGAGGCGGCTCATCAGCACCCCGGGCAGGCCCAGTGCCGGGTCGCCGAGGCTGCCGTCGGTGACGCTGCCCGCGGCCATCAGGGTGGCCAGCAGCATGAGCGCGCCGCCGAGACCGGAGATCAGCACGGCGCGCAGGATGGTGCGCGGCGTGGTGCGGCGCGGGTTGTGCGTCTCCTCGGACAGCTCGCCCGCGCTGTCGAAGCCGACCAGCACGTAGGCGGCCATCAACCCGGACACCGCGAACGCCCACAGGTAGCTGTGGCCCTCGACGCCCTGCGTCTGCAGCACCACGCCGGGGCCGCGCTCGGCGCGGGAGAACAACGCGACGCACAACAGCGCGACACCCACCAGCTCGCAGGTGACGCCGACGCTGTTGACGACCGACATCAGGCGCACGCCGATCGCGTTGATCGCCGTGGTGACGGCCAGCAGCAGCACGCCCAGCAGGACGGCGTTGGCCGCGCCGGTGGGGGAGGTCAGCGCGGAGTCGCCGGGGATCAGCTGGAAGCCGGACCAGACCGGCGGCAGCACGACCTGGAGGGCGATCGCGGCGCCGGCGAGGGTGACCGTCTGCGCGACGATCATCAGCCAGCCCGCGGTCCAGCCCCACAGCCGCCCCCCGAGACGGCTCGACCACTGGTAGATGACGCCCGAGATCGGGTAGCGGGCCGCCAGCTCGGCGAAGCACAGCGCGACGAGCAGCTGCCCGGCCAGCACGATCGGCCAGGTCCAGAAGAACGCCGGGCCTGCGAAGGAGAAGCCGAAGAAGAACAGCTGGAAGACGGTCGTGAGGATGGAGACGAAGGAGAACCCCGCGGCGAACGACCCGTAGGACCCGATCTTGCGTTTCAGCTGCTGGCCGTAGCCGAAGCCGGAGAGGTCCCCGGCGTCGGCGTCTGGCGTGGTCTGGGGATGCGTGACGGACATACCCACCTCCGGATCATCCCCGGACCACGCACGCAGCCCGGGGCCGTGATGGCCTCCCGGGCTTTTCTCCCGCCGTGGAACGGTTCCGCATCCGGCGCGGACCGCCTGCGTCTCTCGGACCAGACCCACCCGGCGGTGGCGGAACCCTAGACGCGCCCCGCAACTGGTGCGGGTCGTGGAACAGTGCACCCGGCAGCGGTGTCACGACCGCTTCGCGGGCGTTAACGTGGTGTATCGGTGATCGCCTCGGGCGGACGGATCAGGTCATGCGGGGTTAACTTCGCGCGGTCGGGCTATGCCGCGTATCCGCCGTCGATCCGCAGCACCGCGCCGGTGACGTAGGAGGCCTGCGGGCTGGCGAGGAAGACGACGCCCGCGGCGATCTCCTCCGGCCTGCCGTACCGGCCCATCGCCGCGGTCGGGAGGAACGTGGACGCGGCCGGGCCGTCGGCGGGGTTTCCGTCGGTGTCGACGAACCCGGGCTGGACGACGTTGACCGTGATGCCCCGCTGCGCCAGATCGCGGGCCGCGCCCCGGCTGAAGCCCTCGAGGGCCGACTTCGTGCCCGTGTAGTACGCCATCCCCTGGAAACCCGCCCGGGTGGCCACGCCTGAGCTGATGCTGACGATCCGCCCGCCATCGGGCAGCAACGGCACCGCCGCCTGGACCGCGGCCACCACGCTGGTGTAGTTGACGGCGAGCTGCCGCTCGATGGCGGCCTGGTCGACGGGCTCGCTGCCCACGAGGCCGCCACCGCTCACGGCCGCGTTGTTGACCAGGATGTCCAGCTTCCCGAACTGCTCGGCCACGTGGTGGATCAAGCCCGCCGCCTGCGCCGCGTCCGCCTGGTCGGCCTGGAAAGCCGCCGCCCGCACCCCCTTCGCCTCCAGGTCGGCGACCACAGCCTTGGCCTGGTCCGCCGAGGCCGAGTAGCTGATCGCGACGTCGGCGCCCTCGTCGGCCAGCGCCAGCGCCGAGGCCGCCCCGATGCCCCGCGACCCGCCGGTCACGATCGCCACCTTGCCGTCCAGCTTTCCCATGTGTGTTTCCCAACTTTCTCGCGTGCAACGGGCCAAGGAGTTCTTGACCGCGCGGTCCACCATAAGCGTGCTGGACCGCACGGTCAAGAACTCGATATCCTGTCCGCATGGCACGACCGCGATCGTTCGACGAGAAGCAGGTGCTGAACGCCGTCCGTGATCAGTTCTGGGACGCCGGTTACGCGGCGACCTCGCTGGAAGACCTGATGCGCGTCAGCGGCCTCGGCAAGGGCAGCCTGTATGCGGCGTTCGGCGACAAGCGCCAGCTCTTCCTCCGGGCGCTGCGCGCCTACACCGACGACAACCACCGCCGTCTCCGGGAAGCCCTCGCCGAGGCGCCACGGGCCCTGGACGCACTGCGCATGCTCCTCGAAGCACCGGTCGACGACTCGCCTGGCGTGCGGCGTGGCTGCCTGCTGGCCAACAGCACCAGCGAACTCGGTAACGCCGATCCGGAAGTCCTCAACCACGCCCACCGCGCCTACGAGACGACCACCGCGCTGATCGGCGACTGCGTCGCCCGCGCCCAACGCGAGGGCGACCTGCCGGCCGGAACGGAACCGATCGAACTCGCGCGGGCTCTCCTGGCCGCGCAACAAGGGCTCGTGTTCATGAGCCGGACCGGGCTGGACACGGCCACGCTCACCGCCACGGCACGATCACTGGCGGCTCGGCTCCTGCCGGACCACTCCGGCGCCTGAACCGCCCGTTCGCACTAGAGACGGACGAAGGGTGTTCAAGACCCGTTTGTGACGACAGACCTGAACACGACCGCTTGGCGGGCCAGCGTCGGCTGGCCGGCCACCGAAGCTGACCGACGCCGAGGTGGTCACCCTGGCCGTGGCTCAGGCGTTGCTGGGGTTCAACTCCGAGGCCCGGTGGTTGCGGTTCCTGCCCGTCCGGGTGCCCGGCGCGTTCCGGTACTTGCCCGGCCAGTCCGGCTACAACCGTCGCCTGCGTGCCGCGTCGCCACTGGTCAAACAGGTGATGCGCTGGCTCGCAGCCGATACCGACCTGTGGACCGACGCCACCTGGATCGTCGACTTCACCCCGGTGGAGTGTGGCCGCTCCCTGCCCACCGTTCGACGAGCGGCAGGTACTCATGGTGATCTGCGACCACGAACCCCACCTGCGCGCCGAGGGCCCCGGACTGCTGATCATCGCCGACAAGGGCTACGTCTCCCGCGAACTCGACCACTACCTCACCGAGCGCGGCGTCCGGCTGATCCGCCAGCTCATCGAATCGGTCAACGACACCCTCAAAGGCCAACCCACCACCCGATCCCTGACCGCCTACGACCACTAACAGACTTACGCATCACTCCTCTAGGCCTTGCCAACCTGGATGAACCTGCCGGTTGCCGGGCCCGGCGCAGCGCTCACTCCGTCGGCGTGCCGATCCGCAGCCGGTTGCCGTCGGGGTCGCGCAGCTCGATCTCCCGCGCCCACGGAGCCTCCTCCGCCGGCACGCCGAACGCGGCGGCGATGGCGTCCACATCCCGCAATCGCAGGTAGACCAACGTGTCCGGGCGCGCGTCCCCCGTGTGTTCCGACAGGAACAACCGCACGCGACCCCTGGCAACCTCGACAAAAGCGGGCAGCTCCGGTTCGAAGCGGTGCTCCCACTGCTTGGTGAACCCCAGCCGCTCGTACCAGGCGACCGCCGCCGCGGCGTCCGCCACCCGCAGGATGGGGATGACTTCCTCGTCCACGCGGCCATCGTCGCAGACCCGGCGCGCGGTCAGCCCCCGTACGGCTTGGTGATGATCTCCAGCCGGTGCCCGTTCGGGTCGTTCCAGTACACGCCGCGCCCGCCGTCGTGGTGGTTGATGCGGCCCGGCTCCCGGCCGAACGGGTCCGCCCAGTACTCCAGCCCGCGCGAGGTGATCCGCTCGAAGATGCTGTCGAACTCCGCGTCGCTCACCAGGAAGGCGTAGTGCTGGGGGTGCACCGGCCCGTCGGTGCCGACCACGTCCAGCGACACCTCGTTCGAGGTCTGCACCACCAGGAACGGGCCGTACGGCACCGGATCCGGCAGCCCGAGGATCTCCGTCAGGAACTTCGCCGTCGCCTCCCGGTCGCGGGCCTCGACGATCGTGTGGTTGAGCTGGACGGCCATGGCCTGCTCCCTTCCCCGCAGAAACTTCTGCCTCCCACTGTAGGCCGCCGATAGGCTCGGGAGATGACCGTCGAACACAGCGCCGTGCTCGCCCTGCACTGGCAGGTCAACGTCATCAAACCGGAGGGCTTCTTCGGCGGCATGCTCGCCGCGCCCGTCGAGCGCAGCGGGGTCGTCGGCCGCGCGGTCCGGTTCCACGAGTGGGCCGCCGGCGCCGGCATCCCCATCTACTTCACCCGCTTCACGATCCCCGAGGACGAGGGCAGGCTCGTGCGCAACACCGCGTTCATGACCGCCGTCGGCCAGGCGCAGGAGCAGTTCCGGCCCGGCGCCGCGGGCACCCAGCTCATCCCCGAAATGACCCACCTCGCCAAGCCCGACCACGTCGCCGACAACCAGAAGCTCTCCGGGCTCGCCGGCAACGACCTCGCCGCCCGCCTCGGCGACGCCGGCATCACCACCCTGTACGTCACCGGGGTGGCCACCAACCTGACCGTCGAGCAGACCGCGCGCCACGCCACCGACCTCGGGTTCGTCGTCCACCCGGTGAGCGACTGCGTGGCCGCCGCCGACGAAACCGTGCACCTGGCCTCGCTGGCCAACCTCGACCTCGCCACCGCAGGTTGCCGCACCGCCGCCGAGATCACCGCCGGGTAGCGCTGTCACATCCGCCGCCGCCGTCTCGTCCGGGAAACGATCACTGATTTCCCGGGGAGGGACCCATGGTCGAGGTGACGATCATCGGCGGCGGGACCGGCGGGCTCACGGCCGCCATCGCCGCGGCGGAAGGCGGCGCGCGCGTCGTGCTGCACGAAGCGCACCGCGAACTCGGCGGCCGCGGGCGCACCGCCGCGCCGCCCTACCGCGTCAACGAGGGGCCGCACGCGTTCTACCGGGGCGGCCCGCACTGGAAGTGGCTCGACCGGCGCAAGCTGCTCCGCCCGCTCGCGCCCATCCCGCCCGCCGAGGGGCTGCGGCTGCGCTACCACCACGAGGGCCGGCTGCGGCGGCTGCCACCACTGGGGATGCTCCGGCAGGTGCTGCGCCGGGAAGCGCCGTCCGACCAGGACTTCTTCACCTGGGCGAGCGCGCTGGCCGATGAGCGGACTGCCCGGGTCGCCGCGAACTACGTGGCCGTGGCGACGTTCCACCACGACCCCGGGTCGCTGTCGGCCGCTTTCACCCAGGAGCGGCTGCACCGGGCCGGGAAGTTCCCGCCCGAAGCGCACTACGCTCGCGGCGGCTGGGGCGCGGTCCTGGACCGGATGGGCGCGCTGGCGGCCGAGCTCGGCGTGAAGATCGAAACCGGATCACGCGTCGACACCCTGCCCACCGGCGGCCCGGTGATCGTGGCGACCTCGCTCGACGCCGCCCGCACCCTGCTCGGCGACGACGGCCTGCGCTGGCCGAGCGGGCGGACGACGCTGGTCGACGTGGCGGTCCGGACCCGGCGGGGCGACGCGTTCGCGGTGTCGGACCTGGACGCGCCGGGCTGGGTGGAGCGGTTCACCGCGCAGGACCGCACGCTCGCCCCCGAGGGGGAGCAGCTGGTCCAGGCGCAGATCCCGATCGCGCCCGGCGAGGGCAAGTCCGACGGGCTCGCGCGGGCGCACCACCTGCTCGACCTCGGCTACCCCGGCTGGCGCGAGCGGACCACCTGGACGCGCACCGCCGTGGCCGCGGGCCGCACCGGTGCGGTCGACCCGCCGGGGACGAGCTGGCGCGACCGGCCCGCGATCGCGCGCGGCGACGGGGTGTTCCTGGTGGGGGACCAGGTGGCGGCGCCGGGGGTGCTCAGCGAGGTGTCGTTCACCAGCGCGTTGCGGGCGGTGCGGCTGGCGCTGGGGGAGTGAGGGTCAGAACTCGTCGCCGGTGGACAGTTCCTTCTCGAACGTGTCCGCCTGCGCGACGACCGACAGCAGCGGCCGCTCGAACTCCTCCCGCAGGTGCAGCGACGTCAGCGGCACGGTGTGCTTGATGAGCGCCACCCCGTCCACGATCGCGGCGCCGCCGACCGACGAGCCGCCGGCCAGTTCGAGCAGGCGGCGCAGGTCGATCTTGTCGGCCCAGCCGACGGCCGAGGAGATCTCGGCCCACTCGGCGCCGTCGACGTCGGGCAGGTGGTGCACGGTGACCTGCTGGGTGCGGCCGCCGTCGGTGTCCAGGCGGAAGCGCAGCCAGTGCTCGCTCTCCTCCAGCACCTCGTACCGGATGCGTACGTAGTTGATGACGTCCGTCCAGATGGTCACGGGCGTCAGCTTAGCCAGAAGGCTCAGCTCTTGTGTGCGCGCGCCGCGGCGAAGCAGTAGATGCCGAACGCCGCCAGCCCGATCGCCACCATGGCCAGCAGCACGACGCCGTAGGGCTGGGCCGCGAGCGTGCGGAGCGCTTTGTCGACCCCGCCCGCCTGGCCGGCGTCCGAGCGCAGCGCGGCGTACCCGAGCAGGCCGCCGATGATCGCGTACACCACGCCCTTGGCGACGTAGCCCGCCGAGCCGAGCCACTCGACCCACTTGCGGGTGCCCGTCGGCAGGTCCGGCAGGTCCAGGTCCTTGAGGAAGCTGCGCTTGAACCCCTTGACCGCCGCGGCGACGCCGACCGCGACCACCGCCGCCCCGGCGACCGCGACGAGCGCCTGCCCGGCGGGCAGCTGGAGCAGCCGCGCGGTGAACTCCTGCTGCGGCTGGTTGCCGCCGGCCGAGCCGCTGCCGGTGGCGAGCCGGATCGCGGTGTAGGCCAGCGCAAGGACCACCACACCCCGCGCCGCGGACCCGGCGCGCTTGCGCATCCGCTTGCCCCGCTTCGGCACCCACGTGTAGCCGCGGGCGGCCATCATGAACTGCCACACCCCGAACGCGATCAGCCCGATCGCGAGCACCCACAGCACCACCTGGCCGGCCGCGGTGGACCCGACCTCCTGCAGCGCGCCCTTCTGGTCGGCCTCCTTGCCACCGTCCCCCGCCGCGACGCGGATCGCCAGGTAGGCGACCACCAGGTGGACCAGACCCCAGCAGACCATGCCCGCGCGCCCGGCGGCCTGCGCCGCGGAACGGCCTCTCACCCGCGCCGGACGGCCCGTGGTTCTGTTCGTCGCCGCACTGCTCGTCATCGATGCGCCTCCTCATCCACCCCCCGACCATCACTCGATCGGGGGTACCCCGGAGGTGGTGCCGCTATGCCCGGCCGGCGTCGTGTCGGGAAAGGACGGTGCCGGCGGTGACCGCGAGGGCGACCAGACCCGGCGGTGCGGAGTCCCGGACTGCTCGCGGCTTTTTGGCTCTTGTCTTCGGCGGCCCGCGCCGGGTACCTTCAGCTACGACAACATTTCGGGTACCGAACAGTTTGGTGGGCGAAGTGAGCGACGAAACCGACCGGCCCGCGCCGGACAGCATGGCCGGGCAGTCCTTCGACGAGGTGCTGCTCTCGTTCGCCGGCCGTCTGACCCGGTTGCAGACCGAGATCCTCGCCGGACTGGACGTGCCCCTGACGATCCGGCAGTACCGGATCCTGACCCGGGTGGGCGCGGGCCACACGTCGCTGATGGCGCTGTGCCGCCTGGCCCACCGCAACCCGCCCACCATGTCGGAAAGCGTCAACAAGCTGGTCAAGCAGGGCCTCCTCACCCGCGAGACGAAGGCGGCCGACCGGCGGACCATGGCGCTCGCGCTCACCCCGGAGGGGCGCGAAGCGCAGGAGGCCGGCCGGCTGGCGCTGGAGAAGTTCAGCGCCGAGCTGACCGCGGGGCTGGACGAGCGGATCAAGGACGATCTGCTCACCGTCATGCACCGCATCTACACCGAGACCGAAAGCCGTCTCGACGACCGCTGACGGCCGGGCGCGCCGGCCCGCTCGTCGCGGGCCGTGAATCAAGGGTGTTCGTACACAGAGAGGTGTCCACCCATGCCCAGATCAGGCAGTACGGACGCGCAGTTGCTCCACCGCCTGGACCACGCCGCGTTCACCCCGCAGCACACGCGGATCTACCTGACCGCGATCGCGGGTCATTTCTTCGACGGATTCACCATCAACCTCACCGGTTTCGTCCTGCCGGGCGTGATCGCGGCTTTCGCGCTCACCAGCGGCGAGGCCGGTGCGCTCAGCTCGGCGCTGTTCGCGGGCATGCTGGTCGGCGCCGCGGTCGCCGGCATCGCCTCCGACCGGCTCGGCCGCCGGTACCCGCTCGCCTGCGCGATCCTCGTGTTCGGCGGTTTCTCGCTGCTGGCGGCCGTCGCCTGGAGCTACCCGGTGCTCGTGGCCGCCCGGACCGTCCAGGGCGTCGGGCTGGGCGCCGAGATCGCCATCGTCCTGCCCTACATCGCGGAGTTCGTGCCCATCCGCCGGCGCGGCCCGATGGTCACCCTCGCCACGGCCGCCTGGCTCATCGGGCTGCCGGTCGCCTCCGCGGTGGCCGTCGGCATCGTGCCCGCGCTGGGCTGGCGCTCGATGTTCTTCGTCGGCGCGATCCCCGTGCTGATCGCCGCGCTGGTGGCGCTCACGCTGCCGGAATCCGTGCGGTACCTGCTCTCCCGCGGACGCCGGGAGCAGGCCGGGCGGATCGTCGACCTGCTCACCGGCGCCCCGGTGGGGACGGGCGCCGCCGAACCCGCTTCCGCGGTGCGGCGCGAGCCCACGGGCTCGGTGCGCAACCTGGTGCGCGGCAGGTACCTGCGCTTCACGATCACGCTCTGGGTGATGGAGGTGTGCGCCGGAGCGTTCCTCTACGGACTGTCCACCTGGTTGCCCACCGTGCTGAAGTCCCGCGGCATCGGCCTGTTGTCGAGCTTCGCCTACACGGGCATCATCACCGCCTCCGGAGTCGCCGGCGCCGTCATCGCGGGACAGCTCGTCAACCACATCGGCCGCCGCTGGGCCCTGGCGCCGGCGTTCCTGGTCAGCGGGGCGCTGTGCCTGGTGTGGGGCGCGGTGCAGGGGACGGCCGCCGTGGTGCTGACCGGTGCGCTCGCCACGTTCTTCGGCAGCGGCATCGCCGGCAGCACGCTGTTCGTCTACGCCAGCGAGCTCTACCCGACGGCGAACCGCGCCACCGGCCTCGGCTGGGCGGCCGCCTGGCAGAAGGTCGGCGGGCTGCTCATGCCGGTCACCGTGGGGTTCGTGCTCTCCTGGCACGCCTCCTCCTACGTCTTCTTCGTGCTCTTCGCCGTCCTCTCCGGCATCGCGGCCCTCGCCGGGCTGATCGGGACCCTGGAGACCCGCGGCAAGAGCGTCGAGGAGATCGCCGCCGAACTGTCCACTCCGGACCGGCCCAGTCACCGGCCCGCACCGACCACTGTGGAATAGGGGAACGAATGACGACCGATGAACAAGAGCGGGACCTGCGTCACCGCAAGGTGCGGGACGCCATGGCCGAGACGGGCCTGGACCTGCTGCTCGCATTCGGACCGGGCTGGCGCCGGGAGAACGTGCGGTACCTGTCCGACGCCAGGGTGACCGGCAGCGCCGCGTTCGTCGCACTGCCCGCCACCGGCGAGGCGAGCGCGTACTCGACGCGGCGGCAGGACGTGGCGGAGATCGCGGGCCGCGGCTGGGTCACCGACGCGCACTTCCTCGACCCGGCCGAGCCGGGCGAGTTCCGCACCCGGCTCGGCGACAGCCGCGCGCGGCGGATCGGCATCGCCCACTACGAGCTGCTGCCCTCGATGCTGCTCGACCTCGTCCGGGAAGCGCTCCCGGCCGCGGAGATCGTGTCGGCGACGGCGTTGCTCGACCAGGCGCGCCTGGTGAAGAGCGAGTGGGAACTGGCCCGCATGCGGCGCAGCGCGAAGGTGTGCGCCGCGGGGTGGCAGGCGTTCGTCGACGTGCTCGAACCCGGCCTGCCCGAGTACCGGGTGGTGGCCGCGGTGGAGGCCGAGATCAAACGGCTCGGCGCCGAGGACAACTTCATGCTCATCGCCTCCGGCAAGGACGAGGTGCGCGGCATGACACCGCCCTCGGACCGCCGGCTGGAGGACGGCGACATGGTGCGCACCGAGCTCACCCCCCAGATGGACGGGTACTGGCTGCAGATCTGCCGGTCCGCGGTCGTCGGGACCGCCAGCGACGCGCAGAAGCGGTCGTTCGACCTGTTCAACGAAGCGGTCGACGCCGGGATGGCGGTCGTCAAGCCCGGCGTCACCGCGCACGAGGTCGCGGTGGCGCAGAACGACGTGTTCCGGCGGCACGGCTACGGCGAGTACTGCACCAGCCAGTACACGCGGGTGCGCGGGCACGGGCACGGGCTGCACATGGACGAAACGCCGATCATCGAGGGCAACCACACCGTACTGCCGGAGAACTCGGTGTTCATCATCCACCCCAACACCTACACGCCGATCGCCGGCTACCACGTGCTCGGCGATCCCGTCCGCGTCACCGCGGACGGCTGCGAGGTCCTGGTCGAAACCGAGCGCAAGCTCTTCCAAACCAACGAGGTGAACGCCTGATGAAGCGAGGTCTCGTCGTCCGCGATCCGGGGGAGATCCCGGAAACCGAGTGGCGCCAACGCATCGGCGCAGTGCGCGAGCAGCTGACCGCGGAGGGCGTCGAGGTCGCGCTCTGCTACGGCGACGTGCACCGCTCCGACGACATCGCCTACCTGACGAACCTGTGCATCTACTGGAACGAGGGGATGCTCGCGATCCCCGCCGACGGCGACCCCGCGCTGCTGACGAAGCTGTCGCCGCGAGTGCATCCGTGGATGCGGCGCACCTCGACCCTCACCGAGCTGCGCAGCGGCAAGGCGTTCGGCGCGCTGGTAGGCGGTTTCCTCGACGACCGGCAGCCCGGCACGCTCGGCCTTGTCGACGCCGCCCTGTGGCCGGCCCCGCTGATCGAGGAGGTCAGCGCCGCGGCTCCCGGCTGGGTGGTGCGTCCGCTCGACGGCCTGGTCCGGCGGTTCCGCCTGCGGCCGTCCGAGGCCGAGAAGACGCTGTTGCGGCAGGCGGGAACGGCGCTCGCCGGCGCGGTGTCGGCGGCCACGGTGAGCGGGCTGTCCCACCGGGAACGGGTCGCCGCCGCCGAACTCCATGCCCGCGACGCCGGGTTCACCGACGTGCTCGTCCGGGCGAGCGACACGTCCGTCGAGATCACCGGGCAGTACCGCACCAGCTGGCTGCGCGTGGCCCGGGACCCGGCCCTGGCGGCGGATCTGCGCGCCGCGGTGGGCGCCGTGGCCGACGGGGTGCGCACCGGCGACGTGCCTGCCCGCGTGGTGCACCACGCCGACCTGTCCACCGACGGCGAGTACCTCGGCCGATCGCCCGACCGCGTGCTGGGCGCCGGTGAGGTGGTCGTGGTCGCCGTCGAGCGCGGCGACGCCGTGGCGGCCGACACCGTGCTCGTCACCGCCACCGGCGCGGAATCCCTGACCGGAAAGGAAGTTCTCGCATCATGAGAATACTGTCGAACGCGGATGTCGAGCAGGTCCTCACCCCAGCAGAGACCATCGGTGCGCTGGAGACCGCCTACCGCGAGCTCGCCTCGGGCCTGGGCGCGAACCGGCCCCGCAACCACACCTACTTCCCCGTCGAGGACCCGCGCCACCCCGGCTTCCGCTACCGCTTCAAGTCCCAGGAAGGCGGCAATGTCTCCAGCGGTGTGTGGGCCCTGCGCATCACCTCGGACATCGCGGGCGTGGAGACCCTGCCCAGCGGTGTCCAGCGCCGCAGGCTGATCCCGGCCGCGCCCGGCGGCCGCTACGTCGGGCTGGTCACGCTCTACAGCATGGAGACCCTGGAGCCGCTGGCGATCCTGCACGACAGCTTCATCCAGAAAATGCGCGTGGGCGCCACCTCCGCGCTGGGCATCCGGGAACTGTCCAACGCCGACGTCCGGGTGGCGGGCATGTTCGGGTCGGGGTGGCAGGCCGAGGCGCACCTGGAGTGCCTGCTGATGGTGCGGCCGGACATCGAGGAGGTGCGGGTCCACAGCCCGACCCCCGAGCACCGCAAGACGTTCGCCAAGACCTGGAGCGAGCGCACCGGACGGCGGATCGTCGCGGCCGAGACTCCGCGCGAGGCCGTCGAGGGCTGCGGGATCGTCACCTGCGCGACCGCGGCGATGGACCCGTGCTTCGACGGGGCCTGGCTCGACCCGGGCACCCACGTCACCGCGATCACCTCCCCGGACGGCACCGCGACCCGCCGCGAGCTCGACGACGCGACGTTCGACCGCGCGGACCGGATCGTCGTGCTCTCCCGCGAGCAGGTCCACCACGACAAGCAGTTCGACATCCTCGGCCCCGTGGAGCGCGGGCGGATGAAGTGGGAGGACATCAAGGAGCTCGGCGACATCCTGCTCGAGGACGGTCCCGCCCGCGCTCGCCGCGACGACGTGACGATCTTCGCCAACAACACCGGCATGGGCATCCAGTTCGCCGCCGTGTGCGCTCGCGCGCTGAAACTCGCCGAGCAGCGCGAACTCGGGCACGTCGTGCCCACCGACTGGTTCCTGGAGGAGACGAGCCCGTGAGCGAGACCCGAACCGGAGGCGCGCCGATCGTGTTCGGCGACGACGTGAACACCGATGTGATCATCCCCGGCCGGTACCTGGTGAGCATCGACCCGGAGGAGCTGGGCGAGCACGCGTTCGAGCCGCTCGGTCCGGACGTCCAGGAGCACCTGCGGCGCAGCGACGTCGTGGTCGCCGGGCGCAACTTCGGCTGCGGCAGCGCCCGCGAGCAGGCCGCGAGCTGCCTGATCGGCGCCGGCATCAAGGCCGTGGTGGCCGCCTCGTTCTCGCGGGTGTTCTTCCGCAACGCCATCAACACCGGCCTGATCGCGGTGGAGTGCCCCGGCGCGGTCGCGGCCGTCGACGGCGCCACGCCCGTCTGGGTCGACCCCGAAGCCGGCGTGGTGGAGGTGGGCGAGCGGAGGTTCTCCTTCGCGCCCTATCCCCAGGGCATCCAGGACATCCTGGCCGCCGGCGGTCTGATCCCCTACCTGATGCGGAGGAACGCATGACCGCGAAGACGTTCGCGCAGAAGGCGCTCGAGCGCGCCTCGGGCGAGACGGACCTCGACCCGGGGCAGATCGTGGACGCCTACCCCGACCTCTACATGAGCCACACGGCGAGCTGGCGCTGCATCCGGACGCTGGAACGCATGGGCGTCTCCGAACTCTACGACGTGGACCGCATCGCGATGGTGATGGACCACATCTCGCCCGCCCAGACGGCGAAGACGGCCGCCGACCACCAGCTGTGCCGCGAGTTCGCCGCGAAGATGGGCGTGCGGAACTTCTTCGACGTCAACGCCGGCATCGCCCACATCGTGCTGATGGAGAAGGGGCTGATCAAACCCGGGCAGCTGGTGATCGGGACCGACTCGCACTCCACGATCTACGGCGCGCTGGGCGCGTTCGGCACCGGCGTCGGGTTCAGCGAGATCACCGCCGCGTGGGTGACCGGGAAGTTGTGGATGAAGGTGCCGCAGAGCATCCGGATCGACGTCGACGGCGAACTGCCGCCAGGGACCTACCCGAAGGACGTCATGCTGCGGCTGATCGGCGACCTCGGGGCCGACGGGGCCACCTACTGCTCGGTCGAGTTCGGCGGCTCGTTCACCGGGGCGATGTCGGTGTCGGAGCGGATGACGTTCTGCAACCTGGCGATGGAGATGGGCGCGAAGAACGCCTTCGTCGCCCCGGACCCGACCACCCTGGCCTACCTCGACGAGGCGGGCGCCGGGGACTACGAGGTGCTGTTGCCCGATCCGGGCGCGCGGTACGAGCGGCAGCTCACGGTCGACGCGTCCACGTTGCAGCCGCAGGTCGCCGTCCCGCACACGGTGGACAACGTCGTCGGCGTGGACGAGGTCGCGGGCACGAAGGTGAACCAGGTGTTCATCGGCTCGTGCGCCAACGCCAAGTACGACGACCTCGCCATCGCCGCCCGGGTGCTGGCCGGGCACCGGGTGGCCGACGGGGTGCGGCTCATCGTCACCCCCGCCTCGGCCACGGTGATGGCCAGGGCGGCGGCCGACGGGATCCTCGGCACGCTCATCGAAGCGGGTGCGATGGTCACCAACCCGGGTTGCGGCGCCTGCGCCGGTAACGGCGGCGCGATGGCCGACGGCGAGGTCACCTTCTCCACCGCCAACCGCAACTTCCAGGGCCGCATGGGCAGCTACGACTCGAAGATCTACCTGGGCAGCCCGGCGACGGCGGCGGCGACCGCGATCCGCGGCAGCATCGCCCACCCCGCCGAGATCGTGGCGGTGGCGCGATGAACACCGTCGAGAAGATCCTGGCCCGCGCCGGCGGGCGCTCCTCGGTCGAGCCCGGCGAGATCGTGATCGCGAACGTCGACCGGCTGATCATGCACGACCTGTCCGGCTACCTGACCGCGGGCGTGTTCGACCGCATCCCCGGCGCCCAGGTGCGTTACCCGGACCGGGTGGTGATGGTGTTCGACCACCAGTTCTCGCCGCCGACCGAACGGCAGGCGGAGGTGCTGGAGTTCAACCGGGAGTGGGCACGGCGGCACGGCATCCACCTGTTCGACTGCGGCAGCGGGAACATCCACCACGTGCTGGTGCGGCGCGGCCTGGTCAAGCCCGGGATGATCGTGGTCGGGTCCGACAGCCACACGCCCGTGCACGGCACGGTCGGCGCGCTCGCGGTCGCACTGGGCAACGACTCGCACGCCGGCACCGTGCTGCCCTACGGCAAGGCGTGGTTCAAGGTGCCGCAGACGGTGCGCATCGAGCTGTCCGGCACCCCCCGGCCGGGCACGACGCCGCGTGACATCGCGCTGTGGCTGGTCGGGCGGATCGGCGAGGGCGAGCTGAACTACGCGGCCCTGGAGTTCGCCGGGCCGTACGTCAAGCAGCTGGAGTTCTGGGACCGCTGGCTGTTCCCGCTGCTGTGCGTCGACCTCGGGGCCAAGTGCGCCTTCGCCGAACCCGAGGGCACCGGAGAGCCGGCGCGGGTGCTGCGGTTCGATGTCGGCGAAGTGGTGCCGCAGGTGGCCTGCCCGCCCACGGTCGGCAATGTCCGCCCGGTCGGCGAGGCCGCGGGCACCCCGGTCGGCTGGGCCGAGCTCGGCGGGCACGGCGGCGGGCGGCTGGAGGACATCCGGACCGCGGCCGCCGTGCTGCGGGGACGGAGGGTGCACCCGTCGGTGCGGTTCAACATCGTGCCCTCGAGCCGCGAGGTGTTCTCCGAGGCGATGCGCGAAGGGCTGGTGTTGCCGCTGCACGAGGCGGGCGCGACGTGGTTCCCGCCCAGCACCGGGTCGAACCAGGCCATCAACATGGGCGCGATGGCGGCGGGGGAGCGGATGATCTCGACGCATTCGCGCAACTTCCCCGGCCGCAACGGCAGCCCGGAGGCGGAGATGTACCTGGCGTCCGCGGCCACGGTCGCGGCGTCGGCGGTCGCCGGCGAGATCACGGAGGTGGCAGCATGAGGTTCACCGGGCGCTGCTGGAAGTTCGGCGACAACATCCCGACCGACCGGCTCGTCAAGTCGGAGCACGTGTTCGAGCCGATGGCGGAGATCGTCAAGCACGTGCTGGAGGACCTCAACCCGGAGTTCCCGAAGCGGGTGCGGCCCGGCGACATCGTGGTGGCCGGGCGGCACTTCGGCCAGTCCTCCGGCCGGGCGATCGCGACGAAGGCCCTGAAGGCGACCGGCATCGGGTGCGTCGTGGCGGACACGTTCGCGCGGACGTTCCACCGCAACTGCTTCGAGATCGGCCTGCCCGCGCTCGCGCTGGACGGGGTGAGCACGCTGGCAAGTGACGGTGACGAGCTCACCGTGGACATCGCCACCGGGGAGTTCCGCAACGAGACCACCGGCGCGACACGCACGGCCGAGCCGGCGGACCCGTTCCTGCTCGAGATGCTCGAAGCGGGCGGGCTGATCAAGCTCGCGGCGCAACGCAGCGAGTTGTTCGCCTGAGCAGGCCAGGGGACGGGGTGGCCGCCCACCCCGGCCCCGTGGGGCGCGGTCAGCGGGACGGCGCGCCCAGCCCGGGTGCCGGACCTCACCCGTCGCGGACGAGGACCGCGGATCGCGTGGCGGCGACAGTGGGGGAGTGCTTGCCGACGTGGGAGGCCCGATATGTGTCGCTGGCTGGCGTATTCCGGTTCGCCCGTGCGCCTCGACGAGCTCCTCTACAAGCCCGCGAACTCGCTCGTCCTGCAGAGCAAGCACGCGCGCCTTGGTGCGGAAACCACGAACGGGGACGGGTTCGGTGTCGGGTGGTACGGCGACGTGCCGACTCCGGGGGTGTTCCTGAGCACCGAACCCGCCTGGAACGACCGCAATCTCCGGGAGATCGCGGCGCAGCTCGAATCCGGGCACGTGTTCGCGCACATCCGCGCGTCGACCGGATCGGCGGTGCAGAAGACGAACTGCCATCCGTTCCGCCACGGCCGCCGGCTGTGGATGCACAACGGGCTCGTCGCCGGGTTTCCCGCCGTGCGACGCGAGCTCACCCTGGCCGTCGACCCGCTGGTCTTCCCGGAGATCCAGGGGTCCACGGACTCGGAGATCCTGTTCTACCTCGCCGTGACCTTCGGCCTGGAGGCCGATCCGGTCGCCGCGGTGGCCAGCGAGGCCCGGTCGAGGTCGCTGTTCCACAGCGTCGACGTGTCCACGCTCCGGCACCAGTACCCGGACAACCCGGCGCTGCACGTGCTGTCCGACGACGCGCGGCTCGTGGTGTCCGAGCCGCTGGGCGAACTGCGTGGCGCGTGGCGGGAGGTGCCCGAGTCCACGTGCATCGTCGTCCACGGCGGCCGCGAAGAGCTGCGCCCGTTCACTCCGGTGGCCCCAGCGGCAGCGACCGCGGACGGCGTCAACTGACCGGTACCCCCAGCACCTCGAGAAAGGCGGCGGCCGCCGGGGTGAGGCCGGCTGTGCTCCAGACCAGGTGCTCGACCCGGCCGGGCGCGTCGGTGACCGGCACCGTCGCCACGCCGGACAACTGCGGCGCGTACGTCGACGGCAGCATCGCCACCCCGAGGCCCTCCCGGATCAGCCCGGCCATCAGCTCGGCCGTCGTCACCTCGAACGCCACCTCGCGGTGCAGACCGGCCGCGGCGAAGGCCTGGTCCGACTGGGCCCGACCCGGCGTGCCCGCCGTGAAGTCGACGAACTGCTCCGCCGCGAGCGTGGCCAGATCCACCGACGACCGCCCCGCCAGAGGGTGCCCGGGCGCGACCACCGCGACGTGCCGGTCCCGCGCCAGCTCGTGTCCCCGCACGCCCTCGGGCCGCGCTGTGACGGGCAGGCCGAGGAACGCCAGGTCCAGCGCGCCCTGCCGGACCTGCTCGACCAGTTCGTGGCTCGCCGCCATCCGCAGGCCGACCCGCACCTGCGGGTACCGCCGCCGGAACTCGCGCAGTGCGGCAGGCAGGTCGACCGCCGCGACCGTCGGGATCACCCCGAGGCTCAGCCGCCCGCGCACCTCGCCCACCGCGGCCGCCACCTCCGCCGCCGCCCGCTCGGCGAAGTCCAGGCACTGCCGCGCCGCGGGCAGGAACGCCGCGCCCGCCGCGGTCAGCCGCACCCGGCGGCTGGTGCGGTCGAACAAGCGCGCGCCCAGCTCTCGCTCCAGGCGGGCGATCTGGTGGCTGAGCGCCGACTGCACCACGAGGCACCGCTGCGCGGCACGGGTGAAGCTGCCCGTCTCGGCCACCGCGACGACGTAGCGCATCTGCTGGAGTTCCACCCATCCATCGTGCATCACGATGGATCACTTGACGAACATGTGTTGGACTCATCGATCGCGGACGCCAAGACTGGAACCGTGAAACTCCGCGACACCGCACTCGCCGCCTTCGCGCCCGTGGTCTGGGGCTCGACCTACGTCGTCACCACCGAACTGCTGCCGCCCGCGCACCCGATGTTCGCGGGCCTGCTCCGGGCGCTGCCCGCGGGCCTGATCGCCCTCGCCGTCACCCGGACGCTGCCGCGCGGCGCCTGGTGGTGGAAGGCCGTCGCGCTCGGCGTGCTCAACATCGGCCTGTTCTTCCCGCTGCTGTTCGTCGCCGCCGAACGGCTCCCCGGGGGCGTCGCGGCGACCCTGGGCGCCACGCAGCCGCTGGTCGTGGCCGTGCTCGCCGTCGCGGTGCTGCGGGAAAGCCCGTTGGCGTGGCGGTTCGCGTGGGGCGTGACCGGCGTCGTCGGGGTGGGCCTGGTCGTGCTCGGCCCGGCCGCCGGCTTCGACGCGGCCGGGATCCTGGCCGGGCTGGGCGGCGCGGCGACCATGGCGCTGGGCGTCACGCTCACCAAGAAGTGGGGCCGCCCCGCCGGGGCCGGTCCGACCGCGTTCGCCGCGTGGCAGCTGACCGCGGGCGGGCTGTTCCTGGTGCCGGTGACGTTCCTGGTCGAGGGCGCGCCACCCGCGGTCGACCTGCCCGCCGTGCTCGGCTACGTGTGGCTCGGGCTCGTCGGCGGGCTGCTGGCGTACGTGCTGTGGTTCCGCGGGATCACCCGGCTGCCGGTGACCTCGGTCGCGGTGCTCGGCCTGCTGTCGCCGATGGTCGCCGCGCTGCTCGGCGTCGTCGTGCTGGGGCAGACGCTCGGGCCGGTCCAGCTCACCGGGTTCGCGCTCGCCCTAGCGGCCATCGTCGCCGGGCAGCGTTCCGGAGTGCAGATCCGCGAGCACGGCCGCGGCGGCGCGGCGACCGGACACCAGCGCGCCCTGGATGGAGCTGGTGTCCCGGTGGTCACCGCACACGTAGCGGCCCGGCGCGAGCCGAACCGGCTGCCGTAGCGGGTGGCCGGCCGGCATGACCGGCAGCGCCCGCGCGATCGCGTAGGTCTCCACCAGCTCCCAGTCCGTGGTCGTCGTGTCGTAGACCTGCGCGAGCGTGGTCCGCACGTGCGGCTCCAGCTCGTTGCCGGTGTCGCAGCGTTCCGGCACCGACGCGGCGACCAGCGTCTGCCCCGGCGGCGCGTACCCCGGCGCGACCGCGCTGATCACCGCCGTGTTGAGCAGCAGTTCGCCGCTGTCGGTGAGCAACGTCGGCTGCCGCAGCGGCGGGCGGCCGCTCGTCCGGTAGTAGTAGGTCGTCACCGCGTGCCAGTCCGGCTCGGGCACGCCCAGCAGGGCCTCGGGCGCGGCCACCACGACCGCCCGCGCCCGCACCTCGCCGCGGTCGGTCGTGACGCCCTCGCCGGAGATCCCGGTCACTCGCACTCCACATCGGACGGTCCCGGGCACCAGGTCGCGGGCGAGCAGGTGCGGCAGCGCGCCCATCCCGGACGCGGGCAAGGCGCCGCCGCCACGCAGGAAGCTCCGCCACACCAGGTGGAACGCCCGCGCCGAGGTCCGCAGTGGACGGTCCAGGAACACGCCGGCGAGGAACGGGCGCAGCACCTCGTCGACCGTCCGCGGGCTGACCCCGCGGCGGGCCAGGTCCTCGGAGATTGTCGAATCCCCGCCCGCTTTGAGCCGACGGGCGGGCGCGAGCACGTCCCGCGCCGACATCGCCAGCAGCGCCGCGACATCCCGTGGCCGCCCGGCGCCGAAGGCGAGCAGGTCCCGCGCCGCGTTCCGGTGCCGCCACGGCGGTGCGAGCGCCTGCCCGTCCGCGACCACCCCGGGAGTGAAGTACTGCAGCCGCAGCTCCGAGACGTCGACCATCTCGCGCACGGCCGGGTAGGCGGGCAGCAGCACCTGGAACCCGCGGTCGAGGCGGAAACCGTCGATCACGTCGGTGCGCACCCGGCCGCCGATGTCGTCCCCGGCCTCGCAGACGAGCACGTGCAGCCCGGCGCGCTGCAGGGTCCGGGCCGCGGCGAGCCCGGCCAACCCCGCGCCGACCACGACGACCTCGGCCCGCTCCACCATGTCCGCCCTCCTCGGAGCGGGACTACCACGGACCGCGCGGGCGCAACCCTCGCGCCAAGAACCGTGCTATCGTTAGCGGCACAAACATTTGTCGGCCTAATGAAATATCAGGAGTCGAGATCCCATGATCGCCACCGAAACCCGAATCCGCGAACTCGCCGACCGCGCCGAACTCGCGGACCTCGTCGCCCGCCACAGCCTGTGGATCGACGAACACCGCTACGACGAAACCGACCGGCTGTTCACCGAGGACGTCGTCGTCACCTCCGCGCGCGGAGAGGCCAAGGGCATCGAGGCGCTCGTCGACCTCGCACGCTCGAACCACGACACCTACGCCCGCACCCTGCACAGCAAGTCCAACCTCGTCATCGACGTCGACGGCGACACCGCCACGGTGCGGGCCCACGACATCGCGGTGTTCGTCCTCGACGACAAGACCGAGGCCATCGCCGCCGGGATCCACCACTACCGGGCGCGCCGCACCGAGCGGGGCTGGCGCTTCGACCACCTCGTGATCAGCCCGGTCGCCCTGACCGACGGCCTCGACCGGGCCCTTTGACAGTCACCGGCTCTCCGCGGCCATCCGCACGCCGAGGGCGACCAGAACGGTCCCGCTGATCGCGTCGAGCCTGCGGCGCACCGCGGACCGGCGGAACCACCCGCCTGCCCGGCCCACGGCGGCCGCCAGCGCCAGGTACAGCACGGTCTCCAGGGCCACCTGGAACACGGCGAGCAGCGCGGTCGTGGCGAACAACGGCCGGCCGTCGGGCACGAACTGCGGGTAGAACGCGATCATGAACGCGGCCGCTTTCGGGTTCGCCAGCATGACGAGCGCGCCCTCGGCGAAGGCCTTGGCCCAGCCCTTGGCCGACGCCGTGGGCGGCTCGTCAGCGGGCGCGGCCGGGCGCCACGCCGACCGCCACGCCTTGACCCCCAGGTAGATCAGGAACGCGGCGCCGACGATCCGCAGCACGAGGAACGCGACCTCGGACGCGGCGACCAGTGCTGCGAGCCCCGCCGCGGCGAACAACGCCCACAGGTACAGCCCGGCTTCGAGGCCGAGCACGGTCGGCACGGCTCCGCGGAATCCCCGCACCGCCGCCCGGCGCAGGATCAGGGCCATCGCCGGCCCCGGGGAGGCCGAAATCAGGACCACGGCCAGGGCGAAGGCGGGCAGCACCGCGAGGAGATCCATGCCCGGCATCCTGCCCGCGGCGCGACCGTGGTCTCAAACGAAATCGGAGTAAGGCGGCGCGACCGTGATCGCCGCGGCGGCCCGGACGGCGCGGCCAAGCCGGCGCAGCCGAATCCGGCGTGAGCGTCGGGACGGCCCGTCGTGCCGCGCTGCGTCCCGGCGCGCACAGCGACTGCGCGTCCCTTGACCGGGCGAGCGGTCGTCAGTCCAGCTCGTCGAGCGCCGCCACGGCTTCCCATCGCGCGCCCAGCGTGTTCAGCAGCCCCGCGACGTCGACGTCGCCCGAATCCGAGCCGAGCAGCGCCTTGTCCAGGCGGCGCGCCCGGCGGTTCACCTGAGTGAGCACCGCCGAGCCCTCCTCGGTGAGCGACAGCAGCTTGCGGCGCGCGTCGCGGGGCGACTCGACCCGCCGGATGAGGCCGCGTTGTTCGAGCCTGCGGCACAGGTCCGCCATCGTGGACGTGTCCAGCGCGACCGCCCCGGCCAGGGAGCTCTGGTCGCTCCCGGGGTAGGCGCGCACGGCGGACAGCACCGCGAACTGGGGACCGGTCAGCACCGGGTCCACGTGGCGGTTCCACGCGGCCAGGTAGGCCTGGTACATGCGGCGGGCGCCGTAGCCGGGGGCGGCCAGGAGATCCGGGGGCGGCGCCGGTGTGACGGCCGGGGCTCCCCGGCCGCGTCGGCCTGCCCGCACTGGCTCACCCATCAAGACCCTCCCCATGACTTCAGGCTCGCGGCTTCCCGTGATCCTACGTGTCCGGACTATTGCGCTCGTGTTGCAGTCCTGCTTCTCGCCCGCGAACTCTTGCGTATCCGGATAATACGTGTTCGGATTATAGGCGGAGGTGGTCACCGATGGACCAGAACCTGTTCAACGACATCTGCTTGCGCCAGCTGACGTTCTCCGGGGTGCACGAGGGCGAGACCGTGGTCGTGCTGACCCGCGGCGGCGAGCGGGCCGAGTACGCCGACGCCTTCCTGTGGGCCGCCCAGCAGCTGGGCGCCGCGACCTACCACATGCGACTGCCCTCGCCGGTCAGCGCGTCCGGCGCCTGGGCGGTGGGCGACTCCGGGCTCGGCAACATCCCCCGCGCGGTCGAGGCGCTCAAGGACGTCGACATGGTCGTCGACTGCACGTTCCTGCTGTTCAGCAAGGAACAGTTCGCGATCCAGGAGGCCGGCACGCGCATCCTCACCGCCGTCGAGCCGCCCGAGCTGCTGGCCCGCCTCATGCCCACCAAGGAACTCCGCGAGCGCGTGGAGATCGGCGCGGAGCTGCTGGCCAAGGCGAGCACCATGCGGATCACCAGCCCGGCGGGCACCGACGTCACCTACCGGCTCGGCGTGTACCCGACCATGTCGGAGTACGGCTACACCGACACCCCCGGCCGCTGGGACCACTGGCCCGCCGCGTTCGTGTTCACCGGCGGCGCCGACGACGGCGTCGACGGCAAGATCGTGCTCTCGCCCGGCGACGTGCTGCTGCCGTTCAACACCTACGTGCAGACCCCGGTGGAGATCACCATCGAGGAGGGCTTCATCCGCGACATCCGCGGCGGCGCCGGATCGTCCGGTTTGGACGCCGACCTGCTGCGCTCCTACATCGAAAGCTTCCACGACCCCCGCGGCTACGGGATGAGCCACGTGGGCTGGGGCCTGGACGAACGCGCCCACTGGCACGGCCTGACCCAGTTCCCCGGCGGCATGGGCATGGAACTGCGCAGCTTCTACGGCAACGTGATGTTCTCCATCGGCCCCAACAACGAGCTCGGCGGCCCCAACGACACGCCGTGCCACTTCGACATCCCGATGCGCGGAAACTCGCTCTACCTCGACGACGAGCTGATCGTCGACGCCGGCGAGCTGACCGTCAAGGACATGCGCCCGGCGGAGAAGCGATGACCGACCACCACATCGGGATGATCGTCCCCAGCTCGAACCTCACCATGGAGACCGAGCTGCCGCGGATGCTGCGCGCCCGTGAGGAGACCGAGCCGGGGGACCGGTTCGTCTTCCACTCCGCGCGCGCCCGCATGCAGCACGTCGACCCGGAGCAGCTGCGCGCGATGAACGCCCAGGCCGGGCGCGCGGCGGCCGAGCTCGCCGACGCCCGCCCGGACGTGGTCGCCACCGCGTGCCTGGTGGCGATCATGGCGCAGGGCCCCGGGTACCACTGCACCGCCGAGGACGACATCACCCGCGTCCTGCGCGCCGAGGGCTGCGCCGCGCCGGTCGTGTCCAGCGCGGGTGCGCTGCTGTCCGGCATCGCCGCGCTCGGCGCGCGCAAGATCGCGATCATCACGCCCTACCTGAAGCCGCTGACGCAGGCCGTGGCCGACTACATCGAGGACGCCGGGGTCGAGGTGGTGGACGCGCTGTCGCTCGAAGTACCGGACAATCTCGCCGTGGCCCGGCTGGACCCGGCCGACCTGCGCGAGCACCACCGCAAGCTCGATCTGTCCGGAGTGGACGCGCTGGTGCTGTCCGCGTGCGTGCAGATGCCGTCGCTGCCGTCGATCCAGCCTGTCGAGGACGAGATCGGGATCCCGGTCCTGTCGGCGGCCACCGCGACCACGCACCGGATCCTGACCGAGCTCGGGCTGGAGCCGCGCGTGCCCGGCGCCGGGCGGCTGCTCGCGGGCACGGGCGACGAGACGAGGAGGCCGGCATGAGCGCGAGCCAGTCGTTCGAAGTCGTGGTCGTCGGCGGCGGCCTCGGCGGCCTGTGCGCGGCCTTGTCGCTGCGGCAACGAGGACTGCGGGTCACCGTGGTCGAAGCGGCGCCGCAACTCGGCGAGATCGGCGCGGGCATCCAGACCGCCCCCAACGCCAGCCGCATCCTCATCGGACTGGGCCTGCGCCCCCAGCTCGAACGGGTGCGCACCGAGCCGCAGGACCAGGTCCGCCGCCGGTGGGCCGACGGCAGCATCATCGCCCAGCTGCCGCTGGGACAGCGGGTCACCGACACCTACGGCGCCCCGTACTGGCACTACCACCGCGCCGACCTGCACGGCGTGCTGCTGGACGCGTGCGTGGACCCGGACGGCCACGGCCCGGTGGTGCAGGTCGCGACCGGTGCGCGGGTCGTCGAGCTGGACCGCGCCCAGCCGGAACGCCCGTCCGTGATCACCGCTGACGGCCGCCGCTTCACCGGCGACGTGGTGATCGGCGCCGACGGCATCCGCTCGGCCGTGCGCGACCTCGCCGGGTTCGACGACACCCTGGTGTTCTCCGGCGAGATGGCCTACCGCGCGCTGATCCCCGGGGACCTGGTCGCCCAGGACCCGGCCACCCGGTTCCTCGTCGACCGCTACCACTCGACCATCTGGTACGGCCCGGACAAGCACCTCGTGCACTACATGATCCGCGGCGGCCAGTACCTCAACGTGGTCGCGATCGTGCCGTGCAGTGAGACGATCGAACGGGAGTGGAGCGGTCCGGCGACCGCCGCCGAGCTCGCGGCGGAGTACCAGGACTGGGACGATCGGGTCCCGACCGTGTTGTCGAAGGCCAAGGACGAGGACGTGTCGGTGTGGGCCATGTACCGGCGCCGGCGTGACCCGGTGTGGGTGGACGGGCGGGTCGCCCTGCTCGGCGACGCCTGCCACGCCATGCTGCCCTACCAGGCGCAGGGCGCCTCCCAGGCGATGGAGGACGCCGCGGTGCTGGCCGAAGAGCTGGGCCGCGTCACCCGCGACGGGATCGACGGCGCCCTGATCCGCTACGTCGACCGGCGCGCCAAGCACGCGGGGATGGTCCAGGACGCCTCCCTGCAGAACATGAGCTTCTACCACCTCCCCGACGGCCCCGAGCAGCGCGAGCGCGACGAGAAGCTGCGCCGGTTCGACGGCGAGTCCGACGTGTCCTACGACTGGCTCTGGAACGGCAGCCCGCTCACCGATCCGGACACCGAGTCCATCCACTACCAGTTCGCGCGCTGAGGCGGGCGACTGGCCGACAACGGCAACGGAGCGATTCATGCGTACCGGAGATCAGATCGTCCAGGACCTGCCCTGGCGCTGGAGCGTGCAGGGCAAGATCTTCCTCATCGGTGGGCTGGGCTACATGTTCGACGCGTGGGACGTCGCGTTGAACGGGTTCCTCACCCCACTGGTCGGGGCCGAGTTCGGGTTGTCGCCGGGGCAGAAGGGGCTGGTGGCGACCGCCAACCTGATCGGCATGGCGGTGGGGGCCGTCGTGTGGGGGACCGTGGCCGACCGCATCGGCCGCAAACGCGCGTTCAGCATCACGCTGCTGGTGTTCGCCCTGTTCTCCGTGCTCGGCGCGCTGTCGCCGAACGTGGAGGTCTTCCTGGCCCTGCGGTTCCTGGCCGGGGTGGGGCTCGGCGGGTGCATCCCGGTGGACTACGCGATCGTCAGCGAGTTCTCCCCGCGGCGGCACCGCGGCCGGGTGCTCTCGGCGATGGACGGCTGGTGGCCGGTGGGCACGACACTGGCCGCCGTCACGGCGACGCTGCTGGTCCCGGTGTCCGGGAACTGGCGCTGGATGCTGGTGCTGATGATCCTGCCCGCGCTGTTGCTGTTCTGGGTCCGGCGCGGAGTCCCGGAATCCCCGCTCTACCTGGTGCGCAAGGGCCGGGAAGCGGAGGCGCGTGCGGTCATCGACGACCTCGTCCGCCGCACCGGCGCGCCCGCCGAGCCGTACTCGATCCCGCCGGCCGTGGTGGAGGACAAGCGCGGGGGAGCGCTCGCCGCCGCCTTCGACCAGCTGCGCCGGGTGTGGGCGTTCAACCCCCGGATCACCGCGGTCGCCTGGTCGTTGTTCATCAGCGTCATGCTGGTCTACTACGCCGCCCTGAGCTGGATGCCCTCGATCCTGCGCGCCCAGGGGTTCGGCGAGATCGCGGCCTTCGCCTCCACCGCGCTGATGAACGCGCTGGGCATCGTCGGCGTCGCGGTGGCCGTGCTGCTCGTGGAGAAGGTCGGCCGCAAGCGGATCGTCGCCGTCGCCGGGCCACTCGCGGCGCTCTCGCTCGTGGTGTTCTCCCTGCTGCTGGGCTCGCCGACCGGCGCGGTGATCGCGATCGGCGCGTTCGGCATGCTGGCGCTGGTGGTCATCCCGGTGATGTACGCCTACGTGTCCGAGCTGTACCCGACCGAGCTGCGTGCCTCCGGGTTCGGCTGGGCGTCGTCGTCGAGCCGGGCCGTCACCGGGTTCGCGCCGCTGGTGTTCGGCAGCCTCCTGTGGCCGGTGCTCGGCCTGCCGCTGACGTTCACCGTGCTGGGCGGGCTCGTGGTGGCCGCGGTGGTGTTCATGATGCTGGGGGCGCCGGAGACCCGCGGTCGCGAGCTCGACCGGATCGCGGAGCCGGTGAACCCCGTGGCGCCCGCGAAAACCACGCAGGTGCCGTGAGCGAGGAGAGGTCCAGACCGTGAAGCCCGCCGCGTTCGCCTACCACCGGGCCCACGACGTCCCCGACGCCATCGGCCTGCTCGGCGAGCTCGCCGCGGCCGGGGAGGAGCCGAAGCTGATCGCCGGCGGCCAGAGCCTGGTCCCGATGATGAACTTCCGGCTCGCCCGGCCGACGGCCCTGGTCGACCTCGGGCCGTTGCGCCGGGACCCGGCGCTGACCGGCCTGCGGCGCGAGGGTGCGCAGCTGGAGATCGGCGCGCTGGTCACGCACCGGGCGGTCGAGGTGGCGAAGCTGGGGCCGGGCTTCGACGTGCTCTCCCGCGCGATGCGGTGGGTGGGGCACCTGCCGATCCGCTCCCGCGGCACGGTGGCGGGCAGCATCGTGCACGGCGACGCCACCGCCGAGTGGTGCCTGCTCGCGCTCCTCCTCGACGCCGTGATCGTCGCGGAGGGGCCGGGCGGGCGGCGGGAAATCCCGGCCGCGGAGATGTTCCACGGGTTCTACACCACCGCCGTCGAACCGGACGAAGTCGTGACGGCGGTGCGGTTCACGCGGCCTGCGCCGCGGGCGGCATTGACCGAGTTCGCCCGCCGCCACGGTGATTTCGCCATCGTCGACGTGGCGGTGAGCCTGGACGGCGACGGCGGCCGGGTGGTGGTCGGCGGGGTGGCGCCCGCGCCGATCCGGGTCCCGGAGGCCGAGGCCGTCCTCGCCGCGGGCGACCCCGGGCCGGACCTGTTCGCCGCGTGCGCCGACGCCGCGGCCGCCGCGGTCGACCCGCCCGACGACGCCGCCGGCAGCAGCGCCTACCGCCGCCGGCTCACCCGGACCCTCGTCGCCGGTGCGCTGCACCAGGCCTGGCAGGAAGGAGTGACGCGATGAGCGACGCAGCTCCGGAGTTCGACGGGCGAGGCGGACGCTGGGTGGGCGCGTCGGTGCCCCGGCGGGAAGACCCGCGTCTGCTCACCGGACGGGGACGCTTCGTCGACGACATCCAGCTGCCCGGCACCCTGCACGCGTGCTTCGTCCGCTCGACGATCGCGCACGGCCGGATCACCGGGATCGACCTGACGGCCACCCTGGCGGTCGACGGGGTCGTCGCCGCCTACACGGCGGCCGACCTCGACCTCGGCGACATCGTCGCGCTGCTGGACCGCCCGCCCGAGGAGTTCGCGCCGACCGCGATGCCGATCCTGGCCAGGGAGAAGGTGCGGTTCGTCGGCGAACCGGTCGCGCTGGTCGTCGCCCGCGACCCCTACGTCGCCGAGGACGGCGCCGAACTGGCCGTGGTGGACTACGAGCCCCTCGGCGCGATCGTCTCCGAGGAGACCGCGCTCGCTCAGCATGCGCCCCTGGTCCACGAGGAAGCGCCCGGCAACGTGCTGCTGGATGTGTCCATGTTCGACACCCCGGGGGTGGACGAGGCGTTCGCGGACGCCGGGTGCGTGGTCGAGGTCGTCACCCGCAGCGGACGGCAGAACGCACTCCCGCTCGAAACGCGCGGGGTGCTCGCGTCCTGGGACGACCACGACGACCAGCTGCTCGTGCAGATGTGCACCCAGGTCCCGCACCAGGTGCGCACCGCGCTCGCCCGCTCGTTGCGCGTGCCCGAGCGGACCGTGCGCGTCACCGTCCCCGACATGGGCGGCGGGTTCGGCCAGAAGTGCGTGGTCGGCCGCGAGGAGATCGCGGTCGCGGCCGCGGCCCGCCGGCTGAACCGGCCGGTGAAGTGGATCGAAGACCGGCGCGAGGCGCTGACGGCCGGATTCCTGGCCAGGGAACAGCGCTACCGCACCAGGGCCGCGTTCGACGCCGAGGGGCGCATCACCGCGCTGGACGTCGACATCGTGTGCGACATGGGCGCCTACTCCTGCTACCCGTTCACCGCCGGGATCGAACCGCTGATGGCTTCGGCGGAGATGCCCAGCGTGTACCAGGTGCCCGCCTACCGGGTCCGGGCCCGCGCCATCACCAGCAACAAGGCGCCCACCGCGCCCTACCGCGGCGTCAGCAGGCCGCAGTACGTGATGGCGATGGAACGGGTCATGGAGCGCGCCGCCCGCGAACTCGGCCTCGACCCGCTGGAGATCCGGCGCCGCAACCTGATCACCCAGTTCCCCTACACCGGGGTCAACGCCGTCACCTACGACCCCGGCACCTACCGCGAATCGCTGGATCTGGCCGAAGCCGCCCTGCGTGACGAGGGGTGGTACGAGTTCCGGGACAAGGCCGCCGCCGAGGGCAGGCACATCGGCATCGGGTTCTGCTGCTTCTCCGAGCGCACCGGGTACGGGTCCGGCGCCTTCGCCAAGCGCAAGATGGCCGTGGTGCCCGGGTTCGACATCTCGGAGATCCGGATGGACACCACCGGCTCGGTCGTCGTCACCAGCGGCACCATGAACCACGGGCAGTCCCATGAGACGACGCTCGCGCAGATCGTCGCCGACCGGCTGGGGCTGCACATCGACCAGGTGAAGCTGCGCCAGGGCGACACCGAGCGCATCGCCTACGGGTGGGGGACCTTCGCCTCGCGGTCGGTGACCATCGGCGGCTCGGCCGTGGCGCTGGCGGCCACGCGACTGGGTGAGCTGCTGTGCCGGATCGCGGCGCACCTGCTCGACACCCAGCCGGACAACGTCCGCCTTGACGGCGCGGGTGGTGTCGTGCAGATCGACGATCCCGGCCGCCGCGCGTCGTTCGAGGAGATCGCCGACGTCGCCTACCTGCGCAGCCACCTGCTGCCCAAGGATGTCGAGCCGACGCTCACGGCCACCGCGAGCTTCGACGTGCCCGGCGACGGCACCTTCTCCAACGCCACCCACGCCGTGGTCGTGGAAGCCGATCCGGGCACCGGCGGCATCACGATCCTGCGGTATGCGTGCGTGGAGGACTGCGGCGTGGTGATCCACCCGCAGGTCGTCGACGGGCAGTGCCGCGGCGGGATCGCCCAGGGCATCGCCGGCGCGCTGTTCGAGGAGGTCACCTACGCCGACAACGGCGAACCGTCGGCCGCCAGCTTCATCGACTACCTCGTGCCGACCGCCACCGAGATCCCCGACATCACCGTCTCCCACCTGGAAACGCCCTGCGCGTTCACCGAAAACGGCGCCAAGGGCGCCGGGGAGGGCGGCACGATCGGCGCGCCGGCCGCGGTGCTGAACGCGATCAACGACGCGCTGCGCCACACCGGGGTCGAACTCGACACGACCCCGGTGCACCCGCAGACCGTGCTCGCCGCGCTCGACGCGGCAGGCGACCCGGAACGGAGCAGGCCCGCATGACCGACCGCCACCTGATCGTCCTGACCGTCAACGGCAGCGAGCACGAAGCCGTCGTCGAGCCCCGCAAAACGCTGCTCGACGTGCTGCGCCACGACCTCGGTCTCACCGGCGCCCACGCGGGCTGCGAGCACGGCGTCTGCGGAGCCTGCACCGTCCTCGTGGACGGCGAACCGGTTCGCGCGTGCCTGGTCTTCGCCGTGCAGGCCGAAGACGCCGACATCCGCACCGTCGAATCGCTCGGCCGGGACGGCGAACTCTCCGACCTGCAACAGGCCTTCCGCGAGCACCACGGTCTGCAGTGCGGCTTCTGCACACCGGGGTTCCTGATGCTCGCCGAGGGTTTCCTCGCCCAGCAACCCGATGCGGACCGCGACGAGATCCGCGAAGCGGTCTCGGCGAACCTGTGCCGCTGCACCGGCTACCAGACCATTGTGGACGCCATCGCGGCGACCGCGGCCCGCCGCCGTGACACCGAGAAGGAAGCGACATCGTGATCCTGGAAAACCAGCTGTCCGTCCCGGCCGACCCCGACGCGGTGTTCGCCCTGATCAACGACGTCGAGCGGGTGGCGGGCTGCCTGCCGGGCGCGACCCTCGACGGCCAGGAGGACGGCGCGTACCTGGGCCGGGTCAAGGTCAAGGTCGGCCCCATCACCGCCGCCTACTCCGGCCGGGTGCGCTTCACCGAGGTCGACACCGCCGGGCGGCGGCTGCGACTGTCGGCGCGGGGAGCGGACACGCACGGCAACGGCGATGCCGAAGCCGACGTGACGCTGACCGTCCGCGAGGGCCCCGGCGGCGCCACCATCGACCTGCGCACCGACCTGTCGATCCGCGGCAAGCTCGCCCAGTTCGGCAAGAGCGCGATCAGCGCCGTCTCGGCCCGGTTGCTCGACCAGTTCGCCCGCAACCTCGCCGGCCAGCTGAGCGGCCCGGGGGAGGAGCCCCGCCCGGCCGCCGCCCCCGCCGCGCGCACGCCGGCCCCTGCCGACGGCGGCGAGACCCTCGACGGGCTGGCGATGCTGCTTCCCCCCGGCGTCAAGCGGTACGCCCCGATCGCGGCCGCGGCGGCGCTGGGACTGTTCCAGGGCTGGCTGCTGGGCCGGATCCGCACCCAGGACAAACTGATCAAGGAGTTGCAGCGTGCCCGTCGATGACCCGTCCGGACTGCACGGCGCGGAGACCGACGCCGTCTACGACCGTGCCGGGTTCGGCGCCACTGTCCCTCGTGGACAGTCCCCGGCCCTGGTCGTGGTCGACCTGACCCGCGGCTTCACCGAACCCGGTTTCCCGTCCGGGGCCGACCTCACCGCCGAAGTGACCGCGGCCGCCGCCCTCGTGACCGCGGCCCGGCGCCGTGACATCCCGGTGGTCTACACCGCGATCAGCTACACCGCCGCCGAGGCCGACGGCGACGGCGTGGCCTGGCTCCGGAAAGCGCCGGGCATGCGCAGCCTCCGCGAAGGAAGCGACGCCGTCGCGCTCGACCCCCGGCTGGACTGCCGCGACAGCGACCACCTCGTGCTGAAGAAGGGCGCGTCGGCGTTCCACGGAACCGGGCTGGCCGCACTGCTGACCGGTCTCGGCGCGGACACCGTGCTCGTCTGCGGCGCGACCACCTCCGGATGTGTGCGGGCGACCGCCGTGGACGCCGTGCAGTCCGGCTTCAACACGCTCGTCGTGCGCGAAGCGTGCGGCGATCGGGCGCGCGGGCCGCACGACGCCGCGCTGTTCGACCTGCACGCGAAGTACGCCGACGTGATCGGCCTGGACGACGCCGTGGCCTACCTCGGCGCGCCGGATCGAGCCGGCAGAAAGGTTTCCTGACATGGTGATCCCGTCCGAGTCCCCGGCCGCCCGCACGCTGACCCAGCCCGCGCTGGCCGACCTCGCCGACATTCCCGCGACCAGCCGCTGGGTCCGGTCCGGCGCGATGCGGTTGCACGTGCTCGACTACGGACCGGACGACGGTGTCCCGGTCCTCGTGCTGCCCGGCATCACCAGCCCGGCGATCACGATGGACTTCGTGGCGCGGGAGCTCACCGATCTCGTGCGCCCGCTCGTGCTCGACGTCCGCGGCCGCGGACTGTCCGACAGCGCGGACACCGAGCCGGCGGGCTACGACCTGGGCAGTTACGCCGCGGACGTCGACGCGGTCGTCGCCGGCCTCGGCCTGCGACGGCCCATCCTGCTCGGGCATTCGATGGGGGCGCGGATCGCGGCGCGGGCCGCCGTCACCGGCCGCCACGAGCTGCGAGGCGCGATCCTGGTCGACCCGCCGATGAGCGGCCCCGGGCGGGGCGCGTACCCCACCACGCTGGAGGCCTTCCTCGGGCAGCTCGACCAGGCCCGCCGTGGCACCAATGCCGACGAGGTGGCGCGGTCCTGGCCAAGGTGGCCGCGCCGCGAGCAGGAGTTGCGCGCGCGGTGGCTGTCGTCGTGCTCCCGCGCCGCGATCGCCGCCACCCACGCCGGCTTCGAGTCCGAGGACTTCTTCGCCGACTGGCCGCACGTGCCCGCCCCGGCGGTGCTCCTCTACGGCGGCGACAGCCCAGTCGTCACCGCCGACGGCGCCGCCGAAGCCGCCCGCGCCAACCCGGCCGCCGAACTGGTGCCCGTGCCCGGCGCCGGGCACATGGTGTTCTGGGACGAGCCCGAAACGGCACTGGCCACCCTGCGCGACGCGCTGCGGAAACTCTGAGCCCGGTCGCTTCACCCCGCGGCGATGCCACCGTCGACGAGGTCATCGAGGTGCCCGGCGCCGGCTCGCTGGTCGTTTGCAGCGTAGGCCGAACCCGCGTCCCTGGCCGGCCTGCCCGGGTTCCGCTGACCGTCGGTTACCAGGCGAGCGTCGCGGGGGCCCGGGATCCACAACGCCGGCGTCTACACCGGCGCGCGCATCCTGCCCGTGAACTGGGCGGGCCGGCGCGCGACAGCGTCCTATTCGGACGGCAAGTTGTTCGTGACGGCGCTGGCGTTCGCGGTCGCCCGGCTGTGGCCCGGCGTGTCCGCGGCGGCTACTGGTACCACCAGCAGCCCCGCGAGCCGCACGCCGCCGCCGGGGACGAGCGGTTCCAGGACGAGCTCCTGTCCGAGCTCGCTGCCTTCACGGGCACTCGCGTGGCGTAGGGCTACCCCGCCCGCCCCAGCGCCCGCTCCGCGCGGTCGATCTCGTCGAGCTGTTCGAGGATCTCGCCGGGGGAGGACTCGCCGAGGACCTTCTGCAGCAGCGGCGTGTGGTCGAGGACGAGGTCGCGCAGGGCACGCAGCGGGCGCGGCGCGTGGTGGAACACCTTGCCCAGCAGCCACGCCTGCTGCGACTGCCGCGCCGTGTGCGGTTTGCGCGGCGCCTCGAACGCCTCCAGCGCGCGGCGCACCGCGGCGAAGTCCGACAGGTCGACCCCGGCCAGCCTGCGGCCGAGGAAGTAACCGTCCTCAATGGCCATTCCCGCGCCGTAGGCGGCGTAGGGCGAAGTCGGGTGCGCCGCGTCGCCGACGAGGGTGGCGCGGCCGCGTGACCACTGCTTCAGCGGCTTGCGGTCGCGCAGGACCCAGCGTTGCAGGTTCTCCGGTGGCGTGGCGGCGATCAGGCGTGGCAGCGGATCGGCGAACCCGGCCGCCAGTGCGGTGGCGGTGGCGTGCAGGTCCCCGGTGAACTCGGCCGCCGCGTCGTGCGCGGTGAGCACCCACCACTGGAACCCGTCGCGGCCCTGGTGCCGGATCGAGGTCCAGCTGCCTTGCACGGTGCGGTCGTGGGACACCACGCACAGCCCGCGCTCAGCGGTTGCGTCGAAGGTGTAGCCGCCGAAGATGTGCAGGTGGTGCTCCCGCTTCGGCGACTCACCCCACAGGGTGCGCCGGACCAGCGAGTCGATCCCGTCCGCGCCGACCACCACGTCGGCCTCCAACACCTCACCATCGGCCAGCGTCAGTGAGATCCCGTTCTCGTCCTGCTCGACCGTCCGAACAGGACAGTTTACCCGCAGGACGCCGGACGGGAGCGCCGCCAGCAAGCGCTCGTACAGCGCGGGCCGGAGCAGCCCGATGAACCCGCCGCCGTAGTCGCGCACCACCTCGGCGGGCAGGTCGATCGACGCGCGGGTGCGGCCGGCGGCGGTGCGGAACTCCGAATGACACGGCGCGCCCAGGTCGGTCACGTCGACGCCGAGCAGGCCCAGCGCCTTGATGGGCGGTGGCCACAGGTTGAGGATGTTGCCCGCCGGCCGGGCCCGCGGGTAGCGCTCCAGCAGGACGACGTCGTGGCCGGCCTGGCGCACGGACAGCGCGGTCGCCATCCCGGCCGGGCCGGCGCCGATCACGGCGACGCGGTGGGTGGTCATGGTCCGGCTCCTCGTCGAGTCGAAGGTCAAACCGTAGCGATCGCTACGTTCTGTCGGAAGAATGAAGTGCGCGCTACGCTTCTGTCAAGCTCAGGAGAGGAGAACAGTGGGCAGTCCGGTGATCCGCCCGCCGCGGCAGAAGCGCACCCGGGAGGCGTGGAACCGCGTGCTCGACGCGGGTGTCGCCCTGCTGGAAGAGGGCGGCTACGAGGCCTTCACCATCGCCGCGGTCTGCGAGCGGGCGGGCGTGGCGCCGCGCGCGCTCTACGACCGGGTCGACGACAAGGACGCGCTGTTCCTGGCCGTCTACGAGCACGGCATCGCCCGGATCCGGGCCGACCAGGAGGTGTTCGCCGACGCCGGGCGCTGGGACGGGCTGACCCCCGAACGGCTCGTCCGGGACGCGGTCGGCGAGCTCGACGGGATCTTCACCCGACACGCGAGGTTCCTGCGGTCGGTGGTGCTCATCTCCGGCGCCGACGCCGAGATCCACCGCCGCGGCGCCCGGTACAGCCGGGAGGTCGGGGAGCGGTTCGCCGAGGTCGTGCTGCGCGCACCCGTGACGCACCCGGACCCGCCCGCGGCGGTCCGGCTGGTGTTCACCCTGTTGTTCTCGACGATGGTGGTGCGGACGGCCTACGGGCCGGAGTTCCCCGGCGGGCGGGACGGCTTGGACCTCGGCGACTTCGCCGTGCGGTACCTGCTGGGCTGAGCCGACGTTCGGGGGAAACCGGACGGTTCCGCGCCGCGCAGGGCGGCGTTGCCGCTAGCGTGATCATGCCCGCGCGAGCGAGGGGATGAGGCGATGCAGGCACCGTCGACGGTCGTGCAGCTCGCGCTGCTCGTCCTCCTCGTGCTGCCCGGCATCACCTACCAGTTCGTGCGCGAACGGCGGCGCGGGCCGGTGCCGGGGGAGCGCGACCTCGGCGAGCGGGTGCTGCGCGCGATCGTCGCCTCCATCGCCCTCGACGCCGCCTACGCCATCGCCGCCGGGCCCGCGCTCGTCGGCCTCGCCAAGGGCACCGGGCCCGGCGACTGGACCGGCTTCACCCAGCAGCCCCGCCTCGTCGGCGCGGTGGCCGTGTTGCTGTTCCTCGTCGTCCCGGCCCTTGCGGCCGCCGCCGTGTCGCTGGTGGAACGCCGCCGTCGTGGCTCGCGCTACCTGCGCACCCCCACCGCCTGGGACCACGCCTTCCGCGACCGCGAACCGTGCTTCATCCGCGTCCGCCTCAAGGACGGCAACTGGGCGGGCGGCTGGTACGGCCACCGCTCGTACGCCTCCTCCTACCCGCACCCGCCCGAGCTGTACCTCGAATCCGCGCGCGTGATGGGCCCGGACGGCACCTTCGGCGCACGTGTCCAGGGGACGGCGGGCCTGCGCCTGCGGGCGGAGGACTTCGACGTGCTGGAGTTCGTCGAACCGGACCAGGGGAAGGAGCAGTGATGGAGCACGAACTCACGCCCGAAGAGCTGGAGATCCTGCGCACGAGCGTGCCGCGCGGCTACACGCCCAAGCGCGAGGTCACCGAACCCGACGAGCCGCCCGCCGGATCCGCGGGCACCTCGCAGGCCGCCGAGGACTGACCCGTGACCGACTGGGGGAAGCGGTTCTGGGACGCCTACCGGGTGGCGCGGCACAGCCCGGACCCGGCCTCGGTCCAGACCGCGATCGAGTGCGGCCGCAAGGCGCTCGCGACCGAGCACGGCGACGAGCGCACCACCTACCTGTCCAACATGGGCGGCCTGCTGCAAACCCGGTTCCACCAGACCGGCGACCTGACCTACCTGCAGGAAGCCGTGAATGGGCTGATGGAGGCGATCCTGCTGTCTGCGGGCAGCCCGGCCGAGGAAGCCTCCTACGCCAACAACCTCGGCATCGTGATGCACACGGCGTTCCAGCACAACCAGGACCTGGACACGCTGGACCAGGCAGTGTGGTGGAGCCGTCGCGCCGTCGACGGCGCGGCGCCCGAGGACAAGGCCGACTACCAGGACAACCTCGTGGTCGCGCTGCTGACGGTCTTCACCGCCACCGGCGACGAGGCCGCGCTGCGGGAAGGCATCGAGCAGGCCCGGGACGCGGTGCGCAACTCGCCGGACGACGACCTCGCCGGCCGCAGCCTGCACTTCCTCGCGGTCCTGCTCCGCCGCTGGTTCACGCACACCGGCGATCCCGCGGTCCTGCCCGAAGCCCTCGACGCGGCGCGGCGCGGCGTCGAGCTCAGCCCGCCCGGCTCGGCCGAGCAGCTGGACCGGCTGGCGTTCCACTGCCAGCTCCTCGACGACCGCCACCGACTCACGGGCGCCCGGGACGACCTGGCCGAGCTGCTCGAAGCCCGCACGACCCTGCTCGCGCTCACCCCGCCCGGCGACCCGAGGTACTCGCGGTTCTCCACGAACCTGCTGTTCACGCAACGCGAATGGACCGCGCTCACCGGCGAGCCCGCCGAACCGGCGAGCGGAAGCCTGGCCGAGCGCGCCGGGGTGGAGGCGGAGACGTGCGGAAAGCTCGCCGCCGAGTTCACCCGGATCCGCGACCCGGAACCGCTGGAACGCGCCATCCGGCACGGCCGCGCCGCGATCGCCGCCACCCCGGCCGGGCACCCGTACCGGGCCGAGCGGCTGGACCACCTCGCCGCGGCGCTGGCCCAGCGCGGCGAGGCGTTCGGCGACCTGGACGCGCTCACCGAATCCGCGGCGCTGCAACGGGAAGCGGTCCGCTGCGCGCGGCCAGGGGACCCGCGGCGGCCCCAGTACCTGGGCAACCTCGTCGTCACCCTGAACGCGTTGTTCGCCGCCACCGGCGAGCTCGCACCGCTCACCGAAGCGATCGACGTGGCCCGCGAAACCGCCGCCACCACCGCCGGGCACCCCGACCACCCGGTGGTCCTCGCCAACCTCGCCGCGATCCTGCACCACCGTTTCCGCGTCACCGGCGAGCTGGGCGTGCTGACCGAGGCGATCGACACCGCGCGGGAATCGGTCCGCCTCGGCGCCGGGCGCGTCGCGGGGCACGCCAACCACCTCGGCAACCTCGCCACCATGCTGTCCGACTGGTTCGAGCGGACCGGCCGGGCCGAAGCGCGCGACGAGGCCGTCCGCGTCCACCGCGCCGCCGTCGACGCCACCGCTGTGGACGACCCCGACCGGGCGCTGCGCCTGGCGAACCTGGGCGGCGTCCTGGGCACCGCCTACGCCCGGTTCGGCGACCAGAACGCCTTGCGCGACGCGATCGCCGCCCGTCGTGCGTCGGTGGCCGCGGCCGCCGACGGCAGCCCGGAGCGCGCCGGTTACGTGTCCGGCCTCGCCGCTGCGCTGCACGACTGGTTCGCCCGCCCCGGCGCGGGCGAGGAGGACCCGGCGATCCTCGACGAGGCCGTCGCGCTCGCCCGCGAAGCCGTACGGGCGCGGGGGAGCGGGTCGTTCTCGCGGGCGTCCACGTTGACCACGCTCGCGGACGCGCTGCGGCTGCGGTTCCGCCGGTTCGGTGACCGCGACGCGCTCGCCGAGGCGCTCGACGTGTATCGCGAGGCCGCGCTGTCCACCGGATCGCCGACGGTCGGACGGGTGGGGGCCGCCGACCGGTGGGGCGAGCTGGCCGCCGAGGGCGGGTTGCTCGCCCCCGCGGCCGAGGGCTACGCCGTCGCGGTCGGGCTGCTGCCCCAGCTCGCCGGCCGCCGCCTGGATCGGGGCGACGCGCAGTACTGGCTGGGCCGTTTCGCCGGGCTCGCCGCGGACGCGGCCGCCTGCGCGCTCGACGCGGGCGATCCGGCGGGCGCGGTGACGATGCTGGAGTCCGGCCGCTGTGTGCTGGCGGCCCAGGCGCTCGACAGTCGCAGCGACCTGACCGAGCTGCGCGAGCGGGCTCCCGAGCTGGCGGCGGAGTTCGAGGCGCTCGGCGCGGAATTCGAAACCGACACCAGCCGGGACCGCCTCGCGCTCGCCGGGGAACTGGAGGAGCTGGCCGCGCGGATCCGGGAACTGCCCGGGCTGGACCGGTTCCTCCGGCCGCCGTCGCTCGCCGACCTGACCGCGCAGGCGCACGAGGGCCCGGTCGTCTACGTCAACGTGAGCGGCTACCGGTGCGACGCGGTGATCCTCACCCCGGACGGCGTGCAGGTCCGGCCGCTGCCCGGCTTGAGCTCAGAGGCGCTGGGGCAACGGGTGCGGGAGTTCCGTGCCGCGCTCGCCGCGGAGCCGGACCAGCGGCTGTCCGCCGAGCGCACGATCCACGAGACGCTGGAATGGTTGTGGGACACCGTGGCCGGTCCCGTGCTGGACTCGCTCGGGGCGGCGTCGCGGATCTGGTGGGCGCCGGTCGGGGTGCTCAGCCTGTTGCCGCTGCACGCCGCCGGTCACCACCGCGACGGCGGCCCCACGGTGGTGGACCGGGTGATCTCGTCGGTAACGCCGACGGTCCGGGCGCTGGCCCACGCGCGGACGCAGCGGCAGGGGAGTGGCGACCGGCTGCTGGTGGTGGCGATGCCGTCCACACCGGACGGTCCCGACCTGCCCGGCGCCCAGGCCGAAGCGGATTTCCTCGCCCGCGTCGCCGGCGCCACGGTGCTGACCGGCCCCGGCGCCACCCGGGACGCCGTGCTGGACGCGTTGCCGAGCGCCGGCTGGGTGCACTTCGCCTGCCACGGTTACAGCGACCCGGCCAACCCGTCGGACAGCCACCTGGTGCTGCACGACCAGGCGTTGCGGGTGGTCGACGTGTCCCGCCTGCGCCTGCCCGGCGCCCGGTTCGCCTACCTGTCGGCCTGTGACACGGCCCGCACGACGGAAACCCTGTCCGACGAGGCGATCCACCCGGCGGCGGCGTTCCAGATCGCCGGGTTCGCGCAGGTGGTGGGCACACTGTGGCGGGTCGACGACGCCGTCGCGCCGTCGCTGACGCAGCAGATCTACACGAATTTGTTGTCGTCCGGAGCCGATACCGCAGCCGCGGCGGTGCACCGGACGATCCGCGCCCTGCGGGACCGCTACCCGAACCTCCCGTCCCTCTGGGCAGCCCACGTCCACTTCGGCGCCTGACAGCAAACGATCTTGATACCAGATTGGTATCATGGACAGCATGGCGATGACACTGCGCTTGACGGAGGAGCAGGAGCGCGCGCTCGCGATGCTCGCGGAGGCTCAAGGCGTGAGCAAGCACGAGGCAGTGGTGCGTGCTATTGGTGAAGCCGCGGCGCGCCGGGTTCGGGATGATCGGGTGCGCGCCCTGTCCGAGGAGGGACGAAGCCGGTACGCCTCGCTGCTCGACCGGCTGGCCCAGTGAGGATCGACTACCTCGATCTGGAGGACCTGCTCGCTCTCGCATCGGATCTGGGAGTGCCGAAGGTGCGGGATGCGGGCCTGCTGGACTCCGCGGCGCACCGCCCGAAGGTGTCGGTGATGGGGCAGGACGCCTACCCCGGCCTCCATGAGAAGGCTGCGGTCCTGCTCGGGTCGATCGTGCGCCACCATCCGCTGATCGATGGCAACAAGCGGCTTGGCTGGATGGCCGTCTTCGTGTTCTACGGTCTGAACGGTCTCGATCTCGATGCGCCCGAGGACGAGGCGTACGACCTCGTCATCGGGGTTTCCACGGGTGCGGTCCAGTATGCGGAGGCCGCGGAGCGGTTGGCCCGATGGACCCGGCCTGACCTCGCTCCGCCGCGTGGTCCCGCCGACTTCCGCTTCGACACCTGACTGCGGTTCGCGGAACCTGGTCAACCGCCCCGTGCGCCGCGCACCCGCCTCGGTGTGCGGCGCACAATCAGTCCGGCTTGATGCGGATTCCGCAGGCGTACACCCACATGTGCTCGTCCTCCTCCCCCTTCTCGCCACGCGGCGGCAGGACCCGGACCACCCAGCCGCGCCAGCCCTCGGTCGATTTGTTCTTGCAGACGCCGCGCGAGTAGATCGGCATGTACCGGTGGCTGTTCGGGGCGTTTTCGGCGCATTCCCAGCCGCCCCCGGTGAGGGCGTACCCCTCGTCGACGCACACCGTCTCGTCCTGATCGAACTTGCCCCCGCTTCCAGCGTCGCGGCGTTCTGGCCGCCCAGCAGGCGTGTCCCGGATCCCGCGCCCCGGTTGCGAAATCGCCGATGATCACGAGCGACCCCTGGCGTGTGTGTATAGTGTGTGTATGGCGAGGTTGAATGTCTACGTGCCCGATGAGCTGGCCGAACGCGCCAAGGCTGCGGACCTGAACGTATCCGCGCTGGTGCAGGCGGCGATCGCGGACGAGCTGCAACGTCGTGCCATGGACGCCTGGCTGGACGCCCTCCCGTCGCCGCGGCGAACAGTCTCGCACGAGGCTGCTGTCGAGGCTTTGGACGGCGCTCGCGCGGAGCTGGCCGGTGCCGAGGATGAGTGACGCGCCGGCGGAGATCGCGGTCCTGGACGCGTCGGTGCTCGTGGACTTGCTGGCAGGCACCGACTACGCGGCCGCCGCGAAGAAGCGGCTCGCCGGTACCGTCCTGCACGCGCCGGCGCACCTGGATGCCGAGGTCCTGTCCGCGTTGGGGCGACTGGAGCGTGCCGGCGAGCTGCCTGCTTCCGAGGTCGACGTGGCGCTGAACGCGTTGGCCACGATCCCCGTCACGCGGCATCCGGTCGTCGAACTCGCCGCCGGCGCCTGGGCGCGCCGGGCGGATCTCCGTCTCGCTGATGCGCTCTACGTCGAGCTCGCCGCGCGCCTGCACGCGCGGGTTCTCACCACCGATCACCGTCTCGCCCGGGCGACCTCCCTGGCCGAAGGGATCAGCCGGTAGTCGACGCGTCAAGGGGCTGAGCCGGCTCGACCCCCGCCAACCGTCCTCGACGGCTACGCGCCGACAAAGCGTCCTGGCGTTCTAGACGTTCGTCGGGCAAGCCCCGGTCGCCACGGTGATCGGGGCCTCCTCGTAGGCCTGCACCGGCGTCGTGCAGCCGGTGGGCACCAGGTGGTCGTCCTGCTGCACATACGTCATCCAGTACAGCGGGGCGAGCGCGAAGCTGGGCTCGTACGTGCTCTGCCGCACCGCGGCGTCCGGCACACCGTCGGCGTTGAGGTCCCGCACGTCGGCCGCCACGCCTTCCACCGCGGTGTCCACCGTGATCTTCGTGTCGAGCCGCAGCGCCGCGACGGCCGCGGAGTGCGCGCCGAACTCGAACGCGACGGCACACCGCCCCGCGCCGCAGAGTCCGGCCGTCACCCGCTCGTAGGGTTGCCCGTCGCTGCCACGGACCTGTGTCGTGTCGACCAGGCTCGCGCCGTCCCAGTACGCCAGCACGTTGCCGCCGACTCCGTGCAGCCCGTCGAGCCGGTGCCCGTCGGGCAGCGCGGCGGAGAACATCGTCTCGCAACCCTGTTCGCAGCCCGGCACCACCGGCGGCGGCCCGGCAATCTGTGGCGCCGCGGGTCTCGTCATCTCAGCGGCCGACGGGATCGCCAGCGTCAAGACGCCCAGCAAGGCCAGCATGCAGCGGCGAAGCCCCCTCTTCATGTGCTCCATTGTGACCCGCTCCGGACGGGCCCTGCATGGCGGTGCGGTGGCGGACCCGGCCGGCTTCTACGCGACGCCGGGGAGCTGTCCGGATCGGCTGGTCCTGACACCGCGAGACGACCAGCAGCATCCCAGCCAAGTGGACGGCGCGGGTCCACATCGGACAGTGGTCGTGCGCGCCGAGCCCCGATGTGACGTGCCGGCTATGGGCAAGGTCCGGGGCACTCGAGCACGCCGCCGACGGCACCACCGTGAGGCGCGCCGCTGTGCGCCCGTGCGATCGGCGCGGCGGACCGGCGCAGCTCACCGTTGACTCTGCTCTCATCATGTGGCAATACTATCCGCACAACGGCAGGACTTACCACTGTGTGGAAATCTGCAAGGAGGCAGAATGCGGATGTCGGTGCTGGGGCTCGGCGAGGCCGGGACGCTCTACGCGGCCGGCCTTGTCGCGCGCGGCTGGAACGTGGTGGGGTACGACCCCGCCGACAACGCGACGCCGGCGGGCGTGCAACGCGCGGACACTCCGGAGGCGGCGGTCCGTGACGCGGACGTGGTGCTGAGCCTGGTCGGCGGGCGCGCCGCGGTCGAAGCCGCGGAGTCGGTCGCGCGATTCCTGCCGCCCGCGGCCGTGTACGTGGACATGAACGCGGCCGCGCCCGAGGTCAAGCGCACGATCGCGGATACGGTGGGCGAGAGCCGGTTCGCCGACGTGGCGGTGATCGGGTCGGTGCCCGCCCACGGCGCCGCCACCCCGGTGATCATCAGCGGTCACGCCTCCGCCCGGGCCGCCACGACCTTCGAGCAGCTGGGTGCGCGCGTGGACGACATCGGGGGAGCACCCGGCGCGGCGTCCGGCCGGAAGTTGCTGCGCAGCACCTTCATGAAGGGCCTGGGTGCGCTGATCGTGGAGTCGGTCCTGGCGGGTCGCGCGGCGGGCGCGGAGGACTGGGTGCGTGAGCAGATGGCCCGCGAACTGTCCGGCGGAGACGCGGCGGTGAACCGGCTGCACGACGGCACGCTCAAACACGCCGCCCGGCGCGCTGGTGAAGCCGACGCGGCCGCGGCACTGCTCGATTCACTCGGGGTGCTGCCGGTGATGACCAGGGCCACCGCGGAGGTGCACCGTGGCCGCGCGGACGCCGCGCTCGCGCCCGCCGAGGACCTGTGGCCGGAGTTCGAGGGACTCGCCGTCGCCAACATCGGCGACGCGCGCGATCGTATGGGGATGCTCGACGGCGGAATACACGCGCTGTGGAAGGGCGCCCGCGTAGTCGGCCGCGCCCGCACCGTGTGGGTGCCCCACGGCGACAACCTGGCCCTGCACCGGGCGATCGCCTGCTCACGGCCGGGTGACGTGCTGGTCGTCAACGGTGGCGGCGACACCAGCCGGGCGCTGCTGGGCGAGCTGATGGCCGAGCGCGCCAAGCGCCGCGGGGTCCGGGGCATCGTGGCCGACGGGGTGCTGCGCGACGTGAGCGAACTGGAGAAGATCGGCTTCCCGGCGTGGGCCCGCGGTGCCTGCCCGGCCGGGCCGTACAAGAACGGCCCTGGCCAGGTGGACGTGCCGGTCGCGGTCGGCGGGGTGGTCGTGCGGCCCGGCGACGTGGTCGTCGGCGACGACGACGGTGTCATCGTGATCCCGGCGGCCGAGGCCGCGGCCAGCCTGCTCGGGGGCCGCGCCGTGGAAGCCGACGAGGCGCAGCGCCGCGCCGCGATCCTCGCCGGGACGGCGTGATGACCGGGGTGTGGGCTCTGCTCGCGTTCGTCGCGGTCATCATCGTGTGGAACGCGGTGTTCAAGCGCAACATCGGTGAGGCGATGATCCTCGGGTTCGTGGCCGTGTGCGGCTTCGCGGTGTTCGGCGGCACCGAGGACGGCGGATACGCGTGGTCGGCCATCCAGCACGCCGTGGTCGACTCGATGCAGGAGGAGGTCACCTTCGCCGGGCTGGCCTTCGTGTTCATGTCCTACCTGCTCGCCAAGACCCCGGTGCTGGACAAGCTGATCGACCTGCTCAACTCCGTCCTGGGCCGGCTGCGTGGCGGCCCGGTCTACACGGCCACCGTCGCCGGCGGCATCTTCGGCGCGATCGCCCACGTCGGCGCCGCGGTCACGGCGGCGGTCGGCTCGGTCACCGTGCCGTGGATGAAACGGTCCGGCGTCAAGCCCGAACTGGCCGCCACCGTGGTCGCCGGTGGCGCCGGGATGGGCGTGACGTTCCCGTTCTCGGCCACCATGTTCATCCTCGTCGGCGGGCTCGCCGCGCAGGGGATCATGCAGGCCGACGAGATCGTCAAACCCCTCGCCATTGCCGGGCTGTGGTGCCTGGGCTACCGGATCGTGCTGTCGTGGTTCCTGATCCGGCGCAACGGCATCGAACCGATCGCCGAGAGCGACCGGATCCCGTTCGGCCGCAGCCTGCGTTCAGGCTGGACCTCGTTGCTGCTGTTCCTGCCGATCCTCGTCCCGCTGTTGCTCACCCGCGGCCCCGTCGCCGAAGCGCTGGGCACGTACTCCGGCGTCGGCGAGGCCCTGAAGAAGCCCGTCGCGCTCGCCGACGGCACCAAACTGCCCGCGCAGCCCTACTCGATGCCGGACGTGATCAGCCTGATCACCTGGATCCCGGTGCTGATGATCGCGCTGGTGCTGTTCCTCGGCCGCAAGCACCTGCCCCGCACCGCCTCCGGGTGGTGGTCGGTCATCGGCAAGGCGGCGCCGTCGTTCGGCGTCATCGGCATCACCATCGTCGCCGCGTTCTCCGCGTCCAACGTCCTGGCCGACCTCGGCCTCGCCGGACAGCTGGAGACCGTGCTGGCCGGGCTCGACGCGCCCGCCTGGATCATGGCGATCGCGATCGGCGTGATCATCGTGGCCATCGCGATCCCGCTCACCGCGAGCGCGACCATGGCCGCGGTGGGGCCCGTCGCGGTGGCCGCCCTGGTCGGCGCCGGCGTTCCCGCGCCGATCGCCGCCGCCGCGGTCCTGATCTTCGCCTCGACCGAGGGAGCCTCTCCGCCCTCCGGCGCGCCGATCTACGTCGCGGCCGGCATCGCCAGGGTCGACCCGGTCAAGACCTTCCTGCCCCTGCTCAAGTACTACTGCCTGCCCATCCTCGCCCTCGGCGTCGGCATCGCCGTCGGTGTGCTCCCCGTCTGACGCCGAAACCGAAGGAACAGACCCATGAGTTCAACGATGAACCAGATCACCTCCCGTCCGAACCGGACAGTCCGGATCGCCACCTTCCTCTTCGCCCTCACCGTCGTGTTCTTCCTCCTCGCCGGACTGGCGATCGTCGTCGGGCAGATCGCGACCCTCGCCGCAGGCGAAGCCACCGCCGCCCGCCACTGGGCCGCGGCCGTCGCTCCCTACGCGTTCGGGGGCGCCTCCGTCGCCGGGTTGCTGTCCTTCGCCCTCTCCTACCGCAAGCAGGACCCCGACCGTGACTGACAACCGCATGGACGTGCCCACGTACGCGCAGCTGCGTGGGCACGTCCCGCCCGGCTCGAGCTGGGGCGTCTTCGAGCACGATCCCGAACGCGGGATGGCCAACTTCGCCGGTCCCGCGCAGGTGCTCGACGCGCTCGCCTGCGTCAGCCGCGGTGCGGTCTTCAGCCTCGACCACGCCCTCGACGCGTTCGACCCGCCGATGGCGCGTGCGCGGAAAGCGCCGCGCCACGAGCTGCTGTCCGCGCACACCGAGGCTCGCGATGACGTGCTGCGCGAGTTCTACTTGCAGGCCACATCGCAGGTCGACGGCCTGCGGCACCGGCGCGCGTCCGGGTACGGCTTCTACAACGGGGTGCCCGATGACGAAATCCGGGCGGGGCGGCCGGCGCTCGGTGTTCAGCGCTGGGCCGAGAAGCCGATCGTCGGACGTGGCCTGCTCATCGACGTCGCCGGGCTTCTCGCCGCGGAGGGTGCGCCGCTGGACCACCGGCGTGGTCCCGCGCTGGACGTGGACGTCCTCGACCGCGCGCTGCGGGCCCAGGGCGAACGCGTGCGTCCCGGGGACCTCGTGCTGGTCCACACCGGGTGGGCGCGGTGGTTCCTCGACGCCGGGCCCGCCCTGCGTGCCGAAGTCCGCGAGGCCCGCCGCGCCACCGGCTTCCGGCAGACCCATGACCTGCCGGAGTGGCTGTGGGACCACCAGGTCGCGTTGTTCGCCACCGACACCTTCGCCGTCGAAGTCCTGCCGGTCGCCGCCGACACCTACCTGGCCGGCGCGCCCGAGGACGCGGGCATGATGCACCAGGAGCTCATCGCCAAGCTCGGCGTGCCGCTCGGGGAGCTGTGGAACCTCACCGACCTGGTGGCCGACAGCCGGGTCCACGGGAGGTGGGACGCGCTCGTCACCGTCAAGCCCCTGCACCTCGTCGGAGGGGTCGGCTCGCCACCCAACGCCACCGCACTCCGGTGACTGTGCTCACTGTGTGGGAAGATGTGGCTCATGGCCGAGCCGGACAAGCCCGCGACGAGCATGCGCTCGCTCGAGCGGGCCATCGACATCCTCGAGGTCATCGACTCCAGCCAGCACGCCCTGCGGCTGACCGAGATCGCCCGGCGGGCCGGGCTGCCGGTCGCCACCACCCAGCGCATTCTCGGGGTGCTCGAGGCGCGTGGCCGCGTCGAACGGGATGCGAACGGTTACCGGCCCGGGGTCGCCCTGATCTTCGGAGCTCACGCCTACCTCACGACGAGTCCGCTGCTGACCGCCGCCCGCCCGATCCTGCACGACCTCGCCGCCGCGACCGGCCTGACGGCGTCCCTGTTCAAGCGGATCGGCTGGTCCCGCGTGGTGCTCGCCCGCGTCGACGGCGCCAGCCCGCTGCGCTACGAACTGCCCATCGGGGAACGGCTGCCCCTGCACCTCGGCGCGGGCAAGGCCCTCACCGCCCAGTTGGACGACACTGAGCTGACCGAGTTCCTCGAGCAGCTCGGGGACCCGGGCCGCGGCCCCCTCGATCGCGACGACTTCCTGGCCGAGATGAAGACCATCCGGGACCGCGGATACTCCCAGGCTCGCGGTGAGCGCGAACCCGGGATGGCGTCGGTCGCCGCCGCCGTGCCCGACCCGGCGGGCGCCACCGCCGCGGTCCAGGTGACCGGAACCTTCGCCGACATCCCCGAAGACCGTGTCCCCGAGCTCGGTGTGGAACTCCAGCGGGCGGCGCTCGCGATCTCGCGCCGCGTCTCCTGAGCCGGCAGCACGCCTCCGGCTCGCCAGCCATTTGGGTCGCCGCGCACACGCCTTCAGGGCAGGGGAGCGGGCGCTCGGTCGCTGATCACGGCTTTCAACGCGTGCACGACGGTGGCGACGGCGGGGTGGCCGGCCGTGCCGCGGCGGCGGCTGACCGAGATCCGCCGCGTGCCGTGGGCCACCGAACCGGCCACCAGGTGGGACAGTTCGCGCGGCACGGCCAGCCGCGGCACGATGGTGACCCCCGCGCCGGCCTCGACCAGGCGCGCCATGTCACCGAAGTTGTCGATCCGGTGGGCGATCTGGGGTGTGAAGCCGGCGGCCCGGCAGTTGTGCAGCAGCGAGTCGATCGACGGGGCGCCCTCCGCGGCCGCTATCCAGTCGGCGTCGGCCAGCGCGCGCAGGCCGTCCCGCTCGACCCCGGCGTGCGCGGGCGGTGGTGCCAGCAGGACCAGCGGATCGGCCACCAGGAACTCCGACTCCAGACCGTCGGGCAGGGTCTGGCTGCGGAACGAGTAGTGGTAGGTGATCGCCAGATCCGCCTCGCCCGCCCGCAGCGCGCTGAGCGCCGGCTCCGTTTGCTGGGCTGATAGAACCGCATCACCCGGGACGCGCCGCGCTGCCCGTCTCGCCGTCGCCGCTCCAGTCCGCATAGGACTTCCACGCGCCCAGCGTCAGCTTGCTTTCGAAGTGGCGCCGCTCGCCCGTGATGGGGTCGGTGAACGCGAGTGTCTTGGCCAGCAGCTGCAGCGGGCGGCGGAAGTCGTCGAGTGGGGCGTCGACGACGGTGGGGTAGAAGCGGTCGCCCAGGATCGGGATTCCGAGGTGGTTCATGTGCACCCGGAGCTGGTGCGTGCGCCCGGTCGCGGGCACCAGCCGGTAGCGAGCGCGGCCGTCCGCGTGCTCGAGCAGTTCGACGCGGGTCTCGGCGTTGACCGGCCCGGCGACTTCGCGCGCGGTGAGGCTCCCGCGGTCCTTGACGATCCGGCTCCGCACCGTGACGGGGAGGTCCAGGTGGGGGTCGTGGCGCGCGACCGCCTCGTACTCCTTGCTGACGCGACGGTCCCGGAACAGGGTCTGGTACCGGCCGCGGTACTCGCGCCGCGTGACGAACAGGAGCAGCCCGGCCGTGGCGCGGTCCAGCCGGTGCGCCGGGCTCAGCTCCGGCAGCCCGAGGTCCCGCCGCAGCCGGACGAGCGCGGTCTCCAGCACGTGCTGTCCCCGCGGAATCGTGGCCAGGAAGTGCGGCTTGTCGGCCACGACGAGGTGCTCGTCGCGGTGCACGACGCCGATCGGGAACGGCACCGGCGCCTCGTCGGGCAGGTCGCGGTGGAACCACACGAACGCACCCGGCTGGAACGGGGTGTCGGCGGTGACCGGGCCGTGCTCGCCGGCGATCCGCCCCTCGGCGAGCATCGCGTCGAGCCGTCCCGCGGGCAGGCGGCTGAGACGCTCGGCGAGGTGGTCGCGAATCGTGATCCACGGCCCCTCGGCGGGCAGCTTCAGCCGCGCCGGGTCGAGCCCGTGGCGCTGCGGAAGCGGAGCCGGCCTGCGTGACACGGGTGGACCCTACCGGCGTCCCCGGGAGGTCCATCGGCCCTATTGACAAAAAGTTCTTTTACATAAAGACTCATTTTTGCCATGAGAGATGTCGTCTACCTCGATCAGATCGAGCAGGCTGAGGCCCTGCTTAAGCCGCAGCGCATCGAAGTGCTGCGGCGACTCGCCGAACCCCGGTCGTGCACCGAGGTGGCCCTCGAACTCGACCAGACCCCGCAGCGGGTCTACTACCACGTCAAGCGCCTGCTGGAGGCCGGACTCGCGCGCCAGGTGGCCCAGCGCCGGGTCCGCGGGATCCACGAGGGGATCTACCAGGCGGCAGGCCGGTCGTACTGGCTGTCGCCTGCCCTGGTGGGCCGCATCGGGCTGCGGCAGACCCGCGACCGGCTCAGCCTGGGCTACCTGGTCGACCTGATGGAGGACGTGCAGGCGGACATCGCCGCGCTCGACCTCACCCGCCCGGACCTGCCGTCGATCGGCGTGTCCGGCGACATCCGGGTGCGCCCGGAGCAACGCAAGGCGTTCCTCGACGAGCTGCAGCAGACACTGCAGGACCTGTTCACCCGCTACGGCGGGGCCGAAGGCGACGCGTTCCGCCTGGCCGTCGCCTGCTACCCGAGAGGAGAACCCGATGACCGAACCTGACCTGCTCCTGACCGCGATCGTGCCGACCCCGCTGAAGGAGACCTACCAGGCGCTGACCGATCCGGCCGCGCTGCGCGTCTGGCTCGCCGAGCACGCCGAGGTCGACCTGCCCGGCAGATACGAGTTCTGGGGCCGCTACACGCCAGACGGGGCCGAGCCGCACCAGCGCGTGCTGCACGTGGACGAGCACACCATCCGGTTCGCCTGGACCGTGGACGGGGTTGAGGCCACCGTCCAGTACGAACTGGCCGAGGACGACGACGGCACCCTGGTCACGCTCACCCACAGCGACCTGCCCAGCTTCGAGGAGGTGATCGCGGACCAGGCCGGCGCCCGTGGCGCGCTGCAGACGTTCTGGTCGCTGGCGATCGCCAACCTGGCCGACTACCTGGCCGGCCGTGAGCTGACCCCGATGGTCGACTTCACCTCCGGCGAACTGCGCGCGTCGGTCGTCATCGACGCGGCCCCGGAGGAGGTGTTCGACTCGATGATCCAGCCGGAGGTGTTCCGCAAGTGGTTCGGCGCCAAGGTGGACATCGAGCCCCGGCTGGGCGGCCGCTTCGCGATGGGCGGGTTCGAACTGGACCCCGGCGGGGCCAAGTTCGTCGAGTTCGAACCTGGCCGCAAGGCCGCCCTGCTCTTCGCCGACGGCGAGACCACCAGCTGGGAACTGGAAGGCTCCGGCGGCAAGACCCGGCTCACCATGTGGCACAGCGGCTTCGACCCGGACAACCCGCCCTACGCCGCCTGGGGCGGCTGGCTCGGCGGCATCGCCGGGCTCCGGCGCTACCACGAACTCCCGGGCCGGCACTCGATCTGGCGCCGGACCGAGATCGCCGGCGTCCCCGAGGGCATGCTGACGATCGATCAGTGAGACGAGTGCCCCGGAACCCGTTTCCGGGGCACTCGCCGCCGGCGACCGTCTCAAGGGGACAGTTCCTCGAGCACCTGGCCCTTGGTTTCGACGGCGTGCCGGATGGTGACCACGCCGCCGATCAGTGCGACCACGGCGAAGGCGGCGAAGACGTAGCGGATGCCCAGGCCGGCGACGACGAAGCCGACGAGCAGCGGGCCGGCGGAGGAGGCGGCGCGCAACCACGCGCTGCCGACGCCGGTGCCCACGGCGCGCAGGCGGGTGGGGTAGAGCTCGGCGGAGTAGAGGTAGAGCGAGAAGGCGATCGTCTGCAGGATGGCGTAGGCGATCGGGGCGAGGATCACCACCTGAGTCGCGGTCGTGGCGCCGAGGGCGGTGAGCACCACCAGTGGCACGGTGGCGGCCAGGAAGGCGATGGCGTACCAGCGTTTGCGGCCGACCTTGTCGATGTAGAGCGCGCACAGGACGGAGGCGACGACACCGACGGCGGAGGTGATCCAGCCGTAGAGCAGGCTGGTCTGCAGAGGCAGGTCGAACACCTGCCGGTAGAGCGTGGGCAGCCAGGTCACCAGTCCGTTGTTGATGACGTAGACGGTGATCCACAGCGCCCATAGCATCAGCGTCCGCTTGAGGTAGATGCCGCGGAACAGGTCGCGCCAGCCCGAGCCGGTGGCGGGTGCGGTGACGGGGCGGGGGACCGGCTCGGGCAGCGGTTTGCCTTCCTTGACGGCCTCTCGTTCGAGCATGGTGACGACCTTGTCGGCGCGGTCGAACTTGCCCTTGGCGGCGAGCCAGCGCGGGGATTCGGGCATGAACACCCGCAGCGGGATCATCAGCACGGCCGGGACGAGCCCGACGACGAACAGGGCCCGCCAGCCGAACTCGGGCACCAGGAAGTAGCCGGCGAGCCCGGCGAAGAGCAGGCCGACCGGGAAGATGACCTCGTAGAGCAGGAAGAACCGGCCGCGTTTGCGGGCGCCGACGAACTCGTTGATGTAGGCGCTGGCCACCGGCACCTCGCCACCGGTGCCGATGCCCTGCAGGAAGCGGAACACCAGCATCGAGGCGCCGCTCCAGGCGAACAGGCACGCGATGTCCATCGACACGAACAGCACGATGGTGATGAGCAGGGTGCGCAGGCGGCCGATGCGTTCGGCGAGCCAGCCGAACAGGATCGCGCCGACGAACTGGCCGACGTAACCCGCGGAGAGGATCATGCCCACCCAGGCGGGGGTGAGGTGCCATTCGGTGACCAGTTTGGGCATCGCGAAGGCGATGACCAGCACGGTGTAGGCGTCGAAGAAGGTGGCCGTGCCGATGATGACGCGGATCATCAGGAGCCGGCGGGTGACCGGGAGCCGCTCGAGCCGCGCCACCAGCGCGGCGTTGGCCGTGGCGGCCGCCTCGGGGCTGCCGGCAGCGAAAGTCGTCATGGGTTTCGTTTCCTCGCCCTCCGCCGCGGTGCGGAGTCGTGGGGACAACATTGTCGCCGGTCCCGGCGGCGGGGCCGCCGCCGGGACGCGAGTGGAGCTCAGACGAGTTCGGCGCTCTTGAGCGCCTGCACGATCTCCTCTTCGGCCTCGGGGGAGAGGTCGATCAGCGGGGAGCGGACGCCGGCGTGCTCGAGGATCCCGCGCGCCTTGAGGCCGAGCTTGAGGGCGACGGTGCCCTCCATGTGCGAGCCGCGGTGGTAGACGGCCTTGGTGACCGGCAGCAGGCGGTCGTGCACGGCACGGGCGGCGGGGTAGTCGCGGGCCTTGCCCGCGGCGATGAGCTCCAGCAGGGGCTCGGGGGCGAGGCCGCCGTAGCCGACGAGCAGGCCGTCGACGTCGAACATGGTGTGCAGCAGGTACTCGTCGTGGCAGGACAGGATCTGCAGGTCGGGGTGCTCGCGGCGGAGCACCGGGATCTCGGTGTCCCAGCGGCGCATGTTGCGCACGCCGTTCTTGGTGGCGAACACGCCGTCCTGCGCGGCGATCTCGAGCTGGGTGTCCAGGTCGTAGGTGGCCTTGGTGTTGTCCGGATACTGGAACAGGATGCAGGGCAGGCCGGACTCCTCGTAGATCGCCCGGTAGCGGTCCTGCGGCGCGCCGGCTTGGTAGCCGAAGCGCAGCCAGCCGTGTGAGGGGTAGATCAGCCCGGCCTTGGCGCCTGCGGCGACGGCGCGTTTGGCCTCGGCGACCGCGACCGCGGTGCCCTCGCCGGTGATCCCGGCGATCACCGGGATGTCCACGGCTTCGGCCAGGTTGGCGATGGTGGCGACCTGCTCCTCCTGGGTGAGGAAGGTGCCCTCGCCCGCGTGGCCGAGGATCACCAGGCTCTGCACGCCGTCGTGCCCGGCCAGCCAGGTGCCCAGCTTCGCCATCGCGGCGTGGTCCACCTCGCCGTCCGGCGTGAACGGGGTGACCGGCGCGGGGTTGAGGCCACGGAGGTCCAGTGTCATCTCGAAGTGCTCCTTCTCGTCGGCGAGTGTGGGAACGGTTGCGGGAACGTTCCCATAGAATGCGCCACGTGCCTCCCGCCGTCAACAGCGAGTCCGGAAAGTCCTCGCCGACCAGTAGCCTGACCCCCGTGGTGACCATCCTCGACGTTGCCCGGGCCGCCGGGGTCAGCAAGTCCACCGTGTCCCGTGTCCTGGACGAGCGGCTGCCGCGCTCCAGCAGCCCCACCGCCGAACGGGTGCGGCGGGTGGCCGCCGAGCTCGGCTACGTGCGCGACCCGCTGGCCTCCGGGCTGCGCCGGTCGGGCACCAACACGGTGGGCGTGATCGTGCCCCGGCTGACCGACACCGTGATGGCGATGCTCTACGAGGAGATCGCCGCCGCCGCGGGGAGCCGGGGGATGTTCGCGATCGTCGCCACCACCGAGGACAAGCCCGACACCGAACGGCTCGCCGTGCAGACCCTGGTGCGCCGCCGCGTCGACGGGCTGATCCTCACCACCGCGCGGCTGGGCACCCCCACCGCCCGCGACGTGCCGCACGCGCTGGCCCTGCGCACCGACGGCATCGGCCCGGCCGCCGTCGGCGACGACCGGCTCGGGGCGCACCTGGCCGTCCGGCACCTGCTCGACCTCGGGCACCGGCGCATCGGCCTGGTCGGCGGCCCCGGCTACGCCTCCAGCGCCCAGGAACGGCTCGCCGGCTACCGCGAAGCCCTCGACCAGGCCGGGATCGGCTTCGACGACCGGCTGGTCGCCGGGGACGCCTTCTCCATCGAATCCGGGGAGATCGCCGGGCGCGACCTGCTGGACCGACCGGACCGGCCGACCGCGATCTTCGCCGTGAACGACAACACCGCCATCGGCGTGATGGCCGCCGCTCACGCGCTCGGGCTGCGCGTGCCCGAGGACCTGTCGATCGTGGGCTACAACGACATCCCCATCGTCAGCCGCCTGCCCGTGCCGCTGACCACCGTGCGCGTCCCGTTCGGACAAATCGCGGCCGGCGCGCTGGACCTGCTCACGGAAGCCACCCGCGGCGAGCAGCCCCGCACGCTCGTCGCCACACCCACCCTCATCCCACGGCGCTCCACCGGGCCAGCGCGCGCGTGACGGACTCCGAGCTAGCGGAGCAGGTAGTGCAGTGCCCGTTCGGCGCGGTCCGGGTCCGGGGGTTCGCCGGTGATCGCGTCGGTGTAGACGAACGATTCGCCGACGCGGACACACAGGTAGGCCAGGTCGTGCAGGTCGATGTCCACCACGGACAGAGCACCCGCCTCGCGCTCCTTGTTCAGCAGCGTCTCGACCAGTGCGACGAGCCGGGGCTGGAAAGTGTGCCCGCCGCGGGTGAGGACGCGCAGCGCCGTTTCGGTTTCGGTGGTGAGGAAGTGCCGCATGCCGGCATGCGCGAGCGTTTGCCGGACGAACGCCGACATGGCGTTCGCGATGCGCGTGCCCCCGGTCCCGTCCGCCGAGGCGTACGCGTCGAGCATCGTCCGTTCGCCGAGCCGCCACACCACCTCGGCGAGGATCGCGTCCCGGTCGCCGAGCCAGCGGTAGACGGTCACCCGGTTGACGCCGAGCGCCTTGGCGAGGTCGTTGACCTCCACCCGCTGCCGCGCGTTGAACGTCCGCACTGCCAGGTGCAGGGCGCTCTCGCGATCGGGCCGGCTCGTCGGTGCCGTCATGGGCAGCGGGCGGTGACGTAGCAGGCGAGTGCGGGTTCGGACGGCACCCGGTGCGCGGCGACCGTCAGTTGCGCCGAGACCTGCGCGGTCAGCGTCGCGAAGGTGAGCGGGCCGGTCACCGGGTGCGCGCCGGGCATCAGCAGGCGGCCGCAGACCGACCGCTCGATCCGGCCGGGGTCCGCCGGGCCGGGGTGGGTCAGCGCGTCGATCGCCAGCGCCGACGTGACGGGGTCCAGGGTGCCGATGAGCAGGTGTTCGGGGACGGCCAGCGGGCAGACCTCCTGTACGGCGACGTTGGTGATGTTCCCGCCGCCCCCGTGCAGGGAGGAGGTGCCGGTGTCGTCCAGGTTGGGCTGCACGAACTCGTCCGTGCGCGAATAGATCTCGGTGTAGCTGATGCCGGGGAAGGTCTCCTGGCCGGAGTTGAGTGCCTGCACGAACTCCGAGCTCGCTCGCTGCTGCCACAGCGCCGGAGCGCAGTCGGGGACGCACAGCGCGGGGACGACCACCGAGCCGTGGTTGGTGCCCGCCATCCCGATCACGTCGTCGACCATGTGCCGCGTGTCGGGCCAGAACCGCAGCGACCAGCGCATGATCATCCCGCCCTGGCTGTGTCCCATCACGGCGATGGGGCGCCCGGCGAGCTCGTACATCTCCCGGATGGCGTAGGTGACGTACTGGGCCCGTACCTGCATGTCGCCCATGTTGTAGCGATCCACCGGCGAATCCGACGTGCAGTACGGGATACCGAGCCGGCGGAACAGCCGCTCGTAGGTGAAGCCGAAGTTCTGTTCGCTGTCGACGGTCGTGGCGGGTGTGAGCAGGACCGGTTCGCGCGTGGCGTTGCGGACGTCGGCGGTGCAGTCGAGGCTGTCCGCCAGGCGGGGCGCGGTCAACTCCGGTCCTGGCCGGTCCACCGGCGCGTAGGTGCCGGCCCGGGCAACGCCACTCCAGCCGGTGACGGCGAGGAGGGTCGCGGCGGCGGCGGCGAGCAGGCGGTGCCGAATCGGGCTGCGCATGGGAATTCCTTCCGGCCGGTGCCGCCTCGTCGCGACGCCGGATGCAACTGAAACACGAAATGTTGCATCCGGCAAGACGGCGGGATCGACGGTCGTCGGGAACCCCTCGGGGCGCTCGCGCGTTGACAGTACCTACGGGACCGTAAGTTACGGATTCGTAGGTTCCTGCCCCGGTTCCCGAAGGACGTGCGCATGACGCTTCCCGACACCACCCGCCTGATGCACGAGCTCGAGGGGACGGTCGAAGAGAACCTCAACCGGCACCTCGCGGCGGCCCAGGACTGGATGCCGCACGAGTTCGTGCCGTGGAGCGAGGGCCGGAACTTCGCGGATCTGGGCGGCGAGGCGTGGGACCCGGAGCAGTCGCGGGTGTCGCCGGTGGCGCGGACCGCCCTCGAGGTCAACCTGCTGACCGAGGACAACCTGCCCAGCTACCACCGGGAGATCGAGCGCGCGTTCGGCCGGGACGGGGCGTGGGGGACCTGGGTGCACCGCTGGACCGCGGAGGAGGGCAGGCACGGTATCTGCATCCGCGACTACCTCCTGGTGACGCGCGCGGTCGACCCGGTCGAGCTGGAGCGCATGCGCATGGAGACCATGCAGGCGGGCTACGACAGCGGGGACAAGCCGCTGCTGCGGGTGTGCGCCTACGTGTCGTTCCAGGAGCTCGCGACGCGGCTGTCGCACCGCAACACCGGCCGCTACACCCAGGACCCGCTCGCGGAGAAACTGCTGGCCAGGGTGTCCACGGACGAGAACCTGCACATGGTGTTCTACCGCAACCTGGTGAAGGCGGCGCTGGAGATCACGCCGGACGCGATGATGCGCGCCATCACCGACGAGGTGCTCGACTTCGCGATGCCCGGCGCGGTCATCCCGAGCTTCGCGCGCAAGGCCGCGCTGATCGCCAAGGCCGGGATCTACGACCTGCGCATCCACCACGACGACGTGGTGATGCCGCTGCTGCGGTACTGGAAGGTCTTCGAGCTGGAAGGCCTGGGCCAGGTAGGGGAGACCGCCCGCGACGAGCTCGCGGCATTCCTCAAGGGACTCGACGCGCAGGCGTCCCGCTTCGAGGACCGCCGAGCAGCCGCACTCGCCCGCGACGCCGCGCGGGACCGCCCGCTCGCCTGACTCCCCGCTCGACGCCCGCACGGGGCGGCCCGTGCGGGCGGGCTCGACCGTCACCCGGGTAGCGGGGCGGTGGGCAGCGGGCCTTGAGCGACCTCTGGACTCAGCGTGAAACCGAACTCCCTGGACATCATCGCCAGTGCCAGGACGAGCTCTTCGAGCTTCGAGTACGGCCTCGGCACCGGGAGCAGCCTCCCGGGCGGGCCCAGCCAGTGAGTAATAGGACTGGTTCAGCAGAAAGCCCGCTGTGCGGCCGTCGGGTGAGTGACAGCTGACGTGGTTCGGACCCATTTCGGTGAGGATGACGGTCACGAAGTCATGGCCGACCGTTAAGCAGTCCAAAGGTTCCGTGGGTAATGACCCTGCTCTGATCGGCTCCACCACGAACACCCACTCGCCGCGGTCATCCACGACTGGTGACAGGGGGACAAGATGGGCCACCTTCACCGCTCGCCCGGTGGCCCGCGGCGGGCAGAATCGGGGGCATGAGCGGCATGAAGAGCAGCGAGCTGGCGGAGTTCCTGCGGACCTGCCGGTCCCGGGTCAGCCCCGAGGAGCTGGGCCTGGACGGCTCGGCGCGGCGGCGGGTGCCCGGGTTGCGGCGCGAGGAGCTGGCGCAGCTGGCCGGCGTGAGCGTGGACTACTACACCCGCCTGGAGCAGGGCCGCAGCCGCAGCGCTTCGGCTGAGGTGCTGGACGCCCTGGCGACCGCGTTGCGGCTGAACGACGCCGAGCGCCAGCACCTGATGGACCTGGGGCGTCCGGAGCCCGCGGTGCGCAAGCGTCGCGCCCGGCCGCAGCGGGTGGACCCGGCCACTCTGCGGCTGGTCGAAATGCTGGACGAGGTGCACTCGCCGGCGTTCGTGCTGGGGCGGCGGCTCGACGTGCTCGCCCACAACCGGCTCGCGGGCGCCCTGATCACCGAGTTCCGGGCGCTGCCCGCGGCCGACCGCAACCAGGCGCGGTTCGTGTTCTTCGACCCGCACGCCCGCGAGCTGTACCAGGACTGGGAGGCCGTCGCCGCGGACACGGTCGCCATGCTGCGCCTGGACGCCGGCCGCTACCCGGACGACCCCCAGCTGTCGGCGTTGATCGGTGAGCTGTCCATCCACTCCGAACACTTCCGGAAGTGGTGGTCCGACCACAAGGTGCACCGGCGCACCACCGGCTCCAAGGGCTACCACCACCCGCTCGTCGGCGACCTCACCGTGCAGTACCAGGCGCTCCACCCCGCGGGCGACCCGGACCAGATCCTGTTCGTCTACACCACCGAACCCGGCTCCGCGTCGGAAACGTCGATGCGCCTGCTGGCCAACTGGAACAGCACCGAGAACCACGATCGCGAACTGCCGGTGCGCTGATCCCGGTATTTCGTTGGTGCTCTGCTGGTGCAGGGGGCGACGCTGCCTGGGTGGATCCGCTGGGCGCGCCCGTCCGCCGACCCCGACGACACCCAGCCGGCCGAGGTCGTGGCCCGGCTGGCGGCGATCGCGCAGAGGGCGGAGCCCGGTGCGGCATCGGGTTCCGCCCGCCGGTGGTTACGCGGCACGCGCTGGCCAGCCTCGTCGCGGTGGGCTCACCCACTGAGCTCAGAGCGTCTCCGGCACCTCCCGCACCGCGCCCTTGTCCGCGGACATGGCCATCGCCGCGTAGGCGCGTAGCGCTGTGGACACCGTGCGCTTCCGGGTGCGGGGCCGGAACGTCGCCCGGGCCCGGCGTTCGGCGAGCACCTCGTCGGGCACGTCGAGGTGCAACGTCCGGCCGGGGATGTCGATGACGATCCGGTCGCCGTCCTCGACCAGGGCTATCGTGCCGCCCGCGGCGGCCTCCGGCGAGACGTGCCCGATCGACAGGCCCGAGCTGCCGCCCGAGAACCGGCCGTCGGTGACCAGCGCGCACTCCTTGCCGAGGCCGCGCGCCTTCAGGTACGTCGTCGGGTACAGCATCTCCTGCATCCCCGGGCCGCCGCGCGGGCCCTCGTACCGCACCACCACGACGTCGCCGGGCTGCACACGCCCGGCCAGGATCGCCTCGGCGGCCTCCTCCTGCGACTCGGTCAACACCGCCCGCCCGGCGAAGGTCAGGATCGAGGAGTCCACACCCGCGGTCTTGACCACACAGCCGTCCTCGGCCAGGTTCCCGCGCAGCACCGCCAGCCCGCCGTCAGCGGAGTAGGCGTGGGCGACGTCGCGGATGCAGCCGCCCGCGGCGTCCAGATCCAGGTCGTGCCAGCGCTCCGACTGCGAGAACGCCTCGGCCGAGCGGCGGCAGCCGGGTGCGGCGTGGAACAGCTCGACCGCCTCGGGGGAGGGCGAGCCGCCGCGGACGTCCCAGGTCTTGAGCCACTCGGCGAGCGAGTCGGCGTGCACGGTGCGGACGTCCTCGTGCAGGTGCCCGGCGCGGTGCAGCTCGCCGAGGATCGCCGGGATGCCGCCGGCCCGGTGCACGTCCTCCATCAGGTAAGTGCCGTTGGGGGCGACCTTGCACAGGCAGGGCACCTCCCGGGACCGGCGCTCGATGTCGGCCAGCGTGTAGTCCAGCCCGGCCTCGTGCGCGGCGGCCAGCAGGTGCAGCACCGTGTTGGTCGATCCGCCCATCGCCAGATCCAGCGCCATCGCGTTGTCGAAGGCCGCGTGCGAGGCGATCGCCCGCGGCAGCACGCTCTCGTCGCCGGAGTCGTAGTAGCGGTGCGCCAACTCCACCACGGTGCGCCCGGCCTGCTCGTAGAGGGCGCGGCGCGCGGTGTGCGTCGCGAGCACCGAACCGTTGCCCGGCAGCGCCAGCCCCAGGGCCTCGGTGAGGCAGTTCATCGAGTTCGCGGTGAACATCCCCGAGCATGAGCCGCAGGTCGGGCAGGCGGCCTCTTCGATGCGGGCGATGTCGGCATCGGACACCGAGTCGGCGACCGCGTCGGACATCGCGGAGACCAGGTGCAGCCGGGTGCGCACCGTGCCGTCGACGAGCACCGCGGTGCCGCCCTCCATCGGGCCACCGGAGACGAACACCGTCGGGATGTTCAGGCGCAGCGCGGCCATCAGCATGCCGGGGGTGATCTTGTCGCAGTTGGAGATGCACACCAGCGCGTCGGCACGGTGGGCCTGCACCATGTACTCGACCGAGTCGGCGATCAGGTCGCGCGAGGGCAGCGAGTACAGCATCCCCTCGTGGCCCATGGCGATGCCGTCGTCGACGGCGATGGTGTTGAACTCGCGCGGGATGCCGCCGGCCTCGCGGATCGCCTCGGACACGATCCGGCCGACCGGCTGGAGGTGGACGTGGCCGGGCACGAACTCGGTGAAGCTGTTGGCGACGGCCACGATCGGCTTGCCGAAGTCCTCCCGGGCCACCCCGGCGGCGCGCAGCAGCGCGCGGGCGCCGGCCATGTTGCGTCCGTGTGTGACAGTGCGTGATCGCAGTTCGGGCATGCGCTCACGATGCCCGCGCCAGGCCGGGAAGCGAAGACGGTGCGAACACTAGTAGTGGCACTACTAGTGTTGCGGGGTGACCATGCGTGCGCTCGGTGAGTTCCTGCGCGACCGGCGGACCCGGCTCGTGCGGGCCGACCTCGACCTGCCCCCGGTCGGCCGCAACCGGACCACCGGGCTGCGCCGCGAGGAGGTCGCCTACCTCTCCGGGGTCAGCGTCACCTGGTACACCTGGCTCGAGCAGGGCCGCGACATCAACCCTTCGCGCGAGGTCCTCGACGCGATCGCCCGCACGCTGCGGCTCACCGGCGCCGAGCACGCCTACGTGCTCTCCCTCGCCGGCTACTCGGCGCCCCCGCCTCCCGCCGCGCCGAAGCCCGAAGCCGCGCCGGAACACGTGCAGCGCCTGCTCGACGCGCTCGCGCAGTCGCCCGCCTACGCGGTGGCCCCGGACTGGCAGATCACCGGCTGGAACGCCGCCTACGCGGCCCTCTACCCGAACGTCGCGACCGTGCCGGCACAGGACCGCAACCTGCTGTGGCTGGTGTTCACCGACCCGTACGTGCGGCAGCTGCTGCCGGACTGGGAGGTCACCAGCCGCCGGTTCCTCGCCGAGTTCCGGGCCGAAGCCGGGCCCCGGCTGGGGGAGTTCGGCTACCTGATCGACCGGCTGCGGGCGGCCAGCGACCACTTCCGGGCGGGCTGGGAGAGCTTGGGCGTCGAGCGGTTCGCCTCCCGCGAGCGCCTGTTCCGGCACCCGGTGGCCGGGGAGCTGCTGCTGGAACACCACCAGCTCACGCCCCAGGACCACCCCGGCCTGCACCTGGTGGTCTACACCCCGGTGCGCGAGGCCGATGTCGCGGCGCTGCGGCGGCTGCTCGGCGCGCCGTCCGAATAGGACGGACGGCGCGCCGGAGCCGCTCAGACCGCCTGCGCGGTCGGCAGGATGGTGATCTCGCTGAGGTTGACGTGACGCGGCACCGCGGCGATGAACGCGATCGTCTCGGCCACGTCCGCCGGGCTCAGGCACTCGATGTCGCGCAGCAGGTCGGCCATCAGCTTGCTGGCGTCCGGGTCGGTGACGTGGTCGGGCAGCTCGGTGTCGACCATGCCCGGCTCGATCGCCGACACCCGCACCATCTTGCGCCCCAGCTCGACGCGCGCCAGGCGGCTGAAGTGGCTGAGGTAGGCCTTCGTGCCGGAGTAGACAGAGAACTTCTCCAGGATCCGGGTCGCGGCGATCGACGAGGTGATGATCAGGTCCGCGGGCCCGCCCGCCTCCGCCGCGGCGACCAGCTGCGGCACGAACGCGGCGAGGACGTTCATCACCCCGGTGACGTTCAGGTCGATCTGGCGCTGCCAGTCGTCGACCTTCAGGTCCTCGATCGGCGAGATCAGCTGCACCCCGGCGTTGTTGACGACCAGGTCGGCCCGGCCCAGCCGATCGGCCACCTGCTCCGCCGCCGCGGTGACGGCCTCCCGGTCGGTGACGTCCAGCGGGAGGGCGAGCGCGGTGCCGCCCGCGGCGGTGATCCGGGCGACCAGGTCGTCGAGGTTGTCCTTGCGGCGCGCGGCGACCGCGACCTTCGCCCCCAGCGCGGCGAGCCGTTCCGCGGTGGCGGCCCCGATCCCGCTGCTGGCGCCGGTGACGACGGCGACGCGGCCGGCGAGCGGGGTTCCGGTGATGACCTGCGACATGACGGTTTTTCCTTTCCGGTTGCGGGTTTTCGTCCCGATGCCTTCACACAACCAGTCCGTAAGCCGGAAAAGGGGCCGCACCAATGCCCAGGTGATCGGGGGACAGGATGTCCCCCTCAGCGCGGTTTGGTGGCCCACTCCGTCCCAGGATGAGCGAGGCCCTTTTCGGCGCCCTTTTCGCTGCTCCGCGCTGGTTGAGTGCGGGGCACAGGCACAACGCCGAAAGCGAAGGAGAGACGAGGAAATGGCTACTTGGCTGATCACCGGCGCGTCCCGCGGCCTCGGTGCGGAAATCGCCCGCGCGGCACTCGCGGGCGGCGACACGGTGGCGGTCGCGGTCCGCAACCCGGACCGGCTCCCGGACGACCTCAAGTCCACCGACCGCGTGTTCCGGGTCGCACTGGACGTCACCGACACCGCGGCGATCGCCCCGGCGGTGGAGTCAGTGGTGAACCGGTTCGGCGGAATCGACGTGCTGGTCAACAACGCCGGCCGCGGTCTGCTGGGCGCCCTGGAGGAGATCAGCGACGCCGAGGCCCGCTCGCTGTTCGACCTCAACGTGTTCGGGCTGATCAACGTCACCCGCGCGGTGCTGCCCTACATGCGTGAAGCGGGCGGCGGGAAGCTGGTCCACATCGGATCCCGCTCCGGTTTCGAGGGCGAGCCCGGGGTGAGCATGTACAGCGCGTCGAAGTTCGCCGTGGCCGGCATCAGCGAGGCCCTGTCGGTCGAGCTGGCGCCGTTCGGGATCCAGAGCATGGTCGTCGAGCCGGGCGTGTTCCGCACCGACTTCCTGGACGCCAGCTCGCTGTCCCTGCCGGAGAACCGCATCGCGGCCTACGACGGCACCCCGGCGCACGCGACGCTGGACTGGGTCGGCGAGGCCAACCACACGCAGCTGGGTGACCCCGTCCAGGGAGCCGCGCTCATCTACGAGGTCACCGGCCAGGAGAAGCTGCCCACCCACCTGCTGCTCGGCCGCGACGCGATCGACCGCTGGCAGGTCAAGGTCGACCGCATCGCCGACGACACCGAGCCGTGGCGGGCGAAGTCCATCGCGACCGCCCACCAGGACTGAGGCGGACCGCCCCGCGGGTTCGTCCTGGACGACCAACCCGCGGGGCCGCGTTCGTCGGCGCGAACGAACTTTTCCGCCACCGGCGCCGCTACCTTGGCCCGATGGCGAACCTGGACGAGATCACCGGCTGGCTCGGACACGACTTCCCCCGCCTGGTCGAGGCGCGTGAGGTGCCCGGCGCGGCCATCGCGGTCGCCGTGGGCGGCGACGTCGCCGACGCGGCCGCCGGGGTGCTGAACCGCGCGACCGGGGTCGAGGCCACCCCGGACTCGGTGTTCCAGATCGGGTCCATCACCAAGGTCTGGACCACCACACTCGCGATGCAGCTGGCCGACGAGGGCGCGCTCGACCTGGACGCGCCGGTGCGCCGGTACCTGCCAGAGTTCCGGGTGGCGGACGAGAGCGCCGCCGCCGCGATCACCGTCCGCCAGCTGATGTGCCACACGTCCGGCTTCGAGGGCGACCTGTTCACCGACACCGGCCGCGGCGACGACTGCGTCGAGAAGTACGTCGCGACGCTGAGCGGCACCGACCAGCTGTTCCCGCCGGGGGAGATGTTCTCCTACAACAACGCGGCCTTCGTCGTGCTCGGCCGCGTCATCGAGGTGCTCCGCGGCAAGCCCTACGACCAGTGCCTGCACGACCACCTCGCCACCCCGCTCGGCCTGACCCACTTCGCGACCAACGCCGACGAGGCGATCCTGCACCGCGCCGCGGTCGGCCACCTGCCGGGCGGGCAGCCGGCCCCGGTGTGGTCGCTGGTCCGCTCCAACGCACCGGCCGGATCGGCCCTGGCGATGCGGCCACGGGACCTGCTGACCTTCGCCCGCCTGCACCTGACCGGCGGCGCCGCCCCGGACGGCACGCAGCTGCTCAGCCCGGGCAGCGTGAAAGCCATGCAGGAGCGGCAGGTCGGCCTGCCGCCGCTCGGCCTGATGGGCACCGCGTGGGGTCTCGGCTGGGAGCTGTACGAGTGGCCCGGCGGCACCGTCCTCGGGCACGACGGCGGGACGATCGGGCAGTCGGCGTTCCTGCGCGTGGTGCCCGGCCGGGACGTCGTGATCGCGCTGCTCACCAACGGCGGGGACGCCATCGGCCTCTACACCGACGTCTACGGCCACCTGCTGCCCGAGCTGGCCGGGATCGCCCTGCCGCCGCTGCCGGAGCCGCCCGCGGACCCGCTGCCGGTCGACGGCCGCCGCTACCTCGGCACCTACTCCAGCGAGGTCGCCGACCTGACCGTGACCCAGGACGACGACGGCCGCCTCTGGCTGGACCAGCGGCCCAAGGGCCTGCTCGCCGAGCTGGGCGAGGCCGAGCGGACCGAGCTGGTCCGGCTGGACGACGACGTCCTCATCCCGCGCACCCCTGTCCACGGTGTCCACCTGCCGCACGTGTTCGTCGGCGACGACGGCACCGGCCGGGCGGCCTACGTCCACTCGGGGCGGGCGACCCGCCGCTCCGCCTGACCCAGGAGACACGATGAAGACCGCTTCGATCACGGCCGCGGCCGCCGTGCTGGCGCTGGCGCTGACCGCCTGCGGCGGCGGCGCCGGGTCGACCACTGTGGACGGTGGCACGTTCACGCTGGTCTCGGCAGGCGACCCCGGCAGCCTCGACCCGCACTTCACCACGATGTCGGTGACCATCCAGGCCGACCGGTTCCTCTACGACACGCTCGTCAACATCGACCCGGGCGGCAACATGGTCGCCGGGCTCGCGGAAAAGTGGGAAGGCGACACCACCACCGCGAAGTACACGCTGCGCAAGGGCATCACCTGCTCGGACGGGACCCCGCTGACCGCGTCGCAGGTCGCCGACAACATCAACTTCGTCAGCGACCCCGCCAATGGTTCCGCGTCGCTGGGCCTCTACGTGATGCCCGGGGCGAAAGCAACCGGCGACGACGCGGCGGGCACCGTCACGGTCACCAGCCCGACCCCGGACTCGTTCCTCGTCCGCGACATCGGCGGGCTCTTCATCGTCTGCGGCAAGGGGATGGCCGACCGCGGGCTGCTCAAGCAGGGCGCGGACGGCACCGGGATGTACACCCTGACCGAGGCCGTCGCGGGCGACCACTACACGCTCACGCGGCGCAAGGACTACGCGTGGGGGCCCGGCGACTGGAAGACCGACACGCGCGGGCTGCCCGACACCGTCGTGATCCGGGTCGTCGGCAACGAGCTCACCGCCGCGAACCTGCTGGCGTCCAGGCAGGTCAACGCGGCCGCCGTGGTCGGCCCCGACCAGCAGCGGCTGCGCGGCATGGGCCTGACCGCACACGACATCGAGTCCCCGTTCGGCGAGCTGTGGTTCAACCAGCGCCCCGGGATGCCCGGCGCGGACGTCGCGGTGCGGCGCGCCCTGACCCAGGCGCTCGACCTCGGCCAGCTCGGCCAGGTCCTCACCAGCGGGACCGGCCGCGCGCCGAAGAGCCTCCTCGCGCCCGGGCTCGGCCCGTGCGGCGGCGACACCATCAGCGGGCTGCTGCCCGCCTTCGACCTGGCCGCCGCGAAGTCCGGTTTGGACTCCGCGGGCTGGGTCGCGGGCCCGGACGGCGTGCGCGTCAAGGACGGCAGGCCGCTGGCGCTCACCTTCTACTACCCGTCGACGCTCGGCTCGACCATGCAGGCGGCCGCCGAACTGGTCCAGCAGCGCTGGTCCGCGGCCGGCGCGCGGGTCACCGTCAAGGGCATGACCGACACCGAGTCCACGCAGGTCCTCACGGAGGGCGTCTGGGACGCGGCGTTCGTGCCGCTCGGGGTCTTCCTGCCCACCCAGCTCGTCCCGTTCTTCTCCGGCAGCGGCAACAACTTCGCGGCCGTGCAGAACCCCGCTTACGACGCGGCGGTCCAGCAGGCCGGCGCGCTCGCCGGCGCCGACGGCTGCGGCAAGTGGGGCGAGGCCGAGCAGGCGCTGGTGCGGGAGCTCAACGTGGTGCCGTTCGTCAACGCGGTGCGGCCCACGTTCGTGCAGGGCGCCACGCTCGAGACGAGCCAGGGCAGCATCACCCCGAGCTCGATCCGGATGCTCGGCTGAGGCGCGTGGTGACCACCGCGATCCGCCCGGCCGGACTGGGTGACAACGTCTGGGTCCGGTTCGCCGTGCGGCGGCTGGTCCGGGTGCTGGTGTCGGTCTGGGTCCTGCTCACCGCCGCGTTCGGGATGATCCACCTCATCCCGGGCGACCCGGTGCGGGCCGCGCTCGGGCCGACCGCCGCGCCCGAACTCGTCGAGGCCCGCCGGGCCGCGCTCGGCCTGGACGACCCGTTGTGGCAGCAGTACCTGCACTACCTCGGGAACCTGTTCACCGGCGACCTCGGCACCTCCCTCGGCTCCGGACTGCCGGTCGCGCAGGTGATCGGCGACCGGCTGCCCGCGACGCTGGAGATCGCGGGGTACGCGTTCCTCCTCGCGGTCGTCGTGGCGATCCCGGCAGGCACGGTGATGGCGGTGCTCACCCGCGGCGGGAGGCGGCGGACGACCGAGCTCGCGTTCACCTCCGCCACCGCCGTCCTGGCCGCGATCCCGGAGTTCCTCATCGCGGTGGGCCTGGTGTTCGTGTTCGGGGTCAGCCTCGGGTGGCTGCCGGTGGCCGGGCGGTCCGGGCCGGAGTCCTACCTGCTGCCGGTGCTGGCGCTGGCCGCCGGACCGGCCGCGGTGCTGGCCCGGATCACCCGCGTGGAGATGCTCGCCGTGCTGCGCGCCGACCACATCCGCACCGCCCGGTCCAAGCGGCTGCCGGCGAGCTGGATCTACCTGCGGCACGCGCTGCCGAACGCGCTGACGGCGACGCTGACGCTGGGCGGGCTGCTGCTCAGCGCGATGGTCGCGGGGACGGTGCTGGTGGAGAACGTGTTCGCCTGGCCCGGCGTCGGCAGCACCATCGTGCAGTCCATCCTCGCCAAGGACTACCCGCTGGTGCAGGGCGTGGTGCTCGTCTACGGCCTCGGGGTGCTGCTGGTGAACCTCCTCGTCGACGTGGCGCTCGCGCTGCTCGACCCGCGGTCGGCGATCAGGGAGAGCTGAGAACGTGCCGAAGTCGAACTGGAGCGCGGCCCTGCGCCGCCCGCTGGGCGCGAGCGCCGCCGTGGTCGTGGTCGCCGTGCTCGGGCTGGCGGTGCTCGCGCCGCTGCTGTGGGCGGACCGGGCCGCGGCGCTGGACACGAACCAGATCCTGCGCGGCCCCTCCGCCGAACACTGGATGGGCACCGACGGGCTCGGCCGCGACATCTTCTTCCGCGTGCTGGTCGCCACCCGGCTGTCGGTCGAGCTGGCGCTCGCCGCCACCGCGATCGGCGTGGCCGTCGGCCTGCTGCTGGGCACCGCCGCCGTGCTGCTCGGCAAGCGCGCGGGACGGCTGGTGTCCGCGGTGGTCGACATCGCGGTGGCCTTCCCCGGGTTGCTGCTGGCGCTGTTCTTCGCGGTCATCTTCGGCGTCGGCGCGCGCGGCAGCGTGCTCGCCATCGGCCTGGCCATCGCGCCCGCGTTCGCCCGGCTCACCCGGACGATGGTGGCCCGCGTCGCCGCGCTGGACTACGTCTCCGCCGCGCGGATCGCCGGGGTCGGCCGGTTCCGCCTGCTGGGGCGGCACATCCTGCCCAACGTCGCCGAACCCCTGGTCGTCAACGCGACCATCACGACCGGCAGCACGATGCTGGCCTTCGCCGGGCTGTCGTTCCTGGGCCTGGGCGTGCAGTCGCCGGACTACGACTGGGGCCGCCTGCTTCGCGACGGTCTCGACGTGCTCTACCTCCACCCGGCCGCCGCGCTCGCGCCCACGGTGGCGGTGGTGGTCGCCGGGCTCGCGTTCAGCCTCTTCGGCGAGGCGGTCGCCACCGCGATCGGCGCCGACACCACCCGGCACCCGCGACGGGAGGCGCCGGCACCGCCACCGGCGGCCGCCCCCGCACCCCAGCCGGCGGATCCCGTGCTGGCGGTGGAGAACCTGCACGTCACCTTCCCCGGGCCGGTCACCCCGGTGCGCGGCGTGAGCTTCGCGCTGGCGCGCGGTGAATCCGTCGGCGTCGTCGGGGAATCGGGGTCCGGCAAGAGCCTCACCGCGCTCGCGGTCGCCCAGCTGATCGAGGAACCCGGCCGGGTGCACGCCGACCGGCTGGAATTCCTCGGGCAGTCGCTGCCCGGCGCGGACACCCGCGCGCGGCGGCAGTTGCTCGGCACCTCCTTCGCGATGGTCTTCCAGGATCCGATGACTTCGTTCAACCCCACCCAGCGGGTCGGCAACCAGCTCGCCGAGGTGGCCCGGTACCACCGGGGAATGACCCGCCGCGCGGCGTTCGCGCGTGCCGTCGACCGGCTGCGCGCGGTGCGCCTGCCCGGCGCCGAGCGACGGGCCCGGCAGTACCCGCACGAGTTCTCCGGCGGCATGCGGCAGCGCGCGATGATCGGCATGGGACTGATGTGCTCGCCCGCGCTGATCGTCGCCGACGAGCCGACCACGGCGCTCGACGTCACCGTGCAGGGCCGCGTGCTGCGGCTGCTCGCCGACGTGCGCGCCGCCGACGACGTCGCGATCCTGCTCATCAGTCACGACATCGGGGTGGTCCGCCGGATGTGCGACCGGGTGCTGGTGATGTACGCGGGCCGGATCGTGGAGGACCTGCCGGCCGCGGACCTGGACTCGGCGGCGCACCCGTACACGCGGGCCCTGCTCGCCGCCGTGCCGGACATGACGACCGATCGCGACCGGCCGATGGCCGTCATCCCCGGCCGTCCCGCCGACCCCGCGGACCTGCCGCCGGGCTGTGCCTTCGCGCCGCGCTGCCCGCTGGCGACCGAACGGTGCACGACCGAGGAGCCGCCACTGGTGCACGGAGTCGCGTGCTGGCACCCCGTGGTGGACGTGCCGCGCGAGCAGATCCGGGTGGGGGAGGCGCGATGAGCGAACTGCGTTTCGAGGGCGTCTCCGTCCGCTACGGCTCGCGGCGGCGCGGTACGACCGCCGTGGACGGGGTGGACCTCACCGTGCCGGACGGCGCGATCGTCGGTCTCGTCGGCGAGTCCGGCTCCGGCAAGTCGACCCTCGCCCGCGCCGCGGTGGGCCTCGCGCCGGTCACCGCCGGGCGGATCCTCGTCGGCGGACGGCCGGTCCGGCAGCCCGGTCCGGTGCAGATGGTGTTCCAGGACCCGTACTCCGCGCTGGACCCCCGGATGACCATCGGCGCCTCGATCGCCGAGGCGATCCCGCGCGGCCGGACCGACCGGCGCGCCGAGGCTGAACGCCTCCTGGCGCAGGTCGGCCTCGCCGCGGACCGCGCCGGGATGCGGCCCGCCCAGCTCTCCGGCGGGCAGCGCCAGCGCGTGGCCCTGGCGCGGGCGCTCGCCGCGCGCCCGGAGGTGATCATCGCCGACGAGATCACCTCCGCGCTCGACGTCTCGGTGCAAGGCACCGTGCTCAACCTCGTGCGCGACCTGCAGGAGCGGACCGGGTTGTCGATGCTGTTCATCTCGCACGACCTGGCGGTGGTGCGCTACGTCAGCGACTTCATCGCCGTGATGTACCGGGGCCGGATTGTCGAACACGGTCCCGCCGACCGGGTCCTCACTGAACCGGAGGACCCCTACACCCGCGAGCTGCTCGCGGCCGCTTCCGGTGGGGACGTGTCCGATCCGGACACCGGCTCCGGCGAGGAGCCCCTGCCCGTCCGACCCCTTCGCGCACAGAGGAGAACCCGGTGACCCGACGCCAGCGCATCACGGACCTGACCGACCTGACCGTGCCCGAGCAGCCCGCGCTGTCCCCTTCGGGCGACGCGGTCGTCTACGTCCTGCGCGGCAGCGACCTCTCCGCCGACGAGAACGTGCACAGCCTGTGGCGCGCCGACGTCCCCGCCGGGCGGGCGCGGCGGTTGACGCTCGGACGGGCCGACACCGCACCCGCCTGGTCGCCCGACGGCAGCCGCATCGCGTTCCTGCGCGCGGTGGACGGGCCGCCGCAGGTCTGGCTGCTGCCCGCCGGCGGCGGCGAGGCCGAGCGCCTCACCTCGTTGCCGCTGGGCGCGGGACGGCCGGTGTGGAGCCCGGACGGCACGAAGATCGCGTTCACCGCGGCCGTCGACCTCACCCCGGACGAGGCCGACCACGCGCCCATCGTCGCCGACCGGCTCGACTACCACGCCGACGGCGCCGGTGTGCTGCGCGGCAAGCGCGCGCACCTGCACGTCGTGGACGTCGCCACCGGCGACTGCCGCCAGGTGACCAGCGGCGACTGGCACGCCGGGGATCCGGCGTGGTCGCCGGACGGCGGCAAGCTGGCCTTCGCCGCCGCCACCGGCGCCGAGCGCGACCTCGCCATCCGGGTCCCGGTGCACGTGCTCGACGTGACCGATCCCGCCGCCACCCCGCGCGAGGTGGGTCTCGCCGACGGGCTCGCCGCGGCGCTGACGTGGACGGCGGACGGCGGCGCGCTGCTCGTCGTCGGCAACCAGCGCGGGCCGGAGAGCCACGCCGGGCTGATCCGGATCCCGCTCGACGGGGGCGATCCGGTGAACCTCGCCGCCGCGCTGGACCGCAACGTGATGCCCGGCGGTCCCGCCTACCCCGGAGCCTGGCCACAGCTCACCGATGACGGCCGCAGCGTCCTGTTCTGCGTGCGCGACCGCGGCTGCACCCACCTGTACTCGGTGCCCGTCGACGGCGGCACCCCGCGCCCGGTGCTCACCGGCGCCGGACGGACCGTGGCCGGGCTGAGCGTCGCGGGGACCACCGCGGCCGTCGTCCTCACCACGCCGGACTCCTACGGCGAAATCGTCAGCCTCGACCTGTCCACCGGCGCCGAGACCGTCCTCACCGGACACACGGCGGAGGGCATCGAGCTGGTCACCCCGCAGGAGCGGGAGTTCCGCATCTCCGACGGCACCGTCGTGCACGGCTGGCTGCTGCGCGACCCGGCCACCACCGGCCCCGCGCCGCTGCTGCTCGACATCCACGGCGGACCGCACAACGCGTGGCAGGGCGGCGCCGACGAAATCCACTTCTACCACCAGGAACTCGTCGCCCGCGGCTGGACCGTGCTGCTGCTCAACCCGCGCGGCAGCGACGGCTACGGCGAGGAGTTCTTCACCGCCGTCCGCGGCGGCTGGGGCACCGCCGACGCCAAGGACTTCCTGGAGCCGCTGGACGACCTCGTCGCCGAAGGCGTCGCCGACCCGGACCGGCTCGCGGTCACCGGGTACAGCTACGGCGGCTTCATGACCTGCTACCTCACCAGCCGCGACGACCGGTTCGCCGCGGCCGTCGCCGGGGGCGTGGTCACCGACCTGACCAGCATGGCGGGCACCTCGGACGAGGGGCACCTGCTGGCGGCGCACGAACTCGGCGCGCTGCCGTGGGACGACCCCGATGCCTACGCCGCGATGTCGCCGCTGGCGAAGGTCGACCAGGTCCGCACGCCGACGCTCGTGCTGCACGGCGGCGCCGACCTGCTCTGCCCGGTGGGCCAGGCACAGCAGTGGCACACCGCGCTGCGCGAGCGCGGCGTGCCCACCCGGCTGGTGCTGTACCCGGGCGGCGCGCACGCGTTCATCCTCAACGGACGGCCCTCGCACCGCCTCGACTACAACCGGCGCGTCGTGGACTGGGTCGAGCGGCACACGCCCGGCCGCCGCCCGCCGCTGGACGCCGCGCACTGGCAGCGGCGCCTGACCGAACTCGCCGAACGCCACCACGTGCCCGGTGCGGCGCTGGGGATCCTGCGCCTGGGTGCCGAGGACGAGGTGGTGCAGGCCGCCCACGGGGTGCTCAACGTGAACACCGGTGTCGCGGCCACGACGGACTCGGTGTTCCAGATCGGCTCGATCTCCAAGGTGTGGACGGCGACCGTCGCCATGCAGCTCGCCGACGAGGGGCTGCTCGACCTCGACGCCCCCGTGGCGGACGTGCTGCCGGAGCTGCGGCTGGCGGACCCGGACACCACCAAGCAGGTGACGATGCGCCACCTGCTCACCCACACGAGCGGCATCGACGGCGACGTCTTCACCGACACCGGCCGCGGCGACGACTGCCTGGAGAAGTACGTGGCGCGGCTGGACGAGGTCGCGCAGAACCACCCGCTCGGCGCCACCTGGTCCTACTGCAACTCCGGGTTCTCGCTGGCCGGACGGGTCATCGAGAAGCTCACCGGCGGCACGTGGGACGCCGCGCTGCGGGAGCGCCTGTTCACCCCGCTCGGTCTGACCCGCACGGTGACGCTGCCCGAAGAGGCGCTGATGTTCCGCGCCGCGGTGGGCCACGTCGGCTCCCCGGAACCGGTCACGGCGCCGGTGTGGACGCTGCCGCGCTCCGCGGGCCCGGCCGGCCTCATCGACTCCACCGCGGCGGACGTGCTGGCGTTCGCGCGAATGCACCTGACCGGCGGCCTGGCCGCCGACGGCACCCGCGTGCTCAGCGCGGAAGCGGCCGCGGCGATGGCGGACAAGCAGGTCGACCTGCCGGACAAGCACTCGCTGGCCGACTCGTGGGGCATCGGCTGGTTCCGGCTGCACTGGGACGGGCAGCTGGTGCTCGGGCACGACGGCAACACGATCGGGCAGGCCGCGTTCCTGCGCCTGCTGCCCGCCGCGGGGCTCGCGGTCACGCTGCTCACCAACGGCGGCAACACCCGCGGCCTGTACGAGGACCTGTACCGGGAGATCTTCGCCGAACTGGCCGGCGTCGCCGTGCCACACCCGCTGGCGCCGCCGGACGAGCCGGTCGCCGTCGACATCACCCCGCACCTGGGCACGTACGAGCGCGCGAGCACCCGCATGGAGGTGTTCCTCGACGGGGACACACCGAAGCTGCGCACCACCGTCACCGGCGAGCTGGCCGAGCTCGTGCCCGACCCGGTCGAGGAGTACGAGCTGGTCGCCGTCGACGACGACCTGTTCGTGGTGTGGATCCCGCAGATGGAGTCCTGGATGCCGGTCACGTTCTACTCGCTGCCCACCGGTGAGCGGTACGTGCACCACGGCGTGCGGGCCACACCGAAGGTGGTGTGAGCATGCCGTTCCCGGACCTGCCCGCGATGCTCGACGACATCGAGCGGCTGGTCACCTGCGAATCGCCGTCGTCGGACCACGCGGCGGTGGCCGCGAGCGCGGACTCGCTCGCGCGCCTCGGCGAGCGGCTCCTCGGGGTGCCGCCGGAGAAGGTCGTCCGCGACGGGTGGACGCACCTGCGCTGGCGCTTCGGCCCTGGCCCCGCGCGGGTCCTGCTGCTCGGCCACCACGACACCGTGTGGCCGCTGGGTTCCCTGGCCACGCATCCGTACACAGTGGAGGGCGATGTGCTGCGCGGGCCCGGCTGCTTCGACATGAAGGCCGGGGTGGTGATGGCACTGCACGCCGTCGCCGCGCTCGGCGACCGGGCCGGGGTGACCATCCTGATCACCGGCGACGAGGAGCTGGGCTCGCCCAGCTCGCGCGCCCTGATCGAGGACGAGGCCGCGGGCTGCGCCGCCGCGCTGGTGCTGGAGGCCTCCGCCGACGGCGGGGCGCTCAAGACCGAGCGCAAGGGCGTGTCGCTGTACCAGGTCCAGGTGAAGGGCCGGGCCGCGCACGCCGGACTGGAACCGGAACGCGGCGTCAACGCCACCGTCGAGCTGGCGCACCAGATCCTGGCGGTGGCGGGCCTCGCGGACCCCGGGCGCGGCACGAGCGTGACGCCGACCGTGCTGTCCGCCGGCACCACGGCGAACACCGTGCCCGCCGCCGGGCAGTTCGCGGTCGACGTGCGCGTCCGCAGCGCGGCCGAGCAGTCCAGGGTGGACGGGCGGATGCGGGCGCTGGAGTCCGTTGTGGAGGGTTCGGTGGTGGAGGTGCTGGGCGGCCCGAACCGGCCCCCGTTGGAAGCGGAGTCGTCGGCCGCGCTGTTCGCCCGCGCGCAGAAGGTGGCGGCCACGCTCGGTCTGCCGCCGCTGGCGGCCGCCGCGGTCGGGGGCGCCTCGGACGGCAACTTCACCGCGGGCGCCGGGGTGCCCACCCTCGACGGGCTGGGTGCCGTCGGCGGCGGCGCGCACGCCGATACCGAGCACGTGCGGATCGGCGAGCTGCCCGGCCGCACCGCGCTGGTGTCGGCCCTGGTCGCCGACCTGCTGACGGACGTGCGCCGGTGAGGACCAGTCCCGAGGAGGCCGCGGCCAAGGCGGCGGTCGCGGCGGGCGTCCGCGTCCGCGAGGTCGCCGAACTGCCCGAGCTGGAGGCGGTGTACCGGCTGTTCGACCTGATCTGGCGGCCCGATCCGGCCAACCCGCCGGTGACCACCGAACTCATGCGCGCGCTGACCAAGGCGGGCAACTACGTCTCCGGCGCCTTCGTCGGGGACGAGCTGGTGGGCGCCTGCGTCGGGTTCTTCGGCACGCCTGGCGTGATGCACAGCCACATCGCGGGCGTGTCCCCGGTGATGGCCGGGCGCAGCGTCGGGCTGGCGCTCAAGCTGCACCAGCGGGCCTGGGCGCTGCCGCGGGGGATCTCGGTGATCGAGTGGACCTTCGATCCGCTGGTGAGCCGCAACGCCTACTTCAACCTCGGCAAGCTCGCCGCCGAGGCCGTGGAGTACCTGCCGAACTTCTACGGCGGGATGCACGACCACATCAACGGTGACGACGACACCGACCGGCTGCTCGTGCACTGGCGCATCGGCGCCCCCGAGGTCGAAGCGGCCTGCGACGGCACACCCCGGCGCGTCAGCGTGCCGCCCGGCGCGGTCGTGGCACTCGGCGCGGAGAACGACACGCCCCGCCTCGGCAGTCTCGACGGGCCGGCCCTGCTGGTCGCCGCGCCGCGGGACATCGAGACGCTGCGCCGCGCGGACCCGCGCCTGGCGCGGCGGTGGCGGATCGCGGTGCGCGACACGCTCGGCACGTTGCTGGCCGAGGGCGCGCGCGTCGCGGGATTCGACAAGACCGGGTGGTACGTCGTCACCCGCGTGGCGAAGGAGGACAGCGCGTGAAACTGACCGGAGTGGAACTGCGCCGCATCGAGATGCCGCTGGTGGCTCCGTTCCGGACCTCGTTCGGCACGCAGACCGCCCGCGACATCCTGCTGGTGCGGGTCGAGACGGACGAGGCCGTGGGCTGGGGCGAATGCGGCGCACTGGCCGACCCGCTCTACTCGCCGGAGTACGTGGACGGCGCGGCCGACGTGCTGCGGCGGTTCTTCGTGCCCGCGCTCGCGGAGGCCGACCACCTCGATGCCACCGCGGTGGGCCGGGTGCTGGCGCCGTTCAAGGGGCACCGCATGGCCAAGGCCGCGCTGGAGATGGCGGTGCTCGACGCCGAGCTGCGCGCCGAAGGCCGCCCGCTGGCGCGGGAACTGGGCGCGGTGCGCGACCGGGTGCCGTGCGGGGTGTCGGTCGGGATCATGGGCTCGGTCGGCGAACTGCTCGACACCGTCGGCGGCTACCTCGACGCCGGGTACGTGCGGATCAAGCTCAAGATCCAGCCAGGGTGGGACGTCGAGCCGGTGCGGGCGGTCCGGGAACGCTTCGGCGACGACGTGCTGCTGCAGGTCGACGCCAACACCGCGTACACGCTCGCCGACGCGCGCCACCTGGCCCGGCTCGACCCGTTCGGGCTGCTGCTGATCGAGCAGCCACTGGACGAGGAGGACGTGCTCGGCCACGCGGAACTCGCCAAGCGGCTGGCCACGCCGGTGTGCCTGGACGAGTCGATCGTGTCGGCGAAGTCGGCCGCGGACGCGATCGCGCTCGGCGCGTGCCAGGTCGTCAACATCAAACCCGGCCGGGTCGGCGGCTACCTGGAAGCCCGCCGGGTGCACGACGTGTGCGCCGCTCACGGGGTGCCGGTGTGGTGCGGCGGCATGCTCGAATCCGGGCTGGGCCGCGCCGCCAACCTCGCGCTCGCCGCGCTGCCCGGCTTCACGCTGCCCGGCGATACCTCCGCCTCCGACCGCTACTATCGCACCGACATCACCGAGCCGTTCGTGCTCTCCGGCGGGCACCTGGACGTGCCCGCGGCGCCGGGCATCGGGGTGGAGCCGGTGCCGGAGCTGCTGGCCGAGGTGACGACGGCGACCGAGCGGGTGGCCTGCTGAGCCGGCGAGGAGGTGGGGCGTCGCGGTGAGCGCCGGTGTGGTCCGTGTCCTCGACGACCTCGGTGGCACGCTGCTCGACCTCGTCCACGGCGACCCGGGCCGCGCCGGGGACATCGGCGGCGTCGCGATCCACGACCCGTTCGAGGAACCCGTGCTGCCCCGCCACGCGCTCGTGCTCGGCGTGGGCGTCCGCGAGCAGGCGGACATCGTCCGCCTGCTGCGCGGGCTCGGCAAGCAGGAGGCGGCGGGGCTGGTGGTGCGCGCGCCGGTCGCCGTGCCGGCGGAGGTCACTGCCGCCGTCGACGAGACCGGCGTGGTGTTGCTGGGCCTGACGCGCGGGGCGTCCTGGGCGCAGCTGGCCGCGATGCTGCGGGCGCTGCTCGCCGAGGGCGACGTCGGTCAGGCCGAGCCGGAGATGCTGGGCGGCGTGCCCTCCGGCGACCTGTTCGCGGTGGCCAACGCGATCGCGGAGCTGATCGACGCGCCGGTGACGATCGAGGACCCGCGCTCGCGGGTGCTGGCGTTCTCCGGCCGCCAGGACGAAGCCGACCCGTCCCGGGTGGAGACGATCCTGGGACGGCAGGTGCCGGAACGCTTCGCCCGGATGCTCACCGACCGGGGCGTGTTCCGCGAGCTGTACCGCAGCGACCGGCTCGTCTACGTCGACGCGCTGGTGAACCTCGACGGCCTGACGATGCCGCGGGTCGCCGTCGCCGTGCGGGCCGGTGACGAGGTGCTCGGCTCGATCTGGGCGGCGGTGCGGGAACCGCTCAGCGCGGAGCGCGAGCAGGCGCTGCGGGAGGCGGCCCGGCTCGTCGCGCTGCACATGCTGCGCGTTCGCGCGGGCACCGACGTGTCCCGCCGCCTGCGAACCGAACTGCTCAGCACCGCGCTCGAAGGCGGCGCCGGAGCACGCGAGGCCATGTCCCGGCTGGGGCTGGCCGGCCGTCCGGTGGTGGTGCTCGCGCTCGCGCTCGCCGACCGCGGCCCCGGCGAGCGGGACGACGCCGGGGTGGCGACCGAACTCCAACGGGTGAGCGACGGTCTCGCGATGCACCTGACCGCGGTGCACCCGCGTGCCGCGAGCGCCCTCGTCGGGGACGTGGCCTACGGGCTGGTCCCGGTGGAGGGCGAGGGCGACGGCGAGCAGTGGGCGGTGTCCATCGCGACGGAATTCCTGGACCGGGTGGGGGAGCGGGTGCCCGCGGTCGTCGCGATCGGACCGGTCGCCGAGGACGTCCCGGCACTGGCCGGCGCCAGGGCCAGCGCGGACCGGGCGCTGCGGGTGCTGCGGGCGGAACCGCGCACCGGCCGCCGGGTCGCCCGCCTGGCCGACGTCCAGGTCGAGGCGCTGCTGCTGGAACTGCGCGACCTGGTCGCCGCGCGGGGCGACCGCCCGACCGGCCCGGTCGCGCGGTTGTTCGACTACGACCGGCAGCACAACACCAACCTGGTCGAGACGCTGCGCGCGTGGCTGGACGCCTTCGGGGACGTGAACGCGGCCGCTAGCGCGGTCTACGTGCACCCCAACACCTTCCGCTACCGGCTGCGGCGCCTGGCCGAGGTCGCGCAGCTGGACCTGTCCGACCCGGAGGCCCGGTTCGCGGCGATGCTGCAGCTGCGCGTGATCGCGCCCCGCTGACGCCGGAAGCCCCCGCAGCCCGGCTGCGGGGGCTTCCGGTGGTTCAGCTTGCGGTGGAAGTACTGTCGCGCCGCAGCGTCTCCGGCGTGAAGATCGCCGCGATGAGGCTGATCAGCGCGCCGCACGCCAGATACCCCGCGGGGGCGTAGGTGCTCTGCGTCGCCTCCACGATCGCGGTGGCGACCAGCGGGCCCGCGCCGCCGAAGAGCACCACACCGATGTTGTAACCGATGCCGACCCCGCTGTACCGGCGGGCGGTGGGGAACAGCTCGGCGAAGATCGCCGGCTGCGGCGCCAGCATCAGCGCCTCGCCGATCACCACGAGCGCCAGGCCCGCCACCAGCAACCCGAACGACAACCGGTGCAGCAGCAGGAATCCCAGCGGCGCGGTGACCAGCACCCAGATCGCCCCGGCGATCAGGAACGGCTTGCGCCCGACGCGGTCGCACAGGCGCGCGAACACCACGGTCAGCACCATCATCACGACCATCGCGGCGAACCCGGCCAGCTTCGCCTGCGCGGCGGGCACCTTCAGCTCGGTGGCCAGGAACGTGGGCCCGTACACCAGCAGCACGTAGGTGCACATCGTCGGCGAGCACACCAGCGCGGCGATCCGCAGGATCGACCGCCAGTCGTGCCGCAGGGTGGCGCGCAGCGGGGCGCGTTCGTGCTCGCCGCTAGCGGCCACCTGCGCGAACTCCGGCGTCTCGTCCAGCCGCAGTCGCATGTAGAGCCCGATCAGACCGAGCGGCAACGCGATCAGGAACGGGATCCGCCAGCCCCACGACTCCAGCGCGGCGGGGGAGAGCACCTCGGTGAACAGCAGCGCGGACAGGCTGGCCACCATCATGCCGAGCACGATCGTGATCGTCTGCCAGCTGCCGTAGTAGGCGCGCCGCCCGGCGGGGGCGGTTTCGATCACGTACGCCACCGCCCCGGTCCACTCGCCACCCGCGGACAGGCCCTGCGCCAGGCGCAGCACCAGGATCAGCACCGGCGCGGCGACCCCGATCGAGGCGTACGGCGGCACCAGCGCCATCAACGCGGTGCCCAGCGAGATCAGCAGGATGATCGCCGACAACGCGCCGCGCCTGCCGTAGCGGTCGCCGATGTAACCGAACACCACCCCGCCCAGTGGCCGCACCACGAAGCTCACGCCGAACAACGCGAACGTCAGCAGCAGCGCCGCGGTCGGGTCACCGGCGGGGAAGAACAACTTCGCGATGGTGGACGCGAAGTACCCGTACAGCACGAACTCGTACCACTCGATGAAGTTGCCGATGCACGCGGCGACGATCGATTTCCGTTGCGCCGGCGTGATGCCGACTCCGGAGCCGGCCTGCGGCTGGGTCTGGACGCTCATGGTGTGCTCACTCTCCTGCCGGGGCGACGCTGCCCCAGTGCGGTGTCCCCGCGACGGGGACGTGGTCGACGTGGTCGAGGTAGGTGCCGAAGCCGATGTCGAGGCGGATCCCGCCGTAGCGGGCGGACACCACCTCCCGGCACGGCAGCAGCTGGACGGGGTCCGCGGTGGAGGGCCGGAGGGTCACTTCGGCCGTGCCGTCCCACGCGCCGCCCGGCTCGGAGGTGCGGAACGGGATCCGCACCAGGCGGCTGACGTCGTAGCCGGTGCCCTCCGCGCTGGGGATCAGCTTGAGCGCGAAGTGGTTGCCGAACCAGGCGGGAACCGGGTCGAGCGGGCCCGCGGGTGCGGTGGCCCTCGCCCGGACGGTGACGATCTCGATGTCGTTGGCGGTGACGATGCGGCCGGTGACCGCGCCGCCCTCCTCGGTGAGGGTGACGGCGCGGGCCTGCTTCTTGGGCAGCCCGAAGATCTCCCGGCCGAGGGTCCCGTGGTTGAGGCCCTCGATGAAGAACGTGAGCGGGTAGGCGCCGACCTCGCCGTGGCGCTGGCAGCGCACGCTGATCCCGGCCTGCAGGTACGGCGGCCGCTGCTCGACGGTGCCGTCGGGCAGGTGGAACCCGGCGCCGAGGAACTCGGCGACCCAGATCCCGACCAGCGGGTCCGGCGTCGCCGCCAGCGGCGCGGGCAGCAGGCTCGCCACGGCCTGCGGGTCGGTGCGGTACTCGACGGTGAGCCAGCGCAGCCGCACCGACTCGGTGCCCACGCCGTACAGCGGCGCGAACGGGGGCATGGCGACGACGGGTTCGGTCACGGCTCCTCCTAGGCGCGTACGGACTTGGTGATGGCTTCGGCGATCACCTCGGCCGACGGGATCACGGCGGCGGCGAGGCCGGGCGCGGACGGGATGCGGGTGTCGGGCGTGCCGACCCGCACCGGCGGGCAGCGCAGCGGTACTCCCGCCTCGGCGACGGCGGCGACCACTTCACCACCCACCCCGCCGACGGTGTGCGCCTCGTGAGCGACCACCAGCCGCCCGGTGCGGCGCACGCTGTCCAGCACGGTGTCCAGGTCGAGCGGGCGGACCCAGCGGGCGTCGATCACCTCGGCGTCGATGCCGTCCGCGGCCAGCCGCCCGGCCGCCTCCAGCACCCGGTGCTGCATCGCGCCCCAGGTGAGCACCGTGACGTCCCGGCCGGGCCGTCGCACCGCCGCGCCGCCGATCGGCCGCACCTCGCCGCCGAGCCGGACCTCCTGCTTGCCCGCGTGGTAGAGCGTGCGGTTCTCGATCACGATCACCGGGTCGTCACACCAGATCGCGGACAGCAGCAGGTCGTAGGCGTCCTGGTGGGTGGCGGGCAGGCACACCCGCAGCCCGGGCACGTGGGCGAACAACGCCTCCAGCGACTGCGAATGCTGCGCGCACGCCCCGGGCGCGTTGCCCTGCTGGGTGCGCACGGTCAGCGGCGCGGACAGCGTGCCGCGTGAGACGTAGCGGACGTTGGCGGCCTGGTTGACCAGCTGGTCGAACGCGACCAGGGAGAAGTCGGCCCACATGATCTCCGCGATGGGACGGCGGCCGAACATCGCGGCGCCGACCGCGCCGCCGAGGATGGCCGATTCCGAGATCGGGGTGTCGAACACGCGCTCGCCGAACTCCTTGCGCAGGCCCTTCGTCACGCCGAACACCCCGCCGGGAGCGCCGACGTCCTCACCGAACAGCAGCGCTTCCGGCCGTTCGGCGAGCGCGCGGCGCAGCGCGGCGTTGACGGATTCGGCGTAGGAGAGGTTCTTCGTCTCAGGCATACAGGTGCTCCAGAACGGTCGAGGGGTCGGCGAGAGGATCGGCCAGGGCGCGGGCGGCGGCGTCGGCGATCTCGCGGTCCACCCGCGCCGTGAGCTCGTCCAGTTCGGACTGGGCGACGCCGAGGGCGAGCAGTTCGCCGGTCAGCCTGCCGATCGGTTCCGCGGCGAGCGCGGCGTCCAGGTCCCCGGCGGGGCGGTAGTGCTGCGCGTCGCCGATGTAGTGGCCGACGATGCGCTGGGTCATCGCCTCCAGCAGCACCGGGCCGGCCCCGGAGCGGGCGCGGCGGGCGGCTTCGGCAACGGCCTGGCGCACCGCCTCGGGGTCGTTGCCGTCGATGCGCGCGCCCGGGAACCCGTAGGCGGAGGCGCGTTTGAACAACCGGTCCACGCGCACCATGTCGGCGATCGGGGTGAGCTCGGAGTAGTGGTTGTTCTCCACCAGGAAGATCACCGGCAGCGACCGGACGGCGGCGAAGTTCATCGCCTCGTGCACCGCGCCCTGGTTCATCGCGCCGTCGCCGAACGCGGCCAGCGCCACCCGGCCGGACCCGTCGAACGTGGCGGCCAGCGCGGCGCCCGCGGCGATCGGCGCGCCCGCGCCGACGATGGAGTTCTCGCCGTACATCCCATAGTCGGGCGCGGTGAGGTAGGCCGACCCGCCCCGGCCGCCGTTGATCCCGGTGGCGCGGCCGAGCAGCTCGGCGAACAGGGCGCGGGGCGGCGCGCCGCAGGCCAGCGTCCAGCCGTGACCCCGGTAGGTGGGGAACACGGCGTCGCGGGTGAGGTCGAGCGCGGCGCACGCACCGGTGTAGATCGCTTCCTGGCCGTTGCACAGGTGCACCGAGCCGACGATGTCGCCGGTGGCGCGCAGGCGCGTGACCTCCTCTTCGAAGGACCGGATGCGCCACATCGATTCCAGATGGGCCAGCAGTGCGGCGGTTTCGGGCATGGGGGTACCCACTCTCCTTTTCGGACTGACGGAAAGCTGTTTCGTTCAGGCGTGGCCGAGCAGGCCGCCGTCGACGGTGAGGACCTGTCCGGTGACGTGCCGGGCGGCCGGCCCGGCCAGGAACTCCACGACACCGGCGACGTCGCCGGGTTCGCCTGCCGCCTCGAGGTCTTCGCCGGCTTCGGCGTAGCGGGCGCGCAGCCGGGCGGTGCCGATCGGGCCGGGGGCCACCGAGTTGACCCGGATGCCGTGCGGGCGCAGGTCGCGCGCCAGGTACCGGGTGTACTGCGCCACCGCCGCCTTGGCGACGCCGTAGTGGGCGTAGCCGCCGTCCGCGGTGGGCGCGAGCCCGTTGATCGAACTCATCGTGACGATGCTGCCGCGGCCCTGCGCCCGCATCGGACCGGCGACGGCCCGGCAGCAGTGGATCGTGCCGTAGAGGTTGAGCCGCAGCACGGCCTCCAGCTCACCGAGGTCCACTTCGGATGCACGGTTGCCGTGGATCGGGCCGGTCCCGCCGCCGGCGTTGCAGACCAGCACGTCCACCCCGCCCCACGCGTCGACCACCGCGCCGATCGACGCGTCCACCGCGGCCGGGTCGGTCACGTCGCAGCGCAGGCCCATCACGTCCACACCCTGGGCGGCGACCTCCGGCACGACCTCGCCGCCGAGGTCGGCGTCCACCACCGCCACGGACGCCCCGGAGGCCGCCAGCCGCACCGCGATCGCGCGCCCGATCCCGCGCCCGGCGCCGGTGACCACGGCCCGGGCGGAGTCCAGCGTCCTCACGAGACCTCCCGGTCGGTGCGCGCCGGCGCGTCGGGCGAGGGCACGGTCAGCCGGCCGGTGCGCAGCAGCCCGGTCGCCATCGCCGCCGCCTCCCGCACCTCCGCGATCAGCCACGACCGGCGCTCGGTGAACCGGGACTGCGGCACGGACACGGTGAACGCCCCGGCCGGCATCCCGTTCTCGCCGAAGAACGGCGCGGACACGCAGCAGACGCCGTCGCTGAACTCCTCCAGGTCCAGGGCATAACCGCGGCGGCGGGAGGTGGCCAGGTCCACGGTGAGCGCGTCGAAGTCGGTGATCGTGTGCGCGGTGACCGCCTCCAGCGGCACGCCCGCGAACATCGCCGCGACCTGCTCCTCCGGCAGGAACGCCAGCACCGCCTTGCAGGAGGCGCGGGCGTGCATGTGCCCGGTGTAGCCCACGTCGAGGTTGCCCACGGACAGCGTGTGCAGGCCCGAGATGTAGTGCTGCAGGATCAGCGTGCCGTGGTTCCAGCCGGAGATGTAGGAGGTCTCGCGCGTCTTGTTGTGCAGGCGCGTGAGGATGACCGCGAGCTCCGGGGAGGGCCCCGACCGCCGTTGCAGGTGGCGGCTCAGCGACGCCGCCTTCGGGCCCACGTCGTAGTACCCGCCCGGCAGCCGGACCACGTGCCCGCTGGCGACCAGCGTGCGCAGCAGGTGGTAGCAGGTGCCGATCTTAATGCCGAGCTGCCGCCCGAGCACCTTCGCGGTGGCGGTCCCGTCCGCGGCCGCGACGGCCTCCAGGACCTGCAGCCCGCGCTCCAGCGTGTGCAGGACGGTCGTGCGCTGCTCACCCATCGCGCACCACCAGCCTGGCCAGCGTCAGCGCCAGCACCTTGGCGGCCCGCACCACGTCGGCTTCGGCCACGCACTCGTCCGGCGCGTGCGCCCGGGTCACATCACCGGGGCCGAAGATCGCCGTCGGCACGCCCCGGGAGCCGAAGTACGCGGCGTCGGAGCCGGCGGTGAAGCCGGTCAGCGTCTCCGCGCCCGCGCACTCCCGCTGCGCGAACCGGAGCGCGGTGATCAGCGGGTGGTCGGCCGGGGTCTCCCATCCGGGCAGTCCCTCGTGGTCCCAGCGCACGGACGGCGGGTGGTCCCGCAGCCAGTCGTCGGTCGCGGCGACCTCGGCGAGCACGCGCTCCACCTCCCGGCGCAGCTCGCCCGGAGGCTCGCCGGGCATCAGCCCGATCCGGCCGGACATGGTCGCGTGGTCGGGCACCGCGGCGCGCCAGCTGCCCGCCAGGGCGGTGCCGATCGCGATCGGGATCGCGGTCGGCACGTCGGCGAACAGCGGGTGCCGGTAGGCCGCGCCGCGTTTGCGCGCCAGCTCGGCCAGCGCCTCGCGGACGCGGATCAGCTTGTCGAACGCGTCCACCCCGCGCCACGGGGCCGAGGTGTGCGCGGCGACGCCGGTGACCTCGACGGTGAAGAACAGCAGACCGGTGCTGACCGGCACGATCGCCCCGCCGGTGGGCTCCAGCACCAGCGCGGCCGCCGGGTCCGGCGCCTGGTGCACCGCCGCCCGCGTGCCCGCCCCGGTGGTCTCCTCGGCGACGACGAGCTGCACCGCCACGTCGAACGGCAGGTCCACCCCGGCTTCGTCGAGTGCGGCGAGCGCGTACAGCCCGGCCGCGATGCCGCCCTTCATGTCGACCGAGCCGCGCCCGTGCACCAGGCCGCCGTCCCGGTCACCGGAGTAGGGCGGCCGGGACCACGCCTGCTCGTCGCCGGCGGGCACCACGTCGACGTGGCCGTTGAGGACCACGCACGGCAGGCCGCGGCGGCCGGGGTACCAGGCGATCAGGTTCTCCCGCTGCGCGGCCCGCGGCTCCCCGGAGGCCTCCTCGAGCGGCTGCCGCGTCACCGGCCAGCCGCGGGCGGCGAACCAGTCGGCGTACCGGCCGGTGACCCGGTCCTCCCACCCGCTCTCGCTCGGGTCCCGCACGGTGGCGGCCAGGAACGACAGCATGTCCTCGGCCAGGGCGTCGACACGGGCCGTCACGTCGGCGTCGGTCGGTCGCGGCATGGTCACCTCCTGCTTGCTGGGCTGGCCGACACTGTGCGGCCCTGGAGGCGCCCATTGCATCAGAGTGAACCCGTTTTTCAACTATTTGAAATTCGCGCCCGGCGACGGTGAGCCCGTCCGGGCGGCCGCCCTAGCGTGCGCAGGCGTCGCCATCCGCCGAAGGAGGAGCCCGTGCCCCACGCCGAGTTGTGGCAGCGCCACCGCCAGGTCATGCCGTCCTGGATGCAGCTCTACTACGACGAGCCGATCGAACTGGTCCGCGGCTCAGGGCGCCGCGTGACCGACGGCGAGGGCCGCGAGTACCTCGACTTCTTCGGCGGGCTGCTCGCCACCATGGTCGGCCACGACATCCCGGAGATCACCGAGGCGATCCGCGCGCAGGCCGGGCGTCTGCTGCACTCCTCGACGCTGTACCTCATCCGCAGCCAGGTCGAGCTCGCCGAGCGGATCGCGAAGCTGTCCGGCCTGCCCGACGCGAAGGTCTTCTTCGTCAACTCCGGCACCGAGGCCGTCGAGACGGCGCTGCTGCTGGCCACGCAGCGGCGCCGGTCGCACCAGGTGCTCGCGCTGCGTGGCAGCTACCACGGCCGGTCCTTCGGCACGGTCGCGGCCACCGGGATCCGCGGCTGGTCGGCCACCGCGCTCAGCCCGCTCGCGGTCACCTACGTGCACAGCGGCTACCGCTACCGCAGCCCCTTCGGTCACCTGGACGACGCCGCGTTCGTGGCGGCCTGCGCCGACGAGCTGCGCACGATCATCGAGACCTCCACCGCCGGGGACGTGGCGTGCCTGCTGGCCGAGCCGGTCCAGGGCGCGGGCGGGTTCGCCACCCCGCCGGAGGGATTCTTCCCGGCGATGAAGGCCGTGCTCGACGACTACGGCATCCTGCTGATCTCCGACGAGGTCCAGTCCGGGTGGGGGCGCACCGGCCGGTCGTTCTTCGCCATGCCGGGTTCCGGCGTGACCCCGGACGCCATCACCTTCGCCAAGGGCCTGGGCAACGGCGTCGCGATCGGCGGGGTCGTCGCGCCCACCGGGCTGATGGACTGCCTCGGCGCGAACTCGATCTCCACCGCCGGGGGCAACCCGCTCGCCACGGCCGCCGGTGTCGCGACCCTGGACTACCTGCTCTCGCACGACCTGCAGGCGAACGCCGACAAGGTCGGCGAGCACCTGATGACGGGCCTGCGCGCGATCGCGGACGGCTGCCCGCTCGTCGGCGAGGTCCGCGGGATGGGGCTGATGATCGGCGTGGAACTCGTCGTGCCCGGCACCCGCGAACCGGCCGTGGCCGCGACCCTGCGCGTGCTGGAGGCCGCCCGGCAGCGGGGACTGCTGATCGGCCGCGGCGGCCTGCACGGCAACGTCCTGCGGGTCACCCCGCCGATGACCGTCACCGTCGCCGAGGCGGACGAGGCGCTCGCCGTGCTGCGCGAGGTCCTCACCACTGTGGAACGAACCGAGGAGAACGCATGATCAAGCGCTGGAACCCGGACACTGTCGCCGCCCCGATCGGGATGTACAGCCACCTGGCGCACGTTCCGCCCGGGCACGAGCTCGTGGTGATCTCCGGGCAGGTCGGCGTGCTGCCCGACGGCTCGCTCGCCGGTGCCGACGCCGAAGCCCAGACCGAGGCGATGTTCGCCAACCTCGAACGGCTCCTCGCCGCGGCGGGCGCGCAGCCGCGGCACCTGGTCAAGGTGTTCAGCATGGTGGCCGGCACCGAGCACCTGACCGGCTTCCGGTCCGTGGTGAAGCGGACCTTCACCCGCTGGTACCCGGACGGCGACTGGCCGGCCCAGTCGCTGATCGTGGCGGCCGCGCTCGCGCGGCCGGACATCCTGGTGGAGGTCGAGGCCATGGCCGCGGTGCCCCGGTGACGCCCGCCGAGTTCCGGGCGCTGTTCCCCGCGCTGCGCGACCAGGTGTGGCTGGACACGCCGGGCGCGCCGCCGGGGGCGGAGCCGGTGGTGACCGCGATGCGCGAGGTGCTCGACGCGTGGTCCTCCGGCGGGTTCGACTGGCTCGCCTGGGACTCTGCCGCCGGCGATGCGCGGGAGCTGTTCGCCGGGTTTCTCGGCGTCCCGCCGGGCACGGTCGCCACAGTGTCCTCGCTCGCCGAGGCCGCCGCGACCGTCGCCGCGTCCCTGCCCCGTGGCCGGGTCGTGGTGGCGGAGCAGGACTTCCGCAGCAACCGGTTCCCCTGGCTGGCGCGGCACGACGTGGTGAGCGTCCCGGCGCGGGACGGCGTGACCCGGGCCGAGGACCTGATCGCTGCGCTCGACGAGGACGTGGCGCTGCTGGCGGTGAGCGAGGTGACCAGCCGCGAAGGGCAGCGGCTGGACCTTCCCGCGTTGCGCGCCGCGACCGACCGGGTCGGGGCGCGCCTGTTCGTCAACCTCACCCAGTCGCTCGGCGCGCTGCGGTTCGACCCGGCCGTGGCGCCCGACTACCTCGCGGTGCACGGCTACAAGTGGATGCTGTGCCCGCGGGGCGCGGCATGGCTGGTGGCGCGGCCGGACCGGGTGGCCGGGCTGCGGCCGCTGGCGCCCGGCTGGAAGTCGACCGCCGCCCCGCACGGCTACTTCGGCGGCGACCTGGACCTCGCACCGGACGCCGCACGCTGCGACGCCTCACCGGCGTGGTTCTCCTGGCTGGGCGCCTGTGCTGCGCTGCGCCTGTTCCACCAGCTGGACCCGGCCGCGGTGGAGCGGCATGTGCTCGGCCTGGCCGGGCAGCTGACCGGCGAGGCAGCGGCACTCGGCCTTCGGCGGGTCCACAGTGGACCGGGTTCGCACATCGTCGTCCTGGCCACCGCGGACGCCGACCGGATCGCCCGGTCGCTGGCCGGGCACGGCGTGCGCGCCACCGCACTGGGCGACCGGGTCCGGTTCGGATTCCACTACTTCAACCACGAGTCCGACGTGGCGGCCGCGGTGCGGGCCCTCGCCGCCGCGCAGGCCCGCTAGGAAGCGAGCCCGCCGTCCACGACGAACTCCGCGCCGGTGACGAAGGCGCTGGCCGGGGAGACCAGGAAGAGCACGGTCGCCGCGACCTCCTCGGCCAGCCCGCGCCGCCCCAGCGGCGTCGCCGCGAGGACCTGGGCGTTCCACTCCTCGGTGATGACGTCCAGCATCCCGGTGTCGATGAACCCGGGGTGCACCGAGTTGACGCGAACCCCGTGGGCGCCCAGCTCCACCGCGGCGCACTTCGTCATGCCCCGCACCGCCCACTTGGTGGTGGAGTAGGCGATCTGCCCGGGATACGGCCGGTGCGAGGCGATCGAGGAGATGTTCACGATCGCCCCGCCACCCGCCGTCTTCATCACCGCGCCCGCGGCCCGCATCCCGAGGAAGGGGCCGCGCTGGTTGACCCGGTAGTGCTCGTCGAAGTCCTCCGGCGCCGTCCCGGTCACGTCTGGGCCCGGCCGGTAGATCCCGGCGTTGTTGACCAGGATCGCGGGCGGGCCGAGCCGCGCGACCGTGGCCTGGAGGAGCCGGTCCCACGAGTGTTCGCAGCCGACGTCGTGCGGCTCGTAGACCACCCGGTCGCCCAGTTCGGCGGCGAGGGCGCGTCCGTCGGTTTCGCGCCCGCCCGCGATCACCACCGCCGCACCGGCGTCCGCCAGCGACCGCACGATCGCGGCGCCGATGCCACGCGCGCCGCCGGTCACGATCGCGACCTGGCCATCCAGCTCGGCGCTCACCACGGCGCGATCCCGTCGACGAACCTCCGCAGCGCCTGGTTGACCACCTCGGGCTGCTCCTCGGTCACCAGGTGCCCGCTGTCCGCGACGCGCACGAACTCCGACCCCGGCAGGCGGGCGTGCATCGCCTCCGCGCGGGCGATCGGGATCCCGCCGTCGTCCTCGCCGTGGATGATCAGCGTCGGCACGGTGATCTCGGCCAGCTGCCCGAGCCGGTCCTCGCGGTCGATCCACGACCGGTACTCGCCCCACACGGAGCGCGACGGGCGCGCCCGCCACTTCCGCACCCACCGCCGCACGTGCTCCGGGTTCTCCGCGATCGTCCGCGGCCCGAAGATCACCGGCACGAACGCCTCGGCGAACTCCGCGCTGATCGGCTCCTCGGTGTCCATCGGCTCCAGCAGCGCCCCGAACCGTGCGCGTTCCTCCGGCGTGTACGCGTCGGCCATGGTGGACACCAGCACCAGTCCGGCCAGGCGATCCGGGTGCTTGAGCGCGAGCTCGATCGCCATGAACCCGCCCACCGACATGCCGACCAGCACGAACCGGTCGATGCCGTCCACCAGGTCGAGGCAGTCGGCGACCAGGTCGTCCAGCGAGCGTTCGGTGCCGTAGCGGGACGTGCCCGCCCGGCTGGTGTAGGCGATCGTCCGGTACGCCCCGGCCAGTGCCGCGATCTGCGGGTCGAACATGGTGCGGTCGAGCAGCGTGCCGTGGCTGAACACCACGGCCGGTCCCTCGCCGCGGTCGAGGATGTCACTGTCCAACATGGACTTCTCCCTTCACCGATGGAACCACCCGCTCCCGGAAGCACACAGCGGCCACCAAGGCCAGCAGCGCCGTCGCGGCCAGGTACCCGGCGGGCGCCAGCGAACTGCCGGTCGCGCCGATCAGCCACGTCGACACGAACGGCGCCGTGCCGCCGATCAGCGCCGCGGAAATGGTGTAGGCGAACGACGAACCGGCCGAGCGCACCCGCGGCGGGAAGATCTCCGTCATCGACACCAGCGTGGTCGACACCAGCGCCCCCATCAGCGACCCGAGCACGACCTGCCCGGCGATCGCGCCGGCCGGGGAACTTCGGATGACCGCGAGCACCGGCACCGCCAGCACGGCGATCGCCGCGGAGAGCGTGATCAGGACCGGCCGGCGCCCGATCCGGTCCGACCACGCCGACACGAACGGCATCGGCACCAGTGCGGCGACCGCGCCGGCGAGCGTCGCGGTGAGCGCCAGCCCGGTGCCGAACCGGACGGTCTGCGTCAGGTACGACACCATGAACGTCAGCACCAGGTAGAACGCGGTCGTGTGCAGGCCGGCCAGCCCGGCCACGGTCAGGATCTCCCGCCGGTACCGCAACGCCTCCCGCAGCGGCGACTGCGCCACCTCGTGCCGGTCGGCAAGCGCGCGGAACTCCGGCGTGTCCTCCAGGCGCAGCCGGATGTAGAGGCCGACGATGCCCAGCGGACCGGCGACGAGGAACGGGATCCGCCAGCCCCACGCGGCCATCGCCGCGTCACCGAGCGCCGCGGCCAGCGAGACGACCACCAGGCTGCCGATCACGAACCCGACCACGGCGGAGAACATCAGCCAGCTGGTGGCGTACCCGCGCCGCCCTGGCGGGGCGTGCTCGATCATGAACGCCCCGACGCTGCCGAACTCGCCGCCGGTGGAGAAGTTCTGCAGCCCGCGCAACACGACGAGCAGCACCGGCGCCGCGATGCCGAGCGTGGCGTACCCGGGCAGCAGCCCGATCGCGAACGTCGACCCGCACATCAGCAGCAGCACCGTGACCAGCACCGGACGACGGCCGATGCGGTCGGCCAGCGGGCCGAAGAACAGGGCGCCCAGCGGGCGGAACCCGAAGGTGAAGCCGAACACGCCGAAGGTGGCCAGCAGCCGGGCCATCGGGTCGGCGCCGGGGAAGAACGTCGCTCCGATGTGGACGGCCACGAAGCCGTACACCGAGAACTCGTACCATTCGACGAGGTGGCCGAAGACCGTCGCGAAGTAGATCCGCCCGCGCGGGACGGGGGCCTGCGTCACGACGCGCTCCCTTCGAGCGCGCTGGGCGTGGCGGGCCGGGCGGTCTCGTCGGCGAAGACCTGCTCCAGCGTCTTGCCGGTGACGCGGGGGCCGAACAGCCGGATGACGAGCGCGCCCGCGGCCAGCAGCGCGGCCATCACCGCGAACACGCCGCCGAACCCGATCGAGCCGAACGCCATGCCGATGACGACCGGTGCGGTGAGCCCGCCCGCGTTGCCCGCCGTCGAGGCGAGCCCGGCGCCGGTGGCGCGGATGGCGGTCGGGTAGACCTCCGAGCAGTACGGGAACACGATGCCGGAGATGCAGGTGATGCAGATCGACAACGCCATCCCGATCAGCAGCAGGGCGATGCTGTCACGTGGTACGACCCCCAGCGCGAGCGAGGCGAGCGCGGCGAAGCCGAAGAACATCACCAGCAGCGTGCGGCGCTCGAACCGGTCGCTGACGGCGATCGCGGTCAGGTACCCGATCGGCTGGGCCACGAAGAGGAAGAAGCTGTAGGTGGCGGCCACGCCGGGGTCGACCCCGATCTCCAGGAACAGCGACGGCATCCAGGTGAAGAACCCGAAGAAGGCGAACAGGAAGACGAACGAGCCGAGCCAGGTCGCCACCGACACCCGCGCGAGACCGCCACGCCACACCTGCAGCGGCGACCAGGACACCGCGGGCGCGGCCGGTGCGACGACCTGCGCCGGCGGCACCGGCGGCAGGGCCGCGCCGCGGCGGGCGGCGATCACCCGCTCCTCCAGACGGGTCACCACGGCGTCCGCCTCGGCCACGCGTCCCTGGCTGAGCAGCCACCGCGGCGACTCCGGCAGGGAGCGCCGCCACCACAGCAGGACCAGCACCGGCAGGCCGCAGATCACCGCGGCGATGCGCCATCCGCCGTCCAACGGCACGACCAGCGAACCGAGCACCGCCGCGGCCACGTTGCCGAGCGAGAAGAACAACGTCACTCCGCTGACGAACCGGCCACGGTTGTGCCCGGTCGCGAACTCGGAGATGTAGGGCGACACGATGGCGGCCTCCGCGCCCGCGCCGAGCCCGCCGATCACGCGGACCACGAGGATGAACGCGAACCCATTGGCGAAGGCGAGCGAGATCGACGCGGCGCAGAACAGCAGCAACGCGTAGAGCATCACGCGTTTGCGGCCGAACCGGTCGCCGACCACGCCGGCCAGGATCGCGCCGACGATCATGCCCACCGGCGCGGCGCCGCCGATGAGGCCGATCTGGACGTTGTCCAGACCGAACTCCGCTTTCAGGTGCGGCAGCATGAAGCCGATGATCACGATGTCGAGCGCCTCGAACAGGTGGCCGAGGCCGCCCGCGAAGAGGATGCCGTACTGCGGGCGGCTCATCGGGAGCCGTTCGAGCCGGGCGAGGATGGTGCCGGTGGACATGGCGGCCTCCAGGGCAGAGGGCAGGGGGGAACGCCCGGACGGGCCGGGTCGCGTGGGGGAGTGGGATCAGGCGGTGTGCGCGGTGACGGCGGCCGGTTCGCCGAGTGGGCGGGCCGAGGTTTCCGGCAGCTTGCGCGCCAGCACGAGGCCGACCGCGGCGGCGATGACGGCGAGGTAGAGGGCAGGCGCGAGCGGGCTGCCCGTGGCGGCAGCGAGTGCCGCGGCCACGAGCGGGGCGGTGCCGGCGATCGGGCCGACCCCGAGGCTGTAGGCCAGCGCCGAACCGCTGGACCGGGTGCGGGCCGGGAACAGTTCGACGAGCACGATCGACGACATCACGTTGAGACACGCCTGGGGGACGGCGAACAGGCACATGCCCAGCAGCGCCAGGCCCGGCGAGCCCGAGCCGACCAGCAGCAGCACCGGCACGGCCAGCACGGCGTGGGCCAGCGCGCCGCCGACGTAGACCGGGCGCCGCCCGGCCCGGTCGGACACCCACCCGGCCACCGGGCAGATCGCGGCGTAGAACAGCAGCGCGATCGAACTCACCGCCAGCGACGCGGTCCGGTTGCCGGTGGCTGACATCGCGTTGGTGAAGTACGTGGCCAGGTAGTAGAACCCGACCCCGGTGACCGCGGCGCAGGCGAACGCGAGCACCAGCGTGCGGCGTTCGGTCCGCAGCGCGGTGCGCACCGGGGTGGCGGCGACCTCGTCGCGTGCGCGCAGGCTCCGGTACACCGGCGTCTCGTCCAGGCGCAGCCGCAGGTACAGGCCGATCAGGCCGAGTGGTGCGGCGAGCAGGAACGGCAGCCGCCAGCCCCAGGACTGCATCTGCGCCGGGGTCAGCAGGTTCTCCAGCAGCAGCACCGATCCGGTGCCGGCCACGATGGCCAGGCCGCCGGAGGCGGAGATCAGGCTGGCGCGGAAACCGCGGCGGCCCGGCGGGGCGTACTCGGCGAGGAACGCCGACGCGCTCGTCCACTCGCCGCCCGCGGACAGGCCCTGGACGCAGCGCAGCAGCACCAGCAGCAGCGGCGCCCAGAACCCGATCGTGGCGTAGGAGGGGAGCAGGCCGATGAGGGTGGTGGCGCCGCTGATGCCGATGACGGCGGTGGACAGCGCGACGCGACGGCCACGCCGGTCGCCGAGCGAGCCGAGCAGCGCGCCGCCCAGCGGGCGGAACACGAACGCGATGCCGAACACCGCCAGGGAAGCCAGCAGCGAGGCGACGGAATCGCCGGTGGGGAAGAAGACGCGGCCGAGGGTGACGGCGACCGCGCCGTAGACGGCGAAGTCGAACCACTCGGTGAAGTTGCCGACCAGGGTGGCCGCGACGACCGCGGAGGGAGAGCGCATCGGTGAGCTCCTGGGGAGAAGCGGTGTGGCCGGCCCCCATCCGGCCACACCGGCCCGGCTTACTTGGTGTAGTCGATGATCCCGCGGATGATCTTGCCGTCGCGGAGATCCTGGTACCCGTCGTTGATCTCGTCGAGCGTGTAGCGCGCGGTGATCAGCTCGTCGAGCTTGAGCCTGCCCGCGTCGTACATCCGCAGCATCTTCACGATGTCGTACTGCGGGTTGGACGAGCCGAACAGCGTGCCCTTGATGGTCTTCTGGTTGAACACCAGGTCCGAACCGGACACGTGCACGGTGAGGTTCGCCGGGTTCGCCACACCGGTGACGACGACCGTGCTGCCCTTGCCGATCACCGCGAACGCGTCCGCGATGACCTTCTCCGTCATCACGCCGACCACGCAGATCGCCTGGTCCGCGCCCTCGCCCCAGGTCAGTTCGCGCACCGCGTCGGCGGCCTCCTCGGCCGTGGCGAAAACGTGAGTCGCGCCGAACTCCTTGGCGGTCTGCCGTTTGAACTCGACCGGGTCGACGCAGACGACGTTCTTGGCCCCGGCCTGCACCGCGCCCTGCACGGCGTTGATGCCGACGCCGCCGATCCCGTAGATCACCGTGGTGTCACCGGGTTTCACCTCGCCCGCGTTGACCGCGCTGCCGTACCCAGTCGGCACGCCGCAGCCGACCAGCACCGCCTTGTCCAGCGGCAGCCAGTCGTCGACCTTCACACACGACAGCTCCGACACGGTGGTGTACTCGGAAAAGGCGCCGAGCATGCAGAACGCGCCGATGTCGCCGAGCTCGGGGTCGTGCATGCGGAAGGTGCCGTCGGGCATGCTGCCCTCGAGGATGGTGGCGCCCATGTTGCACAGGTTCTGCTTGCCGGTGGAGCAGTAGCGGCACTTGCCGCAGCTGGGGATGAAGCTGCACACGACGTGGTCGCCCTCGGCGACCCGGGTGACGCCCGGGCCGACGCGCTCCACGACCCCGGCGGCTTCATGGCCGCCGACGATCGGGAAACGCACGACGTTGTCACCGTCCATCATGTGCAGATCGGAGTGGCACAGCCCGGCGGCGGATACCTTGAGCAGGACCTCGTTGGGGCCGGGCTCGTCGAGTTCGACCTCCCGGACCTCGAAGGGCTGGTGGTAGCCGGTCAGCACGGCGGCGCGGGTCTTCATGGTGTCTCTACTTTCCGTTCGCGGGGGAGGGTCAGCCGTGGAATGTCCACACGGACTTCGTTTCGAGGTAGCCGTCGAGGCTGTCCGGGCCGAGGTCGCGGCCGTAGCCGGACTGGGCGAAGCCGCCGAAGGGGGCGGCCGGGTCGGTCAGGCCCCAGCCGTTGACGTAGACGGTGCCGGCGCGCAGGGCGCGGGTCATGGCGTGCTCGGTGGCGACGCTGCCGGTCCACAGCCCGGCCGCGAGGCCGTAGTCGCTGGCGTTGGCGCGGCGGGCGGCCTCCTCGGCGTCGTCGAAGGGCAGCACGACCACGACCGGGCCGAAGATCTCCTCGCGCGCGCACTCCATGTCGTCGGTGGCGCCGGCGATCACGGTCGGCGGGTAGAAGAACCCGCCACCGGTGGGCAGTTCCCCGGCCTGGTGCACCTTCGCGCCTTCGGCCGCGGCCCGCTCGACGTAGCCGCGGACCCGCTCCACCTGGCGCTCGTTGACCAGCGGCCCGAAGTCGACGCCCGCGTCCAGGCCGTGGCCGATCGACAACGCGGCCGCCTCGGCGAGCAGCTTGTCCACCACCTCGTCGTGGATGTCGCGCTGCACGAACAGCCGCGACGGCGCGCTGCAGGTTTGGCCGGAGTGCCAGAAGATGCCGCCCGCGGAACCGGCGACGGCGGCGTCGAGGTCGGCGTCGCCGAAGATGATGTTCGCGCTCTTGCCGCCCAGTTCCAGGGTGACCCGCTTGAGCAGGTCCGAGGCGTCGCGGGCGATGCGGCGGCCGACGGCGGTCGAGCCGGTGAACGACAGCTTGCGCACGCCCGCGTGCGCCACCAGCGCCTGCCCGGCCTCGTCGCCGTAGCCGGGCACCACGTTGAGCACGCCGGGTGGCAGGCCCGCCTCGACGGCGAGTTCGGCGAGCCACAGCGCGGACAGCGGGGTCTCCTCCGACGGCTTGAACACCACCGGGCACCCGGCGGCCAGCGCGGGCGCCATCTTCCAGGCGCACAGCAGCAGCGGGAAGTTCCACGCCGTGATCGCCCCGGCGACCCCGACGGGTTCCCGCTCGGTGCGGACGTGGATGCCCGGGTGCGAGACGGGCACCGTGGTGCCCTGGATCTTGCTCGGCCAGCCACCGTAGTAGAGGAAGGTCCGCGCGGCGAACTCGACGTCGATGGCGCGGGCCGCGCCGCGCACCTTGCCCGCGTCGAGCACCTCCAGCTCCGCGAACTCGTCGGCGCGGGCGTAGATCGCCTCGCCGATGCGGGTCAGGACGCGCCCGCGCTCCAGCGGGGTCATCCGCCGCCACTCGGAGGCGGGGTCGAAGGCGCGCGCGGCGGCGGCGACCGCGTCGTCGATGTCGGCCGCGCCGGCGCACGCCGTGGTCGCGATCGGCTCGCCGGTGCCCGGGTCCAGGACCGGGCGGGTCCGGCCGCTGCGGGCCTCGCGGCGCTCGCCGCCGATGAACAGGTGTGGGTCCGCGGCGAGGCGGGAGGCCACGACGGGAGCCAGGCCCCGGGCGGGTGTCGTCGTTGACATCAGCGTCTCATCCTCTTCGATATTTGATACAAACTGGTTGTGACGGAGGCTACGTCAGCGCGGCCGTAGTGTCCAGGATGTGTCGGAAAAACCTAGAAGCCGCAGCTAGTGGCGCTGTCTCGCTCGTGAGGCTTGTCTGATCATGTATCAAACTTGTACCGTCGTGGGTGTTCATCGAAGACAGCTGGAGGTTCCGATGCCCGCCGTCGCCGCGGCCCGCCCCTTCCGGGACGGGCTGCTGAAGCTGACCCCGCCACGCCTGCTCGGGTCCCGGTGTGACCGGTGCGCCACGGTCTCGTTCCCGGCGCGGGAGTTCTGTCCCGGCTGCCGCGCGGTCGAGGGGATCCGCGGGACCGAGCTCTCGCCCGCCGGCACGGTGTACAGCTTCACCGTCGTCCGCCAGGCGCCGCCCGGCGTCGAGGTGCCCTACGTGCTGGCCTACGTCGACCTGCCGGAGGGGGTCCGTGTGCTCGCCCAGATCAGCGGGGTCGCGCCCGAAGACGTCGCGATCGGCCTGCCCGTGCACCTCGAGCTGACGACCACCGGCCAGGACGCCGACGGCGCCGACCTGGTCGGCTACCGGTTCCGCGCGGGGGTGGCGGCATGACGCTCGCACCCGCCCACGTCGCCGGCGCCGGCATGATCCGGTTCGGCAAGTACCCCGCCGACGTGACCCTGGAGCGCATGGCCGTCGGCGCCGCCCGCGCCGCGCTCACCGACGCGAGCGCCGAACTGTCCCAAGTGGACGCCCTGTACGTCGGGCACGTCTTCGGCGGCCCGGTCGCCGGGCAACGCGTCGCGGCGCAGCTCGGCCTCGACGGGCGCCCGGTGTCCAACCACGAGAACTACTGCGCCAGCGGGGCCACCGCCTTACGTGAGGCGTGGGTGGCCCTGGCCGCGGGCCTGCACGACGTCGTGTTGGTGATCGGCGTGGAGAAGATGACCGACCGGGTGTCCGGGGGCGTGCGGCCCGACCCGGGTGACCTGGACGCGGCGGTCGGGTACGTGATGGCCGCCGGTCACGGGCTCAGCGCCCGCCGCTACATGGCCGACCACGGCGCGAGCCGCAAGCAGATCGCCGCGGTCGCGGTGAAGAACCACGCCCACTCGGTGCACAACCCGTTCGCCCAGTACCAGCGGCCGGTCACCTTGCAGGAGGTGCTCTCCGCGCGGCCGATCGCCGAACCGCTCGGGCTGCTGGACTGCAGCCCGATCTCCGACGGCGCCGCGGCGATGGTGCTGTGCAGCCCGGCCGGCCTGCGCCGCCTCGGCGTGACCGGTTCCGTGCCACGCATGCTGGGCTGCGCGCTCGTCAGCGGCAGCGTGCGGCCGGGCACCGGCGACGTCAACGAGGAGGACGTCTCGCGCCGGGCCGCCGAGGAGGCCTGGAAGCTCACCGGCACCGGCCCGGAGGACATCGACCTGGTCGAGATGCACGACTGCTTCACGATCGCCGAGATCGTCCGGATGGAAGGACTCGGCCTGATCCCGCGCGGCGAAGGAGCGGCGTGGACCGAGGCCGGGCGCACCGCGCTCGGCGGGCGGCTGCCCGTCAACCCCAGCGGCGGGCTGCTCTCGCGCGGGCACCCGGTCGGCGCCACCGGCGTCGCCCAGGCCTGTGAGCTGACCTGGCAGTTGCGCGGCACCGCCGGGGCCCGCCAGGTCGAGGGTGCGCGCGTCGGGCTGAGCTACTGCAAGGGCGGCACGGTCAACGGCACGGACGGAGGATCGGTGACGACGCTGGTGATGTCCCGATGACGCAGGTGACCACGACCGTGCCCGTGTGGGGCGGCTCCGCCGCGCTCGCCGCGGCACTGTCCACTCTGGAATCGCCGGTCCCCGCCGCGTGCCTGGCCCCGGACCTGCCCGGCGACCGGGACCTGGAAGGGCTGTCCGACGAACTGCTCGACGCCGAGATCGGTGACGTGCTCGCCGATGTGCTGGCCGAGGTGCAGTGGCAGCTGCCCGCGCTGTCCGGGGCAGGACGGCTGGTGTTCCTGATCCCGGCCGAGGCCGCGCTGGGCCGTCCGCACGCCACCGCGGCCGGGGCGGTCGCGGGCGGTGTGCTGTCGATGGCGCGCACGCTGGCGATCGAGCTCGCCCGGGACGGCATCACGGTCAACACCGTGCTCTACGCCGACGGCGCCGAAACCGCGGTCGCCCACCAGGTGTCCGCGCTGCTCGCCGCCGACGGCGGGGACATCACCGGACAGGAGATCTACGTGACCGCGGGCAGCGGTCTGGGGAGGTTGCGGCCATGAAGACCTCGCTCGTGACCGGCGGCGCCGGTGGCATCGGCCGGGGCGTCTGCGAACGGCTGGCCCGTGAGGCCGACGTCGTGGTCGTCGCCGACCTCGATCCGGCGGAGGCGGCGGCGGAGATCGGCCCGAAGGCGCGGCCGATGGTCCTGGACGTCGCCTCGCGCGAGTCCCGCGAGCAGGTCGCCGCGGCCTGCGTGGCGGAGTTCGGCGGCGTCGACATTCTGGTCAACTGCGCCGGCGTGCTCCAGGACGCGCGGGTCGGCCGCCTCGACCCGGCGCTGTTCCGCCGCCTGCTCGCGATCAACCTGCTCGGCCCGCTGGCGCTGACGCGGCTGCTGCTGCGCCCGATGGCGCGGCGCGGCGGGGGAGCGGTGGTCAACATCGCCTCCCGCGCCTGGCTGGGCACCTTCGGCTCCACCGCCTACTCCACGGCCAAGGGCGGGCTGGTCGGCGCCACCCGGTCGCTGGCGCTGGAGGTCGCGCGCCAGGGCATCACCGTCAACTGCGTCGCGCCCGGGTTCGTCGCCACCCGGATGACCGAGGGGCTGCCGGACCGCATCCGCGAACGCACCCTGGAGGCGATCCCGGTCGGCCGCGCCGGGCACCCCGGCGACGTCGCCGACGCGGTGGCCTATCTGGCCGGCGCCTCCTACGTCACCGGGCAGGTGCTCGTCGTGTGCGGTGGGCGCAGCATCGGCGACCCGTACCGGCAGCCGGCGTGAAGGGAACACGGATGGGACCGCTGAACGGACTGCGCGTGGTGGAGTTCGCCGGGCTCGGCCCGGCGCCGTTCGCCGCGATGATGCTCGCCGACGCCGGCGCCGAGATCGTGCGGATCGACCGCCCGGGCAGCGACCGGGACGGCGGCATCCTCGACCGCGGCGGCCGCACTGTGCACCTCGACCTCAAATCCGACGACGGCCTGGCACGGGCCCGTGAGCTGATCACCTCCGCCGATGTCCTCATCGAGGGATTCCGGCCGGGCGTCATGGAACGGCTGGGCCTGGGGCCGCGGGCGTGCGCGGAGCTCAACCCGCGCCTGGTCTACGGCCGCATGACCGGCTGGGGGCAGGACGGCCCGCTGGCCGCCAAGGCCGGGCACGACATCAACTACCTCGCCGTCACCGGCGCCCTGCGCTCGATCGCGCGGCGGGGACAGGCGCCGGTGCCGCCGCTCAACCTCGTCGGGGACTACGGCGGCGGCGGGATGCTGCTCGCCTTCGGGCTGCTGGCCGCGCTGCGGGAGCGCGACGCCACCGGCCGCGGCCAGGTCGTCGACGCCGCGATGGTCGACGGCGTCAGCCTGCTGATGTCCGGCATCTGGCAGCGCGTCGCCGACGGCCGGTGGCAGCCCGAGCCCGGCGCGAACGACATCGACACCGGCGCGCCGTTCTACGACGTCTACGAGACCGCCGACGGCGAGTACCTGGCCGTGGGCAGCATGGAGCCGCAGTTCTACGAGCGGCTGGTGCGCGCGCTGGGCCTGGACCCCGCCCAGCTGCCGGACCAGTGGGACCGGGAGTCCTGGCCTGCCACCAAGAAGCTGTTCGCGGAGATCTTCGCCGGCCGCACCCGCGCCGAGTGGGCCGCGGTGTTCGAGCCGCTTGACGCCTGCGTCACGCCCGTGCTGAGCATGACCGAGGCCGCCGCCGACCCGCACCTGACGGCGCGGTCGACGCTGCTGGTGGACGGCGACCGGGTGGAGCCCGCGCCTGCCCCGCGCATTTCCCCGATCATCGAGGAGTAACGTTGATAAAGTATCCGGCAGCAGCGACACGGGGACGGGGTGGCGGCATGGCCAGGGCGGCACAGCCGAAACGGCGGAGCATGAGCGACGAGGTCGCCGCCCACATCCGCGAACGCATCTTCGACGGCACCCTCGAACGCGGGCAGCGCGTGCCGCAGGACGCGATCGCCGCCGAGCTCGGCGTGAGCCGGCTGCCCGTCCGGGAAGCCCTCATCACCCTGGAGACCGAGGGCCTGGTCGACACCGAGCCGCACCGCGGCACGTTCATCGTGCCGATCCGCCAGGAGGACATCGAGGACCACTACCGGATCTACGGCATGGTCCAGGGCCTGGCGACCGCGCGGGCGGCCACGCGGATCACCGAGCCGGTCCTGCGCAAGCTGGAGGAGCTGCACGAGCAGATGCAGCGCAGCACCGACGGCGACGAGCTGCACGACCTCAACTGGGAGTTCCACTCCCTGATCAACAAGACCGGGGGCAGCCGCCGTCTGCTGTCGGTGCTGCGGCAGCTGTCCCGCAACCTGCCGCGCTCGGTGTACGAGGTGCCCTCCGGCGGCGGTCCCGAGGCGAACAAGGGACACGCCCGGATCCTGCGCGCCCTGCGGGACGGCGACGCGGCGGCCGCCGACGCCGCCAGCCGGGAGCACGTCCGGCTGGAGGGCGACCACGTGGTGCGCACGCTGCGGGACCAGGGCGTCCTGGCCGACGACGCGTTCTGAGCAGGCCCGTTCCGTCCGGGGCCTTGCTTTCCGGACTGAGTTTATACATTATCAAGTATCAGACGACGAGGGAGTCGTGATGAACAGGCCACTCGCGGCCGTCGCCGGGGTGGGCACCACCCGCTTCGGCAAGCTGCCCGGCCACTCCGCCGACGACCTGGCCGGCTGGGCGCTGCGCGAGGCGCTGGCCGACGCCGGGATGGACGTCCGGGACATCGACGGGCTGGTCGCCTGCCGGGTCACCGGCTACGAATCCTTCGCCTCGGCCCACGGCCTGCAGCCCCGGTGGTGCGTGCCGCTGCCTGCCGAGGGCCGGATGTGCGGTGCGGCGATCGAACTGGCGACCGCCGCTCTGCGCACGGGGCAGTGCCGGACCGTGGCGCTGGTCTACGGCAACGACGGCCGCTCCGCGGGCGCCACCTACGGCGCAGGCGGCACCGGCTACACCGCGGCGGGGGAGGGCTACGGCACCGCGCCGGAACTGACCCGGCCCTACGGCATGACCTCCCCGGGCGCGTTCTCGGCGCTGATGTTCCAGCGGCACTGCCACCAGTACGGCACCACCGAGGAGCAACTGGCCGAGGTGGCGCTGACCTTCCGCCGCCACGCCGCCTTCAACCCGGCGGCGGTGATGCGCGACCCGCTCGACCTGGAGACCTACCTGGCCTCGCGCTACATCGTCGAACCGCTGCACCTGTTCGACTACTGCCTGATCAACGACGGAGGCGTGGCGATGATCCTCACCACCGCCGACCGCGCCCCGGACCTGCCGCGGCCGCCGGTGTACGTCCTCGGCGCCGCCCAGCGGGCCCAGTTCCTCGGCTCCGACTTCCCGCCCGAGGACTTCTGGGCCGGGGCGATCGGCGAGGCCGGCGCGGAGTCGCTGCGCCAGGCCGGCGTCGACCGGACCGACGTGGACGGCCTGATGCTCTACGACAACTTCAGCCCCAACGTCCTGTTCACCCTGGAAGGCCTGGGCTACTGCCCCCGTGGGGAGTCCGGGCGGTGGATCCAGGACGGCCGGATCGGGCTGGGCGGGGAGCTCCCGGTCAACACCTCCGGCGGGCACCTGTCCGAAAGCTACCTGCAGGGCTGGGGTCTCAACGTGGAGGCCGTGCGCCAGCTGCGCGGCGAATGCGGCGCACGGCAGATCCCCGGCGCGACCCACATCCAGTACGCCTGCGCCGCGCCGCTGGTGTCCTCCGTCGTGTACGGGAGCCGGCCGTGAACACCATCGACCTCACCCCGCACCTCGCCGGTCTCGAAGCCGGGCAGCTGCGCGTGGCGCGGTGCCGGGCCTGCGGCGAGTCCCGCTTCCCGCCCAAACCGGTCTGCCCGCACTGCCGGGTCCACGGCGACATCGAGTGGTTCACCGCGGCCGGCACCGGCACGGTGTGGTCCTACGCCGTGTTCCGCAAGGCCTATTTCCCGCCGCCGGGACCGCAGCCGCCGTACGTCGTCGCGGTCGTGCTGCTGACCGAGGGCGTGAAGATCATCAGCAACGTCACCGGCGGCGACGTCCGCGTCGGCCTGCCCGTGACGGCTACGTTCGAGCGCGTGAACGGCACCCCGCTGGTGCGGTTCCGGCCCGCCTGAAGGAGTCCACTGTGGATCACTACCGGCTTCTCGGCCAGGACACCCTGCCCGGGGTGCTGCGTGCCCTCGGCGAGCACTTTGGCGACCACGAGGCCGTGGTCGCCGCCGACGGCCGCGCCACCTTCGCCGGCTTGCTCGGCGCGTGTGAACGGATGGCTGCGGGCTACGCGGCCGCGGGACTGCGGCCGGGCGACCGGGTGGGCGTGCTGCTGCCCAACGGGCTGCGCTGGCTCACCGCGACCCTCGGCGCGCACCTCGCCGGTCTCGTCGCGGTCCCGGTCAACACCTGGTACCGCTCCTCCGAATACGCCTACGTGATCGAGCGGGCCGGGCTGCGGGCCGTCGTGACCGACGACAAGCTGTTCGGCCGCGACGTCCTCGCCGACCTGGCCCAGGCCGGGTACGGTGAGCTCTACGGCGAGTCCCGCCGCGACTACCTCGGCGCGCTCACCTGGCCCGCCGGCGCGGAGCTGCCCCCGGCGCTGCCCGGCGGCCCGCTCGTCGACGTGCCGGTCGGCCCCGGCGACTTGGCGGCGATCCTGTTCACCAGCGGCAGCACCGCGAAACCCAAACCGGTGCCGCTGCGCCACGGCCCGCTGGTGGCCAACCCCCGCGAGATCGGCCGCCGGCAGCACCTGCGCCCCGGCGACCGGCTGTGGATCTCGGCGCCGTTCTTCTTCGGTTACGGCACGGCCAACGCCCTGCCCGTCGCCCTCACCCACGCCACCACGCTGTGCCTGCAGGAACGCCTCGACGGCGAGGAGGCGCTGGCCTTCATCGAACGCGAGCGCTGCACCGTCTACTACGGACTCGCGCCCACCACGCGGGCGCTGCTGTCCGCGCCGTCGTTCGGCAAGCGCGATATTTCCTCGTTGCGCACCGGCACGTGCGGGTTCACCGCTGAGGACAAGCGCCTGGTGATCGAGGAACTCGGCGTCACGCAGGTGTGCAGCATGTACGGGCTCACCGAAGGCTACGGGCACTCCACCGTCAGCGACGCGCTCGACCCGGTGGAGGTCAAGCTGAGTACCTGCGGCACCGCGCTGCCCACGCAGCAGGTCCGGATCGTCGACGACACCGGGCGGCCGTGCCCGGCCGGGGTGACCGGGGAGATCGAGCTGTCCGGCGCGGTGATCGACGGCTACCTCGACGCGCCCGAACTCGACGCCGACGCCATCCGGCCCGGCGGCTGGTTCCGCACCGGCGACCTGGGATGGCTCGACGAGCACGGCCGGCTGCACTTCGCCGGGCGGCGCAAGGAGATGATGAAGATCAAGGGCATCAACATCGCCCCCGCCGAGGTCGAGGACATCCTCATCGGCCACGATGCCGTCGATCAGGCCTTCGTCATGGGCGTGCCCGGCGAGAACGGTGACGAGGTGATGGCCTGCGTGCTGGTGCCCCGCGACCCGGGCGCCGACCGGGACGGGCTCGTCGCCGACCTGACCGCCCACATCCGCGGACAGGCGGCCGGGTACAAGGTGCCGTCGCGGTTCGTGCTGATGACCGCCGCCGACCTGCCACTCACCGACACCGGCAAGGTCAGCAAGCTGAAGCTGCGCGAGGTGTTCGATGCCTGACATCCGGTTGCTCACCAGCGGCGCGGGCTTCACCGAAGGTCCGTTGTGGACCAGCGACGGCCGCCTGCTCGTGACCAGCGTGTCCCGCGGCCAGGTCCTCGAACTCGACCACCGCACCGGCGCCGTCGTGCGGCGAGTCGAGACCGGCGGCGGCCCGAACGGGCTGGCCGAGGACGAGCACGGCCGGGTGTGGGTCGCCCAGAACGGGGGATCGGTGCGGCGGAGCAGCTCGCACCGCCCGGCCCCCGCGGGACTGCAGACCCTGCTCGGCGGCACCGTCCTGGACGCCCTCACCGCCGGGGTGCGCGCGCCCAACGACTTGGTCCGCGGCCCGGACGGGCGGATATGGTTCACCGATCCCGGCAGCCCGCACGAGGAGGGCCCCGGCCAGGTGTTCGCCTACGACCCGCGGGACGGGCGGCTCGAGGTGGTCGCCGAGGGGATCGGCTTCCCCAACGGGCTGGCCTTCTGCGGCGACCGGTTGATCGTCGCCGCGACCCGCGAACGCCGTCTGCTTGGCTACACCTGGGACGGGGCGTCCCTGCGCTTCGACGGTGTCCTCGCTGTCCTTCCGGGCGGCCCGGACGGCCTGGCGTTCGACGCCGACGGGCGGCTCTACGCGGCACTGCCCGACGCCGACCGGATCGCCGTGTTCGACACCGACGGCACCCCACTGCCGCCCATCCGCTTCCCGGACGGCACCTTCCCGACCAACCTGTGCTTCGCGGGCCCGGCCCGCGACACGCTCGTCGTCACGGCGGCCAAGGGCGGCCGGGTGCTCGCCCTCGACGGCGTCGCCACCGGACCCCGGCACCTCGTGCCGCCACCCACCACCGCGAGGACACACCATGCCTGAGCTGAGCACCGAAGAGCAGTTCATCGTCGACACCGTGCGGGACTTCGTGGACCGCGAGGTGCGGCCGGTGGCGCGGGAGCTGGAGCACGACAACGCCTATCCGGAGAAGCTCATCGAGGCGATGAAGGAGATGGGCATCTTCGGCTTGGCGATCCCGGAGCCGTGGGGCGAGGTCGCGGTGTCGATGCCGTGCTACGTCCAGGTCACCGAGGAGCTGGCGCGGGGCTGGATGAGCCTGGCCGGGGCGATGGGCGGGCACACGGTGGTGTCGAAGCTGATCGCCACGTTCGGCACGCCGGAGCAGCGGGACCGCTACCTGCCGCGGATGGCGACGGGGGAGATCCGGGCGACCATGGCGCTGACCGAGCCGGGCGGCGGATCCGACCTGCAGGCGATGACCACCACGGCCCGGCGCGAGGGGGACCACTACGTGGTCAACGGCGCGAAGACGTGGATCACCAACTCCCGCCGCTCCCAGCTGATCGCGCTGCTGTGCAAGACCGATCCGGCCGCCACGCCCCGGCATGCCGGGATGAGCATCCTGCTGGTGGAACACGGTGACGGGCTCACCGTGTCCCGTGATCTGCCGAAGCTGGGCTACAAGGGTGTGGAGAGTTGTGAGCTGTCCTTCGACGGGTACCGCGCGCCGGTGGACGCGCTGCTGGGTGGCGCCGAGGGCGACGGGTTCGCCCAGATGATGAAGGGCCTCGAAGTGGGCCGGATCCAGGTGGCGTCCCGGGCGTTGGGGGTGGGGCGGGCGGCGCTGGAGGATTCGTTGCGGTATGCGCAGGAGCGGGAGTCGTTTGGGAAGCCGATTTGGCAGCATCAGTCGATCGGGAATTATCTGGCGGATATGGCGACGAAGTTGGAGGCGGCGCGGCAGTTGGTGTTGATGGCGGCGCGTCGGTATGACTCGGGGCAGCGGTGTGACATGGAGGCGGGGATGGCGAAGTTGTTCGCGTCGGAGACGGCGATGGAGGTGGCGTTGAACGCGGTGCGGATTCATGGTGGGTATGGGTATTCGACGGAGTTCGATGTGGAGCGGTATTTCCGGGATGCGCCGTTGATGATCGTGGGTGAGGGCACCAACGAGATCCAGCGTGGTGTGATCGCGCGGCAGTTGATCAGCCGGAACCGGATCTGACGCCGTGTCGGAGGTTGTGGAGCGCAGTGAGGTGGTGGCGCCGGAGCCGGCGCGGGCGCTGGGCGCGTTGCTGGACGTGCCGGTGCCGGATCTGTCGCGCGAGGGGCTGCCGTTGTTGTGGCACTGGCTGTATCTGCTGGACCGGCCGGCGCAGACGGATTTGGGGCCGGATGGGCATCCGGTGCGTAACTGTGTGCCGGCGCCGCCGGGGCCGGGGCGGCGGCGGATGTGGGCCGGGGGCCGGGTCCGCGCCCGTGGGGTGTTGCGGTGCGGGGAGGCGGCGACGCGGCGCACCCGGGTGGCCTCGGTGGCCGACAAGCAGGGCCGGTCCGGACCGTTGACCTTCGTGACCGTGGAACACCTGATCTCCCAGGGCGGGCGGGTGGTGGTCGAGGAGCGGCAGGACATCGTCTACCGGCCCGCCACCGCCGGTGGGCTGCCCGCCGACGAGGGCGCCGAGGTGGTGCCGGCCGGGCCGGGTGAGTGGGCGATCGAGGTGACACCGACGTTGTTGTTCCGGTTCTCCGCGCTGACCTACAACGCGTACCGGATTCATTACGACCGCGACTACGCCCGCGACGTGGAGGGCTATCCGGGGTTGCTGACCCACGGGCCGCTGCAGGCGCTGGCGATGGCCGAAGCCGCCCGCGCCACCGGTATCGGCGGGGATGTCGAATTCTCCTACCGGCTGGTGTCCCCGTTGTTCGACCACCAGGGCCTGATCACCACCGCCACCAAGGAACCCGACAGCGTAGCCACGGCGGTGCGGGACAGGTACGGGCGGCAGACCGCCACCGGCGTCCTGCGGGGTGCCGCATGATCGCCGGTGCGCGGAGTTTCCTGTTCGTGCCCGGCCACCGCCCCGACCGGTTCACCAAGGCCGCCGCCTCCGGCGCCGACGTGGTGGTCCTCGATTTGGAGGACGCCGTCGCCCCCGAGCAGAAGGCCTCGGCGCGGGAACACGTGCGGTCGTGGCTCGAGACGGGGCATCCGGCGGTGGTGCGGATCAACGGCCCCGGCACCCCCTGGTTCGACGACGACCTCACCGCCATCACCGGCCAGGCCACCGCGATCATGGTGCCCAAGGCCGAAGATCCCGCCGTGCTGGCATCGATCGGCGCCCCGGTGATCCCGCTGATCGAAACCGCCCTCGGCGTGGTGCGGGCCGTGGAGGTCTGCGCCGCCGAGAACGTCGTACGGCCCGCGTTCGGCAGCATCGACCTCGCCACCCAACTCGGCGTCGACCACCGCTCCCACACCGCCCTGCACCACGCCCGCTCCGCCCTGGTACTCGCCGCCGCCGCGACCGGCCGCGCCGCCCCGATCGACGGCGTCACCACCGCACTGGACGACCCGGCCGTCCTCCAAGCCGACCTCGCGCACGCGATCGAGCTCGGCTTCACCGGCAAACTCTGCATCCACCCCCGCCAGGTCGGCCCCGTGCACGAGGCCTGCACCCCCACCGCCGCGGAGATCTCGTGGGCGGAGGGAGTGCTGGCCTCGGTGGGTGACGGGTCGGTGGGTGTCCACAACGGACAGATGGTGGACCGCCCGGTCATCCTGCGCGCCCAGGCCATCCTGGCCCGGGCGCGGGAGGAAACCGTCTCTTAGACGACCGGTCACGTGCCCCATTCGGGATTGTCCCCCGGCAACCGCAACCACCCCGCTGGCGCCGAAAAACAAGATTGACGCACCCGGCGTGCAGTGGGCACCATGTCCGCACACGATCACCGAGGGGGAAGCCATGACGGACAAGCGAAAGCGAGAGACACGGCGCCTGCCGGTCGCGCTTGCGTGCCCGTCCACTGGCCTGCGCCGCGGTGCTCCCTCGTCATGACGTGATCACCTCATGACGAGGGAGCCGCCCATCGGGAACCCCGATCCGGGCGGCTTTTCGGTTCTCCATCACTTCAGGCCCCTGTAGCTCAGCAGGACAGAGCGCCGCATTACGGATGCGGAGGCCCCAGGTTCGAATCCTGGCAGGGGCACCGGGCGACGGTGCGGGGTCGCGACACGCCCGCCATTGGCAACCGGTGGGAAGACCTCACTCAGCGGTCCGCCGACGGGCGTACCGCCCGGGAGCTGATCCGGTGACGCGAGAGAACGCCGTGCTGAACGCACTGGTCGAGCCGTAGCCGATTTGCCGCGCGATCTCGGCGATCGGCTGGTTCCCTTGTCGCAGAGCGCGTTTGGCGATGGCCATCCGCCAGGACAGCAGGTACTCGATCGGCGTCAGGCCCACGCGCCGGGCGAACCGCTCGGCCAGGACCGAACGGGAGATCCGCGCCTCGGCCGCCAGGTCGGCCACCGTCCAGGGCCGGGCGACGTCCGCGTGGATCGCGTGCAGGGCAGCCGCCACCCGCGGGTCGCTCAGGCCTGCCAGTAGGTTGGCCGGCGGGTGCTCCAGTGTCGCCGGAGCGCTGCGCAGCGCCTCGACCAGCATCACTTCGACCAGCCGGGACAGCACCAGCGACCCACCGGGCCGGTCCGCCCCCGCTTCGTCACCGATCAGTTCGAGCAGCTTCGCGATCCGCCCGGCGCCGTCGGTGCCCGCCCGCAGGTGGACCACCGTCGGCAGCAGGTCCAGCAGGAGATGGGCGTTCTCCGGCTCGATCGCGAAATGCCCGGCGAGCAGCCGCGTAACTTGCCCTTCTCCGCTGCCCAGTCTCAGGTGGTTGTCCGGGACACCGGCCAGCGCCCGTTCCCCGTCGACGACATCCGCGCCGAGGTCACTGCTGAAGGTGAAGGCGGGTGGTCCGGACAGCAGCAGGAAGTCGCCCTCCGCGAGCGGGACCGGGTCTCCCTCGCACCGCAGCCAGCACTGGCCGGCGGTGGCCACACCGAAGTTGACGTCGGAGTTCGCCTCGAACCGCAACCCCCACCGCCCAGAGCCCTCGATCTGTTTCCAGAGGACGACGCGCGGCTGCAGCAGGCCGATCACCTCGGCCAGTGGATCGCTCATCCGGACTCTCGCTAACGAATATCGGAGCTTTGATGATAGACAGTCCGGGCGTGCGGCGTCGAGACTTGATGTGTGAGCACAGAAACCCGCAAGACCGTCCTGATCACCGGCAGCTCGTCGGGGTTCGGCAAGGCCACAGCCGAGCTCTTCCTGGACCGGGGGTGGAACGTCGTCGCGACGGCCCGCCGCCCCCTGCCGGAGGGCTACCTCGGCCCAGGCACCGAGCACCTGCTGACCTGCGTGCTCGACGTCACCGACCCGGACTCGATCCAGGCCGCCCTCCGGGACACCCTGACCCGCTTCGGCCGGCTCGACTGCGTCGTCAACAACGCCGGCGCCGGGCTGTTCTCCGTCTTCGAGGCCACCCCGATGGCCACCGTCCGGGCGCTGTTCGAGACCAATGTCTTCGGGATGATGCAGGTGACGCAGGCCGCCCTGCCGATGCTCGCCGACCAGGGCGGCGGGCGCCTGATCGCGATCAGTTCCGGGGCGGGGATCGTCCCCGAGCCGCTGCTTTCGGTCTACAGCGCCACCAAGTTCGCGGTCGAAGGCTTCACCGAATCCCTGCGCTACGAGGCGGCCGCGCGCGGGGTCTCGGTCAAGCTCGTCGAGCCCGGCTTGGTGCGGGGGACCAACTTCCTCGCGCGCACCGCCGAGAGCGCTCAGGCCGTCCCCGTCCCCGCCGGTTACGAGCCGCTCGTGCGGCAGGTGATGGGCGCGTTCGAGCAGGAGGGACCCTACCGGCTCGCGACCGCTCAGACGGTGGCCGAAGCCGTCGTCACCGCGGCTGAGGACGACAGCACGCAACTTCGTTACCTCGTCGGCGAAGACGTGGAGAACTCCGCCCGGATGCGGCGCGAGACGTCCGAAAAGGACTACAACGACTGGGCCCTGGCCCGCGTGGGAGGTCAGTGAGCTCGCCGGCCCTCGGAGCTCTGATCGAGGACGGTCGAGGTGATCGCCTGGGTGACCGCTGAGATCGCCGGCGTGGCAGGGCCGGGGAGCCGGGCGACGAGGACCCTGCGGATCTCCGGTGGAGCGCCCTGGACCCGCAGGGCAATCACGCCCGGCGGCAGTACCGGCGACAAACCTTCCGGGATCGTGGTGACGCCGAAACCACCGGCCACCAGGTGCAGTTTCGTCAGCCAGTCCCGTGCATTGTGGACGATGCGCGCTCGCCCCGGCAGGCCCGGCCAGACACCGAGCAGTGGCTCCCCGCTCGACGACGGGCTGGCGATCCACGGCGCGCCGACCAGTTCGTCGACGTGCACGGACTTGCGGCCCGCGAACGTGCCGGTAGCCGAGGCCGCCACGAGAAGCTCGGTGTCCTGGACAACGGTGGTGTGCAGCCGCGGTGACTCGCCGTCCGGTGGCCGGTGCGGTGGGCGTGAGGTGAGCACGGCGACGTCGATGGAACCGGTGCGCAACGCCCGGGCCATGCTGGGCGTGGTGCCTTCGCGGGTGGCGACCCGGACCCGTGGCGCTGTCCTGGCGAGCCGGGCGAGCGCGGCGGGCAGGATCACCGGGCCCGCGCTGAGGACCAACCCGAGCCGCACCAGTTCCGTGCGAGGAGACTCACCGGTCAGGTCACGCTCGGCCGCCTCGACCGACTCCAGGATCGTCCGCGCATGGCGCAGCAGCGTCAGCCCGCGCTCGGTGAGCCGCACCCCGTCGGTCCGCCGCTCGAACAAGGTGGCTCCGACGCTGCGTTCCAGCGCGATCGCCTGGCGCGAGACCGCGGACTGCGTGTAGCCCAGCTCCGCGGCGGCAGCGGTGAAGCTGCCCGATTCGGCGATCTGACACAGCACCCGCAGGCTCGCACTCGACACGTCCATGCTGACCACGCATACCAGAGATGCCGGATCATCGCTTCCCGCATGTCCCTGCCGCGCCTAGCGTGGCGGAGGACGAGACAGGAAGGTTTTCCATGCGTGCAGCGACACTCACAGCTTTCGGCTCCCCGCTCAAGGTGCACGACGCCCCGGACCCGCGAACCGGCACCGGTGAGGTGCTGGTCGAGGTCCTGGCGACCTGCGTGCCCCCGTACGCGGCCGATGTGTTCAGCGGTGCCCGGCGCTACCCGCTGGAACCACCGGTCGTGCCGGGCGTCGGCGGCATCGGCCGGGTGGTGAGCGTGGGGCCGGACGCCACCAAGCTCAAGGTGGGGGATGTGGTCTGGTGCGACTCGACGGTCCGCGCCCGCGACGACGCCCTGACACCGGACATCACGCTGCAGGGTTGGAGCTCCCGCGGCGAGGGCGGCGCCGAGCTGGCCCGGTACTTCCACGACGGGCCGTTTGCCGAACTCATGCGCGTGCCCACGGAGAACGTGTACCCGCTGCCCGCCGGGGCCGTGGCCGATCCCGCACGCTGGTCCGTGCTGGGTGTGCACACCATTCCCTACGGCGGGCTGCTGGCGGGCCGGCTCGAGGCGGGGGAGACGCTGCTGGTCAGCGGGGCGACCGGCAACCTCGGCAGCAGCGCGGTAGCCGTCGCGCTCGCCATGGGCGCCGGGCACGTGGTGGCCCCGGGCCGCAACCGGGCCGTCCTCGACCTGCTCGCCGACCGGTTCGGCGCGCGGGTGAGCCCGGTCGAGCTCAGCGGAGACGAAGACACCGACCGTGCGGCCATGGCGGCGGCTGCCGACGGCCAGATCGACATGGTGCTCGATCTCCTGCCGCCCGAGGCGCCCAGCTCGGTGGCCCGCGCGGCAGCCATGACGGTGCGCGAGTACGGGCGGGTCGTGCTGATGGGTGGCGTCGGCATGCTCGGCGGTGCGGATCTGGCCCTGCCCTACCCCTGGATCATGCGCAACTCGGTGACCGTCCGGGGCCAATGGATGTACCCGCGCGCGGCGAACGTCGGCATGATCCGACTCATCGCGACGGGAGCCCTGGACCTCGCGCCCGAACGCATCACCCGGTTCGACCTCGACCAGGTCAACGAGGCTGTCGCCCACGCCGCGGCCCACGGCGGCCCCTTCGACCGCACCGTCCTCACCCCGGGGGCCGGCAATCGCTAGTCTCGGCATCCCGATCAGGAAGGCGAGCCGGCATGCCCCGCACCCGGAACGTGGACGACCCGTACTACGGCGAACTGACGATCCGCACCGACAGCGAGCGCGGCGTGGTCGAGGTCTCCGGGGAGCAGGTTCCCCCGGTTGTCATCCAGCGCTCCCCGGACGCCGAGGTGAGCGAGTTCGTGCCGATCGGAACCAGGAAAGCCGACCGCCTGACCATGTCGGTCGACGGCGCCGAGGCCGGGCTGCGACCCGGCCCCGGGAAGCTGACCCGCGCCTCGTACCGGGTCGATGTGACGCTGGCCGGCACGCACTACCGGTTCACACCGGACTCCGACGACTACACGCTGCTCAAGCGGGACGGCGCCGGGATCGCCTCGTTCGGCCTGGACACCGCAGGGAAGTTCACGGTGTTCTGGCAGGCCCGGCGCGAGGACTCGCGGCCGGCGGACGCCGCGATCGGATACGCCCTGTCGGTGGCCTTCCGCACCGGCGCACTGGGCATCTTCACGGTCCTGCTGAACGGCTCCGAGAACGTGCAGCGGCCGTGACCCCCGCTCGGTCATCCCTTTCCGGTGCGGTGGAGGTTCTCGTCCGGTAGCCGGCCGGTGGTCGGGAACGTCACCGTCGCCTGGTCCACGCAGGTGGAGCCTTGGCCGTAGACGTAGTGGCCGCCGTTGTCGGCGCCGACGAAGTCCGCGCGCCGGCCGAGGACCTCGGCGAGCCTGCAGCACCTGGCCGTCCGTCTCGGTGAGCGCGCCGTCCGCCAGGTGTGCGGTGGCCGCCCAGAACTGGGCCAGCACCGGCAGAGTCCCGTTGTGCAGCAGGAGCCTGTAGGTGACGCTGCGCAGCATCGATCCGGCCAGCGCCAGCGGCGTGCCCGGCACGGGCGCGGGGGCGCGGTCGAGGCGGTCGGCGAGTTCCAGGTAGTTGCGCGTGACCGCGTCGGCGGTGCTGCCCAGTCCGAGCACGGCGGCGATCCGAGCCGCGTCCGGGCAGCGACATTTCCGTAGTCCGCACTGAGTCCCCCGAGCGAGCTACCCGAATCGTCGTCTCTCTGGGGATTTCACGCCCGCCGTGCGCTCGTAACGTTCGTGGCGGTCACCGGATCGCGGTGGCCACCGTCAACGGGAGGTCGCGAGTGGACGCGGGAGTTGTGGCGAGCACGGGTCACGGAGCTGGGAAGTTCGACCGCGTCCTGCGGTTTCCGCTCGTGTGGTTGCTGGTGGGGATCGTCGGTGTCGGCGGGGTGTCGGCACTGACCTCCGGCGGGCCGCCGGCGCTGGCCGTCGTCGGGGCGGTCGCGGCGGTCGTCGTCTACTGGCTGGTCATGCGCTACGTCGCGCGGCGGAGCACGCCGGAACTCCTGTCGGCGCGGGCGGTGCCCCGCGCGTTGACCGGCGTCGTGCTCGGGGTCGTGTTCATCGCCACCTCGGTGGTCGTCGTGCTGACCGAGTTCTCGTTCACCGCGTCCTCGGGCGACAAGGGCGCGATCGTGGCGACGGTGGTGGCGGTGCAACTGGGAGCGGCGGTGACCGAGGAGCTGCTCTTCCGCGGCCTCGCGTTGCAGGCGCTGGAACGGTTGTTCGGCAGCTGGGTCGCGCTGGCCGTGACCGCGGTGTTCTTCGGTCTCGTGCACCTGGCCAACCCCGGTGCCACGCTGTGGAGCTCGTTCGCGATCGCCGTCGAGGCCGGTGTGCTGCTCGGCGCCGCGTTCCTGTGGTGCCGCGACATCTGGCTGGCCATCGGCCTGCACTTCGCCTGGAACACCAGCGTGGGGCTGCTCGGCATCCCGGTCTCCGGGCATCCGGGGGCCGGCGTACTGGTCGCCGAGCCGACCGGCCCCGACCTGCTGACCGGCGGCGGTTTCGGCCTCGAGGCGTCGATCGTGCCCGTCATCGTGAGCCTGGTCCTCGCCGTGCCGATGCTCGTCGCCGCGCGCAGGCGCGGCAACCTGGTGCCGATGCGCCGTCGCTAGACTCCGACGAGTGCTCGCCGACACGGCCGCCTCCCTCCGCGCGGTGGTCCGCCAGTGGCCCCGTCTCCCGGTTCTCGTCAAGGACATCGCGTTGGCGGTGGTCGTCGCGGTGCTGGCCTTCGTGCCCGCGATCTCCCACATCGGACCGGAGATCGGCGACCTCCCGCGACGCGACGCCGGCGCGGTGGCCGGGCTGGTGCTGACCCTGGCACTGTGCCTGCCGCTGGCGGTGCGGACCCGGTGGCCCGCAGTGTGCCTCGCGCTCGTCGGCAGCGCCTTCGCCGTCGGTCAGGTGCTCGGCTACCCGGACACGTTCGGCAAGATGGGGCTCCTCCTGGCGTTGTACGCCGCCGGTGCGCACCTCGCCCGGTTCCGTCGCAGGCTGGCCGCGGCGGTCACGGTGGCCTACGCCGTGCTCGCGGTCGTCCTGCACACCCTGGGGGCGCCCCCGCGGTTCCTCGACTACCTCGCGTTCTACCTGATGATGGCGGTGATCTGGTTGGCAGGGACCGGGGTGCGCCGGTGGCGCGCGGAACAGGCCGAACGCGAACGGCTGGCCGCCGAGGTAGCCACGTCCACCGAGCGGGCGCGGATCGCCCGCGATCTGCACGACGTGGTCACCCACCACGTGACGGCGATGGTGGTCCAGGCCGACGCGGCGCAGTTCCTGCTCGACACCGAGCCGGCACGTGCCGGGGACGGGCTGAGCGCCATCAGCGACACCGGACGCCGGGCGCTCACCGAACTGCGGGCGCTGCTCGACGTGCTCGAGGCGACCGGCGAAAACCCGGTCCCGGACCGGACGCCGGCCATCGGCCGGGTGAGCGACCTGGTCGAGCAGGCCCGGTTGTCCGGGCAACCCGTCGAATGGAGCGAAGAGGGCGTCAGCAGGCCGCGGCCCGTCGACGTGGAACTGGCCGCCTACCGCGTCGTGCAGGAGGCGCTCACCAACGCGATCAAGCACGCGACCGGGCAACCGACCACGGTCCTGCTCCGGCACGGCGAGGAGCACCTGGAGATCGAGGTGACCACCACCGGGCCCGCCACCGCACCGGTGGCGCCGTCCGGCGGACGAGGGCTCCGCGGGCTGCGGGAACGGATTCGGATGCTCGACGGTGACCTGGTCGCCGGACCACGCCCGGGCGGCGGTTTCCGCGTGCACGCCCTGATCCCGGTCGGCGCCGCATGACCGCGCCGATCCGCGTGCTGATCTGCGAGGACCAGGAGCTGGTGCGCACCGGCTACGTCACCGTCCTGTCGTCACCGCCCGACCTGACCGTCGTCGGCGAGGCGGCGGACGGCCGCGAGGCGGTGGAGATGGCGCGCCGGTTGCGCCCCGACGTGGTCGTGATGGACATCCGCATGCCCGTCCTGGACGGCATGGAGGCGACCAGGCAGGTCGCCGGCCCCGGTGTCGAGGCGCCGCCGAAGGTGCTGGTCGTCACCACCTTCAACGTCGACGCGTACGTCTACGAGGCGTTCCGCGCCGGTGCCAGCGGTTTCCTCCTCAAGGACGCCAAGCCGGCCCAGCTGGTCGAGGGCATCCGCACCATCGCCCGCGGCGAGTCCCTGATCGCCCCGGCCGTCACCCGGGGCCTGATCGGCCACTTCGCGGAACGGCTGCGCCCGGCCGACCTCGTCCCGCGCGGCGCGGGACGAGGTCGTGCGGGCCCTGACCCCCCGCGAGCTGGAGGTCTTCGAACAGCTCGCCGCAGGCCTGTCCAACGCCGAGATCGCCGCGGCGCTGGTCCTGTCCGCGGAGACGGTGAAGACCTACGTCTCCCGCATCCTCAACAAGCTCGACCTACGGGACCGCGTGCAGGCGGTCGTCCTCGCCTACCGGGTCGGCCTGGTGTCCGAAGTGGACTGACGCCGTCGGCGCCCGATCAGCCACTTGTCGACGGTGGCGCCCTTGGCTCGGCGATCGCGCAGCTGGTAGGCGCGGAGCCAGACCGCCGTCGATGCCGTAGCGGGGAATCCGGTCGTAAGCCTCCGTGCATGCCGCAGAGAACGGCCGGCCGGAGTCTCATCGCACTTCCCCGACCCTGTCGCAGCACCGGTGAACCCGCTGGTCAGCACCTCCCCAGTTGTCGCAAGTCCCGACTTCGCACGTCCGCGGAGCTTGACGTGACCGGGCTCACCCCTCTACCGTCCAAAACCGCTATACGGTTTTCGAAACCGCAGAACGGTGTGCTTGGAGGATGGATGGCTGAGCCGGGGGTGCGCGTGCTCGGGCGCGCGTGCGACGTACTGGATTGCTTCACCGAGGCCGAGCCTCGGCTCGGGGTGGCGGATATCCGCGCCCGCACCGGGCTGCCCGCGACGACCGTCGCGCGGATCGTGTCCACCCTGCTGCAGGAGGGGCTCCTCGTGCGGGAGGGCGACACCTACCGCGTCGGCCTGCGGGTGCTCGTCTGGAGCGCCCCGGCGCGGTCGGGGTCGAGCCTGCTCGGCGTCGCGCGGCCGTTCGTCGAGCAGCTGCGCGACGTGACGGGGGAGAGCGCCGGCCTGTACGTGCGCCAGGGCGCCACCCGCGTGCTGGTGGAGGCCGCCTCGTCCCACCACTCCGTCATCTACCGCGGCTACGTCGGCCAGGTGCTCCCGCTGCACGCCGGTGCGGCCGGCAAGTGCTTCATGGCCTTCGACGAGGCCGCGCTCGGGGCCGCGGTCGACGCCGGTCTGGAGCGCTACACCGACTCGACCGTCGTCACGCGCGCAGAGCTGGACGGACAGCTGGCCCAGGTGCGCGACCGCGGCTGGGCCTTCACCGAGAGCGAGCGCGAGGTGGGCCTGAACTCCGTCGCCGCCCCGGTGATGGGGTTCGGCGGACGGCCGGAGGCGGCCCTGGCGATCGGCGGGCCCTCGATCCGCCTCGACCGCGAGGAGGCCGAGCGCGTCGGCCCGATCGTCGCCGCCACCGCGCGGGCCATCGCGGCCCGCCTGGGGCACGTCCCGGCCGAGGAGCACGCCGATGCCTGACGCCACCGTGCTCGCCGGACTCCTGCGCCGCGAACGGCTGCTCGTCGCACCCGGCGTCTACGACGGACTCTCCGCCGCGGTCGCCGCGCGCGCCGGTGTCGAGGCGGCCTACGTCTCCGGCGCGGCCGTCTCCGCCGCCGAAGGCCTGCCCGACATCGGGCTCACCACCGTCACCGAGATGGCCCGCGCGATCGCCGTGGTCCGGCGGCACCTCGACGTCCCGGTCATCGCCGACGCTGACACCGGTTTCGGCGACGAGACCAACACCTTCCGCACCGTGCGCACCTACGAGGACGCCGGCGCGGCGGCCGTGCAGCTCGAAGACCAGGTGTTCCCCAAGCGGTGCGGCCACCTCGACGACAAGTCCCTCATCGCCGCCGACGAGTTCGCCGTCAAGATCGAGGCGGCGGTCGCGGCCCGCCGCCGGGGAACCCTGATCGTGGCCCGCACCGACGCGATCGCCGTCGAGGGTATCGACGCCGCGATCGACCGGGCGAAGGCCTACGTCGCGGCAGGCGCCGACGTGATCTTCGTCGAGGCGCCGCAGACCCTCGACCAGGTCGCGGCGATCCCGGCGGCGGTCGGCGTCCCCGTCATCTTCAACGTCGTCCCCGGCGGCAAGTCGCCGGAGGTGTCACGGGAGCAGCTGGAGCAGTTCGGCTACGCGGGCGCGATCCTGCCCGCCGCCACTGTCGGCGCCGCCTTCGCCGCCATGACCACAGCCATGTCCGAGATCGCCGGTGGCAGCCTCGTCTCCGGCCGCGTCACCGGACCACGCGCCCTGTTCGAAGCCGTCGGCCTCGACGAGTGGACCGCCCGGCGCGCACGAAAAGAGCCGGCCCGTGCCTGAGACCATCATCGAGCGGATCCTCGCCCGCGCCGCCGGTCTCGACACCGTCCAACCAGGACAGATCGTCACCTGCGACGTCGACATGACCGTGGTGATCGACGTCCAGTTCGCCCACGACCGCCTCGCCGACGTCCGCGCGGTCCACGACCCGGACAAGGTCGCCGTCGTCCTCGACCACGCCGTCCCGGCGCCCACCCCGCGCGACGCCGGCCACGGCGCCAAGGCGCGCGCGTTCGTCGCCAAGCACGGCATCGACCGGTTCTACGACGTGGGCCGGCACGGCATCGTCCACCAGGTCATCGCCGAGCAGGGCCTCGTGCTGCCCGGGACCGTCGTGTGCTGCACCGACTCCCACACCTGCGCCGGCGGGGCGCTGAACTCCGCCGCACGCGGGCTGGGGCCGCTGGAGATCCTCCAGATGCTGTGCACCGGCCGCACCTGGTACCGCGTGCCGCCGACGATCCGCTACGAACTCACCGGCACGAAACCCGCCCACGTCAACGGCAAGGACATCTTCCTGACGATCTCCGGCCGCTACGGCGACGCCACCGACCACGCGCTGGAGTTCGGCGGCCCCGGCCTGGCGTCGGTGCCGATGTCCGACCGGCGGACCATCGCCACGCAGGGAGCTGAGATCGGCGCGGACTTCACGCTGTTCCCGTGCGACGCGCTCACCGAGGAGTTCCTGGCGGACGTGGCCCCGGGCACGGACTACACCCGCAGCGACCCCGACCCGGACGCCGCCTACGCCGACCTGCGCACGCTCGACCTCGGCGCCGTCGAGCCGATGGTGGCCCTGCCGGGCACCGTCATCAACAACGCCGTGCCGCTGTCCGGCCTCGACCGCACGCGCATCGACCAGGCGTTCATCGGGTCCTGCGCCAACGGGCAGCTCGCCGACCTGGAGGTCGCGGCCCGCGTCGTCGCAGGCCGCAAGGTCGCGCCGGGCGTGCGGCTCATCGTCACCCCCGCCTCCCAGCAGGTCTACCTGGAGGCCGTCCGGCGCGGCTACGTCAGCACCCTCGTCGAGGCCGGCGCGGTGGTCACCAACTCCACGTGCGGCGCGTGCTTCGGCTACCACATGGGGGTGCTCGCCCCGGGCGAAGTGTGCGTCACCTCCAGCACCCGCAACTTCCGCGGCCGCATGGGCAGCACCGAGGCACAGGTGTACATGGCCTCGCCCGCCACCGTCGCGGCGTCCGCGCTCACCGGCTACATCGCCGGGCCCGACCAGGTCGCGGAGGTGGCCGCATGACCTCACCCCTGCGTGCCCGGGGACGGGCCTGGGTGTTCGGCGACGAGATCAACACCGACGACATGTACCCGGGCTTCGCGATGAAGCTGCCCGTCGAAGAAGCGGCGCAGCACATGTTCGACGCAACCCGGCCCGGCTGGCCCAAGCTCGTCGAGCCGGGCGACATCGTCGTCGCGGGGCGCAACTTCGGCCTCGGCTCCAGCCGCGCGTGCGCCGAGCTGTTCGTCCACTTGGGAATCTCGTGCCTGGTCGCCGAACAGTACAACTCGCTGTTCCACCGCAACGCCCTCAACTACGGCCTCCCGGCGCTCACCGTGCCGGACGCGCGCACGTTGATCGACGAGGGCGACGTCCTCGACATCGATGCGGCCGCGGGCCTGCTGCGCAACGAAACCCGGGGGACCGAGCACCACATCGAGCCCCTGCCCGCCTTCGTCGTCGAGCTCATCGCCGGCGGCGGGCTGATCAACCGCCTGGAAGCCGCCGGCTTCCTGGATCGCAACGACGCGACCACAGGAGGAAACACATGAAGCGCGCGACAGCTCTGATCGCCGGCGCGGCCGCCGCCGCACTGGTGCTCAGCGGATGCGGAGGTAGCGCGGACACGGCCGGCGTGACCTCGTTCGACATCGCGGTCAGCAACGCCTCCGAGCCCTACTCGATCCCCTGGCTGGTCGGCAAGGACCAGGGCTTCTTCGCCAAGCGGGGCGTGACCATCGGTGAAATCGTGCCGGGCAAGGGCGGCGGCACCACCGTCCGCAACATGCTCAGCGGCGACCTGCCCATGGCCGACGTCGGCTTCACGTCGGTGCTGGAGTCCAGCGAAGCGGGCACCCCGCTGACAGTCGTGGCCGGCGCGACGCAGAGCGTCTACGGCCTCGACTTCTACACGCTCGCCGGCAACACGCGCGTGCAGACCATCAACGACGTCCACAAGTGGGCCTACACCAACCCGCAGTCGGTCACCCAGGCCCTGTCCTACATCCTGCCCAAGGTCGCGGGCGCGACCCAGGACATCGAGCGGGTCTCCTCCGGCGGTGCCGGCGAGGGAGTCGCGCTGCTGGAGGCCGGGTCCGTCGACGTCGCCGTCGTCCCGCCGTCGGTGGTGGCGAAGACCGGCAAGTTCCGCGTGGTCGTCTCCAGCGCCGACCACCTGAAGAAGTTCCAGCAGAGCGTGATCACCACGACCCCGGAGTTCGCCGAGCGCAACCCCGACACCGTCAAGGCCGTGGTCGCCGGCTACGCCGAAGCCGTCGACTTCATCCGCGCCAACCCCGCCAAGGCCGCGCAGCTCTACGCCGACTACATCGACATCGACGTCGCCGCAGCGACCACGATCGTCGAAAAGGCCATCAGCTACGACAACTGGGGCGCCGGCTTCGACGCCGAAGCCATCCAGCAGGCCGTCGACGCCCAGCGCCTCGCCATGAACCGCACCGACCTGAAGTTCTGCGACCTGTTCCAGAAGACCTACCTGCCCGCGAACGTGCCCGCCACGCTCCCGGCCGAATGCGAGGGCACCCGGTGAACACGCAGACGCAGGCGCAGCGCGGCACCGCGTCCACCACGACCACGCCGATCGTGCGCGTCGAAGGCGTGGAACAGCACTTCGGCCCCGTCCACGCGCTCGGACCCGTCGACCTCACCATCGGACGCGGCGAGTTCGTGTCCGTCGTCGGGCCCAGCGGGTGCGGGAAGTCGACCCTGCTGGAGATCATCGGCGCCCTCCAGGACCCGGCGCGCGGCCGCGTCGAAGTGGACGGCGCGCCGCTCACCGGTCCCCGCCGGCGCACGGCGATCGTCTTCCAGGAGTCGGCGACCCTGCCGTGGCGCACCGTCGTCGACAACGTCGCCTTCGCACTGGAGGTGCGCGGCGTCGGCCGGAAGGAACGACGGGACCGGGCCAGGGAACTCGTCGAGATCGTCGGGCTCGGCGGGTTCGAGAACCACTACCCGGCGCAGCTGTCGGGCGGCATGCGGCAACGCGTCGCCATGGCCCGCGCGATGTCCATGGACCCGGACCTCATCCTCGCCGACGAGCCGTTCGGCGCGCTCGACGAGCAGACCCGCATGCTGATGGCCGAGGAACTCCTCCGCGTGGTCGAGACCATCGGGTGCGGGGTCCTGTTCATCACCCACAGCATCCAGGAGGCGGTGCTGCTGTCGGACCGCGTGCTGGTGATGGGCCGCCGCCCCGGCACGTTCATCGACGAGGTCCCCGTCGATCTGCCCCGGCCGCGCGCGCACGCCGTGCTGGCCGAACCGGCGGCAACGGCGGCCCAGGAGCGGATCTGGGCGCAGATCCGCACCGAGGCCGAGGTCGCGATGAGGAGCGAGCGATGAAGACCAGGTCCTCTGTCGTCCCGTCCTACGTGCGGCCGACCCCGCGCCGGGTCGCCGGGCTGCCCTCCCCGGCGTGGACGGTCGTCCTCGTCATCGGGACCATCGCCGCCGTCGAGCTGTACGCGCGGTCGGGCGCGGTCTCCCGGCTCGACCTCATCCCGGTCAGCGAGATGGCCGCCCGCGCGATCGAGCTGCTCGGCGACCGCGAGTTCGTCGTCGGCGCGCTGCTGCGCAGCGTCCTGCTCATCTGCGTGAGCTTCGCCGCCTCGGCGGTCGCCGGGGTCGCCGTCGCCTACGCCATGGCCCGCTCCCGCTGGATGCACCGGGCCGTGAAGCCCTACGTCAACGTGTTCTACGCGCTCCCGGTCTTCGCGCTCTACCCGGTGATGGTGGTGATGTTCGGGACCGGCGTGCTGCCCATCGTCCTGCTGGCCACGTTGTTCAGCGTCGTCATCGTCATCTCGCACGCCCTTGTCGGGTTCGAGTCGACGCCGCCGATCGCCACCAAACTCGCCCGGTCGCTGGAGATGACCCGGGCGCAGCAGCTGCGCAAGATCCTGCTGCCCGCGGCGTTGCCGGACATCCTCGCCGGGCTGAAGCTGGGCCTGGCCTACGCGATCATCGCCGTGCTCGCTACGGAGTTCATCCTCGCCACCACCGGGCTCGGGCAGGTGGTCAACCGGGCCTACAACAACTTCGACACCCTCGACATGTACGCGGGCATCGTGTTCGTCAGCGTCTTCGCGCTGCTCGCCAACCTCGCGCTCGGTGCGGCGCTGAGCGCGTTCGACTGGCGGCGGCGATGAGCGCCCGCCGCAGCCCCGGATGGGTGCCGCCGCTGGTCCTCGCCGTCGCCCTCGTTGCGGTGTGGACGGTGACGGCCGGCCTCGCCGACAGCGTTGTCTACCCCGGACCGGGCGAGGCCCTGCGGAGCCTGCGGTCGGACATCACCGACAGCCGGTTCCTCGGCAGCGTCGGCGACACCGCCCGCGTGCTGCTGCTGTCCTACGCCGCGGCCATCGCCGCCGGCGCGGTCACCGGCATGCTCCTCGGCCTGAGCGCGTTCTGGTCGCGGGCCACCCTGCCGGTCGTGTACGCGCTCAACAGCGTCCCGAAGATCGTCCTGTACCCGATCTTCCTGCTGTTCCTGGGCATCGGCGACCTCAGCAGGGGTTCCTTCGCCTTCGTGTCCGGGGTGCTGCCGATGTTCCTGATCATGGTGGAGGCCACCGCCGGGGTGCGGCGGCTGCACCTGAAACTGTCGGCGAGCCTGGGCATGTCCCGGTGGTCGCTGCTGCGGCGGATCGTGGTGCCCAGCGTGCTGCCTTCGCTCGCCTCGGGCATGCGCCTGTGCTTCGGCCTCACGCTGATCGGGCTGCTGCTCGCCGAGATGTTCTCCGGTTCCTCCGGGCTCGGCTACGAGCTGCTGCGCAACCTGTCGCTGGCGCGGGTGGAGAACATCATCGGCCAGGTCCTCCTGATCGGGGTCCTCGCGCTCCTGCCGACACTGGCCCTGCAGCAACTGGAATCCCGCATCCGCAACCGCTACGAGGTGAGCGCGTGAACCCGACCGACCCCGACGGCGTGACCGGCGGCCTGGCGACCTGGATCGCCGGCCTGCGACACGACGACATCCCGGAAACAGTGCGCGAGCGGGCGCGGCACCTCCTGCTCGACGGGCTGGTGTGCGCGCTGGTCGGCGCCCGGCTCCCGTGGTCCGAGCGGGCCGTGGACGCCGTGCTCGCCCTGGAGGGCAAGGGCGACGTGCCGTTGCTGGGATGGGACCGCACCACGTCCGCACCCGCGGCGTGCCTGCTCAACGGCACCTTCATCCAGGGGTTCGAACTGGACGACTACCACGTGCGGGCGCCGCTGCACAGCAACTCGCTCGTCGTCCCGAGCGCGGTCAGCACCATCGCGACCCTCGACCGCACGGTGTCCGGGCGGGACCTGCTCACGGCGCTGATCGCCGGGTACGAGGTCGGTCCCCGGGTGGGGCTGGCGCTGCACGGCGCCGAAATGCTCTCCCGCGGCTGGCACTCCGGCGCGGTGTTCGGCACCCACGCCAGTGCTGCGACGTCGGCGTGGCTGCGGCGGCTGGACGCCGCGCGCGTCGAGGACGCCCTCGGGCTGGCCGCGACCCAGTCGGCCGGGCTGATGGCTGCCCAGTACGAGGCCATGTCCAAGCGGATGCACCACGGTTTCGCCGCCCGCAACGGTCTCTACGCCGCGGCGCTCGCCGAAGCCGGCTACACCGGGATCAAGCGCGTGTACGAGCGCGAGTACGGCGGGTTCCTCGCCACCTTCGGCGAGGGACACGACCCACGCGCGGAGCTGATCACCGCCGGGCTGGGGGAGGAGTGGGTGCTCACCGACACCGGGGTGAAGGCCTACGCGGCCATGGCCGCGACCCACGCGCCCATCGACTGCGCGCTGGAAGCCCGGTCGCGCGGCATCACGGCCGAGGACGTCGTGTCGATCTCGGTGGAAGTGTCGCACGCCGCCTACCACCACGGCTGGTGGCGGCCGGAGCGTCCACTGGAGACGATCGGCGCGCAGATGAACATCGGCTACGCCGTGTCGGTCGCCCTGCTGGACGGCGAGGTCCTCGCCGGGCAGTTCACCCGCGACCGGATCGCCGCCGACGACGTCTGGTCCGTGCTGGACCGCGTCGAAGTCCACCACTGCCCGGACTTCGACACGCCCCAGGACCGGTTTCGCACCCGTATGCGGCTCGCGCTGCGCGACGGCGGCACCGTGGAGATCGAGGTGGACGGCCCGCTCGGCGGCCCGACGCGGCCCCTGCCGAACCCGGCCGTGGTGGACAAGGCGCGCCGCCTCGCCGAGTCGATCGGCATCACCGGCCGATGGGCGCGCATCGAGCGGATGGTGCTGGACCTCGACTCCCTGCCGGACGTGTCGGTCCTGGTCCGCGAGCTCGCGGGCGCCGTGCCCGCGTTGTCCGTGACCCTGTGAGAGGACCTCCCATGACGAACCTGGCCACCCTGCTCACCGGCACCGCCGCGGAACACCCCGACCGCACCGCGATCGTCATCGGCGACAATCGGATCGGCTACGCACAGCTCGACCGCGCCGCCAACCAGGTCGCGAACCTCCTGGCGCGCCACGGCGTGCGCCCGGGGGACAAGGTCGCGTTGTCCTGCCCCAACCTGCCGCACTTCACGATCGTCTACTTCGGAATCCTCAAGGCGGGCGCGACGGTGGTGCCGCTGAACGTGCTGCTCAAACCCCGTGAGATCGCCTACCACCTCAGCGATTCCGGCGCGGTCGCCTACTTCGCCTTCGAGGGCACTGCGGACCTGCCAATAGGGGAGTGGGCAGCGGAAGCTGTTTCAGCGACCTGCTCGCTGTTCGTCCTGCCCGCCGCGGCGCCCCCGCCCTGGGCGGGCGAGCCCACCGAGTTCGACACCGCCGACGTTGACGACGACGACACCGCGGTCATCCTCTACACCTCGGGCACCACCGGCCGGCCCAAGGGTGCGGAACTGCGGCACCGCAACATGCGCGACAACGCGCTGGCCGGCCGGGACCTGTTCGCCGCCGACCCGGCGAACCCGGACACCTACCTGTGCGTGCTGCCGCTGTTCCACTCGTTCGGGCAGACGGTCGTGCAGAACGGCGCCATCGCCTTCGGCGGCACGATCATCATGCTGCCGCGGTTCGAGCCGCGGGCCGCGCTGGGGTTGATGCTCCGGGAGACCGTGACGTTCTTCGCCGGCGTGCCCACGATGTACTGGGGCCTGCTGGGCGCGCTGGACGAGAGCGTGGACGTGTCCGCGCTGGCCGCTCGCCTGCGCGTGGCGGTGTCCGGCGGCTCGGCGCTGCCGGGCGAGGTGCACCGGGACTTCCGGGAGCGGTTCGGCGTCACGATCCTCGAAGGCTACGGCCTGTCGGAAACCTCACCGGTGGCGTCGTTCTCCGTCTACGGCGAGGAACCCCGCGTCGGATCGATCGGCGTGCCCATCCCGTGCGTCGAGATGAAACTGGTCGACGACGACTGGTCCGAGGTGACCGGCGAAGTCGGCGAGATCGCGATCAAGGGCCACAACGTGATGAAGGGCTACCACGGCCGCCCCGAGGCGACCGCCGAGGTGCTCCGCGATGGCTGGTTCCGCACCGGCGACCTCGCCCGCAAGGACGCCGACGGCTTCTACTACATCGTGGACCGCGCCAAGGACCTCATCATCCGCGGCGGCTTCAACGTGTACCCGCGTGAGATCGAGGAGCTGCTGATGACCCACCCCGCGGTCTCACTGGCCGCCGTCGTTGGCGTCCCCGACGCGTCCCACGGAGAGGAAATCAAGGCGGTGATCGTCCGCGCCAAGGACTCCGACGACGTCACCGAGGCCGACATCGTGGCCTGGTGCAAGGAACGACTGGCCGCCTACAAGTACCCGCGCCTCGTCGAGTTCCGTGACACGTTGCCGATGACCGCGACGGGCAAGATCCTCAAGCGGGAGATCTGATCACCGTGACCGGACCCGCTTCGACCGAGATGCTGGCACGGTTCGCCGTCGAGTCCGAGGTGGACCCGGCGCTCGCCCCCCGCCTGCGTGCCCTGTTCCTCGACCACATCGGCGTCGCCGCGTTCGCGGCCGCGCACGCCGACAGCAGCCCCGCCGTGCGCGCCGCTGTCGACCGGCTCGATCCGCACGGCGGCGAGGCCACCGTGATCGGGGTGGCCCGCCGGTACAGCCCGGCCTACGCGGCGTTCCTCAACGGCGTCCACTCCCATTCCCTGGACATGGACGACACCAACCGGGCGCAGACCGGGCATCCCGGGGTCGCGATCTTCCCCGCCGCCGCCGCCGAAGCCGAACGGCTCGACGTGGACGGCCGCACGTTCCTCGACGCGGTCGCCGTCGGGTACGAGGTGTGCTGCCGGGTCGGCGCCGCGCTGACCTCGCGCAGCTACGAGCGCGGCTTCCACATCACCGCCGTGTCGGGGATCTTTGGCGCGGTAGCGGCGGTGGCCCGGCTGCGCGGGTTCGACGCCGCCACCACGGCCTCGGCCTTCGGTCTCGCCCTGAGCAAAGCCGCGGGCAGCATGCAGTACCTGGCCAACGGGGCGTGGAACAAACGCCTGCACCCCGGTTTCCTCGCCCACGACGCGCTGACGTGCGCGACGCTGGCGGAGACCGGCGTCCGCGGAGCCGCCGACGCGCTCGACGGTCGGTACGGCCTGCTGACCGGGTACACCGGGGAGGCCGACCCCGGCGCGCTCACCGATGGTCTCGGGACGAGGTGGTTGCTGCTCGACACCGCCGTCAAACCGTACCCGTCGTGCCGGCTCACCCACGGCGCCGTCGACGCCGCGCTCGCGCTGCGCGACTCCGACCCCGGCGCGGAACTGCACGTCGGGATCCCGTCGGCGGCCATGCCGATCGTCGGTGAGGACAGCCGGGCGAAACGCCGGCCGGGCAGCGTCGTGGACGCCCAGTTCAGCGTGTACTTCCAGGTCGCGTGCGCGTGGCTGGACGGGCACGTGGACTGGGACAGCTACCAGCGCCTCGCCGATCCCGCCCTGGTCGCGATGATCGACCGGATCACGGTGTCGGCCGACGACAGCGTGCCGATGGGTGGCGGCACCCTCACCGTCCACTCGGGAGGCGCGACGCTGTCCCACGCGGTGCCGGTCCCGCTCGGCGAACCGGAGAACTGGATCGGCGACGGCGCGCTCCGCGAGAAGTTCGCGACACTGGCGGGCCGGGTCTTCGACGACGCCGACGGCATCGCGGACGGTGTGCTCGGCCTGTCGGCGGAGTCGTCGATGCGCGCACTCGTGCGGACATTGGCGGGCGGGGGAGCGGCATGACGGACCAGCTGACCGTCCGCTGCGTCCTGATGCGCGGCGGCACGAGCAAGGGACTGTACTTCCACGAGGCGGACCTGCCTGCTCCCGGCGCCGAGCGCGATGCCCTGCTCGTCCGGCTCATGGGTTCCCCGGATCCGCTGCAGATCGACGGCCTGGGTGGTTCCCGGCCGATCACCTCGAAACTCGCGATCATCGCACCGTCCACCCGGGAGGACGCCGACGTCGACTACACCTTCGGCCAGGTCGAGATCGACCGCGCCGGCGTCGGCTACGCTGGTAACTGCGGGAACATCTCGGCCGGGGTCGGCCCGTTCGCGATCGACGAAGGCCTCGTCGACGCGGTCGAGGGGGTTACGCTGGTCCGCATCCACAACACCAACACCGGTGCGGTGATGACCGCGCACGTCCCCGTCCGCGCGGGCAAGGCCGCTGTTCTCGGCGACTTCGCCGTGCCGGGCGTGCCGGGCACGGGTGCGGAGATCGTCATGGACTGGTCGGGCACGGTGGGGGCCAAGACCGGTGCGTTGCTGCCGACCGGGAACCCGGTCGACGAGATCGTGCTGGAGAACGGTTCCGTCGTTCGCGCCACGATCTGCGACGCCGGGAACCCGTGTGTCTGGGTGCCCGCCGCGGATCTCGGAGTCGACGGCGGCGAAGTCGACTTCTCCGAGACTGTGCTCGACGTAGTGCGGGAGATCCGCGGCAAAGCGGCGGCGCAATTTGGCCTGTGCACGGATTGGCGCCGCGTGGACGACGAGTCACCCGGTCTGCCCATGGTGGGGCTCGTCGCCCCACCCGGCGGCTACCGCACCGTGAGCGGCACGACCGCCGACGCTGCGGACATGGACCTGCGGGTCCGGCTGATCTTCATGAACCGCCTGCACGAGAGCATCGCGGGCACCGCGTCGGTGTGCCTTGCCGCGGCCTCCCGGGTCCGCAGCTCGGTCGTCGATGCCGTCGCCACCCGGCGGGAGCCGGACACCGTCCTCATCGGACACCCGTCCGGCATCACGCCCGCGCGCGTGGCCGCCCACGCGGTCTCGGAGCCGCCGTACGTGTCCTTCGACCTGCTCGGGTTCAGCCGCACCGCGCGGCGCCTCATGGACGGCGCGGCCTACTACCCGCGCCCCGCCGCGTAAACACCGCACCGATCCCAGCCAACCACCGTCGCTTCGCTCGGGAGATCGTCATGCCCACAGCCCTGCTGTCCATCGGCGTGCTCGCCGCTGTCCTCGCCCTCGCCACCGTCCGCCCGGTCAACATGGGCGTGGTCGGGCTCGTCGCCGCGTTCTTCGTGGGCAGCCTCGTCGGCGGTGAATCACCGGACGACCTGCTCGCCTCGTTCCCCGCTGAGCTGTTCGTCGTGCTCGTCGGCATCACCTACCTGTTCGCCATCGCCAAGAACAACGGCACCGTACAGTGGCTGGTCGAAGCGACCTTCCGGCTCGCCGGCGGCCGCACATCCGCGATCCCGTGGGTCTTCTTCCTGCTCTCGACCGCGATCTGCGGGATCGGCGCGCTGCCGCCCGCGGTGGGCGCGATCCTGATGCCGATCGCGATGAGCTTCGCCACCGCCCACGGCCTCAGGCCGTTGCTCGTGAGCATCCTGATCGGGCTCGGGTCGACCGCGGGCTCGTTCGCGCCCACCGGCCTGCTCGGCGTCATCGTGCATGGCGTGCAGGAGAAGAACGGGCTGGCGAGTGATCCGCTGTTGCTGTTCGCGAGCACGTTCGGCATCGGCACCGCCGTCGCCGTGGCCACCTACCTGCTCCTGGCGCGACGTCAGGCTCCGGCTGTGGTGGCCGCCGACAGCCCTGGAGCCGCCACCGCGCCGCCGTCGACGTCGCTGAGCCCGCAGCAGGGCCTGACCCTGCTCGGTTTCGTCGTGCTGACCGTCGGGTCGCTCGTCTTCGGCCTCGACATCGGGTTCCTGGCACTGACCGTGGCGGCGGTGCTGGCGCTGACGTTCCCCGCGACGAGCCGTAGCGCCGTGAAGGAGGTCAGCTGGGACATCATCCTGCTGATGGCGGGCATCCTGACCTACATCGGGGTGCTGCAGCGCAACGGGACGATCGACTGGCTCGGCACGTCGGTCGCCGGGGTCGATTCACCGCTGCTCGCCGGGCTGCTGATCTGCCTCATCGGGGCGGTGGTGTCCGCGTTCGCGTCGACGACGGGCATCCTCGGCGCGGTCATCCCGCTGACGGTGCCGCTGATCGCGACGGGCGAGATCGGGGCGATCGGGTTCGTCGCCGCACTGGCGATCTCCTCGTCCCTGGTGGACGTGTCCCCGTTCTCGACCGGCGGCGCGATCGCGATGGCCAACGCCCCCGAGCCGGAACGGCGCACGATCTACCGCGGTCTGCTCCGCTTCTCGGGGGCGATGGCGGTCGTGGGCCCCCTGCTGAGCTGGTCGATCCTCGTAGCACCCGGGTGGCTGTGAGTTCGATGCCGGGATCGCCCTCGGGTCAGCGCTGGTCGCCCACGAGAGCGATCGCGCGCGTCTCGGGAACTCCCAGCATCAGCAGGCTCGTGATCGTCGCTGCCCGGGCGCCGTTGGTTGCGTTCGACAGGTCGCTGTCCGCGATGGCGAACACGGCGCCGTAGGCCAGCTGGCTCAGCGTGCCTGTCGGCAGGTGCTGTGCGAATACGTCGCTGTCCTGGCCCCGTTTCACGAGGTCGGCGAGGAGCTCGTCGAGTGGTCCGAGCAGGCCGTGGATCGCCTCGCCGTACTCGCCGCGGCGTAGCGCCAGCAGCACTCGGTACCGGTGCGCCACCGGCCAGATGCGGGCGACGAATTCGGCCCACGTCGCGTCCGCTTCCGCGTGGGCGGCGTCGACCTCGGAGAGGACGGCGGTCATCTCGGCGACGGCCCGTTCCGCGAGTGTCCGGATCAGGTCGAGGCGCGAGGGGAAATGACCGTAGACCGTGCGGCGGACGACGCCGGCCGCGGAGGCGATGTCGCCCATTCCGGCGTCGGGGTTGTCTCCCAGCACCTGGAGGGCGACGTCGAGGATGCGGTCGCGTGTCTCGTTCGTCGACCGCCGACGGGAGGAGTCGGTGGGCACGGCTCCATTGTTGCACACTGGTGTGCAATGGAGTAGCTTGCACACCAGTGTGCAACGAGTGGTTGCGCCGAGGCTCAGGAAAGTGAAGAACGCCATGACCGCACCCCTCGTCCGCCCGTTCACGGTCTCGATCCCGGCGTCGGAGATCGACGACCTGAAGCAGCGACTGGCCAGAACTCGGTGGCCGGATCCGGAAACGGTGGGCGACTGGTCGCAAGGGGTTCGCGTGGAGAACGCCAGATCACTGGTCGACTACTGGGAGCACGGCTACGACTGGCGGCGCTTCGAAACCGAGCTCAATCGCTTCCCCCAGTTCCTGACCGAGATCGATGGGCTGGACATCCACTTCATCCACGTCAGGTCGAAAAATCCCGGCGCGATGCCGCTGATCCTCACGCACGGATGGCCGGGCTCGATCGTGGAGTTCTTGAAGCTGATCGGCCCGCTGACCGATCCGGTTTCCTTCGGCGGAGACGCCGCCGATTCGTTCGACGTCGTCGTCCCGTCGCTGCCCGGGTTCGGGTTCTCCCAGAAGCCCACCGAGACCGGGTGGACCGTGTCGCGCATCGCCCGCGCGTGGGTAGAGCTGATGACGCGTCTCGGCTACCCGAAATGGGCCGCGCAAGGCGGCGATTGGGGTGCCGTCGTCACCACCACCCTCGGGGCCATGCAACCCGAGGGGCTGCTCGGAATCCACCTGAACACCCAGTACGCCTTTCCCGCGCAGATACCAGACACCTTGTCGCCCGAACAGCGCCACGCGGTGGCGACCCTCGCCCGCTACACCGGCGAGCTCGGTGGTTCGAATCACCTCCAGGGCACCAAGCCGGAGACCGTCGGATTCGCCCTGGCGGACTCGCCCGCCGGCCAGGCAGCCTGGATCTACGAGAAGTTCCAGTCCAAAACCGACAACCACGGGCTCGCCGAGGACGTCCTCAGCGTGGACGACATGCTCGACGCGATATCGCTCTACTGGTTCACCAACAGCGCGGCGTCGGCCGGCCGCATCTACTGGGAGAACAGATCGGCCACGTTCGCCGGCCCGAAGCTGACCATTCCGGTCGCGGTGACCGTCTTCCCGCGGGACATCCCACGCCTGCCACGAAGCTGGATCGAAGACACCTACAGCACTCTGATCCACTACGGCGAGGCAGGCAAGGGCGGGCACTTCGCGGCCTTGGAACAGCCCGAGATCCTGGTCAGCGAAATCCGCACCGGCCTGCGCCCCCTTCGTTCCAAACAGCCCGGGTGATACGCGTGCGTTCCCGAGCTCGAGCGCCCGGTCCCCAGGTGCGGTCCGGTCCTGACGTCGTGGCTCGCCGCGAAGGGCCTGCTGTCCGCGCGGGCGTCGGCTGCTACCGCCTGGGGTGCCGGAAGAGCCCGGCGGGCGATCAGAGCACGGTCAGTTCAAGCCGCGCGCCGGCCCGGCCGCCGATTTCCAGTGTTTGCGTCGTGGCGCGCATCGACGTGGCGAACCACCAGCGTTCCCGCGTGCCGGTCAGGGGGATGAAGTCGGGGTAGTCACTGCTGCACAGCATCAGCAGGAGCGAGTGGCCCGGCCGCACCACGTATCCGGCCTCGCCGACTGACATCGTCACCTCCGTCGGGTCGGTGGCGGTCAGCCGTTGCTGCCCGCGGCAGATGAAGCGCGCGCTGCCGTCCGGCTCGAGGTCGAGCAGGAACGCGAACAGGTCCATCTCCGGGCCCGTGGTGGTGACCGTGCCGTGGAACGTGACCGGGCCGGCCAGCTCCAGTGGCTCGGTCTGCGGTTCGCCGCGGAAGGCGAGCACGTCGTCGCGATCGGTGGTCGCCCGGTAGTCGGGCCATTCGGCGACCAGCAGGGACCACAGGTTCGTGGCGGTCGGCACCAGTTTGTCCGGGTCGTGGACCCACGACACCGCGGTCGCGGCCGCGTCCCGCCGCGACACCAGGTTCCCGTTGGTGTCGTCCGGTCCGGCAGACAGATGCAGAACCCGACGGGTGACCTCCGGCGGCGGCCACGAGCCGGTGTGCCGGACCTCGCTGCTGTGCGCGAGCTGGTACTCCACCGGCGGCAGCGGCTCGACGTCCGCGTCCGCCTTGAGGTACCGGTCGAAGAACCGCAGTTCGCCGTCGAACCACGCCCTGATCTGCTCCGGGGTGAGCAGGGGGATGTCGATGCTGCCCTGGTGCTCCACGGCGGCCGGCCGGTCGTCGAGACGCGTGTCGTCGTGGTCGGTCGGCCCGAGCCGCAGGTGGACCAGCGGCCGCCACGCCGGGTTCGCCGTCATCGCGTGGTAGTCACGCATCGCCTCGCCCCGGCAGTACGGGTCGAACCACCCGAGTGAGAGCAGCACGGGAACGGGCTTCGCGTCGAGGGGATGTCCCTCGGGGAAGCGGCGCAGCGGCGGGGTGACGGACAGGTGCATGTCCATCGCCGGCGGCCGGACTCCCATCTGCTCCACCGCGTCCTCGAACGCGTTCACCAGCGGCCGCCGCGACCAGTCGTAGTCCTCCTCGTGCGCGAGGAGGTCGTTGACGGCGTAGAAGTCCATCACGTACTTGAAGTAGAACCCCCACTCGGGTTCGCCCGGCGTCAGCTGCGCGGCCCCGAGGTTCGTGTTCGTGCTCCGGGGCGCGATGGCACGCAGCGCCGGGTGGTTCGTGGACAACGCGGCCCACTGCGTGTAGCCCACATAGGACAGTCCGGTCATGCCGACGCGGCCGTTGGACCACGGCTGGTTCACGATCCAGTCGATCGTGTCGTAGCCGTCGTGGGCTTCGGTGACCCAGGGGACCCTCTAGCCCTCGGAGCGGAACTTGCCGCGGGTGTCCTGCGCGACCAGCGCGTACCCCCGCTCGAGCAGCGCCTCGGCGAACACGTCGACGCGGATGATCTCGCCGTTCTTGTCGTACGGCAGGCGGGTCAGCACGACCGGGAAGGGGCCGTCCCCCTCCGGCAGGTACACGTCGGTCGCCAGCCGGACGCCGTCGCGCATCCGGACCATGTACTGCTGGGCCTTGTCGCTCAGCGGGCCCGGCGGGACGTGGGTGAACTCCATCGATTCTCCTTACGCTTTCTGGCGCCCGATGCGGGCGTACACGCCCGGGCGCTTCAACCGGTAGATCAGGGCGAGCACCGCGCCGACGGCGAGCACACCCCAGACGACCACCTGCTCGACAACAGCCTGGGCGGTGGACCCGCCCGTCAACGTGGTGAAGTTGGTGATTGCCAGGTACAGCACCGTGCCCATGCCCAGTGCGCTGAGCAGCGGGGCGATGAGCGTGTGCCACCGCCGGGAATCCCCGAGGTCGCGGCGCCGGCGGAAGAACACGATGACGGCCAGGCTCGTCAGCGTCATCAGCACCATGATGGCGAACCCGCCGGTTCCGGCGAGCTGGGCGTACCACAGCTCGGGCGAGCCGATCCCGCTGAACGCCAGCAGGACCGCGAACAGGACGAGGCTCACGGTCACCGAGCTCACGTGCGGCGAGCCGTGGCGCGGGTGGACCTTGGCCATCCGGGCGGGCAGCACGCGGTCGACAGCCAGCGAATAGCAGTACCGGGAAACGATGTTCTGCACCGACAACAGCGCCGCGAACGCCGACGTCACGACCAGCACCGTGACCACGTCCCTGGCCCACACGCCCACGAACTGCTCCACGGCGGTGGAGAACATCCCGGTCGGATCCGCGGCCGCGGCCGCGTTCGCCTGTGACGGACCGTAGGCCGCGATGAGCAACCAGGTCGCGGCGATGTAGAAGACGCCGATCGCGCCGACGGCCAGGTACGTGGCGCGGGGGACCGTGCGGTGCGGGTCCTTCGTCTCCTCCCGGAAGACGGCCGTGGCCTCGAACCCGCCGAAACTCAGGGCGGAGAACAACACCGCGACGCCCACGGACCCGGACATCAAGGCACCCCACGTGAAGGACGTGAGCGGCACGCCCTCGGGGCCGCCGCCGTGGCCCAGGACCGCGCCGTCGAAGATGCCGACGATGACGATCTCGCACACCATGACGACCGAGAGCACCTTGGCGGACAGGTCGATGCGGAAGTAGCCGAGCACGCCCGTGATCACCAGCACCCCGAACGTGTAGACGAACCACGGCACGGTGGGAGCCCCGATTGTCTCCAGGAGGGTGTTGAGCGAGACGCCGATGAACATGTAGGTCGCGACGGCCATGAACAGGTAGCCGACGATCGCCAGGAAACTCGCGCCGAGCCCGGGCGCCCGGCCCAGTCCGGCGGTGATGTAGGCGTAGAACGCGCCGGGGTTGTCGACGTAGCGCGTCATGGTGGTGTAGCCGACGGAGAAGACCAGCAGGACGGCCATGGCGATCACGTAGGCCAGCGGGGCGCCGGTCCCGCCGAAGCTGATGATGAACGGCGTGCTCGCCGACACCACCATGACGGGTGCCGACCACGCGAGGACCGTGAACACCAGCTCGATGACGCCCATGCGTCCCTTGAGTTCGCGGGCGGAACCGGCGGGGGCGGAGGTTTCGGTTGCGGGTCGCGGGACCGTCGCGTCCGCGGCATCCACTTCGTTGCTCATCGAGAATCCTCTCGAGCGGGGAGGAGGAAGAATTCGGTGACAGGTGCGGCAGTCCGTGGTGCCGGGACACCCGCCCGGGACGCTACTCAAGACGTGACTGTGGTCCGGTTTTGTAACGCGACTAGCGTCGTGTGCGGAGAATGGTAGGCGACGAAAGCCGCGGGCGCTAGCCCGTCATCGGCCGGAGTGGCCCGCGAAGAACTGGGTGAGCATGAAGTGCGCCTGGTCGAGCACGCCTGCGTCGCCGTCCTCGTCGTCGGTGAACGCGAACTGCACCAGGCGTTCCAGGGCGTGCAGGGCGACGCTGCAGTGCAGCTGGGTCAGCTCGCCGAACCGGGGTGCGTGGCGCTGGAACTGGTGCAGCACGCGCCCGGCCCAGTCGTCGATGCACGCCTCGTCGAGTGCGCGGACGCGTTCGGTGAGGTTCTGCCGCACCCAGAGTTCCCGGATCAGCGGGATGCGGTGCTCCTGCGTGTAGTAGTCGAGCACCACGTCGACGATCTCGGTCCACTTCCGGCCCGGCCGGTCGTCCAATGCCTGTTGGAAGGTCGCGGTCGCGTCGCGCATCTGCCGGTAACACAGCTCGTCGAGCACGCTCTCGGGTGTTTCGAAGAAGGCGTAGAACGAGCCCCGGCTGACGCCTGCCTTTTCCAGTAGCAGGGTCGGCGACCCCACGACCGCTTCGTAGCCGATGTTCTCGACCAGTTCGGACGCGGTCTTCAGGACGTGCTCGACCATCGCCCGGGAGCGCTCCTGTACGGGCTGCTTGCGCAGGCCGCCGTCGTGCCGCTCGTACCAGGCGGCAGTGGCTGTCCGGGAAGTCGACCGTGGCACGAACGCTCCTTCGTCTGGCCGGCAGGGACACCTCCGGTGGCCAGAGTGTACGCGTGAACCCGGGGGAATCGACCAGTGGACACGACGCGAGTCGTGTATTAATCTACGCCGAACGCGACTGAGGTCGCGTCTCAAATCTCGATTGAAGTCTGTTCCCGCAGTCACGGCACTACCCAAGGTGATGACATGGTCGGAACGCACTCTTCGCGCCACGTCCCCCCGCCCGCGCCGGCCGGAACGAGCCCCACCGTCGCCGTGGTGGGCAGCGGGCCGTCCGGGTGCTACGTCGCTCAGTTCCTGTCCAAGACGTGGCCGGATTCGGAGATCACCGTCTTCGAGTCGCTGCCAGCGCCCTACGGGCTCATCCGCTACGGCGTGGCCGCCGACCACCAGGGCACGAAAGGTGTCGTCCGGCAGTTCGACCGGCTGTTCACCCGCGGCGGCATCCGGTTCGCCGGCAATGTCACCGTGGGCCGCGACCTCGAATTCGCCCGCCTGGCGGCGAGTTTCGACGTCGTCGTGCTCGCGACCGGCCTGCCCGGCGACCGGGAGCTCGACGTGCCGCGCGACCCACGGGCACGCGTGGTCGGGGCCGGCGCGCTGCTGCGCGCGCTCAACGGATTCCCCCGCCACGGCCTGCCCCGGGACGGGACCGGACGCTGCGCGCCCCTCGGATCGCGGGTGGTCGTCGTCGGCATGGGCAACGTCGCCCTCGACGTGCTCCGGCTGCTGTCGAAGGACACCGAGGCCTTCACCGGCTCCGACATCGATGACGACCTGCTCGGGCAACTACGCCCGGCGCCTCCCGCGGACCTCGACGTCATAGCCAGATCCGGCGCGTCGGACGCGAAGTGCGACGCGGCGATGCTGCGCGAGCTCATCGCGCTGGACACCGTGGACATCGCGGCGTCCGGGCTGCGGGACGGCGACGACGGCCCGATCGCCGGCCTGCTGCGGGAGCCCGCCCGCCGGTCACCGGCGCGCACCCGCGTCACCTTCCACTTCGGACTGCAGCCCAGATCGGTGATCACCCGGAGCGGCCGGACCCTGCTGACCGCCCAGCGTCGCGACGACGGCACGCCGGTCGAGTTCGCCGCCGACACCGTCGTCACCGCGATCGGGTTCACCCACGGCGCCGCGCACGACGACGGCTGCCCCGGCCCCGACTGGGCGGGCGACCATGTCTACCGCGTGGGCTGGCTCAGCCGGGGCGCGCAGGGGACGATCGCCCAGAACCGCAAGCACGCCCAGCAGGTCGTCTCCGCCATCGTCGGCGACTTCGAGGCCGGGCGGATCCACGCGGCGAAGCCCGGGTTCGCCGGCGTCGCGGACCTCCTCGCGCACCGCGTGGTCGGTTTCGGCGACTGGCAGCGCATCGAGGCCGCCGAACGCAGCCGGGCGCGGCCAGGCCGGTGCCGGCGCAAGATCACCGACCTCGACCAGATGCTGGCACTCGCCACCGGCGCCCGCTGAACATCAGAAGACAGAAAGGACCCCGCGTGAACAAGCTGACCGTCCTCTTCGGCACCGAATCCGGCAACGCCGAACTGGTGGCCGAGGACATCGCCGCCGCGCTGGAGGAGAACGGAGCCGCAACCCGGGTGGTGAACATGGAGGACTACCCGGTCGACGAGCTCGGCGGGGAGGACATGCTCATCCTCGTGGTGTCGACCTACGGCGAAGGCGACCTGCCGGCCACCGCCGCGCCCTTCCACGAGGCGCTCGTGGAGAGCAAACCCGACCTGTCCGGTGTCCGGTTCGCCGCGTTCGGTCTCGGCGACAGCACCTACGACACGTACAACCTCGGCGTCGCCACGCTGCGGTCCACCCTCACCGGCCTGGGCGCGACCCAGGTCGGGGAGACCGGCTACCACGACGCCGACAGCGGGCTGAACCCCTCCGACGTCGCGATCGCCTGGGCCGGGGTCGTCCTCGCCGTCGCCGCGCCCGCCTGACCGGCACCGCCGCACCCCCCTCGTCCGAGAGAGGCAACCGAAATGAGTGACAGCACGCCCGTCGTCAACCCGCCGTCCACCACGGACCTCGGCACCGGCGCCGTTCCCGACAAGCTCTCGGGCCGCATGGGGGTCGGCTCGCTGATGCTGACCGTCCTGGCCTTCTCGGCCCCCATCGCCGTGGTCGCCGGGTTCATCCCGTTCACCATCACGTTCGGTGGGGACGGCGCCACCTTCGCGTTCGTCGCGACCACGATCCTGTTGCTGCTGTTCGCGGTCGGCTACGTGACCATGACCAGGCGCATCCCGAAACCGGGCTCGTTCTACGCGTTCGTCAGCGCCGGGCTGGGGAAGATCAGCGGGCTGGGCGCCGCCTTCCTCGCGATCGTGTCCTACCTGCTGATGCTCGGCGGGTGCTTCGTGTTCCTCGGCCTCACCGCGACGGAGCTCATCGAGAGCATCGGCGGGCCCACGACGCCCTGGTGGCTGTGGGGCGCGCTGGCGTGGGCCGTGGTCGGGGTCCTGTGCTACTTCCACATCGAGGTCTCGGCCAAGGTCCTCAGCGTCGCGATGGTCCTGGAAGTCACGATCGCCATGATCTTCAACGTCGCCGTCGTGCTGCACGGCGGCGGCCCGGACGGCTTCTCGGCCACCCCGTTCTCGCCGGCCGCGCTGGCGCACGGGGACGTCGGCGTGACCATGCTCTTCGCGGTCATGGTGTTCCTGGGCTTCGAGGCCACCGCGGTCTTCCGCGACGAGGTCCGGACCCCCGACCGGACCATTCCCCGCGCCACCTACGGCGCCGTGCTGTTCGTGGGCGTCCTCTATGTCCTGTCCTGCTACCTGCTCACGACCGCGTACGGCTCGGGCGCGGTGGACGCGGCGACCAACGACCCCAAGTCGATGTTCCCCGCCGCGATTGGGCAGTTCGTGGCGCCGTTCTTCACGCAGCTGACGTTCCTGTTCATCATCACCTCCGAGCTCGCCGCGGCGATCTCGGTCCACAACGTCGTCGCCCGCTACCTGTTCAACCTCGGCCGCGACCGGGCGCTGCCCGCCTACGTCGCCAAGGTGCACCCCCGCCACCACTCACCGGCCCGCGCGTCCACGGTCACCGCGGTGATCGTCGCCGTGCTCCTGATACCCCTCGGCCTGACCAACACGGCCGGCGTCGGACTCGACGCCCAGCTGTTCGGGCTGGCCACCGTCGGTCTGCTGGCCCTGATGACCGTCGTCAGCGTCTCCGTCATGGTGTGGTTCGCCCGGACCGGCAGGTCCACCGGGGAGAACACGTTCAAGTGCTACCTCGCGCCCGGCATCGCGGCGCTTTCACTCGGCGCGACCGTGGTGCTCGCCGTCCTGCACTTCGACCTGGTGGTCGGTGGCGCACCGGGACAGAACCTCGTGCTGCTCACCGTGCTCGCCGTCTCCGCGATCGCCGGCGTGGCCCTGGCCCTCTACTTCAAGTCGGCGCGGCCGCGGACCTACGCCGGTCTCGGCCAGACCGCGAGCTGACCCCCACCTACCGAAAGGACAACGCCCATGTCGACCCACACGACCGCGGTCACCGTGCCGGGGCAGTGCCCGGAGGTCACCCGCTACCTGCCGTGGACCGACCCGCAGTTCCGGATCGACCCCTACCCCTACTACGCCCGCGCGCTGGCCGAGGCGCCGATCATGCGGGACGACCACGACGGCAGCTTCGTGCTCACCCGGTACGAGGACCTGATGCACTACGGCCGGCTGCCCTCGGTCCGCATCGCGCCGGAATGGGAGAAGGCCGGCGCCTGGCGCGTTCTGCTGGACATGGCCCTTGGCCACGACGAACCCGGCCACACCCGGCTGCGGCGCCTGACGAGCAAGTGGTTCACCCCCAAGCGGGTCCGCGAGTGGGCCGAGACGACCGCCGCCATCACCGACCGCCTCCTCGACGGCCTCGGCCAGGACGGGCTCGTCGACGGTTCCGACCTCGCGGTGGAGGTCACGCACCGCGCGGTCTGCCACATCCTGGACATCCCCGCAGACGACCACGACGAGGTGCGGCGGAAGATGCGGCAGGCGATGCCCATCCTCAGCGCCCGTCCCTCGCAGCAGGACTTCGAACTGGCCGAGGAAGCCCTGGACGAACTGCGCGGCCGGACCGCCGCGCTGATCGAGGCCAAGCGCAAGAACCCGGGGGAGGGTCTGCTGGACTCGCTGGTGGCCGCGCAGAACCGGGGCGAGATGACCGCCGCCGAGCTGCTGGCGACGACCCTGTTCTTCTACGTCGTCGGCCACATGGACGCCACCTACCTCATCTGTTCGGGGCTGCACCTGTTCACGCGGCGGCCGGACCTCTTCGACGCGTTCCGGGACAACCCGGACAAGCACGAGGCCTTCGTCGCCGAACTGGCCCGCTTCGACGCGCCCGAGCCCGTCGTGACCCGGGCGACGACCGAGGACCTTGTCATCCATGGCGTCCACGTGCCCGCCGGCCGCAGCCTGCGGCTGATGCTCGGCGCCGCCAACCACGACCCGGCGGTGTTCGACAACCCCGACGAGTTCGACTTCACCCGGCCCCCGGAGCAGACCCGGAACCTGACCTTCAGCTTCGGCAGCCACGGATGCCAGGGACGGCTGCTCGCCGAAGCCGAGATCCGGGTGGTGTTCGAACGGATCGCGGCCCGCTACTCGCGCGTCGAGCTGACCGCCGAACCCGACATCCGCAACACCGACGCCTCGCGCCACTACTTCACGCTTCCTCTGCGGCTGCACCGGTAACCGTTCACCCAGCGAAAGGAAACACCAGCGATGACACACACCTCCTCCGTGCCCACGGTGCTCATCAGCGACGCCCGCTCGATCGAGCTGGAGGACTGGGGACCCCTGCCCGAGGCCACCGGCGAGCCGATGCGCACTGCGGGAAAGAAGCTGTGGACCGGTGACGGGGTGCTCGAAGTGGGCCTCTGGGAGTGCGCGCCCGGGCCGTCCCGCTGGGTCTTCGAGACCAATGAGTCCATCACCATGCTCGAAGGCCGCATGACCGTCACCGAAGACGGCGGCGAGTCCTACGAGATCAAGGCCGGCGACAGTGCCGTCTTCCCGCTCGGCTGGACCGGCACTTGGGACATCCACGAGACCGTGTTCAAGATCTACACCGCGTTCTGACCACAAGGGAGTGACAGATGCCGGGCACACTACGCACCGTCCGCGGGGACATCGACCCCGCCGAGATGGGCTCCACGCTGCCGCACGAGCACGTTTTCGGCGAGGTCGACATGTACTGGGACCCGGGTGACGACCCGCGCGCCTCCGCCGACCCCGCCTCCAGCCCCACGCTGGAAAACCTGTGGCACTGGCGCGAGAACCCGTGCGCCAACCGCGGGAACGTGCACATGGGCGACGAGCAGGACGCGATCGACGAGCTTTCGATCCTGCCCGACCTCGGGGTCGGCACGCTGGTCAACCTGTCCCCGATCGGCATGGGGCGCAACGCTGCCGGTCTGCGGCACGTCTCCGAGGTCACCGGCGTGCACATCGTGGCCGGGTCGACCTACTACGTGGCCGCGAGCTGGCCCGACGAGCGCAAATCCATGACCGAGGAGGCGATGGCCGAGGAGATCGTCGGGGACATCACCGTCGGCATGGACGGCACCGACGTGCGGGCCGGCATCGTCGGCGAAGTGGGCCTGTCCTGGCCGATCGATCCGCTGGAAGAGCGGGCGCTCGCCGCGAGCGTGCGGGCGCACCGGCAGACCGGCGCGGCGCTGTCCATCCACAACCCGTACTACGTGCCCGGGGCGGACACGCTGCTCGAGATCGGCCGCCGCATCGCCGGCCTCGGCGCCGACATGAACCGGGTGATCATGGGGCACTGCGACGGGTTCTCCCGCGATCCGCGGTTCGTCGACGTGGTCGCCGAGCTCGGCTGCTACGTCGAACTCGACCTGTTCGGCTACCCCAGCGGGTACGAGCCAGAGGTGGATTTCGTCTACCCGTCCGACGAGCTGCGCGTGGAGACCATCCTCGGCCTCATCAAGACCGGCCTCGCCGACCGGCTGCTGCTCTCGCACGACATCTGCTTCAAGACGAGCAGGCAGAAGTTCGGCGGGAACGGCTACGGCTACATCCACCGCGTGATCGTGCCGTGGCTGAAGCGCAAGGGCGCCGACGACGACGCGCTCGACCAGATCCTGGTCCGCAACGCCCAGACGGTGCTGCCGCTGGCCCCGGTCTGATCGCGAGCGCACCAGACGGCCCCCGGCTGCCGGCCGGGGGCCGTCTTTCTTTCCAGCACGTGAAACATGACCAGAGTCCAGGTTGGTAACGCGACTGGAGTCGTGTAACGTGGTCGTAACAGGTGGAACGGGGGAGAGTACCGATGAGACGGACCGCGTACGAGCGCAGATCCGGCCCACGTGCCCCGATCACGGGGGGACTGCGCAAGCTGCCGGTCCAGGAGCGGTCCCGGGCGATGGTCGAGCACGTGCTTCAGACCGCCACGGAGCTGGTCGAGAACCTAGGTTACGAGGCGGTCGTGGGCTCACCGACCCTGCTGCTGGAGAAAGCAGGCGTCAGCCGGGGCTCGTTCTACGCCTTCTTCGAATCGCCCGAGCGAGTGCTCGAAGAGCTGTGCCACCGCCAGATGCAGAGCTCGACCGAAGGGCTCGCGCGAGCGCTGAAGGACCGGCCGGGCGAGCGGTGGACCGAAATCGTCGACGTCCTGATCGACTACTACACGCAGGAGCACCGCACCCCGCTGGTCCGCGAACTGTGGGTGCGGCAGAACCTCACCGAACGCGTCCGCACCCTCGACGAGCTGTGCATCGAGGACTGGGCCGGCCGGGTCCTGGAGCAGTTCCGCCAGCACGCCCCGGCCTTCGACGGACTCACCCAGGCACACTGCAGCGTGGCCCTGCACGCGCTGGAACGGCTGGTGCAGTTCGCCTTCACCGACGACGAGGACGGCGATCCCGCCGTCCTCGCCCAGGCCCACTTCATGCTCACCCAGTTCTTCGCGGGCCACGCCGGTGTCAGCCCGTCGTGCTGAAGAAGACGTTCTTCACCTCGGTGTAGGCGTCCAGCGCGTCGGGGCCCAGTTCCCGGCCGAGACCGGACTGCTTGAACCCGCCGAACGGCGTGGTGATCCGCACCGACGTGTAGGAGTTGACCGCGAGGGCGCCGGCGTCGACGGCACGCGCCACCCGCAGGGACCGTGCCGCGTCGGACGTCCAGATCGACCCGGCCAGCCCGTACACCGTGTCGTTGGCGCGGGCCAGCGCCTCTTGCTCGCTGTCGAAGGCGAACACCGACACGACCGGGCCGAAGATCTCCTCCCGCGCCGCCGGGTGCCGGTCGTCGATCGGGTGCAGCACCGTGGGCGGAACCCAGTAACCCGGGCCCTCTGGTGCGACACCGCGGAAGAGCACCGGCGCACCGTCCACATAGGCCCGTACGCGTTCCTTCTGGCCCGCCGAGACCAGCGGGCCCATCTGGGTGCTCTCATTCAGCGGATCGCCGACCACGATCCCGCCGACCACCTTCTCCAGCTTCTCCAGGAACGCCTCCAGTGCGGGCCGCTCGACGAACACGCGGGACCGCGCGCAGCAGTCCTGCCCCGAGTTGCCGAAGACGGCCCCAGTCAGCCCGCTCGCCGCGGCGTCGAGATCGGCGTCGGCGAACACCAGCGCGGCCGATTTCCCGCCCAGCTCCAGCGTGACGCGCTTGAGGGTGCCTGCGGCGCGCTGGGCGATGTCCTTGCCGACCTCGGTGGACCCGGTGAACGCGATCTTGCCGATGCCCGGGTGCTCGACCATCGCACGGCCGATGGTGCGGCCCGGGCCGACGAGCACCGTCAGCAGACCCTCCGGCAGACCCGCCGCGGTCGCGATCGCCGCGAGCTCGCGCGCGGTGAGCGGGGTCAGCTCCGCCGGTTTGAGCACGATCGCGTTGCCCGCGGCCAGACCCGGCGCCACCTTCCAGGACGCGATGGTGAGCGGGTAGTTCCACGGGGTGATCAGGCCGACGACCCCGATCGGTTCCCGGAACGTCATGTCCACGCCGCCGTCCACAGGAATGGTGTGTCCCAGCAGGCGTTCCGGCGCCGCGGCGTAGTAGCGGAAGGTCGCGGCCGCGCCCGCGACCGCGCCCCGAGCCTCGGTGATCGGCATCCCGACGTTGCGGGATTCCAGTCGCGCCAGGTGCTCGGAGTTCGCCTCGATCGCCGCCGCGACCGCGAGCAGGACCTGTCCGCGGTACTGCGGGGACTCCGCAGCCCACAGCTTCTGCGCCTTCGCGGCGCGCGCGACGACGGCGTCCAATTCGGCGACGTCGGTGGTTTCGAGGGTGTCGAGCACGCGCTCGGTGGCGGGCTCGATGACGTTGATGGTGCTCACGCTGGCTGGTCCTCCCTGGCCGGTCGCGCCGCGACCGCGACGAAGGCGGTGAGCGCGTGCTGAAGGTGGTCGACCTCCGGGTGCCACTGGACACCCAGGGCGTACTGGCAGGACGGGAACTCGATGGCTTCGGGCAGCCGGTCCGGAATGGACCAGGCCGTCACCACCGCGCCCTCGCCCAGCGCGTCCACCCCTTGGTGGTGGTGGGAGTTCACGACCTGAACGCCGCTGCCGGACAGCGACTCGGCGAGCGAGCAGGGCACCACGTCGACCTCGTGGAAGGTCGCGCTGTCCAGCCGGCCGGGGCTGCGCCGGTGCTCGGCGAACCCGGCGTCGGTCAGGTGCTGGTGCAGCGTGCCGCCCGCGGCCACGTTGAGGATCTGCATGCCGCGGCAGATCCCCAGCACCGGGAGATCCCGCGCGAGCGCGGCACGGGCCAGGGACAGCTCGAACGCGTCGCGTTCCGGCGCGGTCGCCTCCGTGCGCGCGGTCCTGGCCGCGCCGTAGGTGTCCGGCTCCAGGTCGACACCGCCGATCAGCAGCAGACCGTCGACACGGTCGAGCACCAGCTCCGGCCGCGCGGTGGCGCGGGGATCGGGCACCAGGCCGACCGGCAGCCCACCGGCGGCGCGCACCTTGTCCAGGTAGGTGGCGGGGAGGATCGCGGCCTGCTGGTCCCAGAACCCCCAGCGGGCGGGTTCGAACGCGGCGCAGACTCCGATGACGGGTGTGGTCATGGCGGCTCAGGCGATCTCGTCGGCGAACTTGTGTTCCGCCTCGGTGAGGCAGCGATCGACGATCTCGATCGCCCGCTCGGCCTCCGCGCGGGTCAGGACGAACGGCGGGGCCAGGTGCAGCACGTCCCACACGCGGGTCACCAGGCCCTCTTCCTGCGTGCGCAGCGCCAGAAACTTGATGAAGGGGTGCGAGGTGCCCCAGGCTTGCTTCGTCTCCTTGTCCTTGACGAAGTCGATCGCGCACAGCAGGCCCTGCCCGCCGCGGACGTCACCGACCGTCGGGTGGTCCCGCAGCCGCTGGGCCAGCTCGAACAAGTAGGTGCCCATCTCGGCCGAGCGCTCGACGAGGTGTTCCCGTTCGAGGATCTCGATGTTCTTCAGCGCGGCCGCCGCCGCGACCGCGTGGCCGCCGAAGGTGATCAGGTGGTTGAGCGCGCGGCCGTGGGGGCGGAAGTCGTCGAACAGCGACGAGCGCGCCGCGACCGCGGCGATCGGCGCGTAGCCGCTGGACAGCCCCTTGGCCATGGTCATCAGGTCGGGGACGACGCCGTAGTGCTCGGCGGCGAACCACGCGCCGGTGCGGCCCCAGCCGGTGATGACCTCGTCCATGATGAGCAGCACGCCGTAGCGGTCGCAGATCTCGCGCAGCATCTGCCAGTAGACGGGGCCGGGCAGGTGGGTGCCGTTGGCGACCGAGATCGGCTCGCCGATGACGGCGGCCACGTGCTCGGGACCCTGCGTCAGGATCTCCTGCTCGACGAACCGCGCGCACATGATGTCGCCGGCTTCGCCCTCCAGCCCGAAGTCGTTGCGGTAGTGGTTGGGGGAGGGGACCTTGCTCACGCCCGCCATGAACGGGCCGAAGTACCCCTCGTTGGCGCTGCCGGTCAGGCTGGCCGCGCCGAACGTGGTGCCGTGGTACGACCCGCGCCGCGCGATGATCTTGTACCGCTTGCCGAAGCCGCGCATCGCCTGGACCTGCTTGGCGATCTTCATCGCGCTCTCGACCGCCTCGGAGCCCCCGGAGCAGAGGAAAACGCGGTCCAGGTCGCCGGGCGTCAGCGAAGCGATCTTCTCCGCCAGGGTGATCGCGGCGGGGTTGGCGGCGTTGGACGCGGCGGTGTAGGCGAGCTTCCTGGCCTGGGTGGCCATCGCGTCGGCGATCTCGGTGCGGCCGTGTCCGGCGGCGACGACGAACAGGCCGGACAGCCCGTCGAGGTAGGTGCCGCCGCGCACGTCGGTCAGCGTGGCGCCGTGGCCCTCGACGAAAACCCGGAGCCCGCCGTGGGTGAGCTCGTCCCACTCGAGGTCGTTGCTGTGCAGCCACAGGTGCTCCAGCGCGGCGGTCTCCAGCGGCTGCCGGTCGTGCACTGCGGTCATCGGCTCACTCCTCATGCTCGGCTAATTGGAGCGGTTAACGATCCTTTTGTATCTGACGTGCTCGGCTGGCGTCAAGCAGTCTTGCGGCAATCAGTGGTCTTCTGTTAGAAAAAGGCTCCTGCCGTAATCCATTAGGGAAGTCGAGGGATGACCTTGTCTGCGACAGCAACCAGCCCCGTGGGCGACCTGCCCGCCGACGTGCGCTCGCTCCTGCTGCTCTTCCCGGACATCCACGGCGGCCTGCGCGGCAAGATGGTCGAGCCCCGGGTCGTCGACGCTCAGGCCTGGGCCGAGGGCCTGCCGACCACCGATCTGCTGCTCGCCGTGGACCCCACGGACGAGCCGATCACCACACTGCCGACCATGGGGCTGAAGGGCGGCGCGAAGGACCTGCTGCTCCGGCCCGACCCGGCCACGCTGCGCCCGGTGCCGTGGTTCCCGGATGCCGCGCTGCTGCTGGGAGATCTCCACGAGACCGACGGCCTGCCGTGCGAGGTCAGCCCGCGCCAGGTGCTGCGGCGCGCGCTGGACGCCCTGGCCGGCCAGGGGATCGCCGTGCGGGCCGCGTTCGAGTTCGAGTTCCGGCTGTTCCGGGCAGGTGGGTGGGAACCGGCCACCGCCGGGCTCAGCTACAGCCCGCTGACGCTGTCCGAGGTCGCCGGGTTCCTCGGCACGTTGCGCGACTACGCCGACGCCCTCCGGCTGGGCCTGTCCGTGGTGCACGCCGAAGGCGCGCCCGGCCTGATCGAGGTCAACGTCGACCCGCAGGACGGCCTAGCGGCCGCCGACACCGCCGCGCTGCTGCGGCTCGCCGCGACCGAGGCCGCCCGCAGCCACGGGTTGCGCGCGAGCTTCCTGGCCAAACCGTTCGCGCACCAGGAGGGGTCGAGCGCGCACGTGCACTTCTCGCTGTGGGACTCCTCGGGCGTCAACGTTCTCCGGTCCGCCGCGGCGGACCCCGACGACGAGACCTACCGCCGCGTCGCGTGGGGGATCCTGGCCAACCTGCCCGCGCTGAGCCTGATCTACAACCCCACCATCAACTCCTACAAACGGCTCGTGCCCGGCTACTTCGCGCCGGTGCGCGCCTCCTGCGGTGCCGACGACCGGTCGTTCGCGCTGCGCGCCCTGCTCCGCGGGCCCACGTCCAGCCGCTTCGAACTGCGGCGGCCCGGCGCGGACTGCAACCCGTACCTGACGCTGGCGGCCATCGCCGCCTCGATCCAGATCGGACTCACCGGTTCGTCCACTCCGGACCGCAAGTCGCTGGACGAGCACGACGGGGAGCTGCCCGCCAGTCTCGACAGCGCCGTCGCCGAGTTCCGCCGGCGGGACGCGGGAGTGGACAAGGTGCTCGGCGCGGGGTTCTGCGAGCACTACCTCCGCACGCGCGAATGGGAGCTGCACGCGTGGCAGAACGCCGTCACCGAGTGGGAGCGGGAACGGTATTCCTGACACCCGGGGCGGGACCGGGTGCTTGTAGCATGGGCGGATGTGCGGTGTCTCTGGATGCGGGAGCGCGGCAGTTGCCTGAACCGGTGGGGCTGAGCGTCAGCGGGTTGTCCGGCCGCGCGGTCGCGTTGCCGCCCCCGGAAGTGGACGTCAACCGGTACGTGGCCGATCTCGTGCGCCGGGAGATCCGGCTCGGGCTGCTGCCCCCGGGCTCAGCGCTGCCCTCGGAGCGCGAGTTCGCCGAGATGCTCGGCGTCGGCCGCACACCGGTGCAGCTGGCCTTTCGTCAGCTGCGCTCCGAGGGACTGATCGAACAGCGTCGTGGCCGCAACGGCGGCGCGTTCGTCCGCGGCGCGAGCGAGGACGAGTCGCGTTTCCAGGATGTGATCGCCGAGGCGGTCCGCAACCGCGACGAGATCCGGCTGGCGATGGAGTACCGGTGCCTGGTGGAGCCGGTCGTGGCCAGGCTGGCGAGCGAGCGGCGCACGGCTGTGGAGCTCGCGACGCTCCAGGCCGCACACGACGAGCTGCAGAGCGCGCCGGACGACGCGTCGTTCATGCGCAGCGACGCGGTGTTCCACCTCGTCCTGGCCCACATCACCGGCAACCCGTTCCTCGTGCGCGGCATCGAGGAGTCACGCCAGTGCTGCCACCCCGCGCTGGCGCTGCTCCCGGAGAGCGGCGCCTTCCACGACGCCACCATCGCCGAGCACCACGAGATCCTGGCGGCCGTGGAGGCCCGCGAACCCGCCGACGCCGAACGCGCCATGCGTGCCCACGTCGAACGCAGCATGTGGAGCGTGCAGAAGCTGTTGTCCACGCTCAAGGAACGCCAACCGGACGCCCCTCGCTGACACCGGACCACCAGGCGAGATCGGCCGGGAACCGCTGCCGCGCGCCGGCCAGCGTCGGCCGAGCCGGCTACCGCGGTCGATCGGTGGCTCAGCGCGGGCGGACGGATCGTGAGTTCGCGGCGGACCAGGCTGGTGCACCGCACCAGCGCCGCGCGGGGGCAGCTGTCCAGGCATTCGATCCCGGTGCGCGGTACGCCCCCGCGCCCGCCGAACCACGCAAGGGAGCCGTGCGCACCTTGCCTGTCGCGCTGCCCGGTAACTCGGCGACCGGCGCGATCCGCGTCGGCATCTCGGAGAGGTACTTCGCCGGGCACTCCGGCGCCTGACCGCGAGGTACCCGACAGCCGGCGAGCAGCGCAGCCCGACAATTCAGACCTGGAGGCCGACGTGGGCACCGTCGGCCGTTACGCGCAGCGGACTCACCACAGCATCGAGACGTTGTCCGCGACAGCTTCGCCTTGTGCGCGGCCCGCCTGTGCCGCGGCCGGGCGGCGTTGGGGGTCGTAGGGGTTGGGGCCGATGGACTCGACGCTGTGTTCGTCGGGTGCGATGAGGCGGACGTCGGCGCTCTCGGCGAGGGCCTCGGCATCCGCGGCCGCGCCGGGAATGCGTCCGTAGCCCGCGGGCATCGGCGCCAGGATGACGATCCTGTCGTGCCCGGCGGCCTGGCGCGCATTGGTGGTGGAGACCATGCCGCCGTCCACCCAGGAACGGCCCTGGAAGCGTTCGAGCGGCCAGACCCCGGGGACCGCGCCGCTGGCGGCGACGGCGTCGGCCAGTTCCACGCCCGAGTGCCGGTCGAACAGATGCAGCTCGCCGGTGTCGGCGTCGATGGCGGTGACCTTCAGTGCCGTAGGCCAGTTGGTTGTGACCAGACGGGAAGCCACGACCCGGCGGCGGACGGCCGCGGGCACCGGTTCGGGGTCGGCCTGGGCGATCCGTCCCATCGCCGCGCCGACCTTGCGCGGATCGTCGCCGCCCTCCGCGAGCGCCGCCCACCAGGCTTGCATCGTGTCCTCGGACGCCGTGACGTCCACTTCGTTCTCGTCCGGGACCAGTTGGGCGGCGAAGAGCCGCTCCAGGTCGTAGCCGCTGGCGACCGCGGCTCCCACGAACGACCCCGCCGAGGTTCCGATGACCGAAGTGGCCTTGCTCCAGTCGACACCACTGGCAGCAAGCCCCGCCAAGACACCGACCTCCCACGCGATGCCGGTCACTCCACCCCCGCCGAGCACGAGAGCACGCGACGGAGGCTGAGTCGGATGGGTCATGGGAAGGCTCCTTACTCTTTCGTTCCGGGTCAGGACGGAACCGGCAGCTCGGCGAGGCTGTTCTGGGGCGGGTCGGCGGACGACGATCTGAGACGGGTTACCAGGACGGCGTCGCCGCTGGCCTTCGGTTCGGCGAAGGCCGCCGAACCGAAGGTGATCGCGGCGCGAGTTCAGCAAGCGTGTCGTCGTTGACGTTGCCGGACATGCGCCTTACCCGCGATTCGCGGCGGTCGTCGTCGACGGTCCGGCTGCCGGTCCTCGGATCTGGCGACACGGCGGCGACCTCGGCTCCCAGCACATCACCCCGCCAATGTCAGGATCTGACATTGACGACGCTACCACCAAATGTCAGGATCTGCCATCGGCGTGTCGGTGTCGGTCCTGTCCTCGGTAGGGTGGCGAAATGGTGGATCGACGGGAGCGGTCCCGAGAGCGGCTCCAACAGGCCGCCTTGGAGCTGTTCACGCTGGACGGCTACGCCGAGACCACCGCCGTCGCGATCGCCGAACGTGCGGGGGTGACCGAGCGGACGTTCTATCGCCACTTCGGAGACAAGAGGGAGGTGCTCTTCGGAGATGGCGATCGGCTTGTGCGCCTCCTGGTCGACGCTTTGCCGCACCCACCCGAGCCGCCAGGCCAGGCGCTTCGGAGCGCGTTGTCCGCCCTTGCCACCGATATGACTCCCCGGCGGGAACGGCTCGCCCGGCGGGCGGCGGTGGTCAAGGCGCATCACGAACTCGCCGAGCGTGAGCTGCTCAAGCTGCAGTCCTGGGCTCAAGCTCTCGCTCGCGTGCTGATCGACCGGGGTATCGACGAGCTCACCGCGGTCGCCCAAGTCGAGGTTGCGCTCGCGCTGTTCCGTACCGCGTTCACCCGCTGGGTGACGAGCGACGACGACGCCGCCGACCTGGAGTGCATGATCGATCGAGCCTACGCGGCGGCCGGCCTGCCGTTGAATGGTCGACGGGAGCCGAAGTAGGCCAGGCAGTTCGATGTCCTCCCGCGCTCGGCCACGCCCTGGACTCGATCCCGCCGCGCTGGCGCGCAACCTGCTGCGCGCCCGCGGGGCCTGGCTGGGGTTCGGCACATGCACGCCCGTGGTGCCGCCCGCTCCGCGCCGGATTGTCGCCGTACCCACGTGTTTCGCTCGTCTGCGGTACCGGCCGGCGCCGCCCTTGTCCGACACCCGGCCCGGGCTAGGGTCAAAGCGGGCATTGATCGCTTATTAGTGTGCGTTTGAGGTCTCCGATTGGCCCCGCCCGCCCCGAATGTCCACGAGGATGCGCAGCTTCGTGGCCACGGCCGCCGACGGAGCCGACGGCGTGAACAAGGGACTCGCGGGGATGGGCGGTGAGGTCACGATCGGTCTGGCCATCGGCTACCCGGCCAGTTCCGTGTCTCTCGACGGCAGCCGGGACGACCGGGCCCACTACGTCGTGGAATTTCGGGGCCCGGGATTCGCCGGCAGCACGTTCGACCTGTTCCGCGGGCCGCACTGGACGATCCTGGTGTTCAGCGACCATGGGAACAGCACGGCGTCCTTCGCCGGACTGTCCGGCGACGTGCACGTCCACCGGTTCGGCGCCGGCCCCGACACGGTGGTCTTGGTCCGCCCCGACGGCTACGTCGCGGAACGCGAGCCGCTGTGGGAGGCCGCCCAGGTCCGCGACCACGTCCAGCGGCTGGCCGGCCGCCAGGCCGTTGCCGCATAAGGGCAACGCGCGGTACCTCGGTCGGCCGCGCTGACGTCGGCTCGAGCCCGTGGGTCCGTGCGGAACCGAGTCCGCCGGCCTTGACGGCGTGCACCGCCTCGGCGACCGCGAGCATTGACTGGCAGATCGCCGGTTCCGCCCGTCACGCGGCCACGTGGACGAGGTCGGTCACAGCCAGCCGCGCTCGTCGGCCACCCGCAGGGCTTCCATCCGGTTGCGGGTGCCGGTTTTGGTCGTGGCTGCGGACAGATAGTTCCGCACGGTGCCCTCGGCGAGGTACAGCCGGGCCGCGATCTCGGCCACGCTGGCGCCGGAGCGGGCGGCGATGAGCACGTCACGTTCGCGGGCGGTGAGTGGCGACTCGCCCGCGGCCAGGGTGGCCGCGGCCAGCGCCGGATCCACCACCCGTTCCCCGGCCGCCACCCGCCGGATGGCGTCGGCGAGCGTGTCGGCCGGGGCGTCCTTGACGACGAACCCCGCGGCGCCCGCCTCCATGGCCCGGCGCAGGTAGCCGGTGCGGCCGAAGGTGGTCAAGATGATCGCGCGGCAGCCCGGTACCTGCGCGGCGAGCACGGCGGCTGCCGCGAGCCCGTCCAGCCCGGGCATGTCGATGTCCAGCAGCGCGACGTCGGGCCGGTGTTCCAGAGCCGCGGCCGTCACCTCGTCGCCGCGGCCGACCGAGGCGACGACCTCGAAGTCCGGCTCCAGGTCGAGCAGTACGCGCAGGGCCTGCCGGATCAGTTCCTGGTCGTCGGCCAGCAGCAGCCGGATCGTCATGCCGGTGCCTCCACCCGCAGCGACCACCCGCGGGGCGATGCCGGGCCTGCGGTCAGCACTCCACCGGCCGCGGCCACCCTGGCGCGCAGGCCGGTCAGCCCGGACCCGGCGCCGGCCGAGCCGCCGACCCCGTCGTCGCGCACCTCGACGGAGGTCGCGGTCAGCTCGACCGTGCACCGGTCGGCCCGTGCGTGCCGCACCACGTTCGTCACCCCTTCCCGCAGGACCCAGGCGAACAGTTCCTGCCGCTCCGGTGGCACCGTGTCGTAGGCCGTGGGCAGGTCGGCGGTGACCCCGGCCGCCCGCAGCAGTTCCCGGCCGCGGGCCAGCTCGCCGGCGAGTGTGACGTCCTGGTATCCGGACACCGCGGCACGGACGTCGGCCAGCGTCCGGCGGGCCAGCTGCTCCACCGATTCCATCTCGGCCAGCGCCGCGGGAGGTGCGCCGACGGCCAGCCGCCGGGCCAGACCGCTCTTCACGGTGATGGCGGTGAGGGAGTGGCCGAGCAGGTCGTGCAGGTCCCGGGCGATTCGGTTGCGCTCGGCCTCCGAGGCCAGCCTGGCCACTTCCGCTCTGGCCTCGCGCAGCTGCTGGTTGGCCGTCGCGGTGCGGCTGAAGGCGTGGACCAGCAGCGCGGTGAACACGACGGCCACTGCGAAGTACCCGGCCGGGTCGGTGCTCCAGCCGGGCACCGCCATCGGCACCACGACGCACGCCGCGGCGCCCAGGACCACGAGAGCCACCGCCGTCCGGCCGCTGACACGCGCCGCCGCGGACGGCACGATCACCGCGGCGAGGATCAGCACGTTCTCGTGGGCCAGCGGCGCGACCAGCACCGCCAGCACCGTCATCCCCGCCAGCAACCACCAGTAGGCCCGCGACGCTGATCGCATCGAGGCCACCACGATGCCCAGGTAGCAGGCGGAGACCCCCACCAGCAGCAGGTAACCGGCGACGAGACCGGGGCCGCGCGTGTACTGGGCGACCCCGACGGCTGTCAGGAACGGATAGCAGAGCATGCCCAGCGAGAGCAGCAGCCGGCGCCACTCGTCCCTGCCGCGCGATTCCTCCACGCCGACGACCGTACCGACAGCGCGGCCGCCATTCGCGGATGTCGTGATCACCGGGTCGCGAAGGTGGTGCGCACGGTCCGGGCGAAGGTCAGCAGGACGACGATGATCAGCAGCGTTCCGCACACCCCGTTCTCGATCTTGAACCAGACCGGGAATGCGCCGGGAACGCACTCGATCACGATGATGGCCACCACCTGGGCCAGCGCGATGATCCGCACCCTGCGGTGGCTGCTCCGGGAACCCTTGGCCATGGACACACCGAGCGCGAAGGTGATGAGCGAGGCGACGGCGAGGATCGAGCCACGGATCCACACCGCGTCGGTGACGATGCCGGGATTGCCGCTGAACACCACGATCGCCAACAGGGTCAGCACGCTCACGGCCGCGTAGCCGCCAAGCAGCACCTGGGCGATGTGCAGCTTCTCGCGGGCATCGGGGTCGGTCACGGTCACGGCCGGGGGGATCTGCTTCGTCATGTCCGCAATGCTGATCAACCCGCGTTCTCGCTGGTAGCGATGTTGCCCATCACCTCGTCGTGACATCTGTCAGAAACCGGACATCCCGACAGCGCCGGCCGGGGGGCGAACCCGCCGGCCGGCGGTCGCCCGGTTAGCGGCTCACCACCCCGAGTTGCTGGGCGAGCTTGTCGGGATCGGTGTCGAGCCACGGGTAGCTCATGCTGTTCCACAGGTCGCAGTGCTGGGTGGCGGCGAACGTTGCCGAGGTCACCGTGGAGCTGCCGCCGGGCTGCAGGACCATCGCCCGGTCGCTCCGGACGCTCGGCCATTCGGCTTGCCCGGCAGCGTCCGGCGTGCCCTGCCGGACGAAGGCGCCCCAGTACCGGACCATCTCAGCCGAGAGCCGGAGCTTGTCGCGGTCGTAGACACTGGTCGCCGTGGGCCAGAGGTAGGCCTGGTCCGCGGCGTGGCTGGCGCCGACGTCGAAGCCCGTCGGATTCGTGGTCCCTGCGGGGTTTCGTCCGTCGAAGCGGTACAGGAACGTCTTCGGCTGGTACTTCGACGCCTGCTGCGCCAGCTGGGCGTACTGGCAGCCGCCGAGTCCGTAGAAGACGCTGGAGTCCGTCCACACGGCACCCAGCGCGTACGCCACTGTGTCCTGCGCGGGGAAGTCGCTCAGCGGGTACTGCTCGGCGACGTCCGCCGCGCGGTCGCCGAAGAGGTACTCGAGGCTCTTCAGGTACTGGTCGGGGGTCGCGCCGCGGAACGGCTGCGCCCAGCCCCGCACCTCGTCGCGGGTGCTGCCGATGAGGAGCGGGACCCGTTCGAAGCGGCCGGTCTGGATGGCGGTCAGGGGAGCGATCGGCAGTTCCGGGACACCGGCGGTGGGGAGCGGACCGGAGAGGATCCCGCCACGGAAGCCGGCGCTCGACTGGAGGATTTCCGCCGCCGGCTTGGCGCGCAGGCAAGCCACCGGGTCCGCGGCCGCGCCGCAGCCGGCGTCATCGGCGAAACGCGCGCTGTCGGCCTGGGATTCGGCGACAGTGTGGCTCGGGCAACCGCCGCTCTGGATGATCGCTCCGTCGACCAGGCCGTGCGTCAACGGCGAGGAGAGCAGGGCGCACACCGAGTGGCCGCCCGCGGAGAGCCCGGCGATGGTCACCTCGTTGCGGTCGCCGCCGAACTGGTCGATGTTCCGGTCGGCCCACTTGAGCGCGGCCACTTGGTCGAGAAGGCCGTAGTTCCCCGCGCCGGACTGGCTCAGGCCGGGCAGGTTCAGGAAACCGAACGCGCCGAGCCGGTAGTTGATCGTCACGACGACGAGGTTGTTCGTCTCGGCCAGCAGTGAGCCGTCGAAGTCGCCGCCGGATCCGGACGAGAACCCGCCGCCGTGGATCCACAGCAGCACCGGGAGGCGTTCGGTGGCCGGCCGCGCCGGGCGGTAGACGTTCAGGTAGAGGCAGTCCTCGTTCACGTTCGGGCGGGACGCCTGCGGACAGGCCGGACCGGGATCGGCCGCCGCCCGGACTCCCTGCCACGCCGGCGCCGGCTGGGGTGGCTGCCAGCGGAGGCCGTCCACCGGCGGCGCGGCGAACGGAACGCCCAGGAACGAGTCCACCGCGCCGGTGGTCTTCCCTTCGACCGTGCCCGCGTCCGTCTGGACGACGAGTGAACGCGGCACCGGTCGCCCGGTGTTCGCCGTCGCGAGTGTGCCTGCGACGACCGACGTCGCGGTCACCGCCAGGGCGACCGCCACACCGAGCCACTTGAGTCTTTTCCGCACCGATCCTCCTGAGGCCGAATGGTTTCGGAACAGCTTGGGGTTCCGGAGCGCACCTGGCGTCCGGGGCGGTCCGTCCACCGGACCGCGTGGGACCCGAGTCCGGTAGGCGGACCGCGGGGGTAGGTCCGCCGGTCGTGACGGCCAACACTCCCAGCACGTCTCGCGGCGAAGCGGGACCGGTGGAACGCGGCTCGGTGGAGGTCGACGGTGACGAACACGGTTTTCCGATCGGGTTCGCTGATCCGTCTACTTCGGACACCCGTGGCCGAGGGCCGGCCCGGGTTCACTGTCCGGACCCCGGCGTTGCCGCGGTCGCGGCCCGCCGACGAAAGTACGTCAACTCAAACCGGCTCATCCGGAGGCATGCATGTCCGCTGGCACACGACCACATCGGCAATCGGGCCGGGCCGCACTGGCCGGGTGGTTCGGCACCGCCATCGAATTCTACGACTTCACCATCTACGGCCTCGCCGCGTCGTTGCTGTTCCCGAAGATCTTCTTCCCCGCCACCGATCCCGTGGTGGGCACGCTCATCTCGCTGTCCACCTTCGGTGTCGGCTACGTCGCGCGCCCGCTCGGCGGGCTGTTGTTCGGGCACCTCGGCGACCGGATGGGCCGCAAGTCGATCCTGGTCACCACACTGATGCTGATGGGCATCGCGACGACCGCGATCGGGTTGCTCCCGTCGTACGGCACGCTGGGCATCGCCGCCCCGGTGCTGCTGGTGGTGCTCAGGATCGTGCAGGGCGTGTCCCTCGGCGGTGAGACCAGCGGCGCCGTGCTGCTCACCGTCGAACACGCCGAAAAGCACCGGCGCGGGTTCTTCGGCGGCATCCTCAACACCGGCACCGCCGTCGGCACCATCCTGGCCAACGCGATGTTCCTGCTCGTGGCGCAGATGCCCGAGGACGTCCAGCTGGCCTGGGGCTGGCGGATCCCGTTCCTGGCCAGCGTGCTGCTCGTGGTCAGCGGGCTGGTGATCCGGCTCGGCCTGCGGGAGAGCCCCGAGTTCGCCGACGTCAAGGGCGCCGGCTCGGTCCACAAGCTGCCGCTGGTCGACGTCCTGCGCAAGTGCGGTGGCACGGTCGTCCTCGTGACGCTGGCGACCATCGGCGCGGGCATCACGATCACCATCTCCTCGGTCTACGTGCTCACCTACGGCAAGGTCGAGCTGGGGCTGAGCACGTCGAAGATGCTCTACGTGCTGCTGCCCGGCCTGTGCGCGGTCGTGATCGGCGCACCGTTGTACGGCAGGCTGGCCGACCGGATCGGGCCGCGGAAGGTCTTCACGGCCACCGCCGCGTCGATGGTCGTGCTCCCGTTCGTCTGGTTCCCGCTGCTGAACACGGGGAGCTTCTGGTTGATGCTGCTCGGTTTCGCCGTGCTGTTCGCCGGTTACTCGGGCAACTACGCGATGTTCCCGGTGTACTTCTCGCAGGCGTTCCCGGTGGCGCTGCGGTTCAGCGGGATGGCGATCGGGTTCACCCTCGGCACGATCTTCGGCAACGCCTTCGCGCCGGCGATCAGCGCGTCCCTGCTGTCGGCGACGGGCACCTGGGTGTCTATCGCCGGGTACATGGCCGCGGCGTGGGCGGTGACCCTGGTCGCCGGGCTGTTCCTCCGGGAAGCGCGGTCGGAGCGGCCGGAGGTCGTCCGCGAGGAGTCCGGGGCGCCGACGGCCTGAGCGGGCTGGAGAGTATGACGGGCGAAGGGTGTTCAAGATCAGTCTGTGACGACCGACTTGAACACCCTTCCGACCGCACTGCACGTCAAGATCGACGACCGCCTTGCTGATCGGCCTCGGATGGGCAGACCGCCGAAGCTCACCGACGCGGAGCCGGTCACCCCCCGGATTTCCCACCGTGCAGCGCTCGGAACTGGCCGGCTGGGTCAAGTACGGCCACTGCCGCTCGCGCCGGCCCCAATCGCCTACGACCACAGACAGATAGCGGCCGCTGTGGCGGAACGTCTTCGCCACAGCGGCCGCAACTTGTCAGGCGGCGGCGCTACAGCTCGGAGGCCGAGTGCAACGCGCTGACCGTCTTGGTGATGCGCCTGCCCACCATGGCGAGCAGCCCCGCGTACTTCTCCACGTCCGCCCGGTACAGGGGCGCGGTGACGGACAGGGCGCCGGTGGTCAGGCCGGTCGCTCCGGTCAGCGGGATCGCGACGCTGACGTAGCCGACGCGGGTCTGCTCGTACTCGATGGCGTAGCCGTTCGCGCGTGCCCGGCCCAGTTCGTGCAGCAGGAGGCCGGGGGTGCTCACCGTGTGCGGGGTGAGCCGCTCCAGCGGGGAGGCGAGCACCTCGTCGACCAGGCTGCGCGGGCCGAACGCGAGCAGGACCTTCCCGGTGGCGGTGCAGTGCATCGGCATGCGGCCGGCCACCCGGGACGGCCTGCTGACCTGGCTGTGGCCGGACACCTTCTCCAGGTACAGCACCTCCCGGCCGTCCGGCACGGCGAGGTGGATCGTCTCCCCGGTGGCCTGGAACAGGTCCTCCATGTACGGGCGGGCGGCGTCGCGCAGGATGCGCTGCCGCGGCACGCGCTGGCCGATCTCGAACAGCCGGATGCCGAGCCAGTAGTCGCTGCCGCGCCGCTCCAGGACACCCCACTGCAGCAGTTCCTGCGCCAGCCGGTGCACCGACGCCTTCGCGACCCCCGAGCGCCGGGACAGTTCGGTGAGGCTGAGGTGCTCGTCGTCCGGGCCGAAGGCCTCCAGGATGAGCTGCACCTTGCCGAGCACGCTGTTCGCGCCTGTCATGTCGCTCCCTGCCATCGGAACAGGTTCGGTCAGCGGACCGGCCCGGCCAACGGACCGGTCCGCTGACCGGACCCGGCACTACGGGATGAGCACCGCGCGGCCGCGCACCCGCCCGGCCCGCAGGTCCGCCACCGCGGCGGCGGCGTCGGCCAGGTCGTACCGCTGCACGGCCACCTCCAGCTCACCGGCGGACAGCCGCTTCACCAGGTCACCGGCGATCTCCCGCGCCCGGCGTTCCCGCCGGATCATGTTCACCGGCAGCAACGCGACGTCGTCCAGGAGCCAGGACGGCAGGTCGACGCGCACCTCGGTGCCGGTCACGTAGCCGATCACCACCGCGCGGCCACCCGGCCGGACCCAGCGGGTGCGGGCCACGAGGCCGTCGCCGCCGAGCGTGTCGACCAGCAGGGACGCCGGGCGGTCCGCGGCCAGCCGCGCCGCGTCGTCCGAATCGAGGCTCACGCCGTGCACCCCGTCCGGCAGGCCGGCCAGCTGGTCCGCGTGCCCGACGACACCGGTGACCTTCGCGCCCGCGAGCAACGCCTGCTGGGCCACCATCGACCCGACCGCGCCGGCCGCGCCGACGACGACCACCTCTTCGTCCGCGCCCAGCCGGGCCACGTCGTGCAGGGCCACGAACGCGGTGGTCGCCGGGACGAAGAACGTGGCCGCGACCTCGGGCGGCAGCGGGGACTCCAGCCGCCGCACGGCCTTGACCGGCACGCTCAACCGCTCGCTCCAGGTGCCGTCACGCAACAGGCCGAGACCGCCGCCGCGCAGCATCACCTGCGTCCCCGGTTCCAGACCGGAGTCCGGGTCGCACTCGAGCACCGTGCCCGCGCCCTCCACGCCGCCCGCGTAGGGCAGCGGGGGTTTGAGGTCGAAGTTCCCGCCGGCCACGGTGGTGTCCAGGTGCGCCACCGCCGCTGCCGTGATCTCGACGAGCACCTCGCCCGCGCCGCGCACCGGTTCGGGCACGTCGTCCACCGCGGGCGCGGAGCCCCAGGCGTGGAACCGCGCCGCCCTCATCGGGCGGAAGCCTTGCGCAGGAACTCCAGGCTCAGGGGGTTGTAGCGGGCGGCCTGCTCGTGTTGCGGCCAGTGCCCGCACTCCTCGAACAGCTCCAGCTGGGACCCCGGGATGTTCTCGTGCATCGCCGAGGCCTCGGGCACCTCGCCGAAGGGGTTCTGCCGCCCCCAGACGATCAGCGTCGGCTGCGTGATGCGCGCGAGGTGCTCCGGCCGCAGCAGGTTGCGCTGTCGCCGTTCCATGTCCTGCAACGACAGGAGATTGTCCACATTGGCCACGAACTCCGGTGTGTGGTAGATCGCGTGCCGGACCTCCACCAGTTCCTCCGTGGCGTTCTCCGCGCTCGCCATGAGCAGGCGCAGCCGCTTGCGGGTCAGCTCGACGTCGTCGGACTCCACCGCCTTGCGCGTGCTGGTGCGGATCCGGTCCATCACCTCGGGGTTGGCCACGGTGCCGCCCGCGCACAGCAGCTGCAGGCTGAGCACCCGCTCCGGCGCCTCGATCGCGGCCCGGGCGCCGACCCAGCCGCCGAGCGACTCGCCGACGATGTGCGCGGCGCGGATGCCCACCGCGTCGAAGTAGTCCAGGAGGTGCTGAACGTAGTCGGCGATCTCGTAGGGGCGGGCGGGCTTGCCGGTGTAGCCGTGGCCGAGCATGTCGATCGCGTGCACGTCGAACTCGCTGTGCGCCACGATGTTGCGCGCGAACGCCTCCAGGTGCCCGCTGGTGCCGTGCAGGAACGCGACCGCCTCGGCGTCGGGGTTGCCCGCGCGCAGGGTGCGGGTGGGCACGCCGGCGGCGTCGACGTACTCGACGCGGAAGGGAACCGGGCTCAGTTCGGTCCAGATGCTCACTGGTGCTCCTTGGTGTTGATGCGGTGGACCTGGGTGTTGCTGTAGGCGGCGAGCTTGCGCAGTGCCGCGACCGCGACGGCGGTCAGCGACAGGGCGAACAGGACTCTCATGCGGGAACTCCTTCTCCGGCGAGGGAACGGAAGAAGCCGTCGACCACCGCGTGGTAGGCGTGCGGGCGTTCCTCCTGCGGGTGGTGCGAGACGTGGTCCATGACGTGCAGGTTCCCGTTCGGGACCATGCGTGCCAGCATCAGCGGGTAGTCGGGGGTGAGGAACGCGTCCTGCATGCCCCAGACGAACAACACCGGCGCCTGGATCCGCCCCAGCTCGTCCGTCAGGTCCTGCCAGTCGCCGCGCGGCGAGTCCGACATCGCGGCCAGCTCACGCTCGCCGGGGTCGAGGCTCTGCTGGTACCGCAGGTCCAGGGTTTCCTCTGGCAGCTTGTCCCCGTCGTACCACTCCAGGGTGGTGATGAGGCGGCGCATCTTCTCCCGCGTCGGGCCCTCGCCGCCGTAGTAGGCGTCGCGGGCGTTGCGTCCGCGACGGCCGCCTTCGGGCAGCGGTGCGAGCGGACCGTAGAAGACCGGCATGCTCCCGGTGACCACGAGCGAGCCCACCCGGTCCGGGTACTTCGCGGCGAGGTTGAGCGCGATCGTCCCACCCCAGGAGTTGCACACGAAGTCGGCGCGCTCGACGCCGAGGGTGTCCAGCAGCGCCACGGTCTTGGCCGCGTGGTGGTCCCACATCGGCCCGGTGATGGGGGTCTTGGCGGAACGGCCGTACTGGTGGATGTCCACCAGCAGGCACCGCCGGTCGGAGGCGAACAGGGGCGCCACCGGCCCGAAGTCGCTCCACGCGGTGCAGCCGGGGCCGCCGCCGTGCAGGAACACGGTGTCCGGTCCGGAGCCGAGGTCGTGGTAGTGGTAGGTGATGCCACCGGCCTCGGCGTAGTGGCTTTCCGGTGGTGGGGTCATGCTGCTTCCTTCCCGGTGGTGGACAGGGTCGTGCGCGCCAGCACCTCGCACAGGCGGCGCATCGCGCGGATGTCGACGGTGTTCATGCCGCGGCTGAAATCCACGTCGAACTCGTCGGAGGTGACCTTCGGCATCCCGACACGGGCCGTGGGGATGCCGCGGGCGCGCAGGATGTTGGCGTCGGTGGCGCCGCTGTTGTCCGGCACCGGCTGGTGCGGACGGCCCGAGGTCTGCTCCCACGCCTCGATCGCGGCACGCACGATCGGCGCTTCCGGCGGGGTGCTGGTGCCGGGGATCGCGAGCACCATCTCCAGCCCCAGAGCGGGGTCCAGCTCGGCGAGGAACGCGGCCAGTTCCCGTTTGACGGCCAGCGGCCTGGTGCCGGGCGCGATCCGCACGTCCAGCCGGATCCGGCACGCCGCCGGGGTGACCGCGAGCATCCGTTCCCAGCCCCCGGCGATCGAACCGATGACCCCCTGCGGCAGCGCGGTACCGGTGCGGTGCCGTGCCGGGTAGTCCGCCAGCCACTTCTCCAGCCGCGTGACGACGTCCGCCGCGGTGACGATCGGGTTGCGGTAGGGCAGCCGGTGCCTGCTGCCGGCGTAGGTGTGGATGCCCGGGACGGTGATCTCGAACCAGCACAGCCCGACCTCGTCGTGCGCGACGAAGTCGCCCGGCTTGGCGATCACCGCGTGGTCGGTGTGCCAACCGCGCTCCAGCAGGAACGAACAGCCCGCGCCGTGTCCGGTGTTCGCCCGCGCCGGGTAGCCCGGCGCCTCGATGGCGTTGGTGGGCATCCCGCCGGCGCCGAACGCCACCACGACGTCACCCGCCAGCTCGGGCCGCACCGCACCCAGCGCCTCGGCCAGCACCAGCAGGCACGCGGCGTGTCCCTTCGGGTTGCTCGCGCCGAGGCCGGAGACGAACGGGCCTTCGTCGCGTGCCTCGGGGAGCATGTCCGGCCGCAGCTCCGGACCGATCCAGGGGATGTCCAGTTCGGACTGTCCCGTGGTGAGCGTGTCGATCGGCGCGTACAGCATCAGGTCCGCACCGCCGCCCGAGCCGGGCAGCCGGCCGACGGCGTTGGCCTGGAACTCGTCGAGGTGCTGGACCTGCGCGGCGAACCCGGCGGCCGCGAGCCGGGACGCGAGCAACCGCGCGAGCGGGGCTTCCCGGCCGGTGGGGCTCGGCACCGCCGCGACCGCCCGCGCCGCCGCCCGCAGCCTGTTCTCGGTGATCCGCGCCAGCACCGCGTCGAGGGCGGTCACGGCCGGATCACCGCCACCCCCATCCCGGTCAGCCACTCCGGCATGGGGGAGTAGGCCAGCGCGTGGCCGGGGGCGAACCCGAGCGCGGCGGCCATCACGAGCCAGGTGCGCAGTTCCTGCCCGCCGTTGCCGGCGACCTCGCCGATCTCCGCGGCGGTCATCGTGGTGTACTTCGCCAGCTCGCCGCGTTCCAGGTCGGCCAGGAAGGCCTCGTCGAACTCGGGGAACAGCACCGGGCGGGCGGCGGTGATGATCTCGCGGCGGCGGCCGTCGTAGCGCTCCCAGTCGCCGCGCCCGTTGAGCCACGCCTCCACGAGGAACTCCTCGTCCGCGCCCTCGGGCGCACGCCAGTCGTCGGGCCAGGGCAGCTGGTGCGACAGCCCGCCCGAAGCGATCACGACCACCCGCAGGTCCGCCGGCAGCGCCTCGACGGCGGCGGTGAGGTTGCGGCCCAGTTCGGTGCAGCGGTCCGGGCGCGGCAGCGGCGCGGCGAACACGTTGACCACCAGCGGCACCACCGGCACGTCGATGCCGTCGAGCAGGTACTGGATCGCGTGGGTCTGGCCGTGGTCGATCTGCAGGCGCGCCGAGATCGCGACCTCGGTGCCCCGCTCGACGAGGTCCCCGGCCAGCCGCTGCGCGAACTCCGGGGCGGTCTTCTGCGGTCCGGACGGCGTTTTCGCCTCCCCGGAAGCGATGACCTCGCCGACCCCGAGCGTGAACGCCGGGATCATGTCCAGCCAGAACCCGCGGAAGTGGTTGGAGCCCACGATGATCGCGATATCCGGTTCCGCCGCGGCGATCTCGTCGCGCGCCTCGTGCAGCGCGTCGCGGAAGCGTTCGGCGCGGTCGGTGTGCACGACCTTGTCCCAGTGGGTGTTCATCAGCGTCGAGTGCGACGCGCCCACACCCAGCACCACGCGCGCCATCAGTCCACCTCCGGCAAGGCGACGGTGATGCCCTGCCCGGCCAGCCGCTCCACCCGCTCCTCGCAGGTGTCCTCGGCGAGCTTGCGCCACTTGAGCAGCGAGTCGTCGGGCCGGTAGAGCTTCTCCGGCGGCGCGTCGGTCACCTCGACCATCCACTTGTCCTGCCCGGAGAACTGGCCGTGGAACAGCCAGCGGACGAAGCCGAGGTACTTGGCGTAGAACGGCAGCGCCCGCCAGCCGCGCTGGAAACTCGCCATCACGCCGACGTAGAGGTGGTTGCCGGCGTCCACCGGCACGTAGAACTCGTAGTGGATGAAGGTCGGGTAGACGATGCGCAGCACGCCGGGCATGCTCACCGACGCGAAGCCGGGGAACTCCTGCGCCGCGATCACCGGGTTGGTCTCGCGGTGGCTGATGGTGTTGCCGATGTTGGCGACCTCCTTCGGCGGCCTCAGCTTGAACCAGGCCTGGTTGTCCCAGCGGCCCAGGCCGGGGAAGTCGGCGGTCCAGTACTGCTTGTCCTGCACCCGGTAGATCCACCGGCCGCGCTGGATGATCCGGGTCTCGTTCCACACCGGCATCGGCTTGAGCAGCCGCCACAGCGCCGTGCGGTGCAGGTACTTCGCGTGGCCCTCGTCGTAGCCGTTCTCGCACGCGAAGCGCCAGTTCCCCTCGCGCGGCTGGATCCGCGACCCGACCACCGCGGCGTTGCCCACCAGCTCCTCGGGCAGCTGCTCGTCGATCGGGTGCGGCTGCTCGCCGTCGCCGACGAAGATCCACACCATCCCCAGGCGCTCCTCGGCGGGGTAGGTCGGCTGGGTGACCTTGCCGCAGATCGGCGAGGACGGGCCGTCGGTGATCGCGGCCGCGAGGTTGCCGGTCTTCAGGTCGAACGTCCAGCCGTGGTAGGGACACGAGATCGTGCCGGGGAACTGCTGGTTTCCTTCGGACAGCGGCACGCCGCGGTGCGGGCACCGGTCCTTCAGCGCGTAGACCGTGCCGCGGTCGCGGATCACGACGATCTTCTCCCCGAGCAGGGTGATCTGCCGCGGCTTGCCGGTGAACTGCGACGAGTAGCCGACCGGGTACCAGTAGCCGCGGAACCCGGCGGCCGCGGCCTGGTAGTGCGGCCAGCTCGACCAGTCCTGGCGCCCCGGGAGTTTCGTCGCCCGCTGGTTGCGACGACGTGGGGTGGTGGTGACCTGCTCCCCGTTCTGCACGCTCATGACCGCTCCCAATCCGTTGTGTGAAGCCGTGAGCGAGTCCACCACCGGTGTGGCGTGCGACCAACGCGCCGGGTCCGCTCACCGGACCGCGATCCGGAATCCGGGCCCTGTTCCGTTCACCGGTCCGCGATCCGTGGCTCTGCCCGGCCGGCGTGCCTACCGTGCGCAGGTCCGTCCACTCACGACTCCGACGGAGGTCGGCCCATGCCACCCACCCCCATCGTCACCGACATCCTGCTGGTCGGTGCCGGCCCCACCGGGCTCTACGGCGCCTACTGCGCCGGGTTCCGCGGACTGCGCACCGTCGTCGTCGACGGGCTGCCCCAGGCCGGCGGGCAGATTTCCGCGCTGTACCCGGAGAAGGAGATCCTCGACGTCGCCGGGCTGCCCGGTGTGCGTGGCCGCGACTTCGTGGCGGCGCTGCTCGAACAGGCCGGCCGCTACGATCCCGAGTACCTGCTCGGCAGGCAGGCGGTGTCGCTGGCCCACGTCGACGGCCGCTGCCACGTCACCCTGTCCGACGGGCAGGTCGTGGACGCCGGCGCCGTGATCCTGACGGCCGGGATCGGCACGTTCACCCCGCGCAAGCTGCCCGCGGGGGAGGAGTTCCTCGGCCGCGGCCTGAGCTACTTCGTCACCGACCCGCAGGCGCACACCGGCCAGAACGTGCTCGTCGTCGGCGGCGGGGACAGCGCGGTGGACTGGGCGCTGGCGCTGGGCCCGATCGCGAAGTCGGTCACCCTGGTGCACCGGCGTCCGGCGTTCCGCGCGCACGCCGCGAGCGTCACCGCGGTCACCGAAGGTGGCACGTGCATCGTGACCGATGCCGAGGTGGAGGCGCTGACCGGGGACGAGGTCCTGCGGTCGGCGCACGTCCGCGTGCGTGGCGAAGACGCGCCACGGGTGTACGAAGTGGACAGTGTCATCGCCGCGCTCGGGTTCGTCAGCAACCTCGGGCCGCTGGCCGGCTGGGGCCTGGCGCTGCGCGGCCGCTCGATCCTCGTCGACACGCGGATGCGCACCAGCGTCGACGGCGTGTACGCGGCCGGGGACGTGACCGAGTACGAGGGCAAGGTGCGCCTGATGTCCGTCGGGTTCGGCGAGGTCGCCACGGCGGTGAACAACGCCGCGGTCGCGCTCGACCCCGAGCTGTCCCTGTTCCCCGGTCACTCGACCGACAACTCCTGAACCCGGAAGGAAAAGCTCATGGCCTACGTCATCGGCGCCAACTGCATCGACGTCACCGACCGCGCCTGCCTCGACGTCTGCCCCGTCGACTGCATCTACGTCGGCGACCGCAAGAGCTACATCAACACCAACGAGTGCATCGAGTGCGGCGCCTGCGAACCGGAGTGCCCGGTGGACGCGATCTTCGTCGACCGCAAGGCCCGCGGTGACGACAGCAAGGCGGTGTTCGTCACCGACTCGATCGAGTTCTTCACCGAGCCGCTGCCGGGCCGGGACGCGCCGCTGGGCGACCCGGGCGGCGCGGCCAAGGTCGGCGAACTCGGGGTGGACACGCCGATGGTGGCGCAGTACTGAAAACACGAAGGGCGGTGCCGGGTTGCCGGCACCGCCCTTCGTCCGGTCAGCGTCCGGTGAACTTCGGTGGCCGCTTGTCCAGGAACGCCTGCAGGCCCTCGGCCGCGTCGGCCGTGCGGATCAGCTCCAGCACGCCCTTCTCCTCGCACCGCATCGCTTCCTCGACCGGCAGGCCGTAACCCTCGTCGACCACGCGCTTGAGCAGCCCGATCGCCGCCGTCGGTTTCGCCGCGAGACGCCGGGCCTCCTCGGTCACGACCCTGTCGAAGTCCGCCGCGTCCACGACCCGGTCCACCAGCCCGAGTTCGAGGGCGCGCTGGGCGGTCAGCCGGTTCCCCTCGACCATCAGGCGCTTCGCCACGTGCGGCCCGACCAGGCGCGGCAACCGCTGGCTGCCACCGGCGCCGGGGAACAGGCCGAGCGCGATCTCCGGGAAGCCGAAGGTCGCCGACGCCGACAGGATCCGCAGGTCGCACGCCAGCGACAGCTCGGCCCCGCCGCCCAGCGCGTGCCCGTTCATCGCCGCGATCACCGGCTTCGGTGCGCGTTCCAGTGCCCGCTGCACGTCGATCCAGCCGCGCATCTTCACCTGGTTGGCCTCGGACAGGTCACGCATGACGGCGATGTCCGCGCCCGCCACGAAGAACCGCCCGGTGCCCGTGATCACCAGGCAGTGCACGTCCGGGTCGTCCACCAGCGGTGGCAGCACCTCGCCGAACTCCTCGATCATGGCCGGGTCCACGGCGTTGGCCGGGGGCCGGTCGATCCGGATCGTCGCCACGCCCGCGTCCCGGGTCGTGGTCAGGACTGGCATCCGCACTCCTCTCATTCGGTGACCCCGGCGGCGCGCAGGGCCGCCAGGCGGTCGTCGTCGAGGTCCAGCAGTTCGCGCAGGACCTCGGCCGTGTGCTGGCCGAGCAGGGGAGCGGGCGAGGTCAGCGCACCCGGGGTCGCCGACAGGCGGGCGACGATCCCCTCGTGCAGCACCTCACCCGCCAGGGGGTGGGTCAGCCGCTGGTAGAAGCCGCGCGCCGCCAGGTGCTCGTCGCCCTCGACGAGGTCCCGTCCGGTGGCGACCACGGCGGCGGACACGCCGGTGGCCTGCAGCCGCGCGGCGAGCTGTTCGGCGTCCTGGCCGCGCGTCCACACGGCCAGCGCGGCGTCGATCTCGTCCTCGGCCGCACGGCGCTGGGCGAGGTCGCCGTCGCCGGGCAGGCCGGCCAGGTCCCGCAGCGCCGCCCACTGGTCGTCGTCCTGGGCCGTGATCGCGATCCACCGGTCGTCCCCGGCGGCGGGGTAGACGCCGTGCGGCACCGCGTGCCGCGACCGGTTCGGGTGCGCGGCCGTGCCGGCGGGTTCGCCGCGGTCGAGCACGGCCGGGCCCATCGTCGCGGCCATCGCCTCCAGCTGGGACAACTCGACGTGGCCGCCCTCGCCGCGCACGAGGAGGTCGAGCGCGCCCAGCACCGCCGCGTTGGCGGCCACCATGTCGCCCAGCCCGAACACCAGGCCCTGCGGCGGCTCGCCGGGATCGGCGGTTTCGGCCGACAGGCCGGACATCGCGGCGAGCGTGTCGGCGAAGGTGACGGCCGTGCGCCACGGCCCGGTGTGCCCGACGCCGGACATCGAGACCAGGACCGCCCGCGGGTTGAGCGCACGCAGGGACTCGTAGTCCAGGCCCCACTTGGCCAGCACGCCCGGGCTGAAGTTTTCGACCACGACGTCGCATTGGGCGGCCAGTTCGCGCAGGATCGCCTGCCCGTCCGGGGTGCGCAGGTTGAGGGCTACGCTGCGCTTGCCGCGGTTGAAGTTCAGGAAGTAGCCCGAATCGTCCGGGCCTGCGCCCGGCCGCAGCCGCATCGACGGGGAGAACCGGGTCGGGTCGTGCCGGTGCCGCGACTCGACCTTGATCACGTCGGCGCCGTGCTCGGCGAGGATCTTCGTGGCGTACGGTCCGGCCAGCACCCAGGTCAGGTCCAGCACCCTGATGCCGTCCAGGGCGCGGGCTTTCGCGGTCCGGGGTCGCTGTGGCGGGCTGGTCCAGGTGCCTTCGGCGAGCGGGAACAGCGTCACCGGCCGGGGCAGGCCGGGCGCGTCCCACGGGAAACCGGCGTCCTCGGTGCCGTCGGTGCCGCCGATCGAGACGAAGAACCGCCGGTCGCGCAGCTGCGGATTGCCGGTCAGCTCGGCGGGCGGCGTCACCTCGGCCCACGGCAGGGCCCGGGCGCGGCCCTGCTCGGCCACCTCGCGCGCGGTCCGCTTCGCGACGAACCGGGTGATCACCTCGTCGACGTGCGGGCGCTGCGCCCACCGCACCACCGGATCGGCGAACCGCTCGTCGAGCAGGTCGCCGGCCTCGCCCTCCTCGGCCAGCCACGCCAGCAGGCCCGTCCACATCCGCTCGCTGCCCGAGTAGCCGCCCGCCACGTACCCGTCGGCGGCGGCGAAGATCCGGTGCGCGACGTGCTCGTAGACGCCGCCGTTGCGGACCGGGAACCGTCCCGCGTGGATCCACGAGATCGCGCCGGTTTCCAGGGTGGCCGCGACCGCCTCCTGCGCCGAAACGTCCACCAGCTGGCCGCGTCCGGCGAGCATGCCCAGCAGGGCCGCGATCGCGCCGTGCGCCCCGGCGAGCTGGCAGGCCTGTTCCCGCGGCGGTGGTTTGGGCTGCCCGCCGGGCTTCCCGCCGAGCCACGTCATCCCGCCCGCGGACGCGAGCACCAGGTCGCCGCCGGTCCAGTCGCGGCGCGGGCCGGTGAGCCCGAAGGGGGTGACGACGACGTGCACGGTCTGTGGCCACCGCGAACTCCCGTCGGCGTTGAGGCCGCGCAGCTTCGCGACCGGGCCGCCTTCCAGGACGACGTCCGCATTCCGCGCCAGCGCGTCGAGATCGGCTTCGCGCGCGAGTTTTTTCCCGGCGTGCCAGTGGATCCGCGCCGCCTCGTCCAGGTCGTCGTCCGGATCCACGCGGACGACGTCGGCGCCGAGCCCGACCAGCAGGCGCGCGCCTTGCCTGGCCAGTTCGTCGGTGAGATCGAGTACGCGCAACGGTTTCCTCCAGTCGGAACGGGGATCGTCGGTTCACCGTAGGCAGGTCCGGGTCCGGGGGATCCGGATCCGGTTCACTGGGCGGACCGGCGCTCCGCGTCCCAAGTGGACTCATCGGGGGTGGTGGGCAGCAGCGCCTTCACGACTTTTCCGCTGCCGTTGCGCGGCAGCTCGCGCGCGATGCGCACGTAGCGGGGCAGCGCGTGACGCGGCAACCGGGTGCGGCACCAGTCCCGCACGGTGGGGCCGTCCAGGTTGCGGTCGGTGCTCGCCAGCACGACGAGGATCTCCTGCTCGGTCAGCTCGGAGGCGACCCCGACCGCGGCGGCGTCCACCACCCCGGGCAGCGCGCGCAGGACCTGCTCGACGTCCCAGGTCGCGATGTTCTCGCCCCGCCGCCGCACCACGTCGCCCCGCCGCCCGGCGAAGGTGAGGTAGCCGTCCGCGTCGAGGCGGCCCCGGTCGCCGGTGCGGAACCAGCCGTCCCGCAGCACCGCGGCGGTCGCTTCGGGGTCGCCGGCGTAGCGGCGGAAGGTCACGTGCGGCAGCCGGGGCCGGGCGGCGATCTGCCCGGTGTGCCCGGGTGGCAGCGGCTGCCCGGCCTCGTCGAGGATCGCGACCTCGTACTCGGGGACCACCCGCCCGGCGGTGCCGGGGCGCCAGTCGTGCGGGGTGTTCGCCGCGACGTCGCCGAGTTCAGTGCTCGCGTAGGCCTCCAGCGCGCGCACCCCGAAGCGGTCGTGGAACCGCGCGGCCAGTTCCGCGGGCGCGGGGGCGCCGTACGCCAGCCGGACGAGGTGGTCGCGGTCGTGGGTGGTGGCGGGCCGCCGGTCGAGGATCGCCAGCATCGCGCCCATGAAGTTGAACGCCGTGACCCCGTCGGCGCGGCAGACGTCCCAGAACTGCGACGCCGAGAACCGCCGGTGCGCCACCAGCCGGGCGCCGGTCAGCAACGCCGGCAGGAGTGCGGTGTGCCGGACGTTGACGTGGTGCCACGGGAAGACGTTGAGCAGCACGTCGCCGGGTCCGTACCGCATCGTCGCGGCCACCCGGCGCGCGTGGCGCAGGGCGGCGAAGTGCGGCAGCTCGGCGGCCTTGGCGCGGCCGGTGGTGCCCGAAGTGGACAGCACGGCGAGTGCGTCACCCGGCCGGGGGCGGTGCTCGGTGAGGGGACCGGTGGGCAGCTCGTCGAGGAACGGGTGTCCGGCCGGGCCGGGGTCGTCCTCGGCGACCAGCACGGTCCGGGCCGGCAGCGTGGCCAGGGCGGGGTTCGCGGCGAGCGCGGAGGTGCCTGCGATCAGGAGCGTGGCGCCGGTGTTCCGCTGCATGGCCTCGGCGGCGGCGAGGGGGATGTCGAGGGCCAGCGGCACCTCCACGGCGCCGAGCCGGGCGAGGGCGAAGATCAGTTCCACCGCGGCGGGGCCCGGTCGCAGGCACGTCAGGACCCGGGTGCCGGACGGGAGCCGCAGCCGCGCGGCGAGCGTCCGTGAGCCTTCGTCCAGGTCGCCGATCCGCAGGCGCGAGTCGTTCTCGAAGCGGACCAGCTCGCGGTCCGGATCCTGACGCGACCGGCGTTCCAGCACGTCGAGCGGGGTGCGTTCGTCATCCACCCGGTGATCGTCGGGCGGGCCGCCGGTGGGGCCAAGCAGCCGGATCGGTCAGCGGACCGCTCAGCCGGCCACCCGTTTCACCGGGGCGGGCGCCACCGTGAACGGCTCGTTGCGCACCTCGGACGCGGTCAGCAACGCGCGGTCCAGCGCACGGGCGATGGTGGCGGCGGCGGATCGCAGCTCGGGCAGCAGCCGCCGCGGCACCAGGCGCGACACCGGTGCGGTGGTGGACACCGCCGCGTGCACGGTGCCGTCCGCGCCGGTCACGGGCACCGCGAGGCTGCCGACGCCGGGCATCGTCTCCTCGCTCTCGAGGGCGAACCCCTGGGCACGGACCGCCACCAGCTGCTTGTGCAGCGCGTCCACGGACGACACGGTCCGTGAGGTCAGGTGCGGCAGCCCGGCCCGGCGGTAGCGGTCCAGCTGCTTGTCGAGGTCGGGCGCCGCGGACAGCAGGACCTTGCCCGTCGCCGTGCTCGGCGCGGGCAGGCGCCCGCCGATGCGCGAGTGCGAGTGGATGTTGGCCTCCCCGGCCACCTTCTCCAGGAACAGGACGTGCCCGCCGTCGAGCACGGCCAGGTGGATCGTGGCGCGGGTGGCCGCGAACAGGTCGGCCAGCGCGGGCCGGGCGACGGCGCGCAACACCGCGGAGGCCGGCACGCGCTGCCCGAGCTCGAACACGCGCAACCCGAGCTGGTAGCAGTCGCCCCGCCGCTCCAGCAGCCCCCACTCGACCAGCTCCTGGGCCAGCCGGTAGGCCGACGCCTTGGGCACCCCGGACCGGCGGCTCAGCTCGGTCAGCCCCAGCTGGTATGCGCCCGATTCGAAGGCGCCGAGCAGCAGCTGCGCCTTGCCGAGCACCGAGTTCGGACGGCCGGCATCCTGCGACGGCATGGCGCCTCCTCACCGGGGCCGGGATCGAGCGTGATTATCACCAGCCTGCCGGAGCCGAGTCCAGTGCGCGTTCACCCCCGGTTACAGCTGCGTTTCCGGATCCGAGCCGGACGACCAGCACCACCCGCAGTGCTAGCATTGAAAGCATTGCAAGCAGGAGGTGAGCAGCTTGGCGACGTTGACCATCCGTGACCTCGACGACGACTTGAAAGCGGCGCTCCGGGTGCGCGCTGCCGAGCACGGCCGGTCGATGGAGGCCGAGGTGCGTGACATCCTCCGGTCGGTCCTGACCCGGCCCTCGTCCGGCGTCGGCATGGCGACGAGGATCCGCCGCCGCTTCGCGGGTGACGAGGTCGAGCTGGAACCGCCGCGCCGGGCGGAGCCGGCGCGTGCGGCGGAGTTCGACGAGTGATCGTCCTCGACACGAACGTCGTGTCCGAGTTGATGCGGCGAGCTCCCGAACCCTCCGTCGTGGACTGGGTCGACGGTCATCCCGCCGAGCACGTGTTCATCACGGCCGTGACCGCGGCGGAACTGCGGTACGGAGCGGCGCGGCTGCCTGATGGGCAGCGTCGCGATCAGCTCATCGTGCGCGGGGCGGAGCTGCTGACCGAGGATTTCCAGGAGCAAGTTCTGCCCTTCGACGATGCCGCCGCCGAGCAGTACGCGGGCATCGTCGCCGGGCGGGAACGGGCCGGGCGGCCGATCAGCATGGCAGACGCGCAGATCGCCGCCATCTGCCGCTGTTACGGCGCCCCGCTCGCCACGCGGAACGTCGAGGACTTCTCCGGAGTCGGTCTGCGAGTGCTCAACCCGTGGGAGGCGGATCCGTCCTAGCCGGTCTGGTCACCGGACCACCTCCGTTGACTCCGCATCCCCGGGATCCGACGGTGATCGGCATGACCGACGTCCACGCCGTCCGCTACGGGTACGCCGCCACGCCCGGCGGGCAGGTGCACTACGCCGAGCAGGGGGACGGGCCCGCCGTTGTCCTGCTGCACCAGACTCCGCGCTCGCTGGACGAGTTCCGCGAGCTGCAACCGCTCCTGGCCACCCAGCACCGCACGATCGCGATCGACATGCCCGGCTTCGGCAACAGCACGCCGCTGCCCGCGCCGCAGCGGATCGAGGACTACGCGCGGGGCACGCTCGCCGCACTGGACGCGCTCGGGGTCCGGCAGGCCGCCGTCCTCGGGCATCACACCGGCGGTGTCGTCGCGGTCGAGATCGCCGCCGCGGCGCCGGACCGGGTCTCCGCGCTCGTGCTCTCCTCCACCCCGTGGGCCGACGCGGCCTACCGCGCCTCCCACGCCGCAGGCCCCGGCGTCGACGACGCGCCCCGCGACCCCGGTGGCGCCCACCTGCTCACGTGGTGGGACCAGCGGCGCCCGTACTACCCGCCCGGCGCGACCGCCCTGCTGGACCGCTTCGTCCGGGACGCGCTCGCCCCCGGCGTCGACCCCCGCGAGGGGCACCTCGCGTGCGCGCGCTACGAGATGGAGCACCGCATCAAGCTGGTCGAAGCGCCGGTGCTGATCGTCGGCGCCACCGGCGACCCGTTCTCGATGCCCGCGCTGGAACCACTGGCCCGCAACCTCACCGGCGCCGCGGCGCTGCACCGCGCGGTCATCGACGGCACGGTCGCGCTCATGGAGGACAAGGCCGAGGACGTGGCCGCCGCGGTCCTGCCCTTCCTGCGGAGCGCGGTCCGCTGAGCGGATCACCAGGAGCGGGTCCGGTCCGCTCACCGGACCGCGGGTTGGGCATGACCCGCGCGAGGACGCAGAGTGCGTCCACCCGGCAAGCACGCCCGGCCGGGGTCAGGAGGGATCGTTGTCAGCAGGTACCACGCCGAACCGGCAGCCGGTCCGGGCCGCGCTCGCCGGCTGGTTCGGCACGACCATCGAGTACTACGACTTCGCCCTGTACGGCCTGGCGGCGTCGTTGCTGTTCCCGAAGATCTTCTTCCCGGCCGCCGATCCGGTCGTCGGGACGCTGATCTCGCTGTCCAGCTTCGGGGTCGGCTACGTCGCCCGGCCCCTCGGCGCGCTGTTGTTCGGCCACCTCGGCGACCGGATGGGACGCAAGTCGATCCTCGTCACGACGCTGCTGATGATGGGCATCGCGACCACCGCGATCGGGCTGCTCCCGTCCTACGGGCAGATCGGCATCGCGGCGCCGGTGCTGCTGGTCGTGGCGCGGATCGTGCAGGGCGTGTCGCTCGGCGGCGAGACCAGTGGCGCGGTGCTGCTCACCGTCGAGCACGCCGAAGAGCACCGGCGCGGCCTGCTCGGCGGGATCCTCAACACCGGCACGGCCGTCGGCACCATCCTCGCGAACGGGGTGTTCCTGCTGGTGGCGCAGCTGCCGCAGGACGACCTGCTGGCGTGGGGCTGGCGGGTCCCGTTCCTGCTCAGCGTTCTGCTGGTGGTCGCCGGGCTGGTCATCCGGCTCCGGCTCCGGGAGAGCCCGGAGTTCGCCGGCGTGCAGGTCACCGGCTCGGTCCGCAAGCTGCCGCTGGTCGACGTGCTGCGCCGGTGTGGCGGCACGCTGGTCCTGGTGACGCTGGCGACCGTCGGGGCAGGGGTGGTGTTCACCGTCGCCTCGGTCTACGTGCTCACCTACGGCCGGACCGCCCTCGGGCTGGGCACCACCACCTCGCTCGGGGTCCTGCTGCCCGCGCTCGTGGTGATCGTGATCGCCGCGCCGCTCTACGGCAGGCTCGCCGACCGGATCGGGGCGCGAACCGTGTTCACGGCGACGGCGGCCTCGATGGTCGTGCTGCCGTTCGCGTGGTTCCCGCTGCTCGGCACCGGGAACCACGGGCTGATGCTGCTCGGGTTCGTGCTGTTGTTCGCCGGGTACTCGGGCAACTACGCGATGTTCCCGGTCTTCTTCTCCCGGGCGTTCCCGGTTTCGCTGCGGTTCAGCGGCATGGCGATCGGCTTCACGATCGGCACCGTCGCCGGCAACGCCTTCGCCCCGGCGGTCAGCGCGTCGCTGCTGGAGTCGACCGGTTCGTGGGTGGCGATCGCCGGGTACATGGCGGCGGCCTCGACGGTGAGCCTCGTGGCCGGACTGCTACTGCGGGAAGCGCCGGCCGAGGTGCCGGCCACCGGAACCGCCCGGGCGGCGGTGCCGGCGTGAAGATCGGCATCCGCATCCCGCCGTGCGCCCCGGTTCCCGAGATCGCGGACTTCGCGCGGGAGGTCGAGCGCGCCGGGTTCGACCAGGCCTGGTTCCCGGACTCGCAGCTGCTGTGGCGGGACGTGTTCGCGACCGCCGCCGCGGCCGCCGCGGCGACCTCGAGCATCACGCTGGGCACGGCCGTGACAAACGTGGTGACCCGGCACCCGTCGGTGGTGGCGGGCGCCGCGCGGACCGTGGCCGAGCTCGCGCCCGGCCGGTTCGTGCTCGGTGTCGGTGTCGGCAACAGCTCGGTCGTCCCGGCCGGGCTCACCCCGTCGACCCGGGCCGGCCTGCGCGCGGGTGTCGAGGTCATCCGGCGGCTGCTGTCCGGTGTGGACGGTGAACCCGGCGTGTCCCGCATGCGCGACCCGGTGCCCGTTCCGGTGCACATCGCCGCGAGCGGGCCGCGGAACCTGCGCCTGGCGGGGGAGATCGGGGACGGGGCGATCCTGTTGTCCGGGGTGGCCGCCGAGCCGTTGACGGCCGCCCTCGCCCAGGTCGCCGCCGCCGGTCACGGGGCGGTCCCGGTCACGGTGTCGGCCTTCTGCCGGGTCACCGACTCGGTGGCGCGCGATGCCCGAGAGCTGAAGCCGGTGTGCCTGAGCATCGCGTCCAACGGCGGTGGTTCGTTCCTCGCGCGGGCGGGCATCCACGTGCGCGTGCCGACGACGTTGCCGGAGGTCCACCCCGACCTGCTGCACGCGGAGTCGTGGGAGGACGCCGTCCGGGCGAGCGAGCCCTTTGTGGACGATGACGCGGCCGAGGCGTTCGCCCGCCGGTTCTGCCTGTACGGCACGGCGGAGGAGATCGCCGCCCGGCTCGCCGACCTGCGCGGCCGCGGGGTGGCGGCGGTCCTGCTGCAGCACGTGGGTTCCTACGACCTGCCGAGGCAGCTGGCCGGCGACTTCGCCACGCGGGTGCTCCCGCTGCTGCGGGTCAAGGGAGCACAGCCCGTCCAGTGAGCACCCGTTCGGTGCCGGAGGACAAGACCGCACCTCGACGTCAGGGCCGCATCGGCCGGCAGGGCCCCGAGTGGATGACGGCCGTCGAAGCGGAGTGCCAACGGCTGATCGCCCTCGGCGCCATTCGGGTCGATCGGCTACAGCCAGTCGTGCTCACGGGCGTATCGGGCCGCTTCGTGGCGGGTGCGGGTCTGGGTCTTCTGCATCGCGTTGGACAGGTAGTTGCGGACCGTGCCCTCCGCGAGGTGCAGCTGCCCGGCGATGTCAGCCACCGAAAAACCCTCACGGGTCGCGCGCAGCACGTCCAGCTCGCGGTCGGTCAGCGGGCAGTCGTCGACGACGGCGAGGGCCGAGACGTCCGGGTCGATCCAGCGCTTGCCCGCGTGCAGGGTCTTGATCACCGAGGTGATGTGGGCCGGTTCCGCCGCCTTGCTGACGAAGCCCTGGACGCCGAGCTTCAGCGCCTTCCGGAGCACGCCGGGGCGGGCATGGCGGGTCAGCATCAGGATCACCTGCTCCGGCCGGGCCCGGCGGATCTCCTCGACCGCGCCGAGCCCGTCCACGCGGGGCATCTCAAGGTCGATGACCAGCACGTCCGGCCGGTGTTCGAGGGTGGCCGCGACCGCCGTTTCACCGTCGTCGGCCTCGGCCAGCACCGTGATCTCGTCTTCCAACGGCAGCAGCGCGGCCAGTGCCTTGCGGAGCAGGGCTTCGTCGTCGGCGAGCACCACCGTCGTCATCGACGGGCCTCCTTCGGCGCGGGGAAGGCCGCCGCGGTGCGGAAACGGCCGCCGGAGTGCGAGACTTCCAGCTCGGCGCCGTGCTCCGCCAAGCGCTGCCGGAGCACCGCGAGCCCGCCGAGCTCGAGCGGTCCGGTGTCCGGGGCGCCGTCGTTGACGATCGCGATCCCGCGCCGGGTGAGCGTGATCCCCACCTGGCGGGCTTCGGCGTGCCGCAGGATGTTGGTCGTCGTCTCGCGCAGCACCTGGCCGAGCAGTTCGCCCGCGGTGGCGTCCATTTCGGACTCGCGCGTGACGCGGACGTGGATCCCCGCGGCCTCGAAGAGGTTCTTGGCGTTCTCCAGCTCGGCGGACAGGTTCAGCCGCCGCTGGGCGTAGGCGAGTTCCCTGGTCTGGACGATGGTGTCGCCGACCAGGTCGTGCACTTCCCGCAGTTCCTCGCGCGCCCGATCCGGTTCGCGGTCCAGCAGCTTCTCGGCCAGCGCCACCTTCAGCTTCACCACGTGCAGAGTGTGCCCCTGGATGTCGTGCAGGTCGGACGCGAAGCGCACCCGCTCCCGCGTGACGGCGAGGTCGGCGTCGCGCTCGCGGGACTGTTCGAGCTCCGCGATCAGGTCGAAGAAGCGCTGGCTGGCGAACATGAACGCGGTCGAGACCAGCGTGGCCGCCGCGGGCACGGCGGCGAACTGGAACAGCCGCCAGCCGATCCGGTCGTCGTGCACGAGGACGTTCGCCGCGCCCAGCCCCGCGATCAGGACCGTCAGCCCGGCCAGCGCGGCGAGCCGGCGGCGGGGCAGCGGCGGGATGAGGTACGACCCCACGACGGACAGCCCGAAGAACGCGGCCGTGTCATCGGTCAGGGACCCGGCCAGCCACACCACCGCGGTGACGACCAGGCTCGGCCGCGCCACGCGGAGGTAGTCACCCGCGGTCCAGCGTTCGGCCGTCGCCAGCGCCGCGAGCAGCCCTGCGACCTGGATGACGATGTGCCACCAGGACCGGGCGCTCACCAGCAGCAGGAACACGCCCGCGAGCGCCAGGGGCGGGACGGTCGTGATCAGGTTCAGCCGGCGCAGCCGTTCCTGGACCTTCCCGCCGGTCCAGGACGTCCTGCGCGCGATCGTCGGCACCTCCACCAGCCGAGCGTATCCGGCCGAGCGGGCACCACCAGTGACACCACGTCATGTATCCGGGTGACGCCGCCGCACTGCCGGGCCGCGCCGGTCCACGCTGGAATTCGAGGCATGTCCACGACACCGGTCATCGACGTCGATCGCCTCACCCTCACCTACGGCGGCTTCCCCGCCGTCAAGGACCTCTCGTTCCAAGTGGAGCGCGGGGAGCTGTACGCCCTGCTCGGCACGAACGGTGCGGGCAAGACCTCGACCCTGGAGACAGTCGAAGGGCACCGCGCGCCCAGCTCGGGTGCCGTGCGGGTGTTCGGGAAGGACCCCTGCGACCGCGCTGCCGTCCGCCCACGGGTGGGGATCATGCTGCAGGAGAGCGGGTTTTCCGCCGACCTGACCGTGCGCGAGACCGTCGGGCTGGTCGGGCGGCTCAGCGGACGGCACGACGACGTCGGGCGCCTGCTCGACGTGGCCGGCCTCACCCACAAGGCAGGCACCAAGGTCGGGCAGCTCTCGGGCGGGGAAAAGCGGCGGCTCGACTTCGCCACCGCCGTCTACGGCACTCCCGAGCTGGTTTTCCTCGACGAACCCACCACCGGCCTCGACATCCAGTCGCGGGACGCGCTCTGGGACGCCGTCGACCGGCTCCGCGAGGACGGCTCGACCGTCGTGCTCACCACGCACTATCTCGAGGAAGCCCAGCAGCGCGCCGACCGCATCGGGCTCCTGCACCAGGGCACCCTCCACCGAGAGGGCACCGTCGCCGAGCTGACCCGGACACTGCCCTCGACCATCCACTTCGGACTCCCGGCCCACGCGCCGTCGCCGCCGCTGCTCGCCACGCGGGGCGTGGACGGCAAGTTCCTCGTCGAGACCTTCGGCCTGCAGAAGGACCTGCACACGCTGCTCGCCTGGGCACAGGACCAGGCCGTGGAGCTGCTCGATCTGGAGGCCGGGCCGACGCGGCTCGACGACGTCTTCCGCGCCATCGAAAACTCCTGAGAGGAGCAACCGTGTTGACGATCGCCCGCGGCGAGCTGATCCAGCTCTTCCGGAACCGGCTCGTGCTGGTCACCGCCCTGGTGCTGCCGGCAGCGCTCAGCGCGTTCTTCATCGCCCGGCACGACGCCTTCACGGAGGTGGGGAGCCTCGGCTACATCGCGACGCTGACGTTGTTCTTCGTGCTGGGCATCGGCCTCTACACCACGGCGGTGACGACGCTGGCCGCCCGCAGGCAGAACCTGTTCCTCAAGCGGCTGCGCTCGACCGCGGCCGGCGACGCCGCGATCCTCGGCGGACTGCTGCTGCCGGTCACCGCGATCGCGGTGGTCCAGATCGCCGTGCTGCTCGCGGTGCTGGCCGTGGTCACGGGGAAGCCGGCGAACCCGCTGCTGCTGGCCGCCGCCGTCGTGGCCACCGTGGTGATGATGCTCGCGCTGGGCCTGGCCACGGCCGGGCTGACGAACTCGCCGGAACACGCGCAGGTGACCACGCTGCCGATCAGCGTCGGCGTGATCGCGGTGGCCGGCTGGGTCGGCCTCACCGGCACCGGCGAGCTGACGCTGCTCAAGCGGCTGCTGCCCGGCGGCTCGGCGGCCGAGCTGGTGCTCGACGCGTGGAACGGCGGGAAACCGGCCGCCGGCTCCCTGCTCCTCTTCGCCCCGACCCTGGCCTGGGTCTTCGTCGCGGTCGTGCTGGCGACGCGGCTCTTCCGCTGGGAACCGCGCCGATGAGCGCGGTGCGAACGAAAGGAGTTCCGATGCGCAAAGCTTTGCTGGTGGCCGCGATCGCCGTGCTCGGCGCGACGACCGCCGTGCCCGCGGTCTCCGCCGCACCGAACACCTTGACCTGGGGACCGTGCCCGGCGGGGGCGTTCCCGACACCGGACCTGCAGTGCACGACAGTGAACGTCCCGCTGGACTACCGGGACCCGGGCGGGCGGAGGATCGACATCGCCGTGTCGCGCCTGCCGAGCAAGAACCCGGAGAAGCGGCGGGGCGTGCTGCTGACCAACCCGGGCGGCCCCGGCGGCGGTGGCCTGGACTACCCGCAGCTGCTGAAGTACGTGCAGCTGCCCCAGGACGTGCTCGACTCCTACGACATCATCGGGTTCGACCCGCGCGGGGTCGCGCACAGCACCCCGGTGACGTGCGACCTGACGCCGGAGCAGATCGCGGTCGGCAACCTGCCATACCCGAACGGGCCGGCCGACGTCGTGAAGCAAGCCGCGATCGCGAAGCGGGAAGCCGAGCAGTGCGCGGGGTCGGAGACCGGATCGATGCTGCCGTACATCACCACGGCGAACACCGCGCGGGACATGGACCGCATCCGGACGGCGCTCGGCGAGCCGAAGGTGTCGTTCCTGGGCGCGTCCTACGGGACTTACCTGGGTGCGGTCTACACGACGCTGTTCCCCGAGCGCAGCGACCGGATCGTGCTGGACAGCAGCCTCGGTCCGGGCGGCTACGACATCGACGCGATGCGCGGCTTCGGGCGGGGCATGGAGGACCGGTTCCCCGACTTCGCGGCCTTCGCGGCGAAACACCCGGAGTACGGGCTCGGCACGACGCCCGCGCAGGTGACGGCCAAGTTCCACGAGCTGGCCGCCCGGCTGGACCGCACCCCCGTCGAGGGCATCACGGGTTCGGTCTTCCGTGGCTTGACGTTCGAAGGCCTGTACTCGACGGACCTGACGAAGCTGGCCGAGGACTGGCAGGGGCTCGAGCAGGGCCGGGCCCCGAAGCCGCAGGCGGAACCGGTGACCGGGGTGGAAAACCTGCTGGCGTCCCGGTTCGCGGTGATCTGCGGCGACTCGGCGTGGCCGCGCTCGATCGCGAGCTACCAGCTGGACGTCGCGATCGACCGGGTCCGCTACCCGCTGCTCGGCGCGGCGAGCGCGAACATCGCGGCGTGCGCGTACTGGGCGCCGCCGGCCGAGCCGCGGGTGCGGATCACCGGCCACGGCCCGGCGAACGTGCTGATGGTGCAGAACCAGCGTGACCCGGGCACGCCGTTGTCCGGGGCCCGCAAGCTGCGCGCGGCGTTCGGCGAGCGCGCCCGGATGATCACGATCGACCAGGGCGGGCACGGAGCCTACCTGTTCACACCCAACAAGTGCGGGAACGCGCTCGTGACCGAGTACCTGGTGAGCGGGAAGCGGCCGGACGACACCTTCTGCGCCGCGGGAAACTGACCGTGGGCGGCGGTGCCACCCCGTCCCTGGGGTGGCACCGCTTCTTCGGGTCAGCCGAAGACGAACCAGACGAACGCCGCGGTGGCCTCCTTCCCGGCCGCGTCGGCGACCGAGACCGTGACCTGCCTGCCGTCCGCGCGGGACGCTTCCCGGAGTTCGAGTAAGGTCCCCTGACCCTCCACCGCGCTGTGGACCTGCGATGCGAAATTGAGAGTGCTTCAGGTCGGTTCAGGTGATCCCGGCAGCACGGCCTCGCCCAGCGACTGGGCGAGGCCGTGCTGCATGTAGGCCGAAGCCCTGCTCGGCCGCGAGGTGGGCCAACGCCGATTCGAACTACATGCTGAGCGCGGAAACGTCCGCGTACTTCGTCGTGCGGGCTGCGCGGTCCTTGGCGAGCCGGGCCAGTCGTTCTGCCCTGGCCGCCTGCGCATGTGGTGCAGCTGAACAACCGGTTCTCGCCCGCGGCGACTCCGGCGACGGTGCTGGGCCCCTTCCACATCGACGGATCACCCGCGCTCGCTTTCGGCGAGGACATTCCGAAGGGCTGCCCGGCACCCCGCTGTTCATCACCGGCCGGGTGAGCGACCGCGACGGCAGGCCGGTGCCGAACGCGCTGCTGGACATTCACCCGCCCTTCTCGACGGGCAGGCGGGCCGACCTGCCGGTGCCGGGACATCGCGTCGTGGATCGATGTCCCGGCATCACCCTGACCGAGGACAGCCGTAGTCCTCCGGGAGCCGGCTCGACTTGCTCGGCCCGATGACTGCTGCGAACCCGGTGCCGGGACCATCCCGCGGACGGGCCACAGGCACGAGCGTGTTGCGTGGGCAGCACGGTCCGAATTGCCTCAGCGCCGGAGACGGTCACTCCGAGGTGGTCGGCGAATCGAAGCTCGCGCCCATCCCGATACCGGCCCCGCCGTCGACGGGAATGACCGCGCCGGTGACGAATCTCAGGTTCGGTGACACGAGCGCACCGGCCACGTCGGCGAACTCGCGGGGCTCCCCGATGCGTCCCATCGGCAACCCGCTCCCCAGGCGAGCCTTGGAGAGTTCCGGCTGCCTGTCGAGCGTCCTGCCCAGCAGCGGGGTGTCGAAGTAGCCGGACAACAGGGTGTTGACGGTGATGTCGTGCTTCCCGACCTCCAAGGCCAGGGTCTTGGCGTAACCGATCACCGCGGACCACACCGCCACGGGCGCCGCCATGCCGACGGCCGGGCGCTCGACGACACCCGAGACGACGTTGAGGATGCTGCCCCCTTCGGCCGTCATGTGCGGCAGCGTCGCTCGCACGGACCGGACAACGTAGAAGAAGTGGCGTGCGAACGCTTGCAGCCACACGTCGTCGGTGAGTTCCGAGATCCGGCGGATCGGCGGTCCACCGTCGTTGGTGACCAGGACGTGGACAGCCGCACCGAACCGCGCGAGCGTTTCGGCCGTGACCCGCTCGAGGTCGGCGTCGACCGAGCAATCGGCGGCAAGCCCGAGGACCCGATCCTGGCCGTACCTGCCGGCCAGTTGATCCGCGGCGGCCGAGATCTTCTCCGCGCGACGCGCGAAGATCGTGACGAAGGCGCCTTCACGCAACAGGCGATCGGCGATCGCGAAGCCCAGGCCATCGCTGCCACCGCCCACGATGGCCACCTTCCCGGTCAGTCCCAGGTCCATCACTCGACTCGGATTGAGGTAAGGAACGATTCGGCGTTGCCCGAGAACACGTCGTCGAGGACGTCCGACGAGAAGCCCTGCTCGCGCCACTCCTCCACCAGCCGTTCGTGGCTGAGCATCGGGTAGTCGGCGCCGAAGAACACCCGCTTGCGGAGCCGTTTGCCGATCTCGCGCTTGAGTTCGTCGGGGAAGTAGCGCGGAGACCAGCCGTGGAGCTCCATCCAGACGTTCGCCTTGTGGAGTGCGACTGCGATCATCTCTGACTGCCAGGGCCACGCCACCCGCGCGGCGATCACGTTCAGGTCGGGATGAGTCGCTGCGATGCGGTCGACGTACCGGGGGTGGCAGCCCTCGAGTGTGATGCCCATACCGCCACGGGTTCCGGCGCCGGTCGCGGACATGCCCACATGAACCAACACCGGACGGTTGGCCTCGATGCACAGGTTGAGGCAGTTCTCCCATTCCGGCTGGTCTGGTGGGCCGGCCGGGGTGAACGAGTGAACCGTCAGCCCGATCAGTCCGGGTTCCTCACTCAGGCAGCGCTCGAGCTCCTTGACGTGAGCGGGCTGCGTCGGGTCGATGCCGATCCAGTTGCCGAGCACGACGTCGGGGTGCTTGTGAGCGAAGTCGAAGGCGTAGTCGTGCTGATCTCGTAGCGCACCGGCATCCATCTTGTAGGTGAACGCGAAGTCGAGCATCACCTTGGCGTTGGCCTGACGGAACTGCGCTGCTTGCTCGTCGTCGCTGACGAAGTTCATGCCCCACTTGAAGTAGCCCCGCAGGGCCTCCCGGTCCTCGGCGGTCTCGTACGGGCTCCCCTTCCAGCCTCGCTCGGTGCCCCAGTGGGAGTGGAAGTCGATCAGCCGGGGTGGCGGTGTCGTCAATGCTGTGTACCTTTCGTGACTGGTTGGCGGAAGATGTGGGAGTATCAGTTGACTTTGCGCGCCGGGTCGCTCCAATAGGGTGCGCGCAACGCTTTCTTGTCCACTTTTCCCACCGGCGTCTGGGGAAGCGAGTCGACGACCACGACCTTCTTGGGCGAATACATCGAGCCCTTGACCTGCTTCACGAAGGACTGGAGGGCGAGGACGTCGACGTCCTGCCCAGGGCGCGCGACCACGAACGCGGTGACGATCTCGCCCCACCTGTCGTCGGGCACGCCGATCACCGCCGCCGAGCCGACCGAGGGGTGCCCTGCCAGAGCGGCCTCGACTTCGCTCGCGTAGATGTTGAAGCCGCCGGAGATGATCATGTCTTTCTTTCGGTCGATGATGTAGAGCGGGCCCTCGTCGTCCTGGCGGGCGAGATCTCCGGTGTGCAGCCAGCCGCCCTTGAGCGCTGCCTCCGTCTCCTCGGGAAGGTTCCGGTAGCCGAGCATGACGCCGCGGTTGCGCATGGCGATCTCGCCCACCTCGCCCACGGGAACGTCGTGACCGTCCTCATCGATCAGCCTGACGCGGTTGCCGACCACGGGACGACCACAGGAGGCAAGCCGCTCCAGGCTCGCGGTCTCGTGCGCGGCCTTGGGCAGGACCGTCCCGATGCCGGTCGACTCCGTCTGCCCGTATATCTGGGAAAAGACCGGACCGATGCGCTCACGAGCCTCGGCCAGGCGCACCGGAGACATCGGCCCGGTGGCGTACCAGATCACCTCGAGGCTGGACAGGTCTCTCGTCTCCGGGCGCTCCTCGTCCAGCAGCGTGTAGATCATCGTCGGAATGCCGGTGACGCAGTTGATGCGTTCTGCCTCGATGATGTCGAGGAATCGGCCGGGATCGAAACCCTGCTCGATCACGACGGTGCCCCCACGAAGCAGCGTCGGGAGTACACCGAGCCCGGCGGCATGGGTAAGCGGAGCCGGGGCCAAGTACCGCGGCAAGTGCGGCTGTTCGAAATCGGCCATGTGCGCACAGACCATCTGCACCATCGACCGATGAGGCTGCATCACGCCCTTGGGCCTACCGGTCGTCCCGCCGGTGTACTGCAGCCACGCGAGGTCCGTCTCGGTGGCCGGACCGGGAACAAGTGGTCGAACTGCGTAGGACTCGCCCTCGGGCAGGCCACCCGCAGCCGGGATCACCATCAGGTGTCTCAGCGAGCCGACCTCGGCGAGGACCTGGCGCCCGTGCTCCTCCAGGGGCGCGGTCACCACCAGCACCGTGGCTTCCGCGTCCTCGCAGACGACGATGTGGTCCTCGACCGAGGCCAGGGCCTGAAGACCGGTGAAGCGCGCGCCCAAGAGGTACGTCGCGGCCTGGACGATCCATGACTCGGGCATGTTCGGACTGAGCATGGTGACGCCCGCTCCGAGCCCCACTCCGCGTTGGGCCAGCGCGGCCACGTACTGCGAGACGAGATCTCGGACCTGGACGTAAGTCAGCCGCCGGTCACCGGCGACGAAGGCCTCGGACGAGCTGTGCCGGGTGAGTGCCTGCACGATCAGGTCACCCAGCGTCACCCCGGAGGAGGCCGTTGCGGCTGTCGCCGAAGCGGAAGCGCTGTGCTCGTGGACGGGATGGGACATGCCTCAACGATGGGCGGTGACTCGGCGGACGTGCCACCGATATTTCGCCAGCAATTACGGGTAACCCGCCACGCTGAGGCTACTCTCGAGTTGCGCGGGCCGTAGTGCGGTAGTGACCGGGTGTCTGGCCGACGAGATCGGTGAAGGCTTCGATGAAGCTGCTCGGGTTTGCCCAGCCCAGTCGTATCGCCGTGTCGGTGACCGAGGCGCCTCCGCCGAGTTCGAGCAGTGCCCGCTGAATGCGCAGCAGCGTGCGCCACTGGCGAAAGCTCATCGACAGTTCACTGCCGAACAGCCTGCTGAGGGTTCGTTCGCTCGAGCCGGTTCGGTGCCCCAGCTCCGCCAGGGTCGCCGGACTGGCCGGGTCGGCGTGCAGCAGGTCGGTGACGGCCTTGAGGCGGGTGTCGCTCGGCTCCGGGAGACGCAGTGGTTCCCGCCGGGCGCGAGCGAGCTCCGCGATGACGACCTCGAGCAACAGATCCGCGCGGGGGCTGTCGGCCGGGTCGTGCTCGCTGAGCAAGGCCAGGTAGGCCTCGCGCATCAGCGCACTGGCAACGAACACCGAGGGTTCCGTCGGCAGTCGCTCGGCCAGTTCCGCCGGAACCCGGAGCAACCGGACATCGGTCTCGCCGTACGAGCGACTGCTGTGTACGTGGAACGGGGGCACCCAGGTGATCCGGCTCGCCGGCGCCACCCAGGTGCCGACCTGGGTCGTCGTGACCAGCGCTCCGGAAGCGGCGTACCTGAGCTGCCCGAAGTCGTGGAAGTGCGCGGAGACGTCCGCGCCGTGGGCCAGGGGCTCGCAGACCGCCGAATCGTCGGTCCAGAACACCGGCTCGCCGACAGGTTCGCTCATGGGTACTCAGCCTAACCGCGTTTGGCGGGTTACCGGGATTTTCTGTCGCGACACCGGTGGTACGCCGTCGTTGAAACGGTCATCGTCGAGGTGGAAAGGCGGCGCTTCCGTCCGCACACCCCGAACCAGGAGAGTCATGCGAGCCATCACCCAGCAGCAGTTCGGCGGTCCCGAGGTGCTCACCATCGTGGACACGCCCGAGCCCCGCGCCTTGCCGACCGAGGTGCTCGTCCGGGTCAAGGCGATCGGGCTGAACCCGCTGGAGGCGCGCCTGCGCGCCGGCGAGTTCCCGCTGCTCGGCCGGCCGCCGTTCGTCCTCGGCTGGGACATCAGCGGCGTGGTCGAACAAGCGCTGACGTGGCGGTGGCGGCCCGGCGACGAAGTGTTCGGCATGCCGCTGTTTCCCCGGGCGGCCAACGCCTACGCCGAAATCGTCGCAGCGCCGGCGTTGCATCTGGCGCGCAAGCCGGCGTCACTCTCGCACACCGAGGCAGCGGCGCTACCGGTGGTCGGACTGACAGCGTGGCAGGGCCTCGTCGACCTCGCCGGCGTGACCGAGGGCGACCGCGTCCTGATCCACGGCGGGGGCGGTGGAGTCGGCCACGTCGCGATCCAGCTCGCGAAAGCACTCGGCGCGCACGTGATCACGACCGCCAGCGGGAGCAAGCGGGAGTTCGTCGAGGGACTCGGCGCCGACGAAGTGATCGACTACACCGCGGTCGACTTCACCGAGACCGTCCGGGACATCGACGTCGTGCTCGACACGCTCGGCGGCGACACCGGCAAACGCTCACTCCGAGTGCTCCGCCCAGGCGGGCACCTGGTGACAGCGGTCGCCGACGAGGACACGGAACTCGCCGCCGAATACGAGGCGGCCGGCATGCGCTTCAGCGGCATCGCGGTCGACCCGGACCCAGTCGCCCTGCGAGGACTCGCCGAACTCGCCGAACAGGGCAAGCTCCAAGTCCACGTGCAGGAGACGTTCCCGTTCGAACGCATCGCCGACGCACACCGGCTGCTCGACCACGGTCACCTCCAAGGCAAACTCGTCCTCACAATCTGATCGGCGGCGGCATCTCCCTCGAAATGGCTTGTCGGGGAAGGGAAAACCACGCGGCCGCCGCGCGGCTCCGCCCGGAGTTCCCGGTGGGCGGAGCCGCGCGCCGGGCTACTGGGCGTGTGCGGCAGCCGTTCCGCTGTGGGACCGAACGCGGGACGGCCGCGTCGGCTCGGGGGCGAGGATCACGGTGATCACGCTGAGCAGCGTCGCGTGGCACACGCTGACCGCGACGACCACCGCGAGGCAGACGAGGACCGGGTTGTGGTCAGCCGACCGTGACGCTGCCGAGGTGGGTGAACTCCGCGGTGATCGGGTGGCCGGGGCGGAAGGGCACCGCGTCGGTGAGGCCGCCGGTGAGGACGAGCCACCCTTCTTCGAGGGCGAGGCCGCGGTCGGCGAGTGCGTTGGCGGCCAGCGCCAGCGCGTTGGCCGGGTGGCCCTGGACCGCCGCGCCGGTGGCGGTGTCGACGACCTCGCCTGCTTCGCGCAGCACGCAGGCCTCCAGGCCGAGGTCGAGTTCGCGGGGATCGCGGGTCACGTCGCCGATGACGAAACGGGCCGACGACGCGTTGTCGGCGATCACGTCGGGCAAGGTGAAGCGGAAGTCGCGGTAGCGGCTGTCGATCACCTCGAGCCCGGCCGAGACGGTGCGGACCGCGGCCATGGCGGTCGCCGGGGTGACGCCGGGGCCTTGCAGGCGGGCACCCAGGGTGAAGACGATCTCCGGTTCGACCCGGGGGTGGATCAGCTCGCCGACCGGGACCCGGGCGTCTGCGGCGAGGACCATGCCGTCGGTGAGCCAGCCGGTGAGAGGCGCGTCGATGCCCATCCGCTGCTGTTTGGCGTGGGACGTGAGGCCCAGCTTGACACCGATCACCCGTTCGCCGCGGGCGGCCACGAACTCCGTCTGCACCTGGTAGGCGGTGGCGACGTCGAGTTCCGGCCAGTCGTCGGTGATGGGACGGCGGGCGGTGCGCCCGGTCTCCGCCGCGCGCAGTTCCTCCACGGCCCGCTCGACTGTCCACGTAGTCACGGTCATGATGCCACTGTGGACGTTTCGGCCAGGTAACACCATCCGCCGTTTCCGGCCACCGGAAACGGGTGCGTTGTTCCCGCCACAACCGGCCCTACGGTCGCTCCAAACCGCCGCCCGCGACGTGGCGGGCGGCACGGCTGGCTCGAGGAGACCGTCGATGAACAAACAGGAGCTCAAGGTCGTCGGTGCGTCGGCCGTCGGCACGGCGTTCGAATGGTACGACTTCTTCCTCTACGGGGCGCTCGTGCCCGTCATCGGCAGCAAGTTCTTCAGCGACTACGGGTCCGCGGCACAGACCGTGTTCGCGTTGCTCACGTTCGCCGCCGGGTTCATCGTCCGGCCGATCGGGGCGCTGGTGTTCGCGCGAATCACCGACCTCGTCGGCCGCAAGATCGTGTTCCTGATGACGCTGATCCTGATGGGGGTGTCGACCGTCGCGGTGGGGCTGCTGCCGACCGCCGAGCAGATCGGGATCACGGCGCCGATCCTGCTGGTGACGTGCCGCATCCTGCAGGGGCTCGCGGTCAGCGGCGAGTTCGGTGCCGCGGTCACCTACGTCTCCGAGTACGCGCCCGCCAAGCAGCGCTCGTTCTTCGTCGGCTGGCTCACCGGCACCACCGCGCTCGCGTTCAGCCTCTCCCTGGGGGTGCAACTCGTCGTGGAATCCATTGTCGGCACCGCGGCGTACGACTCGTGGGGCTGGCGGGTGCCGTTCCTCATCTCGGTGCTGCCGCTGGCGTTGTCGGTGTGGATCCGCACCAAGCTCAACGAGAGCCCGCTGTTCCTGAAGATGAAGCGGGAGGGCACGCAGGCGAAGGCCCCGCTGCGGGAGGCGTTCGGGTCGCGGGCGCGCGTGCGGATGGTCGCGATCGTGTTCGTGATGGCGTCGGCGCAGTCGTTCATCGGTTACCTGTCGACCGTCTACATGGTGACGACGATGAAGACCTACCTGAAGGCCGACTCGTTCACCGTCAACGCCATCTACATGGTGATCATGCTGATCGGGTTCTTCCTGTGCGTGTTCGTGTGCTGGCTGTCCGACCGGATCGGCAGGCGGCCGGTGCTGTTCGCCGGGCTCGGGCTCGCCGCGCTGCTCGCGTTCCCCGTCACCAACGCGATCACGTCGACCACCAACCCGGCGCTCGCGGCGGCGCAGGACCGCGTCTCGGTCGTCATCAAGGCCGACCCGGCCGACTGTTCGTTCCAGTTCAACCCCGCCGGCACGGCCGAGTTCACCTCGGACTGCGACCGGGCACGCAACGTGCTGCAGGCCAACTCGGTCGTGTTCGACCGGCAGGACGTGTCCGGGCCGACAACGGTCGTGGTGGACGGTACCGAGATCGCGGGCGGCGAGTCGTTGCAAACCGACCTCGTGGCGGCGATCAAAGCGGCCGGCTACCCGGTGGGCGGGTCGGCGACCACCATCAAGGTCGACGGGATCGGTGACTTCTTCGACGGGCGGGTGCTCGGTGTCGCGCTGCTGCTGCTGGCGCTGGTCGCGCTCGCGCAGATGACGCAGGGCCCGGCCGCGACCGCGATGGCGGAGGTGTTCCCGACCAGGATCCGCGCCACCGCGCTGTCGATCCCGTACCAGCTCGGCGTCGGCGTGTTCGGCGGGTTGCTGCCCGCGACGATGGTCGCGATCAGCGCCGAGGTCGGCAGCTTCACCACCGCCCTGTGGTATCCGGTCGGCGCGATGGCGCTGGGACTGGTGGTCCTGCTGTTCACGTTGCCGGAGACCAAGGGCGTCGACCTCGGCGAGGTGAGCCTGGACGGCGACACGGCCGTCGAACCCGTCGAACCCGTTCGCCAGGGCCGGTGACCGGGATGCCGATCGTCGACGTGTCACTGGTGGCCGGGCGCACCGAGGCCGAGCTGCGTGAGCTGATCACCGCGGTCCACGACGCGGTGGTGACGAGCCTGGGCGTGCCGGGGGAGTCCGTGCGGGTGCTGGTGCGTGAGCTGCCGCCGACGCACTGGGCGGCGAACGACGAGACCATCGCCGAGCGCCGATCCCGCTGACAGCACGACGAATGGGGGGCCGCGAACCCGCGGCCCCCCATTCACCTGCCCGTCAGTCGCGGAAGTGGGTGCTGGTCCAGCCGCCGTCCACCGGGATCGTGACACCGGTGACGAACGCGGCGTCGTCGGAGGCGAGGAACGCGAAGACCCGCGCCACGTCCTCGGGTGTGCCGACCCTCGGCAGCGGGCGGGCGCGCGTCACCAGGTCGTCGAAGATCCCGGACGCGATCTTCGCGCGCGTCGCCGGCGTCTCGATCAGCCCGGGCGCGACCGCGTTCACGCGGATGCCGCGCCTGCCGTAGTCGGCCGCCATCTGCCGGGTCAAGCTCGCGACCGCGCCCTTGGCCGCCGAGTACGGCGCCGACCCGGCGACCCCGGTCAGTGCGAACGACGAGGCCGTGTTGACGATCGCCCCGCCGCCGTCGAACACGTGGACCGCCCGCCGGGACAGCGCGAACGTCGTGGTCAGGTTCGTGCGCACGAAGAACTCGAAGTCCTCGTCGCTCGTGTCTCCCGCGGACCGGTCACCGGCCTTGCCCGCGATGTTGGCGAGCACGTCCGGTGTGCCGACGGTCGCCGCGCAGTGGTCGAACACCTCTTCGGCGGCACCGGGCGCCGCGAGGTCGACGGCAAACGTGGGCACCGACAGCTCGGCTAGACCCTGTTCGTCGCGGTCGACGGCGAGCACGGTCGCGCCGCGGGCGGCGAACAGTTCGGCGGTCGCCCGGCCGATGCCCGACGCCGCGCCCGTCACGATCGCAGTCCTGCCGCTGAGCTGTCCGGTCACGTGTTCCTCCACAAAGGTCGACATCGTCCGCGATCATCCGCCGGCGGCCGCGAGGTCACCACCGCGCGTTTCCGGTGGGTGAGAACGGGCGCTGGCGATCTGTGCACGGGTGCGGTGCGCTCGCCGCATGGACGCAACCGTGACGTTCCCCTCCGACGGGGTCGCCGTGCTGGCACTGGACCGGCCCCACCGCCGCAACGCCCTGGACCGCGCGCTGCTCGACGGGCTGCCGGGCTTGTTGTCCGAACTGGACGCCGACGACCGGGTGCGTGTCCTGGTGATCACCGGCCGTGGCGGCGCGTTCTGCGCGGGTGGCGATCTGGACGTGCTCGCCGCCCTGGGTGCGGAGACCCCCGACGAGGCCCGGGCACGGATGGCACGCGAGTTCGACACGGCAAGGCTGCTGCTGGAGTTCCGCGCCCCGACCGTGGCGGCCGTCGACGGGGCCGCGGTCGGCGCGGGAATGGCGCTGGCGCTGGCCTGCGACCTGCGGATCGGCTCGCCGGACGCGGTGTTCGCGAGCCCGTTCATCCGGATGGCACTGGTTCCCGACTGGGGGGTCACGTGGCTGCTCGCCAGGGCGGCCGGGCAGGCACGGGCCACCGAGATCGCCCTGTCCGCCCGCAAGGTCGGCGCCGCGGAGGCGCTGCGGATCGGGCTGCTCGACGACATCGTGCCCGCACCGCTGGACGAGGCACTCGCACGGGCCCAGCGGCTCGCGGAAGCCGATCCAGCCGCCGCGGCGGCGACGAAACGGCTCATCGCGGGGGCGACGGGCACCTTCCAGGAGGCGATCGACGCCGAGATCACCGACCAGCTCCGCGCGGTGCGGTCACCGGAGTTCGCGCGGCGGATGGGGGAGTGGTCCCAGGCGGTACGGGGGCGTTCCCGGTGAGTGGAAACGGACCATTGTGCACAGCCCGGCCCGCGACGGAGGGTGAGCCGAGAAGCGAGGAAAGGGAGGACGAGCGGTGGAATCCTTCGGGCACGTCATCGCGGGTGAGGAAGTCGCCTCGGCGGACGGGGCGACGTTCGAGTCCGTCGACCCGTGGACGCGAGCGCCCTGGGCCACGGTCGCGCTCGGCTCGGCCGACGACGCGCGGCGCGCGATCCAGGCCGCCAGGCAGGCCTTCGACGACGGGCCGTGGCCGCGGATGAGCTTCGTCGAGCGCGGGGAGGTCCTGCACCGGCTCGCCGACCTCATCGTCGCCAACGCCGGCGAGCTGGCGCTGGCCGACACGACGGACATGGGCAAGCCGATCAGCCAGACCGCGGGCCACGACGTGCCCCGCGCGGCGCGGAACTTCCGGTTCTTCGCCGACCACTCGCGGCTCACCCCGGCCGAGACGTTCCCCATGCCGGACGGGCACCACGCCTACACCCAGTACGACCCGGCCGGTGTGGTCGCGGCCATCGCGCCGTGGAACTTCCCGCTCATGATGGCGAGCTGGAAGGTGGCACCCGCGCTGGCCTGGGGCAACACGGTCGTGCTCAAGCCCGCCGAGCAGACCCCGGCATCCGCCACCATCCTGGCGCGGCTGGCGCTCGAGGCCGGGCTGCCTCCCGGGGTGCTGAACGTGGTGCACGGGTACGGGCCCAACGCGGCCGGCCAGGCGCTCACCGAGTCACCGGACGTCGCCCGGATCACCTTCACCGGCGAGTCGTCGACCGGCAGGGCGATTTCGCGGGCCGCGGCCGCCAACCTGACACCGGTCAGCCTGGAACTGGGCGGCAAGGGCGCCAACATCGTCTTCGGCGACGCCGACCTCGACCACGCGGTGCGCTGGGCCATCCAGGCCGTGTTCAGCAACTCGGGCCAGGTGTGCCTCGCCGGCAGCAGGCTCTACGTGCAGCGCGACATCTTCGACGAGTTCCTGGCCCGGTTCACCGCGGCCGCCGACGCGCTGGTGCTCGGCGACCCGAAGGACCGGGCCACCGAGATCGGCCCGCTGTCCTCGCGGGAACACTTCGAGAAGGTCGCCGGGTACCTGGACATCGCCACCGCGGCCGGTGCCCGCCTGCACACGGGCGGTGTCGGTGACGGGTGGTCGGTGCGCCCGACCGTCGTGGTCGGCGCCGGCCAGCGTGACCGCGTCACCCAGGAGGAGATCTTCGGGCCGGTCGTGGTGGTGCTGCCGTTCGACACGGAGGCCGATGCGGTGACAGCCGCCAACGACACGCCGTACGGTCTGAACGCCATGCTGTTCACCCAGGACCTCTCCCGCGCCCACCGCGTCGCACGCGCGCTGCGGGTCGGCACCGTCTGGGCGAACTGCTTCTTCGTGCGGGACCTGCGCGCGCCCTTCGGCGGCGCGAAACACTCCGGCGTCGGCCGCGAGGGCGGCACGTACAGCCGGGAGTTCTTCACCGAACCGAAGGCCGTCGTCATGGAGATCGCCGCACCGTGAACCAGCTGGGAGCAAAGATGACCGAGATTCGTGCCGTCAGTACTCGCAACGCGCCCACCGTGGGCTTCTCGACCGGGACCGCCGCGCCGCTGTCCCAGGCGATCGTGCACGGTGACACGATCTACTGCTCGGGGACCGGGCCGCTCGACCCGGAGACGCGCACCATCGTCTCCGACGACTTCGCGACGCAGGCGAAGCAGACGCTGTCCAACCTGGTCGCGGTCGTCGAGGCCGCCGGTGGCAGCCGGGAGACGATCCTCAAGTGCACCTGCTTCGTGGCCGACGTCGAGAACTTCCCGACGTTCAACGCGGTCTACCGGGAGTTCTTCGAGGGCACCCCGCACTTCCCGGCCAGGACCACCGTGATCGCCACGCCACACCGGACCGGGGTGCAGGTGGAGGTCGAATGCATCGCGGCCGTGGCCCGGCCATGACCGATCTCGTGCTGCTCGGCGGCCGGGTGCACACGGTGGACGCGCCCGCCGCCGAGGCGGTCGCCGTCACCGGCGGCCGGATCACCGCCGTCGGGTCCACCGAAGACGTCGCGGCCGTCGCCGGACCGTCCACGCGGGTCGTGCGGCTGGGCGGGCACACCGTGCTGCCCGGGCTGATCGACTCGCACTGCCACTTCGAGCAGGCGGGCATGGCCGGCCACCTCGTGTCGTTCGCCGGTGCGCGCACGCTCGACGAGGCCCTGGCCAGGGTGGCCGGACTGGCCGCGACCAAGGCGCCCGGCGCGTGGGTGCAGGGACAGATGTGGAACCCGGTGCTCCAGGTCGGCCGGGCGCCGACCCGCGCGGAACTGGACCGCGCCGCCGGCGGCCGTCCGGTGTTCCTGCCCGAGGGCCACGCCGCGTCGGTCAGCACCGCGGCGCTGCGGCTGGCGGGCATCGACCCGGACGGGCACGACGGCCGTCTCGTCGAAGGTGACGTGCACGCCGTCGCCCGCATCGTGCCGCCGTGGACACCCGAGGAGCGGGCCGCGCAGCTGACCGCGGCGATGCGGGTGCTCAACGAGCACGGGATAACCTCCGTGGTCGCCGGCGCGCTGCCACCGTCCGACGTGGACGTGCTGCGCGACCTGGCCGAATCGGGCGCCGCGACCGTGCGGGTGGCGGCCATGGTCACCCCGACCGGCGAGCTGAACCCGTCGGTCTCCGCGGCGGAGTGGCGTGATCTGCTCGCCGGGGGCCCACCGAAACCCGTTGGCGACCGGTACCTCACCCGCGGCGTCAAGCTCCAGGTCGACGGCGGCATGACGCTCGGCACGGCGGCCACCCGCGAGCCGTACGAGAACAGGCCCGGCCATCACGGCGAGTTGTTCGTCGACCGGGCCCGGCTCACCGAGCTGGTCGACATCGCGCACCGGGCGGGCTGGCCCGTCGGCACGCACGTCGTCGGCGACGCGGCCATCGACCTCGCCCTCGACGTGTACGAGGCCACCCGGGGCGGCACCCCGCTGCCGGACGTGCTCATCCACGCCAGCCTCATCCAGCCGGACCAGATCGCCAGGGCTCACGCACTCGGCGTGCAGGTGGCCGCGCAGGTCCCGTTCCTGTGGCGCAACCGCGACGCCATCGCGGGCCACCTCGGCGAGGAACGCGCCGACGCCGCCGTGCCGCTGCGCGACCTCGTCGACGGGCTCGGGATCGACGGCGTCGCCGCGGGCACCGACTACCCGGTGAACGACCTCGACCCGTGGCAGAACATCCACGCCATGACCACCCGGCAGGACACGCACGGCCGCGTGGTCGGCGCGGCACAGGCGATCACGCGCGCCGAGGCCATCCGCCTGTACACCACCTCGGGCGCCGCGCACACCGGTGAGCAGGCGATCAAGGGGCGGATCGCGCCCGGGTACCTGGCCGATCTCGCGATCGTCGACGACGGCCGGACCTTGATGACCATCGTGGACGGACAGGTCGTCCACGACACGGGATTGCTCGACTAGAGCCTGTATCGAAGTGGTTTGCGGGCCGGTGCGGGTAGCGGAACCTGAGGCGGCCCCTCGCTCCGGGATCGCCTCCTCATGATCGCCAGGTCACCACGGAGGCGCTGTCCTCGCGAGGAACCGCCTCAGAACCCGCGGCGGTGCAAGCTGACGGCGCAGGAACAAGCGGCTCCGCCACTTGGAAACACAACCTAGGAGGTAACCGATGCACCCCAGCAAGATGCCCATCGTGGAGCTGCGGAAGGCCGCCGACGAACTGGCGGCGGCCGGGAAGCGGGTCAAGGTGCTGTGGCAGGAGAGCGAGTCGCTCGCGTTCATCGCCCGCGGCCGCGAGTACCGCAGCGAGTTCCACCTCAACCCGAGCGACGAGGTGATGTTCATGGTCCGCGGCTCGATGGACCTGCACTACCGCAAACCGGAGGGCGGTTCGGACATCGCGGTGATCCCGGAGGGGGCCACGATCTTCACCCCGACCGGTATCGCGCACTCGCCCCGGTTCGCGCCCGACGCGTTCGTGCTGGTGATCGAGCGGTTGCGGCGGCCCGGTGAGCTGGACCGCTTCCGCTGGTTCTGCCCGAAGTGCGACGAGTTCCTGCACGAGGAGGCCGTGCACGTCAGCGACTACCGCACGGATCCGGTCGCGGGCGCCTACCAGCGCTTCTACGGGGACGTGGACGCGCGGACGTGCAAGGCGTGCGGCACGGTCATGCCGGACGAGCGCCTGTGAGGCCCGCGGGCGAACTGGTCCTCGACGCGCTGCGGGCACACCCGGACCGGGTGGCGTTCGAACACGCGGGGACCGCACTGTCCTACCGCGACGCCGAAACCACGGTGCTCGGCCTGGTGGAGCTGCTGGCGAAGCTGCCACCCGAGGACACGGTGGTGCAGGTCCGGCCCAACGACCCGCTGCAGTGGCTCGTGAACGCCGCATGCTACGTCGCAGGCCGCCGGTCGGCCGGGATCCCGCCGGGAACGCTGGACGACGCCGCGCTCGCCGAACGGCTCGACCGGATCGGCCCCGCGACCATACTGTCCGATGTGGACATCCCGGCACCCGGCGGGCCGGTCGAGGTCGCGCCCGCGGACGTGGTGGTGCGGCTCGGGTTCACGCGCGGCACCACCGGCCCGGTCAAGGGCGTCGAGCTGACGAGCGGAGCGCTGGGCGCGGTCGCGGTCCTGCTCCGGGACACGCTGCCCTGGCCGGACCGGCCCCGGGTGCTGTGCCCGGAGCCGGTGTCCGGCGGCTTCGGCAACCTCGTGCTGCCGACGCTGCTGCTCGGTGGCACGTTCACCATCCCGGACGAGCCCGGTGTGGAGGCGCTGCTGGACGCCGTCGTCGCGTACCGGCCGACGGTGCTCCTGGCCATGCCGCCGACGTTCCGGGCGCTGCTGGACCACCCGCGAGCCGCGGGCGTCGACTGGTCGAGCCTGGAGCTGCTGATCTACAGCGGCACCTCGCTGACCGACGACGAGATCGACCGCGCGCACGCGCTGTTCGGCCAGGTGCTGTGCCAGGTGTTCGGCCAGGTCGAGGCGCCGAAGACGATCGCATACAGCACGCCGGCCGACCACCTCGGCCCGCACCGCTCGTCGCTGGGACGGCCGTTTCCCGGCATCGAGATCGACATCGACGAGGCGGGCGAGCTGTGGGTGCGCGGGCCGAACATCGCGCGCTCCTACGCGTTCCCGCCCGGTTCGCCGGTCCGTGACGGCCGGCTCCGCACGGGAGACCTGTGCCGTCTCGAGGACGGCTACCTCTACCACGTCGGCAGGGCGCGATGAACCGCCCGGTCGTCGACGTGCACACGCACGCCCTCCCGCTGCCGCTGCTGGACTGGCTGTCCGATCAGGGCCTCGCCGAGCGCGGCGACGGGGTGGTCCGGATCGACCCGGTGATCTCCGGGATGCCGCAGGGCGCGCCCATCCCGTTGCCCGCCGCCCAGTACGACGTGGACGAGCGGCTTGCCGACATGGCACGCACCGGCGTCACCCGGCAGCTCGTGTCGGTGCCGCCGTTCGTCACCTGCGCCGACGCGACCGACGAGGCGAGGGTCCTCGACACGGTCCGGTGCGGCAACGACACGCTCGCGGAGTTGCTCGCCGGGCACCGGGGCGTGCTCGATCCGCTCGGCCACGTGCCGCTCGGCACCGGGAAAGCCGCCGACGAAGCCCGGTACTGCCTGGAGGAACTGGGGTGTGCCGGCATCGCCATCGGCACCCGCGGGCTCGGCGCGGAGCTGGACGACCCCGTGCACGAACCGCTCTGGGAGTACCTGGCGGAGCGCCGGGCGTTCGTGTTCCTCCACCCCAACAGCACGCCCGGCGGCGCCCGTCTCGCCGACTACTGGCTGCCGCAGCTCGCCGGGTTCCCCATGGAGACCGCGCTCGCCGTGTCCCGGCTGGTCCTCGGCGGCGTCCTGGAACGGCACGACCTGCGCGTGTGTCTCGCACACGGCGGCGGCTGCCTGCCCGCCCTGCAGGGCAGGCTCGACCTCGGCTGGACCCGCAAGGCGGTCGCCCGCACCACCCCGCATCCGCCGAGTGCGTACCTGCGCCGTCTCTACTACGACACCGCCACGTTCTCGGCCCCGCTGCTGGGCAGGCTCGTCGAGGACTTCGGTGCCGGCCACGTGCTCGTCGGCACCGACTACCCGTTCGAGCTGGCGGACGCCGATCCACTCGGGACGGTCGACGCGCTGCGGCTGACGCGGCCGGACGCCGCGCGGATCGAGTCCGGCACGATCACCGCGTTGCTGGGCGGATCGGCGTGACGTCGGCAGTGCCGATGCCGTCGTAACCGTTGGCCAGCTCACGGGAGATCGACAGCGTCGCGAGCCGCAACGCCGGTTCGACCGCGGTCAGCGCCCTCGTGTGCGTGACGGTGTGCGACACCACCGACAACGCCGCGACCACCCGGCGGTCCGGCCCGAAGATCGGCGCCGCCACCGACACCGTGCCCAGCGACAGCTCCTCCGCGCACCGGGCGATCCCGGTCGCGCGGACCTCCTGCAGCGACCGCATCAGGATCCCCGGCATCACGATCGTGTGCGGCGTGTACCGCTTCAGGCCGGCGGCCAGCACGGACTCCTGCAGCTCCCGCGACGCGTGCGCCAGCAGCACCTTGCCCACCCCGGTCGCGTGCAGCGGCGACCGGCCGCCGACCCGGGAGACCACGTCGACCGAGCGGCGGCCCCACACCCGCTCCACGTACAGCACCTCGTCGCCGTCGAGCACCGCGAGGTGCACGTTCTCCGCGGTCGCCTCGTACAGGTCCTGCATGAACGGCAGCGACACGTCCCGCAGCGTGCGTGGCGCGGGGCAGAGCGCCCCCAGCTCCCACAGCCGCAGGCCGATCCGGTAGACGCCGTCCCGTTCCTTCTTCAGCGCACCCAGCTCGACCAGTTCGGTCGCGATGCGATGGACGGTCGACACGGGCATCCCGGTGACGGCCGCCAGTTCGATGAGCCGGAGCGCGGGCCGCTCCTGGGAGAACGCGTTGAGCAGCGCGAACACCCGGCCGGCCACCGTGCGGCCGGTGCTCGCCTCGCGGGGAACGCTCATGATCGGCACCGGTTCGGTCATGGCCGCGCCCACAGCGTCCGGCCGGGGTCCTGACCGGGTGATGCTACCCCGGACGACCCCGATCGTCGCAGGTCGAACGCGAGCACGCCGATCACGGCCGCCGCGACGACCGTCATCACCAGCGCGAGCGGACGCAAAGCCCCGATCGCCCCGACCACGCCGACGGCGAGGATGGCACCCACGTAGCGTGCCGACTGGAACAGTCCGGCGACCACCCCGGACATGCGTTCCGGCGCGCGTTCGTACATGAGGCGTTGCAGTCCGAGATTGCACAGCCCGTACGGGATGCCGAGCACGACCCCGTCGAGCACGATGAGCCACGCGGGTGTCCCGGGCCCGAACGTCGCGAGCGCGGCCACCCCGATCAGCAGCAAGCAGCCGGAAAGCGGCAACGTCCACCGGCCAGCCACACGACCACCTGCCACGGTCACCACCACGCTGCTCGCCGCGATCGGCATGACCAGCAGCCCGGCGGCCGCCGCGTCGTACCCGAGGGTGTTCTGCAGCCAAGACGGCAAGCCGTAGAACGCGCCGTAGTAGGCGAGGTTGAACAGCACGAACGTGCCGAGCACCGGCACCAGCCCGGGTGCGGCGGCGAGTGCGCGGACATCCACGAACGGCGCCGCCGCCCGCCGCTCCCACCACAGGAACCCGGTCGCCGCGACCACGAGCACCACGGCGGCCGGCCACGAGCGGCCGAGCATCAGGTCGAGCAACGCGACCACGGCCGCCGCGAACAGCAGCACGCCGAGCGGGTCCAGCGCGGCGCGGCGACCGGACCGCCGCTCGTCCGGCCCGATCGCCCGCCACGCCAGCACCAGCGCGACCAGCATGATCGGCAGGTTCACCCAGAACACGGCCCGCCACCCCGCCCACGCGGTGAGCAGCCCGCCGAGCACCGGCCCGACGGCACCCGCGGTCGTGTTGGCGGTGGCGACCGCCGTGAGCCGCCGCACCTCGCCGCTGCGGCGGATGACGAGCACCGCGCACGGGAACGCGGCGGACACACCCGCCGCCTGCACGCCGCGGCACAGCACAAGCACCGGCAGCGACGTCGCGGTGGTGGCCACGGCCGAGGCGACGGCGGCGACGGCCATCCCGGCGGCGAACAACCGCCGGGGCCCGATCCGGTCGGCGACCCGTCCCAGCACCGGCTGGCAGACGCACGCGGTCAGGTAGAACACGGTGACGACCCAGGTCGTCGTCCCGGGCGGCAGCGCGAACTCCTGACCGATCGGGGCGAGCGCCACCGCCACCATCGACGAGTTCAGCGGCGCCAGCAGCGTCCCGGCGAGCATCGCGGTGACCGCGATCCCGGTGCGCGTCATGCGGTCACGCGCAGCAGGAGCTTGCCCTCGACCTTGCCCGCGGCGAGGTCGCGGAGTGCCCGTGGCCCTTCCTCGAGCGGCAGCACGTCGTGCACGCGGTGGCGCAACCGCCCGGCGCCGGCCCAGTCGAAGATCACCCGCAGGTTCGCCTCGTGGACCGCGCGTGCCCGCCGCACGAACTCGCCGAAGAACACGCCCACCACCGACGAACCCTTCACGAGCGGGATGTTCAGGCCCACCCGCGGGATGTCACCGGACGCGAACCCGACCACCAGGTACCGGCCCGCCCACGCGACGGCACGCACCGCGGCCTCGCCCACCGCACCGCCGACCGGGTCGAACACCACGTCCGCGCCCCCGCCGGTCAGCTCCTTGATGGCGGCCTTGGCGTCCGTGCCGCCGTAGGAGAACGTCTCGTGCGCGCCGTACCGCAGTGCCCCGTTCGCACGTTCCGCCGTGGACGCACCGGCGATCACCTTCGCGCCGAGCAGGTTCCCGACGTCCACCGCGGCCGAGCCGACCCCGCCCGCCGCGCCGAGCACGGCGAGCGTCTCGCCGGGTCGCAGCCCCGCTCGCTGAACCAGCGCGTGGTACGCGGTCGAGTAGGTCACCAGGATCGCCGCCGCCTGCTGGTCGGTGACGTGCTGCGGCAGGACGGTGACCCGGTCCGCGCGCACCACCACGGCCTCGCGCGCGCACCCGTACTCCTCGTTCCCGGCGACCCGGTCACCCACCCGCACCGACGTCACCCCGGCGCCCACCGCGACGACCGTGCCCGCGTACTCGCTGCCGGGAGAGAACGGCGGTTCCGGCCGCACCACGTGCGTGCCCGCGACGACGAGCGTGTCGTGGAAGTTCAACCCGATGTGGCTGACCGCGACCACCACCTCACCCGGCCCGGGGCTCGGCGACGGCACGTCGAGCACGTCCAGCTCGCCGAGGCGCGTGCACACGAGAGCGCGCATCAGGCCACCACGCCCGCGGCGAGGAACCCGTCGACCTCGGACTCCGAGAACCCGGCGGCTCGCAAGACCTCGCGGGTGTGCTCGCCGAGTTCCGCGGGTGCGGTGCGGATGCCGGGCAGTTCGCCGTCGTAGCGGACCGGGTGCCGCAGGACCGTCGCCGGTTCACCGTCCACGTCGAACTCGGCGAGCAGCCCTTCCGCGGTCACCTGCGGATCGGTGCGCACGTCGTCGTAACCGGCCACCCGCTCGAACCAGAAACCCCGGGGCCCCAGGCGTTCCGCGACCTCCGCGTAGGTCATGGCGCCCAGCACCTCGGCCACCGCCGCGGTGTACTCGTCGCGCTTGGCCCGGCGCGCCTGCTGGTCGTAGGCCGCCAGCACGGGGGAGCCGAGCGCGTCACCGAGTTCGTCCACCGCGCCGTGCACCGCGATCACGACCGACGCGTCCCGCAGCCGGTACACGCCGTACGGCGCGTCGATCGACCAGCACGCCAGCTCGTCCGGGCGCGCGAGGTCCGCGGCGGTCCGCCTGCCGGAGAAGTACAGTGCCAGCGACTCGGCCTGCAGGTCGAGCCCCGCGCCGAGCAGGCTCGACTCGACCCGCGTGCCCGCACCGGTGGTGAGTTTGCGGGCGTAGGCGGCCAGCACGCCCATCGCGAGCAGCGCCGCGCCGTGGTGGTCCACGACGGGGGTGCCGGCCGCGGTCGGCCGGTTCCCGGTCACGTCGACGAGCCCGGTCCGGGCCTGCACGAGCAGGTCCACACCGGGACGACCCGCCATCGGGCCACGGGAGCCCCAGCCGCTGGCGGAGGCGTAGATGATGTCCGGTTTGATCGCCCGGACCGCCTCGTAGCCCAGCCCGAGCCGGTCCAGCGCGCCGTCCCGGTAGTTCTCCAGCAGCACGTCGGCCCGCTCGATCAGCGGGCGGAGCACGGTCAGCGCGTCCGGGTGCTTGAGGTCGACGACGATCGACCGCTTGTTTCGGTTCACCGACAGGAACGTGACGCTGCGCCCGGCGAGCCGGATGCCACCGCTGCCCACCCGCCGCTCCCACGACCCGCCGGGTGGCTCGACGGTCACCACGTCGGCGCCGAGGTCGGCGAGGTACTGTGCGGCGGCGGGTCCCTGGACGAAGTGCGCGAAGCTCAGCACCGTCATCTGGTCGATCATGCGGCCTCCCTGCGGCAGTGGTCCGCCGACCATAGGAACGCCGGATGCCCAGGCCCTACGACCCGTTTCCGGTGAACGGAAACGGACGGCCCGTTCGCGGCCCGCGGTCCGGCAGGCTGTCCACATGGCACGGCTCAGGCTCCCCGGATGTGTGGTCGAGTGCGCGGTCGTCGGCGACGGGCCCGCGGTCCTGCTGCTGCACGGATGGCCCCAGACGGGGTACGCGTGGCGGCACGTGGTTCCGCTGCTCGCCGACCGGTACACGGTCGTGGTCCCCGACCTGCCCGGCTTCGGCGCCAGCTCGCGGATGACCGGCGGGTACGACAAGCGGTCCGTGGCGGAGGTGGTGCACCGGCTGATGACGTCGCTGGGGTTCGGGCGGTACCACGTCGTCGGGCACGACGTCGGCGGTCAGGTCGCGTACCCGCTCGCGGCGCTGCACGGGGACGCGCTGCTGAGCCTGACGTTCGTCGAGGCGGGCATCCCCGGACTGGGGGACAGCCTCGCCGCGGCGAACCCGCTGACCGGCGGGTCGTGGCACTTCGGGTTCAACATGGTGCCCGACCTGCCCGAGTTCCTGCTGGCCGGGCGGGAACGCGGCTACCTGGAGTTCATGTTCCGCCGCGACTCGATCGGCCTGTACGTCACGGACGCCATCGACGACGTGGACCTGGACGTCTACGCCCGCGCCCTGGCCGCACCCGGTGCGGTGCGCGCGACCATGGGGTACTACCGGGCGCTGCTCCAGGACGTCGAGGACAACCGCGCGTTCTGCGCCGCTGGACCGGTCACGGTGTCCACACTGGTCGTCGGCGCGCGGTACGGTGTCGGGCTCGGGTGGCTCGACACCGTCGAGGCGGCGGCGTCGGACGTGTCGTCGTGCTGGGTGGAGGACTGCGGGCACTACGTGCCGGAGGAACGTCCCGCCGAGCTGGCCGGCATCCTGGTGGAGAGGTGGGAGTCGTGACCGATGTGGTGCTGATCCACGGTGCGTGGCACGGCGCGGGGCACTTCACGGCCCTGGCCGCGGCACTGACCGCGCGCGGGCACCGGGTGCTGGCGCTGGACCTGCCCGGCCACGGCACGCGGGCCCGGTTCCCGGCGAGCTACCTGACCAGGGACACCGCCGCCCTGCGCACCGAGCGGTCGCCGCTCGCGGACCTGACCTTGGACGAGGTGGCGACGGACGTGATCACGGCCCTGCGCCGCCGGTCCGTGCTGGTGGCGCACAGCATGGGCGGCACGATCGCGACCCGCGTGGCGGAACTGGCCCCGGAACGGGTGGCACAACTGGTGTACGTGGCGGCGTTCGTCCCGACCCGGCTCGGCACCGCGGGCGCCTACCTGGCACTGCCGGAGGCGAAGACCGCACTGGGCGGCGGCCTGTACCTGGGCGATCCGGCGGCCATCGGCGCGGTTCGCATCGATCCGCGCAGCACCGACCCGGCATACCTGGCGGAACTCCACGCCGCGTACTTCTCCGGAGTGGACAGTGCGGACTTCCACGCGCTGGCCGCGCTGCTCAGCCCGGACCAGCCACTGTCGTTCCTCAGCACCTCGACGGGTGCGGCCGCCGAGCGGTGGGGCCGCGTCCCGCGGACGTACGTGCGCACGACAGCCGATCGCGCGCTGCCGGTCGAACTGCAGGACGTGATGATCCGCGACGCCGACGACCTGGCCCCGGCGTTCGAGCAGGTCACCCTGGACGCCGGACACGCGGTCTTCGCGACCCACGCGGACCGGCTGGCAGGCCTAGTGCACTGACCGGTTGGAGATGGTCGAGGCAGCCGGGTGTGATGCAGCTGCGGCGCAGCCCGAGGGCGGTGCAGGAACGCAGCGACGGGTAGACGTAGCCGATACCGCGGCCGCGGACCCGCTCGCTGCGGTGGAGGCGGCCAACCCGGCCGCGCCCTCCTCCCGGTGCCGCGTCACCTACTTGAAGGACCTCCAGGACTGGAGGTGGATGCGTCGCAACACCCACTCCGGCCGGAGGTCCTCCCCACAACCAACCTGACAGCCGTCCACAACCTCGCGAGTCACAACGCCTGGTGCACTGACCGGCGCCCGGGAACCGCGGCGAGCAGTTCGCGGGTGAACGCGGCCGCCGGCGCGGCCAGCACGTCCGCCGTCGGGCCCGATTCCACGACGCGGCCGTTCCGCAGCACCACGAGGTGGTCGGCGGCGGACGCGACCACCGCGAGGTCGTGCGAGATCAGCAGGTACGCCAGCCCGTGCCGGTCTCGCAGCCGCCGCAACAGGTCCAGGATCTGCGCGCGCGTCACGGCGTCCAGCGCGGACACCGGCTCGTCGAGCACGATCAGGTCCGGCCTCGACGCCAGCGCACGCGCGATCGCCACGCGCTGCCGTTGCCCACCCGACAGCGCGGACGGCCTGCGCGAGACGTACGAGGTGGGCAGCCCGACGTCCGCGAGCAACTCGAGCACCCGCCGCCGCCGTTCGGCCCCGCCGATGCCCCGCAACGGTTCCGCGACGATCCGGCCGACACGCCACCGCGGATCCAGCGAACCGAACGGGTTCTGCGCCACGAACTGCACCCGGCCACGTCCGGCCACCGGCGGCGTGCCCGCCACGAGCACGCTGCCGCCCGCCGGCTCGGTCAACCCGGTGACGACCCGCGCGATCGTCGACTTCCCGGACCCGGACGCACCGACGAGCCCGAGTGCGCCCGCCCTGCCCAGCGTGAACGACACACCGTCCACGGCGACGGTCCCGCCGAACGACTTGCGCAGGTCACGCACCTCCAGCAGGGGTTCGGCCACCGGCGGCCGTGCGGTCCGGGGACGCGGTGCCGAGTCGAGCAACAGGCGGGTGTACGGGTCCCTCGGGTCGCCGAGCACAGCCGCCGTCGGGCCCTCCTCCACGATGCGGCCACCGGACATGACGGCCACCCGGTCCGCCCGGTCGGCCGCGACGCCGAGGTCGTGCGTGACCAGCAGGACGCTCGTGCCGTCCGCCGCCACGGAGGCGAGCAGGTCCAGCACGGTCTTCTGCACGGTCGTGTCGAGTGCCGACGTCGGCTCGTCCGCGATCAGCAACGCGGGCCGGCCCGCGAGCGCCATCCCGATCAGCACCCGCTGCCGGTAGCCGCCCGACAACTGGTGCGGGTACGCGGCGAGCACCCGGTCCGGATCGGGAATCCCCACGCGCGCCAGCTCCGCGGCCGGGTCGGCCGGGTTCCCGGTCAACCGCAACGCTTCCGCGACCTGCGCGCGCACGGTCATCAGCGGGTTGAGCGCGGTCCCCGGGTCCTGCGGCACGAACCCGATCCGCCGCCCGCGCAGGTGCCGCCACCGGCGGTCCGGGAGCCGTTCGACGCGTGTCCCGTCGAACGTGATCTCGCCACCAACCCGCGCCGTCGGCGGCAGCAGGCCCACCGCGGCGTGCGCGAGCGTCGACTTGCCCGACCCGGACTCGCCGACCACGGCCACCACCTGGCCGGCGGGGACGGTGACGTCCGCGCCCGTCACAGCGGCGTCGCGTCCGTAGTGGACGGTCAGGTCCCGTACGGTCAGCATCGGTTCTCCGATCGCAACGTGTGGCCGAGGTGGTTGACTGCGAGCACCACGGCCACGATGACGAGGCCAGGCAGCGTGGTGAGCCACCACGCTGAGGCGAGGAAGGGGCGGCCCGCCGCGATCAGCGAGCCCCACTCCGGCTCCGGCGGCGGGGCGCCGAACCCGAGGAACCCGACCGCCGCCACCGTGAGGATCGCGTTGCCCAGCTCGAGTGCCGCCAGCGCGGCGACCGGGCTCGCCGCGTTCGGCAGCACGTGCGTCATCAGCGTCGTGTTCCTGCCGGTGCCGCACACGGCGGCCGCCTCCACGTACCCGGCACCGCGGACCCGGACGACCTCGGCTCGCATGATCCGCGCGAACACCGCGGCCGCGGACACCCCGACGGCGATCGCCACGTTGCCCGTGCCGGGACCGAGTACGGCGACCACCATCAGCACGAGCAGGAACGACGGCACCGCGAGCAGCACCTCCACCGCCCGCATCACCACGTCGTCGAGGCGACCCCGCGCGGTGCCCGCCACCAGTCCGAGCAAAGACCCGGCGAGCACCGCGATGCCCACCGCGAGGACGGCCGCCGACAGCGACGCCGCCGATCCGTGCACCACTCGCGCGAACAGGTCCCGTCCCAGTTCGTCGGTGCCGAAGGGGTGAGCGGCACCGGGCGGCCGCAACCGTTCGGCGATCGCACCCCGCACCGGATCCGCCGCGGTGAACAGCCCGGGCGCCAGCGCGGCCGCCACGACCACCACCAGCACGGCAACGGCCGCCAGTACGCCGGGTCTGCGGAACATCACCCGCGCTCCCTCGGGTCGACCAGCGGGTGCAGCAGGTCCACGGCGAGCGCCAGCACGGTGACGAGCGCGGTCGTGACCACCACCAGCCCTTGCAGCACCGGCAGGTCCCGGGTCGTCACCGCGGTCTCCACGAGCCGGCCGAGCCCGTTGCGCGCGAACACCGTCTCCACCACGACCGAGCCGGACAGCAGCCAGCCTGCCAGGAGCGCCACCATGGTCAGCGCGGGCATCGCGGCGTTGCGCAGCGCGTGCACCGACACCACCCGCGCCACCGACGCGCCCTTCGCACGTGCGGTGCTCACGTAGGGCTGCCGCATCTCCGCCAGCAGCCGCACCGACAGCACCTGCGCCACGAACGCCGACGACGGCACGGCCAGCGTCACCGCGGGCAGCACGAGCCCCGCCGGCCCGTCGCCGCGAGCCGGGAACAGCCGCAACCCGAACGAGAACACCTGCAGCAACACCAGGCCGAGCCAGAACGTCGGCATCGACAGCGACAGCCCCGGCAGGCCACCGAGCAAGCGGCGCAACCACGGCCTGCCGGTGTGCGCGGCCAGCCAGGCGATCACGAACCCCAGCGGCACGGCCAGAAGCAGCGCCGCGCCGGCCAACGCCAGCGTCCTGGGTGCCGCGTCGGCGATCGTCGCGCCGACTCCGCGGCCGGTCTGGAACGACGTGCCGAAGTCACCGCGCAGCGCGTGCCACAGCCCGTCGGCGTACCTGACCCACGCGGGCCGGTCCAACCCGAACTCGGCACGCAGCGCGGCCACCCTCGCCTCGTCGACCGCGTTCTCCGGACCGATCATGATCCGCACCGGGTCGGCGGGCAGCAGGTGGAACGCGGCGAACGTCAGCGTGTAGGCAGCCAGCACCACGACGGCGGCCTGTCCGACCCGCCGCAGGACGAACCGGCGCACGGTCAGCCCCTGACGTCGAGGAGCACGCTGCCCGGCTCCACGTCCTGGCCGGTCCAGAGCACGACGTTCCCCGGCCGCAGCCTGCCCAGCAGCGCCAGTGTCAGCGCGCGCTGGCCGCCGGTCGGGATGAGCCCGCCGTCGGGCACGGCGACCACGCCGTCCTCCCGCAGCACCGCACACCCCGACCACGTGGCCGTGTCCGAGGTGGACGTCCGTTGTGGACCACTCGGCCGCGCGGCGTACCGGTGTCCGCGCAGCGCCTGCCCGAGGTCGGCCGTCCACTCGTGCCCGTCGAAGCCCACGACGAGCGTGAGCGTGCGGGTCCCCGCCGGTCCTGGCGGACCGGGGACGAGCCGGTCGGACAGGCTGACCACCTCGACCTCACCCGCCGCCTTCGCGGGCGCGGACAGGGCGGCGGTCTCCTGGCCCGTGGCGGGTACGAAGAACGCGACGTCCTCCGGCACGAGCGTGCCCGCGCGGTAGGTCAGCAGGTACGCCGGGCCGAGCACCGGCCCGTCCAGCGCGACCGGCGGCAGCACCACCGCACCGTCGTGCTGGAACCCGTACGCGCCGTCGGCCCGTGCGCCGGCGACGACCTCGGCGGCGAACCGCACGATCGCCTCGTGCGCGATGCGACGGGTCATGACCTGGACCGCGAACCAGTCACGGGCGTCCTGCAGGCGGGTCAGCCCGTCGGGCCCGGCGAGCACCGGCACCTCGGCCGGGTTCGTGAACGGGATCAACGCGTCCCGCAGCAGCACGAGCTGCCACAGCCACTCGTTGTACAGGTTGCGCGCCGGATGCAGCTCCGGCCCGCCGATGAGCCTGCGGACCACCGGCGGGATCCACGAGTAGCCGACGCAGCTGCTGTGGATGTCGGCGGGACCAGTCTGTCGCGGTGGCGGTGCGTCCGCGACGAGGTCCAGCACCAGTGCCGACACCGCGTCGGCGTTCGCGGCCAGTTCGCCGCGCACGCCCTGGTCGACGAGTCCCGCGTCGAGGCGGAGGGTCGCGTAGGGACCGGAGGTGGCCAGGCACGCGGCGAGGCCGGCGACGAAGTCGGCCCTGGTCTCCTCCCCGCCACCGGCGGCGTCGACCGCCGCGTCCAGCAGCGACCGTGCCGCCGCGACGAACGAGGCGGCGGTCACCGCGCGCCCGTCACCGAAGTCGTGCCACGTCATGCGTCCACCTCCGCGTCGGAGAAGATCGGACGGCCCGAACCGTCCAGCCGCACCCCGGACACCCGGGGTGCCAGACCGATCGACGAGGCCTGTTCGAACAACGGGATGCCGTGCCCGCCGGCGAGGATCGCCTTCGCGGCCGTGTCCACGGCCCGTGCCCGCTCCTCGGGGGCGAGGACGGTGGCGATCGCCGCGATCGCGGTGTCCAGCTCGTCCGGTGCGTTGCGGCGCAACGGGTTCGCGCTCGCCACCGGGTACAGGCTCGCCAGCACCGCCGGGTCGCCCCGGGTGACGGCCCAGGACACGAAGTCGTAGTCACCGGCGCTCTGGCGTGCGCTGTTGGTGGCGTCGTCCAGTGGTGTGACGCGCAGCTCGATCCCGACCTCGGCCAGCTGCTGGGCCATGAGCTGGTAGACCGCGCCGTACCGTTCGGTCGCCGAGTACACCAGCGTGAACGACACCCGCACGCCGTCCGCGCCGGGTCGCAGCCCCGCCGCGTCGAGCAGGCGGACCGCCTCACGCCGGTCGGAGGCCAGGTCCCGCGACCGGTCGGCGTAGCCGGGCGTGGTCGAGGCGAGGACGTCGGTCGCCGGGCGCTCGCCTGCCGACAACAGCGGCGCGAACTCCGCGCGGTCCAGCGCGAGGCCCACCGCGCGGCGCACCGCGGGATCACGCAACGCCGGCCGCGATTCGTTGGGCAGCAACGTGTACACGACGCCGGGCCGGGTGCCGGTCAGCAGCCGGGGACCCTCGCCATCGCCGCCGAACGACGCTTCGTCCTGCTGGAGAACCTGCAGGTCGGCGTCGAGCTGACCGGAGACGAGGCTACCGTGCCGTGCGCTCGGATCGGTGACGATCGCGAAGACCAGCGTGCGCACCCGTGGGGTGCCCTGGTGCGTGGCCAGGTCGCTGGCCCAGGCGTAGCCCTCGCGCGCGGTGAGCCGCACCTCCTCGTTGAGCGCCACCGCGTCGAGCACGAACGGGCCGGAGCCGGTGAGCGTGCCCGCGCACCGCTTCTCCGGGGTCTCCGCCAAGGTCGCCGGCGAGAGCATGCCGAGCGTCACCATGGACGTGGCCTGCAGGAACTGCGCGCTCGGGGTGTCGAAGCGCACCTCGACGGTGCGCGGGCCGGACGCGGTGGCGCCCGCGTACCCGGCGAGGTAGGTGGCGCCGAGCGGGGACCGGGCGCCGAGCGCGGCCACGTCGTCGAGGTTGGCGACGACCGCGGCGGCGTCCAGCGGGGTGCCGTCGCTGAAGGTCACACCGTCGCGCAAGGTGAACGTGAACCGCGTGGCCCGCTCGTCGACCGTCCACGACTCCGCCAGCCACGGCACGGTCTCGCCGGTCTGCGGGTCCTGGTCGGTGAGCGAGTCCACGAACTGGCGGGACACCTGGAGGTTCGGGGTCTGCGGGGTCTGATGTGGATCGAGGCAGCCGATCGGCGCGGCGAGGCCGGCCCTGAGCGTGGCCGGCGGGCCGTTCTCGGCGGTGCCGGTACCGCAGGCGGTGAGCACGGCCGCCCCGCACAGGAGGAGGGAGGTTCGTCGTAGCACGGGCCGAGTATGTGTGCCGGAATCGTCGCGGCCGGGCCCGCGTTTTCACTCTCCGGAAAGCGTTCACGGAGTGGGACGACGGCTGCCGCTGTCGGACCGCGTGTTAGTTTCCGCGCGGAGTAGGGGAAGGGAGCGCAGCGATGCCGCCTCGAAGTGTCGCCGCCCGCGTGCTGTCGGTGCTGGACGCGGTGGAGCGGGCGTCCGGGCCGCTGCAGGTCACCCAGATCGCCGCCCGCACCGGGCTTCCCGTCGCGACGGCGTGGCGGATGGTGCGGGAGCTGACCGAGTGGGGTGGCCTCGAACAGCAGGCCGACGGCCGCTACCGCCTCGCGACCCGGGTGTGGGCGATCGGCAGCTCCGCCCCGTGCGTGCGCAGGATCCAGCGCGACACGTCCCGCCACATCCGTGAGCTGGCGACGGCGACCGGCAGGACCGCCTACCTCAGCGTGCTCGACCAGGACGAAGCGCTCGTCGTCAGCCTCGCGCACGCCGGTCGTGGCGCGCCGGAGGTGCACGAGGGCAGCAGGCTGCGCGCGGACGCTTCGTCGGCTGGATTGTTGTTCAGCGCGTTCGACGGCCCCGACGGCAATCCCGTGCGGGACGGGCGGATCGCGGTGCACCGGGACATCACGGGCCGTTCGTCGATGTCCGCGGCGATCACCGACAAGGCCGGTGCCGTGGTGGCCGCGCTGACCCTCGCCGGCGGCCGGGGCGAGGCGTGGCAGCGACTGCGGCCCGCGCTCGTCGACGCCGCGCGGACGGTCCGTTTCAGCATCTACCGCGACGAGCTGCTGGCGTAGTCACGATTTCCGTCGAGCGGGGGCGGATCGGCGAGGTCCGTGGCCGCCGTGCACCGTGTACCAGTCCAGCGCCCCGGCGTAGCGGACGTGGGCGACGAGGTCGCCGTTGCTGTCGCAGGTGGTGCGCAGTTCGACGTGTGGCCCTTGGTGGTGAAGTAGCACCTGTCGTTCCGGTAGTAGGCGCCGCCGGCGCAGTTGCGGTTCGTGCCGGTGCATGACCGGAATGCGGTCTTGCCCGCGGGTTTCGCACCACGTGGAAAGGCCCCCGCCCGGCGGCGAACCGGACAGGGGCCTGTGGCGCAATCGCTTAGCCGTCGGACTCCGAGGACGGGATGTAGGCGCCCGGAACCTGCTCCGGGGCGTAGATCCGGTCCTCACCGGGGTAGGGCTGGGCCCACCCGTGCGTCTGGTACCACGTGAAATGGTCCATCTGCGCGGGGTTGGCGTAGTCCGGCACGGCGTCCGGCCCGGTCAGGCGCTGGTGCGTCTGCCACTCCGCCCACTGCGCCGCCACCTGCTGCTTGTCCGCCGGCACCGCCTCCGACGCGACGGCCGCGGCGGTGGCGTTCTGCGGAGCGGGCACGTCGGCGCCGCACGGGGGCGGCGTCTTCAGGCCCGCGGTGAGCGAGGTCCGGTTGGGCAGTGCGGTGAACGGCGTGAAGTCCGGCGTCTGGGTGAACGCCCCGCTCATCGGCGTCGCCGCGCTGTCCTTCTGGTTCATCGGGTGGATCCCGAGGATCTGCTCGATGGTGCGGATCATCGTGATCTGCGAGTAGTAGCGGCTGTCGACCACGCCGTGCCGCGCCCACGGGCTGATGATCTGGATCGGCGCCCGGTGACCGTCGACGTGGTCGAGCCCGGCCTGCGAGTCGTCCTCCACGACGAAGATCGCCGAGTCCTTCCAGTACGGGCTGTGCGAGATCGTGTCGACGATCTCGCCCACCGCGGCGTCGTTGTCCGCGACCTGGGCGGCGCCGTTGGGCGGGCCACCGGTGTGGTCGCTGGACAGCCAGAACATGTTCAGGTTCGCTGGCCCGTTCTGGGCGAAGTCACGCTTCCAGATCTCGGCCCGGTAGATGTCCGGCACACTGGTGTCGAACTTCGGGAACCCGTGCACCGACACGTCGTTGAGCGATGGGATCGGCGAGGACGACACCATCGGGTAGGCCGTGTTCTGGCCGGTCGCCTGCATGTTCCTGGTGTCGCAGTACAGGTTCTGCCAGGTGGCGCCCGCGGGCTTGGTCAGGAACTGCTGGAACTCGCCGAAGTTGCGCACCGACTTCCCGGCCGCCTGGGCGCCCGACCAGATGAAGCCCGTCCGCTGGTGCCCGAGCGCGTCGTCCTCGGTGTCGTAGCTGCGGGCGTACTCACCCGCCGAGGACTCGGTGTACTCCGGGTTGTCGGCCTGCATCAGCCAGTTGTGGCCCTCGGCGGAGTTCGTTCCGATGTCGTAGGTGTTGTCGTAGAGCCCGAACTGGCGGGCGAGCGCGTGCTGGTTCGGCGTCACGTTCTCGCCGAACTGCGCCAGCGCCGGGTCACCGTTGCCCTCCGGCATGTCACCGAAGACCTGGTCGTAGGTCCGGTTCTCCTTGACGATCAGGAACACGTGGTTGATCGTCGACGGCTCGCCGAGCTTCTGCGGCACCGGCACCGGGGTCTTGCTGCCGTTGTCCTTGGCGAGCTGGACCGAGTTGCCGATCCACCCGTTCTGCTGGAAGACCTTCGCCGTGTAGCCGTGGATCGCCGCGTCGCCGGGCAGCTGGAACTTCTGCAGGCTGGCGGTGGTGTCGTGGGTGGCGTGCCCGGCTGCGGTAGTCGGGCGGCGAGCGTCGATGCCGCGGGTGTTGGACACCAGCACGTCGTTGCCGACGGTCGTGATCTCGGCGGGGAAGTAGTCGGTCGGCAGCAGGCCGACGTAGCTGACCGGCTCGAGCGGGCTGGTGTAGCGGTAGACCGCGACCGCGTTGGCGCGGCCCAGCGTCACCAGCAGGTGCCCGTCGTCGGTGAGGGTCACCGCGTCGGGCTCGTAGCCCACCGATGCCTCCGGCCACGGCTGGGTGGCGATCGTCTGGACGACCTTGTCGCCGGTCGTGTCGATGACCGAGATGTCGTTGGTGGCGGTGTTGGTGACGAACAGCGCGCCGTTGCGGGCGTACAGGGCGGTCGGGTGCAGGCCGACGTCGACGCTGCGGGGCGCGGCCGCCGGGTTCGCGAGGTCGATGACGCTGACCGTGCCGGTGGTGGTGGCGCCGGTCGACGGGTCGGCGGGAACCTGGGTGTTGTAGGAATTCAGCGTCGGCTCGCCCGGCTGGGCCGGACGGCCGCCCTCGTTGCTGACGTAGAGCTTGGTGCCGACCTGCGCCAGGTCCCGCGGCGCGTTGCCCACGGTCCAGCTCTGCTGGATCGCGCCGGTCGCCGCGTTGATCGCGACCACCCGGTTCTGGCCGTTGACCGCGGAGTACACGGTGGACCCGTCGGGGGAGAACACGGCCTGCCCGACGAGCGCGTGCCGGGGGCCGTCCGCCGGGATGGGGACGAAGACCGGGTTGGCGACGCTGCCGTCCGGGTTCACGGTGAACCTGCGGTAGCCGTCGGTCTGGCCGAGCCACAGCTGCTTGCCGTCGGGCGAGTAGGTGGGGCCTTCCTGGCCCACGTCGTTGCCCGGGATGCGCAGGTTCGCCGCGGCGTTGTTGCCGACGAGCTGCTGCACCTTCCAGCTCTTGAGGTCCACGATGGACAGTGCGAGGCCGCCGTCGGTGATGGCGGCGGCGAGGTGCGTGCCGTCCGGGCTCACCGCGGACGACATGATCTTGCCGTTGTTCAGGACCAGGCGGTCGCCGATCGGGTCGATGTACTGGTCGGCGGAGACGACCTGGCCCCGGTCGGTGACCTGCCCGACCTGGTCGTCACCGAACTGCTGGGTCTGCGCGACACCCATCCCGGTGCCGGTGACGGCGAGCGCCAGGGTGGTGGCGCCGGCTGTCGCGAGCCGGGCGCGGCGGCCGGGCGCGCCGGACCGGCCCTGCTCGGCACGCCGTCTGCGGCGTGTCACCTGCATGGACTCATCCCTTCGTGGTGGTGGGGAGCAGTTCGACGTTGCCGTCGAACTGCCACAGGGGGTTCGGGGTGTCCCCGGTGGGGGTGTGCACCTGGAAGTAGCCGTTGACTTCCTTCGGTCCGTCGCCGTCGGCGACGAACCGGCCGTCCGGCGTCACATCGAGCTGGTAGATCGCGGCGCCGGTGGCCTCGATGCCGGGGAGGTGCCAGGAGACGACGCAACGCCAGTCGTTGCCGGGGCCTTCGGGGGCGACCAGGCCGTCGCCCTTGGTGCAGGCCGCCGTGGCGCCCAGCTGGTCCTCGGTCACGTCGGGCCGGTTGAGTTGCGCGGTCTGCAGGCGGTAGAGGTGGGCGAAGGCCGTGGCCACCGACCGCTGGAGCTTGTCCTGCCCGATGCCGGAACCCGCGGCGGGCACCGAGACCGCGACGGCCCCGACCGTCACGGCGAGGAGCCCGGCCAGCGGCAGCGCGCCCAGGGTGAGCGCGCGGCGGGCGGAACCGTCCTCGGTGAGGTTGGTGAAGTCCCGGCGCCGGAACACCAGGTACGCCAACGCGGTGGCCGCCACCGTCCACACCAGACCGATCGCGACGCTGATCAGCAGCGGCCCGAGCTGGGCGGGAGCGGTGAACAGGCCGTTCCAGGCGATGAAGGCGTAGGTGGGCAGGGCCAGGCGCACGGCGACCGGCAGCGGCAGCATCTGGGCCAGCCCCATCACCAGCGCGACGACCGCGGGCAGCAGCAGACCCATCGGCGACCGTCCCAACGCGACAGAACCGAGAAGGCCGATCGCGGCCAGCGCCAGGGTCGGGGCCAGCACGCAGACCCAGGAGAGGGCCACCTTCCCGGCGGCGTCCGCGGGAGCGAGCAGGTGGCCGTCGAGTCCGACCAGGCGACCGCCGCCGACCGCCAGGATCCCGCCGACGGCGCTGGACACCGCCATCCCGGCGACGAGCACCAGGATGACGGTGAGTGCGGCCAGCGCCTTGGCGGTGAAGATCCGCTGCGGCGACCGGACCGCCACCAGCAGGTGCCGCCAGGTCCCGAGGCGGTCCTCGGCGGCGAACACGTCGCCGGCGACCACCGAGGTCAGCAGGGGGAGCGCGTAGCTGCCCGCGAAGCCGAGCATCACCAGCGAACCCGCCCAGCCGGTGGCGTTCATCCACCGGCCGAAGAGGGTGTCCACGGGCAGCGAGCTCTGCAGGCTCACCGCCGCGACGAACACCGCGGGGGCGATCCAGCAGGCCAGGACCAGCAGGCGGATCCGCCACTGCGAGGTCAGCTTGACCAGCTCGAAGCGGTAGCCGCGCAAGACCGGGACCGGCTGGGCGGCGGGCGCGTCGGACACGGTCGCGGTCATCGGTGGGACTCCTGGTGGTCGGTGAGGGCGAGGAACGCGGCTTCGAGCGGCGAGACCACGGGGGCGAGTTCGCGCACCGCGATGCCCGCACCGACGAGGCGGACCACGAGTTCGTCGAGGGCGGGCACCGGGGCGCGCACAATGAGCGCGTCGCCGCTGTCCCGCGCCGCGTTGTCGGCGAGCCGGACGCCCGAGGTGGCGGCGGCGACGTCGCGCGCCGCGCGCGGGCCGGAGGTGCGCAGCCGGTAGTCGAGTTCCCGGCTCTCGGCCGCGAGCTTGCCCAGTGGGCCGGAGAAGACGACGCGGCCGGCGGCGAGGATGGTCACCTCGGAGCACAGCGCCTCGAGGTCGTCCATGCGGTGGCTGGAGAGCACCACGGTGGTCCCCTCGCCGGCCAGGCGGTGCAGGACGGCGTGGACGTGGTTCTTGCCCGCCGGGTCGAGGCCGTTGGACGGCTCGTCGAGCACCAGGAGCCGGGGTGCGGTGAGCAGGGCCGCGGCCAGCCCCAGCCGCTGGCGCATGCCGAGGGAGAACCCGCGGACCCGGTCGTCGGCGACATCGGTGAGCCCGACCTGGCCGAGCACGTCGTCGATCCCGGCTGTTCGCGTGTCGAGACCGCGGAGGCGGGCCAGCGCGGTGAGGTTCTGGCGCGCGGTCAGCGACGGGTACAGGCCGGGGCCGTCGACGAATCCGGCGACCCCGTGCGGCGCCGCCGGGGCAGGCGTGCCGAGGATCTCGAGGTCGCCCTCGTCGGCGACGGCGAGGCCCAGCAACAAGCCGAGCAACGTCGTCTTCCCGGCGCCGTTCGGGCCCACCAGGCCGTGGATCTGTCCCGGAGCCACATCCAGGTCGACACCGTCGAGCGCGACGATGTCCCCGAAGTACTTGCTGATCCCGCGAGCCCGGACAGTCTGCATGGGTTTTCTCAGCTCCTTCACAGCTCGGCCCCCGGAACTTAGGCACAGCAAATGACTCGGCCCGGCCCGCTGGATGAACGACGGCGAAACGCACGCTGACCGGCACGTCGCTAACGTCGATCGAGGACATTTCGGACTGGCTCGCGTGGCTCGTCCGAGGTGCCGGCGATTTCGATCTCGCAGGACCCGTGGCGGTTCAGATCACGGGCAGGGTCAATCGAGCTGCCGCCAAGCTGTTCAGAGGACGGGTTTTCTCGCGCACGGCCTGGAACCCGAGCCGACCGGCGTCACGCCGTCGGGGCGTAGCGCAGCGTCCCCGCGACGTCTCCACCGCCCGGCACGTCGTCGCGCCGGACTGCCAGCAGCCGGGCGCCGGAAAGCCAGGCGCGGCGCATGATCTCGTCCACGACGCTGCCAGGGCCCTCGGCTGAGAAGGTGACCTCGCCGAACTCGTCGACCTCGCCGGGCACCATGGCGTCGATGTCGACGAAGAGCGTCTCCACGGCGCCGCGGGTGGCGAACAGGGCCAGCTCGGCGACGTCGACCGAGGTCCGGCCCAGCTCGGAGCGGTCGGCGAAGGTGCGCTTCTCCTCCGCCAGCCGGTCGGCGTACCAGCCGTCGAGGACCTCGCGAGCCTGGGCGACCAGCTCGGCGTCGCCGCGGCCTTCCGGGTTGCCGTGCACGCTGCGCGGAACCAGGTCCGGATAGCCGCAGTGGGCGCGGAAGATGCTGTCGAGCGGCTCGGTCGCGGCGAGGACCAGCGGCACGCCCTGCCCGGGCAGCACGCCCCGCAGTGCGCTGTCCACCCGCCGGGCGAACTGCGCCATCCGCAGCTTCTGCCCCTCGGTGCCCTGCAACCGGCGGACCGGGGCGCGATCCTTGATCGAGGACTTGCCGACGGCACTGGCCACGTCGGTGGGCATGTCCGGCACCCGCACCTCGCGCGGAGGAGCGTCGGGCACTGCCTCCAGCAACCGGACCGACCCTTGCGCGAGCGCGAGCACGAACGCCGCCTGCGGGAAAGTCAGCGCGCGCATCAGCGGCTTGACGAAGAACCGGGTCCCGGTGACGACGGCCGGCTTGAGCCGGTTCGGCAGGCGGAAGCTGCGCAGCGCGGACGGGCACGCGAACACGGCGAGGCTGCGGGCCTGGTGCCGCCAGAACTCCTCGTCGTCGAGGACGTCGAGCTCCTCGGCCAGCCCCGCGAGGTCCTCCTTCCCGGCGTTCCCGAGCTGCGCCAGCGCCTCCCGGACCGCGTTCTTGTACGCGATCCGTTCCGCTTCACCCGACGAGGCCGGCGCGGTCTCCAGGTAGATCGAGACGGCGACCGGTGCATCGGCCTGCCAGAGCGAATCGATTTCCGGGCGGGTCGGGATATCGGTGTACAACGGCATTGCCCGATGGTTGCCGCTCGGGGTGACGCATCGGTACCCCGGCGGGCCGGGTTCACCCGCTGCGGGCGGTCCGCTCAAGGGCGCGGCTTTGCGGCCGGCGAAGCCGCGCCACGCACCGCGACCATGTCGCCGCGTTCCTGCCGAAACCCCTGAGTTCCGCACCTTCGCCGACATTCAAGAACTGCGCTAGGTCGCCTTCGCCGCGAGCAAACCCGCCAGCCAGCGGATCATGGTGATCTGTGAGTGGTAGCGGCTGTCGACCACGGCCCCCGAACTGAGGCACAGCAAGTGACTCGGCCCGGTCCGCTGGATGAGCGGCGGCGAAACGCGCTGACCGGCACGTCGCTGACGTCGATCGTGGACATTGCGGACCGGCTCGCGCGGCGAGTCTCGGCAGGCTTCAGTCGATGTTGGTTCGCTCGTAGGATGAGCCGCCTGGACGGTGCGGGAGGAGGGTGAGCTCATGGCCACCGACGCGGTCGACATCACCGGCAACGGTCCCAAGCCCAGAACGACCACTGTGGATCTCCCGTTCGTCCACGCGGAGTTCCGCGCACCCGAACTGCACCTTCCGCGCGTCCCCACGCCGCGGGTGCCGATGCCCAACCGCAGCGAGCTCACCTCCGCGCTGGGCACCGTGCGGTCCTTCCTGCCGCCACCGCGGCAACTCGCCTATTACGGCGCGCTCGGCGTCATGGCCGCCGTGGAATTGATCGAATGGCCGGTCGCGGTCGCGATCGGTCTCGGCGCGGCGATGGCTGGACGCGGCGCGCAGCCCAGCGCGGTCAAGCCCGCGGACACGACCACAACGCCGAAACCGGGCGGACCCGCGCAGGTGACCGCCCCGGCCGAGCCGGCCAAACCCGTGGCGGCGACGGCCCCGGCACCGCAGGCGACACCCGCAGCGCCGGCAATGCAGCAAAAGTCGCGTGCCGCGGCGAACCGCGCCACGCCGGCAGGGCAACCCGTACCGGCGGGTGCACCCCGGCCCGTCCCACCTCGCCGGAGCAAGTCCACGCGGCAGGGGAGCGGCGCGGCTGCTGACGGTATGTAAGCGATGCGCCTGCCGATGCTGGCCGGTCTGATTCTCAAACCGGCCGCTGTGGTGCTGGATGCGCTCGCCACCCCCGGGCGGCGGTCGTGGAGTTCCGGGGAACGCACGCACCTGGAGGTTCGCGGGTTCCACGAACCGGGCCGCGAAGACGCCGCTCGGGATCTCGAACAGCGTCTGGCCGCGGTCGAGGGGGTGCACGGTGCGGCGGTCAACGCGGCACTGGGCCGGGTGGTCGTCGGCCACGAACCGCACGTGACCGCCGGCGCGCTGGCGCGGGTGATCGGTGAGGTCGAGCGGGACTGGGCACTGACCGGGCGGGCGCCGCGCGGTGAGGCGCATCCGGCCAATCCCGCACCGGCGGCCCGCGAACTTGTCGCGCTGGGTACCGCCGTCATCGGCTTGTCCTTTTCCGCGCTCGGCCGGGTGCTGCCCGTGCGGGCGTTGCCGCCGGTGGTGCCGGCGCTGGCAGCGCTGGTCGATTCCACGCCGGGACTGCGCGGCGGAATCGAGAGGCTGCTGGGACGGCCCGCAGCCGACGCGGTGTTCGCCATCGGCGGCACGGCGAGCCAGGCGCTGGCGCAGCGGCCGATCGCGCTGGTCACCGACGCCGCCTATCGCTGGTGCATGCGTGGCGAGCTGATCGCCCGTCGGCAGGCGTGGGAACGGTGGGAGCGGCACACCGGTGACCGGATGGAGTTCCACCGGGCGCCCGCGGTGGAGCGGCCCGCACGGCCGCGACCCCCTCCGGCGGGCCCGGTCGAGCGGGTTGCGCACACGTCAGCCGGGCTCGGTGTGGCCGGGGCGGCCGGGGTGCTGCTGGCCCGCCGCGATGGCGGGCGGGCCACCGGGTTGCTGATCGCCGCGGCGGCGCGCCCGGCCAAAGCGAGCCGGGACGCCTTCGCGGCGCGGCTCGCCAGGGACCTCGCGGCGGCCGGGTCCCTCGTCCTCGAACCGGATTCCCTGCGACGACTCGATCGCGTGGATCAGGTCGTGCTGAGCACGGACTTGCTGCGCACCGGACGGCGCGTGATCGGCGAGGTCGCGGTCACCGACGAGTCCACCGACCTGGACGAGGCGACCAGCGTCGTCTACGACCTCGCCGATCCCGACGGCCCACCGCGCTCGCGCGGCGACTGGACCGTGCGGCAGCGGGGTGACGAGCTCGAAGTGCGCCATCGTGGAACCAGGGTCGCGGTGGCAACTCTGGAGGAGGAACGTCATCCGCTCGCCGATGCCGTGCTCGACGCGGCGAAGCGGGCAGGCGCCGTGGTGGAGACACCACCCGATGAGGTGGCGGCGCGGGTGCGGGAACTGCAGGCTGACGGTCACCTGGTCGCGGTCGTCTCGGCGGACCCGGCAGCGCTGGCCGGCGCCGACGTCGGCATCGGGGTTCCAGCCGTCGACGAGAGGCTGCCGTGGCAGGCGCACGTGCTGTGCCCGGGACCGCGGGAAGTCTGCGGTGTCCTGGACGCGGTCGAACCGGCCCACCGCGCCAGCCGGTACGGCGCCGGGCTGTCCATCGCCGGATCGACGTTCGGAGCGCTGTTCGGCGGGTTCGGCCCGTCGGCGACGGCCGCCGGGCGAGCATCCTTCCCGGTTCACTTCGCGACGTTGCTCGCGCTGGCCGTCGGCACCTGGACCGGGTCGGAAGCCGGGCGGCGCCCGCTGCCCATCCCCACCGACCGGACGCCGTGGCACGCCATGTCGCCCGAGGCGGTGCTCAGCAGGCTGAACAGCCGGCGCGCGGGGCTGGCGGCCGAGGAATCGGAGGAGCGCAGGCGGGCCGAAGCCGCCGCCGGTGAGCCCGAGGTGATGGGACTGGCGCGGGCGTCGGCCGAGGAGCTCGCCGGACCGCTGACCCCGGCCCTCGCGGCGGGCGCCGGTGTCTCGGCCAGCCTGGGTTCGCTCACGGACGCGGCGTTGATCATCGGTGTGCTCGGGCTCAACGCCCTCATCGGCGGCCTGCAGCGCTTGGGCGCTGATCGCGAGCTGCACCACCTGATCGACAGCAGCGCGCTGCAGGTGCGGTTGCGCCGGGTCGGAACCGCCCTGACCGCACGCGCCGACGTGCTGGTCCCTGGGGACGTGATCGAACTGCGGGCCGGGGACGCGGTGCCCGCCGACTGCCGCGTGCTCGACGCCCTCGGGCTCGAGGTGGACGAATCGAGTCTCACCGGCGAATCGCAGCCGGTGACCAAGAGCCCGCCGCCGACCACGAAGGCGGGCGTGGCGGACCGCACGTCGATGCTCTACCGCGGCACCGCGATCGCGGCCGGACGCGGCAGCGCGGTCGTCGTCGCCACCGGTGAACGCACCGAAGCGGGACGCACCGCACGGCTCGACGGCGACGCTCCGCCGGTGACCGGGGTGGCCGCCCGGCTGGCCGGGCTGACCCGCATCACGCTGCCGGTGACGGTCGGGTCCGGGGCCGCGTTGTTGCTGGCGGATCTGGCCCGGGGAAACGGGATCAGCCAGGCCTTGGGGCGCGCGGTCGGTCTGTCAGTGGCGGCGGTGCCGGAAGGCCTGCCATTCGTCGCGACGGTCGCCGAATTGGCGTCGGCTCGCCGGCTGGCGTCCCGCGGCGTGCTGGTGCGCAGCCCGTCGACGATCGAAGCGCTGGGCCGCGTCGATCTGTTGTGCTTCGACAAGACGGGCACGCTCACCGAAGGCCGGATCCGCGTTCGGCTCGTCTCCGACGGCAGCATCACCCGCGACGTCGGCGAGCTGACTCCGGCGATGGCCGAAATCCTGGCCGCCGCGGTCCGGGCGAGCCCGTGGCACGAGTCCGCCGAATCGCTGCCGGACGCCACCGACCGCGCCGTGCTGGACGCCGCCCAGGCCCACGGGGCCGGGACCGGCGGCCTGGGCGAACCGACCTGGCTGGGCGAACTGCCCTTCGAACCCTCCCGCGGCTACCACGCCACGCTCACCGCGACCCCGGACGGCCCGCTGCTCAGCGTGAAGGGGGCGCCCGAGGCGGTGCTCGCCCGTTGCGACCCGCCGGTGTCCCTCGATGCCGTCGATCGGCTGGCGCACCAGGGTTTCCGGGTGCTCGCGGTGGCCGAGCGGCGCGCGGGCGGGCTCGACGACCTCGACGACGACCGCGTGCGCGGCCTGACCTTCCGTGGCCTGCTCGCCCTCGCCGACCCCGTGCGGCCCACCGCTGCCCAGGCCGTCGCGGACCTGCGCCGGGCCGGCGTGCGAGTCGCCATGATCACCGGCGACCACCCCAGCACCGCCGCGGCGATCGCGGCCGAACTGTCGCTCGGTGACGGGACAGCCATCATGACCGGGGCGGAGGTCGAGACGAGCGACGACGACGAACTCGCCGCCCGCGCGCCGGAGATCACCGTGTTCGCCAGGGTCAGTCCCGCGCAGAAAGCCCGGATCGTGCGGCAGCTCAACCGGGCCGGGCGCGTGGTCGCGATGACCGGTGACGGCGCGAACGACGTGCCCGCGATCCGCCTGGCCCACGTCGGCGTCGCGCTGGGCGCCACGGCGACGCCCGCCGCCCGGGAGGCGGCGGACCTCGTGGTCGCCGACGACCGGATCGAAACGATCATTCACGCCATCGTCGAGGGACGGGCGATGTGGGTCTCCGTGCGAGACGCCCTCTCCATCCTGCTCGGCGGCAACCTCGGCGAGGTCGGGTTCACCGTCGGAGCCGGGCTGGTCAGCACTCGCGACACCCTGAACGCGCGACAGTTGCTGCTGGTCAACCTCCTCACCGATGTCCTGCCCGCGATGGCCGTGGCCGTGCGTCCGCCGCCGGGCACCAGCCCCGGCGACCTGCTCAGCGAAGGACCGGAAGCCTCACTCGGAGCGGTGCTCACCCACGACCTCATCGCCCGCGCCGTGACCACCGCGACCGCCGCACTCGCCGGCTGGCTCGCCGCACGGCCGGTCGCCACCCCCCGGCAGGCCAGCACCACCGGACTGGTGGCACTCGTCGCCGCACAGCTGGGCCAGACCGTGGCGGTGCGAGGTCGTACGCCACTGGTCGTCGCGGCGGGCGCCGGATCGTTGCTGGCGCTCGCCGTGGTCGTGCAGATCCCAGGTTTGAGCGGATTCTTCGGCTGCAGCCCGCTGCTGCCGCACCAATGGGCGCTCGCCCTCACCGCCGCGACGGCCGCGGCCGTGACTCAACTCGTCCTGCAACGGTTGCGGGCTTGACGCACCGGTAGTTCCCGCCGGGTTCACCAGCACGACATCCACGCTCTGTCCCGGGCTCATCCGCGCGAGCGACCGTGCAGGCAGTCCAACCGCCTGCTAGGAGTCCACAATGGCCGAGTTCTTCGCCACGGTCCTCGCCAAGATCGGCGCGAACCTCATCGAGTCGCTGATCCTGCGCCTCACCCAGTCCCTGTTCGCCCGCGCCTACGCCCCCGCCGTCTGACCCGCACAGGGCCTCAGTCGGCGACGAGCACCGTTTTGACCTGAGGGCCGCGACGTGTCAGGTGAGCCGGCCGAGGAAGGCCTCCAGCAACTCCGTGATCCTGGCCGGTTGCTCGAGCGTGCTCGTGTGGCCGCAGCCGGCGAGGAGGTGTAGCTCGGCGGCGGGCACGAGGTCGGCGATGCGGCGCGCCTCCGCCGGGGGTGTGGCGACGTCGTCCGCTCCGGTGGCGATCAATGTGGGCACCGAAATGCGGCCGAGTTCGGTCTCGACGCCGGGCCGGTCGGCCACCCCGTCCACGGCCTGGCGAAGGCCGGTGCGGTCCAGGCGGACCACACGTCGCTGCCAGCCGGTGAGGACCGGGCGCGCGGCGGGGCTCGCCAGAAATGCCGGGCCGAACAGCAACGGCCGGATCCGCGGCAGGAGCGGGCGCACCCCGGTCACCCGCTGGACCCGGGCCATCCGGCGGTACTCCCGCGCCTTCCGCGCCTCCTCGGGACCGGCCGAGGTGCCCAGCAGCGTCAGCGACCGCAGCACCCCGCCGTGGCGGGAGGCCAGCCGTTGCCCGACGAAACCGCCCATCGACAGGCCCACCCAGTGCACCGGCGCGAGCCCGAGCGCCTCGATCAGCCCCAGCGCGTCCGCGGTCAGCGTGTCCATGTCGTAGCCGCCGGGACTGGGCGGGCTTTCGCCCTGCCCGCGCCAATCCAGCGTCACACAGCGGTACCGCGTCCGCAGCGCGGCGATCTGCGGGCCGAACATCCAGCCGCCGAACAGGAGACCGTGCCCGAACACCACGGCCGGCGCATGGCGGGGCCCGGTGTCGGTGCAGGCGATTCGGGCGCCGTTCACCGTGATCACCGGCTACACCGCCAGGGTCAGTTCGGCGGGACCCCGGACGTTGATGCGCCCGTTCCAGCGCAACTCCGCCACCTCGGCCGACGGGAACCGCCGGACGAACCGGGTGAACGCCACCCGCGCTTCGAGCCGGGCCAGCGCCGCGCCGAGGCAGTGGTGGATCCCGGCCCCGAAGGACAGGTGCCGGTGCGCGTCCGGCCGGTCCAGCCGCAGCACGTCGGCGTCCGGGCCCCAGAACTCCGGATCCCGGTTCGCCGCGGCCAGGCAGGCGACCACGAAGCTGCCCGCCGGGATCCGCTCGCCCCGCACCACCACGGGATCGACCGTGATCCGGCGCATCAGGTGCACCGACGTGTCGTACCGGACCAGCTCCTCCACGGCCGCGGCAGCGCACGACGGGTCCGCCCGCAGCAGGCGGGCCTGCGACGGGTTCCGGACCAGGGCGAGGATGCCGTTCGCGATCAGGTTCACCGTCGTCTCGTGCCCGGCAATGTAGAGGAACATGACCTGGGCGAGGAGTTCGTCCTCGGTGAGCACCTCGTCGCCGTCCCGGACCGCCAGCAGCGCGGTGACCAGATCGTCGCCGGGATGGGTCCGCTTCCAGCCGATCAGCTCGCGGGTCAGCTCCGTGAGCTCGTCGTTCGCGGCCCTGATCTCCGCCTGCAGTTCCGGGCCGGTGAGCGGTTCGAGCGCCCGCACCAGGATCCCGGTCAGCTCCCGCAGCCGGGTGTGCTCCACTGGCCGCGTGCCCAGCAACTCCGAGATCACCGTGAACGGCAGCGGGAACGCCAGCTCGCCGAGCACGTCGCCGGTGGCCGCGACCCGGTCCAGGGCCGCGTCGACGAGTTCGCCGACGCGGGGCGCCAGTGCCTCGACCGACCCGCGCGTGAAGGCCTGCGCCACCAGCCGCCGCAGCCGCGTGTGGCGCGGCGGGTTCTGGTCCAGCATGGACAGTCCGCGCATCGGCCGGTTCGCCTCGACCGGCACGTCACCGTCCCGCTTCCACACGGGGATCTCGGTCAGGTCCCGCTCGTCCACCGAGTGCGGCGCGCGCTGCAGCCGCGCCACGTCGTCGTAGCGCGACAGCAGCCAGAACCCCAGCGGATGGCGGTAGGCGGGCGCGGTCTCGCGCAACCGGGCGTAGTGCGGGTAGGGGTCGTCGGCGAAACCGGCCGCGAAGAGGTCGAACACGGCTCAGCCCGGCAACTTGACGTTGCGCAGCGTCACCAGCGCGGTGGCGCACAACGCCTCGTCGTCACCGGCGACCGCGAAGACGTCCGCCGCCGCGACCGTCGTGCTGTGGCCCGCGCGGACGACCCGGCCGCGCGCGATGATCCGCTCGCCCCGCGCGGGCGCCACGATCTTCACCGTGTAGTCGACCGTCATGTTCACCCATCCCGGCGGCAGCAGCGTGCCGGCCGCGCTGCCACCGGCGAAATCGGCGAGCGAGCCGAGCACCCCGCCCTGGAAGTAGCCGTTGTGCTCGGTGAGCTCGGCCCGGTAGGGCTGCACGATCTCCGCCACCCCGGGTTCGAGCCGACCGAAGGTGAAGCCGAGGTGCTTCGCCGCCGGCATCGTCAGCACCGCCGCCGTCACGTGTTCCGCGTAGTCCGGGTTCGCCGCCGTCATCGTCCGTTCCCTTCGAATCCGCCCGCCAGGTAGCGGGTCCGCGCCGCCGAGCGCATGATCTTGCCGCTGCTGGTCTTGGCCAGCTGGCCGTGCGCGGTCAGCACCAGGTCGCCGATCGTGAGCCCGTGCTCGGCCAGGACGGCCGCGCGGACGGCCCGGGTGATCTCCACCGGATCGGCGTCGTGGCGGTGGTCCCGCTGGATCTCCTGAACCACCACCAGCCGTTCGCCGTCGGCTCCCGGCACGCCGAACGCGGCCGACCCGCCTGCCCGCAGCGCCGGGTGCGCACTCTGCGCCGTCTGCTCGATGTCCTGCGGGTAGTGGTTGCGGCCGCGGACGATCAGGACGTCCTTGATGCGGCCGAGCACGTACAGTTCGCCGTCGTCGATCATGCCGAGATCGCCGGTGCGCAGGTAGGTGCGCCCGTGGACGACGGGGAAGGTCTCGGCTGTCGCCGCGGGCCGTTTCCAGTAGCCCTGCGTGACGTGCGGGCCGCTCACCAAGATCTCGCCGACGCCATCGCGCGGGTCGGCGATCCGCACGTCCTCGCCCGGCAGCGCGGTGCCGGAGCCGGCGACCAGGGCGCCGTCCGGGCGGTGCGCGTACCGCGGGCCGCGGCCCTTGCGGCTACCGGTGACGATCAGCGTCGCCTCGGCCAGCCCGTAGCACGGGTACAGCGCGCGCTCGTCGAACCCGCTCGGCGCGAACGTCCGGGCGAACTCGTGCAAGGTCTCCGGGCGGATGGGCTCGGCGCCGTTGAACGCGACCTTCCAGCAGCTGAGGTCGAGATCCCCGGCACCACCGCGGCGGGCCCGGGCCACGCAGGCGTCGAAGGCGAAATTGGGGCCGCCGCTGGTGTGCGCGCGGTAGCGGGAGATCGCCGAGAGCCACAGCAGGGGACGGCGGATGAACGCGGCCGGGGACATCAGGATGCTCCGCGCGCCCACGTACAGCGGCTGCAGCACGTTGCCGATCAGGCCCTGGTCGTGGAAGAACGGCGCCCACCCGACCACAGTGGACTCCGCGTCGTGGCCGAAGGCGGCGCGGATCATCTCCTGGTTCGCCTCCAGGTTGCCGTGCGAGACCATCACACCCTTCGGCGCCGACGTCGATCCCGACGTGTACTGGAGGAACGCCAGCCCGTCCCGTTCGGCCGGGGGCGGCGTGAACCCGTGGCCGGGCACGGCGTCCACGGTGATCGACGGCAGCCCGGGCAGCGACGCGGGCGCGCCGGCGAGCGTGAGCACGACCGCCGGTTCGCAGTCCGCCACGATCGCGCGCGTGGCCTCCGGCACGTGCGTGCGCCGCGGCGGGTTCACCGGCACCGCCACGACCCGGGCGTAGAGACACGCGAAGAACGCCACGATGAAGTCGAGGCACTGCGGGAACACCAGGAGCGCGCGGTCGCCCGGGGCGCAGTGCCGGCTCAGTTCGTGCGCGACGGACAGGGCCCTGGCGTGCAGCTCGCGGTAGGTGAGCGCGGCGGTTTCCACACCATCCTCGTCGAGGAAGACGTACGCGGTCGCGTCCGGGGTGTGCTTGGCGCGGGAGGTCAGGACATCGGGCAGCAGCATGGTCACTCCAGGGCCCGGGTCATGGCCGCGGCGAGGGCCGCCCGGTGGCGGTGGTGGAAGAAGTGGTCGCCGGGGAAGGCGCGCAGGGCGAAGGCGCCGGCCGTGTGCCGCCGCCACGCCCCGGCTTCGGCGGCGCTGACGATGGGATCGTGCAGGCCGTGGAAGACCGTGAGCGGGCAGGGCAGCGGCGGCCCGGGGACGTGCCGGTGGTCTTCCGACAGCCGCAGGTCGGCGCGGATCAGGGGGAGTGCGTAGCGGCGGAACACCGGGCTGCGGCCCGGCCCGGCGCCCACCGCTTCGAGCTCGTCGGCGAACCGCTCGTCGGGCAGCTCGTGGATCGGCGGGCGCGTGGCGGCCAGGTGCGGGGCGCGGCGCCCGGAGACGAACAAGTGCACGGGCGGGGTGCCGTGCCCGGTGAGCGCCCGGGCCAGCTCGAACGTGAGGAGGGCGCCCATGCTGTGCCCGTACAGCGCGACGGGCGGGCCGCCGAGGTGCGGCAGCAACGCCGAGACCGCCTCCGGCACGTCCCGGAACGCCGGACGCCCGGCGAGGTCCTCGCGGCCCGGCAGCTGGACCCGCACCAGGGCGATCCAGGGGGGGAACAAGGCGGCCCAGCGGGCGAACGAGCTGGCCCCACCGCCGGCGTGCGGCAGGCAGACCAGCCGGAGGGTCCCCGCGGCGGGATCGGTGCGCAGGAGTGCGGTCATCGCGTGCCCCGCACGATGACCGGCAGCGCCGTCAGGCCGCGCACGATGAAGCTGTGGTCCTGCCACTCCGGGTCGCCGGCCGGTTCGAGGTCCAGCCGGGACAGGTGTGCCACTGCCACCTCGGCCTGCGTCTGGGCCAGCAGACCGCCGAGACAGCCGTGCATGCCGTGCCCGAAGCCGAGGTGACCGCCGGTGTCGCGGGTGATGTCGAAGACGTCCGGGCGGGGAAAGACCGCCGGGTCCCTGTTCGCCGCCCCCAGGCACAGCAGCACCTGGTCGCCCTCGGCGATCCGGTGCCCGCCCAGCTCCACGTCGCGAGTCGCGACGCGTTTGGTCAGCTGCAGCGGGCTGTCGTAGCGCAGCGCCTCGGCGACCGCGCCCGGCACCAGGTCCGGGCGCCCGGCCAGCGCCGCCGCCTGCTCCGGGTGTCGCAGCAGCGCGAGCACGCCGTTGCCGATCAGGGACTTCGTGGTCTCGTTGCCGGCGACGAAGCACATGATGCACAGGAACACCAGCTCCTCCTCGCCGAGCCGGTCGCCGCCCGCGGTGCGCGCGGCGAGCAGGGCGCTGACCAGGTCGTGCCCGGGGTGCCGCGCGCGGTCCCGCACCACCACGGTCAGCGCCGCGACGAAGGTCTCCACCACCTCGCCGACGCGGCCGTAGTCGTCCGCCGTCATCAGGCCCGGCTCCAGCAGGAACCGGATGTCGTGCGTCCAGGCCGCCACGTGCGCGCGCAGCTGAGCGGACAGCCCCATCCACTCGGCGAGCACCGCCACCGGCAGCGGCGCGGCCAGTCCGGCGATCACGTCCATCCCGCCGTCCACGCGTGCGCGGCCCAGCAGCTCGTCCGTGGTCCGGTGGACCAGCGGCCGCAGCCGGGCGACCGCCTGTGCGCTGAACGCCCGGTTGACCAGCCCGCGCAGCCGGGCATGGTCCGGGTTGTCGGTGAACACCAAGGACCCCCGGCCGAGCCGCTCGATCCGGCCCGCCACCGACCCGGTGAGCCGCCCGGCGTGCTCGGCGACCAGCCGCGGGATCAGCCCGGCGCTGAACGTGCGGTCCCGCAGCACGGCCCGGACGTCGGCGTGCCGGGTCAGCACCCACGTGCCGAGCGCCCGGTGCACCGGTTCGGTCTCCCGCAGCTGCCGGTACAGCGGGTACGGGTCGCGGCGGAACCCGGCGTCGAACGGGTTGAACCGCACCTTCGCCGCCGTCACCGGAAGAACCCGTTCCGGTAGGGCCGCAGCACGATCCGCAGCAGGCCGATCTTGCCCATCCGGAACCCCAGCGCGGACAGCTTCAGGTAGCGCTCGTAGCGGGCCACCACCTCCCGGCCGGCCACCTCGATCGCCTCGGCGCGCCGGGCACGCAGCCGCCGTGCCCACTGCTCACACGTCCAGGCGTACGCCATCCGTCCGTTGTGGACGGACTGGACCTCGAAGATCCCCTCGGCGGCGGCGGTGATCTCGGCCAGCGTCGGCAGGTCCGCGTCCGGGAAGATCTCCTGCCGCATGAACTCGCTGGCGTCGGTGGCGGACATGTTGGCGTAGGCGATCGTCTGCAGGGACAGCACGCCCTCCTCGCGCAGCCAGCCGCGGCAGCGGGTGAAGAAGTCCCGGTACACGGCGACCTTGTCGTCGCCGGGCGCGGCGAAGTGCTCGAACGCGCCGATCGAGACGATCCCGTCGTAGGGCGCGGCCGGTTCGTGGTGCAGCCAGTGCTCGATCCGCACCGACACCCCCGGGTACCCGCGCGACCCGACGTAGGCCGCCTGCCGCGGGCTCAGCGTCAGCCCGACCGCCCGCGCGCCCCGCCCGGACAGCCGCTGGAGCACCGAACCCCATCCGCAGCCGACGTCCAGGACGTGCCGCGCGTCGCCGATCGCGTCCAGGTGGAACCGCAGCTTGCGGTCCTGGGCCGCGTCCAGGGTGTCGTCCGGGCTGTCCGGCATGGCGCACGAGTAGGTCATCGAGCGGTCCAGCCACAGCGCGTAGAAGTCGTCGCCGACGTCGTAGTGGTGCCGGACGGCGGCCGCGGCCTCGGCCGGGGTGACCATGGCTAGGCCACGCTCCGCTCGGCGTGTGTGTGCAGGTACTCGGCGACGGCGTCCAGGGTGGGGTCGGCGAACAGCTCCTCGGGTGGCAGCTCGACGCCGTAGCGCTCCTCGACCTCCATCAGCAGCGACACGGCCAGCGCCGAATCCACGCCGAGCCGGTCGAAGTCCGCGTGCGGGTCCACGGCCCCGGCCGGGACCTGCAGCAGATCCGCCAGGTACTCCTGGCACCACGTGACGATCGCGTCCTTGCTGGTGTCCATGTCTTCGTTCCTCACGCGGGGTCGGGACAGACGCGCTTGGCGGCGCGCCGTTCGTCGGAGGGCAGCTTCAGGTCCCACGCCAGGCCGCACGCGGCCAGCGCCCGGATCACCCAGAAGCCGGGGTCGAGGCGGTACCAGTCGAGGCCGAACGACGGCGACTCGGGGAAGGCGTGGTGGTTGTTGTGCCAGGACTCGCCGAGCGTGACCAGGGCGAAGACGCCGCCGTTGCGGCTGTTCTCGCGGGAGGCGTAGGGCTTGGTGCCGAACATGTGCAGGAACGAGTTGATCGCCCACACGATGTGCTCGAGCAGGAAGATCCGCACCAGCCCGCCCCACAGCAGCCCGCTGACGGCGCCGGTCCAGCTCAGCGACACCAGGCCGCCGGCCAGCGCGGGGATCGCCAGGCCGAGCACGACCCAGTGGTAGTAGTAGCGGGCCACGCGGACCAGGGCGCGGTCGCGCAGCAGGTCCGGCGCGTAGTGGACGATGTTGGGGTACTCGTGGCGGCGCATCCACAGGAAATGCGAGTGCGCCAGCCCGCGCAGCCGGCCGCGCCAGCCGCCGCCGGACAGGTTCGGCGAATGCGGGTCGCCCTCGCGGTCGCTGCACTCGTGGTGCCTGCGGTGCAGCGCCACCCACGACACCAGCCCGCCCTGCCCGGCCATCGAGCCGAGGACCGCGAGCACGACCGCGACCGGCTTGGCCGCCTTGAACGTGCGGTGCGTGAAGAGCCGGTGGTAGCCGACCGTGACGCCGAGCCCGGTCAGCAGCCACAACGACAGCAGCAGCACCAGTTCGGTGATCCCGAAGGGGTGCACGGCCAGGAACGCGAACGCCGCGGCGGTGCCGGCGATCGGCAGGACGTCGAACAGCAGGAAGTGGCGGCGCTGCAGGCGGTGCAGGTAGGGGCTGCTGATCACCTTGCGACGCGGCGGCGGGACGGTCCCGGTCATCTCAGGCGCCCCCGAACGGCTGAACCAGGCACGTGCACGTGCCGTGCGCGACGAGCTTGCCCGCCGCGCTGTGGATCTCGGCCTGCGCGGTCGCGGTGCGCCGTCCCACGTGGACGGTCGTGGCGGTGCACCGCAGTTCCGGGTCGTCCAGGGCGACGCCGCGGATGAAGTTGACCTTCAGCTCGAGCGTGGTGTAGCCGGTGTGGTCGGGCAGCTGCGTGAAGATCGCGCTGCCCATCGCGGTGTCCATCAGGGTGGACAGCACACCGCCGTGGACGGTGAGCATCGCGTTGGCCTGGGCCTGGCCCGGTTTGAGGGTGTAGACGGCCCGGCCGTCGCCGAGGTCGGCGCACTGCACGCCGAGCGAGTGGCCGACGCCGATGCCTTCGGTCAGTCCTTTCGTCAGCAGGGCCTGCAGCTCGCTGATCCGCTGGGACACGGTCACGGTTTCCTCCGGAGTGAGACGGGCAGGGCGGCCAGTCCGCGCATGGACACGCTGGGCCGGTACTCGGGCGTTTCGGTGATCACGGTGACCTCCGCGCGCGTGTACAGGCGCTCAAACGTGAGAGCGCTTTCCAGGCGGGCCATCGGGGCGCCGAGGCAGAAGTGCGGGCCGTGGCTGAACGCGAGCTGCCGGTGGACGGCCGCACCGGCGAACCGCCGGACGTCGAGCCGGTCGGGATCGGCGAAGACCTCCGGATCGCGGTTGGCCGACCCGAGCAGCGGGATGACGCCGGTCCCGCGGGGCAGCTCCTGCCCGGCCAGCTCCACATCCCGCATCGCCACCCGCGTCGGGAACGGCACCGGGGTGTCGAACCGCAGCAGTTCCTCGACCGCCGTGGCCGGGTCCGCCAGCAGCGGCGCGATCTGGTCCGGGTGCCGGTGCAGGGCCAGCACCCCGCTGGAGATGAGGTTCATCGTGGTCTCGTGCCCGGCGATGAGCAGCAGTACGCCGATGTCGACGATCTCTTTGACCGTCAGGCGGTCCCCGCTCTCCTCGGCCGACACCAGCCCGCTGAGCAGGTCGCCGGCGGGCGCGCGGCGGCGCTGCTCGATCAGGTCGGTGAAGTAGGCGGCGAACTCCTCGACCGCGGTCGCGCGGGCGGCCTTCTCGGCGTCGGTGAGCACCGCGTCCGGGTCGAGCCCGCGGCTGATGTCCCGGGTCCAGCCGCCGAAGAGCGCGTGGTCGGCGACCGGGACGCCGAGCAGCTCGCAGATCGTGGTCAGCGGCACGGGGAAGGCCAGCGCCGCCACCAGGTCGACCTCGCCGGCTTCGAGCGCTTCGTCGAGCAGGCGGTCCACGAGCGCGGTGATCCCGGGCCGCAACGCGGCGACGGACCGCGGGGTGAACGCCTTGGCGACCAGGGACCGGAGCCGGCCGTGTTCGGGCGGGTCCAGCAGCAGGAACGAGCCTGGCAGGTCGGCGGGGTCGACGCCGGGCCGGAACGGGTTGATGCCCGCGGTGTAGCCGTGGCCCCAGGCGGGATCGGTCAGCACGGCGGCGCAGTCGGCGTAGTGCGGCACGAGGTGGATGCCGAAGCCGGTCGGGTGCAGGCGCCCGTTCTCGCGCAGCTTCCGGTAGGCGCCGAACGGGTCGGCGCGCAGGGCGGGGTCGAAGACGTTCATGATCGCGCCGTGAACCGGACGGGGAGCTCGGCGAGCCCGCGCACGATGAGGTTCGGCTTGTAGCGCGGCTCCGCCGTCAACGGTTCCATCGTGCCGACGCGGCGCAGCAGCTCGTGCAGCAGCACCTCCATCTCCATCAGGGCCAGCGGCGCGCCGAGGCAGTAGTGGATGCCGAGGCTGAACGCGAGGTGCCGCGGCGGCGGGCTGGTGCGGTCGTGGTAGCGCGCGACGTCGAGCCGGTCGGGGTCGGTGAAGACCGCCGGATCGCGGTTGCCGGAGTTGATCAGCACCACGACGCCGTCCCCCGGCGCGAACTCGTGCCCGGCCAGCGTCATCGGCTCCGTCGCCGAGCGGGTGGTCATCTGCACCGGCGGCTCGAAGCGCAGCAGTTCCTCGACCGCGCTCGGCACGTACTCGGGATGCTGCCGCAGCCGCTCGAACTCCGCGGGCTGCTGCATCAGCGTGAGCAGGCCGCTGCCGACGAGGTTGACGGTCGTCTCGTGCCCGGCGACCAGGGTGGTGACGCACGTGGTGAGCAGTTCCAGCTCGGTGAGCACGTCACCGCGGTCCTCGACCGCGGCCAGCGCGCTGAGCAGGTCCTCGCGCGGCCGTTCCCGGCGGTAGTCGATCAGGTCGCGGAAGTACCGCATGAACTCGCGCGAGGCGGTGCTGCGCGCGGCGTGCGCCTCCGGTGTCATCAGCACGTCCGGGTCGAACCCGCGGGCCAGGTCCTGCGACCACTTCTGGACCACGCGGTGGTCGGCGGCCGGGACTCCGATCAGCTCGCACACGATGGTCAGCGGCAGGGGATAGGCCATCAGGTCGATCAGGTCGAACTCGGCCCGCTCCAGCGCGGCGTCCACCAGTTCGGCGCACAGCTGCTCGATGCGCGGCCGCAGGCGGGCCACCGTGCGGGGCGTGAACGCCTTCGACACCAGCGTCCGCAGGCGCGTGTGGTCCGGCGGGTCCATCCACAGGAACGAGGTGGGCAGCTCCCCGGCGGCCTCCTCGGGCGAGATGCTCGGGTGCAGCTGGCCCGCCTCGTCGGCGTGGCTCCACGCGGTGCTCTGCAGGACGGCCGCGCAGTCGGCGTAGCGGGTCAGCAGATGCAGGCCCAGCGGGGTGCGGTGCACCGGGCCGGCCTCGCGCAGCCGCCGGGCCGGGGTGTAGGGGTCGGCGCGATGTGTGGGCAGGAACAGCTCTGCCATCGCCGTTTCGATCGTCGCAGTGTCCACTGTGGAGTCAACTCCCTCGCTCGACGATGGGTCACTGTGCTCGCGTTCGATGAACGGTCGCTGAATCGGCGCTGACAATTCCGGTTTCGCGCTCGAATGCCGATGGACCGATAGGTGCGGGCCGTTTTCCGTTGCCCCGTGGGCGATCCGTCGCGAAGGTGGGGACACCGAGTCCGGAGGTGAGGAAATGCGGCAGGCCGTGGTTCTCGGCGCGAGCGTCGCGGGTTCACTCGCGGCGCGCGTGCTCGCCGGCTCCTTCGACCGGGTGCTGATCGTGGAACGCGACGACATCGGCGGGGTGGCCCCGCGACGGGGCGTGCCGCAGGCGCGGCACCTGCACGGCCTGATGGAACGCGGCAGGCAGATCATGGAGGAGCTCTACCCCGGGCTCACCGGCGACCTCGCCGCCGAAGGCGCCCCCACCACCGAGGTGCTGCGGGGCTCCCGCTGGTACCTCTCCGGGCTGCGGGTGTTCCCGACCGCCACGGGGCTGACCACGCTGCTGGCCAGCCGTCCGATGCTGGAGAACGCGATCCGCACCCGCACGCTGGCGCTGCCGGGCGTCGAGCTGCGCACTCGCTGCGCGGTGGTGGGCCTGACCGGCGGAGACGAGATCACCGGGGTCCGGCTGTCCGGCGGCGAGGTGCTCCACGCCGATCTCGTCGTGGACGCCACCGGCCGCGGCTCCCGCGCCCCGGACTGGCTGGCCGCGCTCGGGCACGAACGACCGGCCGAGGACCGCGTGGACGTCGACCTCGGGTACGCGTCCCGGACCTACCGGCGCAAACCCGAGCACCTCGACGGCCACCTCGCGGTGGTCGTGTCGACCATGCCCGGCTTCCGCGGCGGCGGCGCGATCACGCTGGAGGGCGACCGGTGGCACGTGACGCTCGCCGGGATGCTCGGCGACCACCCGCCCGTCGAACCGGCCGAGTTCGAGCGGTTCGCCGAGACCCTGCCCGTGCCGGACGTGCACGAGATCGTCCGCGACGCCGAACCCCTCGACGACCCCGTGCCGCACCGGTTCCGCGGCTCGCTGCGCCGCCGCTACGAGCGGCTGCGGCAGCCCCCGCACGGCCTGCTGGTGCTGGGCGACGCGCTGTGCAGCTTCAACCCGCTCTACGCCCAGGGCATGACGGTCGCGGCGCAGCAGGCCCTGGCGCTGCGCGACTGCCTGCCCGACCCCGAACCGGCGCGGTTCTACCGCGCGGCCGCCGAGGTCGTCGACGTCGCGTGGGGCATGTCCACCGGCTCCGACCTGCGCTACCCCGGCGTAGAGGGCCCTCGCTCGGTGCGCGGCCGCGTGGTCGGCGCCTACGCCGCCCGCGCCCAGGTCGCGGCGCACCGGGACCCGGTGGTGGCCCGCACCTTCATGCGCACCGCGAACCTGACCCTGCCCCCGACGGCCCTGCTCGCACCGGACATCGTGCTCCGGGTCCTGCGCGCCGGGCGGAGGTGACCCCATGACCCTGCCCGGCCGGTTCGACGCGGCCGCGTCCCGTGTCCCGGACCAGAAGATTTCCTTCCCCAGCGAAGGCGAAACCCTGAGCTACGGCGAACTGGGTGAGGCGTCCCGCCGCGCGGCCGCCGGGCTCGCGGCCGCCGGCGCAGGCCCGGGCAGCGCGATCGGTGTGCTCGCCCCGAACTCGGCCGCGTTCCTGCAGACCGTGCTGGCGGCCGGCCGGCTCGGGGCCGCCGCGTGCCCGCTGCCGCTGCCGATGGGACTGCGCGACATCGAGGCCTACCTCCGCCGCACCCAGACCATTGTGGACGCCGCGCGGCTGACCCACCTCGTCACGGTCCCGCAACTGCGTCCCCTCACCGAGCACCTCACCGGCCCGCGCGTGCTCGACGCCGCGGAACTCGCCCGGCACGAGCCCGCCGTGCTGCCCGGAGCGCAACCGGAGGACACCGCCGTCCTCCAGTTCACCTCGGGCAGCACGGCCTCCCCCAAGGGCGTGGTGCTCACCCACGCCAACGTGATCGCCTGCGCCGACTCGATCACCGAGGCGATCGCCATCACCGCCGCCGATTCGTGGGGCAGCTGGCTGCCGCTGTTCCACGACATGGGACTGTTCGGCACCGTCACCGGCCTGTTCAACGGGATCCGGCTCACCGTCTGGTCGCCCGCGGCGTTCGTGAAGAGCCCGGCGGCCTGGCTCGGCGAGTTCACCGCGGCGCGCGCGAGCATCTGCGCGATGCCGAACTTCGGCTACGGCTACCTGCTCGCCACCGTGCCCGCCGACCGCGAGCTCGACCTGTCGCACTGGCGCGTCGCGTTCAACGGCGCGGAATCGATAGCCGTGTCGTCGGTGCGGGCCTTCCTCGACCGGTTCGCCCCCGCCGGGTTCCGGCCGGAGGCGATGACCCCGGCCTACGGCATGGCGGAGGCGACGCTCGTGGCGACCCTGCCGCCGCTGGACCGGCCCCCGGTCTGGGAGTGGGTCGACCGCGCCGCACTGGCCGGCATGGGCAAGGCGATCGCGGTCGCCGAAGGCCCGGACGCCCGCGGGATCGTGGGCCTGGGCAGCGCCGTGCCGGGCATGCGGGTCCGCGTCGCCGGGGGAGTGCCGGACGGCGTGGTCGGCGAAATCGAGGTGACCGGCGCGGCGGTGACCAGCGGTTACCTCGGCCACCGCAACGGCCCGTTCACCGGCGACGGGTGGCTGCGCACCGGCGACCTCGGCTACCTGCGCGACGGTGAGCTGTTCTTCACCGGCCGCAGCAAGGAAATGATCACCGTGCGCGGCGAGAACGTCTACCCCCTCGACGTGGAGGCGGTCGCCCAGCGCGTCGACGGCGTTTACAAGGGACGGTGCGTCGCGTTCGCCGACGAGGAGCGGATCGTGCTGTGCGCGGAGACCCGGCTGCGCGACGACGACGAGCGGGCCCGGTTGCGCGAGACCATCGCCGCCCGCTGCGCCGCGGAACTCGGCGTGCGGCCGGCCGTGCACCTGGTCGAGCCGCGCGCCATCCCCAGGACCACGAGTGGAAAGCTCCAGCGGCTCGGCATGCGGGAGCGCTACCGGACGGAGAAGTCATGACGCAGGCCCCCGACATGCAGGACATGCACAGCCTGGAGGTGTTCCGCCACTACGACCGCAACCACTGGCGGCTGTCCGGGCTCCCGCTGCGCTCGGTCGACACCGCGCTGGTCAAGCCCGAGTACGTCACGCTGGTCAAGAGCGCGGTGATGGGCGAGTCCAACGTGATCGCCGCGGTGCACGGGTTCCTCAACGAGTTCGCCGACGACTACGACTTCTCCGCCTTCGCGGTCATCTGGGGCTACCAGGAGGTGCAGCACCACTACGCGTTCACCTCGTGGCTGCAGGCCGTCGGCGAGACCGTCGACAACCGCGCCGTCGCCGCGATGCGCGCCCCCTACGACCCGGGCAGCACCCCGTCGGCCACGCTCGCCACCAACATCATCTCCGAGCTGACCGTCAACCACGTCTACCGCGCCGTGTCGGCGTGGGTGGACGAGCCGGTGCTCAAGGAACTGCTGCTGCGCGCAAGCCGCGACGAGGCCGGGCACGCCCGCGAGTTCCGGCACTTCGCCGCGAAGCGGCTCGAGGCGCACCCCGAGGAAGTCCCGTCGGTGCTGGAAACGCTGTACTTCTACACCTCCGACGACAAGATCCGCCACCCGGTCGGCGTGTTCAAGGCCGGCCTGGACGAACTGGCCGAGTCCGAGACGATCGACACCGGGTTCGAGTTGTTCCTCGACACCGTCGCCGGCGCGGGCGAGCTGGACGAGCTGCAGGGCAAGATCCGGCGCACCTTCGGCTCGCTCACCGGCTACGACACCTCCAGCAACCGCGCGGTCCGGCGGGCGCTGGCCACGGCGCTCGGATGACCGCCGTCCTGCCCTGGTCGGGCCGCGCCGACCACCACTGCTTCGGTTGCTCGCCCGCCAACCCCGGCGGGTTGCGGCTGGAGTTCACCGAGGACGGCGACACGCTGACCGCCGAGTTCACGCTCGGCAGGCACTTCGAGTCCTACCCCGGGGTCGTCCACGGCGGCATCACCGCCGTGATCTGCGACGAAACCATGGGCAACCTGATCGTGCTGAGGCGCGGGGTGCCCGCCCTGACCACCTCCATGCGTACCCGCTACGTCGGCGTCGTGAGCGTCGGGCGCACCTACCGCTGCGTCGCCCGCGCCACCTCCGGCGATGCGCTGGTCCCGGCTTCGGCCGAGATCCTCGACTCCCACGGGCAGGTCGTCGTGACCGCCACCGCCACCTACCAGATGCAGAGGAGTTCCCCGTGACCGCCGACGCGAGCACCGAGTCCGACATCACCGGCACCGTGACCGGGATCGTGGCCGAGACCCTGGGCCGCGACGCCGCGGACCTGACCCCCGGCACCGACCTGCGCTCCGTCGAGGGCGCCGACTCGATCAAGGTCCTGCGCATCGTCGCGAAGCTCGAGCAGACCTACGACATCGAGCTGGAGGACGACGAGATCTTCGGCCTGCGCACGATCGGCGAGGTCGTCGCACTGGTCGGCCGCGCCAGGGAACGCGGATGAGCACCGCCACCAACCAGCACTACGACCTCGACCCGGACCTGTTCGCCCGGTTCCTCGACCCGCTGCGCAAGTACTCGTCCGGGCTGTTCGACTCCGGCGCCACCACGCTGGAGCAGGCGCAGCGGCGCAAGCTGTCCTTCGTGGCCGGGCAGCTGCGCCTGCTCGGCGGCGAACGGATCCTCGACATCGGCTGCGGCTGGGGCGCGCTGCTGCTGTTCATGGCGCAGGAGTACGGCTGCCGCGCGCACGGCATCAGCCCAGCCCCGCGCCAGCACGACTACATCGCCGGACGCGCGGCCGAACTGGGCCTTTCCGCGCTGGTGACCAGCGAGGCCGTGGCTATCGAGGACTACGAGCCCGAACCGGGCGCGTTCGACGCGGTCACGATGCTCGGCTCGGTGGTGCACATGCCCGACCTGGCCGGCGTCCTGGCCAAGGTGCGGCGCGCGCTGCGGCGCGGCGGGCGGATGTACCTGTCGGAAAGCTGTTTCCGCAGCGTGGCCGTCCGCCGCGCCTGCGACGACCGGCCCGGCACCGAGTTCGTGCGGCACGGGGTCTTCGGGTCCGGGGACCTGCGGCCACTGTCCGAACTGGTCGCCGGCGCGGAGTCGGCCGGGTTCTCGATCCGCGCGGTGCACGACCTGACCGGCGACTACCGGCGGACGATCGACTGCTGGATCGCCAACCTGCGGGCCGCGGGCGACCTGCCCGGCGCGGCGGACCTGCTGCGTTACCTGGAGATCGCCAACGCGGGCTGGGGTTACACCACCAAGCACTACGCCCTCGTCTGCGCGAAGGCCCGGTGAGCCCCATGCCCAGTTTCGAGGCGAGCGTGCTGCCCGCCGCGGACATGGCCACCGCCGTCGGCCGCTACTTCGCGGGCGCGGCGCACGCACGCACCTGGCACGTCGAGACCGCGATGGACTGGGCGGCGGCCGACGCCGGGCGCCTGACCGAGGGGCAGCGGTCCGCGGTGGAGTTCATCACGATCATCGAGGACCACCTGCCCGGCTACTTCGCCCTCTACACCGAGAACTTCCCGGTCGACGCCTCGGTCGGGCCGGGCCTGTACGTGCACAACCGCGAGCTGTACCACTTCACCGTGCGCTGGGCCGCCGAGGAGGACAGCCACGCCCGGGCGCTCGCGCGCTACCAGTGCGCGTCCGGCCTGCGCGACGAGGACGCCGTGCGGCAGGCACTGGCCGGGCCCGGCCAGGGGCGGTTCGAGCTCCCGTTCGACCACCCGGTCCAGTTCTTCGCCTACGCCCTGGTGCAAGAGAAGGCGACCCAGATCTACTACCAGCAGCTGCGGGCGGTGGTCGGCGACCCGGTGCTGGGGGAGGTGCTGACCCACCTCTCCCGCGACGAGGCCCGGCACTTCACCTTCATGGCCGACGTGGTCGCGGCCTACCTGCGCGTCCACGGCGACGCCGTGCTCGACCCGATCCGCGCCGTGATCGCCGAGTTCCGCATGCCGCTGGCCGGCACACTGCGCGGCTACTGGCGCTGGGCGCTCCGCATCGCCGACACCGCCCGCTACGACCACACCGACGCCTACGAGCACCTGATCAAGGTGCTCAACCGGGCGGTGGACGCCCGCAGCGACCGGCTCGGCGAGCTCGTCGCGTTCATCGGCTCCTGCCGGACCCTGGGCGGCTAGGGACGACGAAGGTCACTTCGCTGGGGTAGCGCGCTGTACTCGCGGGTAGGTGTCTGGCAGGGTCGGTGGCTCCGGCCGCGTTCGCGGGCCGCGTGAAGAAGGGGTGAGCACGTGCCCGGGACACTGGAGAAGATCGCCCACGGGCGCCGGGGTGAGCAGGAGATCCGGCGGCTGGAAGGGCTCCTGCGCCTGGAACGGCCGCAGTTCGCGCCCGGTCTGGTGCACGAGTGGGTGGCGCGCGAGTTCGCCCGGTTCGACGACGCCCCGGTGCGGGCCTACATCCCGATCCTGGTGGAACGCGCGGTCCGGGCGCGGCTGCGCGCGACGCCTGTGGTGCCCTATTCGTCCGCAGTGGAGCTGGTGGATTGGGCGCGCGGCACGGCAGAGATTCTGCTGGCCGGGGAGTTGCCGCGCCGCTGGCGGCACACCCGGGGAGTGGCCGGACGCGCCGGCGAGGTGTCCGCGGTCCTGCCGCCTGCCGAGCGAGCGGTGCTGGTCGCGGCCGCGTGGCTGCACGACATCGGGTACGCGAGTCCGGTGTCGGCCACCGGGCTGCACTCGCTGGACGGCGCCCGGTTCCTGTCCCGGCTCGGCGTCCCGTCGCGAGTGTGCGCGCTGGTCGCTCACCACTCGGGCGCGGCGGCCGTCGCCTCGTTGAGCGGGCTCGCCAGCGAGCTCGCCGAGTTCCCGGACGAGCGCGGGCCGGTGCGGGACGCGTTGTGGTACTGCGACATGAGCACCAGCCCCTGGGGCGAGCCGGTCTCGTTCGAGGAGCGGATGGCCGAAATCCAGTCCCGCCGGGGCCCCGAGGACCCCGTGGTCCGGGCGCTCGCGATCAACCGCGCCGAGCGAGCCGCGGCGGTCGAACGGACCGCCGAGCTGCTCCGGCGAATCGGACGCTGACCGGCCGTTGTCACCCGATCGGACCCATGCCCGGCCACCTCGCCATGTTGTTGTCCCGGAGGTTGCAGCGGAGGTTCATCGGCTGTTCTCCGTCGCGGAGCACGCTGAACGACGCACACGGTCCGGGCGGAGGAACCTGTCATGGAGTTCAGGCATCTGGTGTCGTTCCTGGCGATCGCCGACGAGCTGCACTTCGGGCGGGCGGCGGCGCGGCTGCACCTGACCCAGCCGTCGCTGAGCCAGCAACTGCAACGGCTGGAGCGCACCCTCGGCGTCGAACTGGTCGCGCGCACCTCCCACGAGGTGCGGCTGACCTCGGCGGGCCGCGCGTTCGAGGTCGAGGCCAGGGCGATCGTCAACCGGATGGGCAAGGCCGCCCAGTCGGCGCGGGAGGCGGCGGCCGGGCGCACCGGCACGATCAGCGTCGGCTACAACTTCCCCGCCGGGCAGCACATCCTGCCCGCCACACTCGCCAAGATGCACGCCGAGTACCCCGACGTCACGGTCAAGCTGGAGGAGAAGCGCACCGGGCCCCAGCTGGCCGCCCTCGCCGAGGGCACGCTCGACATCGCGCTCGTCTACGGCCGCCCGGTCACCTCCGACTTCCAGTACCGGCGCCTGCTGCAGCTGCCGATGGTCGCCGTCGTCGGATCCGGGCACAAGTGGGCAGGCCGCCCCGGCGTGCCGTTCGCGGAACTGGCGCGCCAGCCGTGCATCCTGTTCGACCGCGAGCAGTGCCCGGCGATGTACGACGCGATCCTCGCCGCCGCCGAGCGCACCGGGATCCGGCTCACCGTCGCGCACGTCCTCGACGACCCGGGCGCCACCGCGATCCTGGTGTCGGTCAAACCGCTCGTCGGGTTCGCCTCCGCCTCCCGCGGCATGCTCGCCGGCTCCGCGGTCGGCGGCGTCCGCCCGGTGCCGGTGCAGCTCTACGACCCGGTGCCCACGATCGACCTCTACGCGGTGTGGCGCGACTCCGGGGCCAACCCGCTGCAGGAGGTCTTCCTCGACTGCCTGGAGGCGGTCGGCCCGTTCCAGATCCCGGCGATGCGCGCCGAAACGCGCGCGGCGCGATAGGCAATTCCAACCGGGCGTTCGCCGAATACGCGTTGCCCCATTCCGTGGGCGCCCGAAGAATTGTCGTACGTGAAGACTTCGTTCACCGGGAACGGTTTCGCCCTGGCAGCCGACCGGGGCCTGTATTCGGTACTCGAGGAAGGGCTCCGGCGCGATCCGGACCGCCCGGTCCTGTCCCGCGTGGCCGACGGCGCCTGGCGCGACGTCACCTACGCCGAACTCACCCGCCACGTCCGCGCCGCCGCCGCCGCGCTGCGCGGGCACGGCGTGCGCCGCGGTGATCGCGTCGCGATCCTCGGCCGCACCTCCTACGAGTGGGCGGTCGCGGACTTCGCGGCGCTGGCGCTCGGCGCGGTGACCGTGCCGGTCTACCCCACGGCCTCCGAACACCAGATCCGCCACATGCTCACCGATTCCGGAGCACAGTGGTTCGCCGCCGAGACCGACGACGACGCCTCCCGGCTCCAGGCCGCGGGCGCGGGCAAGGTCTGGACCTTCGCCGAGGTCGGGTCATGGCGCGACGACGCGGCTCCGCCGGTGGACAGCCCCGTGGCGGCCGTCGACCTCGCGACCATCGTCTACACCAGCGGCACCACCGGCCTGCCCAAGGGCTGCCTGCTCACCCACGCCAACATGTACGCCTCCTCGGCCAACACCGTGCTGCAGACGGACTGGCTGTTCCACCGCGCCGCCCCCGGCGACACCGCCCCAGCGGCCACCTTGCTCGCGTTGCCGCTGTCGCACGTGTTCGGCCGCACCATCCTGCTGTCCTGCCTGATCGCGGGCACCCGCACCGGCCTCGTCGCCGGGATCCCGGACCTGCTGCCCGCGCTGCGGCAGTTCCGCCCGACGTTCCTGGCGCTGGTGCCCTACGCGCTGGAAAAGGTGCGCAAGCTCGGCGGCGACCTGCTCGCCCCCGCCCGCTACGTCATCTGCGGCGGAGCCTCGCTGGACGACACCACCGCCGCCTTCTACGCCGAGGCGGGCACCGAGATCCTCAACTGCTACGGCCTGACCGAGGCGGCGACCGCGGTGACGGTCAACGCCCCGGCCACCAACCGGCGCGGCACGGTCGGCCGCCCCATCCCCGGCACGACCGTCGGCATCGCCGGCGACGGCGAGGTGCTGGTGCGCGGCGCGAACGTCTCGCCCGGGTACTGGCCCGGTTCGGTCGAGGGCGATCCCGGCTGGCTGCACACCGGCGACCTCGGCGAGCTCGACGACGACGGTTACCTGCGGATCACCGGGCGGCGCAAGGAGATCCTGGTCACCAGCGGCGGCAAGAACGTCGCGCCGACCCTGCTCGAGGACCGCATCCGGCTGCACCCGAAGGTCAGCAACTGCATGGTCGTCGGCGACGGCAGGCCGTTCGTCACCGCACTGATCACAGTGGACGGTCCGGTCTCGCCCGAGGAACTCCAGCCGGTCGTGGACGAGGCGAACAGCCTGGTCTCCCGTGCCGAGTCGATCCGCGCGTTCCGGATCGTGGCGGGCGACTTCACCGTCGAGGCCGGCCAGCTCACGCCGTCGATGAAGCTGCGCCGCGCCGTCATCGAAGAGGCCTACGCCGCCGACATCGCCCAGCTGTACGGCACGTGAATACCCGCTCAATTCCCCGCCGGTAATTGTTTCCGGGTTGTTTCGGGAATTGTCCGGCCCAATCGCGCCATGACGCCTGCGCATTCGCGTTGATACCGCGTCGCGGCCGAACCGAGAATTGATCCGTATCCGCTGGTCCGACAGGAGTCCGATCATCATGTATGACGTCATCGTCGTCGGTGCGCGCTGCGCCGGGTCGCCCTTGGCCATGTTGCTGGCCCGCCACGGTCACCGGGTCCTGGTCGTCGACCGGGCGAGCTTTCCGAGCGACACCGTGTCCACCCACTACCTCCACCAGGCCGGGCTGGCCCGGCTGCAGGACTGGGGCCTGCTCGACCGCCTGATCGCCACCGGCGTCCCCGCCATCCGCGAGCTGAACTTCACCTACACCGGCATCGACATCCGCGGCTTCGCCGACCCGATCGACGGCATCGACGCCGTGTACTGCCCGCGGCGCACCGTCCTGGACGAGCTGCTGGTCGGCGCCGCCCGCGAGGCAGGCGCCGAGGTGATCGAGGGCTTCACCGTGAGCGAGCTGGTGTTCGACGGCGACCGCGTCATCGGGATCCGCGGGTCCGCGGGCGACGCGCCCGAGCAGGAGTTCCGCGCCCAGGTCGTGGTCGGCGCCGACGGCGCTGGCTCGATCGTCGCGCAGCAGGCAGGCGCGCAGACCTACCGGCACGTGCCCGCCGCCGGGTTCATCTACTACTCCTACTACAGCGGCCTGGACTGGGGCATGCACCACCGCACCGGGTTCGGCGAGCAGCAGTTCGGCACCTGGCCCACCAACGACGGCCTCAACCTGCTCGCGATCATCCGGCCGCGCGAGCGGTTCAGCGAGTTCCGCGCCGACCCCGAACGGCACTTCCAGGACATCTTCGACCAGATCGACCCGGAGATGGGGGAGCAGCTGCGCGACGCCGGCGAGCGCGAGGAGCCGTTCCGGCCGATGCGCTACCCGGACAACTACTACCGCCGCTCCTGGGGCCCGGGCTGGGCGCTGGTCGGCGACGCCGCCTACCACAAGGACCCGTTCACCGGCTGGGGCATCACCGACGCGTTCAAGTACGCCGAGCTGCTGGCCCAGCAGCTGCACAGCGCCCTGTCCGGCGAGCGGTCGCTGAGCGACGCGCTGTCCGACTACGAGAAGGTGCGCGACGCCGAAAGCGCCGGCACGTTTCAGCTCACGGTCAGCCTGTCCACGCTCAAGCTGACCCCCTACTACGACGCCGTCTTCCGGGCCACCAGCCAGAGCCCGTCCTACACCCGCAAGTTCTTCGGCCTCATCGCCGGTGGCTACCACGGCGAGGAGTTCTTCGCCCCGCACAACCTCGAGCAGCTCTACGACGAGGTCGGCACGCCGGCCGCGCAGCGCCTGCTCACCAACCCGGGGGAGTAGCGACACCGATGCCCGCGATCCGGATGACCGTGCTCGGCGACAGCTTCGTGGAAGGGCGCGGCGACCCGGCTCCCGGCGGCGGCTGGGCCGGCTGGGTGCCCCGCTTCGCCGGGGCGCTCGGCCTGCCCGCCGCCGCGGTGCGCAACCTCGGCACCCACGGCGCCACCACCGCCGACGTGCTGGAGCACCAGCTGCCGCGCGCCCTGGCCCCGAAACCGCCCCTGATCGGCGTCGTCTGCGGCGTCAACGACCTGGTGTCCGCCTACCAGCCGGACGCCTTCCGCGCCAACCTGCGGTCCCTGTTCGGGGCCCTGCGGGGCTTCGACACCACCGTGTTCACCGCCAACTACCCCGACATCCCCGGCAACCTGCCGGTGCCCGGCGGGTTCCGCCGCCTCCTGCGCGACCGGTTCGCCGCCGCCAACGCCGTGCTGGCCGAGGTCACCCGCGAGACGCGGACCCTGTGCCTGGACCTGGCCGGCCGCCCCGAGTGGAACGGGCCCGGGCTGTGGTCGCCCGACGGCCTGCACCCCAGTCCGGAGGGGCACCGGGCCTTCGCCGACGCCGTCGCCGACCTGGTCACCGAGGCCACCGGACTGACCACAGCCGCCTGAGCGAGCAATTTCGAGAGGAAGACCGTGAGCGAGCACCCCGAGCTGCCGGACCGGCGGCTGGCCCGCACCCCCATCGCGATCGTCGGCATGTCGGGCCTGTTCCCGATGGCCCGCAACCACCGCGAGTACTGGCAGAACATCGTCGACGGCACCGACTGCACCACCGACGTGCCGGCTTCCCGCTGGAGCCTCGACGACTACTACGACGCCGACCCGTCCGCCCCGGACAAGACGTACTCGCGGCGCGGCGCGTTCCTGCCCGATGTGGACTTCGCGCCCCTGGAGTTCGGCCTGCCGCCCAACCAGCTCGACGTGACCAGCACGATGCAGACGCTGAGCCTGGGCGTGGCGCGGGACCTGCTGCGCGACGCGGGCGCCGAGGGCGAGTGGTACGACCCCGCCCGCACCGGTGTCGTGCTCGGCACCACCGGTCCGGTCCCGCTGATGCACCCGCTGGCCGCTCGGCTGTCCACGCCGGTGCTCAAGGAGGTCGTGCGCAGCTGCGGTCTGTCCGGGGAGGACGCCGATGCGATCGCCGACAAGTACGTGCAGGCGTTCGCGCCGTGGGAGGAGAACTCGTTCCCCGGTCTGCTGGCCAACGTCGTCGCCGGGCGGGTCGCCAACCGGCTCGGGCTGGGCGGCATGAACTGCACCGTCGACGCCGCGTGCGCCGCGTCGCTCTCGGCGCTGCGCACGGCGATCGCCGAGCTCGTCGACGGCCGCGCCGACACCATGATCACCGGTGGCGTGGACACCGAGAACACGATCTTCATCTACCTCTGCTTCTCCAAGGTCGGCGCGCTGTCCAAGAGCGGCACCATCCGGCCCTTCGACGACAACGCGGACGGCACCCTGCTCGGCGAGGGCATCGGCATGCTCGCCCTGCGGCGGCTGGCCGACGCCGAACGCGACGGCAACCGGATCTACGCGGTGATCCGCGGTCTCGGTTCGTCCAGCGACGGTCGCTCGAAGAGCATCTACGCGCCGCGCGCCGAAGGGCAGAAGGTCGCGCTGGAGCGGGCGTACGAGGACGCCGAGGTCTCGCCGGCGTCGGTGGAGCTGTTCGAGGCGCACGCCACCGGCACCGCGGTGGGCGACCGGACGGAGCTGACCGCGCTGGGCGAGGTCGTCGGCGCCGAGTCCGGTGAGGCGCGGTTCGCCGCGCTGGGCAGCGTGAAGTCGCAGATCGGGCACACCAAGGGCGCGGCGGGCACGGCGAGCCTGATGAAGCTCGCGCTCGGCCTGTACCACAAGGTGCTGCCGCCGACGATCAATGTGGACCGGCCCAACCGGGTGCTCGACGGCGAGGTTCCGTTCTACGTCAACGTGAAGACCCGGCCGTGGATCCGCGACCCGCACCGCCCGGTGCGGCGGGCGGCGGCCTCGGCGATGGGCTTCGGCGGCACCAACTACCACGTGGTGCTGGAGGAGCACGACCCGGCGCGCGGCCCGGTGCTGCACCGCACCGCGACCGCGCACCTGTGGCACGCGCCCACGCCGGCGGAGTTGCTGGAGCTCGTCCGGTCGGGTGCGCCTGGTGTGTCCGGGGAGATCCCGGCCGCGCACGCCCGAGCCGGTTTCGTCGCGGCGGACGACTCAGCGGCCGAGGAACTGCGGTCGTTGCTGGTGGCGCAGCTGGAGGCCTCTCCGGAGGTGGCGGAGTGGTCGCACCCGCGCGGGGTGTTCTTCCGTCGGCAGGCGATGCCGGACCTGAAGATCGGCGCACTGTTCGCCGGGCAGGGCAGCCAGTACCTGGAGATGGGCCTGGACGCGGCGCTGAACAACCCGGTCGTCGGGGCGGCGCTGGACGAGGCGAACGCCGTGTTCGACGGCGACGACCTGCGGCTGGCGCAGGTGGTGTTCCCGCCGCCGGTTTTCGACCCGGAGGAGCGTCAGCGCCAGGAGGCGACCCTGCGGCGGACCGAGTACGCGCAGCCGGCGATCGGTGCGTTGTCGGCGGGCCAGTTCCGGTACCTGCGCGAGCTGGGGCTGCGCTGCGACGGGTTCCTGGGGCACAGCTTCGGTGAGCTGACCGCGCTGTGGGCGGCCGGGTCGCTGTCCGATGTGGACTTCTTCAGGCTGGCGAAGGCCCGCGGCGCGGCGATGGCCCCGGTGTCCGGGGACGCGGGCGCGATGGCCGCGGTCAGCGCCTCGCGTGCGGAGATCGCGGACCTGCTCGTCGGCGATGTCGTGGTGTGCAACCACAACGCGCCGGACCAGGTCGTGGTGGGTGGCGCGTCGGAGGCGGTCGCGCGTTTCGTGGAGCGGTGTGGTGAGCGGGGTGTTCCGGCGAAGCCGCTGCCGGTGGCGGCGGCGTTCCACACCCGGTTCGTGGCACACGCGGTGGACGCGTTCCGGCCCGCGGTGGAAGCGGTGACGTTAGGATCGCCGGCCGCGCCGGTCTACGCGAACTCGCCCGGCGCCGCCTATGGCACGGATGTCGAGGCCAACCGGCGCACGCTGGTCGAGCAGTTGCTGCAGCCGGTCGAGTTCGTGACGGCGCTGGAGGCGATGCGCGCCGCGGGGACGACGGTGTTCGTCGAGTTCGGGCCGAAGCAGGTGCTGACCGGCCTGGTGCGCCGCACGCTCGGCGAGGACGTCGTCGCGATCCCCACCGACGGCGGCCCCCTCGGCGACGGCGACCTCGCGCTGAAGCAGGCCGCGGTCCGGCTGGCGGTGCTGGGCGCGCCGGTGACGGACATCAACCGGTTCGACGCGCCTCCGGTCGAGGTGCCGGAGCCGTCCGGGATGACGGTGCGCCTGTCGGCGCCGGAGTACGTGTCGGCCGAGCGGCGCGAGGCGTACTCGCGCGCACTGTCCGACGGGTACCGGGTCGCGGCCGCCGACGTGTCGCCGGTGAATGTTCCGGAGCCGGTGAGCGTGCCTGCGCCGGTGAGCGTGCCGGCGCCGGTGAGTGTCCCAGAGCCGGTTTCCAGGGAGGCTGAACCCGCGGTCGCCTCGCGCCCGCCGGTGCCCGAGCCGGCGCGGGCCCACGAGGTGGGCGCGGCGCTGCAGCAGCACATTACCGTGCACGGGGAGTTCCTGGACAGCCAGCTGCGGGTGGCCGAGCAGCTCGCGGCGTCGGCGCGGGAGGGTCTCGATCCGGCCGTCGCGCAGGCCGTCGCCGGGCAGAGCATCGCGATCGGGCAGGCGCACACGCGGGCCAACGAGATCCTGGCCACCCTCGCCGGCCTCGAGTCGGGCGCGGCGCCGGTGCCGTCCGGTGTGGACGCCGAACTGGCCGCCCTGATCGAAGCCACCCCGCCCCCGACCCCAGCGATTCCCGAACCAGCCCCGCTCCCGCCTGCCACAGCGCCCACTGCGATGCCCGAAGCCACCCCGCTGCCGCCCGCCGCGACACCCACTGCGATCCCCGCGGCCGCCCCACCCTCGAACGGCGCGGCACCCGGACCGGACGTCCGGTCGGTGCTCCTCTCCGTGGTAGCCGAGAAGACCGGCTACCCGGTGGAGATGATCGACCCCGGTATGGACCTGGAAGCCGACCTGGGCGTGGACTCGATCAAGCGGGTCCAGGTCCTCGGCGCGGTCCAGGAACGCATCCCCGGCCTACCGGAGATCGGCCCGGAGCAGCTGGGCGAACTGCGCTCCCTCGACCAGATCGTCGCCTACCTCGATGGCGGTGTCCCGAGCACGGGTTCGGACGTGCGATCAGTCCTGCTGGAAGTGGTGGCCGAGAAGACGGGCTATCCGGTGGAGATGATCGACCCCGGTATGGACTTGGAGGCGGACCTGGGTGTGGACTCGATCAAGCGGGTCCAGGTCCTCGGCGCGGTCCAGGAACGCATCCCGGGCCTGCCGGAGATCGGCCCGGAGCAACTGGGCGAGCTCCGCACCCTCGACCAGATTGTCGTCTACCTTGACGGCGGTTCGCCGAGCACGGGTTCGGACGTCCGCTCAGTCCTGCTGGAAGTGGTAGCCGAGAAGACGGGCTACCCGGTGGAGATGATCGACCCCGGTATGGACTTGGAAGCCGACCTGGGTGTGGACTCGATCAAGCGGGTCCAGGTCCTGGGTGCGGTGCAGGAGCGCATCCCCGGCCTACCGGAGATCGGCCCGGAACAACTCGGCGAACTCCGCACCCTCGACCAGATCGTCGCCTACCTCGATGGCGGTGTCCCGAGCACCGGTTCGGACGTCCGGTCGGTGCTGCTGGAGGTGGTGGCTGAGAAGACCGGCTACCCCGTGGAGATGATCGACCCCGGTATGGACCTGGAGGCCGACTTGGGCGTGGACTCGATCAAGCGCGTCCAGGTCCTGGGTGCGGTGCAGGAACGCATCCCCGGCCTACCGGAGATCGGCCCGGAACAACTCGGCGAACTCCGCACCC
>NZ_JAKGSD010000029.1 GCF_021654135.1 Amycolatopsis tucumanensis | reverse complement strand
GGCATGTTCGGCTTGCGGTGAGCACGGAGGTTGCGGCCCTGGCTCAAGGTGATCGCGCCGGTGTCAGGCGACGGGATGACCACCCAGCTTCTCCTGGGTTCAAGGCCGAAGGCTTCCGCCTTCGTCACAGCAAAGGGCCACCGCGCTGCGGGGATCCAGGTGATCTTCTAACGTTCCACCATGGGCATCACCCGAACGCTTGACGTCAACGAAGTCCTCGCCCGGCAGGAGTCCGGCGAGTTGAAGCGCCGCCTGCGGGCCAGGGATCTGGTGGGCTTCGGGGTCGGCATCATCATCGGCACCGGCATCTTCACGCTCGCCGGCGTGGAGGCCAAGACGCACGCCGGGCCGGCTGTGACGTTGTCGTTCGTGATCGGGGCCGTCGTGGCCGGCCTGGCGGCGCTCTGTTACGCCGAACTGGCCTCCAGCGTGCCGACGGCGGGCAGCGCCTACACCTACGCCTTCGCCACGCTCGGGGAGGTGTTCGCCTGGATCATCGGCTGGGACCTGCTCCTCGAGTTCGCCCTCGGCGCGGCCGTGGTGTCGCGCGGGTGGTCCGGGTACCTCGCGAACCTGCTCGGGCTGCCGCAGGAGTGGTTCGGCGAGGAGGCGACCGTCAACGTCGGCGCCGTCGCCATCATCGCGGTCCTCACCGTCGTCGCCGTGCTCGGGATCCGCGAGTCGGCCCGGGTGACGAACGTGCTGGTGCTCGTCAAGGTCGCGGTGTGCGTCCTGATCATCGCCGTGGGCGTGTTCTTCATCAAGGGCGCCAACCTGACCCCGTTCATCCCGCCCGCACAGCCGGGCGAGAGCGGGGCGAGCGTGCTGCACCAGCCGGTCGTGCAGGCCGGGCTGGGGCTCGAACAGTCCGTGTACGGCATCGGCGGGGTGCTGTCCGCCGCGGCGATCGTGTTCTTCGCCTACACCGGGTTCGAGGCCCTGGCCAACCTCGGCGAGGAGACCCGCAACCCGCGCAAGGACCTGCGCATCGGCATCCTCGGCGCCCTCGGCGTGTGCGCCCTGCTCTACATCGCCGTGTCGCTGGTGCTGACCGGCATGGTGCCGTTCACCGACATCGACGCCGGCGCGCCGCTCGCCGCCGCGTTCGACTCGGTCGGCCAGCACTGGGTGAGCGCCCTCATCTCGCTCGGCGCGGTCACCGGACTGACCTCGGTGATGATGGTCGAACTGGTCACCATCGGCCGCATCGGCTTCGCGATGGGGCGCGACGGTCTGCTGCCCAAGCCGATCGGCACCACCCACCCGCGCTGGGGCACGCCGCACCGGATGACCATCGGCGGCGCGGTGCTGATCGCCCTGCTCGCGGCGTTCGTGCCGATCACCGAGCTGTCCGACATGGTCAGCATCGGCGCGCTGTCGGCCATGGTGATCGTCGCGATCGCGGTGCCGGTGCTGCGCCACAAGCGCCCGGACCTCAAGCGGCCCTTCATGGTGCCGCTGTCCCCGGCTCTGCCGATCATCGCCGCGCTGGCCTGCCTGTACCTGATGCTGAATCTGGACGTGCTGACCTGGATCCGGTTCGCCGTCTGGCTCGCGATCGGCCTCGTCATCTACTTCGCCTACGGCCGCAGGCATTCCCGCCTCGCGGCTAAGGAGTGAAGCCCGCCCGCGCGATCAGCGCCCGCGCCGCGGCCATGTCGGCGGCGGGCACCACGAGCAGCAGCCCCCGCAGGGCGGCGACCACCCGGTCGAGCAGCTGCAGGTGCACCCCGTCGCGGCCAGCGGTGGGGTAACCGTCCACAATGGCCACCAGCGTGCCGCCCGGGCCGCTGAGCACGCCCGCGAGGAACACCGGATTCCTGGTGCGCCAACGGGAACTCCAGAACGGCGGCAACCCGCCGTCGAGGTAGTCGCGCAACGCGGTGTCGGGGGTGTCCGGCGCGCCGAGGTCCGCGGTGTCCACAAAGGCCACCAGCGTGGCGTCCAGCTCGGGCACCCCGGCCAGGATCGCGCGCAACCCGGCGGCGGTCCACCCGCCCTCGGCGGCGACCGCGGTCAGCTCGCCCCCGGACAGCTCCGCGATGGCCGCCGCGGCGGAGCCCGGCGACGATCCCGCGGACGCGGTGTCGTCCTGGCTCGCCACCGCGATCCCGTGCGCCCGCAGGGAAACCAGCGTGACGAACGCGGCCGACTCGCCCTTCTGCTGCGGCATCTCGGCCCGCGCGAGGTCGATGAGGCGCGTGGCGCCGGGGAACCAGCGCACCTCGTCGAGCAGCCCCACTAGTACCGCCACAGGTGGGCGGCGACGATCTCCTCGACCGTCCGGTCCGCGGCCCAGCGCCGGTCCGAGGCACGCACCGCGCGGAACGCGCCGAGCAGCTCCTCCCCCAGCGCCGCGCGCATCCGGCCACTGGACGCCAGCGCGCCGTCCTGTTCGTCCGATGTGACCGGAAGGCGGCGGATTCCCGCGGCCGCCCGGCGGTCCTCGGTCCAGGCGCCGGGATCCTCGCCGACCGGATCGGGCAGGGCGAGCCTCTCCTCCAGTCCCGCGATGCCCGCGGTGATCACCGCGGCGAGCGCCAGGTACGGGTTCGCCGAGGCGTCACACGGCTTCAGCTCCACGTTGGCGTGATCGTCGCCGAGCAGGTCGGACCCCGGCACGAACCGCAACGGCGCTTCGCGGTTCTCCACGCCCCAGAACGCGTATGCGCTCGCGAAGTAGCCCGGGCGCAACCGCAACGTGGACGGCACGCTCGGTGCGGTCACCGCCGTGATGGCGGGCAGGTCCCGCAGCAGCCCGGCGAGGTAACCCGCGCCCTCGCCGTCCGGCACGCCGGCGAGCAGGTTGCGCCCCTTGCGCCACACCGAGGTGTGCAGGTGCCAGCCGTTGCCCGCCGCCTCCGGGCTGACGATCGGCGCGAAGCTCAGCCGCAGCCCGTGCTTGTGCGCGGCGGCGTGCAGGGTCTGGCGGGCCAGCAGCTGGTCGTCGGCCGCGGACACCGGATCGGTCGCCGCGAGCGAGAGCTCCAGCTGCGCCAGTCCGTACTCGGCGTGGAACTGGTTCAGCCGCAGGCCGTTGGCGTCGAAGTCGTGCAGCACTGTCGCGACGAAGTCGTCCAGCGGGATCAGGGCATGCGGACTGTAGGCGGGACCGCGGTGGCCGGGGGCGGAGGCGATGTCCGGCGCGCCGGCGGGAGCCACGGCGAACTCCATCTCGAAGCCGGCGCGGATCTCGTAACCCAGGTTGGCCGTCGCGGACACGACGGTTTCCAGCGCCGTCCGCTGGCAGTAGGGCCACGGCGATCCGTCGGCGGCGACCTGCCGCCCGGGCGCCCAAGCGAGCGCGGGCTGCCCGGCGAGCCGCCGCAGCCGGTCGATCACCGGCACGAGACGCACGTCACCCGAGGGCGTGCCCAGTCCGGGGTGGCCGAACGTGATGACGTCGTGGGTGTCGAAAACAGCGAACAACGACGTGATCCCGACCCCGCGCGTCGCGGCCGCGGCGAGACCGCCGATCGGCACGATCCGCGAGCGCGGGATGCCGTTGTTGTCGGCCCAGGCGATCTGCGCCCCGCCGACCCCGGCCGCCGCCAGGTCCTTCGCGGCCGCCGACGCCTGCTTCGTCATGACAGGGAGTGTCTCACGTGCCCCGCGCGGGGGATGGTTTCGCACACGGACTGATCACGATCTTGCCTCGGACCGGTCCACCGAATTCCGCTGAGAACGAACAAGCTGCTCCGCGCGGCCGCTTGACACGGGTTCGCACGAGCCGATTTCCACCCGCCTGCACTGGTCCTGACCACGGTAAACGGGTTTCTGGCAGGTTTCTCCGTCCTGAATGGCGGGATTGATCTACGGCATCCGGGGTAATTCTGCGTGACACACATCCCAAGCAGCCGGGAACACTTGCCAGGCGCTCAGCGTCTGCAAGAGTGGAGGCCAGCGAACACCGCGGAGCCGACGGGCAACCGCAGGGCCGAAGTGGTCGCCGCTGGATCGATGGCATCGGGCAGCCGATGCCGGGACGGAGGGAGACTCCAATGACATCACCGACGCTCACCCGCCCCGAGTTGACCGCAGCCGACCGTTGTGACCGGTGCGGTGCCGCAGCACAGGTACGAGCCATCCTCTCCAGCGGTGGCGAGCTGCTCTTCTGCGGCCACCACGCCCGCGAGTACGAGTCGAAGCTCAAGGAGATCGCTGCGGAGATCCAGCGCGGCTGAGCCAGACCACAGACAGCAGGCGGGCGCCCGGGGTTCACCCGGGCGCCCGCTTTGTCATGTGCCCGACGTCACACCGGGAACCGTCGCGTTGATTCCGGCGACCTGGAGGGAAAGCCGGTCCCTCCCCGCCGAGGAGCAGCATGACGACGGACGACCTCCTGGAGCCAACCGCACCGCCCGCCGCCCCGTCCGCGCCCCGCGGGACGCTGCGACCGGTCCTGCTGCGCCTGCACTTCTACGCCGGGATCCTCGTCGGCCCGTTCCTGCTGGTGGCCGCGATCACCGGGCTGCTGTACGTGTTCGCGCCGCAGCTGGAGCAGGTCGTCTACGACCACGAGCTGCACGTGCCGGCCGGGACCACGACGCAGCCGCTGTCCGCGCAGGTCGCCACCGCCGAGAACGCCGTTCCCGAAGGAACGTTGTACAGCGTGCGCCCCGGGCCGACGGCGACCGACACCACCCAGGTCGTCTTCAAGGTCGACGGCCTGCCGGAGAGCTACTACCGCACCGCCTTCGTGAACCCCTACGACGGCGAGATCCGCGGCGTGCTGGACACCTACGGCTCCGGTGGCGCGATGCCGATCCGGGGCTGGCTGGACAACCTGCACCGCAACCTCCACCTGGGTGACGCGGGCCGGATCTACAGCGAGCTGGCGGCGAGCTGGCTGGCGGTCGTGGTGGCCGGCGGGCTGGTGCTGTGGTGGGGCGGGCGGCGTCGCAAGCGCAAGGCGACGACCGGCCGGGCACGCACGCTGTCCTGGCACGCCACCACCGGCACGTGGGTGGCGCTGGTGCTGTTCTTCCTGTCCGCGACGGGTCTGACGTGGTCGCAGTTCGCCGGGCAGAACATCTCCGAGGTGCGGGCCGCGCTGAGCTGGCAGACGCCGTCAGTGCCGTCGAAGCTGCCGGGCGCGACGGCCGCCCCCGCGGTGGACTTCGACGGGGCCCTGGCCGCGGCGCGCACGGTGGGCTTGGACGATCCGGTCGAAATCACCCCGCCCGCGGTGGGCAAGGCCTACGTGGTCAAGCAGATCCAGCGCAGCTGGCCGGAGAAGCAGGACGCGGCCGCGATCGACCCGGCCACCGGCGAGGTGCTGAACGTGCTGCGCTTCGAGGACTGGCCGCTGGCCGCGAAGCTGGCGCGGTGGGGCATCGACGCGCACATGGGCCTGCTGTTCGGGCTGGCGAACCAGATCGTGCTGGCCGTGGTGATGGCCGGTCTGATCGCGATGATCGTCTTGGGGTACCGCATGTGGTGGCAGCGCCGCCCGGCCGGACGGCCCGTCGGCCGCCCCTTCGCGCGCGGCTCGCTCCGGCGGCTGCCGATGAAGGTGCTGGTGCCGCTGGCCGCCGCCGGGATCGTGGTCGGCTGGTTCATGCCGGTCTTCGGGCTGTCGCTGCTGGCGTTCCTGCTGCTCGACGCCTTCCTCGGGTGGCGGGCGCACCGCCGCTCCGAGGTGGCGCGCACCTAGCCGCGCCACCCACACGCTGTGCCGGTCCCGCTCCAAGCGAGGCCGGCCTCACCAGGAACGCAGCGTCGCGATCCGCTCCTCCAGCTGTTCCATCGTCGCCATCGCCGTCGGCGGGCCGCCGCACGCTCGGCGCAGCTCGTTGTGGATCGCGCCGTGCGGTTTGCGCGTGCGGTGGTGGTACATGCCCACCAGCGTGTTCAGCTCCTTGCGCAGCGCCGCGATCCGCTCGTTGACCGACTGCGGCCGCGGCGCGGGCGCTGGGACCTGCTCCTTCTCCGGCTTGCGGCGGCTGGCGTCGGCGAGCTGCTCCTCCTGCCGCTTGCGCAGCAGCGCCCGCACCTGGTCCGGCTCCAGCAGCCCGGGCAGCCCGAGGTACTCCTGCTCCTCCTCGCTGCCGGAGAACACCGCGGTGCCGAAGGAGTTGCCGTCGTAGATCACCTGGTCCAGCTCGGCCGATGCGCCCAGCGAGGTGAACGCCTTCTCCTCCTCGCCGGGCTCGTCCTCGGTGCGGTTGGCCTGCGCGAGCAACTCGTCGTCCCAGCCGTCCTTCTCCCGGTGCGGCTTGCCGAGCACGTGGTCGCGCTGGGCCTCGAGCTCGCTGGCCAGCTCCAGCAGCACCGGCACGCTGGGCAGGAACACGCTCGCCGTCTCGCCCTTGCGCCTGGCCCGCACGAACCGGCCGATGGCCTGGGCGAAGAACAGCGGCGTCGACGCGCTCGTGGCGTACACCCCGACCGCCAGCCGCGGGACGTCGACGCCTTCGGACACCATCCGCACCGCGACCAGCCACCGGTCGGTCGACTCGGAGAACTCGCTGATCCGCGCGGTCGCCTTCGGATCGTCGGAGAGCACCACCGTCGGCGCCTCGCCGGTGATCCGCGCCAGGATCTTCGCGTAGGCGCGCGCCGACTCCTGGTCGGTGGCGATGACCAGGCCGCCCGCGTCCGGGATGCCACCGCTGCGCAGCTGCTGCAGCCGGGTGTCGGCGGCCTGCAGGACGGCGGGGATCCACTCGCCGCCGGGGTCCAGCGCGGTGCGCCACGCGCGGGCCGTCTGCTCGGCCGTCAGCGGCTCGCCCAGCCGCGCGGTGAACTCCTCCCCCGCGCTGGTGCGCCAGGACGCCTCACCGCTGTAGGCGAGGAACACGACGGGCCGGACGACGCCGTCGGCGAGCGCGTCGGCGTAGCCGTAGGCGTGGTCGGCCTTGCTGCGCAGCGAGCCGTCGCCGTCGGGCTCGTAGGTGACGAACGGGATCGGCGAGTCGTCGCTGCGGAACGGGGTACCCGTCAGCGACAGGCGCCGCACGGCCGGGGTGAACGCCTCGCGGATCGCGTCGCCCCAGCTCTTCGCGTCGCCGCCGTGGTGGATCTCGTCCAGGATGACCAGCGTCTTGCGACCCTCGGTGCGCACGCGGTGCAGCGTCGGGTGCGCGGCCACCTGCGCGTACGTCAGCGCGACGCCGCGGTAGTCGGCCGCGACGGCGCCCTGGCCGTTGCGGTAGTTCGAGTCGATCGGGATGCCCGCCATCGCCGCGGACGCCGCCCACTGGTGCTTGAGGTGCTCGGTCGGGGTCACGATGGTGACCGCCTCGACCGTGCGGTCGGACAGCAGCTCGGCGGCGATGCGCAGGCCGAAGACCGTCTTGCCCGCGCCCGGCGTCGCGACGGCGAGGAAGTCCTGCGGCTGCGTGCTCAGGTACTTCGTCAGCGCGCGGCGCTGCCAGGCCCGCAGCGGGCGGGCGGTGGAGTCGTGCTGGGGCTCGGGTGCGGCGAAGCCCTGACCGGTCCGATTACCCTGGGCCGTGTCCGACAAGGGATTCCTCCCCCTCCTCTCGCCGACGATGGAACGCGACATGCGAATGCCCCCACGGAACTGCCCGGCCGCGATGCCGGACGGGGGTGAGGGCGGCTCATCGGAGATTACCCGTCCCCTCCGACAAGGGCCGCGAACGGCACGGCGGAGTTGAACACGCCACAGGTCTTGACAAGCCAAATCGCGCCGATTCCGCCATGCTTGGGGCTGACATGAGTTCACCGTCCGACGAGACGCCCGATGGCGCCGCCCGCCGCAAGGGTCCGGCGCGCCTGCTCGGGCGCACGCTGAACAAGGCGTGGGACGGCAACATCTTCTCCGAGTCTGCGGAGGCGGCGTTCTGGCAGACGCTGTCGCTGCCACCGCTGCTGCTCGGGCTGCTGGGCAGCCTCGGCTTCATGGGCGACTGGTTCGGACAGGGCTTCGTCACCGCGGTGCACGACCGGATCATCACGTTCGCGGACAAGATCTTCAGCGGCAACGTGGTGAGCCAGATCATCGAGCCCACGGTCGACGACATCCTGACCATCGGCAAGGGCGAGATCGTCTCGGTCGGCTTCCTGATCTCGCTGTGGGCCGGCTCGTCGGCGATGTCGTCGTTCGTCGACGCGATCACCGTGGCGCACGACCAGTACGGCGTGCGCAACGAGGTCTGGCAGCGGATCTACGCGCTGCTGCTGTACCTGGCGAGCCTGGTGCTGCTGGTGGTCGGCCTGCCGATCATCGCCATCGGACCGGACGTCCTGATCGACTTCCTGCCGGACGGCTGGGCGCCGACGATCACCACCTGGATCAGCTGGCTGTACTACCCGGTGATCGGGGTGCTGCTGGTCCTGGCCGTGGCGACCCTGTACAAGCTGGCCCTGCCGCGCCGGCTGCCGTGGCACCGCGGGCTGCCCGGCGCGGTGCTGGCGATGGTGATCTTCCTGCTCGCGAGTGTCGGCCTGCGGGTCTACCTGTCCTGGATCACCAGCACCGGCTACACCTACGGCGCGCTGGCCACGCCGATCGCGTTCCTGCTGTTCACGTTCTTCATCGGGATGGCCATCGTCGGCGGCGCCTACTTCAACGCCGCGATCCAGGAGCTCTGGCCCGCGAAGATGACGCGCCGCCAGCGCCGCAAGTGGCGGCGGCTGGAGATGGAGCGCGCCAGGGAACGCCTGCGCGAGGACTCGCCCTCACTGTGGGAGCGCACGACGCAGCCGTTGCGGAAGCCGCGCAAGCAGGAGGAGGCTCCCGCGACCGGGGAGGACGACCTGGCGGATCAGTCCTCGCCGTCGGGGCCGGGGCGCAAGCCCTCGTAGATCTCCTTGCAGGCCGGGCACACCGGCGAGCCGGGCTTGGGCGAGCGGGTGACCGGGAAGACCTCGCCGCACAACGCCACCACGTACGTGCCCATGACCGCGCTCTCGGCGATCTTGTCCTTGCGCACGTAGTGGAAGACCTTCGGCTGATCGCTGTCGGTCTCGTCGGTGGTCTCCGGGCGTGTGTCGACCTCAGGCAGCGTCTGGGTGCTCATGTGCTCATTTTGCCGCAGCACCCGTCGTGGCCGACACTCTGGCCTTCTGTACCTACTGGTATGTACAGTGAGGGTATGCCACTCGTACGCATCGACGCCCTGCCCGTGCACGACGACGCCACCCTGACCGCGCTCGGGGACGCGGTCCACCAGGCCATGACCGAGACGATCGACGTGCCGCGGGACGACTTCTTCCAGATCGTCACCCGCACCGACGGCCACCTCCGCTACGACCCCGGCTACCTCGGCATTCGCCGGGACGACGGTGTGGTCTTCGTCAGCCTCACGATGCGGGTGGGCCGCACCTACGCGCAGAAGAAGGCGCTCTACGCGCGGATCGCGGAGCTGGCGTCCGAACGGGCCGGGATCGAGCCGCGGAACGTGTTCGTCAGCGTGACCGAGAACCACCCGGTGGACTGGTCCTTCGGGGAGGGCGTGGCGCAGTATCTGGGGTGAAGGGAGGGCTCCGCCGATGACCGTTCCCCGCGCCACCCGCCCGCACATGCCCGGCTACGGCACCCTGCCCGCCGACCAGGGAACGGGACTGCTGCCCTGGTCCTGGGCCGAGAGCCGGCTGCGGGACTCGCACGACTACTGGGTCGCGACCGTGTGGCCGGACGGCCGCCCGCACCTGATGCCGGTGTGGGCGGTGTGGCACGACGAGGCGCTGTGGTTCTCCTCGTCGCGCGGCGCCCGGAAGGTGCGCAACCTGCTCGCCAACCCGGCCGTCACGATCTCGACGGACGACGCGCTCAACCCGGTGGTGCTGGAGGGTGTCGCCAAGGTCGTGCGGGACACGGTGTCCGTGCGGGCGTTCGTGGAAGCGGTGAACGCCAAGTACCGCACCGATTACGGCACGGACTTCCTGGACCCCGACGTCAACGCGACCGTGCGGGTGCGCCCGCGGTGGGTGTTCGGGCTGGACGAGCGCGACTTCGGCGGCTCGCCCACCCGCTGGGACTTCACGGCGGACCGTCGGTGAAGATGGTCCCTCGTGACACCCCCGATATCGCTGGCCGACGAGGTCGCCGACGCCGTTCACAGCGGCCGCGCGGTCGTCGCGCTCGAAAGCACGATCCTGTCCCACGGCCTGCCGCCCGGCCGCAACCTCGCGGTCGCGAACCGGCTGGAGGAGACCGTCCGGAAGGCCGGCGCGGTGCCGGCCACCATCGCGGTGCTCGACGGCGTCGCGTACGCCGGATTGTCGCGCGCGCAGCTGGAGCGCGTGTGCGCGCCCGACGCCGGGCTGGACAAGCTGTCCCTGCGTGACCTGGGGCCCGCGATCGGGCTCGGCCGCTCGGGCGCGACGACGGTGGCGAGCACGTCGGCGCTCGCGCACGCGGCCGGGATCGGCGTGTTCGCCACCGGCGGGCTCGGCGGCGTGCACCTCGGGGCGGCCGAGTCCTGGGACGTCTCCGCGGACCTCGGCGTGCTGGCGCGGGTGCCGGTGCTGGTGGTGTGCTCGGGGGTGAAGTCGGTGCTGGACATCGCCGCGACCCTGGAGGTGCTGGAGACGAACTCCGTGCCGGTGCTGGGGTACCGGACCGGCGAGTTCCCCGCGTTCTACCGGCGGACCTCGGGTTTCGAGGTGCCGTGGCGGGTCGACGACCCGGTCGCGGCCGCGGCCGTGGTCGCCGCGCACCGGCGGTACGCGTCGTCGGGGGTGCTGCTGGCCAACCCGATCCCGGCCGAGGCGGAGATGGACGCCGAACTGCACGACCGGTTGCTGGCCGAGGGGCTCGCGCTGCTGTCCTCGCGCGGCGTGCACGGCAAGGAGGTCACGCCGGTGCTGCTGGAGCACTTCCACACCGCCAGCGGCGGGGTGAGCCTGGACGCGAACGAGGAACTGGTGGTGTCCAACGCGCGGGTCGCGGCCGAGGTCGCGGTGGAGCTCGCGTGAAGGTCGTCGTGGTCGGGGACGCCGGGCTGGACGTGGTGGCCCGGCACGAGGGACCGATCGTCCACGGCGGCGACTCGCGGTCGCGGGTGCGGCTGGCCGGCGGCGGCGCGGGCGCGAACACGGCGGTGTGGCTGGCCGAGGCGGGCGTGGAGACGACGCTGATCGCACGCATCGGCGACGACGCCGGCGGGCGCACCGTGCGGGCCGAACTGGAGGCGGCGGGCGTGTCGTGCGCGTTCGCGGTCGACGGTGACGCGCCGACCTGCGTGGTCGTGGTGCTGGTGGACGGTTCGGGTCAGCGGAGCATGCTGCCGGACCGGGGCGCGATGGCCCGGTTCGCGCCCGCGGACATCGACCCGGCGGTGCTGGCCGGCGCGGACCACGTGCACCTGTCCGGGTACGTGCTGCTCGACCCGTCGTCGCGGCCCGCGGGGCTGGCCGCGCTGGCGGCGGCGAAGGAGGCCGGGCTGACCACGTCGGTGGACCCGCAGGCGGCCGCGTTGATCACCGATCCGGGGGCGTTCCTGGCGGACGTGCGTGGCACGGACCTGTTGCTGCCCAACACGGAGGAACTGCTGGCGCTGACCGGCTCGGCGGCGCCGTCGGCGGCGAAGGCGCTCCTGGACGACGTCGGCGCGGTGGTGGTGACGGCGGGTCTGGAGGGCGCGACGTGGGTGTCCGCCGACGGTGAGGTGAGCGTGCCCGCGGAGGAGGCGGAATGCGTGGACTCCACCGGCGCGGGCGACGCGTTCGACGCGGGCGTGCTGGCGGCCTGGCTCCGCGGGGAGTCCACTGTGGACGCCCTGCGGGCGGGCGTGCGGCTGGGCGCGCGGGCGGTCACCAAGGTCGGCGCTCAGCCCTGATCCCGGCTGAGTCACTGGTCCTGCCGCGGCAGTGCGACGGGGCGGGTTGCGCGTCCACGGGCGCGGCAGAGGTCGATGCCGCGCCCGTGGAGGCTTCGCGCAGGTGCGGTGATCCGGTGCGGTGAATGCGCGGCGGGCGCCGGCCGCGGCCCTGCGTGGAGCGCCGACTTCGGTGAAGCCGTCGCGCGGCAGGCAGACGGCGCAGGGGCGCCCAGACGGTGGCGAGTTGCCCACCCGCGGCACCGGCACAGTGTTGCCGATCGAAGCGGCAGCTCAAGCTCGGCCACTCTCGGGGCGCCGCCCTGCCGCCCGCGGCGGCTCAGTCAATCCCGGCGGCAGGCCCCCCACCCGCGGCGGCTCAGTCAATCCCGGCGGCACGCCCACCACCCGCGGCGGCAGCCCAGCCACCCGCGGCGGCTCAGTCAATCCCGGCGGCACGCCCACCACCCGCGGCGGCTCACTCAATCCCGGCGGCACGCCCCACCACCCGCGGCGGCAGCCCGGCCACCCGCGGCGGCTCACTCAATCCCGACGGCACGCCCCACCACCCGCGGCGGCAGCCCGGCCACCCGCGGCGGCTCACTCAACCCCGGCGGCACGCCCCACCACCCGCGGCGGCGGCCCAGCTACCCGCGACGGGTACGCCGAGCGGCGGGGTCAGCCGTCGATGATGCGGTGTTCGCGGTGTTCGATGGCCTTCGCGTTGCGCTGGTAGCGGTTGACCTTCTCCGGCTTGCGCGGGGGGCGGTCGTTGGCGATCAGCACCGCGACCCAGGGCAGCGGGATCGAGATGACGATGAACAGCAGCGCCAGCCACCACGTGTGGTAGAAGATCCCGGCCAGCACCAGGCACGGGAACCGCATGCCCATCATCAGCATGTACTTGCGCTTGCGGGCCGCGTGCTCGTCTTCGTAGGACGGTGCGGCCTCGGTGATGAGAACGGGGGCGTCCTCGTCGCCGGTGCCCCGGGGGGACCTGTTCACCGCGACCACCTCCTGTGCCTCCATGCTGCCACTTCGCCCTCCCCGGCGATACTCGGGTGGCGTTAAATCCCGCACCACCCGGCGCACACGCGCGTGAGGATCTCCACCGACTCGGCCAGCCGGGTGATCGAGCACCACTCGTCGGTGACGTGCGCCTGCTCCGGCTCGCCCGGCCCGCAGATCAGCGTCGGCACCCCGCCCAGCGCGGGGGTCAGCACGGACGCGTCGGTGAAGTACGTCGCCGTCGCCACCTCACCGCCCGCGCCGGTGACCTCCCGGACGATCGCGGCCGCCGAGGCCGCCCACTCGTCGCCCGGATCGGTCCACACCGGCGGCAGGTCGATCAGCGGGCGCACCTCGACCCCGGCCACCGCGGCCAGCGACTCCAACAGCGCCGCGTGGTCCTGCCCCGCCACCGTCCGCACGTCCACCGTCGCCACCGCGCGGTCGGGCACCGAGTTCGTGTTCAGCCCGCCGGTGAAGGTGCCCACGTTCAGCGTCGGCAGCCCCATCACCGGGTGCGGCTCCACCCCGAACCGGTACTCCGCCAGCCGCGACACCGCCGCGGCCAGCTTGACCACCGCGTTGTCCCCCAGGTGCGGCATCGACCCGTGCGCGGTCACGCCGGTGGCGAGCGCCTCCAGCCACAGCGCGCCCTTGTGCCCGTGGAACGCCGCGTTCGCGGTCGGCTCGGTGATGACCAGCGGACCGCTCGGCCCCAGCCGGTCCGCCACGAACCGCGCGCCCTGCGACCCCGTCTCCTCGGCCGCCGTCAGCACGAGCCGCAGCCCGGCGCGGCGCGGCCGGGACCGCGCGACCGTGACCGCCGCCGTCACGATCGCCGCCACCCCGGCCTTCATGTCGCTCACGCCGCGCCCGTACACGCGGTCGCCGTCGGTCTCCCCGGCGAACGGGTCGTGCTGCCACGGAGCGCCGCCCAGCGGCACCGTGTCGACGTGCCCGGACAGGCACAGCGGGGGCACGTCGTGCCCGGTCTCCCACTCGGCCACCAGCGTGCCGCGGCCGGGTTCGTGCTCGAACACCTCGAGGCGGAACCCCGCGTCCCGCAGCAGCGGCGCCACGACCTCCAGCGCCGCGGTTTCCCCGTGACCCACCGTGTCGACCGCGGTCAGCGCCCGGGTCAGCGCGAGTGCGTCCGTCACATTCCCCTCCTTCAGTGCCCGGTCCGGCCGTCGATCCGTTCGCGCAGCAGGTCGGCGTGCCCGTTGTGCCGGGCGTACTCGGCGAGCATGTGCACCATGATCCGCCGCAACGAGATCGGCTCACCGGAGGCCTGGTGCACGCCCGTCTCGTCGAGCGACGGCGCTTCGGCGACGATCCGCCGGGAGGCCTCGCACTCGGCGCGCCACACCGCCAGCGCCTCCGCCGGATCGCCGTCCAGCCGCTCGAAGTCCTGCTCCGGGTCGTCGTCGGAGTAGTACAGGACCGGCACGTCCTCGCCGCGGAACTGTATGCGGAACCACCACCGCTCGACGCCGGCGAGGTGCCGCAGCAGGCCGTGCAGGGTGAGCCCCGAGGGCGGGATCAACCGCTCGGACAGGCGGTCCGGCGCGACCCCCGTGCACTTGAGCTCGAAGGTCTGCCGGTGCCAGTCGAGGTAGGCGGTGAGGATCGCGCGCTCGTCACCGGTCTTGGGCAGGGGCGGGCGGGTGTCGTCCGCCCACGGCTGGGCGAAGTTGGCGGCGGGGATCGGGGCGCTTCCGGTCATGCCCCGAGCTTGCCACCACCCACCGACAAAAATGTGAGCGCCGCCACGACCAGCGTCTCCACCCCGGTCCGCAGCGTCGGGTGCAGCACCGGCGCGAACCGCGGCGAGTGGTTCGACGGGACGTCGCGCTCGAACCGGCCCTCCGCCATCGCGGTGAGCACGAAGTCCGGGTCCAGGCCGCCGACCAGCCAGAACACCGACGGCGCCCCGGCCGCCCTGCCGAACTCGCCGAAGTCCTCGCTGCCGGTGACCAGCGGGGCCTCCATCGTCCGGTCGGCGCCGAAGTGCGCGGTGAACGCCTCCGTGAGCGTGCGGTTCGCGCCCTCGTCGTTGCTGGTCACCGGGAAGGTCGCGATCGGGGTGATCTCCGGCGGCCGTGGCGCGCCCGCCGCGGCCGCCTCGCCCTGCACGATGCGCTCGATCGCGGCCAGCACCCGCTGCCGGACCTGCTCGTCGAAGGTGCGGACGTTGACCTCGAGCACCGCTTCCTCGGCGATGACGTTGGCCGCGGTGCCGACGTGCATCGAGCCGACGGTCACCACGGCCTGCTCGGTCGCCGCGATCTCGCGGGACACGATTGTCTGCAACCGCATCACCACCGACGCGGCCAGCACCGCCGGGTCGACCGTCGTCTCCGGGCGGGAGCCGTGCCCGCCGCGGCCGTGCAGCACGATCCGCAGCGAGTCGGTGGCCGCCATCAGCACACCCGGCCGCGTCAGCACCCAGCCCGCCGGCCCGGGCACGACGTGCTGGCCCAGCACCACCGCGGGCGTACCGACGAGGTTGAACAGGCCGTCGCGCACCATCGTCTCCGCGCCCTCGCCGACCTCCTCCCCCGGCTGGTAGACCACGACGACCGTGCCCCGCCAGCCGTCCCGGCCGTCGGCGAGCAGCCGCGCCGCGCCGTCCAGCCAGGTGGCGTGCATGTCGTGGCCGCACGCGTGCATCACCGGGACCGCGTCGCCGTCCTGGTTCGGCGCGCGCACCTCGCTGGCGTAGGGCAGGCCGGTCTTCTCCGCGACCGGCAGCGCGTCGATGTCCGCGCGCAGCATCACGACCGGGCCGTCCCCGTTGCGCAGCACGCCCGCCACCCCGGTCCCGCCGATGCCGGTGTGCACCTCGTAACCGGCCTCACGCAACCGGTCCGCGAGCTTGCCGGCGGTGCGGTGCTCGGCGAACGACAGCTCGGGGTTGCGGTGCAGGTCGAGGTAGAGCTCCTCGAGTCCCGGCAGGAGTTCGCCGAGGCCCGCGAGCACCGTCGCCCGGTCCGTGGTGGTCATGCGGCCATCTCAGCACAGCCGCGGCGCCCGCGTGGGAGGATCACCCACCGTGAGCATTCCGCGGTTCTCCGACGATTTCCTGGCCCGGCTGCGCGAGGCGTTCCAGCGCACCGGCTACGACGCCGACGGCGTGGTCGACGCGCTGGGCGGGGCGGCCCACGCGGCGCTGGGCCGCGGCGAGCCCGAACTCGCCTTCCGCGCCAGCGCGGACGCCGGCGAGCTCGGCACGCTCATCCGCCTCTTCCTGCTGGGTTCCGCCGAGCCCGAAACGGCCGTGCGGGCCGCGCTGGCGCCGCTGGCGCTGGACGACGCGCTCGCGGCCGGTCTCGTGCGCGGACGGGAGCAGCTGCGCGCGGGCCTGGACGTGCGGCCGCACGGGGACGAGCAGGGCTCGTGGTGGGTCGTGTCGGACCTGGACTCCGACGTGCTCGGCGCGGAGGTCCCGCCGGACCACGTGCTCGGCGTCGGGCACGCGTCGCTGAGCCTGATCCGCGCCACGACCCGCCGCCCGGTGGGCAGCCTGCTGGACCTGGGCACCGGCAACGGCGTGCAGGCGCTGCACGCGACCCGGCACGCCCAGCGCGTCACCGCCACCGACGTGTCGGAGCGGGCGCTGGCGCTCGCGGACGCGACGTTCCGGCTGAACGAGCTGGACGTCGAACTGGTGCGGGGCGAGTGGTTCGCGCCGGTCGCGCGCCGCCGGTTCGACCAGATCGTGTGCAATCCCCCGTTCGTGGTGGGCCCGCCGCGCGTCGACTACACCTACCGCGACTCCGGCCTCGGCGGCGACGACGCGAGCGCACTGGTGATCCGCCAGCTGCCCGGGTTCCTGACCGAGGGCGGCACCGGGCAGCTGCTCGCCTCCTGGTTGCACGTCGACGGCGAGGACTGGGCCGACCGGGTGAGCCGATGGCTCCCCGGCGGCACGGACGCGTGGTTCGTGCAACGCGACGTAGCCGACCCCGGGCTGTACGTGGGCACCTGGTTGCGTGACGCGGGCATCGATCCGCGCTCCGACCGCGGCCGGGCCAAGGCCGCCGACTGGCTGGACTGGTTCGCGGAGAACAAGGTCCAGGGCGTCGGGTTCGGGTTCGTCACCCTGCGCCGCACGGACGCGGCCCACCCGACGGTGGTCTGCGAGGACCTGCGGCAGGCCTACGACGACCCGCTGGGCCCGGAGGCCGGCCGGTGGCTGGACCGCGTGGCCTGGCTGCGGGAGCACGGGCACGACCTGCTGGACGCGCGCTTCCGGGTGCCGCCGACGGTGCTGCTGGAGCGGGTGTCCGCGCCCGGCGACGAGGGCTGGGACACCACGGTGCTGCGGCTGCACCGCTCCGACGGGCCGGGCTGGCAGCACGAGGTCGACGAGACGGTCGCCGCGCTGCTGGCCGGCTGCCGGGGCGCGCTGCCGCTGTCGGACCTGCTGTCGCTGCTCGCCGCCGGCCACGGGCTGGACGAGGACCCGCTCACCGAGGCCGCGCTGCCGCTGGTGCGGGAACTGGTCCGCCACGGCTTCCTGGAGGCGGTGTGAGGGCCGTCGCGGCGCGGGTGACCGAGGCGAGCGTCACAGTCGAGGGCGAGGTCGTCGGCGCGATCGAGGAGCCGGGGCTGCTGGTCCTGCTCGGCGTCCACGTTTCGGACAGCGAGGACAAAGCGGTCACCATGGCGCGGAAGCTGCACGAGCTCCGCATCCTCCGCGACGAGGAGTCCTGCGCCACTTCCGGCGCCCCTTTGCTGGTGGTGAGCCAATTCACGCTGTACGGCGACACCCGCAAGGGGCGCCGTCCATCGTGGACGCAGGCGGCCCGCCCGGACGACGCGCTGAAGCTGTTCGACCGCGTCGTGGCGGAGCTGCGCGGGCGCGGAGCCCGTGTCGCCACAGGGAAGTTCGGCGCCATGATGGCGGTGCGCAGCGTGAACGACGGACCCTTCACGGTGCTCGTAGAGGTCTGAACCAATGCTCCACCCGAGCGGTCTCTCAGCAAAACCTCAGCTTTGGTGGAGCAACCCAGTCCGGTACCGCCTCGTCTTGAAGTCGAGAAGGCGGGAACGTTTTGGCAACGGCCGGCGTTGGAACCATTGTCCAGCCGACGAGCTGGACACCGCGGGGGTGGAGCACTCCACAGGATCCACCCACGCGGCGCAACAGCCGGTGTGACGCACCGAACGTGTCCGCCCGTGACCGGGGAGGCAGAACATGTCAGTACAGACTCTCGAGCGCCCGACTCGTGAGGTCCCCGAGCCCGAAACCGAGCCCGTCGAGTCCAGCGTACGCCCTTCGCCGAACCTCGACGCGGATCTCGACGCACAGGGCCCGGCCGCGGACCTCGTGCGGGTCTACCTCAACGGGATCGGCAAGACCGCGCTGCTGTCCGCCGCCGACGAGGTCGAGCTCGCCAAGCGCATCGAGGCGGGGGTGTTCGCGCAGCACATGCTCGACACCGCGCCGAAGCTGAGCCCGCAGCGCCGCAAGGAGCTCGAGGCGCTCGTGCGTGACGGCCACAAGGCCAAGAACCACCTGCTGGAGGCCAACCTCCGGCTGGTCGTGTCGCTGGCCAAGCGCTACACGGGGCGGGGGATGCCGCTGCTCGACCTGATCCAGGAGGGGAACCTGGGTCTGATCCGCGCGGTGGAGAAGTTCGACTACTCCAAGGGGTTCAAGTTCTCGACCTACGCGACGTGGTGGATCCGCCAGGCCATCACCCGCGGCATGGCCGACCAGGGCCGCACCATCCGGCTGCCCGTGCACCTCGTCGAGCAGGTCAACAAGCTGGCCCGCATCAAGCGCGACCTGCACCAGCAACTCGGCCGTGAGGCCACCAACGAGGAGCTGGCCGCCGAGTCCGGCATCGCCGTCGAGAAGGTCGCCGACCTGCTCGACCACGCCCGCGACCCGGTGAGCCTCGACATGCCGGTCGGCACCGACGAGGACGCCCCGCTGGGCGACTTCATCGAGGACTCCGAGGCCACCGACGCCGAGAGCGCGGTCATCTCGGGCCTGCTGCAGGACGACCTGCGCCGGGTCCTGGCCACCCTCGACGAGCGGGAGCAGCAGGTCATCCGGATGCGCTACGGCCTCGACGACGGCCAGCCGCGCACCCTCGACCAGATCGGCAAGCACTTCGGGCTGTCCCGCGAGCGGGTCCGCCAGATCGAGCGCGAGGTCATGTCGAAGCTGCGCCAGGGCGAGCGGGCCGAGCGCCTGCGCGCCTACGCCAGCTGACCCGTCCAGGGCAACCGGCAGGGCCACTCCGCGTACGCGGGGTGGCCCTGTTCGCGTTCCACGACAACCCGATCGGCAGTGTTGACGTATGACGTAGGTCACGTCACCGTGGAAGCAACGTTTGGTGAGTTCTTCACGTCCTACGGACGGTGGACTTCGCGGCGGGCGCCCTGTGCTCCCGGCCGCTTTCCCCGGAAGGTCGGGTCCGTCGGGGTGGGCCCGGCCTTCCGACTTTTCCGGGGTGGTTCGCGCCACGCGATCTCCGGCGAGGTGCGCGCCACACCTCTACGTGGGCAAGCACGCGCAAGCGGTAACGTCAAGGGCCCGAATTGCCTGCGAGGGAGCCCGAGTGACCACCACCACCTTCCAGTACACCGACGTGCTGCCGCTGGGTCCGGACCACGAGACCGAGTACCGGCTCGTGACGGCCGAGGGCGTCCGGGTAGTCGAGGCCGCCGGACGGAAGTTCCTGGAAGTCGACCCCGAAGCGCTGACCAAGCTCGCCCGGACCGCGATCACCGACATCCAGCACCTGCTGCGCTCGTCGCACCTGGCGCAGCTGCGCGCGATCGTCGACGACCCCGAGGCCAGCGGCAACGACCGCTTCGTGGCGATGGACCTGCTGCGCAACGCGGCCATCTCGGCCGGCGGGGTGCTGCCGATGTGCCAGGACACCGGCACCGCGATCGTCATCGGCAAGCGCAGCCAGGGCGTGCTCACCGGCGGCAACGACGAGCAGGCGCTGGCCCGCGGCATCTTCGACGCCTACCAGGAGCTCAACCTGCGCTACTCGCAGATGGCGCCGGTGACGTTCTGGGACGAGAAGAACACCGGGACCAACCTGCCCGCGCAGATCGAGCTCTACCACAAAGACGGAACCGGCGACCCCAGCTACGAGTTCCTGTTCATGGCCAAGGGCGGCGGCTCGGCCAACAAGACGTTCCTCTACCAGGAGACCAAGGCCGTCCTGAACCCGAAGCGGCTGGCGAAGTTCCTGGACGAGAAGCTGCGCAGCCTCGGCACCGCGGCCTGCCCGCCCTACCACCTGGCGATCGTGGTCGGCGGCATGTCGGCCGAGTACAACCTCAAGGTCGCCAAGCTCGCCTCGGCCCGCTACCTGGACAACCTGCCGCGCGAGGGTTCCCCGCTCGGCCACGGGTTCCGGGACACCGACCTGGAGCAGCAGGTCCTGGAGATGACCCGCCAGTTCGGCATCGGCGCCCAGTTCGGCGGCAAGTACTTCTGCCACGACGTGCGCGTCATCCGGCTGCCGCGGCACGGCGCGTCCTGCCCGGTCGGCATCGCGGTGTCCTGCTCGGCCGACCGCCAGGCGAAGGCGAAGATCACCGCGGACGGCGTGTTCATCGAGCAGCTCGAGCGCGACCCGGCCCGCTTCCTGCCGGACGTCACCACCGACGACCTGTCCGACGAGGTGGTGCAGGTCGACCTGAACCGCCCGATGGACGAGATCCGCGCGCAGCTGTCGTCGCTGCCGGTGAAGACCCGGCTGTCGCTGACCGGCCCGCTGGTGGTGGCCCGCGACATCGCGCACGCGAAGATCGCGGAGCGGCTGGAGGCCGGCGAGGAGATGCCGCAGTACCTGCGGGACCACCCGGTCTACTACGCGGGCCCGGCGAAGACCCCGGACGGCTACGCCTCCGGATCCTTCGGGCCGACCACCGCGGGCCGGATGGACTCCTACGTCGCCCAGTTCCAGGCCGCGGGCGGCTCGATGGTCATGCTCGCCAAGGGCAACCGGTCCAAGCAGGTGACGGCCTCCTGCAAGGAGCACGGCGGGTTCTACCTCGGCTCGATCGGCGGCCCCGCGGCGCGGCTGGCGCAGGACTGCATCAAGAAGGTCGAGGTTCTGGAGTACCCGGAGCTGGGCATGGAAGCCGTGTGGAAGATCGAGGTCGAGGACTTCCCGGCGTTCATCGTCATCGACGACAAGGGCAACGACTTCTTCGCCGAGACGTCGGAGCCGGTGCTGCAGATCAGCTTCCGCTCCTGAGCGACTGACTCGAACGGGCGCCACCCACGCGGGTGGCGCCCGTTTTTTCACGCCTGGAACAGCTTGACCAGCCGGTCGAGGGTCTTGTCGATGGCCTGCTTGTTCTTGCGCGGGAAGAAGCTCAGGTCGATCAGGAGCGGGATCCGCGCGGTTGACCAGTCGAAGGTCTCGGTGACCTCGGTCGAGCCGTCCTCGAGCGGCTTGAGCTGCCACCGCCAGCGGTGCCCGTTGAAGTGCCGCCAGGCGATCAGCCGGTTCTCGTCGAACTCGACGACCGTGTTGAGGATCTTGTAGTTCGCGCCCATCTTCATGTCCATGCCGAAGCGGGAGCCGAGCGTCAGGCGCTCCGGCCCGCCGTTCTGGGCCGCGAGGACCGTGCCGGAGCCGTCGATCAGCGGGTGCTTCGACGGGTCCGCGAGCAGCTCGAAGATCTTCTCCGGCGGAGCCGCGACGATCCGCGTGGCGGAGACCTGGCGTTTCCTCATGACCCGCGATACTACCGGTCAGTAACCTCGTTTGGCGCTCGTCAGCACGACAGTCCGCTCGTTCAGGGGTTCGGACAGGGTCGCCGACACCACCGGGTAGCGGATGTCCATGGTGCACATCTGGCCGGCCAGGTTGCTCTTGTTCTCGACCAGGTTGACCACGACCTGCCGGGCGTCCTGGGCGGTCACCTCGGCCGCGGCGCGCCCGCACCCGCCTTCCTCGGCGCGGATGAACAACTGCTTGCCGTCGGCGCTGACGAACACCTCGCGCGGGAAGTCCGAGGGCAGCGCCGAGGAGTCGACGCGGGTGGCAGGCACCTGGGCGGTGTCCGCCGGTGGCTGCATCTGACGCGGCCCGCCCGGCATCACCGGGGGCAGGTCGGTGGCCGGGATGGTCGGGGCGGTGGGAGCGGCTTCGCTGCTGGTCGCGTCACCGGAACCGCTTCCGACGGTAGGGGTCTGCTCGCCGCAGGCCGTGGCCGCCAGCAGGACGAGGCCCAGCCCGCACATCGTTGCTTTCCACCTCATGCCTCCAGGACGGAACGGGCCCGCCGGCGGGTTGCACAAAAAAATTCCGGGGCCGTGTCGATCGAAACGCCCCCCGTTCGACCCATGGGGTGAGAGGGTCCAGAAGGACCCGGACACCGAGGGAGAAACACCATGAAGTTCATGCTGATCTGGCGGGCCACCGACGAGGCGTTCGCGAACCTGGCCGACTTCGACTTCGACCAGATGATCGAGATGACCGGGCAGTACAACCAGGAGCTGATCCGGGCCGGTGTGCTGGTCGCCGCCGAAGGGCTGGACGACGCGAACGACGGCGTGGTGGTGGACTACTCCTCGGAGCCGCCCGTGGTCACCGACGGCCCGTACGGCGAGACGAAGGAGCTGTTCGGCGGCTTCTACATCCTCAACGTGGCCTCCAAGGAGGAGGCGGTCGAGTGGGCCAAGCGGTCCCCGATCAAGGGCAAGGGCTTCAAGACCGAGATCCGGCGGGTCACCACGATCGACGAGTTCCCGCAGGACAACGAGTGGATCCAGAAGGAGCGGGCGTGGCGCGAGGCGACCGGCCAGCTCTGAGATGACCGAACGGGAAGCGATCGCCGCCGTCTGGCGCATCGAGTCGGCGCGGATCGTCGGTGCGCTCGCGCGCTACACCGGCGATTTCGCGCTGGCCGAGGACCTCGCCCAGGAGGCGCTGGCGGAGGCGCTGGTGACCTGGCCGCGTGAGGGGGTGCCCCGCAACCCGGCGGGGTGGCTGCTCACGGTGGGCAGGCGCCGGGCCGTGGACGCGTTCCGCCGTCGCTCCGCGCTCGACGACCGGTACGCCGTCCTCGCCAACGAGATGCGCGAGGACGGCGGGGAGATCGAGTGGGACCCGGACCAGATCGACGACGACGTGCTCGCGCTGATGTTCATCTCGTGCCACCCGGTGCTGTCGCGGGAGGCGCGGGTGGCGCTGACGCTGCGGGTGGTCGGCGGTCTGACCAGCGACGAGATCGCGCGGGCGTTCCTCGTGCCGACCGCGACCGTGCAGGCGCGGATCACGCGGGCGAAGAAGACGCTCGGCGCGGCGGGGGTGCCGTTCGAGGTGCCCTCGCCGGAGGAGCGGGCCGCGCGGCTCGGGTCGGTGCTGAACGTGATCTACGTGATCTTCACCGAGGGGTCGTCGGCCAGCTCCGGCGGCGACCTGATCAGGTTCGACCTCGCGGGCGAGGCCCAGCGCCTCGCCCGCGTCCTGTCGCGCCTGATGCCGGACGAGCCGGAGGTGCACGGGCTGCTGGCGTTGCTGGAGCTGACCGCCGCGCGGTTCCCGGCGCGCACCGGGCCGGACGGGGAGCCGGTGCTGCTGGAGGACCAGGACCGGCGGCGGTGGGACCGGTCGGCGATCCGGCGGGGACGGGCGGCGCTGGCGCGGGCGGAGGCGGCCGGGCGGGGGCTGGGCGCGTACGGCCTGCAGGCCGCGATCGCCGAGTGCCACGCCGTCGCGCCGTCGGTGGCGGAGACGAACTGGGACCGGGTGGTGCTGCTGTACGAGGCGCTCGGCGGGCTCGCGCCGTCGCCCGTGGTCGACCTGAACCGCGCGGTGGCGGTGTCGATGGCGCAGGGCCCGGCGGCGGCGCTGCCGATCGTGGACTCCCTGGCGGCCGCCGGGGCGCTCGACAAGTCGCACCTGCTGCCGACCGTGCGGGGCGAGTTGCTCGTGCGGCTCGGCCGCGTGGCGGAGGCGCGGACGGAGCTGAGGCGGGCCGTCGAGCTGTGCGGGAACGAGCGGGAGCGCGCGGTGCTGGAGCGGAAGCTGGACGCTCTCGGCTGAGGGGGTTGGTTTCGGAAGGCCCGCGGATCGTGGACACGCGCTTGCCTCGGCGGCGGCCTGAGTCGGCGTGAGCCGGGAACGTGCACGCCGGCCGCCCGAGGATGAGCGCGCACCACTGGACACCTCGGCCGGCCCGGGCAGCGAGGACCGCCGAGAATCCCCAGCTGATGCGCCCACCAGCACGCCCCAGCCCCAGCCACCCACCTGCATGCCCTCGGCGAGCCGCCGGTCCGCGGACAAACGGGCGCCGAACATCCCGTAACGGATCATCCCCTCCGTCGGGGCACCGGATACGGTCTCCCCGTGACAGGACTCGTGCGGCGGCTCGGTACCGGGGACGCGGTCGTGATCGGCCTGGGGTCGATGATCGGGGCGGGGGTCTTCGCGGCCTTCGCTCCTGCCGCCCGTGCCGCGGGCGCCGGGCTGCTGATCGGCCTCGCGCTGGCCGCCGTGGTCGCCTACTGCAACGCCACCTCCTCCGCCCGCCTCGCCGCCCGGTACCCCGAATCCGGCGGCACCTACGTCTACGGCCGGGAACGGCTCGGCGAGTTCTGGGGTTACCTCGCCGGGTGGGGGTTCGTCGTCGGCAAGACCGCGAGCTGCGCGGCGATGGCGCTGACCGTCGCCTCCTACACCGCGCCCGGCGCGAGCCGCCTCGCGCAGTCGTTCGTCGCGGCGGCCGCAGTGCTCGCGTTGACCGCCCTCAACTACCGCGGCGTCCAGCGGTCGGTGACGCTCACCAAGGTCATCGTCACGATCACGCTCGTGGTCCTCGCCGGGTCGGTGGCCGCCATCGTCGTCGCGGGGAACCCGGCGGCCGCGCACCTGACGCCGTTCCCCGGCTCGGGGGCTGGGGGCGTCCTGCAGTCGGCCGGGCTGCTGTTCTTCGCCTTCGCCGGGTACGCGCGAATCGCCACCCTCGGCGAGGAGGTCCGCGACCCGGAGCGCACCATCCCCCGAGCGATCCCGATCGCACTGGGGATCACGCTCGTCGTGTACGCGGTCGTCGCCGTTTTCCTGCTGCTGCAACTGGGTCCGGACGGTCTGGCGTCCACTTCGGACCCGATCGCCGCCGCGGTCGCGGGCACGTCGTGGTCGGCGCTCACCCCGGTGGTCCGGGCCGGCGCCGCGCTGGCCGCGCTGGGCTCGCTGCTCGCACTCGTGCTGGGCGTGTCCCGGACGACGTTCGCGATGGCCCGCGACGGCCACCTGCCCGCTCCGCTGGCCGCCGTGCACCCGCGGTTCGCCGTGCCGCACCGCGCGGAGGTGGCGGTCGGCATCGTGGTCGCCGCCCTGGTGCTGGTGACCGACCTGCGCGATGCGATCGGGTTCTCGTCGTTCGCGGTGCTGACCTACTACGCCATCGCGAACGCGAGCGCGTGGACGCTCGGCACCCGCCGCGTGGTGCCCGTGGTGGGGCTCGCCGGCTGCGTGGTGCTCGCGTTCAGCCTGCCGCTGTCGTCGGTGATCAGCGGTGTCGTGGTGCTGGCCCTCGGCGCGCTCGCCTACCTCGTCTTGTCCAGGCGGGACAGCGCCTCCTCGTAACCGCTGACCAGGTCGGCCACGATCTCGGCCACCGGGAGCACCCGGTCGATCCGGCCGATGATCTGGCCTGCCGGCATCGACACGACCGTCGGGTCGTTCGCCGCGTGGATGCGGTTGTGCGCCTTGCTCACCAGCAGGTTCTGCAGCGGCATCGGCAGCGGATCGGGCGCGTCCGCGGACGACCAGGCCTCCGTCCAGCGCGTCTTCAGCAACCGCGCCGGTTTGCCGGTGTAGATGCGCGTCCGCACGGTGTCCGACGACGTCGCCCCGACCAGCGCGCTCTGCATCGCCGTTGACTCGGGCATCGTCTGCAGGTACTCCTCCGTCGCGAGCCAGATCGAGCCGGTCCACGCGCCGGACGCGCCGAGCGCCAGCGCCGCCGCGACCTGCCTGCCCGACCCGATCCCGCCCGCCGCGAGCACCGGCGCGCGGTCGCCCACCGCGTCGACGATCTCCGGCAGCAGCACCATCGACGCGATCTCGCCGGTGTGCCCGCCCGCCTCGTACCCCTGCGCCACGACGAAGTCCACGCCGTTGTCGACGTGCCGCACCGCGTGCTCGGCCTTGCCGGCGAGCGCCGCCACCGGCACGCCGTGCTCGTGCGCCTGGTTGATGACGTCGACCGGGGGTGAGCCGAGCGCGTTGGCGATCAGCTTGATCGGGTGCTTCAGCGCGACCTCGACGTGCGAGCGGGCCACCGAGTGCAGCCAGCCGAGAACGCCGGCGCGTTCCTCGGTGTCCTCCGGCAGCTCCGGCACGCCCAGCTCGCGCAGCGTCCGCTCGACGAACGCGCGGTGCTCCTCGGGGATGAGCTTTTCGAGGTCCACCGCCGCGCCCTCGGCGGGCACCTTCGCGGGCATGACGATGTCGACCCCGTAGGGCTTGCCGTCGGTGTTGGCGTCCATCCAGTCCAGCACCCGGTCGAGTTCACCGGCGTCGTTGAACCGCACGCAGCCGAGCACGCCGAGGCCGCCCGCCTTGCTGATCGCGGCGGCCACGTGCTCCGACGGGGTGAACCCGATGATCGGGTACCGGATGCCGAACGTCTCGCACAGCGCGGTGCGCATCAAGTGTCTCCTCAGGCCTTCTGGATCTCGGTCGGCTGGTGTTCCGCCGCGTGCCGGGCGGCCCACTGGTAGTCCGGTTTGCCGGTCGGGAGCCGCCCGATCTTCTCGACCAGCCACACGCTGCGCGGCACCTTGTAGCCGGCGACCTGCGTCCGGACGTGCGCCTCGATCGCGCCGAGGTCGGGCGTGACGCCGGGCCGGGCCTGGAGGATCGCCCCGACCCGCTGGCCAAGCCGCTCGTCCGGCACACCGACGACGATCGCGTCGAACACGTCCGGGTGGGACTTCAGCGCGCTTTCGACCTCTTCCGGGAACACCTTCTCCCCGCCGGTGTTGACGCACTGCGAACCGCGGCCGAGGAGGGTGACGGTGCCGTCCTCCTCGTAGCGGGCCCAGTCGCCGGGCACGACGTAACGGTTGCCCTCGACCTCGACGAAGATCGTCTCGGACTTGGCCGGGTCCTTGTAGTAGCCCAGCGGCACGTGCCCGCGGCGGGCGATCCGCCCGGTCGCGCCGGCCGCGCGCGGGACCAGGCGGTTGTCGTCGTCGATGAGGATGGCGTCCTTGCCGAAGTTCACCCGCGGACCCGCCGAGTGGTCGGCGCCCTTGGCGACCATGCCGATGCCGGTGAAGCCGCTCTCCGACGAGCCGATCGCGTCGGTGAGCACCAGGTTCGGGAAGGCGTCGAGGTACTCCTGCTTGACCGGCTGGGAGAACAGCGCGGCGTGGCTGGACACGGCGACGAGCGACGAGGCGTCGTAACCGCCCTCGCGGTAGGCGTCGAGCAGCGGGCGGGCCATCGCGTCGCCGACGATCGTCAGGACGTGCACCTTGTGCTTCTCGATCTCGCGCCAGATCTCGTGCGGGTCGAACTGCGGCACGAACACGACGGTGCCGCCGCCGAACATCGCGCCGAAGGCGGCCCACTGGGCGGCGCCGTGGATGAGCGGCGCGGCGGGCAGCCGGACCATCGCGCCCTGCTTGCCCCGCTCGGCCATCGTCCACTCGTCCGGAACATACTCGCCGGTGACGAAGTCGATGCCGCCGCCGAGCGCCCGCCACACGTCTTCGTGGCGCCACATGACGCCCTTCGGGTACCCGGTGGTGCCGCCGGTGTAGACGATGTAGATGTCGTCCGGGCTGCGCTCGCCGAAGTCGCGGTCCGGCGACTGCGCGGCGAGGGCCGGCTCGTACTCGGCGCCCCCGTAGCCGGAGAAGTCCGCGCCGCTACCGTCCTCGACCACTAGTACGTGTTTCAGTTTCGGGGCCTTCGGGAGGACCGCGGCGACCTTGTCCGCGTACTTGCGCTCGTGCACGAGCGCGACCAGGTCGGCGTTGTCGAAGAGGTATTCGAGCTCGGCTTCGACGTAGCGGTAGTTGACGTTGACCGCGATGGCGCGCAACTTGTACGCGGCGAACATCGCCTCGATCGTCTCCACGGAGTTGCGGGAATAGACGCCGATGTGGGAGCCGGGACCGACCCCCTGCGCGGCGAGGTGGTGCGCCAGCCGGTTGGCCCTGTCCTCCAGCTGTGCGTAGGTGACGTGCCGCTGTCCGCAGATGACCGCGGGGCGATCCGGCACGGCGTCGACGGCGTGCTCGAGCAGATCCGCGATGTTGTATGCCACCCAGCCAAAGTAGAACATGTTATCGTTTTGGGCAATGGCGCCGGATGGAGAGGTACTCATGACGCAGCCGCACGCTCTGGTTGAACAACGCGCGCACACGCTCGTGGTGACGATGAACCGGCCGGAGGTCCGCAACGCGATCAGCGGCGAGATGATGGCGATCCTGGTCGAGGCCTGGGACCGGGTGGACAACGATCCGGAGATCCGGTGCTGTGTGCTCACCGGCGCGGGTGGCGCGTTCTGCGCCGGGGCGGATCTGAAGTCGATGAACCGCAACTCCCCCGCGGACTCCTACGAGAAGGGCACGTTCGACCCCGGCCGCATCGAGGGCCTGTTGAAGGGGCGGCGGTTGACGAAACCGCTGATCGCGGCCGTGGAGGGCCCGGCGATCGCGGGCGGCACGGAGATCCTGCAGGCCACGGACATCCGCGTGGCCGGGGAGAGCGCGCGGTTCGGCGTGTCCGAGGCGCGGTGGGGACTGTTCCCGATGGGCGGCTCGGCGGTGCGGCTGCCGCGGCAGATCCCGTACACGCTGGCGGCGGAGATCCTGCTGACCGGGCGGCACCTGACCGCCGCGGAGGCGAAGGAGATCGGGCTGATCGGCAGCGTGGTGCCGGACGGGACCGCGCTGGAGCGGGCGCTGGAGCTGGCGGACATGATCGCCGCCAACGGGCCGCTCGCGGTGCAGGCGATCCTGCGCACGATCCGCGACACCGAGGGGATGCCCGAGGAGGAGGCCTTCAAGATCGAGGCGCAGTACGGGCTGAAGGTCTTCCAGTCCGCCGACGCGAAGGAGGGGCCGCGCGCGTTCACGGAGAAGCGCACGCCCCGGTTCGAGGGCCGCTGAAACTGTCGGTGGTGGCCGCTAACTTGGCCGCGATGGACGGCGATCCCGCCGGCGGGGCAGTGCGCGTACCGCAAGCCGCCGCTGGCGGGGGTGCTGCCGCACCACGGGCGGGTCGGCGTACCACAACGACGACCGGTGCGAGTGGATGCGCAAGGGGCAGGAGCACGTGCGCCGCAGGGGCGGCGAGACCGGTGACGTGGTGCCGGTCCGCTGGCGGACCTGGGCCCGGAGAAGCTCCAGCCCTGCCGGCACTGCTGCACCGAACGGTGGCTACGGGTGCGCGGAAAGGCGAATCCGCCCGGGAAGCCCTGTCTCGTGCGGGACTCCGGGCAGTGGGTGCCGGGAACGCTGACCTGGGAGAAGCACCCGCGCGCCGACGGTTCGTGGTGGGCGTCGGTGCGCTTCGCACGCTCCGGCGAGGTGGTGACGGACGAACGCAGCCAGCGGGACCTGCGGCCACGCCCAGCCTGAGCGGGCGCCCGCATCACGCCCAGCGTGAGTGGGCGCCCGCATCGCGCCCAGCCTGAGCGGGTGCCGGATCGCGCGCAGCCTGAGCGGCCCGCATCGCGCCCAGCCTCAGCGGGTGCCGGATCGCGCAGCCTGAGCGGGCCCGCATCGCGCCCAGCCTGGGCGCCCGATCAACCCCAACGCTGGGGGTAGGTCGGCGGGGAGCCACGCGGGCCCGAACCGCGCCCCGCGGGCAGCCTCGGGACACTGGCAGTCCGCAGGGCGCGCGGAGCCGCCCCCAGGGCGCTGACAGCACGCGGCGCGCGGCTGCCCGCAGCGCGCGGCTACCCGCAGGGTGCGGGCAGCCCACGGGGCGCGCCCATTTCCGGAACACCGAGCCGAGCCGTGCCCGGCCGGCCGCCCGCCCGCTGCGGCCCGCCCGCCCGCGCGGGCCGCAGGAGGGTCAGATCTTCCGGTCCGTCCAATAAGGATCCCGCAGCTTGCGCTTGTACAGCTTCCCGTTGGGATCCCGCGGCAGCTCCTCGGCGAAGTCCACACTGCGGGGCCACTTGAACTTCGCCAGCCGGCCGCGCACCCAGTCCAGCAGCTCCTCCGCCAGCTCGGGCCCCGGCTGAACTCCCGGCGCCGGCTGGACGACCGCCTTGATCTCCTCGCCCCAGTCCTCGTGCGGGATGCCGAACACCGCCACGTCCGCGACCTTCGGGTGCATCACCAGTTCGTTCTCGATCTCGGCCGGGTAGATGTTCACCCCACCCGAGATGATCATGTCGTTCTTGCGGTCGTGCAGGAACAGGTAGCCGTCCTCGTCCAGGTAACCCACGTCGCCGAGGGTGAACAGGTTCCCGACCCGCGCCTTGCGCGTCTTCTCGGCGTCCTTGTGGTACTCGAACGTCGACGAGCCCATCCGCATGTACACCGTGCCGGGCTGGCCCGCGGGCAGCTCGTTGCCGTCGTCGTCCAGGATCTTGATCACCGAACCCGGCCACGGCAGCCCCACCGAGCCGGGTTTGCGCAGCCACTCCTCGCCGGTGATCATCGTGCCGCCGCCCTCGGTCGCGGCGTAGTAGTCGGTCACCACCGGGCCCCACCACTCCAGCATCCGCCGCTTCACCTCGGGCGGACACGGCGCCGCGCCGTGGATCATGTTCCGCAGCGACGACAGATCGTAGCGCGACCGCACCTCCTCCGGCAGCGCGAGCAGGCGCCGGAACTGCGTGGGCACCATGTGGCTGTGCGTGACGCGGTACCGCTCGATCAGCCGCAGCATCTCCTCCGGGTCCCACCGGTCCATCAGCACGACCGTGTGCCCCAGCTGGATCGAGATCGACGCGAAGTTCAGCACCGCCGTGTGGTAGAGCGGCGAACCGCACAGGTGGACGTGGCCGTCGAACGGCTTCAGCCCGAAGATCCCGAAGAACCACGTGGACGCGGCGGGCACGCTGTCCGGATCAGCCCCGCTCAGCGGCCGCCGCACACCCTTCGGCCGTCCCGTCGTGCCGGAGGTGTAGAGCATCGGCGACCCCGCCGTCCGCCCCTCCGGGCGCCCGCTCCCCCCGGCGCCCAGCTCGGCCACGGCGCGGAACCCCTCGATGCGCCCCACCGCGAACCGGCCGGAAGCGGGCACCCCGGCCTCGTCCGCCGCGGCGATCGCCACCTCAGCGAACCGCTCGTGCGCGAGGAACGCCTTCGCCCCCGAATCGGACAGGATGTAGGCCACCTCGGGCCCGACCAAGTGCCAGTTGACCATCACCACGTACAGCCCGGTCTGCAGCGCGGCGAAGTACGCGGCCAGCAGCTCGTCGCTGTTGGGCTGCAGCACCACCACGACGTCGCCGGTCTCCAGGCCCAGCTCGCGCAGGCCGCGCGCGTAGGCGTTGGCCTTGTCGGCGAGCGCGCCGTAACCGACCTCGCTGCCGTCGGGGTTCACGATCGCCGTCCGGTCCGGCTGCCCGGCCGCGATGTTCCACAGGCCGATCGTCTCCAGTGCAGTGGTCATGCACCCGAATCTAGAACTTGTTCCACTTACCGCGCAACCTTCCGGCAGAGCGTCTTGCCGCCAGATCGAGAACGTGTTTCACTTCGAATCGTGAGTACACCGCTGTCCGCGCCGCTGGATCTCGCCTTCGACTACACCCGCTCCCTCGGGCCCGTGCTCGGCCGGTTCGCCGCCGGACTGCGCGAGCGCCGCATCGAGGGCGTGCGCGGCTCGGACGGCCGCGTGCACGTGCCGCCGGTGGAGTACGACCCGGTCACCGCCGCGGCGCTCACCGAGTTCGTGCCGGTGTCCGACGAGGGCACCGTGCTGACCTGGTCCTGGATCCCCGAACCGCTGGACGGCCAGCCGCTGACCACGCCGTTCGCGTGGGCGCTGGTCCGCCTGGACGGCGCCGACACCGCGATGCTGCACGCCGTGCACGTGAACAGCCCAGCCGAGATGCGCACCGGGATGCGGGTGCGCGTGCGCTGGGCCGACGAACCCGCCGGCCACATCCGCGACATCGCCTACTTCCTGCCCGTCGGCGCCGACGACGGGCCCTCCCCCGCGCCACCGCCGAAGTCCCAACAGGACGGTGTGATGGTCACCCCGATCGAGCTGCACTACCAGCACTCGGCGTCGCCGGAGGAGAGCCGTTACCTGCGCGGCCTCGCCGAGGGCAAGCTCATCGGCCAGCGCTGCCCGAAGTGCGAGAAGGTCTACATCCCGCCACGCGGCGCCTGTCCGACCGACGGCGTGCCCACAGTGGACGAAGTGGAACTGCCGGACACCGGGATCGTCACCACGTTCTGCATCGTCAACGTGCCGTTCCTCGGCCAGCGCATCAAGCCGCCCTACGTCGCGGCCTACATCCTGCTCGACGGCGCCGACATCGCGTTCCTGCACCTCGTCCTCGGCTGCGACGCCGCCGATGTCCGGATGGGCATGCGGGTGAAGGCGAACTGGAAACCACGTGACGAGTGGTGGACGAGCCTGGAGAACATCAGCCACTTCGAGCCGACCGGCGAGCCGGACGCGCCCTACGAGTCCTTCGCCCACCACCTGTAGAGGGGAACTGCCATGCGAGACGTCGCGGTGGTCGGGTTCGCCCAGGCCCCGAACGTGCGCTCCACACCGGGCACCACGAACGGCGTGGAGATGCTCGTGCCCATCTTCGCCCAGGTCTACGAGCAGACCGGACTGTCCAAGTCGGACATCGGGTTCTGGTGCTCCGGCTCGTCGGACTACCTGGCGGGCCGGGCGTTCTCGTTCATCTCCGCGATCGACGCGATCGGCGCGTTCCCGCCGATCCACGAGTCGCACGTGGAGATGGACGCGGCCTGGGCGCTGTACGAGGCGTGGCTGAAGATCCGTACCGGCGAGGTCGACACCGCGCTGGTCTACGGCTTCGGCAAGTCCTCCGCCGGGCAGCTGCGCCGGGTGCTGGCGCTGCAGCTCGACCCGTACACGGTCGCGCCGCTGTGGCCGGACTCGGTGAGCATCGCGGGCCTGCAGGCGCGGCTCGGGCTGGACGCCGGCCTGTGGAGCGAGAAGGACCTGGCCGCGGTGGCCGCGCGCAGCCGCGCCGACGCCACCCGCAACCCGCACGCCCAGTTCTCCGGCGCCAGCGAGATCGCCGACCTGCTGGACGCGCCCTACGTCGCCGATCCGTTGCGGGCGCACGACATCGCGCCGGTGACCGACGGCGCCGCGGTGATCGTCCTCGCCGCCGCCGAGCGGGCGCACGAGTTCGCCGAGCGGCCCGCGGTCATCACCGGCATCGAGCACCGGGTGGACACGCCCGTGCTCGGCGCGCGTGACCTGACCCGGTCGCCGTCCACCGAAGCGGCCGGGCAGGCGGTCGGCACCGGTGACGTAGAGGTCGCCGAACTGCACGCGCCGTTCACCCACCAGGAACTGATCCTGCGGACCGCGCTCGGGCTCGGCGACGACGTCCGCGTCAACCCCTCGGGCGGTGTGCTCACCGGCAACCCGATGTTCGCGGCCGGGCTGGCGCGCATCGGCGAGGCCGCCACCCGGATCCTCACCGGCCAGGCCTCGAAGGTGCTCGCGCACGCGACCAGCGGCCCGGCCCTGCAGCAGAACCTCGTCGCGGTCCTGGAGGCGTGAGAATGGCGAAGCAGCTCGCCGCGGTGCTCGGCACCGGGCAGACCCACCACCGGGCCAAGCGGACCGACGTGTCCATGCCCGGCCTGCTGCGGGAGGCGATCGACCGCGCGATGGCCGACGCGCAAGTGGAGTGGCCGGACATCGACGCGGTGGTCATCGGCAAGGCGCCCGACCTGTTCGAGGGCGTGATGATGCCCGAGCTGTTCCTGGCCGACGCGCTTGGCGCGACCGGGAAACCGTTGCTGCGCGTGCACACGGCCGGTTCGGTGGGCGGGTCGACGGCGCTGGTGGCGACGAGCCTGGTGCAGTCCGGCATCCACCGGCGGGTGCTGACGGTGGCGTTCGAGAAGCAGTCCGAGTCGAACGCGATGTGGGCGTTGTCGATCGCGCCGCCGTTCACGATGCCGGTCGGCGCGGGCGCGGGCGGGTACTTCGCGCCGCACGTGCGGTCCTACATCCGGCGGTCCGGCGCACCCGAGCACGTCGGGGCGATCGTCGCGGCGAAGGACCGGCAGAACGGGGCGCTGAACCCGTACGCGCACCTCAAGCAGCCGGACATCACGGTGGAGAAGGTGCGGGCCTCGCAGGTGCTGTGGGACCCGATCCGCTACGACGAGACCTGCCCGTCCTCGGACGGCGCGTGCGCGATGGTGATCGGCGACGAGGCCGCTGGCGACGCGGTGCAGGGCGCGGCGTGGGTGCACGCGACTGCGATGCGCACCGAGCCGACCACGTTCGCCGGCCGGGACCAGGTGAACCCGCAGGCGGGCCGGGAGGCGGCCGCGGCGCTGTGGCGCGAGGCGGGGATCACCGATCCACTGTCCGAAATAGACGCAGCCGAGATCTACGTGCCGTTCTCCTGGTTCGAGCCGATGTGGCTGGAGAACCTCGGTTTCATGCCCGAAGGCGAGGGGTGGAAGCTGACCGAGGCCGGGGAGACCGCGCTGACCGGGCGGCTGCCGGTGAACCCGTCGGGCGGGGTGCTGTCGTCGAACCCGATCGGGGCGTCCGGGATGCTGCGGTTCTCCGAGGCGGCGAAGCAGGTGATGGGCCGGGCGGGCGACTACCAGGTCGACGGCGCACGCCGAGCGCTGGGCCACGCGTACGGCGGCGGCTCCCAGTACTTCGCGATGTGGGTGGTGGGCTCGGAGAAGCCCTAGACGGCGGTGGGCAGATCGAAGGCCGCGAACACCGCCGGGTCCTGAAAGACGACCGTGCGGGTGATCCGCTCGCCGGCGACGGTGAACACCTGCAGGGTGTGCAGGCGGTGCCCGCCCGCGGGATCCGGGGCGTAGGCGGCCGCGGCCGGCTGGCCGTTCGCCCCGGTCGGGACCATCCGCCAGCCCACGCCGCGCATCGCGAACACCCGCCGGATGAACGCGGCGTAGTCGTCGCGGCCGCGGTACCACGGGGGCACCGGCGGCATCTCCAGCACGGCATCGTGGGTGAGCAACTCGACCAGCGCGTCCACGTCGGCCGCCTCGAACGCTCGGACGTAGGCCTCCACGGTGCGGCGCGCAGCGGGGTCGCCGGACGGGGCGACGTCTTCGAGGGCCGCGACGGACAACCCCGCCCGCGCCCGCTGCAGGGCGCTGTTCACCGAAGCGACCGACGTGTCCAGCAGTCCGGCCACCTCGGCGGCGCTGAAAGCCAGGACCTCGCGCAGCACCCAGACGGCCCGCTGCCGCGGCGGCAGCGTCTGCATGGCCGCGACCAGCGCCAGCCGCATGCTGTCCCGCCGCACGACCTGGTCCGCCGGATCGCCGAGCCGGGCGTCGGGGAAGGGCTGCAACCAGGGCACGTCGAAGGCCGGCCGCAGCGGCTCCCCCGGGTCGGTGCTGGGCGCGCCCAGCCCGGACGGGAGCGGCCGGCGCGCCTTGCCCGCCAGCGCGGTCAGGCAGGCGTTGGTCGCGATGCGGTACAGCCAGGTGCGGATCGACGCCCGCCGCTCGTCGTAGCGCTCGCGGGCCTGCCACGCCCGCAACATGGTCTCCTGCACCAGGTCCTCGGCCTCGTGGACCGACCCGAGCATCCGGTAGCAGTACGCCAGCAGCTCCGCCCGGTGCGGTTCGGTCAGCGCTGCGAAATCCACCGTGGCCATCGCGATGAGTATGGCGGCACCCGCCGGTATGTACCTCCGCCGGGCCACACCGGGCCGGCAGAGGACAACCGAGGAGTGCACATGGGCACGTTGATCGTCATCGAGTTCGTCACGCTGGACGGCGTCGTCGAGGACCCGGACGGATCCGGCGGCACACCGGGCGGCGGCTGGGCGTTCCGGCACGGCCCCGAGGCGGTGGCCGGCGACAAGTTCGGGCTCGGCGCGCTGCTCGACACCGGCATGCTGCTGCTGGGCCGCGTCACGTGGGAGCTGTTCGCGAAGCTCTGGCCGGGCCGGACCGACGAGTTCTCGGCGAAGATGAACGCCATCCCGAAGCTCGTCGTGTCCCGCTCGCTGACCAGCGCGGACGCGTGGCAGAACTCGTCCGTGCTCGACGGGGACCTGGCCTCGGCGGTGCGCGGGACGGACCGGGACCTCATCGTCACCGGCAGCATCGGCGTCGTGCACGCCCTCGCCGCCGAGAACCTCGTCGACGAGTACCGGCTCCTGGTGTTCCCGACGGCGCTCGGCACCGGGCGGCGGCTGTTCACCGCGCCCGCGGATCTGCGGCTCCACGCGGTCCGGCAGCAGGGCGCCGCGGCGCTCCTGACCTACCGGGCGGCGACCGGGAAACCGCCCACCTCCCGCTCATAAGCAGCCGCCACCCGGAGGCACATCGCGTCGTCGAAGCGGCGGCCCGCGATCATCAAGCCCGTCGGCAAGCCGTCCACCGGCGCGGCGGGCACCGAGATCGCCGGGTGGCCGCTCGCGTCGAAGGGTGCCGTGTTGCCGACCATGCCCAGCGCGTTGACCATCCGCTCCTCGCGCGTCGCGTCCGGGCCGGGCAGGGGCTTCGCCACGTACGGGACCGTCGGCAGCACCAGCACGTCCACCTCGGTCAGCGCCGCGTCGTAGCCGGCGCGCAGCTCCCACGCCAGCTCGCGCGCCATCGCGTAGTGGCGCATGTCGTAGCGTTCCGCGGCGTACGCGCCGGTGAGGATCATGGTCTTGAGCGTGTCCGACATGTCGTCGGCGTGCACGCGCCGCCCCTGCGCGAAGTGCACCATCAGCTCCGGGTCGTACCGGCCGGGCACGTTCATGCCGTAGCCGTTGCCGTCGATCATCTGGCGCGCCGTGCCGTCCGTACCGATCACGGTCCACACGTCCAGCCCGTCGCGGTGCCACGGCACGCTGACCTCGGACACCACGGCGCCCGCCGCCGCGAGCCGGTCGGCCGCGGCGCGGACCGCGTCGTCGACGCCCGGTTCGGACATCGGCAGGCCGAAGCCCTCGGTGAGCACGCCGACCCGCACGCCGCGGATGTCCTGCTCGACCGCGGCCAGGTAGTCCGGCGGCTCCGGCGTGCGGAACTGGCGCGGGTCGAAGCCGTCGTCACCGGCGAGGACGCTCAGCAGCAGCGCGGCGTCCCGGACCGTGCGGGTCATCGGGCCGAGGTGGTCGATCGTGGTTTCGATGGGGAACGCGCCGGTGTAGGGCACGAGCCCGTGCGTCGGCTTGTGCCCGACCACGCCGCAGAACGCCGCCGGCATCCGCACCGAACCGCCCTGGTCGCCGCCGATCGCGAAATCGGCTTCACCGGCGGCGAGCAGGGCCGCGTTGCCGGACGACGAGCCGCCGGCGTGCCGGGTGGGGTCCCACGGGTTGCGCACCGGACCGGAGGCGGAGGTGAAGCTGGACCCGGAGTAGCACAGGTCCTCGCACACCGCCTTGCCGACGATCGTGCCGCCCGCCGCGAGCACCCGGCTCACGACGGTCGCGTCCCGGCGCGGCACGAACCCCTCCACCGCGCGGGATCCGTTCATCATCGGCACCCCGGCGACCGCGATGTTGTCCTTGATCACGACCTCGCGGCCGCTCAGCGGACCGTCGCCGGTCGGCGGGATCCGGGTGCGCACGTACCACGCGCCCAGCGGGTTGTCCTCCGGCCACTCGTAATCGCGGTGCGGGGCGCTGGGCGCCGAGCGGGTGTACAGGCGCTCGACGGCCTCGTGGGCGGCGAGGTTGGCCTCCACGAGACCGGCGAAGGACTTGCGGTCGGCTTCGCCGAGGCGGAAGCCGTGACGGGCGGCGAGCTCGGCGAGTTCTTCCGGGGTGGGCGGGACGACGGGCACCGGGCACCTCCTGGCGACGAGGACCAGAGGTGCAGCGTAACCCCTATTCGTAGGCGACCCGGTAGTGCTTGATGCCGTTGAGCCAGCCCGACCGCAGCCGCTCCGGCGCCGCGATTTCGCGGATACCAGGCATTTCGTCGGCGATGGCGTTGAAGATCAGGTCGATCTCCAGGCGCGCGAGATTCGCCCCGATGCAGTAGTGCGAGCCGGTGCCGCCGAAGCCGACGTGCGGGTTCGGATCCCGCAGCACGTCGAACTTCTCGGGCTCGTCGAACACCTCGGGGTCGAAGTTGGCCGAGCTGTAGAACATGCCGACCCGGTCGCCCTTGCGGATGTGCTGGCCGCCCAGCTCGGTGTCGGCGGTCGCGGTGCGCTGGAAGGCGATCACCGGGGTGGCCCAGCGGACGATCTCGTCCGGCGCCGTCTTCGGCCGCTGCTCGCGGTAGAGCTCCCACTGGTCGGGGTGGTCGAGCATGGCCTTCATGCCGTGGGTGATGGCGTTTCGGGTGGTCTCGTTGCCCGCCACGGACAGCAGGATGACGAAGAACCCGAACTCCTCCGAGCTGAGCGACTCACCGTCCACATCGGCCTGGACGAGCTTGGTGACGATGTCGTCCATCGGGCACTTCCGGCGTTCCTCGGCCATGTTCCATGCGTAGCCGACGAGTTCGGCGGAGGCAGCGATCGGCTCGACGTCGTACTCCGGGTCGTCGTAGCCGATCATCTGGTTGGACCAGTCGAAGATCTTGCGGCGGTCCTCCTGCGGGATGCCGATGAGCTCGGCGATGGCCTGCAGCGGCAGCTCGCACGCGACGTCCTCGACGAAGTCGCCGGAGCCCTTCTTCTTCGCCTCGTGCACGATGCGCGCGGCGCGGTCGCGGAGGGTGTCCTCCAGGCGCGCGATGGCCCGGGGCGTGAAGCCCTTCGACACGATGCGGCGCAGCTTGGTGTGCTGGGGCGCGTCCATGTTGAGCAGGACGAGGCGGTTCGCGTCGAGACCCTCGTCGGTCATGTTCTCGTCGAACCGGATGATCGCGAGCTTCTCCTGCGAGGAGTACAGCTCGCTGTCCCTCGACACGGTCTTGACGTCCTCGTGCCGGGTGACGACCCAGAACCCGTCGTCGCGGAAGCCCGCGCGGTTGTGCGGCTGCGCGTTCCACCAGACCGGCGCGGTCTTGCGGAGCTCGGCGAACTCCTCCAGCGGAAGCCTTGCCGCGATCAGGTCGGGGTCGGTGAAATCGAAGCCGGCGGGGATCAGGGGCGTGGCCACGGCTACCTCCCGAGGTGCCTCACGTCGTCGTGGAACACGTTCTAAACCCGATTAGAGCATACGGTGTTAACTAAGTCGAGAGGTTGAGTGAAACCCGTTTACTCGATCTTGAAAGCCCTGGTGGTCCGATTGGTCACCAAATGGCGGTTGACCTGGGTCACACTTGCTCAATATTGAAACAAGTTCTACTTTGAACGAGAGTCGAGTGGAGGAGAGCTGCCGTGGGTGAACCCGTCATCGTCGAGGCCGTGCGGACCCCGATCGGGAAGCGGCGTGGCTGGCTGGCCGGGTTGCACGCGGCCGAGCTGCTGGGCGTGGCGCAGCGGGCGCTGGTCGAGCGGGCCGGGCTGGACGCCGCGATCGTGGAACAGGTTATCGGCGGTTGCGTCACGCAGGCGGGTGAGCAGTCGGGCAACGTGACGCGCACGGCGTGGCTGCACGCCGGCCTGCCGGAGACGACCGGCGCGACGACGATCGACGCGCAGTGCGGCTCGGCCCAGCAGGCCGCGCACCTGGTGGCCGGGTTGATCGCGGCAGACGCGATCGAGGCCGGCATCGCGTGCGGGGTGGAGGCGATGAGCCGCATCCCGCTGGGCGCGAACCGCGGCGTGGACGCGGGCGCGCCGAAGCCCGCCTCGTGGGCGATCGACATGCCCAACCAGTACGGCGCGGCCGAGCGGATCGCCGAGCGGCGCGGCATCACCCGGGAGGACGTCGACCGGTTCGGGGTGGCGTCGCAGACCAAGGCGGCGACGGCGTGGGCGCAGGGCCGGTTCGACCGCGAGGTGACGCCGGTGAAGGCGCCGGTGCTCGACGCGGAGGGCAGGCCCACCGGGGAGACCCGGCTGGTCACCCGCGACCAGGGTCTGCGCGACACCACGCTGGAGGGGCTGGCCCGGTTGAAGCCGGTGCTCGACGGTGGCGTGCACACCGCCGGCACGTCGTCCCAGATCTCCGACGGCGCGGCGGCCGTGCTGATCATGGACTCCGCGCGGGCGGCGGCGCTGGGCCTGCGTCCCCGGGCGCGGATCCGCGCGCAGGCACTGGTCGGCGCCGAGCCGTACTACCACCTGGACGGCCCGGTGCAGGCGACGACGCGGGTGCTGTCGCGCGCCCGGATGGCGGTCGGTGATCTCGATGTGTTCGAGGTCAACGAAGCGTTCGCCTCGGTGGTGCTGTCCTGGCAGCAGGTGCACGAGCCGGATCCCGAGCGGGTGAACGTCAACGGCGGCGCCATCGCGCTGGGGCACCCGGTGGGCAGCACCGGCGCGCGCCTGTTGACGACGGCCCTGCACGAGCTGGAACGCCGCGACGGCGCGACCGCGCTGGTGACGATGTGCGCGGGCGGAGCGCTGTCGACGGCGACCATCCTGGAACGGCTGTAGGGCGCCTCGAGCCGAACCGACGGAGTGGTCGCCATGACGACCAACCCGGGGCCGCTGTAGCGCGGGCACGGGCTCCAGAGGCAACGCTCGCCCTGACCCGCATCCCGCGGCAGTCGCACGTCCCCGGCGCGGGAAAGGCCAACAGTGCACCACCGGCACGGCCGCCCACGGCCCGCCGACGGGCACCACGCCAACCCTCACGTCGGCCGCGTGCGGGGTGTCCTCATACCTGTCTCACGTGCGCTCGAAACGCAGCGCACCACCGGCACGGCCCCCCACGGCCCGCCGACGGGCACCACGCCAACCCTCACGTCGGCCGCGTGCGCGGTGTCCTCGTACCTGTCTCACGTGCGCTCGAAACGCACCACCTCCCGGCCCGGCCACCAGGTGGTCGCCACCAGCTTGTCGCCCTCGACCGTCGTCAGCACCGCCTGCTGGAGGTCCAGCCGGAAGAGGTGGCTTGGTTGCATGTCGCCCTGGATGGCGTCCAGGACGGCCTTCTCGGTGATCTCGATCGCGACCCCGGACAGCTTCGCGTCGCCCTCGGCGGACGGGAAGGCGTGCAGCGCGAACCGGCCGTCGCGCTGCAGGTCGCGTGCCTTGCGCGCACCCCACATCGACCCGATGTACAACTCGGGCTCCCGGAGGTCGACCTCGGAGCCGCTCACCCGGGGCGACCCGTCCCGTCGCAGAGTCGCCAGCACGTGCGTCTCCGCAGCCGTCAACCGCTCACGCACCGCCGCCGCCAGCGCCGGCGCCTGCTCTTCGAATTCCCGCCAGTTCGCCACGTCCGCAGTGTGACAGGGGGCACCGACAAAAACGGGACGCGCGGGGACCGCCGCCCGGCTAAGGTGCGTGCCGTGCCCGACGCCATCTTCGCCCACCCGCGCCTCGCCCAGGTCTACGACACCTTCGACGGCGAGCGCGACGACCTCGACCTGTACCTGTCGATCGCCGACGAGCTCAAGGCCGAACGCGTGCTGGACGTCGGTTGCGGCACGGGCAGCCTGGCCGTGCTCCTCGCTGCGAAGGGACGCACCGTCGTCGGCGTCGACCCGGCGGAGGCGTCGCTGGCGGTCGCCCGTTCGAAGGACCCGGACGGGAACATCACCTGGATCCACGGCGACGCCACGGATCTGCCCCCGGCGGCCGGTGATCTCGCTGCCATGACGGGGAACGTCGCGCAGGTGTTCCTCACCGACGAAGACTGGGGCCGGACCCTCGCGGGCATCCGGACCGCGCTGCGCCCCGGCGGCCACTTCGTGTTCGAGACGCGCCGCCCGGAGCGGCGCGCCTGGGAGGACTGGGCCGCGGCGACCGCCCCGCTGGTGCTCGACGTGCCCGGCACCGGCCGCGTGGAGCGCCGCATGGAGGTCACGGACGTCAGCCTGCCGCTGGTGTCGTTCCGCTTCACGTACCGGTTCCTGGCCGACGGCGAAGTGGTCACATCGGACTCGACGCTGCGGTTCCGCGAGCGCGACGAGGTCGAGGAAAGCCTCGCCGCACACGGGTTCCGCGTGGCCGACGTGCGGGACGCCCCGGACCGGCCCGGCATGGAGTTCGTGTTCCTCGCCCAGCGGGACTAGCTCGGGCACCGCAGCCCCGGTTCAGCACTGACCTGCACCGCCTCCGCGATTTCGACGAGCGTGGCGATCGGGTCGTCGCCGAGGGGGTAGACGCCGACGTGGTCCGCGCCGGCCGCTCGATGGGCCAGCAGCCGGGTCGCCGTCGTGGCCGGGTCGCCGTGTGCGACGAGTGCGTCGATGAGCTGGTCGCTGCCCGCGCCGGATAGATCGTCCTCGGTGAAGCCGAGACGCCGGAGGTTGCTCGCGTAGTTGTGCACCCCCAGCGCGGTTCCGGGCGGCGCGGACCGGGCGACCGCGCGGGCCCGGTTCACGTCCGGCTCGACGAGGGCGAAATGCCCGGGCAACAGCACCTTCCCGGGGCCGAGGATCGAGCGGGCTCGCCGGGTGTGCTCCGGGGTGACCATGCCGGGAATGGCTCCGGCGGTGCGCTCCCCTGCCATGCGCAGCATCCGCGGCCCGAGCGCGGCCACCACGATGCGGCCGGACGGCACGCCCGCACTGGCGAGCCGGTCCAGGTAGGACACCAGTGTGTCGTACGGGGAGGCGTATTCGGCGTGCACTTCGCGGTGGCCGATTCCGACGCCGAGCAGGAAGCGCCCTGGGTGCCTGGCTTCGATCCGGTGGTAGGAGGCCGCCACGGTGTCCGCGTCGGCGGTCCAGACGTTCACCACGCTCGTGCCGACGGTCAGCCGGGTGGTCGCGTCGAGCAGCTCCTCCGCGAGGGTGAGGTCCGCCGGAGGCGAGGCGTCCAGCCAGAGCGTGCCGTAGCCGGCGCGCTCCACCTCGATGGCGCGGTCCGGGTTCACTTCGTGCTCGCGCAGGTGCGCGCCGAGCAGACCGAGATCGATGTCCATGTCCCGACTCCACCACCAGGGCTCGCCGGGAACCAGAACCAAGGCTGCCGCACAGCGATAACCTCGAAGCATCGTCGCAGAGGAGACCGGGTGGAACTACGGGCGTTGCGGTACTTCGTCACAGTCGCCGACGAGCTGCACTTCGGCCGGGCCGCCGAGCGGCTGCACATCGCCCAGCCGGCGGTCAGCAGGCAGATCGCGGCACTGGAGCGCGAGCTGGGGGTCCGCCTCTTCGACCGCTCACCGCGCCTGGTCCGGCTGACCGAGGCGGGACACCGGGTGCTCGCCGTCGCGCGGGAGGCGCTCGCGGCCGCCGATCGGGTTCGGGTCGCGGCGCGCGAGCGGGCGGGTGTCATGCGCATCGGGACCGGCGCGGGGCAGTTCACCGCGCGGCTGGAACGCGGGATCGACGCGTTGCGGGAGAAGGCCCCGGGATTCGACGTCGTGCTCGTCGACCTGCCCCTGACCGCACGCTTGAACGCTCTGCGGCAGGGGGAGATCGACCTGGCCCTGGCGAGGGAAGTGCGTTCGGCGCCCGGGCTGCGGGTGTTGCCGAGCTGGACCGAGTCCCTGTTCGCGGTCGTGTCCACCCGGCACCCCGCCGCCGGGCGCGCGGCCGTCGGCGTCGCGGAACTGGCCGCCGGTCCCCTGAAGACCTCCGAAGACCACGATCTGTCGGTGCTCGGCGCGCTGCCGGACGTCGGACTCCAGGGACCACCGGCGCACCGCGCGGGGACGGTGCAGGACACGATCGTCGAGGTCGGCTCCGATCCACGCAGCTGGACCGTGTTGCCCGCCGACCAGGTGACCGAGATCCGCTCCACCCGGGTGCGCGCGATCCCGCTCGAGCCGCGAACGACGATCACGGGCAGCGTCGTCGTGCCGGACGACCTCCCGTGCTCCTGCGCGGCGGCCCACGTGACGGCCTTCGGCGACGCCACGGCCGCCTGATCCCAGGACGTCTAGCGCGCGACCGCCGACTTCGCCTCGTCGTAGGCCCGGCGCGCGGCCTCGACCTCCGGCACCCGGCCCTCGACCAGCTCGATCAGCTCCCGCAGGCGGCCGGCCACCTCGGCGCCCAGCGGCGTCAGGCTGTACTCGACGCGCGGCGGGATCGTCGGCTCGGCCTCGCGGTGCACGAAACCGTCGCGTTCGAGCGCCTGCAGCGTCTGGGCCAGCATCTTCTCGCTGACGCCGTCCACCTTGCGGCGCAACGCGTTGAACCGGAACGGCCCCTCGGCGAGCGCGGCCAGCGCGAGCGTGCCCCAGCGGCCCGTCACGTGCTCCAGCACCCCGCGCGAGGTGCACGCGCGCGCGAAGACGTCGGCGACCAACTGGTCGTGCTCGGCGTCGCAACTCATGACACCGAGGATACCTGGTGGCCCCCACGATGCCTGGTGACGGTACTCACCCTTGGTTGGCACTTTCCAGAAGTTAGTACTAACTTCAGCGGGGAGCAGTCGTCCGAGGAGGAGCGAAAACATGACCATCGTCGTCACCGGTGCCACCGGCCAGCTGGGCCGCCACGTCGTCGCCGGGTTGCGGGAGCAGCTGCCCGCCGGCCGGATCGTCGCCGCGGTGCGCAGCCCGGAGAAGGCCGCGGACCTGGGCGTCGAAGTTCGGGAGGCCGACTACGACCGGCCGGAGACGCTCGCGGCGGCGTTCGCGGGCGCGACCAAGGTCCTGCTGATCTCGGGCAACGCCGTGGGCCACCGGGTTCCGCAGCACCAGGCCGTGGTGGACGCCGCGAAGGCCGCCGGTGTCACGCACCTGGCCTACACGAGCGCGCCGCACGCGGACGACACGCCGCTGGTGCTGGCGCCCGAGCACAAGGCGACCGAGGAGATCATCCGCGCGTCCGGCGTGCCGTTCACGATCCTGCGCAACAACTGGTACACCGAGAACTACGTGCAGAACGCCCAGCAGGCCATCGCGACCGGCGTGCTGATCGGCAGCGCCGGCGCGGGCCGCGTCGCGAGCGCCACCCGGGCCGACTTCGCCGCGGGCGCCGTGGCGGTCCTCACCGGCGAGGGGCACGAGGGCAAGGTGTACGAACTCGGCGGCGACGTCGCGTGGACGTTCGACGACCTCGCCGCCGAGATCTCCGCCATCACGGGCAAGGAGATCCGCTACCGCGACCTGACCGCCGACGAGCACCGCGCGGCGCTGATCGAGGCCGGGCTGCCCGCGGAGACGGCCGGGTTCGTGGTGGCGCTGGACCAGAACATCGCCGAGGGCACGCTCGCGGAGGTGACCGGCGAGCTGTCGGCGCTGATCGGACGCCCGACGACCCCGCTGGGTGACGGTCTTGCCGCCGCGCTGAAGGAAGCCTGAGCAGCGTCCACTGTGGAGGCTCCGGGATGGCGGAGCCCGTCGGAGGCATCTAGGCCTGGGGAGGCGTGACGTGTGAACCGGTCACGGTGCCGTCCGGCTGGACGCTGATCACCCTGCGTTCGACGGGTTCTGCCTCCGAAACGCGGCGCCCGGTGGGCTCCAGGTCGGGCTCGTCGAAGCAGACGAGTGTGTCCCAGCCGCTCGGGCGGACCGCGTACCCCCACGGGGCGGCGTCGGTCGCCGGTGTGCTGCTGCCACGGACCTCCGCCTCCTCTCCCACCAGACCGTCATCCCGTGCCGCGGGGCAGTCGAGGATCCGCACCAGATCGCCGGGTACGAAGCGGGGCGGCACGGCCGCTTCGGCGGGGCTGACGGTCACCCACTCGAGTTCCGGATGCAGGAGGGAAACCCGGCCGTGGCCCGGCCGCACCCAGGCCGGCCCGACCGGGCTGTCACGCCATCCCTCGGGCGCGAGCGCTCGGAGCGCCGCGATGCAGTCGCCGACCCGGCCGGCCGGCTCGAGCGTCGCGCGGAACTCCAGCAGTGTCTCGTCCTTGTAGTACCGGCCCAGGCTGGAAACATCCACGGCGCCGAACACGGCCAGCGCTCGGCCGAGCTGCTGTCCGACCTCGCCGGTCGACGACGCGGCCCGGACCATGATCCGGAGAAAAGCCCGCCGGTAGCCGGGAAGGGAAGTCATCTCGGTTCCTCTCCACGGACGGCGACCACCGACCGTTGTCCGTCCATCGCGCCCGTTGTGCTTGACTGCGCCCATGATCTCGGAGAGCGGCGCCTGCCCGGTGCCGGACGGGGAATTGCACGTCGAGCGGAGCGGGGCCGGCCCGGCGCTGCTCCTGGTGCCCGGGGGAACCGGGGCGGCCGCCTCCTACCGGGCCCTCGCCGAGCAGCTCGCGAGCCACTACACCGTTCTCGGGTACGACCGGCGTGGGCACTTCGGCAGCACGGACTCCACGGACGGGCCGCTGACCGTCGCGCGGCACGCTGACGACGCGCGCGCCGTCGTCGAGCACTTCGGCTACAGCAAGGCTCTCGTGTTCGGCAGCAGCGCAGGCGGCCAGATCGGGCTGGAGCTCGCCGTCCGGCACCCGGACGTCGTCAGCGGGCTGGTCGTCCACGAGCCGCCTGCCGTGAACCTCCTGCCGGACGCCGACGAGTGGCTGGAGTTCGCCGAGGAGCAGGCCGCCCTCAGCGCGGACGGCGACGTCTTCGCGGCGTTCCAGGGGTTCCTCGGTTCCATCGCGGGCGCCGGGCTGCCCCCGCTGAAAACCGTGCGCCTGCCGCACGAACACGAGTGGCGCCTGCTGTTCGACCGCGAACTCGTCGGCTTCTACCGCTACCTGCCGGACATCGACGCTCTCCGCCGCGGCCCGGTGCCGATCGTGCTCACCGCGGGCGAAGGCAGCCGCGGCTACTACCACTACCGCCCGGCCCGCGCGCTCGCCCTCGAACTGGGCCTGCCGTTCGTCGAACTGCCCGGGGCGCACCTCGCCCCCCAGCGCAACGCGAAAGCGTTCGCCGAGGCTCTGAACACCGTTCTCGCCGACCTGGTCCTCTGACCACCACGCCCGAAACCTGTCGAGTTCCTGTGAAAGCGGTCCGCGCGCCGAAACGCGCGCTATCCTGACTGCACACGGCCGGTGTCATCCTCCCCAGTTTCACACCGGCCGGTGCTCCGGCGCTTACCTCCCCCTCGGGCGCTGGAGCGAGGCCCCCGGGCCGCGCCTTCCTCCCCCAGTTTCGGCGCGGCCCGGGGGTCTTCTCACTTCTGCGAGCCGGGCGCGACCACGCGCACGCCGTCCTGCCACACCTCGCGGATCCGCCCCGGCAACGCGGCCAGGTCGTAGGCGTCGCCGGACACGACCACCAGGTCCGCGCGGAAACCCGGCTCCAGCCTGCCCAGCGAGTCGCCGAACCCGAGCAGCTCCGCGGCCGACGACGTGGACGCGGCGAGCACCTCGCCGGGGCTCATGCCTGCCGCCTGCATCAACGGCAGCTCTTCGAGGTTCGTGCCGTGCGGGCCGACGCCGCTGTCGGTGCCCATCGCGATCTTCACCCCGGCTTCGACCGCGCGGCGCATCGACGACGCGTGCACCTCCGCCACGTCCTCGGCCTTGCGGATCATCTCGTCGGTCAGCGCCGCGCCAGCCCTGGCCGCGCGGATGACCGCGATCGGCGCGATCAGCGTCGGCACCAGCCACGTGCCGTGCGCGAGCATCAGTTCGATGGCCTCGTCGTCGAGGTAGATGCCGTGCTCGATGGACCGGATCCCGGCCCGCACCGCGTTCTTGATGCCCTCGGTGCCCTGCGCGTGCGCCATCACCGCCTTGCCCTGCATGGCGGCCTCGGCGACCAGGACGTCCAGCTCGGCCGGGGTGAACTGGGTGTGCCGCGGGTCGTCGCCGGGCGAGAGCACGCCGCCGGTCGTGCACACCTTGAGCACGTCGGCGCCCGCGCGCAGCAGCTCCCGCGCCGCCTTGCGCATCTCGTCCGGCCCGTCGACGACCGTGTGCGGGCGGCCGGGGTGCGGCAGCGTCAGCGGAACGCAGTGCCCCGAGGGCATCCAGTCGTCGCCGTGCCCGCCGGTCTGGCTGATGATGCCGATCGAGATCTCCAGCCGCGGGCCGCTGATCAGCCCGTCCGCCTGTGCCTTCTTGATGCCGAGGTCGGCGCCGCCCGCGTCGCGCACGGTGGTGATGCCCAGTTCGAGGGTGCTGCGCAGGTTCCGCGCCGCCTCGTAGAACTGGTAGGAAAACGGTTTCTGGAACAGCTTGATCAGGCTGATGTCGGACACCGTGACGTGCACGTGGCAGTCGAACAGCCCGGGCAGCAGCGTGGTGCCCGCGCAGTCGACGACCTCGTCGCCGTCCAGGCCGGTGCCGATCGCGGCGATGCGGCCGTCCTCGACCACCACGTCCGCGTCGAACGGGTCGGTGCCGGTGCCGTCGAAGACGCGGCCGCCTGCGAACAGGATCCGGGTCATGCGTGCGCTCCGCTCAACCGCCGCGCGGCCAGCGACGCGAGCAGCGCCGCGCCGTCGGCGACCACGCTGTCGTCGAACGATGCCTCCGGGGAATGGTTGTACGGCGCGGAGTCCGGGTCGTCGGCGAAGGTCGCCCCGAGGAACACGAACGCGCCGGGGACCCGGTCGAGCACGCGGGAGAAGTCCTCCGAGCCGGTGACCGGATCCGGCGCCTCCGTGAACCGCTCCTCACCGAACACCTCGCGCACCGTCTCGGCGACGAACTCGTGGCCTGCCGGGTCGTTGACGGTGACCGGGTACTCGGGCGAGTAGGTGACCTCGGCTTCCAGGCCGTGGGCGGCCGCGATGTCCCGGCACAGCGGGACGGCCAGCTCCGCGACCCGCTCCCGCGCCTCCTTCGAGAAGCTGCGGATGGTGGCCTCGAAGCGGGCTTCCGGCGGGATGATGTTGCGCTGGGTGCCCGCGTGGAAGGTGCCGACGGTGACCACGACCGGGTCGAACACGCTGAACCGGCGGGTGACCATCGTCTGCAGCGCCGTCACCATCTCGCACGCGGCAGGCACCGGGTCGAGCGCCACGTGCGGCCGGGACCCGTGCCCGCCTGCGCCGAGGACGCGGACGAACAACCCGTCGGCGGCGGCCATGATCGGGCCGGGGCGGGACACGAACCGGCCGCGCGGGATCATCGCCGACACCACGTGCAGCCCGTAGGCCTCGGCGACCGGGCGGCCCGCGGCGTCCAGGACGCCCTCGGCGATCATGTGCCCGGCGCCGTCGTGGCCCTCCTCGCCGGGCTGGAACATGAACACCACGTCCCCGGCCAGGCGGTCCCGGTGGGCCGACAGCAGCCGCGCGGCGCCGACGAGGCCGGCGGTGTGCAGGTCGTGCCCGCACGCGTGCATACGCCCCTCGTGCCGCGAACTGAAGGCGGCGCCGGTGTTCTCGGTGACCGGCAGCGCGTCCATGTCGCCGCGCAGCAGCACGACATCGCCGTCGCCGCCCTGCCCGCGCAGCACGGCGGTGACCGACGAGAGCCCGGTGCCGGTGCTGATCTCCAGGGGCAGCCCGTCGAGGGCCTGGAGAACCGTCTCCTGGGTGCGGGGCAGGTCGAGGCCGAGTTCGGGCACCTGGTGGAGCGCGCGCCGCAGTGCCACGAGGTCGTCGGACATCGCGTGCGCGTCTTGCCTGAGATCCATTCCGGAAGCGTAACCGGAACGCGGGGTCTGCCCCAGCCACGCGAACACGGCCTCGCCCGGGCGATACACCGTCCATCCCCGCGCGCCTGCCGCATCGCGATCTCGGGACCGGTCAGGTCGGCCGGCGCCGGGCCGATCGCGAGCGCGCCTGGGGCGAAACGCACCACCAGACCCGATTCCCGGGATTCGACGGTGCCGGTCATCCGATGGCCGATGAAACCGCACAGCGCATCGCGGTAGCCAGGTACGCCGAAGCGCGTGGTGATTTCGCCAGTGTGGACCACCGGCCACACGGAGACGGTGCGAGAAGGTACTCCGCCACGCGGTCATCCCGGCACTCCGGACGAATCCGGCAACCATTGTCAACATCGGCACACGGGGGATAACTTTCCGACCATGACCGCCCCGTCGTCGATGACCGTCCGGCTCGACCGGTTGCCCGTCACGCGCTTCCACCGCCTGCTCATCGCCGTCGTCGGGGTGGCGACCTTCTTCGACCTCTACGACCTCTTCCTCGCCAGCACCGTGAGCACCGTGCTGTCCAAGGAGTTCGGCGTGTCCGGCGCGGAAACCAAGCCGCTGCTGGCGTCGGCCTTCCTCGGCGCCTTCGTCGGCGCCGTGACGCTCGGCAGGCTCGCCGACCGCATCGGCAGGCGGCGCGCCTTCCTGCTCACCCTCAGCGTCTACTCGCTGTTCACGCTGCTCGGCGCGTTCTCCACGGACGTGTGGATGCTGGTGGTCTGCCGGTTCGTCGCGGGCATCGGCATCGGCGCGGAACTGCCCCTCGCCGACGCCTACCTCGCCGACCTGCTGCCGGCGCACGCCCGCGGCAAGGCCACCGCCTGGGCCTACACCATCGGCTTCTGCGGCGTGCCCGCCGCCGGGTTCCTCGCGCGCGGCCTGGTCGGCGAGGCGCCGTTCGGCGTCGACGGCTGGCGCTGGCTCTTCGTGATCGGCGCGCTCGGCGCGGCGATCGTGTGGGTGCTTCGCACCGGTCTGCCCGAATCGCCCCGGTGGTTGATCGCGCAGGGACGGTACGCCGAGGCCGAGGAAGTCGTGCAGCGCCTGGAAAAATCCGCGCGCACCACGCTCGACGTGCCACCGGCGAGCCACGAAGAAGCCCAGCCGCAACGGTTCCGCGCGCTGTTCCGCAAGCCGTGGCGCACGCGGACCGCGATGCTGTCCGCGTTCCAGGTCCTGCAGGTCTTCGGCTACTACGGCTTCGGCTCGCTGGTGCCGATCATCCTGACCGCCAAGGGGTTCGACGTCGCCCACTCGCTGACGTTCAGCGCGCTGTCGTTCCTGGGCTACCCGATCGGCTCCGCGCTGTCGATCCCACTGATGGACCGCTTCCAGCGCAAGTGGCTCATCGTCGCGGCCGCGGCGGGCATGGCGGTCTTCGGGCTCGCCTTCGGCTATTCCACCGGCAGCGCAGCCATCGCGATCCTCGGCTTCTGCTACACCGCGGTCAGCAACGTGTTCTCCAACGCCTACCACGCCTACCAGGCGGAGATCTTCCCGACGAGCCTGCGCGCGTCCGCCGCCGGCTCGGCCTACTCGCTGTCCCGCCTGGCGACCGCCGCGATGCCGTACCTGCTGCTGCCGCTGCTGGAAGCCAAGGGCGCGACCGCGGTGTTCGTGGTGGTCGCGCTGGCGATGGTGCTGCTCATCCTGATCACCGCGGTGTTCGGCCCGCGCACCACCGGCCGGTCGGTCGACGAGATCGCCGGCGAGGCGGTCACAGCCAGTCGTCCGGGCCGGCCCAGCTGAGCACGTCCGCCTTGACCGGCGCCGCGCCGGTGTACTGGCCGCGGTAGAACAGCAGCGGCCGCCCGTTCGACGCCTCCCCCAGCGCCGTCACGCGCCCGACCACGACGAAGTGGTCGCCCGCCTCGAACACGGTCTCCACCGCGCAGTCCACCCAAGTCAGCGCGTCCTCCAGCACCGGGCAGCCGGACGGCGCCGGCTCCCACTCGACGGCGGCGAACTTGTCCGCGCCGCGCGCCCCGAACACCGCGCTGACCCGGTGCTGCCCCTCCGCCAGGACGTTGACCGCGAACCGCCCGCTGCGCTCGATCGCCGGCCACGTCCGCGATTTGCGGGCGGGGCAGAACAGCACCAGCGGCGGGTCCAGCGACAGCGCCGCGAACGACTGGCACGCGAACCCGGCTGGCTCGCCGTCGTCCATCGTGGTCACCACGGTGACCCCGGTGGCGAAGTGCCCGAGCACCTGGCGGAAGCGCGCCGGCTCGATCGCGGACGAGATCACTTCCGCATCCCGACGCTGAAGTCGTGGCCCCACAGGCTCACCGCCGTGCTCTCGCGCGCGATCCACGACTCGTCGTCGACCTGGCGGCCCTCGCACCCGAACTCGACGTCGAACCCGCCCGGCGTCTTCATGTAGAACGACAGCATCAGGTCGTTCACGTGCCGCCCCAGTGTGGCCGACATCGGCACGTTGCGCCGCTTCGCGCGGTCCAGCGCCAGCCCGACGTCGTCGGTGTTCTCCACCTCGACCATCAGGTGCACGATCCCGCTCGGCGTGGGCATCGGCAGGAACGCCAGGCTGTGGTGGCGCGGGTTGCAGCCGAAGAACCGCAGCCACGCCGGCGGCCCGTCGGCCGGGCGGCCGACCATCTGCGGCGGCAGGCGCATCGAGTCGCGCAGCCGGAAGCCGAGCACGTCGCGGTAGAACCGCAGCGCCGCGTCGTCGTCGTGGGTGGACAGCACCACGTGCCCGAGGCCCTGCTCGCCGGTGACGAACCGGTGCCCGTACGGGCTCACCACGCGCCGGTGCTCCAGCGCGACGCCGTGGAACACCTCCAGGGTGTTGCCGGACGGGTCGTCGAAGCTGATCAGCTCGGTGACGCGCCGCTCGGCCAGCACCTCGGCGCTGCCTTCCTTGTAGGGCACGCCGCCTGCGTCCAGCCGCGCCCGCACCTCGTCCAGCTCGGCGGCGTTGGCGGCCTCCCAGCCGGCCACCGCGAGCCGATCGCTCTCCCCCGGCACGATCACCAGCCGCGCCGGGAAGTCGTCCATCCGCAGGTAGAGCGCGTCCGGGTGGGAGCCCTTGCCCTCGACCATGCCGAGCACCTTGAGCCCGTACTCGCGCCAGGCGGCCATGTCGGTCGCCTCGATGCGCAGGTACGCCAGTGAGCGGATGCCCATCTCATTCACCTCGCAGGAAGTCGAGGGCCAGGCGGTTGAACTCGTCGAACTTCTCGACCTGGGCCCAGTGTCCACACCGGCCGAACACGTGCAGCTGCGCGCGCGGGATCGTCTTGAGCGCGAGCAGCGCGCCGTCGAGCGGGTTGACGCGGTCCTCGCGGCCCCAGATCAGCAACACGCGTTGCCGCAGCTTGTAGGCGTCGCGCCAGAGCATGCCCTGCTCGTAGTCGGCCCCGGCGAAGGACGCGCCCATCGCGCGCATCGCCGCGAGCGACTCGGGCGTGCTCGCGTTGGCGTAGCGTTCCTCGACCAGCTCGTCGGTGATCAGCGCCGGGTCGAACACCATGAGCCGCAGGAACGCCGCGAGCTTCTCCTTGCTGGGCCCCGGCGGCGCGGCGAACCGGCCGAGCGCCTTGACCCCCTCGGTGGGGTCCGGCGCGAACAGGTTGGTGCTCAGCCCGCCCGGCCCCATCAGCACGAGCCGCCCGGCGCGGTCCGGGTGGTCCAGCGCGAGCCGGACCGCGGTGCCGCCGCCGAGCGAGTTGCCGACCAGGTGCGCCTTGCCGACCCCCAGCGCGTCGAGCAGGCCGACGACCGCGGTCGAGCTGTGGGTGAAGTACTGCGGGTGCTCGGTCGGTTTGTCCGACTTGCCGAACCCGGGCTGGTCGACCGCGAGGACCCGGTAGGACTTGGCGAACACCTCGATGTTGCGGGAGAAGTTGCTCCACGCCGAGGCGCCCGGCCCGCCGCCGTGCAGCATCACCACGGTTTCCGCGTGCTCGGCGCCGGCTTCGTGGTAGTGCAGCCGCAAGCCCCCGCCGACCTCGGCGTACTTGCCCTCGGTCACGTCACACCATCGCATTCTCGACGGGCACGCCGAATTCGCCGTTGCCGTACATGATGTAGGCGCGTTCCGGGTCGTTCGCCGCGTGCACGCGGCCGGCGTGCGCGTCGCGCCAGAACCGCTGGATCGGCGTGCCCCGCTTGAGCGCCCGGCCGCCGGAGTTCTCGAAGAGCCGGTCGACGGCGGCGATCGCGCGTTCGGTGCCGCGCACCTGGTCGCGCCGCACCCGCAGCCGCGTGGCGAACGGCAGCTTCTCGCCGCGGCACGCCAGCTGGTACAGCTCGTCGATGTTGCGGGTCAGCTGCAGCCACGCGGCGTCGATCTCGCTGGCCGCCTCGGCGACCCGCACCTTGGCGAACGGGTCCTCTTTGGACTGCTCGCCCATGTAGGCGGCGCGCACCCGGTTGCGCTGGTGCTCCACGTGCGCCTCGTACGCGCCCTGCGCCATGCCGATGATCGGCGCGGTGATCGTCGACGGGTGCACGGATCCGTACGGCAGCTTGAACAACGGCCCCGGGTTGATCTGCTGCCCCGGGGTGCGGCACTTCGAGGTGGCCTGGAAGCTCAGCGCGCGGTGCGCCGGGACGAACGCGTCCTCGACGATGATGTCGTTGCTGCCGGTGCCGCTCAGGCCGACGGTGTCCCAGACGTCCTCGATCCGGTAGTCGCTGATCGGCAGCAGGTAGGTGCAGAAGTCGACCGGCTTGCCCTCGGCGTCGAAGGCGGGCGCGCCGAGGAACACCCAGGTCGCATGGTCGCAGCCGGAGGAGAAGCTCCACCGGCCGGTCAGCCGGTACCCGCCGTCGACGACGGTGGCCTTGCCCATCGGCGCGTAGGACGACGAGATGCGCACGTCGACGTCCTCGCCCCACACGTCCTGCTGCGCCTGCGGCTCGAACAGCCCGAGGTGCCACGGGTGCACCCCGAGGATCGAGGCGACCCAGCCGGTGGACCCGCACGCGCTCGCCAGCAGCTTCACCGCGGTGTAGAAGGTCACCGGGTCGGCCTCGTAGCCACCGAAGGTCTTCGGCTGCAGCAGCTTGAAGAACCCGGTCTCCTGCAGCGATTTGATCGACTCGTCCGGAATGCGCCGCGCGTCCTCGGTCTCCTGGGCCCGCTCCCGCAGGACGGGAAGCAGTTCCCGGACCCCGGCCAGCACCCCGCGACCATCCTGATCGGTCATCTGCACGCCCCGTCCGTCATGTCTTTTCTCGGTCACCAGAAAGACTAGAACACGTTCTCGTTTTTGTCATCAGTCCACCCGTCGAGCTGCGGAAATTCCCGCTCTGCGACCGGAAAACACGCAGTCGGCGAGCGAGAGCCCGCTCACGTAGGACCTGGAACAGATTCCCACCGCGGACCGGCCCGCCGCGTACAGCCCGGCGATGCCGGCGCCGTCGGCGCCCCGCACCTGGCCGGTCGACTCGTCCACCACGAGCCCGCCGAGCGTGAGCATCGGGCACGGGAAACCCAGGCTGGGCTTGATGGAGACGTCGATCAGCGAGAACGGCGCCGTCCGCACCGGCCGCACGTACTCGGCCGGCTTGCCCGCCGGGTCCGCGGCGCCTGCGTCCGCGGCCGCGTTGTAGGCCTCGACGGTGGCGGCCAGCCCGGCCGGGTCGACCCCGGCCTTGCACGCCACCTCCTCCAGGGTCGCCGCGGACACCCGGCCGCGTTGCAGCAGGTAGCGGGCCTGCAGCCACTGGAACCACTGGCTCTCCCGCCGCGCGGTGCGGCGTGCCTCGGCGATCGTCTCGGCGTCGGCGAGCAGCCAGCCCTTGCCGTCGTGCTTGCCGATCATCACCTCGCCGATCGCGGCGCCGTAGCGGGACTCGTCGATGATCCGCCGCCCGGCCTGGTCGACCAGGACACCCTTGAGCATCGCGCTGGGCGGCGTGACGAACCGCCACGCCGAGATCCGGTGCATCTCGCCGGTCACCGCGCCCACCGCGGTGCCGAGCCCTATGCCGGACCCGTCGTCGGCGATCGTGCCCAGCGCCAGCCCGCCGCGGTAGGCCGGGGCGTGCTCACGCACCAGCGCGCGGTTGAAGATGAACCCGCCCGCCGCGATCACGACCCCGCGCCGAGCGGTGAGTTCCACATCGCGCGCGTACCGCCGCTCCAGCCGCTCGATCCGGTGCTGCAGCGCTTTGCGCACGCTCGGCACGTAGATCCCGGGCTTCGCGGCGTACCGCGCCATGCGGGCGTGCGCGGCGCGGACCCGGGCGGGCGCGTCGCGCAGCGTGCGGACCCGGACGCCGGTCACGACGCCGTTCTCGACGATCAGCGACTCGGCACGGGTGCCGGGCAGGACCCGCACGCCACGCTGACGCGCCGCCTGCGCCAGCCGGGCGAACAGCAGCTTGCCCGACGTGCCCGGCCCCTTCGTGCGGTGGCCGCGCGCGGCCGGTTTGGCCAGCTCGCGGAACCCGCCGGCGGACTCGCTGCCCGAGTAGTACAGGTAGTAGTCGTCGTTGGGGTAGGACGTCTTGTACGGGCACAGGCTGCCCTCGAACGGCACGCCGTTGCGCTCCAGCCACTCGATCATCGCCGGGCTGGAGTCGCAGAAGCGCCGCAGCGTCTCCTCCGACACCGCCTCGCCGACCTCGAGCCGCAGGTAGTCGTACATCGCGTCGGCCGAGTCGTCGACCCCGGCCTCCCGCTGCTGGGCGGTGCCCCCGCCCGCGTAGACGATGCCGCCGCTCAGCGCGGTCGCCCCGCCACCGCCGAAGCGGTCCAGCACGAGCACGTCCGCGCCCGCGTCGGCGGCCTCGATCGCCGCGCAGGCGCCCGCCGCCCCGAACCCGATCACGATCACATCCGCCGTCTGGTTCACACCCGCTACCCTAGAACTGAAACACGTTCTCGTCTATCGTGACGGACGAGGCGGCGAACAGGCGCTCAGCGAAGTGGAACACGTTCCAGCGGAGGTGGCATGACCGACGAGTTCGACGTCGTGGTGGTGGGCAGCGGCGCCGCCGGCATGACCGCCGCCCTCGCGGCCGCCGACGCCGGCCTCTCCGTCGTGGTGATCGAGAAGGCCGCCAGGTTCGGCGGGTCCACGGCCCGATCGGGTGGCGGGGTGTGGATCCCGGGCAACGAGGCGTTGCGCGCGGCCGGTGTCGAGGACACGCCGGAGGCGGCGCGGGCCTACCTCGACGCCATCGTCGGCGACGTCGTGCCGGCCGAGCTGCGCCAGGCCTTCCTCGACCACGGCCCCGAGGTGGTGTCGTTCGTGCACCGGGTCACGCCGCTGCGGCTGCAGTGGGTGCCCGGCTACTCCGACTACCACCCCGAAGCCCCCGGCGGGCGGGCCGGCGGCCGGTCGGTCGAGCCGAAGCCGTTCGACGGCAAGCGGCTCGGCGACGAACTCCACAACCTGGAACCGCCCTACAGCGGCGCGCCGCTCGGTGTGCCGATCACCCAGGCGGACTACCGCTGGCTGAGCCTGCTCGCCCGCCACCCCAAGGGCGCGCTGCGGGTCCTGCGCATCGGCGGGCGGTGGCTCACCGGGCTGGCGCGCGGCAGGCGGCTGCTGTCGATGGGCCAGGCCCTGGCCGCCGGGCTGCGCGCCGGGCTGCTCCGCGCGGGCGTGCCGGTGTGGCTGGACACGCCGCTGGCCGACCTGGTCACCGAGGACGAGCGGGTCACCGGGGTGGTGATCCGGCGGGACGGGCGGGAGGAGACCGTGCGGGCGCGCCTGGGGGTCGTGCTCGCCGCGGGCGGGTTCGAGCACAACGAGGAGATGCGCGCGAAGTACCAGCGCAGTCCCATCGGCACCGAGTGGACCGTGGGCGCGAAGGCCAACACCGGCGACGCGATCCTGGCCGGGCTCAAGCTCGGCGCGTCGGTGGCCCTGATGGACGACGCCTGGTGGGGCCCGACGATCCCGCTGACCGGCGGGCCGTGGTTCGCGCTAGCCGAGCGGTCCCGGCCGGGCTGCATCCTGGTCAACGCGCGCGGCGAGCGGTTCGTCAACGAGTCCGCGCCCTACGTCGAGGCCGTGCACGCGATGTACGGGCCGGGCGACGGGCCCGGCGAGAACATCCCCACCTGGCTGGTGTTCGACCAGCGCTACCGCGACCGGTACATGTTCACCGGCGTCGGGCCGCGGCAGAAGCTGCCCGGCCGCTGGTTCAAGGCCGGGATCGTGGCCAAGGCGGCCACGCTGGGGGAACTGGCCGCCCGCATCGAGGTGCCGACCGCGGCGCTGGAAGCCACCGTCGAGCGGTTCAACGGCTTCGCCCGGCGCGGTGTCGACGAGGACTTCCAGCGCGGGCGCAGCGCCTACGACCACTACTACGGCGACCCCCGCCACAAGCCGAACCCGAGCCTCGGCCCGCTCGACAAGGCCCCGTTCTACGCGGTCAAGATCGTGCCCGGTGACCTGGGCACGAAGGGCGGGCTGCGCACCGACACCCACGCCCGCGTGCTGCGCGAGGACGGGTCGGTGATCCCCGGGTTGTACGCGGCCGGGAACACCAGCGCCGCGGTCATGGGACACACCTACGCCGGGCCGGGCGCCACGATCGGGCCGGCGATGGTCTTCGGGTTCCTTGCCTCACGCCACCTGGCCACCCAGAATCGCACTGGAGGTCGATGATGACTGAAGTCCGCACGATCGACGCGGGTGCGCCGCCGGCGCGGTTCGCGCGCGGCTGGCACTGCCTGGGGCTGGCCGAGACGTTCCGCGACGGGAAACCGCACGCCGTCAACGCGTTCGGCACCAAGCTCGTGGTGTTCGCGGGCGAGGACGGCAAGCTCAACGTCCTGGACGCCTACTGCCGCCACATGGGCGGCGACCTGAGTCAGGGCAGCGTCAAGGGCAACGAGGTGGCCTGCCCGTTCCACGACTGGCGCTGGGGCGGCAACGGCAAGTGCGTGTCGATCCCGTACGCCAAACGGGTTCCGCTGCGTGCCCGCACCCGGTCGTGGATCACGCTGGAGGAGAACAAGCAGCTGTTCGTGTGGCACGACCCGCAGGGCAACCCGCCGCCGCCGGACGTCGTGATCCCGCGCATCGACGGCATCTTCAGCGGCGAGTGGAGCAACTGGACCTGGGACTCGGTGCTGATCGAGGGGTCCAACTGCCGCGAGATCATCGACAACATGGTCGACATGGCCCACTTCTTCTACATCCACTTCGCGTTCCCGACCTACTTCAAGAACGTGTTCGAGGGCCACATCGCCACGCAGTACCTCAACACCAAGGGCCGGCCGGACGTCGGGATGGCGTCCAACTACGGCGGCGAGGACAACCTGCTGCGCTCGGAGGCCTCGTACTTCGGGCCGTCGTACATGATCAACACGCTGCTGAACACGTACAAGGGCTTCGAGATCGAGAACGTGCTGATCAACTGCCACTACCCGGTGACGCCGACCTCGTTCGTGCTGCAGTGGGGGGTCAGCGTGAAGAAGCTGCCGGGCGTGTCGGACGAGCAGGCGGACAAGATCGCCGGCAAGTTCGCCAAGAGCATCGGCGTGGGTTTCCTGCAGGACGTGGAGATCTGGAAGAACAAGACCCGCATCGACAACCCGCTGCTGTGCGAGGAGGACGGCCCGGTCTACCAGCTGCGCCGCTGGTACGAGCAGTTCTACGTGGACGTCGAGGACGTCACCGAGGACATGACGCGGCGCTTCGAGTTCGAGGTGGACACCACCAAGGCCAACGAGGTGTGGGCGCGGGAGGTGGCCGAGAACCTGGCCCGGCAGCAGGAGGCGGGGGTCGCGGGATGACCACCGCCGAGCGCACCGAGTTCCTGGCCGGCGGCCTGCGGCCGCACGCGTGCGCGTCGTGCGGCACGCGGGTGCTGGTGAAGAAGAACAGCGTGAAGCACACCAGCATCCAGTGGACGACCGACGCGGGCAGCTGCCCGGTGTTCGCGCAGGAGGTGGCCGAGGGGCGCAACACCGCGCTGCTGGACACCTGCCCGAAGCTGGTGGACAGCATCGACGCGGCGGTGCGGGACGGGGAGTTCGGGGTTCTCGATGCCGGATAGCTACACCCTGACCGTCGCCGAGGTGATCGCGGAAACGGCCGAGGCGTCGTCGATCGTGTTCGACGTGCCCGCCGAGCACGCTTCGACGTTCGCGTACCGGCCGGGGCAGTTCCTGACGTTGCGCGCTGGTGAGGCGGCGCGGTGCTACTCGTTGTCCAGCGCACCGCACGAGGGCTCGCGGCTCAAGGTGACGGTGAAGCGCACCGAAGGCGGGTACGGGTCGAACTGGTTGTGTGACAACGTCTCTGCTGGTTCCACTGTGGACGTCCTGGCCCCGGCGGGGGTGTTCACGCCCGAATCGCTGGACGCCGACCTGCTGTTGATGGCCGGCGGCAGCGGCATCACGCCGGTGATGTCGATCCTGAAGTCCGCGCTGGCCTCCGGCGGCGGGCGGATCGTGCTGGTGTACGCCAACCGGGACTCCTCGTCGGTGATCTTCGCGTCCGAGCTGGCCGCGCTGGCGCGGGAGCACCCGGAGCGGCTGGTGCTGGTGCACTGGCTGGAAAGCGTGCAGGGTTTGCCGTCGGTGACGCAGCTGCGTGAGCTGGTCCGGCCGTATGCGGAGTTCGAGGCGTTCCTGTGCGGGCCCGAGGCGTTCATGACGGCCGGCAAGCAGGCCTTGAAGGACCTCGGGGTGCCGCGCAAGCGGATCCACCTGGAGCGGTTCGTGTCGCTGGGCGGCAATCCGTTCGAGGATCGCGCGGAGGCCGCCGCAGTGCCTTCTCAGGAGGCTGGGACGACCGCGTTGTCCGTGGATCTGGACGGGTCGCAGCACTCGTTCACCTGGCCGCGGCAGGAGAAGCTGCTGGACTTCCTGCTGGCCCGCGGGCTGGACGCGCCGTACTCGTGCCGCGAGGGGCAGTGCAGCGCGTGCGCGTGCCGGATCGTCTCCGGCGAGGTGAAGATGCTGAACAACGAGGTCCTGGATTCCGAGGACATCGCCGACGGCATCGTGCTGGCGTGCCAGTCGGTACCGTTGACCGACGAGGTGTCGGTCACCTACGAGTAGGAGTTGCCGCGTTGCCCATCGATCCCGACGTCGCCATCGGTGCCGAGCTCGACGAGCTGACGTTCGCCTGGACGCCTTCCGACGTGCTGCTCTACCACTTGGCGCTGGGCGCGGGCGCCCGGCCGGCCGACCCGCGGGAGCTGCGCTACACCTACGAGCGGGACCTGCGGGTGCTGCCGACGTTCGCGACGGTGGCGGCGAACCTGCGCATCTACGAGCCGCCCGCGGTCTCGTTCCCGGGCATCGAGGTCGACCTGGCGAAGGTGGTGCACGGGACGCAGGCGGTGACCGTGCACCGGCCGATCCCGGTCGAGGGCAAGGCGGTCGCGCGCACGCGGATCGTGGACGTGCTGGACAAGGGCACGGCGGCGGTGATCGTCAACGAGACGTCGGTGGTGTCGACGGACGGGGCGCCGTTGTGGACGGCGCGGTCGAGCATCTTCGCCCGCGGCGAGGGCGGGTTCGGCGGTTCGCGGGGTTCTTCTGCGCGGGTGGAACCGCCGGAGCGCGAGCCGGACGCGGTGATCGACACGCCGACCTTGCCGCAGCAGGCGCTGATCTACCGCCTGTGCGGCGACCGGAACCCGCTGCACATCGACCCGGAGTTCGCCCGGTCGGCGGGGTTCGAGGCGCCGATCCTGCACGGGCTGTGCACGTACGGGATGGTCGCCAAGGCCGTCACGGACGCCATGCTGGACGCCGACGTCACGCGGGTCGGTTCGTTCTCCGCGCGGTTCGCGGGGATCGTGCTGCCCGGGGAGACGCTGCGGACGCGCGTGTGGCGTACGGACGAGGGCCTGGCGCTGACGACGACGGCCGTGGAGCGGGACGCGCCGGTACTGGCGGACGCGCTGCTCACAAGCCGCTGACCAGCATGTAGGCCATGCCGACGCCCATCAGCGCGCGGCAGACCTGGCGGACCGCGCGGTGGTCGCGCAGGCTCTCGGTGCGGGCCCAGCGCGCGCCGAGTATCCCGGAGCGGACGCTGTCGACCGCGAAGTAGCCGATGGCGGCCAGCGCCAGCACGGGCCAGGCGAGCTGGCCGGGTGTCATCGCCATCCAGGGGCCGTCACCGTGGCCTGGCATCGCGGTGATCATGTACAGCATCGCCGCGGCGGACACCAGGTGGTGCACGGCGCAGCACCGCCGCCCCCGCAACGCGGCGACGAGGAACCACCCGGCCGTGAGGACCAGGATGGCCTGCCACCCGGCCGCCGGGATGGGCCCTCCGAGGGGTGAGACCATCGCGAGCATCGCCAGGACCATCATCAACTCGGCGACGTCCTGCTGGCGGGTGTCCGGGGTGGTCGTGAGGGCGTCCAGGCGCACCAGCCGGACCACGCTGGGCACGGCGAGCAGCGCGAACGCCACCGTCAGGCTCCACGCAACCAGGACCGGTATCTGCACGTCCTCAAGTTCGCCCATGAACGCCAGGTGCGCTAGAGGTCATCGAGGTGAATTCCACACCGCGAGACGGCGCAACCGGTGACGGCCCGGCCGGACGGGAGGCCAGTGGAGGACGATCTCGAAGCCGACTTCGCCCGGGGCTGCCTTCGCGCCTTCCTGTACGCGTTGGTTGGGTTCGCCTGGTTCTTCGCGGCCCACCAGGCCGTGTGGTGGTACTCGCGAGCGTGCGACATCCCCAACGGCCCGCTCCCCAATCCGGGCATCCTGCTGGCGTTGATCATCGACTTGGTGGCCTTGGCCTTGGCCGCGCGCTTGGTGCACCGGCTGCACCGCCGCCTCTGGCCCCGCCTGCGCTGGTGGACGCCCGTGCTGCTGGTGGGGTGGTCCTGCTGACCACCTGGCTCTACTGGGTGGTCAACATCCCCGTGTTCATCAACCCCTACAGCCCCGAGATGTCCTGTTGGTCCGAGCATCCCGACGGCTGGCCGGCCTGGGTCCCGGTTCCCTTCCACTGAAACGAGACGGCGCCACTGCTGGGCGACGCGCAAGGGGGAGACCAGGTGGAACCGGAAGCGCAGGAGGGCGCCTTCGCACGGTGCTCTATGCCCTCACCGGGTTCGCGTGGTTCTTCGCGGCGCAGAACGCCGTGTGGTGGTACTCGCGAGCGTGCCACATCCCCAACGGCCCGGCCGGACCTCCGCATCTTGGCAATGCTGCTCGCCGACTGGCCGGCCATGGTGCTGGCCGCTTACGGGGTGCACCGCCTGCACCGGCGGTTGTGGCCACGCCTGCCCGCCTGGGTTCCGGTCCCCGGGTACTGAAAATCGCCGGTGTTTCGGCCCCTCTGTGACGGGAACCACACAGAGTAGGCGACGTCAGGAAAGGACGAAGGACGATGCCGGCCACCGAACCGATCACCGACCAATCCGTCATCGAAGACACCCTCGACACCACCGACTTGGTGGACGACGAGAGCCACCTCATCCGCGGCTACGACTGAGCCAGCACCAGCCCGCTGGTCGGCACGCCGGTACCGGCCGTCACCAGCACGTGCGACACCGTCGGCACCTGGTTGCACGACGTGCCGCGGATCTGGCGGACCCCCTCGGCGATGCCGTTCATCCCGTGGATGTACGCCTCGCCGAGCTGCCCGCCGTGCGGGTTCAGCGGCAGCGAGCCGTCCAGTTCGAGCGCTCCGGACGCCACGAAACCGGGCGCCTCGCCGCGGCCGCAGAACCCCAGCTCCTCCAACTGCATCAGCACGTACGGCGTGAAGTGGTCGTAGAGCACCGCGACCTCCATGTCGGACGGGCCCGCCCCGGCCTGCGCCCACAGCTGCCGCGCGACCACGCCCATCTCCGGCAGGCCCGCGAGCTCGTCCCGGTAGTAGCTGGTCATGATGTACTGGTCCGGCCCGCTCCCCTGCGCCGCCGCGGCGATCACCGCCGGCGGGTGGCGCAGGTCGCGGGCCCGCGCGGCACTCGTGATCACCAGCGCGACCCCGCCGTCGGACTCCTGGCAGCAGTCCAGCAACCGCAGCGGTTCGGCGATCCACCGTGACGCCCGGTGCTCCGCCAGCGTGATCGGCTTGCCGTGGAACCACGCCGCCGGGTTCGTCGCCGCGTGCTTGCGGTCCAGCACCGCCACCCGGCCGAAGTCCTCGGTCGACGCGCCGTACTCGTGCAAGTAACGCTGCGCCACCATCGCCACCGTGGCCGCCGGCGTGGCCAGCCCCATCGGATAGTGGAACGCGTTGTCCACCCCGGACGAGTTCACCTGCCCCGCCGCCGCGGACGACACCTGCCCGAACCGGTGCCCGGACCGCTCGTTGAACGCCCGGTACGCCACCACCACCTCGGCCACCCCGGTCGCGACCGCCATCGCCGCCTGCTGGACCGTCGCCGCCGCCGCGCCGCCGCCGTAGTGCACCCGGCTGAAGAACGTCAGCTCCGGGATGCCCAGCTCCCGCGCCACCGCGATCTCGGCGTTGCCGTCCATCGTGAACGACACCAGTCCGTCCACATCGGACGGCCGCAACCCGGCGTCGTCCAGTGCCGCGCGCACCGCCTCGGCCGCCAGCCGCAGCTCGCTGCGTCCCGAGTCCTTCGAGAACTCCGTCGCGCCGATCCCGGCGATCGCCGCCTTGCCCGACAGTGTCATGCCGCCAGCTCCACGGTCACCGTCCCGCTCACGTGCGTCCCCAGCTGCCCGGTCCCGGTCACCTCGACGACCGCGACGCGCCCGTCCACCGACGCCACACGCCCGGTGAACACCAACCGGTCTCCGGCGTAGCACGGCACGCCCAGCTTGATCTTGATCGACCGGACCAGCGCGTCCGGCCCCGCCCAGTCCGTCACGAACCGCTGCACCAGCCCGGTGTCGGTGAGGATGTTGAGGAAGATGTCCTTCGACCCGCGCGCGACCGCGGCGTCCCGGTCGTGGTGCACGTCCTGGAAGTCCCGCGTCGCCAGGGCGGTGCTGATCACGAACGTCGGCGTGACGTCGAAGACCAGCTCGGGCAGCTCGGTTCCGGCGGCGGTCATCGCGCCACCCGCCAGGCCGGCAACGTCAGATCGTCGTCCACCTTCAGGAACGTCGCGGTCACCGGCAGTCCGATGTGGACCTCCGCGGGATCGGCCCCGACCAGTTCGCCCAGCATCCGCACCCCCTCCTCCAGCTCGACCAGCGCGATCACGAACGGCAGCTGCTTGCCCGGCACCGCGGGCCGGTGGTGCACCACGTAGCTGTAGACCGTGCCGCGCCCGCTCGCCACCACCCAGTCCGGCTTCGCGTCCAGGTCGCCGTCCGGCGGCATCGGCCCCGGCGGGTGCCGCAGCACGTCGCCCCAGCGCTGGATCCGCAGCTCGCCGGCCTTCGTGCCCTCCCAGAAGAACTCGGTGTCCCGGCTGATCACCGGCCGCAGCGCGCCCCGCGCGGAGGGCGGCGGGGCGAACTTCAGCACCCGGAACAGCATGTCGGCGACCAGTTCGTCGCCGACGTACCAGGACGTGCGGGTGGTGACGAACCAGCCCTCGCCCAGCGCGGTCCGCTTCGGCCCCACGACCGACTCCAGCGCCGTCGACGCCGACACGTGCTCGCCGACGCGCAGGTAGCGGTGGTAGGTCTGCTCGGAGTTCGTCGCGACCACCGACGTGTAGCCGGCCTCGTCGAGCACGGCCATCATCGCGCCCAGCGGGTCGTCCGCCGCGCGCTGCCCGTGCAGGCCGTTCATCGTCCACACCTGCACCATGGCCGGCGGCGCGACGCCCTCGGCGTACCGCGGGTTGGCGTCGCCGATCGCCTCGACCCAGTTGTTGATCATCGCCTGGTTCACCGGATCACGGGCCGGGCGGCGCGACGACTCGCCCTGCGCGCGGATCCGGGCGGCCACCTCCTCGACGCTCATCGCGGCACCCTCGGCAATCCCAGTCCGGCCGTCGCGATCAGCTCGCGCTGGATCTCGTTCACGCCACCCCCGAAAGTGAGCACGATGTTGCGCCGCGCCAGCACGTCCAGCCACTCGGCGAGCGCGGCGGTGCCCGGATCGGACAGATCCCCGTGCCGGGCCACGATCTCCTCCACCAGCCGCGCCACCCGCTGGATGCGGTCCGAGCCGAACACCTTGGTCGCCGAGGCGTCCGCGACGTCCAGCTCCGCGGCCGCGACCTGCCAGTTGAGCAGCTCGTTGATCCGCACCACGGCGAGCGTCTCGCCCAGCGCCCGGCGCACGTCGGGCTCGCCGAGCAGATCGCGCTCCGCGGCCCAGGCCCGCACCCGGTCGTAGAGCCCGCCGATCCGCCCGGCCGGGCCGAGCATGACGCGCTCGTGGTTGAGCTGCGTGGTGATCAGCTTCCAGCCCTGGTTCTCCTCGCCCACCCGCATCGACACCGGGACCCGGACATCGGAGTAGTACGTGGCGTTGACGTGGTGCGCGCCGTCGCAGGTGATGATCGGCGTCCACGAGTAGCCGGGGTCGCCGGTGTCGACGATCAGGATCGAGATGCCCTTGTGCTTGGGCGCGTCCGGGTCGGTGCGCACCGCAAGCCAGACGTAGTCGGCGTCGTGCCCGCCGGTCGTGAAGATCTTCTGCCCGTTGACCAGGTAGGAATCGCCGTCGCGGACCGCGGTGGTGCGCAGGGACGCGAGGTCGGTGCCCGCGTCGGGCTCGGTGTAGCCGATCGCGAAGTGCACCTCCCCGGCGAGGATCTTCGGCAGGAAGAACGCCTTCTGCTCGGGCGTGCCGTACTCCTGCAGGGTGGGCCCGACGGTCTGCAGCGTCACCGACGGCAGCTGCACGTCGGCGCGCGCGGCCTCGTCGGCGAAGATGTGCTGCTCCAGGTCGCCGAACCCGCCGCCGCCGTACTCCTCGGGCCAGCCGACGCCGAGCCGCCCGTCGCTGCCCATGCGGCGCACGATGCGGCGGTAGACCTCGCCGTGCCGCTCGCGCAGCAGCGCCTGCCGCTCCTCCGGCGTGATCAGCCCGGCGAAGTACTCGCGCAGCTCGTCGCGCAGTTTCCGTTGCGACGCGGTCAGTTCGATGTGCATCAGGCCTCCACCAGGTCGCCGAGCCGGTCCAGCCGCTCGCTCGCGCCGCCGGTCAGCGCGGCGAGCTCCTTGACCAGCCCGTAGTGGCGGTGCAGCGGGTAGGTGATGTCGACGCCGAGACCGCCGTGCAGGTGGTGGCACACCGCGAGCGCCTTGGGCGCCTCCTCGGCGAGCCAGTACGCGGCGACCGCCAGGTCCTCGTCCGCGTCGAGCCCCTCGGCGAGCCGCCACACCGCGGACAACGCGGCCAGGTGCAGCGTGCGGGAGGCGATGTAGACGTCCGCGATCTGCTGCGCCACCGCCTGGAACGTCGCAAGTGGACGGCCGAACTGCTCGCGCTGCCGCACGTGCCCGGTGGTCAGCGCCAGCGCTCCGGCCACCGCGCCGTCGCCGAGTGACACCGCGCCGGCGAGCGCGAACCGGCGCAGGTCGGCGAGCGAGCCGTCGCGCAGCAGGTCCGCCTCGCCCACCCGGACGCCGGACAGCCGCAACGACGTGCCGTGCACCTCCGCGCCCTCGGCCCGCGGATCGACGAGGAACACCCCCGGTCCCCACGGCAGCGTCGCGGGCACGAGCACGCACCCGGCCTGCGCCAGCGACGGCACCAGGGTCTTCGTGCCGGTCAGCGCCCAGCCGCCGTCCACGGCGACGGCCTCGGTCGAGGGCTCCGCGGCGAACGGCCTGGACGGCTCGTGCGGCGCGGCGGTGACGACGACCTCGCCCGACGCGATCTCCGGCAGCCACCGCGCGCGCTGCTCCGGGCTGCCCATCCGGTTCAGCGGCAGCACCCCCAGCGCGAGTGCGGCGAGCGCGGGCACCTGGACGCCCGCCCGGCCGACCTCGGTCAGCACCACCGCGACCTCGGCCGGGCCGAGCCCGTCCCCGCCCAGGTCCTCGGGCAGGGCGAGCGCGAGCAGCCCGGCCTTCGCCAGCGCCTGCCAGGCGTGCTCGGGGTCCCTCGCGAGGACGTCCGCGGTCAGCGCGGCGATCTCGGCCCGGGTCGCGTCCAGGGTGAAGTCCACACCGGCTCCTCGGCTACAAGACTGAAACCTGTTCTAGTCTTAGCCGAGGAGTCGCGTTCAGGCAAGGGCCGAGGCCGCGTCCAGCAGTTCCTTCATCTCGTCCCGCATCGCGTCGGCCAGCGCCCAAAGATCTGGAACGAGTTCTCGCGCTGCGAGGAGCCCGATGTCGACCTTGCCGGCGTAGGACAGCACGGTCACGTTCAGCCCGGCGCCGTGGAACACCGGGCCGAGCGGGTAGAAGGCCGTCACCCGCGCGCCGACGAAGTACAGCGGCACCGGCGGGCCGGGCACGTTGGAGACGACCAGGTTGTGCACCACCGGGTGTTTGTCGGCCAGCCGCAGCGCCGCGTAGGCGCGCACCGCGAGCCCGAACAGGCCGGGCGCGGCGAACTGGGCCCAGTCCTGCAGCATGTCCGCGTCGATCTCGTGGTGGTGCTCCTTGGCCTGCCGGTTGCTCTCCGCGACCGCGTAGACCCGGGCGGCGGCCTCCGGCAGGTGGGTGGGCAGGGTCGCGAAGAACGCGGACACCTTGTTGTTGCTGTCGCCCTCCTGGCTGGTGCGGTCCAGCGTCGACACCGGGACGGTCGCCACCAGCGGGTCCTTCGGCAGCTCGCCGCGCGCGTCCAGGTAGCGGCGCAGCGCGCCCGCGCACAACGCCAGGACGACGTCGTTCACCTTCACCCCGAAGGCGTTCTTCACGGTCTTGACGTCGTCCAGCTCGACCGTGCTGTAGGCGATGGCGCGGACGCTGGAGATGGTGGAGTTGAACGAGGTGCGCGGCGCGGTGAACGGCACCGGCATGCCCTGGCGGCGCAGGGCGCGGCCGACCCAGCGGGGCGCCATGCTCGCCAGGCCGGGCAGCAGCTTCGCCAGCTCCACCGGCCGCCGCGCCAGCTCGCCGACGCTGGTCTTGAGCAGTTCGAGGTGCGAGGGCGGCGCGAGGTTGGGTTCGGGCTCGGGCAGCGGCGGAAGTTCACCCGGTTCGGTGCCTGCCAGGTAGGCGATCAGGTTCGCGCCGCCGACGCCGTCGACGGTCGCGTGGTGCATCTTGAACATCACCGCGACACCGTCGCCGGGCAGCCCCTCGATCACGTACAGCTCCCACAGCGGGCGGCCGCGGTTGAGCGGCTGGCCGGCGAAGTGGGCGCACAGCTCGGCCAGCGTCTCGCGGTCGCCCGGCGCGGGCACGGCGACGCGGTGCAGGTGGTGGTCGATGTCGAACGCCTCGTCCTCCACCCACACCGGGTGCAGGAAGTTCAGCGGCGAATTGTGCAGTTTCCGGCGGAACTCCGGGATCGCGGCGATGCGCTCGGCGAGCCGCCGCTTGAACTCGGGGAAGCGATATCCGCCCGGTATGGTCGATCCGTCCAGGGTGAGCAGCCCGCACACGTGCAGCACCTGCGAAGACGTTTCCAGGTACAGGAAACTGGCGTCGAGTCCAGACAGCGGTCGCACCCTCCCAGGGTAGGCGAAACTGACTACGATCACGGGGTATGCGACCCCGATTCCTCACCCGCCGGGCGGTCCAGCTCGCCCTGACCGCGAACGCCCTTCGCCCGGTGCCGGGGGTGCGCGCCTCGGTGCCCGCGTTCTTCGCGGGGTGGCTGACCAGTGAGCTGGCGCCGCACCTGCTCGCCCTGACCGCGGCCGACACGGCGGCGCACCTGGCGCGGCACGGGGCGCGGTCCGTGCAAGACCGGGTCGGCCTCGGCCTGGCCGCGGCGTCGGCCGCCGGGCTGGGGTCGCTGATCGTCACGTCGCAGCGGGCGCGGGGCGCGGTCGAGGACGCGCTGGCCGAGGCGCTCGGGCCGAAGTACGTGGCGGACCTGTCGCGGCCGCCGGACGCGAAGGACCTGGCGACGCCGTGGGGTCAGCTGGTGCTGCCGTTCCGGATGCGCAACCCGGACGTGCGACGGGACCGCAACCTGGCGTACGCGCCGGGCGGCAAGCGGTTCCTGATGGACATCTACCGGCCGCGGGAGCCGGTCGAGGGGCGGCCGGTGCTGCTGCAGATCCACGGTGGCGCGTGGATGATCGACAGCAAGGACCACCAGGGCATCCCGCTGATGCTGCACATGGCGCAGCGCGGGTGGGTGTGCGTTGCGGTGAACTACCCGCTGTCGCCCAAGGCGCACTGGCCGGACCACATCGTCGGCGTGAAGCGGGCGGTGGCGTGGATTCGCGAGCACATCCATGAGTACGGGGGTGACTCGTCGTTCCTGGCCGCGACGGGTGGTTCGGCGGGCGGTCACCTGGCGGCGCTGCTGGCGCTGACCCCGAACGACGCCGGCCTGCAGCCGGGTTTCGCCGACGCCGACACGTCCGTGCAGGCGTGCGCCCCGCACTACGGCGTGTACGACTTCGCCGCGACGAGCGGTTCGACGGCGAGCAAGCAGCGGCTGCACGGGCTGCTGGCGCGGTACGTGGTGGGCAAGGACCCGGTGCGGTTCCTGGACGACTACATCGCCGCGTCGCCGCTGGACCGGATCACCGAGAAGGCGCCGCCGTTCTTCGTGATCCACGGGGCGCACGACTCGCTGGTGCCGGTCCGCGAGGCGCGGGAGTTCGTCCGCCGCCTGCGGGAGACGTCCGAGCAGCCGGTGGCGTACGCCGAGCTGCCGGGCGCGCAGCACGCGTTCGACGTGTTCCCGTCGATCCGGTCGGCGCACGTGGTGCGCGGCGTGGAGCGCTTCCTGGACTGGACGTACCTCCGCTGGCTGCGCGACCAGCGCGGGTGAGGCCCCGGCCCCGCGGAAATCTCGCCCGGCGTCGGCCAACGGCGAATCGGCGCGAGTGGCCGGCCCACCGCCTCGCACGGGCCCCAGGTGACCGAGCCCATGCCCTCGCTCACCTGCTCCCCGGGCTCCCTCCGGTGTGCTCCCCTCCCCCGCGCTCGCCCGTCATCCTGGCTGTCCCAGTTGCACGAGCGCCGTCAGTTCGTCGTCGGTCAGGTCGGTGATCCAGTCCTCCCCCGCGCCGACCACGGCTTCGGCCAGGCCGCGCTTCTCGGCGAGCACCGTGGCGATCCGTTCCTCCAGCGTGCCCTCCGCGATGAGCCGGTGGACCTGCACCGGCCGGTCCTGCCCGATCCGGTGCGCGCGGTCGGTCGCCTGGTCCTCGACCGCCGGGTTCCACCACCGGTCGTAGTGGATGACGTGGGTGGCGCGGGTGAGGTTCAGCCCCACGCCCCCGGCCTTGAGCGACAGCAGGAACACCGGCGCGTCACCGCGCTGGAACCGCGTCACCATCTCGTCCCGCTGCCGCGCCGGGTCGGCGCCGGACAGCAGCTGCACCGGCAGCCCCCGCTCGGTCAGCCGCGTTTCCAGCAGCCGGCACAGCTGCACGTACTGGCTGAACACCAGCACGCTCTCGCCCTCGTCCAGGATCACGTCCAGCAGCTCCTCGAACGCGGCGAGCTTGCCCGACCGCCCGGCGACCGGCCCGCTCTCCTTGAGGTACTGCGCCGGGTGGTTGCAGATCTGCTTCAGCTCGGTGAGCAGCTTGAGCACCTGCCCGCGCCGCTGCACGCCCCGCGACTCGCGGATCTTCGCCAGGTTCTCCCGCACCACCGCCTCGTACAGGGTGGCCTGCTCGGCGGTCAGCGGCACGTACCGGTCGGTCTCGGTCTTGCTGGGCAGTTCCGGCGCGATGTCCGGGTCGGTCTTGCGCCGCCGCAACAGGAACGGCCGCACCGTCGCCGCGAGGCGCTCGACGCTGCCGGCGTCGCGGTCACGTTCGACCGGGCGCGCGATCGTGCGTCGGAAGTGGTCGAGCGTGCCGAGCAGGCCGGGCGTCGTCCAGTCCAGGATCGACCACAGCTCGGTGAGCCGGTTCTCCACCGGCGTCCCGGTCAGCGCGACCCGCGCCGCGGCCGGGATCCGGCGCAGTTCCCTGGCCGTGACCGACAGCGGGTTCTTGACGTGCTGCGCCTCGTCCGCCGCGACCAGCCCCCAGTCCACTTCGGACAGCGTGGCCCGGTCGCGGCGCAGCACCCCGTACGTGGCGAGCACGACCTCGTCCGGCTCCAGGTCGTCCAGGTGCCGACGCCCGCCGTGGAAGCGCCGCACCGGCACCTTCGGCGCGAACCGGGCGAACTCGCGCTCCCAGTTGCCCAGCAGCGAGGTCGGGCACAGCACCAGTGTCGGCCCGGCCTGCAGCGTCCGGCGGTGCAGGTGCAACGCGATGAGCTGGATCGTCTTGCCGAGGCCCATGTCGTCGGCGAGGATCCCGCCGAGCCCCAGCTCGGTCATCCGGGCCAGCCAGGACAACCCCGCGCGCTGGTAGGGCCGCAGCGTGGCCTGCAGGTCGGTGGCCGGATCGACCGGACCGGCGGGGGCACGCAGCCGCTCCACGAGACCGTCGAGCGCGGGCGGGGCGGCGAAGGCCAGCTGCTCGTCGTCGACCTCCAGCTCGCCGGTGAGGGCCGCGGCCAGTGCCTGCGCGCCCGTCACGCTGCGGCCCGCCCGGCGCAGGCGGGCGGACAGGAACGGGTCGGCGCGCACCCACTGCCCGCGCAGCCGCACCAGCGGCCGCTTGGCCTCGGCCAGCGCGGCGACCTCGGCCTCGGTGAGGGTTTCGCCGCCCAGGCTGAGCTGCCAGCGGAACCGCAGCAGGTCGGTCAGCCGGAACACGCCGCCGCCCTCGCTACCCGGGGACGGCGTGACGCTCGCCTTGGCCCGCACCGGTTCGCCTGCCATGCCGCGCGGCCACAGCACCTCGACCCCGGCGGCGGCGAGCGCCGCGGACCCGCCGTCGAGCAGTTCGACGACTTCGTCATCGTCCAGGAGCAGCTCGCCGGAGGCCCCGAGCACGCGGCCGAGCGGGGCCCAGGCGCGGGCGCCGCGCCGGAGACCGACGAGCAGCTGGGCCTCGACCTGCTCGCCGAAACGGGACCGGACAGCGCTCGGCGCGTTCCACAACGACGCCACGTCGACGACCAGGCTGGGGTCGGCGGAACTGCGCAGGGCGACGACTCCGGCGAACGCGAAGCCGTCGTCGGTCTCGCGCACCTCGACGCGGAGCTGGAGCTGCGCGCCGAGCCCGTCGGCGGGACCGCGGACGAGCACGTCGGCGGTGGCGTCCCACAGCGCGCGGACGAGCGTTTCCGGCGAGTGCAGCCGGATGCGTTTGAGGCCGGACAGCGGGAGGGCGTGCGCCTCAGGCGGCAGCGCGGCGGCCAGGTCGCGCAGGAGGTCCTCGTCGGCGGCGTCGAGCGGCCCGGCGCGCCAGGAGTCCACTTCGGACGGTGCCCCGGCGGATCGGAACCGGCCGCGCTCGACGAGGTCCACCCCCGCGGAGACGGCGGCGGACCAGGCGGCCAGCGACGGGCCGGCATCGGTGACGGCGAGCAGGCGCGGGATGGCGTCGGCCAGCGGGAGGACGTGCGCGTCCACCTTGGCGCGGCGGAAGGACTTCCCGGCACCGGCGGGCAGCACGAGCTCGACCGGCGTCGGCCCCGGCTCGTCGCCCCAGACGGCGAGCACGCCGTCCCGGGGCGGGTCCGAGGGCACGAAGATCGCCCTGGTCGTCTCGGTCCACTCCACGGTGATCACCCTAGGCGGGACCACCGACAGTTTCAGGAGCGCGGCAGCCCCAGCAGGCGTTCCGCCGCCACCGACAGCAGGATCTGCGTCGTGCCGCCGGCGATGCTCAGGCAGCGCGTCAGCAGGAACTCGTGTTGCGCCGCCGCCGTCTCGTCGGTCACCAGGACACCCGGCGGCCCGAGCAGCTCCAGCGCCGCCTCCGCCGCGGCCTGCCGGTGCCGCACGCCGATCAGCTTCCGCACGCTCGCCTCCGCCCCCGGGTCCTGCCCGGCCAGGCGCCGCAGCGTCGACCGCAGGTCGAGCAGAGCGCACGCCGAACCCTCGGCCACCAGCGCACCGAGCCGTTCCAGCACCGCCGGATCCGGCTCACGCACCGCCGCCAGCAGCGACTCCACCGCCTCCCCCACCGACGAGCCGCCGCTCATCGCCACGCGTTCGTTCGCCAGCGTCGTCCGTGCCAGGCGCCAGCCGCCGTTCACCTCGCCGACCACGTTCGCCGACGGCACGAACACGTCGTCGAGGAAGACCTCGTTGAACCGCTCCACCCCGGTGATCTCGCGCAGCGGGCGGACGTCGATCCCGGGTGACGACATGTCGACCAGGAAGTACGTGATGCCCTGGTGCTTGGGCGCGTCCGGATCGGTGCGCGCGAGGCAGATGGCCCAGTCCGCCTCCTGCGCGAGCGACGTCCAGACCTTCTGCCCGGACAACACGAACCCACCGTCCACTTCGGTCGCCCGCGTCCGCAGCGAAGCCAGGTCGGAGCCGGCCCCTGGCTCGCTGAACAACTGGCACCAGGTCAGCTCACCACGCAGTGTCGGCATCACGAACCGCTGCCGCTGCTCGTCCGTGCCGTGCTCCAGGATGGTCGGCACCGCCCAGGCGCCGATCACCAGATCGGGCCGCGTCACCCCCGCGCGCGCCAGTTCGGCATCGATGACCAGTTGCCGCGCCGGCGTCGCGTCCAGCCCGTAGGGCGCGGGCCAGTGCGGCATCAGGTAGCCACTCGTCGCCAGCCGCTCGCGACGTTCCCCCTCGGGCAGCGCGGCGATCTCCGCCACCGTCGCACGCACGGTCGGGTCGAAGTGCTCCGACAGGTCGACCCCCAGCTCCCGCCGCACCCCGGCCAGGGCGAGCGAAGCCGCCGAACGGCGCCACGCGGCCGAACCGCCCAGCCACTGCCGCAACGCCACCGCGCGGCGCAGGTACCGGTGCGCGTCGTGCTCCCAGGTGAACCCGATCCCGCCGAGGACCTGGATGCAGTCCTTCGCGGTGTCCACCGCCGCGTCCAGCGCCCCGGCGGCCGCCACCGACGCGGCGAACTCGTGCTGCTCCGGCGACTCGCCGGCAGCCCGGGCCGCGTCCCACGCCAGCGCCCCGGCCAGCTCGGCCCGGCACAGCATCTCCGCGCACAGGTGCTTGACCGCCTGGAACGACCCGATCGGCCGGCCGAACTGCTCCCGCACCTTCGCGTGCTCCGACGCCGTCGCCACGCACCAGCGCGCGATCCCGGCCGCCTCCGCCGCGGCCAGCGTCGCCGCGAAAACCCCCAGCTCGGCGCCCTCGAACACGGTGCCGTCACCGTCTGGCACCCGCCCGAACGAGCGGGACAGGTCGAACGACTCGACGGCTTCCGCGCCCCGCTCCCGCACGCTCCACGTGTCGCCGTCGGCCACCAGCAGGTGGGTGGCGTCCGCGTCGAGCACCGGCCCGTCCGGCGACAACGCCACGCCCGCGCTCGCGGAGCCGTCCGCGAACGCCGGGAGCAGCTCCTTCGCCGCCGGAGACCCGCCGCGTCGCCCCAGCACCAGCGCCGCCAGCACGGTCCCGAGCACCGGCCCCGGCACGAGCGCGGCCGCGGCCTCCTCGACGGCCACGGCGGCGTCGGCGACCGTCCCGCCCGCGCCGCCCAGGTCCTCCGGCACCCCGATGCCGAACACGCCGATGGCGGTCAGGTCGTCCCGGCTCCTGGCGCCGGAGCGGATCGTCCCGGCGAGCTCGCGCTGCTCCGCGGTGAGGACTGACATGCGGCTCACTATAGAACGTGTTTCAGTTTTGTGGCGAGATCCACTCGATGCGCGAGATCAGGAGGCGGGCCGGTAAGCTGTGAGGTGAAACTGAAACAAGTTCCGGAGCAGGTGCCGATGGCCGCCAAAGCGAAGACGTCCACCCAACCGAAGAACGGGATGAGCGCGTTGTCCAGCGACGAGCTCGGTTCCGCCGCGCAGCGGGACCGGCGACGGCGCATCATCGACGCGACCCTGGCGCTGGCGTCCAAGGGCGGGTACGACGCCGTCCAGATGCGGGCCGTGGCCGAGAAGGCCGACGTCGCGCTGGGCACCCTCTACCGCTACTTCCCGTCGAAGATCCACCTGCTGGTCTCCGGCCTGGCCAGGGAGTTCGAGCGCGCGCACGAGAAGCTGCAGCGGACGAGCATCCCGGGCGACACGCCGAGCGAGCGGCTCATCTTCGTGCTCAGCCGCAACACCCGGCTGATGCAGCGCGACCCGCACCTGACCGAGGCGATGGTCCGGGCGTTCATGTTCGCCGACACCACGGCCGCCGCCGAGGTCGAGCAGGTCGGCAGGCTGCTGGAGAGCATGTTCGCGCGCGCCATGGGCATCGAGGAGCCGACCGAGCACGACCGCGCGGTCTTCCACCTCATCGCCGACGTGTGGATGGCGAACCTGGTCGCGTGGGTCACCCGCCGCGCGTCCGCCGCCGACGTCGCCAACCGGCTGGAGCTGTCGGTGCACCTGCTGCTGGACAACAACACGCGCTGACACCGATCGGTCGCGATCCGTCGCGGTAGTTGGGAACTCCCTGGCAGCCCGCTGTGAATTCCCTGTAGAACACCGGAATCCGGGATCCGGCTGCAACAAGTCGCGATCATGGCCGCGTTTGTGTGGTCATGAGAAGCAGGACGGCCGGCAAGGTCGTGCTCCCGGCCGCGGTGTTCGGCGCCGTGACCATGCTGATCTTCACGGTCCAGCACCAGCCGCGGGCGTCCTCGGCGAGCCCGGTCGTGCAGGTGAGCGCCCCGGTGACGTCGACGACCACCCCGGAGCCGTCGACGCCGCCGGCCACCCAGGCCGACCCGGCGCCCGCCGGGGACATCCCGCCGGAGTCGGAGCCGGCGGAGGACGACACCGTCGCCAGGCGGGTCCAGGACCTCGCGCAGGCGAGAGTGGCGAGCGCCGAGGTCGGGGTCGAGGTGTACGACCGGCAGACCGGCGTCGTCCTGACGCAGCTCAACGCCGACCGGCAGTTCTACTCGATGTCCGTGGTCAAGCTGTTGATCGCGCTGGACGTGCTGCGGGCGAGCGGCTGGGCCCTGCCGTCGGGCAGCACGCAGACCCAGCTGACCAGGATGATCACCGCCAGCGACGACGGCATCGCCAGCAGCCTGTGGGTCGCCCACGGCGGCACCGGCATCGTGACCCGCATGGCCAAGCTGATCGGGCTGACCGGCACCGAGCCGCCGTCGTCGGCAGGCCAGTGGGGATCGACGAAGATCACCGCCGCGGACGTGGTCAAGGTCTACAACTACATCGAGGACGAGCTGCCGCAGGCCAGCCGCGACCTGCTCTACGACGCGATGTACCACGCCTCCGAACACGGCTCGGACGGCACGGACCAGTACTTCGGGATCCCGGACGGGCTTCCCGGCACGACGTGGGCGATCAAGCAGGGCTGGGGCACCAGCGGTTCGGAGGCGGTGTACAACACGACGGGCCTGCTCGGCGCCGACGCCAGGTACGTCGTGGTCGTCCTGATCGCGGCGCCGTCCCGCTACTACCGCACCCTGCCGATGGCGCTCACCGCCGGCACCGCAGCCCTGCTGCCGCTGGTCAGCTGACGCGCGGCACGAGCGCGGCCAGCGCGTCCAGCCTGCGCAGGGTGTCGCCCTCCGACGCGGCGGGCAGGCCCAGCGTGACGCGCTCGGCTCCGGCCTCGGCGTAGGCGTCGAGCAGCGCCGGGTCCGGCGGCGCGGACGTCGCGGTCACCGGAACCGATCCGGCCTGCGCCACCTGCGCCGCGGCCGCTTCCGGATCGCGCAGGGCGTTGGGCAGCCAGCCCGCTTCCAGCCGCTTCGCGCGGTCCAGCGCCGCGGTGCTGTTGCCGCCGATGTAGACCGGCACCTCACGCGCGGGCTTGGGCCACTGGAACACCGGGTCGAAATCCACGTGCACGCCGTGGAACTCGGCCTCGTCGTTCGTCCACAATGTCCGGAGTGCCTGGATCTGCTCGTCCAGCAGCGCGCCGCGGGTGCGCGGGTCCGTGCCGTGGTTGCGCATCTCCTCGCGGTTCCAGCCGACGCCCACGCCGAACAGGAAACGCCCGCCGGACAACAGGTCGAGGCTCGCCACGGACTTCGCGGTGTGCAGGACGTCCCGCTGGATCAGCAGGGTGATGCCGGTGCCCAGCTTGAGCGTCGTGGTCGCGGCGGCCGCCGCGGTCAGCGCGACGAACGGGTCGAGCGCGCGGTAGTAGGCCCGCGCCATCTCGCCGCCGGCCGGGTACGCGGTCTCCCGGCTGACCGGGATGTGCGAGTGCTCCGCGACGAACAGGGCGTCGAACCCGCGGTCCTCGACCGCCTTCGCCAGGACGTCCGGCCGGGCGGTCTCGTCGGTGACGAACGTCGAAATCCCCAGTTTCACCGGTAGCCCTCCGCGAGGGCGGCGAGCTCGTCCAGCTTGGTGAGCGTCTCCGATTCGGGGCGGGTGCCGAGCATGAACGTCACGCGCTCCACCCCGGCCTCGGCGTACCCGGCCAGCGCCTCCTCGCTGCGGCCGGCGCCGAAGACGGTGAACGGGACGTCGGGGCGGCCCTGCTCGGCCAGCCAGGCGCGGACGCGCTTGATCTCCTCCGGTGGCGTGTGCGACCGCGGCATCCAGCCGTCGGCGTGGTTGAGGAGCCGGGTGAGCGCGGCCTCGCTCTCACCGCCCACGTAGATCGGCGGGTGCGGGCGCTGCACCGGCTTGGGCCACTGCCAGATCGGGTCGAAGTCGACGTGCTTGCCGTGGAACTCGGCCTCGTCCTGCGTCCAGATCGCCTTGAGCGCCTGGATCTGCTCGTCGATCAGGGCGCCGCGGGTGCGCGGCTCGGTGCCGTGGTTGCGCATCTCCTCGCGGTTCCAGCCCACGCCGACACCGAAGGCGACGCGGCCGCCGGAGAGCAGGTCGAGGCTCGCGACCTCCTTGGCGGTGTGGATGACGTCGCGCTGCACCAGCAGGGCGACACCGGTGAAGAGCAGCAGGTCGCGGGTCTCCGCCGCGGCCGCGGTCAGCGCCACGAACGGGTCCAGCGTGCGGTAGTAGACGCGGGGCAGCTCACCGCCGCCCGGATAGGGGCTTTCCCGGCTGACCGGGATGTGCGAATGCTCGGCGAGCAGCAGTGAATCGAACCCGCGCTCCTCCAGCGCGCGGCCGAGCGCGCCCGGCCGGATGCCTTCGTCGGTGACGAACGTCGAGATCCCGAACTTCATGCTCCGACGTAACTCCCGGACCGGGGCGCGCTATTCCCGCTCGCGTCGTGTGCCGCGGGCCTCACCCGGCCCCGGCCGCGGCGGCGACCCGCTCCCGGGCGCTCGCCGCGTCCGGGGCGGACAGGGCGAGCTGCGCGAGCTCCGCGCATTCGGCGGCGGTGTGGGCCGCGAGCGCGAGGCGGACGGCGGGCAGCGCGGACGGCGCCATCGACAGGCTCGTCACCCCGAGACCCACCAGCACCAGCGCCAGCAACGGATCGCTCGCCGCCTCACCGCAGACACCGACCGGTTTGCCCGCCGCGGTGCCCGCCGCACCCGTCAGCCGGACCAGCTCCAGGAGCGCGGGCTGCCACGGGTCGAGCAGGCCGGCCAGTTCACCGGCCATCCGGTCGGCGGCGAACGTGTGCTGGCCGAGGTCGTTGGTGCCGATGCTGACGAAGTCGCAGGCGCCCAGGATCGCGTCTGTCCGCAGCGCGGCCGCGGGCACCTCGACCATCGTCCCGGCGACCGGGAGCCCGTGCGCTCGGGCGGCGGCGGCGAACTCCGCAGCCTCGGCCTGTGTGGACACCATCGGCGCCATCACCCACACGTCGGCCGTGCTGGCGTCGCGGGCGGCGGCGATCGCGGTCAGCTGGTCCGCCAGCATCCGCGGGTGGCGCCGGGCCAGGCGCAGGCCGCGCACACCGAGCGCCGGGTTGGGCTCGTCGCCGTGGTCGACGAACGCGAGCGGCTTGTCCGCCCCCGCGTCGAGCGTGCGCACCACGACCTTGCGGCCGCCGAACGCCTGGAACACCTCGGCGTAGCTCCGGCGCTGCTCCTCGACCGACGGCTCGTCGGCCCGGTCCAGGTACAGGAACTCGGTGCGCAGCAGGCCCACGCCCTCCGAGTCGGCGGCTGCCGCGGCCGCGAGGTCACGGGCCGCCCCGACGTTCACCAGCAACGCCACCGGAACGCCGTCCGCGGTCCGGCCCGGGCCGCTGGAGGCCGCCAGCGCGGCAGCGTGCTCGGCCGCCTCGGCCTCCGCCGCCTCGACGAGCGAGTCCGGCGGGTCGACGACCACCTCCCCCGTCGCGCCGCGGACGAGCACCGGCGTCCCGTCGGTCAGCGATGCCGCACCGGCACAAGCCACGACCGCCGGGATGCCCAGCGATTTCGCCAGGATCGCCGTGTGGCTGGTGGGCCCGCCCAGCTCGGTGACGATCGCGCGCACCTGGTCCGCGTCGAGCACCGCGGTGTCGGCCGGCGCGAGGTCCCGTGCGACCAGGACGAACGGATGACCGGGGTCGGGCACGCCGGGCATCGGGACGCCGAGGATCCGCGCCACGGTGCGGTCCCGCAGGTCGTCGACGTCGGCGGCCCGCTCGGCGAGGTAACCGCCGGCCGCGGTGAGCGCGTCGCGGAACCCGGCGAACGCGTCGGCGACCGCGTGCGCCAAGCCGCGTCCGTCCTCCAGACGCGCCCGGATCCGGTCCACCAGCGCGGGATCGGCGACCATCATCGACTGCGCCAGCAGGACGTCCGCGGCCGCACCACCGGCCTGGGCCGAGCGTTCGTCGAGGAACGCGGCCACCTCGGCCAGCGCCGCACGCGCCCGCTCCACGGCGGCGGGCACGTCGGCTTCCGGCGCGTCCGCCTCCGGCAGCCGCGGTGGTTCGGCGAGCCGGGCGACCGGGCCGTGCGCGACGCCCGGGCTGACGCCGATCCCGGTCACCGGGCGGAGGACGACCTCACCCATCGTGGTTCGCCGCCACGATCGCGGCCAGCTCGTCGAGCGCCTGCTCGGCCTGCGGACCGTCGGCGCTGAGCACGACCTCGTCCCCGCCCCGGGCGCCGAGGCCGAGCACGGACAGGATGCTGCGGGCGTCGACGGGGTCGGCGCCGTCCTTGCCGATGCTCACCGGCACCGGCTGCGCGGCGGCGGCCTTGACGAACAGTGCGGCGGGACGGGCGTGCAGGCCAACGGTGGACCCGACGACGACACGGCGTTCCGGCATGGCAGTTCTCCTCGGGCGTCAGGCCGCGACGGCCTGGGTGGACGTTTCGGGGGTGGCCGCGGCCGGCGCGCGGTCGCGGCCGATGCTCTTGGCGAGCAGCACGCAGCCGCAGGTGACGAGCGTGCCGATCGCGACGGCGAGCAGGAACAGCAGCGGGTTGCCGATGAGCCCGACCACCCAGATGCCGCCGTGCGGGGCAGGCGAGGTGGCGCCGAAGGCCGCGACCAGCGCGCCGGTGGTGGCGCTGCCGAGCATCAGCGACGGGATGATCCGGAACGGGTCGCCCGCGGCGAACGGGATCGCGCCCTCGGTGATGAACGACAGCCCGAGCAGCCAGCCGGCCTGGCCCGCCTGCCGCTCCGCCGGGGTGAACCGGTTGCGGCGCACCAGGGTGGCCAGCGCCAGCCCCAGCGGCGGCGTCATGCCTGCCGCCATCACCGCGGCCATGATCACGTAGTTGCCGCTGGCGAGCGCGGCCAGGCCGAAGGTGTAGGCCACCTTGTTCACCGGGCCGCCCATGTCGAAGGCCATCATCAGCCCGAGCAGGGCGCCGAGCACCCACGCGCTGCCGCCGGACAGGCCGGACAGCCAGTCGCTCAGGCCGGTCTGCGCGGCCGCGATCGGCTCGCCCACCACGACGACCATGAGGAACCCGACGACCAGCGTGGACACCAGCGGGATCACCACGACGGGCATCACCCCGGCCACCCCGCGCGGCACCTTCAGCTTCTTCAGGCCCAGCGTGACCGCGCCGGCCAGCAGACCGGACACGAGACCGCCGAGGAACCCGGCGCCGGTCGCGGTGGCGAGCAGGCCGCCCACGATGCCGGGCGCGATGCCCGGCCGGTCGGCCATGCCGAACGCGATGAACCCGGACAGGATCGGCACGAGCATCTCGAACGCCAGCGACCCGATCTTGAACAGCACCCCGGCGATCCCGGCCTGGCTCATCAGGTCGGACACGTTCTCGATGCCCGGGTAGGTGACGCCCTGGAAGTCGCCGCCGCCGACCTTGGCCGCGACCTCCGGGCCGCCGATCAGGAACGACAGTGCGATGAGGATCCCGCCCGCGGCGACGAAGGGGATCATGTAGGACACGCCGGTCATCAGCCACTGGCGCAACCGGGTGCCGAACCCCGCGGAAGCGTCCACCTTGGACGCCAGCTCGGGCGCGGACGGCGCGGCTGGGGCCGTGCCCTCCTCGGCGGCCTTGACGGCCTGCGCGATCAAGCCGGCCCCGTCGTTGATGGCGGCCTTGACCCCGGCCGTGACCGTGGGCTTGCCGGCGAACCGTTCCCGGTCCCGGACGTCGACGTCGGCGGCGAAGACCACGGCGTCGGCCTCGGCGATCCGGGCGGGGTCGAGCGGCGCGGACCCGGCCGCGCCCTGGGTTTCGACGAGCATCTCGTGCCCGGCGGCCTTCGCGGCCTGCTCCAGGGCCTCGGCGGCCATGTAGGTGTGCGCGATCCCGGTCGGGCACGACGTGACTGCCACGAACTTCATCGTCCGAGCACCTCCTGGCGGACGAGCTGGACGACGGCGTCCGCGTCGGGCGCGTCGAGCAGCGACTGGCGGAACGACTGGTGCACGAGGCGCCGGGCGAGCTGGGCGAGGATGGTCATGTGCTCCTCGCCGCCGCCTTCGGGCGCGGCGATGAGGAAGATCAGGCGGGCCGGGCCGTCGGAGGCGCCGAAGTCGACGCCGGCGGCGGACCGGCCGAAGGCCAGCGTCGGTTCGGTGACGAACGCCGAGCGGGCGTGCGGGATGCCGATGCCGCCTTCGATGCCGGTCGGCATCTGCTCCTCGCGCTTGCGGATGTCGGCGAGGAAGCCGTCCAGGTCGGTGACCCGGCCCGCGGCGACGAGCCGTCGCGCGAGCCCGGCGGTGACCTCGGCGCGGTCGGCGCCGGGGACGTCGAGGTCGACCAGATCGGCGGTGATGAGTTCGGCCATCGGTATCACTCCTTGAGTTCTCGGTCGGCGTCGACCGAAGGGTGGATCGTGACGCCGATGCGGGCGACATCGGCGGGTGCGGGCATCCGGCTGCCGGGCAGCGCCGCGGCGGCGGCGCCCCAGGCCAGTGCCCTGGCGAGGGCGTCCCGGCCGGCGCCGCCCGCGGCGAGGAACCCCGCGAGCAGCGCGTCACCGGCGCCGACGGTGCTGCGCGCGACCGGCACGGGCGCCTCCCCGTGCAGGGCGGCACCGTCGTCGACGAGCACCGCGCCGTCGGGCCCGAGGCTGGCCAGGACGGTCCGGGCGCCGCGCGACCGCAGCACCCCGGCCGCCACGACGGCGTCGCCGAGCGTGCGCACCGGCATCCCGGCGCACGCGGCCAGCTCCTCCCGGTTGGGTTTGACCAGGTCCGGCCCCTCGGCGAGGGACCGGTCGAGCGCCGAGCCGGACGAGTCGACCGCGACGCGCAACCCGGCCTCGTGACCGCGCCGGACCAACCGGGCGTAGGTGTCCCGCGGCGCGCCCGGCGGCAGGCTGCCGCAACCGGCGAGCCAGACCGTGCCGTCCTCGCACGCGCCGAGGGCCGCGTGCAGCAACGCTTCCGCGTCACCGTCGGAGCACAGCGGGCCGGGCAGGTTGAGCTTGGTGACCACGCCGTCCGGCTCGGCGAGGGTGATGTTCGTGCGGGTGTCGCCGCCGATGGGCACCTGCCGGACCGCGACACCCTGCTCGTCGAGCAGTTCGGTGAGCCGCCGACCGTCGGCGCCGCCGGCGAACAGCACAGCCGCGGTCTTGCGCCCGTGCGCGGCCAGCGCCCGCGCGACGTTGACGCCCTTGCCGCCGGGATCCAACCTGGACGGTCCGGCGCGCAGGACTTCCCCGCGCCGCAGGGCATCCACCTCGACGGTGTGGTCGAGGCTGGGATTGGGGGTGACAGTGACGATCACGCCGCCACCATCCCGAGGCCGGCCGGGCGCAACTCCTCCACTGACCCGGCGAGACGGCGGGACGGAGCGGCGCGCAGGACTTCAGCCCGCCAGGGGGAATCCATCCCGACGGCGGTCTTGCGGCCGTGCGCGGCCAGCGCCCGCGCGACGTTGACGCCCTTGCCGCCGGGGTCCAACCTGGACGGTCCGGCGCGCAGGACTTCCCCGCGCCGCAGGGCATCCACCTCGACGGTGTGGTCGAGGCTGGGGTTGGGGGTGACGGTGACGATCACGCCGCCACCATCCCGAGGCCGGCCGGAGCGGCGCGCAGGACTTCCCCGCGCCGCAGCGCATCCGCGTCGACTGCGTGCTCGAGGTCGGGGCTGGGAATCACGGTGACGATCACGCCAGCACCACCTCCGGCCCCGCCGCGCGCAGCTCCTCCGCAAGGCCGTCGTCCAGCCCGGTGTCGGTCACGAACTTGTCCACTTCGGACAGCTCGCCGAAGCGGGCGAGGCAGTCGTTGCCGACCTTGGTGTGGTCGGCGAGCACGACCGTGCGGCGGGCGGCGCGGATCATCGCCCGCTTGACCGCCGCCTCCCCGATGTCGGGCGTGGTGAGCCCGCGCTCGGCGGAGATGCCGTTGGTGCCGACGAACGCGACGTCGACGAAGGTGTCGGCGAGCGCGCGCAGCGTCCAGTCCTCCACCGCGGCGAGCGTGCGGCCGCGGACCCGGCCGCCCAGCAACAGCACGGTGAGCTGCGGGCGGAGGGCCAGCTGCGGGACGACCGACACGGCGTTGGTCACCACCGTCAGCTCCCGGTCGGCAGGCAGGATCTCGGCGAGCCGGGCCGTGGTGGTGCCCGCGTCGAGCAGGATCGCGCCCTCCTCGGGCACCTCGGCGAGAGCGGCCTTGGCGATGCGCTCCTTCTCGGCCGTCATCACCGCGTCGCGGTCGGCCAGGCCGGGCTCGAACCCGAGCCGCTCGACCGGGATGGCCCCGCCGTGCACCCGGCGCAGCACCCCCTGGCGCTCCAGCACCGTCAGATCACGCCGCACGGTCTCCGTGGTGACCGCGAAGTTCGCGGCGAGCCACGACACGTCGACGCGGCCCAGGCTGCGGGCCCGCTCGACGATCTGCTGCTGACGCTCCTCTGCGTACATGTGGCTTCCTTGCCGTCGCCGTGTTGCTTTGTTTGGTTATATGTGGTTTCGAGTGGGGTTGTCAAGGCATGAAAAAATTCCCCGCCGCGGGGGCACCGCGGCGGGGAGTTCTGCCCAGCTGACTAGATGTTGCGCCGGTACTGGCCGCCGACCTCGAAGAACGCCTCCGTGATCTGGCCGAGCGAGCACACCCGCGCGGCGTCCATCAGCACCCCGAACAGGTTCTCGCCGCGGGTGGCGGCTTCGCGGAGCGCCTTGAGGGCCTGCTCGGCGTCGTGGCTGTGCCGCTGCTGGAAGTCGGCCAGCCGCGTCAGCTGCGACTGCTTCTCCTCCTCCGTCGCGCGCGCCAGCTCGACCTCGACCTCGTCCTCCTCCGGATGGGGGTTGCGGAACGTGTTCACCCCGACGATCGGCAGCGTGCCCTCGTGCTTGAGCCGCTCGTACAACATCGACTCGTCCTGGATGCGGCCGCGCTGGTAGCCGGTCTCCATCGCGCCCAGCACGCCGCCGCGCTCGGCAATCCGGTCGAACTCGGTGAGCACGGCCTCCTCGACCAGGTCGGTCAGCTCGTCGATGATGAACGAGCCCTGCAACGGGTTCTCGTTCTTCGACAGGCCCCACTCCTTGTTGATGATCATCTGGATGGCCATCGCACGGCGCACCGAGTTCTCGGTCGGGGTGGTGATCGCCTCGTCGTAGGCGTTGGTGTGCAACGAGTTCGCGTTGTCGTACAGCGCGCACAGCGCCTGCAGGGTGGTGCGGATGTCGTTGAAGCTCATCTCCTGCGCGTGCAGCGACCGGCCGGAGGTCTGCACGTGGTACTTGAGCTTCTGCGAGCGCTCGTTGGCGCCGTAGCGCTCCTTCATCGCGACCGCCCAGATGCGGCGCGCGACCCGGCCGAGCACCGAGTACTCGGCGTCCATGCCGTTGGAGAAGAAGAACGACAGGTTCGGCGCGAAGTCGTCGATGTGCATTCCGCGGGCAAGGTAGGACTCGACGTAGGTGAACCCGTTGGCCAGCGTGAACGCCAGCTGCGAGATCGGGTTCGCCCCGGCCTCGGCGATGTGGTAGCCGGAGATCGACACCGAGTAGAAGTTGCGCACCCCGTGCTCGATGAACCACTCCTGGATGTCGGCCATCATGCGCAGGCTGAACTCGGTGGAGAAGATGCAGGTGTTCTGGCCCTGGTCCTCCTTGAGGATGTCGGCCTGCACCGTGCCGCGCACCTGGCGCAGCGTCCACTCGCGCAGGTCCTCGGCCTCCGACGGCGTCGGCTCGCGCCCGTGCTCGGCGCGGAAGGCGTCCATCCGCTGGTCGATCGCGGTGTTCAGGAAGAACGCCAGGATCGTCGGCGCGGGACCGTTGATGGTCATCGACACCGACGTGTTCGGCGCGGTCAGGTCGAAGCCGTCGTAGAGCGCCTTCATGTCGTCCAGCGTCGCGATGGACACGCCGGAGGTGCCGATCTTGCCGTAGATGTCCGGTCGCGTGTCCGGGTCGTGCCCGTACAGCGTCACCGAGTCGAACGCCGTGGACAGGCGCTTGGCCTCGGAGTCGGCCGAGAGGTACTTGAAGCGGCGGTTGGTGCGGAACGCGTCGCCCTCGCCGGCGAACATGCGCGCCGGGTCCTCGCCCTCCCGCTTGAACGGGAAGACACCCGCGGTGTACGGGAAGTACCCGGGCAGGTGCTCGCGGCGCAGGAACGACAGCAGCTCGCCGCGGTCGGTGTAGCGCGGCAGCGCCACGCGCGGGATCCGGTTGCCGGACAGGGTTTCCCGCCACAGCTGGGTGCGCAGCTCCTTGTCCCGGATGCGGACGACCAGCTCCTCCTGCCGGTAGGACTCGGACAGCTCCTCCCAGCGCTCCAGCAGCCCGGCCACCGAGGGGTCCACTTCGGACTCCGCCTTGGCCAGCAGCGCCTCGATCGGGCCGGTGTCCGCGCCGTCGGCGGCCAGCGCCTCCTTCGCGGCCCGCAGCTGGTCGACCTTGCGCACGGCGGCGACCTGGTCCCGGGTCTTCTCGTGGTAGCCGCGCACGGTGGCGGCGATGTCGGCGAGGTAGCGCTCCTTCGCCGCCGGGATGATCACCGTCGCCCCGGTGGACACCTTGGTCTCCACCTTCGGCAGCTGACCGGCCGACACCGACAGGCCACGCTCGGCCAGCGCGTCGCGCAGGTACTGGTACAGCGCGGTCACGCCGTCGTCGTTGAAGCGCGCGGCGCTGGTGCCGAACACCGGCATGTCCTCGGGAGCGACGCCGAACGCCTCCCGGTTGCGCACCATCTGACGCGCCACGTCGCGGCGCGCGTCCTCGGCGCCGCGGCGCTCGAACTTGTTGATCGCCACCACGTCGGCGAAGTCGAGCATGTCGATCTTCTCCAGCTGCGACGCGGCGCCGAACTCCGGCGTCATCACGTACAGCGAGTAGTCGACGTGGTCCACGATGCCGGCGTCACCCTGCCCGATGCCGGGCGTCTCGACGATCACCAGGTCGTAGCCCGCGGCCTTGCACGCCAGCACGGCCTCGTCCAGGCCCTCCGGCACCTCCCCACCTGCCTGACGGGTCGCCAGCGAGCGGAAGTAGACCTGCGAGCCGTCCAGGCCGTTCATCCGGATCCGGTCGCCCAGCAACGCACCGCCGCCGCGGCGCCGGGTCGGGTCGACCGCCAGCACCGCGATGCGCAGCTTGTCCTCCTGGTCCAGCCGGAAGCGCCGGAGCAGCTCGTCGGTCAGCGACGACTTGCCCGAGCCGCCGGTGCCGGTGATGCCCAGAACCGGGACCGTCCGGGCGCGCGCCGCCTCCGTGACGCGGACCAGCCGGTCCTCGGCGACGCTGCCGGCCTGCAGCTGCGTGATGAACCGCGCGAGCGACGGCACGTCACCGGCCAGCAGGTCGTCGTCCGACCCGGCGGGCACCTCCGCCAGGTCGTAGTCGCACTCCTTGATCATCAGGTTGACCATGCCCGGCAGGCCCAGCTGGAGGCCGTCGTCCGGGGAGAAGATGCGCGCGACCCCGCGGGAGTGCAGCAGCTCGATCTCCTCGCGCACGATGACGCCGCCACCGCCGCCGTACACCTTGATGTGCCCGGCGCCGCGCTCGTTCAGCAGCTCGACGAGGTAGCTGAAGTACTCCACGTGGCCGCCCTGGTAGGCGCTGATCGCGATGCCGTGGGCGTCCTCGCTGATCGCGGCCGTGACGACCTCGTCCACCGACCGGTTGTGGCCGAGGTGGATGACCTCCGCACCCTGCGACTGCAGGATGCGCCGCATGATGTTGATCGAAGCGTCGTGCCCGTCGAACAGACTCGAGGCGGTGACGAACCGCACCGGGTGCACGGGCCGGTGAAGGGAGGCGTTCATGCCTCAAAAATACTTGGACTTCCTACTATCGCAAACCCAAGCGTGACCGCGGCGACATCCACCGCGGGACCGTAACGATTCAGTAGGCGGGCAGCACGAAGGCAGCGTCGACCGGACGGGTGCCGGGCCCCCGCCCCGGCACTTCCCCTGGCTACCGCGCCGGCGTCAGCGCGTGCCGGCGGCGCGCATCGCGATCCACTGCCGCATCGCGTACTCGACCAGCGTGATCAGCGTCTGCTTGGTCGACTCGCGGTCGCGGGCGTCGCAACGCACGATCGGGATGCTCTCGTCGATCGCCAGGGCCTCGCGCACGTCGCTCAGCTCGTGGTGGAGCTGACCGTCGAAGGTGTTGACGCCGATGATGTAGGGCAGCCTGCGGTCCTCGAAGAAGTCGACGGGCGCGAACGAGTCCGCCAGCCGCCGCGTGTCCGCGAGCACCACGGCGCCGATCGCGCCCTTCACCAGGTCGTCCCACATGAACCAGAACCGCTGCTGACCCGGCGTCCCGAACAGGTACAGGATCAGGTCGCTGTCCAGGGACACGCGGCCGAAGTCCATGGCCACGGTGGTGGTGGCCTTGTTGGGTGTCTGGTCGAGGTTGTCGATGCCGCGGCTCGCGTCGGTCATCATGGCCTCGGTGGTGAGCGGCACGATCTCCGAGACCGAGCCGACGAAGGTGGTCTTGCCGGCACCGAAGCCACCGGCCACCACGATCTTGGCCGAGGTCATGGTCTGCGGCGCGGTCTGCCGCGGTGCCTTAAAGCCGACGGAGTCCACTCAACACCCTTTCCATCAACATGAGATGCGCCTCGGCGTCGTCGTTGGTCGACATAGTGCGGTGCACGGTGACCAGCCCGGCATCGGCGGCATCGCTGATGAGGACTCTGGCCACGCCGATCGGGACCCGCAGCAGCGCTGCGATCTCCGCAACCGACCGCGGTGTCCGACATTCTTCCATGATCGAGCGGTGCTCGAACTGCACCGTCAGCGCTCCGGCGTCGAGCCGGGCGAGGACGGCGTCCTGGACGGAGATCAGCGTCTCCAGTTCCAGGGCGACCCGGGCCTTGGTGCGGCCGCCGGTGAGCGCGTACGGGCGCACCACGGCGGTCTCCTCGGCGGGGTGGATCTCGGGCTCCTCGCGCCGGAACGGCACGGGCCGCGACGGCTGGGCGGGCTGCACGGGTTCGAAGAACCCGCTGCCCGGCGAGGGGTCGAACAGGCTCGCCGGCCGGGCCGGGGGCTCCGGCTGGGGCGGCGGAGCGGGTGCCGGCTGCGGCTGTGGCGTCGGCGGTGGCGCGGGGGGCGCCTGCTCGGCCTGTGGTGTTTCGGGGGCTTCGGCCGTGTCGTTCCCGGGCTGCTGGTCGCGCTGCTTCTTGCGCTTCCGGCGGCCGCGCCCGGAGTCCAGGCTGAAGCTGTTCATCACGTCGGCGAACGTCGGCTCCGGTTCACCGCCGGACGTCGGGGAGCCACTCTCGGATCCCGTTGTCATGTCGGCATCATCCCACCGGTTCACCGATCAGGGGACCCGCGGCCCCCTGCAGCTGAGCCCGCAGTTCGGGGGTGAGGATCTGGCCCACCCGGTCGACCAGCATGGTCATCTCGTAGGCGACCTGGCCGATGTCGCAGTTCGGGGCGGCCAGGACCGCCAGGCAGGAGCCGTCGCTGATGGACATCAGGATCATGATCCCGAGCTCCATCTCCACGACGGTCTCGTTGACCGCACCGGCTTCGAAGCACCGCGCCGCGCCCTGGGTCAGGCTGACGAGCCCGGAGGCCACCGCGGCGAGCTGGTCGGCGCGGTCGAGCGGCAACCGGTTCGAAGCGGTCAGCAGCAGGCCGTCGGCCGAAACGACCACCGCGTGCGCCACGCCAGGCACACGCTCGGCGAAATCATTGACCAGCCATCCGAACTGGTTCTGTGGCTGCGGCGTGGTCATTCACCCTCCATGGTTCCTTGATCGGGGTCGGCGGACTGAGCGGTCCGGTGCCTTCCACGCTGAACACCTTGCTGGAAACTGCTCAGCCTGCCACGCACATCCTGCGGGTCACGACGTGTCCGCGGCGCCGGGGCGGGGGCCCCCGGGGCCAGTGCGCTGCCGGGCAGCAACTGCTCACCGCGGCGCCGCTTGGGCAGCCCGGCCGCGGTGAAGTTCGAGGGCGGCGACGAGGAGACGGTCTGCACCGCGGCCCAGCTCTCGTCCGACGCGAACGACCAGGCGCCGTCCCCGCCCGCCACGGCGTCGCCGCTTTGCGCCTGCTGGCCCTGCGCCTGCTGGCCCTGTGGCTGCCGGCTGTGCGGCTGCTGGCTTTGCGGCTGCGGCTCGGCCGGGGTGTCCGGCGCGGATCCCGGCCGCTGGAAGAGGCCGGTGCTCTCGCCGGTGCCGCCGGGCCGCTGGAAGAGGCCCGTGCCCTCGCTCTGGAAGAGCCCGGTGCCACTGTCCGTGCGGGGCTGCCGCTGGGGCAGGCCAGTGTCGGCGGACTTGGGCTGCCGCTGCGGCAGACCAGTGCCGGTTTCCGCTTGAGCCGAAGCCGGCTGCCGCTGCGGGAGGCCGGTTTCGGCGGGCTTGGGCTGCCGCTGCGGCAGGCCGCTTCCCGGCTGCGCCTCGCCCCGCGAGGGGGCCTCGTCCTTGGGCTGCCGCTGCGGAAGGCCACTGTCGGACGGCTTGGGCTGCCGCTGCGGCAGGCCGCTTGCCGGCTGCGCCTCGCTGCGGGAGCCGGCGTCCTTGGGCTGCCGCTGGGGCAGGCCCGGCTCGGTCCCTTCCGCAGTCTTCGGCTGGGACTCGGCCTGGGCTGCGGGCTCCTTCGACTGAGCGCGCTCGGTCTCCGAGGCCTGCGAGGCTTCCTTCGGCTGGCGCCGCGGCAAGCCGCTGTCGGTCGCTCCCGCCGCCTTCGGCTCGCGCTGGGGCAGGCCAGCCTCCGTCGAACCCGCCGCCTTCGGCTCGCGCTGGGGCAGGCCAGCCTCGGTCGAACCCGCGGGCTTCGGCTCGCGCTGGGGCGAGTCGCCGGCCGACTGCGGCTCCGCGGCCTTCGGCTGGCGGCGCGGCAGGCCGTTGTCCGCTGTTTCGGGCTGGCTGGGCTTCGTGCCTTCCGTGGCCGAGCCGCCGGCGGCCTTCGGCTCCCGCTGGGGCAGGCCGGCGTCCGTCGGCCCGGCCGCCTTCGACTCGCGGCGCGGCAAGCCGGCCTCCGTCGAACCGGCCGCCTTCGACTCCCGCTGAGGCAGGCCCGCGTCCGTGGGCTCCGCAGCCTTCGGCTCGCGGCGGGGCAGGCCGGTCTCCGGCGTGGCGGCCGCGGGCTGGGCGCTGTCCGCGGCGCCGGGCTTCGGGCGGCGCTGGGGCAGGCCGCTGTCCAGCTGGGGAGCCTCCGCCGACGGGCGCGGCTTCCGCTCCGCCGCCGAATCCGGAGCAGCAGCGCCGGGGCGCGGGTCCTTCGCCGCATCCGGGGCAGCCGCCCCCGGGCGCGGCTGCCGGCGCGGCAGCCCACCCGGCGACGCCTCGGCCCCCGACGAGGCCTCGCTCCCGGTAGTCGGTGCGGTGCTCTGCGCGCTGGCAGCGCTTTCCGGCACCCCAGCGCCTTCGGGCTGGTCGCGCTTCGCGTGGCGGGCCCTGTTCACGCCGCGCTGGAAGCTGCTCAGCCTGCCCCGCACGTCCGCCGGGTCGCGGACCGGGATCTCGCGCTGCGGGTTCGGCGCCGGGGTCTCCGCCGCGGCGCTGCCGGGCAGCAACTGCTCGCCACGGCGGCGCTTCGGCAGGCCCGCATCGGTGAAGGTCTTCGGCTCCACCTGGGACGCCGCCTGGACCGCGCGCCAGTTCTCGTCGACCGCGAAGTCCCAGCCGCTGGCCGCCTTGTCGCCCGAAGCGCCCGCCTTGTCCGAAGTGGACTCGGCCGTCTTCGAGGAGGCGGCGGGCGGGTCGTCGCTGCGGAACCAGGCCGACAGGGTCTCGTCGAAGATCGGCGTCGTCTCGCGGCGCGACGGCGGCGGCGTCGCGGGCTTCGGCTCGTTCGCCGCCGAGCTCCACCACTCCGACAGCGGGCTGCTGTTCGCCGTGAACAACGCCTTGCCGCTGGGCAGCTCACCCGGCGCGGGCTCCGGCTCCGGCTCGGCGGGCGCCTCGGCGGCCGGGGCGGGCGCGGGTGCGGGCGGCGCCGCAGGCTCCTCCCCCTCCGCCGGAATCGGCGTGAACAACGCGGTACCCGAGATCTCCAGGTCCGACGGCGGCCGCGGCGGCAGCACACCGGAGTGCCCGTTCTGCGTCCAGGACGGGCTGCTGGCCCCGTCACCCGGCGTCTGGCCGAAGTTCGCCAGCGCCTCCGGCCGCCCGGCGCCGTTGACCGTGCGCCGCCGCGGCAGCGCGGTCGACGGGTCCGGCCGGGCCGGGGCAGGCGCGGGCAGGTCCATCACCAGGTCCGCGGGCACCGTGACGGTGGCCCGCACACCCACGATGTCCTTGCCGCCGTGCAGGACCACGCCGATGTCGTGACGCCCGGCGAGGCGGCCGACCACGAACAGGCCCATGCGGCGCGAGGTCGCGAGGTCGACCGTGCCGGCCTCGGTCAGCCGGGCGTTGGCCTCGGCGACCTCGGCCTCGTTCATGCCGATGCCCTGGTCGATGATGTCGATGACCAGGCCGCCGTGGTCGGCGGCGCGGGTCGTCACCGTCACCTGGGTCTCCGGCGCGGAGAACGCGGTCGCGTTGTCCAGCAGCTCCGCGACCAGGCGCATCAGGTCGCTCGCCGCGAAGCCCACGATGCGGGCCTCCGGCGGCGTCTGCACGACGACGCGCTGGTACTGCTCGATCTCCGACACCGCGGCGCGCAGCACGTCGGAGGTGGTGACCGGCTGGCCGGAGCGGCGGCCCGGCTCGGCGCCGGAGAGCACCATCAGGTTCTCGTTGTTGCGCCGCATGCGGGTCGCGAGGTGGTCGAGCTGGAACAGGGTCGCCAGCTGGTCGGCGTCCTCCTCGTCCCGCTCCAGCCGCTCGATCAGCTGCAGCTGCCGCTGCACGAGGCTCTGGCTGCGGCGCGAGAGGTTGACGAACACGCTGCTGTAGCCGGTGCGCATGTTGGCCTGCTCGACCGCGAGGCGCAGCGCCTGGCTGTGCACCGCGTCGAAGGCCTTGGCCACCTCGCCGATCTCGTCGGTGGTGCCGACCGACAACGGCTGCACGTCGGTGCTCTGCTCGCGGCCTTCCTGGATGTTCTGCACCGCGGCGGGCAGCTGCCGGTCGGCGACGTCCAGTGCGCCCGCGCGCAGCATCCGCAGCGACTGCAGCAGCTGGCGGGTGATGAGGATGACGACCGCGGCGGTGACCACGAGCGCGAGGAACAGCAGCACCGCGAGCAGACCCGCGTCGGTGCCCGCGCTGTCCGCGAGGTCCGCGGAGGTGGTCGTGAGCTCGTCGCCCAGGCTGTCGCTCACGGTGTTCAACGCGGCGATCACCGACGCCGACACAGCGGTCCACTGCTGGGCCGAGATGCCGCGCAGCGCGCTGGGCACCGACGCGCCCTCCGCCGCGAGCACGCCGTTCACCAGGCGGCTGCGGGTGTTGAAGTCCTGCCCCATCACGGAGCGGTCGAACTGGGCCTCCTGGGCGGAGCTGGCCGCGGCCCGGAAGTCGGCGAGCCGGTCGGTCAGCCGCAGCTCCGCCGTGCGCAGGTCGTTGAGCTGGCTCGGGGTGAGGTTGCCGCGCGCGATGCCGTAGCCGAGCAGCGACTGCGCGGTGGACGCCTCCTCCTTCACCACCAGCACGTCGTGCAACGCGCTCGGCGTGCCGCCGATGGCGTCGTCGCCGATGCCGGCGACCAGCGCGGTGTCCAGCCCGATCAGCGACTCGGTCATCTCGCTGTAGGCGGCCAGCGCCTGCACCGCGTCGAGGCGGCCCTCCGCGACCTGGCGGCGAACCTCGGGGAGCCGTCCGACGGCGGCCTGCGCGGCTTCGCCGGGCGCGCGGACACCGTCGTCGGCGTCGGCGGCGTGCCCGGTGGCGCTGCTGACCGGCCCGGTCGCCTCGTCCACCAGCCTGCGGGCGGCGTCCAGCTGCGGGGAGCTGCCGACCGTGCCCTGCGTGAGCAGCGCCGCGGTCTCGGTGCGCTCCTGCTGCAGCGCGTCGACGAGCGTGCGGACCGTGCCGTTGAGCTCGACCAGCCGGTTCATCCGCTCGTAGTTGCCGGAGCGTTCGACCTGGTTGCCGATCGTGATCCCGCCCAGCACCAGGGCGACCACGATGGGCACCAGCGACACGGCGGCGAGCTTGGCGGAGAGCCGCCAGTCCCGCCAGCGCGTGAGCGTGGCCCACTTCGACGGCTCCTTCGGTTGCTGGCCGAGGAGCTGTCCCACAGGCACTTGGCCCTGTCCTGCAACGGTCACGAAGGTGACTCCCTGTCCGGCGTCTGCTGTGCGTGGTGGGCCGGACCCGTGCCGGAGCGCACGGCGACGGCACCGCGTGGCCTCAACCGCATGGCTCTCCTCATCACGGGTGGAACTTCGTCGCTTCTCCTGCAGCCCCAGCCGACGGCGCTGTCCCGGCCGCCCGCCGTCCCGCCGGACCGGCCCGGCGCCGTTGCCGGTGCATCATGCGGTGTGCACGATGCCGCGCACAACACCGGTTTACGCTCGGTCACAGCGAGTCAGCGTGGCCCCGGAAGCGTACACCAAACGGGCTCAGCCGAAGCCCGCCGAATCCGGGGGTGCTGACCTGCGGAAATACCGCTGGTGACAAGGGGTTTACGCGAAATGCCTTGTCAGGGCAGCACAAGCGGGGTGCGTGGTTACGGCAGGGCACCCCCACACCGTGGACCTGTCACCCACTTAGCCCAGAGTTTACTGGGATGAATCGGAAAATCCGCACCGACCGTGCGAACGCGCTGTGGCGGCGCGGCCTAATACCGCCCGATCTTGTGGCTTTCGCTGTGACGTGGATTTCTGCCCGGTCACCGCCGTTGGCCAGCGTTTTCCCACCACCGCCGCGGTGTTGCGCGTCTTGACGCCCCTCACCCCTTCCAGGGACGGCACCCCGCGCCACTTCACAGCCGGTTACGTGCTTCGGCGGAATCCCGCCCGCCTTTCGCCCGATCAGCGGATTAACCCGTCCGGGTGGCGCAGACCCGCTTCACTCTGAAGAGGTCCTCCGCTGTCGGAGGCGCAGGTCGCCGTGGCTAGCATGTGCGCTCCCGAAGGATTTTCGCCGACTTCGCTCGCTCGCCGGGAGGCAGAGATGCAGAACGTCGCCCGCACCGCTGCGCGCAACCCCGTGGAGGACACGGGACAGATGCGGCCGCTGTTCGGCAGCAGCAGCCCGACCACTCCCGAGCCGCCCGGCCCGCGCCGCCGGACGGGCCCGGACTTCGTCGCGATCCAGCGCAGCGAGGAGTTCACCGCGCTGCGCAGCCGGTTCCGCCGCTTCGTGTTCCCGATGAGCCTGGCGTTCGTGCTCTGGTACCTCCTCTACGTGCTGCTCGCCGCGTACGCGCACGACTTCATGAGCATCAAGGTGTTCGGCGAGGTCAACGTCGGGATCGTCCTCGGGATCCTCCAGTTCGTCTCGACCGCCGCGATCACGGCCGCCTACCTGCGGTTCGCGCGGCGCCGGATCGACCCCGAGGTGGACGAGGTCCGCCGCCAGGCAGGAGTGCAGTGACCCCGATGAACCACCTTCTCGCCGCAGGCGGTGCGACCGCGGCCAGCAACCCGGTCGTGAACATCGCCGTCTTCGCGCTCTTCGTCGCCATCACGCTGTTCGTCGTGTACCGCGTGAGCAGCCGGAACTCCTCGCGCTCCGACTACTACGCCGCGGGCAGCGCGTTCACCGGGCGGCAGAACGGCATCGCGTTGTCCGGTGACTTCCTGTCGGCCGCGTCGTTCCTCGGCATCGCGGGCGCGATCGCCGTGCACGGCTACGACGGGTTCCTCTACTCGATCGGCTTCCTGGTCGCCTGGCTGGTCGACCTGCTGCTCATCGCGGAGCTGCTGCGCAACACCGGCCGCTTCACCATGGGCGACGTGCTGAGCTTCCGGATGAAGCAGCGCCCGGTGCGCGCCGCCGCCGCGACGTCGACGCTGGTCATCTCGCTGTTCTACATGCTGGCCCAGATGGCGGGCGCCGGCGGTCTGATCGCGCTGCTGCTGAACATCCACGGCGGGCTCGGCCAGGCCCTGATCATCGCCGTGGTCGGCATCGTCATGGTGCTGTACGTGCTGGTCGGCGGCATGAAGGGCACGACGTACGTCCAGATCATCAAGGCCACCATCCTGATCCTGTCCGCGGTGCTGATGACCGTGTTCCTGTTCGGCAAGTTCGGCTTCAGCCTGTCGAACCTGCTCTCGCAGGCGGCCTACCACAGCCCGATGGGCGGGAAGCTGCTCGAGCCGGGCGGCCAGTACGGCGCGAACGGCACCACGAAGCTGGACTTCGTGTCGCTGGCCGTCGCGCTGATCCTGGGCGCGGCCGCGCTGCCGCACGTGCTGATGCGCTTCTACACGGTGCCGAACTCGCACGAAGCGCGCCGCTCGGTCGTGTGGGCCACCGCCTGCATGTTCGTGTTCTACCTGTGCACCCTGGTCATCGGCTTCGGCGCGGCCGCGCTGGTCGGCACCGACCAGATCAAGGCCGCGCCCGGTGGCGAGAACTCCGCGGCGCCGCTGCTGGCGCTGCACATCGGCGGCACGCTGCTGCTGGGCATCATCGCGGCGGTCGCGTTCGCCACGATCCTGGCGGTGGTGGCCGGCCTGACGCTGACCGCGTCGGCGTCCTTCGCCCACGACGTGTACGCCAACATCTTCAAGCGCGGCCACGCCGACCCGGTCGACGAGGTGCGGGTGGCGCGTTTCACCGCGATCGGGATCGGGGTGCTGGCGATCATCGGCGGCATCCTCGCCAACGGGCAGAACATCGCGTTCCTGGTCGCGCTGGCGTTCGCGGTCGCGGCCTCGGCGAACCTGTCGACGCTGCTGTACTCCCTGTTCTGGAAGCGGTTCAACACCACCGGCACGCTGTGGGCCATCTACGGCGGCCTCGGCGCGTGCCTGGTGCTGGTGATCTTCTCGCCGGTGGTGTCCGGTTCGCCGGACTCGATCATCAAGGGCGTGGACTTCCACTGGTTCCCGCTGAAGAACCCGGGCCTGGTGTCGATCCCGTTCTCGTTCCTGTGCGGCTTCCTCGGCACGATCCTGGCCAAGGACAAGGCCGACCCGCGCAAGCACGCCGAGATGGAGGTCCGTTCGCTGACCGGGATCGGCTCCTGAGACGCTTCACGGGTGAGCGTTGAGCGGATCAGGCGGTTCCTGAGCGAAGCAGGCCCCGCCACGCCGTGCCTGGTCGTGGACACGGACACGGTCGCCGAGCGCGTGCGGGAGTTCGTCCGCGAGTTCCCGCGCGCGCGTCTGCGTTACGCGGTCAAGGCCAACCCCGAGCCCGCGGTGCTGCGGGCCGTGCTCGGCGCGGGCGGCGGGTTCGACGTCGCGAGCCCGGCGGAGATCGAGGCGTGCCTGGCGGCCGGCGCGGAGCCGGCGGCGCTGTCCTACGGGAACACGATCAAGAAACCGGCCGACATCGCGTTCGCGTGGGCGCGCGGGGTGCGTGACTTCACCACCGACGCCCCCGGTGACCTGGCCGCGCTGGCCGAGCACGCGCCGGGCGCGTCGGTGTCGGTGCGGGTACTGGTGGACGGCCCGGCTTCGGCCACGCCGTTCGGGCAGAAGTTCGGCTGCGAGCCGGACCGGGCCGCCGACCTGCTCGCCGAGGCGGACCGGCTGGGCCTGGACGCGGCCGGGATCGCGTTCCACGTCGGATCGCAGCAGCCGGACCCGGGTGCGTGGGAGGCCGGTGTCGCCGCGGCCGCGAAGATCTTCGCCGACTGCGCGGCCCGCGGGGTGCGGCCGCGGCGGCTGAACATCGGCGGCGGGTTCGGCATCACCTACCGCGAAGCAGTGCCGTCGCTCGCCGGGTACGCCGGGGCGATCCGGTCCGCGGTGGCCGCGTACTTCCCGGACGAGCCGGAGGTGCTGCTCGAACCCGGCCGGGCCGTGGTCGCCGAGGCCGGGCTGATCCGCACCGAGGTGGTGCTGGTGGCCACCCGGTTCGGACGGCGCTGGGTCTACCTCGACGTCGGCCGGTACAACGGGCTCGCCGAGACCGAGAACGAGGCCATCCCCTACCGGCTGGAACCGGTGGACCGCGGCGGTGAGCGGGGTCCCGTCGTGCTCGCCGGGCCGACGTGCGACGGTGACGACGTGCTGTACCAACGGACCCCGTACGAGCTGCCGCTGTCGCTGCGCGCCGGTGACCGGATCGACATCCTCGACGCCGGCGCGTACACGGCGAGCTACTCGTCGGTGGCGTTCAACGGGATCCCGCCCCTGCGCACCTACTGCCTGGAAGGAGGCGTGCTCGCCGATGGCGCGTGAGATCGGCGCGTTCGCCGGACGGCACGTCCTCGCCGAGCTGCGGGGCATCGCCCCCGGCCTGCTGGACGATCCGGCGTTCCTGCGTGAGGCGTTGCGGTCCGCGGTGACCGAGGCCGGGGCGACGGTCCGCGAGGTGGTCGGCCACCGGTTCGAGCCGCAGGGCGTGACGGTGCTGGCGCTGCTGGCCGAGTCGCACGCCTCGGTGCACACCTATCCGGAGATCGGCGCGGTGTTCGCGGACGTGTTCACCTGCGGGGACCAGGCGGACCCGGTGCTCGCGGTGCGGTTGCTGTCCGCCGCGCTGGGCGCCGCGGACGTGGAGATGTCGGTCGTCGAGCGCGGGGAGAAGCATGTCACGGCAGATCGTTGAGCCCCTCGGCCCCGGGTTGTCGCGGGTGTGGGACGTGTCCGAGGTGCTGTTCGACGAGCACACCGGCTTCCAGCGGCTGCTGATCGGCCGCACCGCGCAGGGCGTGTCCCTGTTCTGCGACGACGAGCGGCAGAGCACCGAGGAGAGCCAGCTCGTCTACCACGAGGCGCTGATGGTGCCCGCGATGCTGCTGGCCGCCGAGCTGCGCCGGGTGCTGATCATCGGGTCGAGCGAGGGCGTGGCGAGCCAGCTGGCGGTGGCGTTCGGCGCTGAGCAGGTCGACCACGTCGACATCGACCGGGTCGCGGTCCGGACGTGCGCGGAGCTGCTCCCCTACGGCTACACGCTCGACGAACTGGCAGCCGCCGAGCGTGGCGACGGACCGATCCGGGTGCACTACCAGGACGGGTTCTCGTTCGCCGAGTCGTCGCCGGGCGGGTACGACCTGGTGGTGATCGACCTGCCGGACGAGAACACCGACCCGGCGGCGCAGCACAACCGGCTCTACGGCGCGGACTTCCTGCGGCAGTGCGCCAAGCTGCTCGCGCCCGGCGGCGTGGTGTGCTGCCAGGGCGGCTGCCCGACGCTGTGGCGCAACGACACGCTGCGGGTGGCGTGGGCGCGGTTCCGGGAGGTCTTCGCCACGCCGGTGTACTTCGGCTCGGACGAGCACGAGTGGGCGTTCCTGTCCGGCCGGACCGACGAGGTGGCCGACCCGGTGGGCGAGATGGTCGCCCGGCTGGACGGCTTCCGGCCGGCGACCCTGGACGCGGACACCCTGCGCGGGTCGACCGTCGTGCCCTACTCGCTCAGAGCTTGCGACCCGCCTGGACGCGGTGCGTGACCGAGCGCTCCGCGACGAACGACAGGAACGGGATGGTGCCCGCGAGCAGCACCAGGATGGTGCCCTTGATCGACCACCGCGCCTTGAGCGCCAGGTCGACCGCGAACACCAGGTAGACCATGTAGAAGACGCCGTGGCTGACGCCGGCCCAGCTCATCATGCCGGGCGAGTCGAACGCGTACTTCAGGATGAACGCCGCCGTCAGCAGCAGCAGCGCGACACCGGTGACGTAGGCCAGCACGCGGTAGCGCAGCAGCGGCCCCCGCAGGGCCGGCGCGGCCTTCGCGGCCGGGGCGCCTTCACGTTCGTCGGTGTCCACCATCGCAGTCTGCCTTTCTAGCTCTCGCGCTGGTCACGAGCGTGCAGCTCGGCCAGGTAGCGGTTGTACGCGGCGAGCTCGGGGTCCTCGTCGTCGGCCGGAGCCCGGCGCACCCGCGGCGCGGGCACCTCGCTCACCGGCTTGCGGCCCCACTCGGCACGCGACTCCTCCGGCGCGGCGTCCTCCGCGGCCGCCTCGCGGCGCAGCTTCCAGATCCGCCACACCATGAACGCCGGGAACACGCCGAACAGCGGCCACTGCAGCACGTAACCGAGGTTCTGGAACGAGCCGCTCGCCGATTCGAACCGGTTCCACTGCCACCAGGCCAGCCCGCAGCAGACCGCGAACGCGGCGACGCACAGGACGCCGATCGCGATCCGGCGCGGCGTGAACAGACCCGTGGGCACCCCACGACGCTAGCACCCGCGGGTCAGGAGACCTTGACGACCTGGGCGGCCTTGGCGTAGGCGTCGGCGAGGCCGAACACCTTCTGCCCGTAGTCGACCGAGTTGTTGTACGACAGGATTCCCGCCCACCAGCCGTTCGCGCTGGCCATGTCGCGGCCGCCGACGCACAGGTACTTGGCCGCGGCGAGCGCGGCGGCGTCGATCTGCTGCGGGTTGTAGCCGCCGCCGTAGCGGGCCCAGGTGCTGGGCAGGAACTGCATCGGCCCGACCGCCCGGTCGTACACCGGGTCACCGTCGAAGCGGCCGCCGTCGCTGTCGCCGATCGCCCTGATGCCGGGCGACCCGTCCAGCGGGACGCCGATGATCGCCTTCGACGGCAGCCCGTTGGCCTGCAGCACCGCGCCGCCGTACTGGCCGTGGTTGGACTCGACCCGGCCGATGCCGGCGAGCGTGGCCCAGGACAGCCGGCACTTCGGCTGCGCGGCCCGCATCTCCAGCTCGGCGTTGCCGTAGGCGACGAGCGCGCGGGCCGGGATGCCGGTGACGTCGGAGACCTTGGCCGCCCACTGGGAAAGCAGGTCGCCGCCGCCGGACTGCTGTTGCTGCTGGGGTTGCTGCTGCGGCTGGGTCTGCGCCGCGGGGGTGCCCTCGACGGTCGCGTTGACCGGGGCCGCCGAACCGGGCGCGACCTGTGCCGCCGCGTTGTCCAGGTCCGGGATCTCGGTGGTGGTCTCGGTGCGGTCGGGCCGGGTGACCGCGCTGGTCGCCCAGACCCCGCCGACCGCCGCGGCCAGCACCACCACCACGACCGCGAGCCTGCCGAGCACCGCCGGCGCGGCCCGCCTGCCGGCGGGCTGTGCCACGGCTTCCTCCTCGGTGGACACGTCCGCAGGGTCGTGCTCGATCTGCTCCGTGTCCAAGAACCTTGCCTCCCACCGACGTCCGCACGCTCCCGCGCGCCGACGATAGGTGCGCCGGTGTCAAGCGAGCGCTAAAGCCTCACCTGACCAACGAGGCCGCGTTTCCTGACGTTACGCGACCTCGACGGTCAGCTGGCGCGCTGCTGGCGGGCGAGGCGGGCGACGCACCAGGCCGGGGCGCTGCCGCGGCGCAGGTGCTGCAGGACCGTCATCGGGCCGAGACGGCGGGACAGGTCGGACGGCCTGAGGCCGGCGGACCGGTAGTCCAGCGCGCGCTGGTCGAGCGGGCTGATGCCGGCGTCCCACCAGGCCTTGGCCTCTTCGATGTCGCCGACCATCTGCCACCAGCCGGCCGCGGCGACCAGCAGGTCGACCGGCACCTCGGGCAGGCGTTCCTGCATCGCGTCCAGGTAGTCCGGGTCGGCCGACTCCACCGGCTTCCACGTGCGGGTGCCGGTGCGGGCCCGCTGGCCGGGAATCCCTGGTGGTTGCTGCGGCAGTTCGGCGAGCCAGGCGGAGGCGATCCGGTCGGCCTCCATCTCCTCCGGCGTGCGCTCGAGCTCGGACGCCCACTGGGCAATCACCGCATCCACCCCGGGATCTCCGGTCATCCCTGCCTCCTCGTGCCCCACTGAAAGCCACCATCGAACGGCGATGATCGAAGCGATTGACCGTTTCGCCGGCGAGAACCGGCTGGTCACGCAATGTGAGCACCGTAGGGGGAATTCGGGCCGTCGCGCCAGAGGTTCCGGGCAAGGAATTCAGCGACCAGCGCGTTAATCACCCCAATCCACCCGGATGGTCGAACAGCGCCCCTCAGATGCCGAGATTGGTGACTTTCCGTAGCTGACGGCGAGACGCGCACGGCCACGGCCGGCACCGCGGGAGGCGGTGCCGGCCGTGGCCGGAATGGGGTCAGGAGAAGAGGCTGCGGACGAACGTCACGATGGCTTCGGCGCCGTCCCGGAGCCAGCCCAGCGCGCTGCGCACCACCTCTGCGGACTCGGTCGGACGCGTGATCAGGAAGAACAGCACGAGCGCGACGACAGCCACGATGACGATCTTCTTGGTGTTCGCCGACATGGCCGTGTTCCCCTCGCTGCACTGGGCCCGCGGCGCGCCGCGGGCCTGGTTCCCCCGATCAACGGCAATCCTGCCGTCACCGGGACGTTTTCGACACCCCTTCACACGGATGGCTGGACGCTGTGACGCTGCGTGCCCAGCCGGGACTTGTGACCACTCTAAACGATCTGTCGCACGCGCGTCAGGAGGCGATCACCTGCGCGCCGCCCACCTTGCCGGTACCCCGTTGCGGGGAAAGGAATCGCGGCCGTGGGGCCGCGTGGAACCCGCGTCAGGAAGCGACCACCCCCGCCGCTCGCAGCGCCGCGACCCGCTCGGCGTCGTACCCGAGTTCGGCGAGGACGTCCTCGGTGTCCGCCCCCTTCTCGTGGGGCGCCTCGGGCGTCGCGGGCGGCGTGCGGTCGAACCGCGGCGCCGGGGCGGGCTGGACCACGCCGCCGATCTCCACGAACGTCCCGCGCGCCGCGTTGTGCGGGTGCGCCGCCGCCTCCCACGGGCTCAGCACCGGCGTCAGGCACGCGTCCGTGCCCTCCGCCCGTGCGACCAGCTCGTCCCGCGTGAACTTGCCGATCGCCGACGCCAGGATTTCCCGCAGCCGCGGCCACTGGTTCCAGTCCAGGTGCACCGGCAGCTCCGCCGGGTCCAGTTCGAGCACCCGCACCAGGTCGCCCCAGAACCGCATCTCGATGGCCCCGACCGCGACGTACTTGCCGTCCGCGGTCTCGTACGTGTCGTAGAACGGGGCGCCGCCGTCGAGGACGTTGCCGCCCCGCTCGTTCGGCCACATCCCGGCCGACCGCATCCCGAACAGCTGCGTCATCAGCAGCGCCGCGCCGTCGACCATCGCCGCGTCCACCACCTGCCCGCGACCCGAGGAGGTCCGCTCGTGCAGCGCGGCGAGGATGCCGAACGCCAGCAGCATCCCGCCGCCGGCGAAGTCACCCACGAGGTTGAGCGGCGGCACCGGCCGTTCCCCGGCGCGCCCGATGGGTTCGAGCGCGCCGGCGACGCTGAGGTAGTTGATGTCGTGCCCGGCCGCCGAAGCGAGCGGCCCGTCCTGGCCCCAGCCGGTGACCCGGCCGTAGACGATCCGCGGGTTTCGCCCCTGCACGTCTTCCGGGCCCAGCCCCATGCGCTCGGCGACGCCGGGGCGGAACCCCTCGATGAACACGTCGGCCCGGTCGGCGAGCCGCAGCACGACCTCCACGCCCTCGGCGCTCTTGGTGTCCACGCCGATGGTCCGGCGGCCGCGGGTGAGCGGGTCGTTGGGCACGCCGAGGACGTCCGCCCCCGGCTTCGCCCGGTCGACCCGCACCACGTCGGCGCCGAGGTCGGCCAGCAGCGTGCCCGCGAACGGCGCCGGGGCGAGACCGGCCAGCTCGACGACCTTCAGCCCGGCGAGTGGTCCCGCCATCAGAGCGTCCGCGAGATGACTTCGCGCATGATCTCGCTGGTCCCGCCGAAGATGCGGGAGATGCGCAGATCCGTCCACGCGCGCGCGATCGGGTACTCGGTCATGTAGCCGTACCCGCCGTGCAGCTGGACGCAGTCGTCGACGACCTTGTTGGCCCGCTCGGTGGTCCACAGCTTGACCATGGCCGCGCCCTGCACGTCCAGCTCGCCCTTCAGGTGCCGCTCGATGCACTGGTCGAGGAACGCGCGGGCCACGGCCGCCTCGGTGGCGGCGTCGGCGAGCTTGAACTTGCTGTTCTGGAAGTTGTAGACCGGGCGGCCGAACGCGGTGCGGCCCTTCGTGTACTCGATGGTGAGGTCGATCGCAGCCTCCATGCCCGCCACCGCGGTGACCGCGATGATCAGCCGCTCCTGCGGGAGCTGCTGCATCATCTGGATGAAGCCCTGGCCCTCCTCGCCGAGCAGGTTCGCCGCGGGCACCCGCACGTCGTCGAAGAACAGCTCGGCGGTGTCCTGGCCCTTGAGGCCGACCTTGTCGAGCACGCGGCCACGGCGGAAGCCCTCGCGGTTGGTCTCGACGACGATCAGCGACACCCCGGCCGCGCCGGCGTCCGGGTCGGTCTTGCAGGCCAGCACCACCAGGTCGGCCATGCCGCCGTTGCTGATGAAGGTCTTGGCGCCGTTGATGACGTACTCGTCGCCCTCGCGCACCGCGCGGGTCTTGATGCCCTGCAGGTCGGAGCCGGTGCCGGGCTCGGTCATGCCGATCGCGCCGACCCACTCGCCGCTGGCGAGCTTGGGCAGCCACTCCTTCTTCTTCTCTTCGGTGGCGTAGTGCAGCAGGTAGTGCGCCACGATCCCGTTGTGCACGGACACGCCCCAGGAGCCGTCGCCGCTGCGGGCCTGCTCCTCGTACAGCACGGCTTCGTGCGCGAAGGTGCCGCCACCGCCGCCGTACTCCTCGGGGATCGAGATGGCGAGCAGCCCGACCTCGCCCGCCTTGGTCCACAGCTCGCGATCGACGGACTTCTGCTCGCTCCACCGCTCCTGGTGCGGCACGAGCTCCTTCTGGCAGAACGCGCGGGCCAGTTCGCGGAACTCGCCCAGGTCCTGCGCCCAGGAACTCTTCGGTGCGGGCAACGGCATCGGTGACCTCCAGCGGTGGAAAACATTACGGATGGAATGTAAGTTCCGACTGGAATGTACATCCGGTGAGAGCGCCGGTAAAGGAGGCGACGTGACCGCGCGGGGGCACCGCACACAGGCCGAGCGCCGGGAGCAGACCCGGACCGCCCTGCTCGACGCGACCATCGAGTGCCTGGTCGAGCTCGGCTACGCCCGCACGTCGATGCAGGAGATCTGCGCCAGGGCGGGGGTGTCGAAAGGGGCGGCGCAGCACCACTTCGCGGACAAGGCCGACCTGATGGCAGCCGCTGTGGCGCATCTCACGAGCCGGCGGACAGCGGCGCTGGCGGAGTCGTTCACGGACCTGCCGAGCGGCGAGGAGGCCATTCCCGCGGCGATCGACCTGCTGTGGGCCGGTTATTCCGGCACACTCGCCACCGCCGCGACCGAACTGTGGATCGCGGCGCGCACCGACCCGGCCCTGCGGGCGGCGATCCGGCCGGTCGACCGGGCCCTGGGCCGCGAAACGCTGACGCTGATCCGGATCTTCGCGCCCGACCTGCCCCGCGAGCGCCTGGAGACGCTGTTCTGGCTGACGGTGAACTTCACCCGCGGTCTGGCGCTGGACGCCGAGCTGGGTGGCGCGCCCGCGCGGCGGAAGCAGCTGCTGGAGGAGTGGAAGCGGCTCGCGGTGAGCGCCTATCGCGGCGACCGAACGGGTACTCCGTACGGTGTATAGAGTAGGGGTATGGGACACCCCGCCGACAGCCATGCCCTGATCCGCGTCCTGGGCGCTCGCGTCAACAACCTGCGCGACGTCGACGTCACCATCCCCAAACGCCGCCTCACCGTGTTCACCGGAGTCTCCGGCTCCGGCAAGAGCTCGCTGGTGTTCGGCACGATCGCCGCGGAGTCGCAGCGGCTGATCAACGAGACCTACTCCGCCTTCGTCCAGGGCTTCCTGCCACGGGCCGCCCGCCCCGACGTCGACGTCCTGGAGGGCCTGACCACGGCGATCGTGGTCGACCAGGAGCGGATGACCCCGAACTCCCGCTCCACCGTCGGCACCGCCACCGACGTGCACGCCATGCTGCGGATCGTGTTCTCCCGCCTCGGCGAGCCCAGCGCCGGCCCCGGGTTCCACTACAGCTTCAACCTGCCCGCCGGGGCCTGTCCGCGCTGCGAGGGCACCGGCCAGGTGTCCGAGATCGACCTCGGCGCCGTCGTCGACCGGGACCGGAGCCTGTCCGAGGGCGCCATCCAAGTGCCCGGCTTCACCCCGGACGGCTGGCTCGTGCGCACCTACACCGGCTCCGGGTTCCTCGACCCGGACAAGAAGATCCGCGACTACAGCGACACCGAGCTGCACGACCTGCTGCACCGCGACCAGACCAAGATCCGGCTCGGCGGCTCGAGCATCTCCTACGAGGGCCTGCTCCACCGGGTGCGGAAGTCGTTGCTGTCCAAGGACAAGGACGCACTGCAGCCACACGTGCGCGCCTTCGTGGAGCGGGCGGTCACCTTCGCCGCGTGCCCGGAGTGCGGTGGGGCGAGACTGAACGCGGCGGCGCTGGCCTCCCGCATCGACGGGATCAACATCGCCGACGCCTGCGCCATGCAGATCAGCGACCTGGCCCGGTGGGTGCGCGGGCTGAGCGCCCCCTCGGTGGCTCCGCTGCTGGCGAACCTGGGCCGCACCCTGGACTCGTTCGTCGAGATCGGCCTCGGCTACCTGTCACTTGACCGGCCCGCCGGGACGCTGTCGGGCGGCGAGGCGCAGCGCGTGAAGATGGTCCGCCACCTCGGCTCCAGCCTGACGGACGTCACCTACGTGTTCGACGAGCCGACCGTCGGGCTGCACCCGCACGACATCCACCGCATGCACGAGCTGCTGCTGCGCCTGCGGGACAAGGGCAACACGGTGCTGGTGGTCGAGCACAAGCCGGAGACGATCCGGATCGCCGACCACGTCGTCGACCTCGGTCCCGGTGCGGGCACCGCGGGCGGGCAGGTCTGCTACGAAGGCGACGTCGACGGGTTGCGTGCCTCCGGCACGCTCACCGGGCGGCACCTGGGCTACCGCGCCGCGGTCAAGGAGAGCGTGCGCGTCCCCACCGGGGCCCTGCCCGTCCGCGGCGCCGCCGAGAACAACCTGCGGAAGGTCGACGTGGACGTGCCACTGGGCGTGCTCACGGTGGTCACCGGGGTGGCCGGGTCCGGCAAGAGCTCGCTGGTCCACGGGGCCGTGGCCCGGCACGAGGGCGTGGTCGTCGTCGACCAGAGCGCGATCCGGGGCTCGCGCCGCTCCAACCCGGCGACCTACACCGGGCTGCTCGACCCGGTGCGCGCCGCGTTCGCCAAGGCCGGCGGGGTCAAGCCGGCGTTGTTCAGCTCCAACTCCGAAGGCGCGTGCCCGGCCTGCAAGGGCGCCGGCGTCGTCTACACCGACCTGGCGCTCATGGCCGGGGTGACCACCGTGTGCGAGGAGTGCGAGGGCCGCCGCTTCCAGGCCCACGTGCTGAAACACCGGCTCGGCGGGCGCAACATCGCCGAGGTGCTGGCGATGACGGTCGCCGAGGCCGCGGTGTTCTTCGCCACCGGGTTGCCTGCCGCGCACCGGATCCTGGTGCGGCTGCGCGACGTCGGCCTCGGGTACCTCACGCTCGGCCAGCCCTTGACCACCCTGTCCGGCGGGGAGCGGCAGCGGCTCAAGCTCGCCGTGCACATGGCCGCCGACGCCCCGGTGCTCGTCCTCGACGAGCCGACGACCGGGCTCCACCTGGCCGACGTCGCCCAGCTGCTGGAGCTGCTCGACCGGCTGGTGGACTCCGGGCGCTCGGTGGTGGTCGTCGAGCACCACCTGGCGGTCATCGCGCACGCCGACCACGTCATCGACCTCGGGCCGGGCGCGGGCAGCGACGGCGGGAGCATCGTGTTCGAGGGCAGTCCGGCCGAGCTCGCGGCCGCCCGCTCGACGCTGACCGGCGAGCACCTCGCGCGGTACGTGGCGTGACAGGCGGCCGGCCCGGCCCTCGCCCGGTCCGGCCGCCCACTCCTGAGACGTGTGGATCTCCGACTGTGACGTTCCCGAACGAAAAGGGATCCTCGCCATACCGACGGTATGCTGTACTCGCCGGTAACGCCGCCGACCAGCGCCAGGAGGGCCGATGACCAGCACCGCCGCGAACACGGGTGAGGCTTCGACGGGACCGAACACCGTCGGCGGGATCCCCGGCGCGCCCACCGCGGCCCGCGCCGCGCAGCTCGCCCGGCGGGCCGAAGGCGGGCAGGATTCCGCTCCGGTGGAGATCACCGCGCCGTTCACCGGGCTGCCGACCGTGACGCTGCCGCAGGCCACCGACGCAGACGTGCGTGCGGTGTTTGCCGCGGCGCGCTCTTCGCAGCGGGCGTGGGCGGCGCGTCCGGTGGCCGAGCGGCAGCGGGTGCTGAAGCGGCTCGGGGAGCTCATCCTGGGCCGTCAGGAGGAGATCCTGAACCTGGTGCAGCTGGAGGCTGGCAAGGCGCGGATCGACGCGTTCGACGAGGTCAGCGCGACAGCCCTGGTGGCGGGCTACTACGGCAAGCACAGCGCGAAGATCCTCGGCGCCAGGCGGGCCGCGGGGGTCATCCCGGTCGCGACGAAGGCGGGCGAGGTGCGTCACCCCAAGGGTGTCGTCGGGGTCATCTCGCCGTGGAACTACCCGCTGGCGCTGACCGCGATGGACGTGCTGCCGGCGCTCGCGGCGGGCAACGCGGTGGTGCAGAAGCCGGACAACCAGACCGCGTTGTCGGCGTTGTGGCTGCACGAGCTGGCCGAGGAGGCCGGTCTGCCCGCGGGGGTGTGGCGGATCGTGCTGGGCCGGGGTTCGCGCATCGGCGACGCGATCGTCGAGGAGTCGGACTACCTGTGCTTCACCGGTTCGACGCCGACCGGGAAGGCGCTGGCGGAGAAGGTCGCGAAGCGGCTCACCGGCTATTCGCTGGAGCTGGGCGGCAAGAACCCGATGATCGTCCTGCCGGATGCCGACGTGGCGAAGGCGACGGCCGGTGCGGTGACGGCGTGCTTCTCCTCCGCCGGGCAGTTGTGCGTGTCGGTCGAGCGGATCTACGTGCACGAGAACATCCGGGACGAGTTCACGAAGGCGTTCGTGGCGAAGACCAAGGCGCTGAAGCTGGGCGCCGAACTCGGCTTCGGCGCGGACATGGGGTCCCTGACGAGCGCCGACCAGCTGGCGGCGGTGAGCGCCCACGTGGAGGACGCGCGGGCCAAGGGAGCGACTGTGCTCACGGGCGGCCGGGCCCGTCCCGACCTGGGCCCGTTGTTCTACGAGCCGACGGTGCTCACGGACGTGACGGAGGACGTGGCGCTGTTCCGGGAGGAGACGTTCGGCCCGGTGGTCGCGATCTACGGCTACACGGACCTGGATGAGGCCATCGAGCGCGCGAACGACACCGAATACGGCTTGAACGCGAGCGTGTGGTCCGGCAGCGCGGCCGCGGGATGGGCGGTGGCCACCCGGTTGAAGGCCGGAACGGTCAACGTGAACGAAGGCTACGCGGCGACCTTCGGCAGCGTCGGCCTGCCCATGGGAGGCATGAAGGACAGCGGCTTCGGAAGGCGGAACGGCGCCGAGGGACTGCTGAAGTACACCGAAGCACAGTCGATCGCCGTGCAGAGGGGCGTTCGGCTTCGGCCGCCTCGCGTGGTGCCGGGGAAGGTGTGGGCTCGGGGCATGACGATCGGACTCCGCCTGCTGGACAAGCTACCGCGCCGGTAGTTGTTCTTTTCGCGGCCCCACAACACAAACCGCCGCCCGGCAACGCAAAGCAGCCGACTACCCCAATCAGACCTCCCCCGCCCCCGATCCACAGCCGATCGTTAGTCGCCGACCAGGGTTGTCAAGGCACGCTTTCCCGCCTTGACAACCCTGCTCGGCGACTGAAACACAATCAGGCATCGGGGGCGGGGGTGGTCGGAAGGT
>NZ_JAKGSD010000028.1 GCF_021654135.1 Amycolatopsis tucumanensis | reverse complement strand
GTTTGTGCATATCACCTTGAGCCAGGGCCGCAAGGTTGGCATGTTCGGCTGCCGGACCCAGCGAGGGTTGCGGCCCTGGCTCAAGGTGATCGCGCCGGTGTCAGGCGACGGGATGACCACCCAGCTTCGTTGGGTTCAAAGACAACCGCCGCTTTCAGCGGCCTAGGTAGCCGCCCATCTTCGTGAAGTACTCGGTGGCCGCCAGCTCTGTGCCGTCTTCCAGGCGGACCTGTTCGATGACCAGGCCGTGGTTCTTGCCGAACCTGGCATCCGCGCCGGCGACGATCACCACTCCGTCGCCTTCGGGGATGAAGATCCGGCCGGGTGTGCCGCCGTACCGTCCCTTCGAGACGGACGCCTTGGTGATCCGGATGGTCTGTCCCTTGTGGGTGGTGAAGGCGTTCGGGTACGGGTCGGACTGGGCGCGGACCAGGCGGTCGATGTCCTCGGCAGGCCAGGTCCAGTCGATGCGACTGTCCTCGATGGACCGCTTGTGGAAGAAGCTCGCCTTGGAAAGGTCCTGGGGTACCGGCTCGTAATTTCCTGATTCGAGCTTCGCCAGGGCTTCCGAGACGACCGGTTCGATGAGGTCCACCGTGCGGTGGAACAGGTCCGTCACCGTGTCACGAGGGCCGACCTCGACGGATCGTTGCAGGATGATGTCGCCCGCGTCCAGCTCGTCGTTCATCATGTGCGCGGTCACGCCCACCTCCTTCTCCCCGTTGATCAGCGCCCAGATCAACGGCGAGAAACCGGCGTATGCGGGCAACAGCGAATCGTGCACGTTGAGGGTGCCCCGGGGCGGCAGGTTGAAGATTTCCGGCGGCAGCCAGGTGCGCCAGTTGTTCGCGACGATGATCTCCGGGCCGGCCTCCTTGAGCGCGGCCGTCACGTCGTTGTCGGGGCGGTTGCGTTCGATCACCGGAACACCGTTCTGCCTGGCGAGATCCGCGACCGAGTCGGACCAGATCTTTTCGTAGGCGTGGTCGCTCTTCGGGTGTGTCACGACGAGCACCACCTCGTGACCGGCGTCCAGCAGTGCACGCAGCGTGCGGTGCCCCCACGTCTGGTAGCCGAACATCGCGACCCGCATCGGTCCTCCTCGTTCCGGGATCAACATCACGCCCGAATGTAGTAGTTAAGCCTCCCCTAACTTAGGTTAGGGTTGCCTCGGTTGTACATCTACGGATAGGACGGGCATGCCAGAACCGCAGGAAGTTCCGGTCTACGACCTGGTCGGGGTCGGCTTCGGCCCTTCGAATCTCGCACTGGCGATCGCCGTCACCGAGCACAACGCCGGCGGCGGGGAGGCGGTCACCGCGCACTTCCTCGAGCGTCAGCCGCGGTTCGGCTGGCACCGGGGGATGTTGCTGGACAACGCCACGATGCAGGTGTCGTTCCTCAAGGACCTCGTCACCATGCGCAATCCGGCCAGCGAGTTCAGCTTCCTGTCCTACCTGCACAGTCAGGGGCGCCTCGTCGACTTCATCAACCACAAGAACCTCTTCCCGCTGCGGATCGAGTTCCACGACTACCTGGAGTGGTCGGCGGCGAAGGTCGATGACCTCGTCTCCTACGACCGCGAGGTCGCCGGGATCACGCCGGTTCCGGGCGAGGAATCGTTGTTCGACGTGCGGACCACGGACGGGCAGGTGCTGCGCGCCCGCAACGTCGTGTTCGGCACCGGGCTGCGGCCCAACCTCCCGGAGGGTGTCACGGTCAGTGACCGGATCTGGCACAACCACCAGCTGCTGCACCGCATCGACAAGGTGTCCGACCCCGAGCGGTGCATCGTCGTCGGCGCCGGGCAGAGCGCCGCGGAGGTCACCGCGTTCCTGCACGACAAGTTCCCGCGCGCCGAGGTGTGCTCGGTGTTCGCCCGCTACGGCTACAGCCCGTCGGACGACAGCTCGTTCGCGAACCGGATCTTCGACCCGGAAGCGGTCGACGCGTTCTACACCGCGCCGGAGGACGTCAAGCGCCGCCTGATGGACTACCACGGCAACACCAACTACTCGGCCGTCGACCTCGACCTCATCGACGACCTGTACCGCCGCGTCTACCGCGAGAAGGTGCAGGGCGTCCAGCGGCTGCGGATCTTCAACGCGTGCCGCCCCATCGACGTCACCGAAACCGAGTCCGGCGTCCGGATGGCGATCGAATCCCTGACCACCGGCGAGAAGACCGTGCTGGACGCGGACCTCGTCGTCTACTCCACCGGATACCGTCCGGCCGATCCGACGTCGCTGCTCGGCGAGCTGGCCGCCAAGTGCCGCCGCGACGAGCACGGCCGCCTGCGGATCGAGCGCGACTACCGGCTCGTCACCCCGGACGTGAAGGCCGGGCTCTACCTGCAGGGCGGGACCGAGCACTCGCACGGCATCACCTCGTCCCTGCTCTCGAACACCGCGGTGCGGGTCGGCGAAATCCTGCGCTCGATCCTCGACCGCAGGGAACCGTCGTTGGACTGGCCTGCCGAGTACGCGGTCAGTGGTGTGAAAGCCGAGGAGTGGGCGTGACCGAGTACGACGTCGAGGAAACCGGCTCAGTGGCTGAGCCACTTAGCCTTGTGACCAGACTGGCGCGCGCCGGGTTCGACGACTACGTCGTCTACGAACGCGACGGCGTGTGGACGTTCGCCGGCGGTGCCCTCGCGACGGTGTCGCTCGACGCCGAGCGAGTGCGCATCTCGTACGGCGACGAGGTGACCGATCGTGCGTGGACCGGGTCGCCGGGCGAGGCGATGCGGTCGGCGCTCGCGGAGCTGCCGGTGACGGGGTGGAACGCCTACGGTCGCGTGCACTTCTCGTTCGCCGGGCTGGTGCCGGGGCTCGGGCTGCGCGGCGCCGTGCCGCCGCCCGGTGAGGTGGTGCGGGTGATCGTGCCGCGCACCGAGGTGCGGCTGGACGGGCAGTCGGTCCGCATCCGCGGTGTCGACGCGGGGGAGCGCGCACGGGTGCGGGAGATCCTCGAAGCGTCCATCGAGGCCGACACGCCACGTGCCGCCGAGGTGGACGTCCGCGCGGGCGGCGAGAGCTACCGCGAGCGGGTCGCCCAGGCGGTCAAGGAGATCCGGCAGGGGCAGTACCAGAAGGTGATCCTGTCGCGGGTCGTGCGGATCCCGTTCCCGGCGGACCTGGTCGCGACCTACGAACTGGGGCGGCGCGGCAACACCCCCGCCCGGTCGTTCCTGTTGCGGTTGAACGGCGCCGAGGCGGCCGGGTTCAGCCCGGAGATCGTCGTGTCGGTCGACGGGAGCGGGCGGGTCACGACGCAGCCGCTGGCCGGGACGCGTGCGTTCGGGCGGGGCAGCGAGGCGGACGCGGCCGCGCGGGCCGAGCTCGAATCGGACCCCAAGGAGGTGTTCGAGCACGCCGTGTCCGTGCGGACCGCGCAGGAGGAGATGCGGCGGGTGTGCGTGCCGGAATCGGTGCGGGTCGGGGATTTCATGGGCATCAAGGAGCGGGGCAGCGTGCAGCACCTGGCTTCGCTGGTGAACGGGGACCTCGCGGACGGCCGGTCGGCGTGGGACGCGCTGGAGGCGGTGTTCCCGGCGGTGACGGCGTCCGGCATTCCCAAGCGCGAGTCGCTCGACGCGATCTCCCGGATGGACGACCCGCGCGGGTTGTACAGCGGCGCGGTGATAGCGCTTTCCGAGGACGGATCACTGGACGCGGCGCTGGTGCTGCGGGCGGTGTACCAGGAGGGCGCGCAGGCGTGGCTGCGCGCGGGCGCGGGGATCGTCGCGGACTCCACGCCGGAACGTGAGTTCGAGGAGACGTGCGAGAAGCTGGGCTCGGTGGCGCCGTTCGTGGTGCGAGCCTGAGCTGGTTTTCGACGGCCCCGGGCGGCGCCCGGGGCCGTCGCGCGTTCAGCGGCGGCGCCAGAGGAGCCAGCCGAGGTAGGCGCCACCGAGTGCGGCGGTCGCCACGCCCACCGGGAGCGTCGACGCCCCGGCGACCCGCTGGGCGGCGAAGTCCGCGACCAGCACCAGCAACGCGCCCATCCACGCGGCCGGGAGGATGCCCGCCCCGGCGGCCCGGGTGAGCCGTTTCGCCAGCTGGGGCGCGGTGAGGGACACGAAGGCGATCGGCCCGGCGGCGGCGGTCGCGATGGCGCACGCCGCGGTGCCGACGATCAGCAGGTACACGCGGCTGCGCTCGACCCGCACGCCGAGCGCGGCCGCGGCGTCGTCGCCCATCTCGAGCATGTCGAGGCGGCGGGCGCCCGCGAGCAGCAGCGGGATCAACACGACCAGGGCGATCACCAGCGGCCAGAACTGGGTCCAGCCGAGGTTGTTGAGGCTGCCGGTGAGCCAGACGGTCGCGCGGGCGACGTCGGCGATCTGGGCGTTGACGATCAGGTAGAAGTTGATCGCCTGGAGGATCGCGCTGATGCCGATGCCGACCAGGACCAGCCGGGAGCCGCGGACGCCGCGCTGCCAGGCGAGGACGTACACGGCGATGGCGGTGACCAGCCCGCCGGCGAGCGCGCCGCCGGAGACGGCCAGGGTGCCGCCGCCGGAGAGCAGGATGACCAGCAGGCCGCCGGTGGTGGCGCCGTAGTTGAAGCCGATGATGTCGGGGCTGCCGAGCGGGTTGCGGGACAGGCTCTGGAACACGGCGCCGCTCATGCCGAGCGCGGCGCCGACGGCCAGCGCGATGAGCACCCGGGGCAGCCGGAGGTCGAGCACGGCGAAGTTCGTGATGCGGCTGCCGTTGCCGAGCAGGGTGCGGACGACGTCGAGCGGCGCGACGGAGATCGACCCGGTGCCCAGGGCGAGCACCCCGAAGCCGAGGATCGCGACCGCGAGCCCGACGCAGACGAGCACCGAGCGGCGTGCTGCCGTGCGGGTCCTGGTGAGTGTCTTCGTCATGAGCGGGCCGCCTTCGTGCGGCGCACCAGTGCGATGAACAGCGGCGCCCCGAGCAGGGCGGTCACCACCCCGACGTCGATCTCCTCCTTGGCGATCACCCGTCCCAGCACGTCGGCCAGCAACAGCAGCGCCGGGGCCAGCAGGGCGCAGTAGGGCAGCACCCAACGCTGGTCCGGCCCGGTGATCGCGCGGACCATGTGCGGCACCGCCAGCCCGACGAACACCAGCGGCCCCACCGCCGCCGTCGCGGCGCCGGCCAGCAGCGTGACAGCCAGGAGGGTCAGTCCGCGTGTCCGGCCGAGGTGGGCGCCCAGTGACTTGCCGGCCTCGTCGCCGAGGGCGAGCGCGTTCAGCGGCCGAGCCAGGAACAACGCGAGCACCACGCCGACCGCCAGGAACGGCAGCACCCGCACCAGGGTGCCGCCGTCGGCGCGCTCCAGCGAACCGACCGTCCAGAACCGCATCTGGTCCAGCGTCTGGGTGTCGAGCAGCGTCATCGCCTGGGTCAGACCGGTCAGCGCGGCCGACACCGCGGTCCCGGCGAGCGCGAGCCGCACCGGTGACGTGCCGCCCCGGCCGGCGATCACGTACAACACGAAACCCGCGACGGCCGCGCCCAGGAACGCGAACCAGACGAACGCCCGCAGGTCGGTCACGCCGAGCACGCCAACGGACAACGCGGCCGCCGTCGCCGCGCCCGCGTTGATGCCCAGCAGCCCCGGGTCGGCGAGGGGGTTGCGGGTCAGCGCCTGCATCAGCGCCCCCGCCACGCCGAGCGACGCGCCGACCGCGATGCCGATCAACGTCCGCGGCACCCGGATCGACCAGACCACATAGGACGAATCGGAGCCGTCGCGGTGGAACAACGCGTCGACGACCGTCCCGAGTGGAATGGACCGCGCGCCGACCGCGATGCTCAGCAACGCGATCGCCACGAGGACCACCAGCGCGACGACCAGGCCGGCCGCCCGGGACGGCGCCGCCAGGCGCGGGGCAGGCGCTTGACGGGGCGTCGCCCGGGAGGCGGCTCGGGTGGATCCACCGGTGCTCACGGGTGTTCTCCAGGTGCGGGGCGGGCAAAGTGCTTGTGGCGGCCGGCGCTCACGCGGCGTGGGCCGGCGCCGCAGCTGCTGGTGCGGACCCGGCGGGGGCCGGTGTTGGCGCGGCTGCTGGTGCTGACGTGGTCTGGGTCGGCGTGGGTGCGGCGGCTGCTGGTGCTGGTGCGGTGGGGGCTGGCGTGGGCGGCGCTGGTGATCCGGCGCGGCCGGACCCCGGCGCCGCGATTGCCGGTGCTTGCCGGGTGTGGGTCGGCGTGGGCGGCGTGGCTGCTGGTGCTGGTGCGGTGGGGGTTGGCGTGGGCGGCGCTGGTGATCCGGCGCGGCCGGACCCCAGCACCGCGATTGCCGGTGCTCACCGGGTGTGGGTCGGCGTGGGTGCCGCGGCTGTTGGTTCCCACCAGGCGCGTGCCGCCGTCGGTACCGCTGTCGGCGGTGGTCAGCCGGCGTGGGTGGGCGTCGGCGCCGCGATTGCCGGTGCTCACGCGGCGCGGGTCAACCGCGACACCGCGTTCGCCCGTGCTCACCCGGCGCGGGCCAACCTCGGCACCGCGAACGCCAGCGCTCACCTGGCACGAGTCAACCTCGGCGCCCCGATCGCCAGCGCTCACCCGGCTATCCGCTTGGCGAGCGCGGCCTTCGACACCTTCCCGACCTTCGTCAGCGGGAAGCTGTCCAGCACCTCCAGCCGGTCGGGCAGCTTGTACGCCGCCACGCCTCGCTCCCTCAGGAAGGCCGTCACCTCGCGCAAGGTCGGCGCCTCCCCGCGCACCACCAGGAACGCGCACGTCCGCTCGCCCATCACCTCGTCCGGCATCCCGACCACCGCGGCGTCGTGCACGGCCGGGTGCGCCAGCAGGTGGTTCTCCAGCTCCTCGGCCGGGATCTTCTCGCCACCGCGGTTGATCTGGTCCTTGATCCGCCCCTCGACGACCAGGTGTCCGGACGGCAGCGCACGCACCACATCCCCGCTGCGGTAGAACCCGTCGGGCGTGAACGAGCGCGCGTTGTGCTGCTCCGCCCGGTAGTAGCCACGCAGCGTGTACGGCCCGCGGGTCAGCAGCTCGCCGCTTTCGCCGGGTGCCACCGGGTCGCCCTCCTCGTCGACCACGAGCACTTCGTCCGCCGGGCACAGCGGGCGGCCCTGCGTGGTGATCTTCAGCTCGTCCGGATCGTCCAGCCGGGTGAAGTTCAGCAGTCCCTCGGCCATCCCGAAGACCTGCTGCAGATCGCAGCCGAGCGTCGACCGCACCCGCGAAGCGGGCTCCGCGTTGAACTTCGCGCCACCCACTTGGAGCAATTGCAGGCTGGACAGGTCCTCATCCATGAACTCGGTCGCGTCCATCCACAACAGTGCGACCGGCGGCACCACCGCGGCCACCGTGACGCGCTCCCGCTCGATCAGCTCGAACGCCGTGTCCGCACTGGGATCCGGCGCCAGCACGACCGTGCCACCGGCGGCCATCGCGCCGAGCAGGCCCGGCGAAGCCAGCGCGAAGTTGTGCGCCGCGGGCAACGCCACCAGGTACCGCGTGTCCGCCGAGAACCCGGACACCGAAGCGCTCGCCCGCGCGTTGTAGAGGTAGTCCTGGTGCGTCCGCGGGATCAGCTTGGGCGTGCCGGTCGTCCCGCCGGAGAGCAGGAACAACGCCACGTCGGAAGGATCTGGCGAAGGCAACGGGACCGGCGCGGCGGTCGGCAGCGGCTGGAACTCCGCGGGCTCGCCGACCACGAACACCTGCCGCACCGACGGCACCGCCTTCTGCACTGTCCGCGCCAGCTCGCGGTAGTCGTACCCGGCGTCGTCGGTGTCCGCGACCACGTACGCGACCGCTTCGCTCAGCTCGCACAGCGGCACGATCTCGCTCTCCCGGTGCGCGGGCAGCGCCAGCACCGGCAGCACCCCGGCACGCAGGAAAGCGAAGAACAGAGCCACGAACTCGGGCACGTTCGGCAGCTGCACCACGACGCGCTCGCCGGGCCGCAGCCCCGCCGACACCAGCCCGGCCGCCAGGCGCGAGGCCCACGCGTCGAGTTCGGCGTGGGTCCAGCGCGCGCCATCGGCGGCGACGAGCGCGACCCGGTCGCCGTGCGCCGCGGCGCCCTCGGTCAGCAGGACGTCGAGCGACTGTCCGGTCCAGTAGCCTTCGGCGCGGTACTTCGCCGCCAGTTCCTCGGGCCAGGGCACACAGCCGTGCAACATCGTCAGCTCCCTCGATCGCGCGAACTTAGGTTAGGCTAGCCGACGTTACGAAGGGAAGGTGCTCGTGCGGCTCGGGGAAATGGTCATCGACGTCACGCCGCTACGGAGCGCATCCGCGTACCGGCTCGTCTTCGCCGCGCAGACACTCACCGTGCTGACGACGGCGCTCACCAACGTCGCCATCAACCTGCACGTCTACCAGGTGACCGGGTCGTCGGTCCAGGTCGGACTGGTCAGTCTGGTGTTCGGCATCGCGTTGCTGGGCGGGTTGCTCGCGGGCGGGGTGATGGCCGACCGGGTCGACCGGCGCCGCCTCATCCTCACCACGCGGGCGGTCGTCGCGGTCGTGCTCGGCGGGCTGGCGGTCAACGCCGCGATCCCGCACCCGATGCTGTGGTTCGTCTACGTCGCCGCGATCCTCGCCGGCGCGATCAACGGTCTCGGCGGATCGGCGCTGATGGCGGCGATCCCGTCGCTGGTCAAGCCGGAACACCTGACCGCGGCCGGCGCCCTGATCACGGTCACCAGCCAGTTCGGCGCGATGGTCGGCCCGACGGTCGCCGGTGTGATCGCGGCCGGTCCCGGCGTCGCCGCGTGCTTCGCGATCGACGCGCTCGGCTACGTCGCCGCGGTCCTGCTCATGTGGCGGCTGCCCGAGCTGCGGGCAGGCAAGCCGGACGAGGACCACCAGCACCCGTTCCACGCGATCGCCGAGGGTTTCCGCTTCCTGCGGCACAACGCGGTCGTACGCGGGCTGCTCGTGATCGACCTCTGGGCCATGCTCTTCGCGATGCCGTACGCGCTCTTCCCGCAGATGGGCACGGAAGTCTTCGGCGGCGGCCCGTCCGCGGTCGGCCTGCTCTACACCGCACCCGCCGTCGGCGCGTTCGTCGGCGCGCTGGTCAGCGGCTGGACCGGCCGGATCCGGCACAGCGGCCGCGCGTTGATCGGGTCGGTCCTGTTGTGGGGCTTGGGGGTCACGGCGTTCGGCCTGTCCGGCGAGCTGTGGCTGGGGTTGTTGTTCCTGGCGATCGCGGGCGTCGGCGACACGACCTCGGAGATCCTGCGCCGCGCGCTGCTGCAGCACCACACGCCCGACCACCTGCAGGGCCGGGTCAGCAGCCTGTGGCTCGCGCAGGCCACGACGGGCCCGGCCGTCGGCAACGCCGAAGCGGGCCTGGCCGCGCGGCTGCTCGGTCCGGCGGGCGGAATCGTGGCCGGCGGGATCGTGTGCGTGCTCGGCGTCTGCCTGGTCGCGGTGACCATGCCCGGACTGCGCCGGGCCAGCCTGCAAGGAGAACCATGCCACTCGCCGACGTCAACGGCATGAAGATCAACTACGACGACCTCGGCTCGGGCGATCCGGTGGTGCTGGTGATGGGCACCGCGGCGAACGGCCGGGTGTGGCACCTGCACCAGGTGCCCGCGCTCGTCGACGCCGGCTACCGCGCGATCACCTTCGACAACCGCGGGATCTCACCCGCCGAGCCGGGTTTCACGATCGACGACCTGGTCGCCGACACCGCGGGCCTGATCGAGCACCTCGGCCTCGGCCCGTGCCGCCTGGTCGGCACGTCGATGGGTGCGCAGGTGGTCACCGAGCTGATGCTCGCGCGCCCCGAACTGGTCAGCCAGGCCGTGCTGATGGCCACCCGCGGCCGTCCGGACGCGATGCGCGCGGCGATGGGCGCGGCGGAGAAGGAGTTGCGGGACAGCGAGATCGCGCTGCCCGCGAAGTACGAGGCCGTCACGCGGGCAGTGCAGAATCTCTCACCCCGCACGCTGAACGACGACGCGGCGGTCGCGGACTGGCTGGACATCTTCGAGATGTCGCCGACCCTGTGGACGCCCGGCCTGCGCGCGCAGCTGGACCTCGACATCACCGAGAGCCGCCTGGACGCCTACCGCGCGATCGACGTCCCCTGCCTGGTCATCGGGTTCGCCGACGACCTCCGCCTGCCCGCGTACCTCGCGCGCGAGGTCGCCGACGCGATCCCGTCCGCGCGGTACCTGGAAATCGCGGACGCCGGGCACTACGGATATCTGGAGCGCCCGGACGTGGTCAACGACGCTCTTGTCACCTTTTTCGCCGCTGGACACTCTTAGTATCGCCTTACTAAGGTAAGCCTCAGTTGACCTGACGGTACTGGAGGCTTGTGGTGACGAACCCCTTCGACGACGACAACGGGCGCTTCTACGCGCTGGTCAACGACGAGGGCCAGTACTCGCTGTGGCCCACCTTCGCCGAGGTGCCCGCGGGCTGGCGGATCGTCTTCGGGGAGGACAGCCGCCAGGCGTGCCTGGACCACATCGAGGCCAACTGGACCGACATGCGACCGCGCAGCCTGGTCGAGAGCGAGTCCTGAGGGTGGCGTCGAGCGTCGAGGACGTCCTCCCGCTCACCCCGTTGCAGCAGGGCATGATCTTCCACGCCCTGCTCGACGAGCGTGCGGACGTCTACACGGTGCAAACCGTCCTGCGGCTGGCCGGCGAGGTCGACGGCGAGCGGCTCCGGGAGGCCGCGGAGCAGCTGGTGCGGCGGCACGCCAACCTGCGGGCCGGGTTCCGCACGCAGGCGTCGGGCCAGTTCGTGCAGGTCGTGCGCCGGTCGGTCCAGGTGCCGTGGCGGGTCGTGGACTGCCCTGGCGATGCGGAGTTCCAGCGCCTGCTGGACGACGACCGCGCCGAGCCGTTCGACCTCGCGCGACCGCCGTTGCTGCGGTTCACCTTGGTGCGCCGCGGTTCCGACCACGTGCTCGTGTTGTCGTCGCACCACCTGCTGTGGGACGGCTGGTCGGCGCCGATCCTGGTGCGTGAGCTGCTCTCGTTGTACGGCGGGCAAGCGCTTCCGCCGGTGCGGCCGTTCCGGGACTACCTGACCTGGTTGTCCAAACAGGACACGAAGGCGGCCGAGCGGGCGTGGGCCGGCGCACTCGCCGACCTCGACGGCCCGACGCTCGTGGCTGACGGCTCGTCGGACGGACTGCCGCGGCGTGCTGAGTTCTCGTTGCCGGGACAGCCGTTGACGCAGGCCGCCCGCGAGTACGGCGTGACCGTGAACGCGCTGGTGCAGTCCGCGTGGGCGCTCGTGCTCGCCGGGCTGACCGGCCGGGACGACGTGGTGTTCGGCGCGACGGTGTCCGGCCGGAACCCCGAGGTGCCGGGCGTCGAGTCGATGGTCGGCATGCTGATCAACACCGTGCCGGTGCGGGTGCGCCTCGCGCCGGACGAGCCGCTGGCCGCGCTGGCCGCGCGGGTGCAGAACGAGCAGGCGCGGTTGCTGGAGCACCAGCACCTCGGGCTCGCCGACATCCAGCGCGCCGCCGGGCAGCCCACGCTGTTCGACACGCTCGTGGTCTTCGAAAGCTATCCGGGCACCGACCTGGCCGGCTCGCCGCTGGCCGGGGTCGAGGTGCGGGACGCCACGCACTACCCGCTCGCGTTGCTGGTCGTGCCGGGCGAGGAGTTCGTGCTGCGCATCGACCACGACCCGGCGCGCTTCGACGACGCCGCGGTCGCCCGCATGGCGGAGCGGGTGCAGGACGTGCTCGGCTGGTTCGTCGCCGCGCCGGGCACGCCGGTCGCGCGGCTCGAACCGTTGCCCGCCGACGAGTGGCAGCAGGTCGTGGTGGCGCCCAACGAAACCGCCGCCGAGGTGCCGGAGATGACGCTGCCGGAGCTGTTCGCCGAGCAGGTGGCGCGCACGCCGGATGCGACCGCGGTGGTCTTCGAAGGCGCTGAACTCACGTACGCGGAGCTGGACGCCCGCGCCACTGAGCTGGCGCGGCGGTTGGCGGGCGCGGGGGTGGGGCCGGAGCACATTGTCGGGGTGCGGCAGGACCGTTCGCTGGATCTGATCGTTTCGCTGCTGGCGGTGTTGAAGGCGGGTGGGGCGTATCTGCCGCTGGATCCGTCGTATCCCGCGGAGCGGTTGAGCATGATGATCGAGGATGCTCAGCCCACGGTCGTGCTGCCTGCCGAGCTCCATGATGAAGGGGAGTTGCGGGCGGCGGGGCCGGACAACCCGGCGTACGTCATCTACACCTCGGGTTCGACTGGCCGCCCGAAGGGTGTGGTGGTCTCGCACCGGGCGATCGTGAATCGTCTGTTGTGGATGCAGCACGAGTACGGTCTGACGGCCGAGGATCGGGTGCTGCAGAAGACGCCGTCGAGCTTCGACGTGTCGGTGTGGGAGTTCTTCTGGCCGCTGATCACCGGCGCGACGCTGGTGTTCGCGAAGCCGGGCGGGCACAAGGACCCGCGTTACCTGGCCGAACTGGTCGAACGCGAGCGCATCACCACCGCGCACTTCGTGCCGTCGATGCTGGCGCAGTACGTCGAGACCGGCCGGGGGCCGCAGCGGATCATCTGCAGCGGCGAGGCCCTGCCGCCGGAGCTGGCGCGGCAGGCGGGTGAATTCGCCCAGGTGCACAACCTCTACGGCCCGACCGAGGCCGCCGTCGACGTCACCTACTGGCCGGTGCCTGCGGATGCCACGACCGTCCCCATCGGACGTCCGGTGTGGAACACGCAGACCTACGTGCTGGACCGGTTCCTGCGGCCGGTGGCGCCGGGCGCGCCGGGCGAGCTGTATCTCGGGGGAGTACAGCTCGCCCGGGGGTACCTCAACCGGCCCGGGCTGACCTCCTCGCGGTTCGTCGCCAACCCGTTCGGCGAGCCCGGCTCGCGGCTCTACCGCACCGGCGACGTCGTGCGGTGGAACGCCGACGGTGCCCTGGAGTACCTGGGCCGCGCCGACGACCAGGTCAAGATCCGCGGCTTCCGCGTCGAGCTGGGCGAGGTCGAGGCGGCCCTGCTCGCGCTGGACGGGGTCGCCGCCGCGGCGGCCACCGTGCACGCCGGCCGTCAGCAGCTGGTCGGGTACGTCGTCGGCGACGGGCTGGACCCGGCGGCGCTGCGGCGGAGCCTCGCGGAGTCGGTGCCCGAACAGCTGGTGCCGTCCGCGATCGTCGTGCTGGACGAACTCCCGCTCAGCCCGAGCGGCAAGCTGGACCGGCGGGCGCTACCTGAGCCGCAGCTCGCCGAGACCGGCAGCGCCGAGGCCCGCGACCCGCGTGAGGAGATTCTGGCCGAGCTGTTCGCCGAGGTCCTCGGCGTCGACCGGGTCGGTCGCGACGACGACTTCTTCGCACTCGGCGGGCATTCCCTGCTCGCGACCCGCCTGGCCAGCCGGATCCGCCGCACGTTCGGCGTCGACCTGCAGATCCGGGCGATCTTCGACGCCCCGACGGTGGCACGCCTGGCGCGGCACTTGGACGGCGGTGCCGCACGCCCGCCGCTGACCCGCCGCGACCACGACGGCCTCGTGCCGCTGTCCCCGGCGCAGCGCAGCCTGTGGTTCCTGCACGAGCTGGACGGCCCGTCGCCGGTCTACAACATCCCGTTCGCCGCGCGGCTGACCGGCCCGCTCGACCTGGACGTGCTCGACGCCGCGCTCACCGACGTGGTGAACCGCCACGACACGCTGCGCACCCTGCTCACCGCGGACGGCCAGCACGTGCTGCCGCCGTTCGAGCGGTTCCCCGTGCACCGGCACGACGGCCCGGCCGAGGGGTTCGTGGAACGGGCGAGCCGGTACGCGTTCCGCCTCGGCGAGGAGCCGCCGATCCGGGCCGAAGTGCTGAACACCGGCCAGGACGAGCACCTGTTGGTGCTGGTCGTGCACCACGTCGCGGGCGACGAGTGGTCGGCGCGACCGCTGCTGCGTGACCTGGGCGCGGCCTACGCCGCCCGCCGCGCAGGCCGCGCGCCGGAGTGGACACCGCTGCCGGTCCAATACGCCGACTACACCCAGTGGCTGCAGGACATCCCGGTCGACGACCAGCGCGACTTCTGGCTCAAGCGGCTGGAAGGCCTGCCCGAGGAACTGCCGCTGCCGACGGACCGGCCGCGCCCGCAGCACCCGACGCGCGAGGGCGGCAACGTCACCGTGGAATTCCCCGCCGCGCTGACCGCGTCGCTGGCGAAGCTGGCCCGCAAACTCGGCGTGACGGACCTGATGATCGCCCAGGCCGCGACCGCGGTGCTGCTGTCCCGCCTCGGCGCGGGCGAGGACATCCCGCTCGGCACGCCGGTCGCCGGCCGCACCGACGAAGCCCTCGACGACCTGGTCGGCTACTTCGTCAACACGGTCGTGCTGCGCACCGACCTGTCCGGCAACCCGACGTTCCGCGACCTGCTCGCGCGCGTCCGCGAGGCGAACCTGGACGCCTACTCGAACCAGGACCTGCCGTTCGAGCGGGTCGTCGAGGCGGTCAACCCGCCGCGCTCGCCGGGGCGGCACCCGCTGTTCCAGATCATGGTGTCGCACCGCGATCCGGCGACGGCGGAACTGGACCTGCCGGACGTGGTGGCCGAGCCGCTGGAACCCGGGTTCACCGGCGCGAAGTTCGACCTGGCCTTCCACTTCGGCCCGGAAGACTGCCTGATCAGCTACTCCGCCGACCTGTTCGACGAATCCACTGTGGACACGCTCGCGCGCAGGCTGGTGCGGCTGCTGACCGCGCTGGTCGCGAAGCCGGAGCAGCCGGTCGGCCTCGCCGAGATCCTCGGCGACGACGAGCGCGCCCAGCTCGCGGCCTTCAACGACACCGCCGAGGAGCGGCCGCACACGACCTTGACCGAGATGGTCGAGGAGCAGGCCGCCCGCACCCCGGACGCGGTGGCCGTCGAGTTCCACGACCGCAGCCTCACCTACGCCGAGCTGAACGCGAAGGCGAACCACCTGGCCCGGCGGCTCGTCACGGCCGGGGTCGGGCCGGAGCGCACCGTCGGCATGCACTGGGAGCGGTCGCTCGAACTGGTCGTCGGCCTGCTCGCGGTCGAGAAGGCCGGTGGCGCGTTCGTGCCGCTGGAGCCGTCGTGGCCGGATCGGCGCATCGCCGAGGTGGCGGAGAGCTCCCGGTTCACCGCGATCCTCAGTGGACCGGAGCACGACGGGCCGGTGCGGGATCTGGGTGTGCCGGTCGTGCACGTCGACCTCGCGGGCGAGGACCCGGAGAACCTCGGCGTGCGGGTGCCGCCGGAAGGCCTGGCCTACGTCATCTACACGTCCGGCTCGACCGGCACGCCGAAGGGCGCGATGATCCGGCACCGCGCGATCACGCACCGCCTGCTGTGGCAGCGCGAGATGCTCGGTTTCGGGGCCGGCGACGCGGCGCTGTTCAAGGCGCCGATGGGCTTCGACATCTCGATCAACGAGGTGTTCCTGCCGCTGGTCACCGGCGGCAAGCTGGTGATCGCCGAACCCCGCGGCGAGCGGGACATCGAGTACCTGCTGGGCCTGATCGAGCGGCACCGGGTGACGTTCACCTACCTGCCGTCGTCGATCCTGGACCTGCTGGTCGGCCTCGACGGGTTCGCCGAGCGGGGCCGGTCGCTCAAGCACGTCTGGTGCGGCGGCGAGGTGCTCACACCCGAGCTGTTCGCCCGGTTCCGCGCGGTCAGCGACGCGATCATGTACCACGGGTACGGCCCGGCTGAGGCGACGATCGGCGTCAGCCACGTCGTCTACCGCGACGCGAGCGCGGTCCGCAAGGCCGTCTCGATCGGGCACCCCAACGGCAACACCCGCCTCTACGTGCTGGACCGGCACCTGCGGCAGGTGCCGGTCGGCGTGCCCGGCGAGCTGTACGCCGGTGGCGTCTACCTGGGCCGCGGCTACATCAACGACCCCAAGCGGACGGCGGACCACTTCGTCGCCGACCCGTTTGGCCCGCCCGGTTCCCGGCTCTACCGCACCGGTGACCTGGCCCGCTGGCAGCCGGACGGCACGCTGGAGTTCCTCGGCCGCGCCGACAACCAGGTCAAGATCCGCGGCATGCGGGTCGAGCTGGAGGAGATCGAGGCGGTCCTGGAGCAGCACGAGGGCGTGCGGCGGGCGGTCGTGCTGGTGCGCGACGAGCCGAAACGGCTGGTCGGCTACTGCCTGGGGGCCGAAGTGGACGGTCTGAGCGACTGGCTGCGCACCCGCCTGCCCGAGCACATGGTGCCGCGCCGGTTCGTGTTCCTCGACGAGTTCCCGCTGATGCCCTCGGGCAAGGTGAACCGCAAGGCGCTGCCCGACCCCGGCCCGGAGCCGACGTCCGGCAGCCGCGCGGCGGCGACCGAGGCCGAGCGCATCCTGTGCCGCGTGATGGCCGAGGTGCTGCGGGTGCCCGGGGTCGGCGCGGAGGACAACTTCTTCGGCCTGGGCGGCGACAGCATCCTGTCCATCCGGTTCGTGAGCAAGGTGCGGGCGGCCGGGCTGCGGATCTCGCCGCGGCAGGTGTTCGAGCACCAGACCGCGGCGGCGCTCGCCCGCGCCGTCGACACCGACGTGGTGGTCCCCGACGAGGACCGCGCGCAGGGGGTCGGCGAGGTGCCGCTCACCCCGGTCATGCGGTGGTGGCGGGAAACCGGTGACCGCACAATGGCCCAGGCCGCGTTGCTGCGGGTGCCGCCCGCGGACGGGCCGGAGATCTTCGCCGGGGTGCTGCAGGACGTGCTCGACCACCACGACCTGCTGCGTGCCCGGTTGCGGGGAGACGTGCTCGACGTCCGCCCGCCGGGCGCGGTCACGGACGTCCTCGAACACGTACCCGGGAACACGCCGGTGGCGGAGAAGTACGCCGAGGCGGTCGGCGGGCTCGACCCCGAGGCGGGCGTGCTGGTGCGGGCCGTGTGGTTCGACCACGGGTCCGAGCCCGGCCGGCTGCTGCTCGTGCTGCACCACCTGGTCGTGGACGGGGTGTCGTGGCGCATCCTCGCCGGGGACCTGGCGCAGGCCTGGGAGGCGCGCTCGTCCGGCCACCCGGCCAAGCTCGACCCGGTGCCCACTTCGTTCCGCTGGTGGGCGCGGCACCTGCCGACCGCGAGCACCGAGCAGTGGAAGTCCTTGCCGCGCACCGGATCGGCGGACGTCCGGCCCGCCCGCACGGCCGGCCGCCGGGAGCTGACGCTCGGCGCGGAACTGGTCGCCGAGGTGCCCGGCAAGTTCCGCACCGGCGTGCAGGAGGTGCTGCTCAGCGCGCTCGGGCACGCCTTCGGCGAGCCGCGGCTGGTCGCGCTGGAGGGCCACGGCCGCGAGGAGCACCTGGTGCCCGGCGCGGACCTGTCCCGCACGGTCGGTTGGTTCACCAGCGTCTACCCGGTCGAACTGCCCGCCGCCGCGACTCCGCCGGAGATCCAGGAGCGGCTGCGGGCGGTGCCGGACAACGGCATCGGGTTCGGCATCCTCCGCTGGCTGCATGGCGAGCTCACCGACGCTCCGGAGCCGGAGGTCGGCTTCAACTACCTCGGCCGGTTCGACGTCAGCGAGGGGTTCTGGGTCCCGGACGCGGAGAAGCTGCCGCAGCCGGAGGTCCAGCACCGGCCGCTGGAGATCAATGTCGTGACCGAGGACGGTCCGGACGGCCCGGTGCTGACCGCGACCTGGTCGTGGACCGACCGGTTCACCGAGTCCGAAGTGGACGGCCTGATCGCGAAGTGGCAGGACGCCCTGCGCGACCTCACCGCCGCCGAGGAGCCGGAGGAAGTCCTGCCGCTGTCCCCGCTGCAGCAGGGCATGCTCTTCCACGCGCTCTACGACGAAAGCGCGGACGACGTCTACACCGTCCAGTTCGTGCTGGGCCTGACCGGGGAGGTCGACGCGGCGCGGCTGCGCCGGGCCGCGCAGGGCCTGCTGGATCGGCACCCGAACCTGCGCGCGGCCTTCGTGCACGACGACGAGCCGAAGCAGGTCATCCGCCGCGAGGCCGAGCTGCCATGGGCCGAGCTGACGCTCAGCCACGAGGAGTTCGACGAGTTCCTGGCCAGGGACCGGACCGGGCGGTTCGCGCTCGACGAACCGCCGCTGCTGCGCATGACGCTGGTGAAGCTGGGCGAGCGGGACCACCGGCTGGTCCTGTCCAACCACCACATCCTGCTCGACGGCTGGTCGCTGCCGCTGCTGGTGCGGGACCTGCTCGCGCTCTACGCCGGCACCGAGCCGCCGTCGCCGCGGCCGTACCGCGACTACCTGACCTGGCTCGCCGGGCGGGACCGGGACGCCTCCGCCGAGGCGTGGCTGGCCGCGCTGGACGACGTCGAGGAGCCGACGCTGCTGGCCCCGGCCGCGTCCCGGGTGCCGATGCGCCCCGGCAAGCTGCGCCTCGACCTGCCCGCCGAGATCACGGAACGGCTCTACGCGGTCGCCCGGGAGCACGGCCTGACCGTCAACACGGTCGTTCAGGGGCTGTGGGGTCTCGTGCTGGCCCGGCTGACCGGCCGCGACGACGTCCTGTTCGGCGCCACCGTCTCCGGGCGTCCCGCGGATCTGTCCGGTGTGGACGGCATGGTCGGCCTGTTCATCAACACCGTGCCGGTGCGGGTCCGCCTGCGCGGTTCGCTGCTGGACGTTCTGCGGGGCGTGCAGGACGAGCAGGCGCGGCTGATGGACCACCAGTACCTCGGCCTCACCGACATCCAGCGGGCGGCCGGGCACGGCGATCTGTTCGACACGCTGGTCGTGTTCGAGAGTTACCCGATCGACTCGGACGCGGTGAGCGCGAGCGAGCGGGCCGCCGGGATCACGATCGACCGGGTCGAGGTCGAGGACTCGACGCACTACCCGCTGACCCTGGCGGTCGCCGCCGAGGAGCGGTTGTCAGTCGTCTTCGAGTACCGGCCGGACACGTTCGACGAGGCGTGGGCGGAGTCGCTGAGCGGCTGGTTCCGCCGGGCCGCGGAGGCCTTCGCGGCTGCCCCTGCGCAAAACGTGACGGGCGTCGACCTGCTCGGCGAGGAGACCCTGGCCGAGCTGCGCCGCATCGGCACCGGCAAGGTCCTGGACGCCCCGGCGACGACGCTGCCGGAGGTCCTGCGCGATCAGGCTCGGGCGACGCCGGACGCCGTGGCGATCGTGGCGGGGGAGACCCGGCTGACCTTCGCCGAGTTCAACGCCCGCGCCAACCGGGTCGCGCGGGTGCTCATCGAGCAGGGCGTCGGCCCGGAGGACGTGGTGGCGCTGCGCATGCCGGCCGGGCCGGACATGCTGGTCGCGCTGCTGGCGGTGTTCAAGGCGGGCGGCGCGTACCTGCCGCTCGACCCGGACTGGCCTGCCGAGCGGATCGACTTCATGCTCGCCGACGCCGCCCCGAAGCTGGTCCTGACCGAACTGCCGGAAGCGACGGGCTCGACGGACGACCTGCCGCCGCGGGCGAAACCGCAGCACCCGGCGTACGTCATCTACACGTCCGGCTCGACCGGCACGCCGAAGGCCGTCGTGGTGCCGCACAGCTCGATCGCGAACCTGCTGGTCAGCCACCGCACCGACCTGTTCGACCCGGCACGCGAGCGGGTCGGCCGCCCGCTGCGGGTCGCGCACGCGTGGCCGATGGCGTTCGACGCGTCCTGGCAGCCGATGCTGTGGATGTTCGCCGGGCACGAGCTGCACCTGGTGCCGCCGGACACCCGCCGCGACGCGGACCTGCTGCGGGCGTTCCTGCGGGACCACGAGATCGAGTTCGTCGAGCTGTCCCCGTCGCTGCTCGCGCAGGTCGCGACCGAACCGGGCTGGCGCGGCGCGCTCAAGGTGCTCGGCGTCGGCGGCGAGGCGGTGCCCGCGCAGCTGTGGCGGTCGCTGCGGGACGAGCCGGACCTGGCCGTGTGGAACCTCTACGGCCCGACCGAGTGCACTGTGGACTGCGCGGCGTGCGACTTCGACCGCACCGAGAACCCGTGCATCGGCTCGCCGGTCGGCAACGCGCGCGCCTACATCCTCGACCGGCACCTGCGGCCCTGCCCGCCGGGCGTGGAGGGTGAGCTGTACCTGTCCGGCGCCGGTCTCGCCCGCGGCTACCTGCGGCGGCCGGGCACGACGGCCGAGCGGTTCGTGGCCGACCCGTTCGGCGAGCCCGGCACCCGCATGTACCGGACCGGCGACGTGGCGCGTTGGAACGCCGAGGGGCTGATCGAGCTGCTCGGCCGCGTCGACGACCAGGTCAAGATCCGCGGGTTCCGCATCGAGCCCGGCGAGATCGAGGCCGCGCTGCTGCGGGACGAGCGGGTCGAACGGGCGGTCGTGGTGCCGCGCGAGGACACGCCCGGCGTGAAGCGGCTGGTCGCCTACGTCGTCGCGAGCGGCACGGACGGCCTGCGCGAGCAGGTCGCCGCCGCCCTGCCGGAGTACATGGTCCCGGCCGCGATCGTCGCGGTCGACGGCTTCCCGTTGACGCGCAACGACAAGCTCGACGTCAAGGCGCTGCCCGCGCCGGACTACACGAGCACCACGTCCCGGGCACCCGCGACGGAACTGGAGAAGCGCATCGCCGGCCTGTTCGCCGATGTCCTCGGCCTGCCCGAGGTCGGCGCGGACGACAGCTTCTTCGCGCTCGGCGGCGACAGCATCGTGTCGATGCGGCTGGTCAGCAAGGCCCGTGGCGCCGGGCTGGCGTTCACCCCGCGGGACGTGTTCGAGCAGCGCACGGTCGCGGCGCTGGCGCAGGTCGCCGGGGAGGCCGTGCACCGTGCGGACGCCGACGCGGGCATCGGCGAGGTGCCGCTGACGCCGATGCTCCACTGGCTCAACCGCAACCAGCCGTACGGTCAGCTCAGCCAGGCCCGGATGCTCTGCACCCCGGCCGGGCTCGACCTGGACCGGCTGCGTGAGCTGGTGCAACTCCTGCTGGACCGGCACGACGTGCTGCGCGCGACCTTCGACGGCACGTTCGTCGTCCGCCCGCGCGGGGCGGTGGACGCAAGCGCTTGCGTCACCCGGATCGACGCCGGCGACCTGGCGTACGGGGACATCGCGGAGCGGCTGCCCGACCTGATGCGGGAGATCCGGCTCGACCCGCCGTCCGGCGACATGGTGCGGTTCGTCTGGTTCGACACCGGCCCGGACCGCTCCGGCCGCCTGCTGATCGTGCTGCACCACCTCGTCGTGGACGGTGCGTCGTGGGGCGTGCTGGTGCCCGAGCTGGCCGAGTTGTGGGCTGGCCGCGAGCTGCCGCCGGTCGGCACGTCGTACCGGGAGTGGGCGCAGGCGCTGCCCGAGGTGGCGCGGGCCAAGGCGAGCGAGATGCCGCTGTGGCGGGAGATCCTGTCCGGCCCGGACCCGGTGCTCGGCGCCCGCCGCCTCGACCCGGCCACCGACACCCGCGCATCCATGCGAGCCACGCGGACGTTCCTCGACCCCGCGGTCACCGGCAAGCTCCTCACGGAGGTGCCCGAGCGGCACGGCGTCACGATCAACGACGTCCTGCTGGCCGGGCTCGCGCACGCGGTGTCCCGCTGGCGCGGCGGCGACGACACGTCGCTCCTGCTCGCGCTGGAAGGCCACGGGCGTGAGGAGCAGATCGTCCCCGGCGCGGACCTGTCCGGCACGGTCGGGTGGTTCACCAGCGTGTTCCCGGTCCGCATCGACCCCGGCGACCTCGCGAGCGGCGTGCACCAGGGGCTCACGCGGGTCAGCGAGCAGCTCGCTCTGCCGGACAAGGGCATCGGCCACGGCCTGCTGCGGTACCTCAACCCGGACACCGCCGCCGAGCTGGAAGCGCTGCCCGAGCCGCAGCTGGAGTTCAACTACCTCGGCAGGCTCACGGTGGGCGAGCGCGACGGCGAGCCGTGGTCCGGCGCGCCCGAGGTGGGCGCGATGGGCGGTGGCGTGGACGATGACATGCCCGCGCCGTACTGCCTGGTCCTCAACGTGCTGGTCCGCGGCTCGACGCTGGAGGCCGACTGGCAGTGGCCGTCCGCGTTGTTCACCGAAGACCGCATCCACCAGCTGTCCCGTGAGTGGTTCGCCGCGCTGACCCTGATCGCGCAAGGAGGCCCCTGGTGAGTGACCTCGCCGCCCGCAAGCGTGAGCTGCTGCGCCGACGGCTGGCCCAGGCCGGCCTGGCCAGCACGACGTCGATCCCGAAGCGGGACTCCGACGACGACTTGCCGTTGTCGTACGCCCAGTCCCGCATGTGGTTCCTGCAGCAGCTCGACCCGGCGAGCCCGGCCTACAACGTGTGCCTGGCGATCACGCTGCGCGGCGCGCTGGACAAGGCCGCGCTGCACCGGTCGTTCCAGCGGCTCGTGGAGCGGCACGAGATCCTGCGCACCCGGTACGTGGCCGGGCCGGACGGCGAGCCGCGGCAGATCGTCGACCCGTACGCCGTGGTGACGATGCCGGAGTCGGACCTGCGTGGCCTGTCCGAAGAGGACCGGGACCGGACCGTCCAGCGGGTGGCGCGGGAGGAGTCGGCGCACGCGTTCGACCTCGCCAAGGAGCACTCGCTGCGCCTGCGCCTGCTGCGCCGCGGCGACGACGACCACGTGCTGGTGCTGACCGTGCACCACATCGCGTGGGACGGCTACACGTTCAACACGCTGTCGCGGGACCTGTCCGCCCTGTACCGGGAGGACACCACCGGGCAACCGTCCGGTTTGGACCCGCTGCCGGTGCAGTACGCCGACTTCGCGGTGTGGCAGCGGAAGACGCTGACCGACGAGAAGCTCGCCGGCGATCTCGACTACTGGCGCCGCGAGCTGACCCCGGCGCCGGAGAACCTGCCGCTGCCCACCGACCTGCCGCGCCCGCCCGCGCGGTCGGACCGCGGGGACCGGCGGTTCCACACCTTCGACCGGGCCGTGACCGACCGGATCGGCGAGTTCGCGCAGGCCCGCGGGGTCACGCCGTTCATGGTGGTGTTCGCCGGGTACGCGGCGCTGCTGTCGCGCTGGACCGGTGCGACGGACGTGCCGATCGGGTCGGCGTCGATGAACCGCGACGCCGGCGAGGTCGAGCGGCTGATCGGCAACTTCGGCAACACGCTCGTGCTGCGCGCCGACCTGTCCGGCGACCCGTCGTTCGCCGAGCTGGTGGACCGGGTGCGGCGCGTGTGCACCGACGGCTACGCGCACCAGGACCTCCCGTTCGACCTGCTCGTCGAGCGCCTGCGGCCGCCGCGGGTGCCGGGTCGGTCGGTGCTGTTCGACGTGATGCTGCTGTTCCTGACCCAGGGGTTGCAGGGCTTCGACCTGCCCGGTGTCGAGGCGAGCTGGGAGACGGTGCACAACGACACCACCCAGTTCGACCTGGCGCTGGAGGCGTTCCTGGTCGACGGCGAGATGCGGGTCGAGGCCACGTACTCGACGGAGCTGTTCACCGCCGCGACCGTCGAACGGTTCCTGGCGCACCTGGAATCGCTGCTCGCGGCCGCGGTGGGTGCGCCGGACCGCCCGGTGAGCCGGCTGGAGTTCTTCGAGGACACTGCCCTGATCGGCGACGCGCGCGAGGTGCCGGAGACGACGCTGCCGGAGCTGTTCGCCGAGCAGGTGGCGCGCACGCCGGATGCGACCGCGGTGGTCTACGAGGGCGTGGCCCTGACCTACGCCGAGCTGGACGCCCGCGCCACTGAGCTGGCGCGGCGGTTGGCGGGCGCGGGGGTGGGGCCGGAGCACATTGTCGGGGTGCGGCAGGACCGTTCGCTGGATCTGATCGTTTCGCTGCTGGCGGTGTTGAAGGCGGGTGGGGCGTATCTGCCGCTGGATCCGTCGTATCCCGCGGAGCGGTTGAGCATGATGATCGAGGATGCTCAGCCCACGGTCGTGCTGCCTGCCGAGCTCCATGATGAAGGGGAGTTGCGGGCGGCGGGGCCGGACAACCCGGCGTACGTCATCTACACCTCGGGTTCGACTGGCCGCCCGAAGGGTGTGGTGGTCTCGCACCGGGCGATCGTGAACCGTCTGTTGTGGATGCAGCACGAGTACGGTCTGACGGCCGAGGATCGGGTGCTGCAGAAGACGCCGTCGAGCTTCGACGTGTCGGTGTGGGAGTTCTTCTGGCCGCTGATCACCGGCGCGACGCTGGTGTTCGCCAAGCCGGGCGGGCACAAGGACCCGCGTTACCTGAGCGAACTGATCGCGCGGGAGCGGGTCACCACCGTCCACTTCGTCCCGTCGATGCTGCGGGCGTTCGTCGAGTCGGGCGCGCGGCCGAGCACGCTGCGCCGCGTGATCTGCAGTGGCGAGGCGCTGCCGTCGGACCTCGCGCGCGAACTGCCGCACGTGCACAACCTGTACGGCCCCACCGAAGCCGCGGTCGACGTGAGCCACTGGCCCGTGACCGAGGGCGCCGGCACCGGGACCGTGCCGATCGGGCGGCCGGTGTGGAACACGCAACTGCACGTGCTGGACCGGCACCTGCAGCCGGTCGCGCCCGGCGCCGTCGGCGAGCTGTACCTGGGCGGGGTCCAGCTCGCGCGGGGCTACCTGAACCGGCCCGGGCTCACTGCGTCGCGGTTCGTGGCCGGGCCAAACGGGGAGCGGCTGTACCGCACCGGCGACCTGGTGCGCCGCACCGGCGACGCCCTGGAGTTCCTCGGCCGCGCCGACGACCAGGTCAAGATCCGCGGGTTCCGCGTCGAACTGGGCGAGGTCGAGGCCGCGCTGACCGCGTTGCCCGAGGTCGTCAGCGCCGGTGTGGTCGCGCGGCCGGAGCGGCAGCAGCTCCTCGGCTACGTGGTCGCCAAGCCGGGCACGGACGCGGCCGGCATCCGGCGGCAGCTCGGCGCCACGCTGCCCGAGCACCTGGTGCCGTCGGTCATCACGTTCCTCGACGAGCTGCCGCTGAGCCCGAGCGGCAAGCTGGACCGCAAGGCGCTGCCCGAGCCGGAGGCGGCGACCGCGGTCGCGGAGCCGGAAACCGAGCGCGAGCGGGCGCTCGCCGCGTTGTTCGCGGACTTGCTCGGCGTCGAGCGCGTCGGCCGGGACGACGACTTCTTCGCCCTCGGCGGGCATTCCCTGCTGGCGACCAAGCTCGTCGGCCGCATCCGCGCGGACCTCGGCGTCGACCTGGCGATCGGCACCGTCTTCGACGCGCCGACCGTCGCCCGCCTGGCCACGGCGCTCGACGGCGGCACGCAGAAACGGCCGGCGCTCACGCCGATGCCGCGCCCGCGCCGCATCCCGCTGTCGTCGGCGCAGCAGCGGTTGTGGTTCCTGTACCGGCTGGAAGGCCCGAGCGCGACCTACAACGTGCCGTTCGCGGTGCGCCTGGACGGCCCGCTCGACGTGGACGCGCTGCGGGCCGCGCTCGCCGACGTCGTGAGCAGGCACGAGGTGCTGCGCACGATCTACCCGGAGTTCGAGGGCAAGCCCTACCAGCAGGTCCTCGACACGATCCCGCCGCTGATCGTCGGCGACGGCTCGCCACGCGAGGCCGCGCAACGCGCGTTCGAGCTGGACCGCGAGCCGCCGTTCGAGGCGCGGCTGTTCCGCGACGGCGACTCGCACGTGCTGTCCCTGCTGACGCACCACATCGCGAGCGATGGCTGGTCCGCCGAGCGGCTGCTGGCCGACCTGACCACCGCCTACACCGCCCGCCTGCAGGGCCGCGGCCCCGGGTGGGCGCCGCTGCCGGTGCAGTACGCGGACTACGCGCTCTGGCAGCGGGACCTGCTGGGCAACGACGCCGACCCGAACAGTCTCGCGTCCACCCAGCTCGCCTACTGGACGCGGCAGCTCGCCGACCTGCCGGAGGAGATCAGCCTGCCGGCCGACCGGCCACGTCCGGCCGATCCGTCGTTCCGTGGGGACGCGGTGCGGTTCCAGCTGCCGCCGGAGACGCACCGGGCGCTGGCGGAGCTGGCGCGGCAGACCGGCGCCACGACGTTCATGGTCGTCCAGGCCGCCGTCGCCGCGCTGCTCGGCCAGATGGGCGCGGGGGAGGACGTGCCGATCGGCGCGCCGGTCGCCGGCCGCACCGACGACGCCCTGGACGGCCTGGTCGGGTTCTTCGTCAACAACCTGGTGCTGCGCACGGATCTGACCGGCGACCCGACGTTCCGGCAGCTCGTCGAGCGGGTGCGGCGCACCGACCTGGACGCGTTCGCGCACCAGGACCTGCCGTTCGAGCGGCTGGTCGAGGCGCTGAACCCGGCCCGGTCGATGGGGCGGCACCCGCTGTTCCAGGTCATGCTGGCCTACCAGCGCGCGCCCGGCGGGCCGGTGCCGTTCGGGCACGCGTCGCTGCGCGAGGAGCACGTCGACTTCTACGCGGCGCGGCTCGACCTGTCGTTCCACCTGTTCGAGCAGGACGCGGGCATCGACGGCTGGCTCGTCTACAGCGAAGACCTCTTCGACCGGTCCACTGTGGACGACCTGGTGGCCCGGTTCACGCGGCTGGTCGGCGATCTGCTGGCGGACCCGGACCGGCGGCTCTCGGCCACGTCGGTGCTCACGCCCGAGGACGTGCTCCCGGCCGGTGAGACGCGTGAGGTTCCTCCGGCGACCTTGGCGGAGCTGTTCGCCGCCCAGGTGGCTCGCACGCCGGACGCCACCGCGGTGGTCTTCGAGGGCGAGTCGCTGACCTATGCCGAGCTGGACGCCCGTGCGAGCGCGCTGGCGCGGCGGCTGGCGGGTGCGGGTGTCGGGCCCGAGCACATCGTCGGGGTGCGGCAGGATCGTTCGCTGGACCTGATCGTCTCCCTGCTGGCGGTGCACAAGGCGGGCGGTGCCTACCTGCCGCTGGATCCGTCGTACCCGGCGGAGCGGTTGAGCATGATGATCGAGGACGCCCAGCCCACCGTGGTTCTTCCCGCCTCCTTGGAAGGTGAGCGGGAGCTGCGCCCGGCGGGGCCGGATCACCCGGCCTACGTCATCTACACCTCGGGCTCCACCGGCAGGCCCAAGGGCGTCGTGGTCAGCCACCGCGCGATCGTGAACCGTCTACTGTGGATGCAGCACGAGTACGGTCTCACGCCGGAGGACCGGGTGCTGCAGAAGACTCCGTCGAGCTTCGACGTGTCGGTGTGGGAGTTCTTCTGGCCCCTGATCACCGGTGGGACGCTGGTGTTCGCCAGGCCGGACGGGCACAAGGACCCGGAGCACCTGGCCGGCCTCATCGCCCGCGAGCGGATCACCACCGCGCACTTCGTGCCGTCGATGCTGCGGGCGTTCGTCTCCTCGGGCGGCGACCTGTCGGTGCTGACGCGGGTGATCTGCAGCGGCGAGGCCCTGCCGTCCGATCTGGCGGGCCCGAACGTGCACAACCTCTACGGCCCCACCGAAGCCGCGGTCGACGTCACCTACTGGCCGTGCGCCGACGGCGCGGGCGAGGGCACGGTGCCGATCGGGCGGCCGGTGTGGAACACGCAGGTCCACGTGCTCGACCGGTACCTGCGGCCGGTGCCGCCGGGCGTTACCGGCGAGCTGTACCTGGGCGGCGTCCAGCTTGCCCGCGGCTACCTGAACCGGCCGGGGCTCACGGCTTCCAGGTTCGTGGCCGCGCCGAACGGGGAACGGCTCTACCGGACCGGGGACCTGGTGCGGCACCGCGACGGCGTGCTCGAGTTCCTCGGCCGCGCCGACGACCAGGTCAAGCTGCGGGGGTTCCGGATCGAGCTGGGCGAGGTCGAGGTCGCCCTCACCCGCGCGGGCGCGCGCAGCGCCGTCGCGGTGGTGCGCGACGACCGCCTGATCGCCTACGTCCTCGGCGAGGCCGACGCGAACAGCCTGGCCCGCGAACTGCCCGACCACATGATCCCGTCCGCGATCGTCCAGCTGGACGAGTTCCCGCTGACGCCCAGCGGCAAGCTCGACCGCAAGGCCCTGCCCGCGCCCGACTTCGCCGCGCTGGCGGGCAAGGCCGAGCCCGCGACCGAGCGGGAAGCGTTGCTGTGCAAGCTGTTCGCCGAGGTCCTCGGCCTGGCCGAGGTCGGAGCGCAGGACAGCTTCTTCGCCCTCGGCGGCGACAGCATCGTGTCCGTCCAGCTGGTCAGCCGCGCACGCAAGGCCGGGCTGAACATCACGCCGCGGCAGGTGTTCGAGCAGCGCACCCCGGCCGGGCTCGCCGCGGTCGCCGGAGCCGCCGTCACGGAGGCCGACGACGGCACCGGCCGCATCGAGCCGACGCCGATCATGCGCTGGAGCGAACGCGGCCTCGCGCAGGCGATGCTCCTGGTCGCCCCCGACGGCCTGACCCGCGACGGCCTGGTCCGGGTGGTGCAGGCGATCCTCGACCGGCACGACGTGCTCCGCGCCCGCTGGGACGGCGCGCTGGTGGTCCCGGCCGAATCCTTCGACGCGGCCGAGATCGTCCGGGACGCCACCGGCGAGCTGGACGCGGAGCTGCGGGCCGCGCGTGAGCGGCTGACCGACGAGCGGATGCTGCAGGTGGTCCGCTTCCCCGACCGGGTGCTGATCGTCGCCGACCACCTCGTCGTGGACGGCGTCTCGTGGCGGATCATCATGGACGACCTCGCCGAGGCCTGGGCAGGCAAGGAACTCGTGCGCACCGGCACGTCGTTCCGGCGCTGGAGCGAACTGCTCGCCACGCAGGACCGCAGCGCGGAAACCGGACTGTGGCGCGAAATCCTGGACGGCGCCGACCCGGTGCTCGAACCCGGCGGCGAACGGCACGAGACCGGGTTCACCGTGCCGCTGCCCGAGAGCGCCGAACAGGCCGGGGTGCAGGAGCTGCTGATCAGCGCGTTCGCCGAGGCGCTGGAAACCTGGCGTGGTCGCGGTGACGCGGTGATCGCCGTCGAGGGGCACGGCCGGGAGGAACAGCTCGGGGCCGACCTGTCGGCCACGGTCGGCTGGTTCACGATGATCTTCCCGCTCCGGCTGCGGCCGGGCACGCGGCTGCGGGACGTGCGTGAGCAGCTGGACAGCCTGCCCGACCACGGCCTCGGCTACGGGCTGCTCCGCCCGCTGGGCCTGCCGGAGCCGACGATCGTCGTCAACTACCTCGGCCGCCTGCCGAGCGGGACCGGCGAGCCGTGGTCGGTCGCGCCGGAGGCCCCGATGCTGCGGGTGCCGCCGCGCACTCCGCAGTGGGCGATGGAGGTCAACGCGGTCAGCGTCGACGGGCAGTTGCGCGTCGCGATCACCGGGCCCGCGGTGCCCGAGCTGACCGAGCTGTTCCGCAAGGCGCTGAGCAGCGCGCCGACCGCGGCGGACACCGCGCTCGCGGACGTTTCCGAAGAAGACATCGACGAGTTCGAAGAGGAGCTGGGCACGTGGTGAGTCAGCAGCCGACGGTGGGAGAGCTCCTGCGCGAGGTCACCGACCTGCTGGGGCCCGAGGCGGCGGAGCTGTCCGAGAACGACAGCCTCATCGAGTGGGGCCTCGACTCGATCCAGCTCATGCAGGTCGCGAACAAGTGGCGCAAGCAGGGCATCAAGGTCGGCTTCGCCAAGCTGGCCAAGAACCCGACCCTGGCCGGGTGGCGGGAAATCCTGGCCACCGCGGCCGGGGTCGCGCCCGAGCCCGAGGTGACCGTCGAGGTCGACGAGACCGAGCCGTTTCCGCTCGCGTTGATGCAGCACGCGTACTGGATCGGCCGCGACGAGGAGACCACGCTCGGCTCGGTCGCCGCGCACCTCTACGTCGAGTTCGACGGCCCCGACCTGGACCCGCAACGCCTCGACGTCGCGGTGCGGAAGCTCGTCGCCCGGCACGGTATGCTGCGCGCCGCCTTCCTCGACGACGGCCGCCAACGGATCCTGCCCGAGCGCGCCCAGCCGTCGCTGCTGGTGCACGACCTGCGTGACCTGGACGAAGACGCTGAGCAGCGTCGCCTTGCCGACCTGCGGGACGCGTCTTCGCACGCGCGCTTGGACGTGGCGAACGGCGAGGTGTTCAAGATCCAGCTCAGCCGGCGGCCCGGTGACCGGGCGCGGCTGCACGTCGACGTGGACATGCTCGCCGCGGACGCGTTGAGCTACCGCGTCCTGCTGTCGGACCTCGCGCGGTTCTACGACGAGCCGGACGCCGAGCCGGAGCCGATCAACTACAGCTACCCGCGCTACCTGGCCGAACGCGAGGTGACCCGCCAAGCCGAGCAGGAGAAGGCCCGCGAGTGGTGGCAGCGGCGGATTCCCGAGCTGCCCGGCGCGCCCGACCTGCCGCTGGTGCCGGAAACCGAGCGCGCCGACGCCACCCGCGTCACCCGTCGGCACCACTGGCTGGCGCCGGAGGACCGCAAGCGCCTCGGCGCCCGCGCACACGAACACGGGCTGACCCCGGCGATGGTCGTCGCGGCCGCGTTCGCGGAGACCCTGTCGTCGTGGAGCGCACAGCCGCGGTTCCTGATGAACCTGCCGATGTTCGACCGGCAGAGCACCCACCCGGACGTCGACAAGCTGGTCGGCGACTTCACCAGCTCGGTGCTGCTGGAAGTCGACTTCTCGACCGAGGCGTCCTTCGTGGAGCACGCGAAGGCGTTGCAGGACCGGATGCACGCCGACGCCGAGCACGCCGCGTACTCGGGTGTCGAGGTGCTGCGGGACCTGTCCCGGCACCACGGTGAGCAGGTGCTCGCGCCGGTGGTGTTCACCAGCGCGCTCAACCTGGGCGAGCTGTTCGACGCACGCGTGCGGCGCTGCTTCGGCGAGGCGGTGTGGATCATCTCGCAGGGCCCGCAGGTGCTGCTGGACGCGCAGGTCACCGAGGTCAACGAGGGCCTGCTGATCAACTGGGACGTGCGGGAGAACGCGTTCCCGGCCGGGATGATCGACGCGATGTTCGCCGCGTTCCAGGACCTGATCACGCGGCTCGGGCAGCGGGACGACGCGTGGGAGCAGCCGGTCGGCGGCGCGTTGCCGCGGGAGCAGGCCGAGGTGCGGGCGCGGGTCAACGCGACGCAGGGGCCGCGCAGCGGGCGGTTGCTGCAGGACGGGTTCTTCGAGCGTGCCGTCGCGCAGCCCGACGCGCCGGCGCTGCTGTGGGGCGCCGATGGGGTGCTCAGCTACGGCGCTTTGCGTGACCGCGCGCTGCGGATCGCGAAGTCGTTGCAGGACAAGGGTGTCGTCGCGGGTGATCTGGTCGGGGTGAGCCTGCCGAAGGGCCCGGACCAGATCGCGGCGGTGCTCGGTGTGCTGGCCGCGGGCGCCGGGTACGTGCCGATCGGTGTCGACCAGCCGGCGGCGCGGGCGGAGCGGATCCGGCGGATCGCCGGGTTCTCGCACGTGCTGACGTCCGCGGAGGAGGCGGCCGAGCCGCTCGCCGAGCCGGTGCGGGTGGACGAGGAGCAGATCGCGTACGTGCTGTTCACGTCCGGTTCGACGGGGGAGCCGAAGGGCGTGGAGGTGCCGCACCGGGCGGCGATGAACACGATCGACGACCTCAACGAGCGGTTCTCGGTGGGGGCCGACGACCGGTGCCTCGCGGTGTCCGCGCTGGACTTCGACCTGTCGGTGTACGACGTCTTCGGCCTGCTGTCCGCGGGTGGCGCGGTCGTGCTGGTCGAGGAGGGCGACCGCAAGGAGGCGCGGCAGTGGGTCGAGCTGGCCGCCTCGCGCCGCGTCACGCTGGTCAACTGCGTGCCTGCGTTGCTGGACATGCTGTTGTCCGCGGCCCGGCCGGGGGAGTTGAGCGGGTTGCGGACGGTGCTGCTGGGCGGTGACTGGGTGGGCACGGACCTGCCCGGCCGGGTGGCGGAGCAGGCGCCGCGGTGCCGGTTCGCCGGGCTCGGCGGCACCACGGAGACGGCGATCCATTCGACGGTGTGCGAGGTGCACGGGGTGCCGTCGTCGTGGCGTTCGGTGCCGTACGGGACGCCGCTGCGCAACGTCCTGTGCCGCGTGGTGGACGTGCGCGGCCGGGACTGCCCGGACTGGGTCGCCGGGGAGCTGTGGATCGGCGGCGACGGGGTCGCCCACGGGTACCGGGCGGATCCGGAGCGGACCGCGGACCGGTTCGTGGAGCACGAGGGCCGCCGCTGGTACCGCACGGGCGATTTGGCGCGGTACTGGCCGGACGGCACGCTGGAGTTCCTGGGGCGCCGGGACTTCCAGGTGAAGGTGCGCGGTGTGCGGATCGAGCTGGGCGAGGTCGAGGCGGCGCTGGCCGAGTTCCCCGGGGTGCACCGGGGCGTCGCGGGCGTGGCGGGCAACCAGCTCGTGGCGGCCGTCGGTGGTGCGGTGGACGGCGACGAGGTCCGGGAGTTCGTCCAGACGTTGTTGCCGCCGCACATGGTCCCGGCGCGCGTGGTGGTGCTGGACGCCCTGCCGCTGACGGCGAACGGCAAGGTGGACCGCCGCGCGGTGGCGGTGCACTGGCAGGCGTCGGCGGACAGTTATGTCGCGCCGGAGACTCCGTTGGAGCAGGTGCTGGCCAAGGTGTGGGCCGAGGTGCTCGGAGTGGAACGCGTCGGCCGCGACGACCCGTTCTTCGCGCTCGGCGGAGACTCCGTGCTGGCGACGATGATCGTCGGCCGCCTGCGGGAGGCGCTGGACACGTCGGAAGTGACGGTGCGGACGCTGTTCTCGGCGCTGACGGTGGGCGCGATGGCGGCGCGCCTGGTGGCCGACCAATCGGTGCCCGGGCGGCTGGAGCAGGTGGCGGAGATCTACCTGGAGGTGGACGCACTCTCCGAGGAGGACTTGAACGCGCAGTTGTGATTCGGGCCTGGGCGGCTGGCTGCACGACGTGAGCCGGCAACGCAAAGCACCCACCCGGCCGTCCAGCCCTCCCCCCGCTCCCGATCCACAGCCCAGTTCTGCGGCCGACCAGGGGTTGTCAAGGTACTCTTTCCAGCCTTGACAACCCCTGCTCGGCCGCAGAAACAATGAAAATCGGGGCGGCGGCTCAATCGGGGCGTAGCGAAGCGAAGCCGGCGCCGTTCAAATACCCGCGTAGCGGCAACGCAAAAGGAGCCCTCCCCAAGCAAGTGGGGAGGGCTCCTTCAGGCCAAAATCAACCCAACTTAGCCAACCCGGGCTTCAACTTCTCCAGAACCCAAGGAATGTCCAGCACGGTAGGAGCACGCAGCGCCGAGATCGTCTCCATGTCCACCACCAGGTAGTTGCCGGCCTTGATGGGGGCCACCAGCTGGTTGCTCTCGAACGCCGTCCGGTAGTCGGGCGAGGTGTAGGCGACGATCACCAGGTCCGCGGCGAGCTTGTCGTACTGCTCCGGGGTCAGCGAGCCGGTCGGGCTGCCCGCGTCGGTCTGCGCGGCGTCCGTCACCGTCGGGCTCAGCTTCAGTCCGAGCGACTCCACGAGCTGCACCGCGAAGTCCTTCTGCGACACCAGCGTGAACATCTTGCCCGCGGTGTTGCCGACGGACGCGGTGAATGTCTTGCCGGCCGCGTTCGGGTACTGCGCCTTCAGCTGGTCGATCGCGCCCTGGGTGCTCGTCTCGACCTGCTTGGCGTCGGCGGTCTTGCCGAGCGCCTGCGCGACCACGTTGAGGTGTTCCTGCCAGCTCTGTGAACCCCACTCGGTCGCGTAGCCGACCGTCGGCGCGATCCGGGACAGGTTCGCGTACTCCTCTTCGAGACCGTAGTCCGCGGTCGCCAGGATCAGGTCCGGCGTGAGCGCCCCGACCTGCTCGGCGTTGACACCGCTCGCCGCGTTGACGATCTGCGTCTTGGCCGGGTCGACTTTGCCCTGCAGCCAGGACGGCACACCGTCCATCCCGGACTTGTTGAAGAACGCGACCGGCGTGACGCCGAGCGCGACGGCCGCGTCGAGGTCGTCGGTCGACGTGCCGATCACGACGACGCGCTGCGGCGCCTTCTCGATCGTCGTGGTGCCGAACTTGTGCGTGATGCTCACCGGGAAGGCCGACGCGTCGGCGCTCGCTGAGGACGCCGACTGCGTCGACGAATCCTGCACATTGCCACACGCCACGAGCCCGAGGCCGAGCACACCCGCGACCGAAGCGGCCACGAGTGAGCGGAGTCCGGGCAGGCGAACCCTGCGAGACATGGCAACACCCTTTCGAAGGAACTGCGACAAATTGCGCCAAGTCAAGCAAGGCTAACCTAAGGAATCAACCCCGCAGTGTGCGACGCGGATCACCCCCGAACGCCGTTCACCCAGCTAGACGCAGGTCCCAGCCCTCCGGCAGCCCCCGAACCTTGGCCACTTCGTGATCTGCCTCGACGTGCACGGTCAGCTCACCGAGCCGCAGGTCCGACAACCGCACCCGCCCCCACTGCCCCGGCAGGTGCGGGCGGACCACCAGCCGCTGCTGCGGCACGTGTGGTTCGAGCCCGAGGAACGACCGCACCAGCAGCAACGGCGCCGCGCTCGCCCAGGCCTGCGGCGAACACGACGTCGGGTACGGGATCGGCGGGCTGAACTCCGACCGCGAGAACCCGCAGAACAGCTCGGGCAGCCGCCCGCCGAACGAGGCCGCCGCGTCGAGCAGCCCGGTCGCCAGCCGCTGCGCCAGGTCCACCGCGCCCGGCAGGTGCGCGTACCGCAGCAGCCCGGCCACCGCGATCGCCGTGTCGTGCGGCCACACCGAGCCGTTGTGGTAGCTCATCGGGTTGTACGCGCCCATCGCCGAGGACAGCGTCCGCAGCCCGTAGCCGCTGTCCATCTCCGGGCGGCTGAGCCGCTCGATCAGCACCGCGGCGTGCTCGTCGGTCGCGATGCCCGACCACAGGCAGTGCGCGGTGTTGCTGGTCAGCGCGTCCAGCGGCTGCTTGCGCCCGTCCAGCGCGACGGCGTACCAGCCCTGCTCCGGCAGCCAGAACGCCTCGGCGAACCGCTCCCGCAACCGCTCGGCCCGCTCCCGGCAGCGCGCCGAGGTGGCCGGGTCGTTGAACGCGTCGGCCAGTTCGGCGCGCGCCAGCCAGGCCGCGTAGGCGTAGCCCTGCACCTCGCACAACGCGATCGGCGTGGTCGCCAGCCGCCCGGCCGCGTCGTTGATGCCGTCGAAGCTGTCCTTCCAGCCCTGGTTGAGCAGGCCCCGGTCGGTCGCGCGCCGGTACTCGACGAACCCGTCGCCGTCGCGGTCGCCGTAGCGCTCCAGCCACTCCAGCGCCGCGTCGGCGGCCGGGAGCAGTGCCCGCACCGCCGTCTCGCCCGCGCCCCAGCGCCAGCACTCGGCCAGCAGCATGACGAACAGCGGCGACGCGTCCACCGTGCCGTAGTAGTGGCTGCCGCCGAGCACCTGATCGCTGTCCGGCCCGAGCCGCAGCTCGTGCAGGATCCGGCCGGGTTCCTCCTCGGTCAGCGGGTCGACGCGCTTGCCCTGCAGCTCCGCCAGCGTCTCCAGCGTGCCCAGCGCGAGACCGACGTCCAGTGGCAGCGCCATCCACGCGGTGAGCAGGCTGTCCCGGCCGAACAACGTCATGAACCAGGGCGCGCCCGCCGCGACGAACGGCCGGCCGTCCTGGCTGCTGTCGTGGATCTGCAACGCCCCGAGGTCGCTTTCGGTGCGCTGCAACACCTGCGTGAGCACCGGGTCGTCGGCCGCGATCATCGTGCTCACGTCGCGCCACGCGCGGATCTTGCGCGCCGGGCCGCTCGCCTCGACCTCCTCGCCGCGGTCGAACTGCGGCCGCACCCGCCGGTTCCCGACGGTCGGCTGCACCACGATCTCGGTCGACCACTCGCCGCGGGCGGGCACGACGACCCGCCAGTTCAGCACACCGGGCGCGGCCAGCGGGTCCGCGGTGGCGCTCACCGACAGGCCGCGCGAGCCGTCGGTCCGGTCGCGCAGCAACAGTTCCGAGCCGGCCACGGTGGCGTCCGCCCCACCGTGCGCGGGGCGGCCCTCCTTGACCGCGAACAGGTCCGAGAAGTCCGCGTCGACGTGCAGGGTCAGCGTCGCGACGGTGTTCTCCCGCCCCAGGTTCCGCAGCGTGATCGTCTCCCGCAGGCCGTCGCCGACCAGCCGCTCCCGCACCAGCAGCAGCGTGCTGTCGGCCTGGCCCGGCTTGGGGTTGCGGCGCAGCACGAACTGCGCCGCGAAGGCCTCTGGCGAGATGACCGACAGCGGGTGCGGCGACTGTCCGTCCAGCCGCAGCTCCCACCGCGAGATCAGCCGCGCGTCCCGGAAGAACAGGCCGTGCGAGGTGCCCGGCTGGATGTCGCCGTTCGTGCCGGACAGGCAGAACGTGCTGCCTTCGACGAGCGTGACCGTGCCGCCCGCGCTGGTCACGGGCACCGGCTCGCCCGCGTTGAACGCCTCCGGCGTCATGGCCGTCCTCCGGATGGCTGCAGGGTGGGGCCGTCGTTGTCCATCTGGTCGTAGGCGCGGTCGAGCGCCGAGTCGAGGGCGGCGTAGTCGCGCCGCAGCCTGCTGACCTCGACCGCCCGCCGGTACGCGGCCTCGTAACCGGCGCCCAGCCCGCCGACGTCGAAGTGCTCGGCGACGTGCGCGCGGCACTTGGCCGGGTCGAGGTGGCGGACGTCGTGCAGGGCCTGCACCAGGTCGGCCGGGTCGTCGCGCACCAGGCCGGTGACGCCGTCCACGACGACCTCCGGCACCGCGCCGGACCGCAACGCCACCACCGGCGTGCCGCACGCCATCGCCTCGATCATGACCATGCCGAACGGCTCCTCCCACTGGATGGGGAAGAGCAGGCAGCGGGCCTTGGCGAGCAGCTCACGCTTCGCGGTCGCGTCGGCGACGCCGAACACGTGGTCGTTGTCGGTCAGGCGCGGCCGGACCTCCCGCTCGAAGTACTCCTTCTCGATCGGCTCGGCGCACTTTCCGGCCAGGACCAGCCGCAGCCCGGCCCGGTGCGCGGCCTCCAGCGCCAGGTGCGGCGCCTTGTCCGGGTGGAACCGGCCGAGGAACAACGCGTAGTCGTCCTTTTCGGACTCGAACGGCCAGTCGGCCAGCCGCAGTGCGTTGTGGACGGTGCCGATCCAGTTCAGGCCGGGCGCCAGCTCGCGCTGCCGGTCGCTGATCGCCACCAGGTGCACGTCGTCGCCCAGTTCGGTGTAGTAGCGCGCCATGTCCTCGCCGACCGGGCCGTGCACGGTCACCACGGTCGGCACGCCGTAGGCGGGGGCGTTGAGCGGGCCGGCCAGCGAGTGGTCGTGCACCACGTCGACGCCCTCGGTCGCCGCGAGCCGCTGCACGGCCCGGCGCGCGGCGATGGCGTGCATGACCTCCGGGTAGGGCTCGCCGAGCAGCTCCGGCACGGTGCGGTCCCACACCGGGACGAACCGCGCCTTCGTGCCGGGACGCCCCGCGCCGATCAGGGTGACGTGGTGCCCGCGGTCGACGAGAGCGTCCGCGAGGTCGGCCACCACCGCCTCCACCCCGCCGTAGGCCTTCGGAGGAACGTCGAAGTAGGGCGGGACGACCATCGCCACGCGGAGCGGGCGGTCGGGATCGTCCCGTCGCACGGCGGCGTGCGAAACAGATCGGGCTTTCCACGCGGGGCGGTGCGCGCTGCTCAAGCTGCCTCCTCGGACCGTCTATGCAATTAGCACTCTCCTCCTAAGAGTGCTAATACAGCGGTGATCGCCTCGGCAAGCTCCGGGCGGGGGAGATCTGTGTCACACGGCGATCCGCCGTGCCGCCACGACGCCCGCGAGGCCGAGTGCCGCGGTGCCGGCGAAGACCGCGAGGAACGCCGCCGGTGCCGCGCCTTCGGCGGCGATGAGCGCGCCGCCGAGTCCACTCGCGACAGCGGTGGCGAGGGTCTGCGCCAGCTGGAGCGCCGCGCTGACCGAGCCCTGCTGCCCGTCCGCGGCGCGGCCGAGGGTTTCGGTGGTGGCGGCGTTGAACGCCACACCCATGCCGGCCCCACCGATCACCCAGCCGAGCACCGCGACCAGCCCGGGGCCGACGAGCACGCCGTAGGCCAGCACCGCCACCCCGGCCACCAGGACCGCGAAACCCAGAGCCACCGCCGCCCGCCGGTTGCGGTCCCACTTCGCCTGCGCCGCCGATCCGGCCACCCAGCTCAGCGCCCCGGCCGACAGCCCCAGCCCGGCCTCGAACGCGCTCACGTGCCGCAGTTCGGTCAACCCCAGCGGCAGGAACGCCTCGGTGCCGAAGTACACCGCGCACAGCAGGAACCGCACGACCACCCCGGCAGGCACCCCGCGCCGGACGACGAGCGTCCCGGCCGGGGTGACCTGCCGCAGCGCCAGCACGGCGAGGACGAACCCGGCGGCGGCGAGCGGAACCAGCACCGCGACCGTGTGGAGTTCCAATGCGGCCAACAGGATCGCGGTGCCTGCGGCGAGCGCGACGCTGCTGACGAGCGGCCGCCACCGAGAGGACTCCGAGGTTGTGGCGGCCGGCCGTGCCAGTCCGGGGAGCGTGCACCCTGCCGCGACCCCGGTGAGCGGGATCATGGCGAGGAACACCCACCGCCAGCCTGCCGAGCTCGCCACCGCCGCCGCGACGACCGGCCCGACCAGCGACGGGATCGTCCAGGCCGAGGACAGCAGTGCGAACATGCGGGCGCGCAACCGTTCCGGGTAGACCAGCCCGATCAGCGTGTAGGCCATCGCCATCACCGCGCCGACCCCGAGGCCCTGCGTGAACCGGCTGAGCAGGAACAGCGGCCACGACGGGGCGAGACCGGCCAGCGCGCTGCCCAGCGCGAACGCGACCAGCCCGGCGGCCAGCGGACGGGCCGCTCCACCCCGGTCGGCGGCGTGACCGGCGAGGACGGTGCCGACGATGTTGGCGAGCATCAGCGCGGCCAGCGCCCAGCCGTAGGAGCCGAGGCCGCCGAGCAGGCGGGAGATGTCCGGGAGGATGGTCGCCACCCCGAGGGATTCGAGCGCGACCAGTCCGACGGTGAGCACGATGCCGACGGTGCGGGCCCGGTAGCGGGCCGAGAGCACACCCTCGGCAGCCGAGGAGAGGGTCATGACGGCAATTATGTTCCGTACCGGAACGAAATGGAAGTGCTAGGGTGACGCTGTGACGGGCACCCGGGCCGGACGGCCACGCGACGAGCGCATCGACGGAGCCGTCCGCGAAGTGACGGTGGACCTGCTGAACGAGGTGGGCTACGCGGCGCTCACCCTGGAGGCGGTGGCGAGCAGGGCGGGCACGAGCAAACCCGCGCTACGCCGCCGCTGGCGAGGACGGCAACACTTGGTCGTCGACGCGCTGGTGGCCACGGTGGGCGCGGTACCCACGCCGGACACCGGGTGCACCCGCTGCGATCTGATCGCGGGGATCGGGACGCTCAGCGAGGCCTTCACCACCAGGATCGGACGGCGCGTGCTGCCCGCGCTGGTCGCCGACCTCGCCGACGATCCGGAACTCGCCGAGGTGTTCCTGCGCGACTACTTCCACACGCGACGGACGTCCACCGCAGAGGCGTTGCGCCGGGGCATCGAGCGCGGCGACCTCGACCCGGACCTCGACTTCGACCTCGTGCTCGACATGCTCGCCTCGACCACCTACTACCGGGTCCTCTTCGGACACCTGCCGGTCACCGATCGCCTGGCGGAGCAGGTGGTGGACGTGGTGCTGACCGGAGTCGCCGCGCCGGGGTGGCGCGGCTGCGGTCACCGGCCGGGGTCGCCGGGGCGGACCAGGCCGGACTCGTAGGCGATGTGCACCAGCTGGGCGCGGTCGCGCGCGTCCAGTTTGGACAGCAGGCGGCTCACGTAGGTGCGGGTGGTGGCCGGGCTCAGGAACAGCCGCCCGGCGATCTCGTCGTTGGACCGGCCCGCGGCGACCTCGGCGAGCAGTTCCCGTTCCCGCTCGGTCAGGCGCGCCAGCCGCGCCGGGTCGGTGCGGTGCCCGTGCGCCACCGCCGCCATCACGCGCCGGGTGACCGACGGCGACAGCAGCGCGTCACCGGCGGCGACCGTCCGCACCGCGGCCCGCAGGTCGTCCGGCTCGGTGTTCTTCAGCAGGAACCCCGAGGCGCCGGCGCGGATCGCGTCCAGGATGTGCTCGTCGGTGTCGAAGGTGGTCAGCACGACGACCCGCACGGCGCGCAACCGCGGGTCGGCGACGATGCGCCGCGTGGCCTCGATGCCGTCCACGCCGGGCATGCGGATGTCCATCAGCACGACGTCCGGCCGCGCGGTGAGCGCGAGCGTCACCGCCTCCGCGCCGTCGGCGGCCTCGCCCACGACGGTGATGTCGTCGGCGCGGGCGAGCAGCGCGGACAGGCCGGCCCGCATCAGGTGCTGGTCGTCGGCGAGCGCGACGCGGATCATCGCCGCTCCACGGGCAGGCTCGCGTCGATCCGGAAACCCGCGCCAGGGCGGGACTCCAGCGTCACCGAACCGCCGAGCAGCTCGGCCCGGTCCCGCATGCCGTCCAGGCCGCGGCCACCACGGGCGGGCAGTTCGGCGCCGGCGCCGTCGTCGCAGACCTGGATCCGCAGCCGGCCCGGTTCGAAGCGCAGCCGCACCTCCGCCTTGCTCGCCCGGGCGTGACGGAGGCAGTTGGTCAGCGCCTCCTGCACGATCCGGTACGCCGTGGTGTCCACGGCGGCGGGCAACGCGACCGGCTCGCCCTCGGTCGACACGGTCACCTCCAGACCACTTCGGACGGTGGCGGTCACCAGCGCGTCGAGGTGGCGCAGGCTGCCTGCCGGGGCGCGGCCGGTGTCGTCGGTCAGCAAGCCGAGCGTGGTCCGTAGGTCGTGCACGGCTTCGTCGGCGGCCAGCCGGAGGGTCGCCAGCGCGGACCGGGCCGCGTCCGGGTCGTCGTCGAGGGCCTCGGCGGCGACACTGGCCTGCACCGACACCACCGCCAGCGTGTGCCCGACGGCGTCGTGCAGGTCCCGCGCGATCCGCAGGCGTTCCTCCTCGACCCGCCGCCTGGCCTCCCACTCCCGCTCCACGGCGGCCTGCCGCGCGGTGCGGCGTTGCTCGGCGCGCAACGCCCCCAGCGCGATCGCGCTCAGCATCAGCCCCACTGTCGAGGCGAGCTCGAACCCGAGCAGGTAGTCCGGATCCTCCCCCTGCCGCAACCGGAAGAACGTGCTGACCAGCACCAACCCTGCCGCCGTCACCGCCGCGACGCGTGCCCGGCCGGCTTCGGCCGCGGAGAACAGGGCGGCCGCGACGGGCAGCGCGAGCCCGACCGGCGGGTAGCCGGCCGCGTGGTAGGCGAGCAGCCCGGCCGCGGTCGCGGCCAGCGCCAGCACCGGGAACCGGCGGCGCACGAGCATCAGCGCGCCGAGGCACACCGCGAACAGATACGCCACCGGATCGGGCGCCCGTGCGCCGCCGAGGTCCATCGCGATGGCGACGGCCACCACGGTGGAGGTCGCGACCCCCAGAGCGGCGTCGGCGAGCACCCGCTTTCGCTCGCTCACGTCCCGAGAATAGCCAGGTCCCGGCCCGCGCACAGTCGCCGGATGTTGACTGTGCGATCGCCTGCGGACGGACGACGGGTGGCGCGGACCTGCCTAGTTTCGGCTCGCATGAGAACCCTGGGTGTCGCCATCCTCGGCCTGTTCGCGGGCCTCGCGGTGGGATTTCTGGTCTTCAGCGAACTCGTCGGACGGCTGGCCGCGCGGGACGGCCAGGTCGACGCGCCCTGGACGTTCGTGATCGGGTTCGGGCCGCAACTGCTCGCCGTCGCGGGCGCCGTCGCCGCCGTGTTGATCGACCAGCGGAGGCGGAACCGGTGAACCTGTCCCGGCGTGACCTGTTCCGCGTCACCGCGGCCGGCCTGCTCGTGGCGGGCTGTTCGAGCGGCGGCGCGAACACCGAGACCGAGTCCAGCGCGGGCACCCTGTTGCGCAGCGCGGCGAGACTGCCCGAGCCGTTCACCGTGCCGCTGCCGGTGCCGCCGGTGCTGCGGCCGGTCCGCCCCGGCCACTACGAGATCACCCAGCGCGCCGCCGAGGTGGAGATCCTGCCCGGGCTGCGCACGACGGTCTGGGGGTACGACGGGATCTTCCCCGGCCCCACGATCGAGTCCCGCCGCGGCGAGACCACCGTCGTCCGGCACCGCAACGAGCTCGGCGTGCCGGTGGTGGTGCACCTGCACGGCGGCCGCACCCCGCCCGAGCACGACGGCTACCCGCTCGACCTGGTCGCGCCCGGCGCGGTCCGGGAGTACGTGTACCCGCTGGACCAGCCCGCGGCCACGCTCTGGTACCACGACCACCGGGCCGACTTCACCGGCCCGCAGGTCTACCGCGGTCTGGCGGGGTTCCACCTGGTGCGTGACGACGAGGAGGACGCGCTGCCCCTGCCGCGCGGCGAGCGCGAGGTGCCGTTGATGATCACCGACCGGTCGTTCGCCGCGGACGGCTCGTTCGCCTACCCGTCGGTCGACCCGTCACTGCTCGGGCAGCCGGGCGTGACCAGCGACTTCGTCAGCGGTGTGCTCGGCGACTGCATCCTGGTCAACGGCGCGCCGTGGCCGGTGATGGAGGTCGAGGCCGCGCGTTACCGGTTCCGGATCCTCAACGCCTCCAACGCCCGCCGCTACCGGCTCGCGCTGGACCCGCCGGGGCCCGGGTTCACGCAGATCGGCGGCGACCAGGGGTTGCTGGCCGCGCCGGTCCGGCACGAGCGGATGCAGATCGCGCAGGCCGAACGGTACGACGTGGTGATCGACTTCTCGGCGTACTCGCCCGGCCAGGAGGTGACGCTGGTGAACCGGCTCGGCGACGACGGCACGGCGCGGGTGATGCGGTTCGTGGTGACCCGCCGGGCGCGCGACGACAGCGCCATCCCGGACCGGTTGGCCGACGTGCGGCCGCTGTCCCGCTCGGATGCCGTGGCGGAACGCGAGTTCACGTTCCGCCGCGGCGGGGCCGAGCACCACGGGATGACACTGTGGACGGTCAACGGGATGCCGTTCAGCGCGGACGGCGTCGTGGCCGAGCCGGCCCTGGGCACGGTGGAGCTGTGGCGGTTGCGGGCGCAGAACGTGCCGCACCCGATCCACATCCACCTCGCGCCGTTCCAGGTGCCGGGCACGGCGCACGGCTGGAAGGACACGGTCGACCTGGGCAACGGCGACCAGGCCGAGGTGCTCGTCCGGTTCGAGGGTTATCGCGGGAAGTACGTCCTGCACTGCCACAACCTCGAACACGAGGACATGATGATGATGGCGAACTTCCTGGTGCGGTGAATGTGCTGGTGCGGTGACTCACTCCTCGCCGTCGAACTCGAAGGCCTCTTCCAGCATCTCGCCCATGATCATGCCGCCGACGACACCGGCCGCCGCGCCGGCCACCATGCCGCCGACGCCCATGCCGCGGCCGTGACCGTGGTGGCCGTGGTGGCCCGGGTGGTGGCCGCCGAAGGCCGGGTTGCCGAACGCGGAGTGCCCGCCGCGCTGGGCGGCTTCGGTCAGCCACTGCCCGATGAGCGCGGCCCAGTCGGCGTTCTCCGCGTCCTGGTGCGACATCTGGAAGCGGCCGAACGAGTCGCCGCCGGCCTGCATGAAGCGGCCCCGCCGGTCGGCTTCGAGTACGACGGCGAGATCGTGCGGCCCGGCGACGAAGGTCAGCTCGACCTCGTTGATCCGCCCGGCGAACTCGGCCGGCGGGAAGAACTCGAGCTCCTGGTAGAAGCCCAGCTCCTGGCGCACGCCGTAGAGGCGGCCCGCTTCCACGTCGGCGTTGCGGAACCGGAACCCGAGCTGCCCGAACGCGTCGAGCACCCGGTCCTGGGAGGGCAGCGGGTGCACGTGGACCGGGTCGAGGTCACCCTTGTCGGGCGCGCCCGAGATCACCAGCTCGGTCCGCACGCCGACCGCCATGCCGTGCAGGAGCGAGTCACCGACCGCGGTGATGGGCGTCTCCCACGGCAGGCGCAGCTCGAACGGCACGGTGACCAGCTGACCGGACGGCACCCGCACGCCCTGCTGCACGAGCTGGCGGTGGAACTCCCCGGTGGCCGCGGACTCGTGCCCGCCGTGCTCGATCTCGACCCGCGTGACCAGCGACAGGACGACCTGGTCGATGGCCGCGTCGGCGCTGCCGCCCTGGATCCGGACCTGCCCCGTGACCACCTGACCGGGCGCCGAGTGGCCCGAGTCGAGCACGGTGTCGACCGACGGCCCACCGACGCCGAAGGCGCTGAGCATCCGCTTGAACATGGACAGTTCCTCCTGGGGATCCGGACAAAACAGGCTCAAGATCGAGACTACCGGCAGCAAAACCCCGCTCACCACCAGGAACCCGGCAACGAAAGCCCGTCACCCCCCACGAGCCGCACCGCGCACCCGCCTGAGCGTCATCCGGCAGCGCCCGGAAACGCACCGCGCGAAGCCACCCGTCACCCGACGAGCCGCACCGCCCGCCCGCCCGAGTGTCATCCGGCAGCGCCCGGAAACGCACCGCGCGAAGCCATCCGTCACCCGACGAGTCGCACCGCCCGCCCGCCCGAGCGTCGTCCGGCAGCGCCCGGAAACCCACCGCGCGAAGCCACCCGTCACCCCATGAGTCGCACCGCGCACCCGCGCGAGCGTCATCCGGCAGCGCCCGGAAACCCACCGCGCGAAGCCACCCGTCACCCCCACCCAACAGCCACCCGGCAACCCCACGCACCAACCCCTCCGAGCCACCCCCCTCCCGCAACCCGATCCCCAGCCAAATCGGTTGCCGAGCCACCGGGTCAAGCCACGCTTTCCCGGCTTGACGCGGTGTCTCGGCAACCGAACACTGAAAGATCGGGTTCGGAAGGGGCAGATCCGGGCGTAGCGAAGCGAAGCCGGCGCTTCCAGCCGCGCGCAGCGCAGATACGCGCGTAGCGCCCCCTAAGAGCCCAGATACCGCAAAACAGCCAGCACCCGCCGGCTGTACCCGGAGGTATGACTCAACCGCAGCTTGTCGAAGATCGCGTTCACGTGCTTCTCCACCGCGGACTGCGACACGTACAGCTCGGCCGCGATGCCGGCGTTCGTGTGCCCCTCGGCCATCTTCGCCAGCACCTCGCGTTCCCGGGCGGTCAGCGTCGCGAGCGGGTCGGCGTGCGTGGTGCGCGCCAGCAGCCGCCGGACGACCTCGGGGTCGAACGCCGCCCCGCCGGACCCGACCCGCTCCAGCGCGTCGAGGAACTCGCCGACCTGCATCACCCGGTCCTTGAGCAGGTACCCGACCCGCCCGCCGTCGTCGGTGATCAGTTCCGTCGCGTACCGCTTCTCCACGTACTGCGACAGCACCAGCACCCCGACGTCCGGCCAGCGCCGCCGGATCTCCAGCGCCGCCCGCAGGCCCTCGTCGGTGTGGTCGGGCGGCATCCGGATGTCCGTCACCACCACGTCCGGCTGCTCCCGGGACACCTCGTCGAGCAGCTCCGTCGCGTTGCCGACCGCGGCGAGCACCTCGTGGCCCTCCTCGGCGAGCAGCCGGATCAGGCCTTCCCGCAGCAACGTCGAATCCTCGGCCAGGATCACGCGCACGGCAGCTCCGCCCGCACGACCGTCGGCCCGCCGGCCGGACTGTCCACAGTGAATACGCCATCGGCCGCGCCGACCCGCCTGGCCAAGCCGGACAGCCCGTTGCCCGCGACCCGAGCGCCGCCGACGCCGTCGTCGGTGATCGTCACGCCGACCATCCTGCCCGTCCGCGCCACCGCGATCTCGATGCGGCTCGCCGCCGCGTGCTTGATCGCGTTCGTCACCGCCTCCGACGCCACGAAGTACGCCACCGTCTCGGTCGCCGGATCCAACCGCTCCTCCAGCGTGTACGAGAGCGCGACCGGCAGGCTCGACCGCTCGGCCAGCGCCTCCAGCGCCGTGCCCAGCCCGCCTTCGTCCAGCGCGATCGGGTACACGCGCCACGCCACGTCCCGCAGTTCCTGTAGCGCCAGCTGCGTCTCCTCGTGCGCCTGCCGCAGCAGCGCCTCCGCCCGCTCCGGGTCCTTCGCGCGGCGGGCGCGGCCGAGCAGCATGCCCAGCGACACGATCCGCTGCTGCACCCCGTCGTGGATGTCGCGTTCGATCCGCCGCCGCTCGTCGTTCACCGCCTCGACGACCTCGGCGCGGCTGTGAGTCAGCGCGTCGACCCGCCGCTGCAACCGTTCCTGCTTGGTGGGACCGAAGAAGTGGTGCGCCAGCGTGCGTTCCAGCGCGCCGACCCCGATGAGCCCCTGCACCGCGAGGAACACCAGCAACGCGCCCATCAGCAGCAGCCCGGGCACGTCGTACCAGTCCTGGTCGTCGCCGAGCGGCTGCCCGCTCACCAGCCGCCACACCGTGATCACGGCCGTCGCCAGGCCGAGCCCGATCAACGCGAAGACCCCCGCGCCGAGGCCACCCGCGACGCTGCGGGACGCCAGGTACCGCAGCGCCCGCGAGTCGCGGTAGTCGTCCGAGGTGGGGTAGTCGAGGTAGCGCCGCAGCCGCGACCGTTCCCGCTCGGCGAACCAGCGCGTGGCCCGGAACACGGCGGGGCGCGCGGCGGGCACGGCGAGGGCGAGGGTCGCGAAGACGACGAAGGCCACCTCGGCGAAGGCGCTCAGCGCGCCGAGCGCCAGCCCCGCCGTCACCCGCATCGCGCGGCGCAGGTCCACTGTGGGCACAACCCGAGGTTAGCGGGGTTCCGGCAGGCCGGTACTGAGGTTTTCCGCAGGATGATCGGGTGCCGCGCCCCATGTTTGGACGCCGCCCGAAAACCTAGCTTCGAAGTATGGATCTCCAACTCGCACAGGCCGAACCGCTCGGGGGACTCGCCGGCTGGGCCGTCTCGCTCATGGAATCGCTCGGCGGACCGGGCGCGGCCATCATCGTCGGCCTGGACAACCTCTTCCCGCCCATCCCGAGCGAGCTGGTGCTGCCGCTCGCCGGGTTCTCCGCGGGCCAGGGCACGTTCAGCCTGCTCGAAGCGCTGGCCTGGACCACCTTCGGCTCGGTGGCCGGCGCCGTCGTCGTCTACTGGCTGGGCGCGCTGCTCGGCCGCGACCGGACCCGCGCGCTGCTGCTGCGCATCCCGCTGGTCAAGGCCTCCGACTTCGACCGCACCGAGGCGTGGTTCGCCAAGCACGGCACGAAGGCGGTGTTCTTCGGCCGGATGGTGCCGATCTTCCGCAGCCTGATCTCACTGCCCGCCGGGATCGAGCGGATGCCGTTCGGCCGGTTCCTCGTGCTCACCACGCTGGGCAGCTTGATCTGGAACACGATCTTCGTCGTCGCCGGCTACCTGCTCGGCGCGAACTGGCACGTGGTGGACCGCTACGCCGGCTTCTTCCAGTACGCGGTGATCGGCGCCGTCGCGATCGCGCTCGCCGTGTTCGTCATCACCCGGCTGCGTGACCGCGTCCGGACGTGAACACGGAGCCGCCCTCCCTGGGGGCAGGGGAGGGCGGCTCCGCTCGGGGGCGTCAGGCGGCCTGGGCCACGGGGGTGGTGGCCGGCGCCAGCGCCAGGTCGAGGACCTCACGGACGTTCGACACCGGGTGCACGTCGAGCTGGGCCAGCACGTCCGCGGGGACGTCGTCGAGGTCCGGCTCGTTGCGCTGCGGGATAATCACGGTCTTGATCCCGGCCCGGTGCGCGGCCAGCAGCTTCTGCTTGACCCCGCCGATCGGCAGGACGCGGCCGGTCAGCGACACCTCGCCGGTCATCGCCACGTCGGACCGCACCACGCGGCCGGACAGCAGCGACGCCAGCGCCGTGGTCATCGTGATCCCGGCGCTCGGGCCGTCCTTCGGCACCGCGCCCGCTGGGACGTGGACGTGCACGCCCCGGTCCTTCAGGTCGCCAACCGGGAGTTCCAGCTCGGCGCCGCGGGACCGCAGGTAGGACAGCGCGATCTGCACCGACTCCTTCATCACGTCACCCAGCTGCCCGGTGACCGTGAGCCCGGAGCTGCCCGACTCGGGATCGGCCAGCGACGCCTCGATGTAGAGGACGTCCCCGCCCGCGCCCGTGACGGCCAGGCCGGTCGCCACGCCCGGGGTCGCGGTCCGCTGCGTCGACGCGGGCAGCGCCGACTCCGGCAGGTGCCGCGGACGGCCGAGGTAGCCCTCCAGATCCGCCGCGTCGACGGTCACCGGCAGCGTCGCCTCGTCCAGCGCGACCCTGGTCGCGATCTTGCGCAGCACCTTCGCGATGGTCCGGTTCGCGTTGCGCACGCCCGCCTCGCGGGTGTACTCGGCGGCGATCCGGCTCAGCGCCGCGTCGGTGAACCGCACGTCGTCCCGGCCCAGGCCGGCCCGCTCCAGCTCACGCGGCAGCAGGTGGTCGCGGCCGATGACGACCTTCTCGTGCTCGGTGTAGCCGTCCAGCGTCACCAGCTCCATCCGGTCCAGCAGCGGGCCGGGGATGGTCTCCAGCGCGTTGGCCGTGGCGAGGAACACCACGTCCGACAGGTCCAGCTCCACCTCGAGGTAGTGGTCGCGGAACGTGTGGTTCTGCTCGGGGTCGAGGACCTCCAGCAGCGCCGCGGTCGGGTCGCCGCGGTAGTCGGCGCCCACCTTGTCCACCTCGTCCAGCAGCACGACCGGGTTCATCGAGCCGGCCTCCTTGATGGCGCGGACGATGCGGCCGGGCAGCGCGCCGACGTAGGTGCGCCGGTGGCCGCGGATCTCCGCCTCGTCCCGGACACCGCCGAGCGCGACGCGGACGAACTTCCGGCCCATCGCCTTCGCGACCGACTCGCCGAGCGAGGTCTTGCCCACACCGGGAGGGCCGACCAGCGCCAGCACGGCTCCGGAGTGACGGCCGCCCACCTGCCCCTGGCCGGTCTCGGCGCGACGGGCGCGCACGGCCAGGTACTCGATGATGCGTTCCTTCACGTCGTCCAGGCCCGCGTGGTCGGCGTCGAGCACCGCTCGCGCCGCGGCGATGTCGTGGACGTCGGTGGTCCGGTCGTTCCAGGGGATTTCCAGGACGGTGTCCAGCCAGGTGCGGATCCAGCCGCCCTCCGGCGAGGCGTCGGAGGTGCGCTCCAGCTTGTCCACCTCGGCCAGCGCGGCCGTGCGGACGTGCTCGGGCAGGTCGGCCTGCTCCACGCGGGCGCGGTAGTCGTCCTGGTCGGCGGTGCCGTCGAGCTCACCGAGCTCCTTGCGGATCGCCTCCAGCTGGCGGCGCAGCAGGAACTCCTTCTGCTGCTTCTCCATGCCCTCGGCGACGTCCTTGCGGATGGTGTCGGTCACCTCGAGCTCGGCCAGGTACTCCCGGCTCCACTCCAGCGCCTTCTCCAGCCGCGCCGCGACGTCGAGCGTGGCCAGCAGCTCCAGCTTCTGGTCGGTGCTCAGGAACGGCGAGTTGCCCGCGAGGTCGGCGACCGCGGACGGGTTCTCGACCTGCTGCACCGCGTCGATCATCTGCCAGCCGCCGCGCTGCTGGAGGATCGAGATCACGACGGTCTTGTACTCGGCGGCCAGCGCGCGCGCCTGCTCGCCGACGACTTCGGCGACCGGCTCGGCGTACACCCAGCGGGCGGCGCCGGGGCCGTCGCCGTTCTCGCCGACGCGGGCGCGCCGGGTGGCGCGCAGCAGGACGGCGGCCTTGCCACCGGGGATCCGGCCGACGCGCTCGATGGTCGCGACGGCGCCCAGCTCGGCGTACTCCCCGTGCACCCGCGGGACGATCAGGACTTCGGCCTGCGTGGACGGCAGCGACCGGATGCCCGGGAACGACGGCGTGCTCGGCACTCGTGACGTTCCGCTCTGCGCGGAGTCGACCGCGGCGCGAGTTTCGGCGTCGTCGAGCTCGAGCGGGACGATCATGCCGGGCAGCACGACGTCGTCGTCGAGGGGCAGTACGGGGAGGAGCCTGGTGTCGGTCATCTTGTTGCTCCCTACCTGGTTGAGTCTGCCTAGCTCAACTTTCTGGCGGCCGGGTTTGTTTCCGCAGGTAGTTCGCTTGGAGCGGACGGCTTCCGGGAATAAACCGGGGCACGTCCGGCAGCGGTTCCAGGTGCCGGGACTGAGATGATCGTCGCATTGCCGGGAACGTTTTCCCGGGTGTAACCGGGGAAACCACGCTCAGTCATCGCTTCCGGTAATCCCGATCTCGATTGAATCGCGATCAATGCGGAGGAGTGCAGCGCGACGGCTCGCGGGGAACTCGTCGTAGCCGGGCGTGACGCTTAACGCCGACTACCGGGAGCGATCGCCGGAAAGATCTCGCTCACCCGTAAGTCTCCGCTGGTCACCGTAGTTGGCACGTTGTTAACTATGGGGTGATGTCATGGCGGCCGGAAAGAGGCTGAAGTACGCCCTCCGGGGTACAGTGATCCCCTCATTCGCACCGAGATCACCGTCTCGTGCGCGAGTGGGTGCAGGCGTGCGCGCTGGGGCGAATGGGTGGAAGGAGGTTGCATGCCGGACTCCGATGGCAGGCCCGACGGCCCCATCCCGGCGGCAGCCGCCGGTTCTGGTGGTGCCGAGGCGCGGGCGGACGAGCGCCGCTTCCGGGTCTACACGCTGACCGTGTTCTCCGTCGGCGTGCTGACCGCCGCCGCCGTGTCGCTGTGGCTGCCGTTCCACGGCTCGGCGAAGCTGTGGTGGATCGGCCCGGTGCTGGCCCTGTCGTTCCTGCTCGCCGAGCAGCTCGGCATCAACGTCGACGTCCGGTCCGGCATCTCCTGGACCATCTCGTTCACCGAGATCCCGCTGGTCATCGGCTTCTTCGTGGCGCCGTTCGAAGTGGTGCTCGCGGCGCACCTGGTCGCCGGGATCAGCACGCTCGTGGTCCGCCGCGTCTCCGGGCGCGTGCTCTACAACGCAGGCGCGTTCCTGCTGGAGATCACCAGCGCGTTCGCCGTGGCCGGCCTGGTCGAGCGGATCATGGGCACCACCGAGATGACGTGGCCTGCCGCCCTCGCCGGCACCCTGACCGCGCCGCTGACCAGCACGCTGCTGGCGCTGGCCGCCGTCCGGGTGCTGCGCCGCCGGATGCGGATCGGCACCGCGCTGCGGCTCACCGGCCGCATCCTGGTCGTCGGGTTCGTCAACGCCTCGGTCGGCCTGAGCGGCTACCTGGTGATCGCCGGCACGGCCAACGCGTGGCCGCTGGTGCTCGCCGTCTTCGCCGGGCTGTCCGCGCTCTACTGGGCCTACTCCGACCTGCTGCGCGAGCAGCGGGACATGGAAGCGCTCTCCGACGTCAGCCTGATGGTCGCGCGCTCCGGCCAGCAGGCCGCCGCGCGCCCGGCCAGCGGCGCCGACGACCTCGCCGCAGGCGTGAACGTCAGCGAGTGGGAGACCATCGCCGAGCGGATCAAGGACCAGCTCTCCGCGGGTCGCGTGGTGCTGCGGCTGCGCCTGGAGCCGACCGCGGACATGCGCGCGGTCGTCGCGGGGGAGCCGATGCCGTCGGCCGAACTGCCCGCCGACGACCCGATGCTGCGGCTGCCCGGCTCGCACGTGCGGCACTTCCGCATCACCGAGGCCAACAGCGACATCGCGGGCGGACTGCTCAACCGCGGCGCGCAGGAGGCGCTGGTGGTGCCGCTGCGCAGCGCGAACCAGTTGCTCGGCGTGGTCGAGGCGCACGACCGGCTGTCCCGCTGGCGCGGCTTCGGCAAGTACGACGTCCAGCTGCTCGGCACCATGGCCAGCCACCTGGCGACCGCGCTGGACAACCGCCGCCTGCTCGCCACCCTGCGCCACGACGCCTACCACGACCCGCTCACCGGCCTGCTGAACCGGCCCGGCTTCCGGCAGGTCGCGCGCGAGCCGCTGGCCGAGCACAGCGCCTCCGCCGACGCCGCGGTGCTGCGCATCGACCTGGACGTGTTCTCCGCGGTCAGCGACGCGCTGGGCTACGCGTGGGCGGACCGGATGGTGGTCGCCGCCGGCCGCCGCCTGCGTGACGCGCTCGGCCCGGACGTGCCGCTGGCCCGCCTGGAGGGCGCGTCGTTCGCGGCGCTGCTCACCGGCGTGCGTGGCCAGGGGGTGCACGAAGCGGCCGAGCGGCTGCGCTCGCAGCTGTCCGTGCCGTACCCGGTCGACCGGCTGACGGTCGAGGCGAACGCGATGGTCGGCTACGCCTCCACGGCCGACGACGACACCCTCGACCCGGGCGACGTGGACGCGCTGCTGCAGCGGGCCGACGTCGCCGTGCGGGCCACCCGCGGCGGCGAGGAGGTCCGCGGGTACGTGCCCAGCATGGGCCAGATCTTCCTGCGCCGGTTCCAGATGGTCACCCAGTTCCGGCAGGCCATCGAGGAGGGCCAGGTCAGCGTCCACTACCAGCCGAAGGTGTCGCTGCCGAGCAAGCAGGTCCTCGGCGTGGAGGCGCTGGTGCGCTGGCAGCACCCCGAGTTCGGCCGGCTCGACCCGGACGAGTTCGTGCCCGCGGTCGAGGCCGCCGGCCTGGTCGGCGTGCTGACCGGGTTCGTGCTGGAGCAGTCCCTGATCCGGGTCCGCAAGTGGATGGACGAGGGGCTGCGGATCTCCGTCGCGGTCAACCTGTCGGTGCGCAACCTGGCCGACGAGGACTTCCCGGCGAAGGTCGTGGAGGCGCTGCGGAAGTTCGACGTGCCGCCCGAGCTGCTCACGTTCGAGCTGACCGAGTCCGGCGTGATGGCCGATCCGCAGAAGGCGCTGCCGATCCTGCGCGAGCTGCACGCGCACGGCATCGTGCTGGCGGTCGACGACTTCGGCACCGGCTACTCGTCGCTGGCCTACCTGCGGCAGCTGCCGGTGGACGAGGTCAAGATCGACAAGAGCTTCGTCCTCGGCATGGGCACGGACCTCGGCGACCTGGCGGTCGTCCGGTCGATCGTCGAGCTCGGCCACTCGCTGGGCCTCGCGGTCGTCGCGGAGGGCGTCGAGGAGGACGTCGCGCGGGACCAGCTGGAGGCGATGGGCTGCGACGTCGCCCAGGGCTACCTGATCTCTCGCCCGCTGGCCGAGGACCGCCTGGAGGCCTGGTTGCAGGCCCGGACGGCCCGGTCGGTGGGGCGCAAGATGGAGACGGTGCTGACGCTCCTGACGTAAAAGGGACCCCCCCTGCGCGACCTCTCCGGCGGACGATGTAATCTCTTCGAGGCTTCAACGTTCAGACGTTGGAACTCGCCCCAATAGCTCAGTCGGCAGAGCGTCTCCATGGTAAGGAGAAGGTCTACGGTTCGATTCCGTATTGGGGCTCGGTGGTCAGCAGGCCGCTCCGCTTCGGCGGGGGAGCCTGAAGGCCGGTCAAGGCGGTGTAGCTCAGTCGGTAGAGCAAGCGGCTCATAATCGCTGTGTCGCCGGTTCAAGTCCGGCCACCGCTACGCGGATGGGCGAGCTATGCTCACAGACTGCGTGAGCCGAGTCCGCTTCGCCATTGCACCGGGGGTCGGACCCCCGGACCCCCGCCAGGGGGCTAGCCCCCTGGACCCCCACGCCGGGCGACTTGAGATCTTAAGTCGCCTTTGTGGGGGGTTCGTTGTGTAGAGAAAGGCTTTGCTGTGGCTGCCACCGACGTGCGACCGAAGATCACGCTGGCGTGCGAGGTCTGCAAGCACCGCAACTACATCACCAAGAAGAACCGGCGCAACGACCCGGATCGCCTGGAGATGAAGAAGTTCTGCCCGAACTGCGGTACGCACCGGGTTCACAAGGAAACCCGCTGACGCCAGCACCCCAGGTTTCGACGAAGGCCGCTCCGGTTCGCCGGAGCGGCCTTCGTGCTTTCCGGGGCCCGGCCAGGTAGAGCCCGCCGGACAGCATCACGGCGCCGAAGATCGCGTGCCCCAGCGCCGTCGGCCCGGCGGCAGCGCCGGGTCAGCCAGCTCGACCTCGCGCTGCTCGCGGGTCCTCGACCGGGCTGCTGCGCCAGGTCCAGATCACCGGCGAAGCGGGACTGCGGTCCCTCCGCGAGGAGGTCAGCGGCTGTCCCCTGCCCGACGGCGCGGGGCCGTCACGCACCGGCAACCCGACGGCGCTGTCCACGCTCGCCGGGTGGGTAGGCTGCTCGGGTGCCTTTGGACCCCTCGTTCGTCGGGCGGACGTACCCGCCGGACTCAACCTACGAAGTCGGCCGCGAGAAGATCCGCGAGTTCGCCACCGCGATCGGTGACGCCAACCCGCTCTACACGGACCCGGAGGCGGCCCGCGCGGTCGGCTACCCGGACGTCATCGCGCCGCCCACTTTCCTCACGGTGATCAACCTCGACGCGATCAACGCCATCGCGAACGACCCGGAGCTGGGGCTGGACTACAGCCGGATGGTGCACGGCGACCAGGCCTTCGGCTACACGCGCCCGGTGCACGCCGGCGACCGGCTCCGCATCACCACGACGGTCGAGGACATCATGGCCAGGGCTGGCAACGACTTCCTGACCGTGCGCGGCGAGGTCGTCGACGCCGACGGTCAGCTCGTGTGCACGACGCGCGCGCAGCTCGTCGTGCGGGGAGAGGGGGCCTGATGACGTACGAGAAGGGCACCGAGCTGCCGCCGCTGCAGGTGCACGTCACACGCGACCAGCTGGTCCGGTACGCGGGCGCGTCGCTGGACTTCAACCCGATCCACTGGAACGAGCGGTTCGCCAAGGAGGTCGGGCTCCCGGACGTGATCGCGCACGGGATGCTGACGATGGCGCTGGGCGGCCGGCTCGTCACGGACTGGCTCGGCGACCCGGGCAAGCTGGTCGAGTACAGCGTCCGCTTCACCAGGCCCGTCGTGGTCTCGCCGGAGGGCGCGGACGTCGAGTTCACCGGCAAGGTCGCGGAGGTCCGCGAGGACGGCACCGCCCGCGTGGACATCACGGCCAAGTTCGACGGCAAGACGGTGCTCGGGAAGGCCCAGGCCGTCGTCCGCTGACGTGCATCCCAAACTGGTACCGTAGTGGTATGACGAAGCAGATCGCCGTTCGTCTCCCCGACGACCTGGTGTCCTTCATCGACCACGTGGTGGAGGAGGGCGGCGCCGCGAGCCGTGCCGAGCTGGTGTTCCGCGCCTTGGAGCGGGAGCGCCGGCGCCTGCTCGCGGAGCGCGACATCGCCCTGCTGACGGGCGGCGTGCCGGACGATCTCGCCGGGATCGAGGAGCACGCCGCCCCGCTGGACGACCTGGACTGATGCGCCCGATCCACCTCGCCCGGCTCGACAAGGTCCGGCCGGTGCTGGTGCTGACCCGCGAGCTGGTCCGCCCGCACCTGACCCGCGTCACGATCGCCCCCGTGACGAGCACGATCCGCGGCCTGTCCACCGAGGTGCGGGTCGGCAGCCGCAACGGCCTGGACCACGAAAGCGTCGTCAGCTGCGACAACATCCAGACGATCCGCAAGTCGGCGCTGGGCAAGCAGATCGGCCGCCTGATGCCCGACCAGGAGCGCGAGCTGACGGAAGCGATCCGCCTGGCCTTCGACCTCGACTGAGGCCCGCAGCGCGGCGCCTGAACACGGTAGCTGGGTGGTCATCCCGTCGCCTGCCACCGGAACGATCACTTTGAGCCAGGCCCGCAACCCAGGCCGCCAGCGCGCGGCCGGCAACGCGCCCTTGCGGGCCTGGCTCAAAGTGATAAGCACAAACCGCAGACGACGGGATGACCACCCAGCCACCCACCCAAGGTGAGACGAGGCACCGCTAGGTCGTCCCGGAGCCTGCCCGTCCGGCGAGGACAATCTTTTGATCTTTGAAGCCGCACTCAGGCACACGAGCCGCCGCAGCCGCGTCAATCCACCAGATCCAGCACCACGTCCGCCATCCCACGCTCCCCGACCGCGTTGGGATGCAGCTCCATCGCCGGCGAGGACGGCACCACGTCTTCGACCCACTTGACCCGCGCCTTGGCGCACATGTCCTTCCCCTTGGACGGCGTCGCCGTGTCCGCGTACCCGGCCTGGCCCGCCTTCGCCTCCGCGGCCAGCATCGAGTTCAGCCGGGCGAGCGAGGTCCGCAGGTAGGCCACGTCCTCGGGCCCGATGGGCAGGAACGGCCAGCACCCGTTGCCGTCCGGCAGCGCCGTCGGGTAGCCCACCACGATCACCTGCGCCCGCGGCGCCCGCTCGTGGATCGCGGCCAGCGCGGCCCGCACCTTCGGCGCCGTCGCCTCGATCCGCTCCGCCAGCTGGTCCCGCCCGCCCGCGGTCAGCCGCGGCTTGCACAGCGACACCGTGCGGTTCGTCGTGAGGCAGTCGCGGGCGAGGCTCACCAACCCGATGTCGTTGCCGCCGATTCCGAGCGTCACCAGCGTCGTGTCCGGGGTGACCGCGTCCAGCTGCGGCGGGTTCACCCCGTCCGGCGTGGTCTGCGGCTCCGACAGGTGCTGCGTCGTCGCCCCGCCGCAGCTCACGTCGGCGAACGACACCGGCCGCAGCTCGGCGGCGACGAGGTGCGGGTAGTTGTTGTCCGACCGCCCGCAGCCCGGCGGCGTGCCGGCCGGCGCTCCCGTCCGCGGCGCCGACGTGTAGGAGTCGCCCAGCGCGACGTACCGGCCGGTGCCGGGGCCGATCACCGAACCAGGGGGCTTCGGTGGCGCGGTGGACTCGCCGCGGTCGCTGCGCCAGTACACGACACCGGCGATCGCCGCCCCGACGAGCGCGGCCACCACCACCCCGATCAGCACCTTCTTCCCCACCCGCTACGGCTACCCCGAAAACGCCGAAGCGCCACTTCCGGCATGCGGAAGTGGCGCTTCGGTTGACTCGATCGGGTTACTTCGCCTCGGACAGCAGGGCGGCGATCCGCTCCACGCCCTCCACGAGGTCCGACTCGGCCAGCGCGTAGGAGAACCGGAAGTAGCCCGGCGTGCCGAACGCCTCGCCCGGCACCGCGGCCACGTCGGCCTCGCGCAGCATCAGGTCGGCCAGCTCCAGCGTGTCGGCCGGCTTCTCGCCGCGGATCTCCTTGCCGAGGAGCTCCTTGAACGACGGGTACGCGTAGAACGCGCCCTCCGGGGTCGGGCAGGTGACGCCCGGGATGTCCGACAGCAGCGAGACGATCTTCTTGCGGCGGGCGTCGAACGCGGCGCGCATCTCGGCGACCACGTCCAGCGGCCCCGCGACGGCGGCCAGCGCGGCCCGCTGTGCGACGTTCGACACGTTGCCGCACAGGTGCGACTGGTAGCTCGTCGCGGCCTTGATCACGTCCTTGGGGCCGGCGATCCAGCCGACGCGCCAGCCGGTCATCGAGTAGGTCTTGGCGACGCCGTTGAGCACCAGGGTCCGGTCGGCCAGCTCGGGCACCACGACCGGCATCGAGTGGTTCTGCACGCCGTCGTAGGTCAGGTGCTCGTAGATCTCGTCGGTGATCACCCAGATGCCGTGCTCGAGGGCCCACTTGCCGATGGCCTCGATCTGCTCGCGGCTGTAGACCGCGCCGGTCGGGTTGGACGGCGAGTTGAACAGCAGCACCTTGGTGCGGTCGGTGCGCGCGGCCTCCAGCTGCTCGACGGTGACCCGGTATCCGGTCGACTCGTCGGCCGTGACCTGCACCGGCACACCGCCGGCGAGCTTGATCGACTCGGGGTAGGTGGTCCAGTACGGCGCGAGCAGCAGGACCTCGTCGCCCGGGTCGCACAGCGTGGCGAAGGCGGAGTAGACGGCCTGCTTGCCGCCGTTGGTGACCAGGACCTGGCTGGGCTCGATGGCGAAGCCGGTGTCGCGCAGGGTCTTCGCCGCGATGGCCTCCTTCAGCTCGGGCAGGCCGCCGGCCGCGGTGTAACCGTGGTTGGCCCGGTCGTGGACGGCCTTCGCGGCCGCCTCCACGACGTAGTCGGGGGTGGGGAAGTCCGGCTGCCCCGCACCGAAGCCGATCACCGGGCGGCCCTGCGCCTTCAGCTCCTTCGCCTTCGCGTCCACGGCGAGGGTGGCCGACGGCGTGATGCCGGCGATCCGGGCCGAAATGCGGGAGCTGGCGGTGACGGTTGCGGGTGCGCTCATGGCCTTCATGTTCGCACGTCGCGTGTGTCGAGGAGCACGCGGGAGCCGTTCTGCGCCCCTCGGTTGCGGGCCCCTTCCGGGCTTGCCGTAGACTTCCGAACTTGGAACGTCCGGCGCCTGACCCCGCAGGGCATGCGGGGAGGGTCAAGGGCGTCCAGCGAGCGGCTGGATTGCTCGAAGGGGTGTAGCTCAATTGGCAGAGCAGCGGTCTCCAAAACCGCAGGTTGCAGGTTCAAGTCCTGTCACCCCTGCGTCGATGTAGGTGCCTTAGCGGAGGAGTGGTCGTGAGCGACAACGACGCCGGCGGCAAGGGCCAGGAGCAGGAGCCCAAGCGGGCTGCGCGTCCGGTCACGGCTGCGGCGCGGCGCGAACGTCGCGCCTCCGCGCGCCCTGCCGGCAAGGCGGCCAAGGACGGCGACAAGGCGCGTCCGTCGGGCAAGGCTTCGGCCGCTAGCCCGGTCACCGACGGCAAGGCCAAGGCGGGCGAGGTCAAGAAGGGTCGCGCGACCCCGAAGCGGACTCGCAAGGACAAGAAGCCGTCGCTGTTCGCGAGGCTGGTGCGGTTCATCCGCGAGGTGTGGGCCGAGCTGCGCAAGGTCATCTGGCCGACGCGCAAGCAGATGGTCACCTACACCACGGTCGTGCTGGTCTTCGTGGCCTTCATGGTCGCGCTGGTCTCGTTGCTGGACTTCGCGTTCCGCAAGGGCGTGTTCTGGCTGTTCGGCTGAGCGCGTCCCGCGGGCCGGCACGGACACGACAAGCGATCAAGTGAGAGGACGGAACGTGACCTCCGAGAACGGCGTCGCAGCCGGCGACGAGTACGACGAGCCGGTCGAGGCGGTGGCTGAGGACGAGGCCGTCGAGTCCGACCAGGACGCCGACGGCGCGGTCGCCGAACTCGACGCCGAGCCGGAAGAGGCCGCGGCCGACGACGAGCAGGCGGGCGACGAGGTGGCCGAGCCGGCCGCCGAGGCCGCGCCCGCCGAGGACGACGACGAGGACCCGGTCGAGAAGCTGCGCAAGGAGCTGCGCTCGCTCCCGGGCGACTGGTACGTCGTGCACTCCTACGCCGGGTACGAGAACAAGGTCAAGAACAACCTCGAGACCCGTACCCAGACGCTGGACGTCGAGGACTACATCTTCCAGATCGAGGTCCCGACCGAAGAGGTCACGCAGATCAAGAACGGCCAGCGCAAGGTGGTGCAGCAGAAGGTGCTGCCCGGCTACATCCTGGTCCGGATGGAGCTGAACGACGCCTCGTGGAGCGCGGTGCGCAACACGCCGGGTGTCACCGGGTTCGTCGGCGCGACCTCGAAGCCGTCGCCGCTGAGCATCGACGACGTGCTGAAGTTCCTGGCCCCGAAGGTCGAAAAGCCCGCCCCGGCGAAGGCCAAGGGCGAGGCCGCCTCGGCGGAGGCCGCGCTGGGCGCGCCCGCGGTCGAGGTCGACTTCGAGGTGGGCGAGTCGGTCACCGTCATGGACGGCCCGTTCGCGACGCTGCCCGCGACGATCAGCGAGGTCAACGCGGACGCGCAGAAGTTGAAGGTCCTGGTTTCGATCTTCGGCCGCGAGACGCCGGTCGAGCTGTCGTTCAACCAGGTCTCCAAGATCTGACGACCCAGTACACTGGATCGTTGGCCCTCGCGCGCAGGCAGGCGCGCGGGGTACTCGGTACTGAATAGGAACTAGGAATGCCACCCAAGAAGAAGAAGCTTGCAGCGATCATCAAGCTGCAGATTCAGGCGGGTGCCGCGAACCCGGCTCCGCCGGTCGGCCCCGCGCTGGGTCAGCACGGCGTCAACATCATGGAGTTCTGCAAGGCCTACAACGCCGCGACCGAGTCGCAGCGCGGCAACGTGGTGCCGGTCGAGATCTCCGTGTACGAAGACCGGTCGTTCGACTTCAAGCTGAAGACGCCGCCGGCCGCTCGGCTGCTGCTGAAGGCCGCTGGCATCGACAAGGGTTCGGCCGAGCCGCACAAGACCAAGGTCGCCAAGGTGACCTGGGACCAGGTGCGCGAGATCGCCGAGACCAAGAAGTCGGACCTGAACGCCAACGACATCGAGCAGGCGGCGAAGATCATCGCCGGCACCGCCCGGTCGATGGGCATCACGGTCGAGTAGGTTCCGCACCGCGACTGCCAACGACATCGAGCAGGCGGCACAGTGCTGGTCAAAAGCAGCATCGCCGGCACCGCCCGGTCGATGGGCATCACGGTCGAGTAAATCCGGTTTTCCCGGATGTGGGAGAGCCAGGCGCTGGCTCGTACCACAACTGATCCACTTTCTAGCTAAGGACAGACATGGCAAAGCGCAGCAAGGCTTACCGCCAGACGGCTGAGCAGATCGACCGCGAGCGGCTCTACGCCCCGCTCGAGGCCGTCAAGCTGGCGAAGGAGCTCTCCAAGTCCAAGATGGACGAGACGGTCGAGGTCGCGATGCGCCTCGGCGTCGACCCCCGCAAGGCCGACCAGATGGTCCGCGGCACCGTGAACCTGCCGCACGGTACCGGTAAGACCGTCCGCGTCATCGCGTTCGCCGTCGGCGACAAGGCCGCGCAGGCCGAGGCCGCCGGTGCGGACGCCGTCGGCAGCGACGACCTGATCGAGCGAATCCAGGGTGGCTGGCTCGACTTCGACGCCGCTGTCGCGACGCCGGACCAGATGGCGAAGGTCGGGCGCATCGCCCGCATCCTGGGCCCGCGTGGCCTGATGCCGAACCCGAAGAGCGGCACCGTGACGCCCGACGTGGCGAAGGCGGTCACCGAGATCAAGGGCGGCAAGATCGACTTCCGCGTCGACAAGCAGGCCAACCTGCACCTGGTGATCGGCAAGTCGTCGTTCGACGTCGAGAAGCTGGTGGAGAACTACGCGGCCGCGCTGGACGAGATCCTGCGGGCGAAGCCGTCCGCCGCGAAGGGCCGCTACATCAAGAAGGTGGTCGTCTCGACCACCATGGGGCGCGGCATCCCGGTCGACCCCGCCCGGACGCGCAACCTCCTCGCCGAGGACGCGACCGTCTGACGGTAGTTTCGAGAGAAGGGCCCCGGCGCTGCTGCGCCGGGGCCCTTCTTCTATCGGCTGGTGGGAGTGACCGCCGTGCTCGGCGCGGGGCACACCGTGGGGCCCGGCTCGTGGCCCACGACGAGCCACTGGTTGGTGTTGACCTCCCTGACGACGAAGACACCGAGCGCCGGGCCGCCGGTGATCTCGTATTCGCAGGAGTCGATGCGCACCTCGGTGGCTCCCTGGGGAGGGGCGCCACCGAACGGCAGTGAACTGGCCCAGCTGATCCGGTTCGTCACCTGCTTGTAGATCTCGGCCGACGCCTGCTCACAGGTCGCGTACCCGAGGTCGTTCGCGAACTTCTGACGCACCTCCGGTGCGATCAGGCCGCAGGCGCGGTCCGGCAGGTTCTGACCGATCTGCTGGTAGATCTGGCGAGCCGCTTCGTACGGGTTGGCCGAGTAGAGCACGTTGGTGTGGTACGTGCCACCGCCGGTCTGGGCGGCGGGTAGATCCGGATCGTCCTCGGGGAAGAAGTGGTTGTACGCCAGCTTGCCGGCCACGATCAGGACGATCAGGAACAGCAGTGCGGACAGCAGCTTCCCCGCCAGCCGTTTCGCCCACTTCGGTGCCCTGATCTTCGGGCCGGGCTGGGGGAGAGGCTGGAGCTGGCCGTACGGCGGTGGCGGAACGGGCGGTCCACCGTGCCCAGGCTGTGTGGGCGGGCCGTACCCGGGCGCACTCTGCACCGGCGCGTGCGGGGCCGGGACGTTCTGCACCGGCGCGTTCTGCGTCGGCACCAGGTCTCCGTTGCTCTGCCGCTGCGCCTCGGTGTAGCGGAGGAAGTCCTGGAACTGCTGGAACTGCTGGAACTGCCGCAGCTGCTCCGGATCGAGCTGCGGCTGGGCCGGTTCCACGGCCGAGCCACCCGCCGGCGGCTCGCCGCTGGGGTCCCGGGAAGGCTCGTCGGGCTGTTGGCCTGGTCGCTGCTCCACCACGCGCCCATGATGCCTGCCACCGGGTGGCCGAGTCATCACGGACCGCGTAACCAGGGGGCCGGCAAGCCGCCCGCGCAGGCCAGGTACTATGGACGACGGTTCTACCGAAGACCGCTGGTTCTTCACGCCGTCAGGCGCGAAGCGAAGTGCCCCGGAACAAGGAGGGGCGGCCCGCGCAGGAAGAACGAGGCTGCACACCCCTGGTGTGCCACACGCCCCGTGCTTGCTGCGCGTGGGCGTTTTCTTCTTCCCGGGACTCCTCGCACAAGGCGGTCAAACCAGCCAAGAGAGGAGGCGACCCATGGCGAAGCCGGACAAGGTGGCGGCCGTCGCCGAGATCGCGGACCACTTCCGCAGCAGCTCGGCCACCGTCATCACCCAGTACAACGGCCTCTCCGTGTCCCAGCTCAGCGAGCTGCGCCGCGCTCTCGGCACCAGTGCCAAGTACCGGGTTGCGAAGAACACCCTCGTGCAGCGGGCCGCGGAAGAGGCCGGCATCGAGGGTCTCCAGGATCTCTTCGTCGGCCCGACCGCGATCGCCTTCGTGCAGGGTGAGCCGGTCGACGCCGCGAAGGCCCTGAAGAACTTCGCCAAGGACAACGCCGCCCTGGTCATCAAGGGCGGCTACATGGACGGCCGCCCGCTGTCCGTCGACGAGGTCAACCAGATCGCCGACCTCGACAGCCGCGAGGTTCTCCTCGCCAAGGCGGCAGGCGCGTTCAAGGCCAAGCTGTCCCAGGCCGCGGCTCTGTTCCAGGCCCCGGCGTCCCAGGTCGCCCGCCTTGCGCAGGCCCTCGCGGACAAGCAGCAGGGCGACGAGGCACCCGCCGAGAGCTGAAGTAACCACCCACCCCGTACCACCCGTTAGGAAAGGAACGCCATCATGGCGAAGCTGAGCACCGACGAACTGCTCGACGCGTTCAAGGAGCTGACCCTGCTGGAGCTCTCGGACTTCGTGAAGAAGTTCGAGGAGACCTTCGACGTCACCGCCGCCGCGCCGGTCGCCGTCGCGGCCGCCGCCCCGGGTGCCGCCGCTGCCGGTGCCCCGGCCGAGGAGGAGAAGGACGAGTTCGACGTCATCCTCGAGGGTGCCGGCGACAAGAAGATCCAGGTCATCAAGGTCGTCCGCGAGGTCGTCTCCGGCCTGGGCCTGAAGGAGGCCAAGGAGCTCGTCGAGGGCGCCCCGAAGCCGCTCCTGGAGAAGGTCGACAAGGACGCCGCCAACGCGGCCAAGGAGAAGCTCGAGGCTGCCGGCGCCAAGGTCAGCGTCAAGTAGTCGCGAATTCCGCATCTCGAAAAAGGCGGGTCACCCGGTGGGTGGCCCGCCTTTTTCTCTTCACCTGGATTGTGGCTTGAAAAACTCATGAGTAACCTGCTCGGGACTTGACTCGTTGCACCTTGTTGACGCCGGGCAGGCGTGTGCCAGGGTGTTGATCCACGGCGTCGGAGCTGCGGGAGGTTCGATGGGTGCCGAGGTGGTCATCGAGGGTCTGACCAAGTCCTTCGGGCGGCAGACCATTTGGCGGGACGTGACCTTGACACTGCCTCCGGGTGAGGTGTCGGTCATGCTGGGCCCGTCGGGCACCGGAAAGTCGGTGTTCCTGAAGTCCATGATCGGGCTGCTCAAGCCCGACCGGGGCAGCTGCATGATCAACGGTGTCGACATCGTGCGGTGCAGCGAGCACAAGCTGTACGAAACGCGAAAATTGTTCGGAGTGCTGTTCCAGGACGGCGCGCTGTTCGGTTCCATGAACCTCTACGACAACGTCGCGTTCCCGCTGCGCGAGCACACCAAGAAATCCGAGACCGAGATCCGCCGGATCGTCCTGGAAAAGCTCGAGATGACCGGTCTGGCCGGTGCCGAGAAGAAGCTGCCCGGCGAGATTTCCGGCGGTATGCGCAAGCGCGCCGGCCTGGCCCGCGCCCTGGTGCTGGACCCGGAGATCATCCTGGTCGACGAGCCGGACTCCGGTCTGGACCCGGTCCGCACCACCTACATCTCGCAGCTGTTCATTGACGTGAACGCGCAGATCGACGCGACGTTCCTGATCGTCACGCACAACATCAACCTGGCCCGCACCGTGCCGGACAACCTGGGCATGCTGTTCCGCAAGGAGCTGGTCATGTTCGGCCCCCGCGAGGTGCTGCTGACCAGCGAGGAGCCGGTCGTCAAGCAGTTCCTCAACGGCCGCATGGACGGCCCGATCGGCATGTCCGAGGAGAAGGACACCGCCCAGATGGCCGCCGAGCGCGCCATGTTCGAAGCCGGCCACCACGCGGGCGGTGTCGAGGACGTCACCGGCATCCCGGCGCAGATGCAGCCGACCCCGGGCGTGCCGACCCGGCAGGGCGCGATCCGCCGCAAGGACCGGGTCATGAAGATCCTGCACACGCTGCCGCCCGCCGCGCAGGAGGGGATCATCGAGTCCCTGTCCCCCGAGGAGCAGCGCCACTACGGCGTCACGCCGCGCCGCGCGGTGCACACCGGCAGCCGCCACGCCGCCCCGACCATGCCGCTGCCGACGCACCACCAGGGGCAGCTCTCCGACGAGGAAATCGCGCGCATGCCGCAGTCCGGGTGGCCCAGCAGAACCGAGACCACCGACCGGTTGCGTGGCCCGGGGGCCGGTGAGGCATGAGCTCGACGGCCTCCTCGGCCAAGGTTCCCGGGATCGGAATGCTGCGTGAGACCGGGAAGCTGTTCGCCCTCGGGCTGGACATCATCCGCGGGTTCTTCCAGCGGCCGTTCCAGTTGCGGGAGTTCATCCAGCAGTCGTGGTTCATCGCGAGCGTCACGATCCTGCCTACGGCCCTCGTCGCGATCCCGTTCGGCGCGGTCATCTCGCTGCAGTTCGGGTCCCTCGCGCGCCAGCTCGGCGCGCAGTCCTACACCGGCGCCGGCAGCGTGCTCGCCACCGTGCAGCAGGCCGCCCCGCTGGTGACCGCGCTGCTCGTCGCGGGCGCGGGCGGCAGCGCGATCTGCGCGGACATCGGCGCGCGCACCATCCGCGAGGAGATCGACGCGATGGAGGTGCTCGGCGTCTCCGCGGTGCAGCGGCTGATCGTGCCGCGGGTGCTCGCGTCGATGCTCGTCGCGCTGCTGCTCAACGGCATGGTCAGCGTCATCGGCGTGCTCGGCGGTTACTTCTTCAACGTGGTGCTGCAGGGCGGCACGCCGGGCGCGTACCTGGCGAGCTTCTCGGCGCTGGCGCAGCTGCCCGACCTGTGGGTCGGCGAGATCAAGGCGCTCATCTTCGGCTTCATCGCGGCCGTGGTCGCCGCCTACCGCGGGCTGAACCCCGCGGGCGGCCCGAAGGGCGTGGGTGACGCGGTGAACCAGTCCGTCGTCATCACGTTCCTGCTGCTCTTCGTCGTGAACTTCGTGATCACGCTCATCTACCTGCAGATCGTCCCCGGAAAGCTGAGCTGATCATGGCGAACATCGGTCAGACGGCGAAGCGGATCGCCCACCGTCCACTGGAGATCCTGGACAATTTCGGCGACCAGATGTCGTTCTACATCCGGGCGCTGGCGTGGACGCCACGCACGATCCGCCGCTACACCAAGGAAGTGCTGCGGCTGCTGGCCGAGGTCAGCTTCGGCTCGGGCTCGCTGGCGGTCATCGGCGGCACGGTCGGCGTGATGATCGGCCTCACCCTGTTCACCGGTGTCCTGGTCGGCCTCCAGGGCTACTCGGCCCTGAACTCGATCGGCACGTCGGCGTTCACCGGCTTCCTGACGGCGTTCTTCAACACCCGCGAGATCGCCCCGCTGGTCGCGGGCCTCGCGTTGTCGGCGACCGTCGGCGCCGGGTTCACCGCGCAGCTGGGCGCGATGCGGATCTCGGAGGAGATCGACGCGCTCGAGGTGATGGGCGTGCCGAGCCTGCCGTACCTGGTGACCACCCGGATCATCGCCGGGTTCGTCGCGGTCATCCCGCTGTACGTGATCGGCCTGCTGTCGTCGTACCTGGCGTCACGGCTGGTGGTCATCTACATCTACGGGCAGTCCGAAGGCACGTACGACCACTACTTCAACCTGTTCTTACCTCCCGAGGACGTCTTCTACTCGTTCATCAAGGTGCTGATATTCAGCGTCGTGATCATCCTGACCCACTGCTACTTCGGGTACCGCGCCTCCGGCGGCCCGGCGGGCGTGGGTGTGGCGGTGGGCCGCGCGGTGCGGCTGAGCATCGTCACGGTCGCCATCATCAACTTCTTCATCGGGTTCGCCATCTGGGGGACCTCGGTGACGGTCCGGATCGCGGGGTGACATCACTGTGGTGACCTTGCGCCGCAGGCTGCTCGGCCTGCTCCTGATCGTGGTGCTCGCGGCGGGCGTCACGCTGTCGATCGCCATGTACAACAAGGCGTTCACGCCGACCGTCGAGGTGAAGCTGCAGGCAGGCGAGGTCGGCAACCAGCTGCTGCCGCAGTCCGACGTGAAGGTGCGCGGGCTGATCGTCGGGTCGGTGAAGTCGATCGACGCGAGCGCCGAGGGCGCCACGCTGACGCTCGCGCTGGACCCGGAGTCGGCGAAGCTGATCCCGGAGAACGTGAGCGCCCGGTTCCTGCCGAAGACGTTGTTCGGCGAGCGGTACGTGTCGCTGGAGATCCCGGAGCAGCCGTCGGCGCGCACGATCGCCGCGGGCGACGTGATCCCGGAGGACCGCACGCAGAACGCGGTCCAGCTGTCGCAGGCCCTGGACAACCTGCTGCCGGTGCTGCAGGCCGTGCAGCCGGAGAAGCTGTCCACCACGCTGACCGCGATCTCGACCGCCCTGCAGGGCCGCGGCGAGACGCTCGGGCAGACCCTGTCGGAGCTGGGCACCTACTTCGGCGACCTGAACCCGCACCTGCCGCAGCTGCAGGAGAACCTGCGCGAGCTGGCGAAGTTCTCCGACAACCTCAACGAGGCCGCGCCGGATCTCGTGCAGACGCTGGACAACCTGTCGACCACGACGAAGACGGTGTTCGACGAGCAGCAGAACCTGCAGGCCCTCTACGCCAACGTGACGGCCGCGTCGCAGACCCTGGAATCGTTCGTGAGCGCGAACGCGAGCAACCTGATCAGCCTCGCCGAGAACTCCCGGCCGACGGCCGAGCTGCTGGCGAAGTACGCGCCGGAGTACCCGTGCCTGTTCGGCTCGATGGCCGAGCTGGTGCCCTACGTGGACGAGGCGCTGGGCAAGGGCACGAACCAGCCCGGCCTGCACGCGACGATCGAGATCGTCACCACCCGCGGGCCGTACGTGGCAGGCCGCGACGAGCCGCGCTTCGAGGACAAGCGGGGCCCGCGCTGCTACAACGTCAAGGACTTCCCGCAGCCGTTCCCGCAGTACCCGCCGGAGGGCCCGATCAAGGACGGCGCACAGCCGACGCCGGGCTCGCGTCCGGCCAGTGACGGGCTCCAGCCCGCCAACACCATCGCGGACGCCGGCGGCTACAACGGCGGCGGCGCGGCGGGCGGCAACCCGGCCAACAGCCGGGCCGAGCTCGACTTCCTGTCCCAGCTCGTCGGCCCGCAGGTCGGCCTCGACCCGGCGGCCATGCCAGGCTGGTCCGGCCTGCTCGTGGGCCCGCTCTACCGGGGTGCGGAGGTGACGGTCAAGTGAGGGGACTGGTCGCGCCGCTGGTCAAGCTGACCATCTTCATCGTGATCACCGTGTTGTTCACGGCGATCCTCGGCATCAGCATCGCCAACATCAACACCCAGGACACCACCGGCTACAGCGCCCGCTTCACCGACGCGACGCTGGTGCTGCCCGGCGACGACGTCCGCATCGCGGGCGTGAAGGTCGGGCAGGTCACCGACGTCAAGATCGTCGACCGGCGCCAGGCCCAGATCGACTTCGAGGTCGACCAGGGCCGAACCCTGCCCGCCGGGGTCACGGTGCAGATCAAGTACCGCAACCTGGTCGGCCAGCGGTACCTCTCGCTCGGCCAGGGCGCCGGGGACGACAAGGAGACGCTCAAGCCGGGCAGCACGATCCCGCTGGAGCGCACCACGCCGGCGCTCGACCTGGACGAGCTGTTCAACGGGTTCAAGCCGCTGTTCCGCGCGCTCAACCCGGAGGACGTCAACAAGCTGTCCTACGAGCTGATCCAGGTCCTGCAGGGCGAGGGCGGCACGATCGACAGCCTGCTCGCCCACACCGCGTCGCTGACCACCACGATCGCGCAGAAGGACCAGGTGATCGGCCAGGTGGTGACCAACCTGAACACGGTGCTGGACGCGGTCAACGCGCACACCCCGCAGCTGACCGACCTGATCGACAAGCTGCAGCAGCTCACCACCGGCCTGGCCCAGGACCGCGACTCGATCGGTGACGCGATCGACGCGCTCGGCGGGCTGGCCAACACGACCGCGGGCTTCCTCGACGAGGCACGCGAACCGCTCAAGAACGACATCTCGGCGCTGGGCGGGCTCGCCCAGAACCTCAACGACAGCGAGCCACTGGTGGAGCACTTCATCCAGTTCCTGCCGGAGAAGGTCACGACGCTGGCGCGCACGGCCGACTACGGTTCCTGGTTCAACTTCTACCTCTGCTCGGCGAGCGGGAGCGTGTCGCTGCCGCCGCTGATCAACCAGGAGATCAACCTCCCGATCATGCCGGCGACCCAGGCGCGGTGCGGATCATGAGGAGCTTCCAGTCGCGCAACCCGGTGCCCATCGCGGCCGTCGGCCTCGTGCTGATGCTGCTGGGCTTCATCGCCGCGCTCAACGCCGACGACCTGCCGATCATCGGCGCCGGGACCAGCTACGAGGCGGAGTTCACCGAGGCGGCCGGCCTGAAGGCCGACGACGAGGTGCGCGTGGCAGGCGTGAAGGTCGGCAAGGTCACCGACGTTGCGCTGGACGGCGCGTCGGTGAAGGTCACGTTCAAGGTCAAGGACACCTGGCTCGGTGACAAGACCGCGGCGGCGATCAAGATCAAGACGCTGCTCGGCCAGAAGTACCTCGCGCTCGACCCGGTCGGCGAGAAGGCGCTCGACCCGGGCACGCCGATCCCGAAGGAACGGACGCTGGCGCCCTACGACGTGCTGGACGCGTTCCGGGACCTGTCCTCGACGGTGAACGACATCGACACGGACCAGCTGGCCCAATCCTTCGACGTGCTGTCCCAGACGCTCTCCGGCACCTCCGACAACGTGCGCGGCGCGCTCAACGGCCTGTCGCAGCTGTCCGACACGATCGCCAAGCGGGACACCGAGCTGGCGCAGCTGCTGCAGAACACCAACCAGATCTCGCAGACGCTGGCCGACCGCGACCAGCAGCTCACCCGGCTGCTGCAGGACGGCAACCTCGTCCTGCAGGAGGTCGCGGCGCGTGAGCAGGCGATCTCCACGCTGCTGGCCGGCTCGCAGGAGCTGTCCCGGCAGCTGCAGGGGCTGGTGAGCGACAACGACGCCCAGCTGACGCCGGTGCTGACCTCGCTGGACCAGCTCACCGCGATGCTGCAGCGCAACCAGGACAACCTGGCGCAGGGCATCGCCCGGTTCGCGCCTTACATCCGCGTGTTCACCAACACCGTCGGTAACGGGCACTGGTTCGACAACTACATCTGCGGTCTGATCCTGCCTTCGATCGGCCCCCTGAACGAAGAGGGGTGCAACCAGAAATGACGGAGACCCGCTTCGGCCGATCCCTCGCGCGCGGCGTCGCCGCGGCGTGCGTGCTCGGCCTCGTCGTGGCCGGCGTGCTCTGGTGGACCCTCAAGGACGCCGACAAGAAACACCTCACCGCCTACTTCACCAGCGCGACCGGTCTCTACGTCGGCAACAGCGTGCGGGTGCTCGGCGTGGACATGGGCAAGGTGACCTCGGTCGAGCCGATGGGCGACCGGGTCAAGGTCGTGATGGAGTACGACCGCACGGTGCGGGTGCCCGCCGACGCGCAGGCCGCGATCGTCGCGCCGTCGCTGGTCAGCGACCGGTACGTGCAGCTCGCCCCGGCCTACACCGGCGGCGACGTGATCAGCGAGGGCGCCACCATCCCGCTGGAGAAGACCGCGGTGCCGATCGAGGTCGACCAGCTCTACGAGAGCCTGGACAAGATCAGCCGCTCGCTCGGCCCGAACGGGGTCAACTCCAACGGCTCGCTGTCGGACCTGCTGACCACGCTGGCGCAGAACCTGGACGGCAACGGCCAGGCCCTGCACGACACGATCACCAAGCTGAGCCAGGCGTCGAAGACGTTGTCCGGCAACGAGGACGACCTGTTCGGCACGATCTCCAACCTGGCCGACTTCACCACCACCCTGGCCAACAGCGACAACCAGGTGCGCCAGTTCGAGCAGCGGCTGGCCGACGTCTCCGGCTACCTGGCGGGGGAGAAGGACAACCTGGCCGCCACGGTGCAGCAGCTCGGCACCACGCTCGCCACCGTGCAGCAGTTCATCAACAACCACTCCGACCGGCTGAAGTCCAATGTGGACAAGCTGGCCAGCGTGACCCAGGTGCTGGTGGACCAGCGCAGCGCGCTCGCCGAGATCCTCGACGTCGCGCCGGTCGGCCTGAACAACGTGATCAACGCCTACAACGGCTCGTCGGGCACGCTCGACGCGCGGGCCAACCTCAACGAGCTGACCCAGCCGCCGATCGTGATGATCTGCAACCTGCTCAAGCAGACCCCGTCCGCGCTGGACGCGATCGGCGACCTGTGCAGCTCGGTCGCGCCGCTGCTGGACGGCGCGGTGCCGCTGCCGTCGGTCGCGCAGACGGTGCACGCGCTGCAGAACGGCGAGCTGCCGCCGCTGCCGCTCCCGCTGGCGCAGACGGTCTACGGAACGGGGGCGTCGCGATGAGGAAGACGATCGCGCTCGTCGCCGCCGGCGTGGCCGGCGCGCTGACCCTGTCCAGTTGCTCGTTCGGCGGCATCTACGACGTGCCGCTGCCCGGCGGCGCCGACCTCGGCGACCACCCGTACACGGTCAAGGTCCAGTTCAACGACGTGCTCGACCTCGTGCCGCAGGCTGGCGTCAAGGTCAACGAGGTCCCGGTCGGCCGGGTCGAGGCGATCGGCCTGACGCCGGACGGCTGGCACGCCGAGGTCACCGTGAAGCTCAACGGCGACGTCAAGCTGCCGGCCAACTCGCTCGCCAACATCCGGCAGTCCAGCCTCCTCGGCGAGAAGTACGTCGAGCTGGCCTCGCCCGGCGACGACCTGGCGCAGGGCACGCTCACCGACGGCGCGGAGATCCCGCTGGCGCGCACCAACCGCAGCGTCGAGGTGGAGGAGGTGCTCGGCGCGCTGTCCATGCTGCTCAACGGCGGCGGGGTCGAGCAGCTCAACACCATCACCAAGGAGCTCAACGCCGCCACCGAGGGCCGCGAGCCGGACATCCGGCGCCTGCTGGACAACGCCAACCAGCTGGTGTCCACACTGGACGCCCAGTCCGGCGACATCACCCGCGCGCTGGACGGCCTCAACCGGCTCGCCAGCACGCTGGCCGGGCAGAAGGACCAGATCGTCAACGCCATCGACGACCTCGGCCCCGGCATCGGCGTCCTGGAGCAGCAGCGCACCCAGCTGGTCACCATGCTGCAGGCGCTGCAGAACCTCTCCGGCGTCACCGTCGACACGCTGAACAAGAGCCAGGAGAACCTGGTCGCCGACCTGCGGGCGCTGCTGCCGACGCTGCAGAAGCTCGGCGAGGCCGGCGCCGACCTGCCCAAGTCGCTGGAGATCCTGCTGACCTACCCGTTCACCGACGCGGCGGTCGACGGCGTGAAGGGCGACTACTTCAACCTCTACGCCAAGATCGACCTCAACCTGCAGAACGTGCTGCAGAACCTGAGCCGCAGCAGGCAGAACCCGCTCGGCGGCGTGCTGCCGGACAGCCTGGCCGGGCTCACCGGCGGCGTCGAGGGCGAACAGGCCAACCAGCCGCCGCCGCTGCCGTTGCCGCAGGATCTGGCGCCGCAGAGCACGGCTGCGACCGGCGCGACCGGGGCGCAGCCGCAACAGACCGGGGTCGCGGGCATCTTCGGCCTGCTGGCGGGGGGTGTGTGATGCTGGTCCGCAAGACCAAGATCCAACTGATCGCGTTCCTGGTCATCTCCGTGGTGGCCGTGGTGTACGCGCTGATCCGGTTCGCCGGGCTCGGGCAGGTGTTCGGCCAGACCGGCTACACGGTCAAGCTGGAGCTGACCCAGTCCGGCGGCATCTTCACCGGGGCCGAGGTCACCTACCGCGGCTACAACATCGGCAAGGTCGGCCAGCTGCGGCTCACCGCCGAGGGGCTGGAAGCGGACCTGGAGATCGCGCCGGACACCCCGCAGGTGCCGGCGAACCTGCAGGCCGTCATCGCCAACCGGTCGGCCGTCGGCGAGCAGTTCGTGGACCTGCGGCCGGTCGCCGACGGCGGTCCGTACCTCGCGGGCGGCTCGGTCATCCCGGCCGCGAAGACCCAGGTGCCGATCGGCACCGACCAGATCATCACCGACCTGGACAGCCTGGCGTCCTCGGTGCCGAAGGACGCGCTGCGGACCGTCGTCGACGAGTCCTACGACGCGTTCAACGGCACCGGGCCGGGCCTGCAGCAGCTGCTGGACACCGCGCGCGACTTCACCGCCACCGCGCAGCAGTACCTGCCGCAGACCGTGCAGCTGCTCGACTCCGGCGAGCGGGTGCTGCAGACGCAGAACCAGCAGGCGGGCAACCTGAAGGAGTTCAGCGCCAACCTCAACGAGCTGTCGGCGACGCTGAAGGGCTCCGACGCCGACATCCGGCGACTGATCGAGGTCGCCCCCGGCGCGGCGCAGACGCTCAACCAGTTCGTCACCGACCTCGGGCCCGGTCTCGGTGAGCTGACCGCGAACCTGCTGACCACGTCGAACCTGCTGCTGACCCGGCAGGACGGCATCCAGCAGGTGCTCGTCAGCTACCCGGTGCTGGCGGTCGGCGCCCGCAGCGTGGCGCCCGGTGACGGCACCGCGCACCTCGGGCTCGCGCTCAACCTGTTCGACCCGCCGGTGTGCACCAAGGGCTACATGAGCCCGGAGGAGTACCGCACGGGCGCGGAGACGACCCCGCGCGACCCGAACCTGAACTCGTACTGCGCGGAGCCCGCGGGCAGCCCGATCGGCGTGCGCGGCGCCCAGAACGCGCCGTACAACGGCGTGCCGGTCGCGCCGACGCCGCAGGACGTGCAGCAGAACTCGACCCGCGACGAGGAGCAGCTGGCGTACATGCGGGGCACCCCCGGCGTCGTCGGCTCGCCGGGCGTGTCGATCACCAGCCTGTCCGCCCTGCTGGGGCTGCCCGGCTGACGCCGCCCACACCCGACCTACCTACTCTGGAGTGTTATGAGTTCGGACGAGGCACGGACCGAGGACGCCGGCTTCCCGGAGCCGCCTGCCGCGGACCCGGCGGCCGGGGACAAGCTGGGCCGGTACCTGGTGCTGGGCACGGCCGCGCTGGCCGCGGCGACGCTGATCGTGGCCGGGATCTTCGGCGTCCAGTGGTGGGTCGCCTCCGCCGACGACAACCTGGACCTGGCCCAGGCCCGCGACGACGTGGTCAAGGCGGGCACCACGGCGGTCAAGGCGTACACCGAGCTGGACTACACCAACCCGGACGCCTACTTCGCGCAGCAGAAGGCCGTCTCGACCCAGGAGCTGGTCGACCAGATCACCGCGAGCGAGCAGAACTACCGCCAGGCGATGGCCGACGCCAAGACCAAGGTGACCACCACGGTGCAGGACATCGGCGTGGAGGAGCTGGACCTGCACGGCGGGAAGGCGAGCTTCCTGGCCGCGATCAGCACGCTGGTCACCAAGGAGGGCGCGCAGCCCGCCGCCAAGCCGTTGCGGCTGGAGGTGCAGATGACCCGGGTCGGTGACGAGTGGAAGGTGTCCGGGATCGGGTCGGTGCCGCTCGTGAGCGGGCAGTAGCCGTCGCCCCAGGCGTACGAGGAGAGGACCAGTCATGCCACCGTCTCGCCGGCAGCCGCCGCCGGTGCGCCGCCGCCCCAAGGTCGCAGGCGCCGGGATCCGGCGCCCCTCGCCGAGGCCCCGCGACGAGGAGTACACCGAGACCGACGAGGTCAGCGCGCCCGAGGTCGAGGAGGCTTCGGCGCCGGCCGAGCCCGCTTCGGTTGAGCCCGCTTCGGCTGAGCCCGCATCGGCTGAGGCTGCGGAAGCCCCGGCCGAGCCCCGGCGGCCGAGCCCGCGGCCGAAGGCCCGCGACGCGGGGGAGCCGAAGCCGCGGAGCTACGCCGAGGCCGAGGCCGCCGCGGCGGAGGAGGAGCCCGCGGAGCCCGGCCCGCGGCGCAAGACCAGCCCGTACGTCCTGGCCGGCGCGCTGTTCGGCCTGGCGCTGGTGCTGGCCGGGTTCGCGGTGTGGTTCAAGATCGAGGGCAACCGCGTCGACGCGATGACCTCGAACACCGCCCTGCTGGACACCGCTCGTACCGCGGACGTCAGCAAGGCCGCGTCGAACGCCGTGGAGTCGCTGTTCTCCTACGACTTCAACAACATCGCGAAGACCCAGGACGCGGCCAAGGACCTGCTCCTCAACGACGAGGTGAAGGCCACGTACAACCGCATCTTCGGCGAGGTCGAGCGGCTGGCCCCGCAGCAGAAGATCGTGGTCACGGTGAAGGCGACCCGCAGCGCGGTGATCATGCTGGACGGGGACCGCGCGAAGGTCATGGTGTTCGTCGACCAGACCTCGACGCGCACGGACCAGAACCAGACCGCGAGCGGCAGCGCCCAGCTGTGGCTGAACATGCAGTACGTGGACGGGAAGTGGAAGGTCTCGGCGCTCGACACGTACGCGGCAGACCAGCCGACGCCCACGCCCGCGCCGTCCAGCGCGCCCCCGGCGTCGCCGGCGCCGTCCCGCTGACCCAACGGCACCACGGCCCGCCGAGCCCCCGGCGTCGCCGGCGCCGTCCCGCTGACCCCGACGGCACCACGGCCCGCCGAGCCCCCGGCCCGGCGGGCCGTTCCGCTGTCCGGGCGAGGCCGGCCCGCCGGCGGCAGGGCGCGCGACTGGCCGGTGGCGGCGGTGCCCCCGGTGCCCGCCCGCCGAGGTGCGCCGTTCTGCTTACTGAGGGGAGGCCGGCCCGGCCGCGCGACCGACCGCCGGACGCGGCGCCGCCGCCCGCCCGATCCCGACTCGGGCGGGGGAGTCCGCGGGACGCGGCCACGGCGGAGCCGCCACGGGCACCAGAAGCAGCCGCCGCCCGTTCCAGAGGCCTGCACGCCGCGGCGCACTCACCCCGTCGCCACTCCCCGAGCCGACTCCAGGGCCTACCGGGGCGCGCGACACGACACCCTCCGGCACGTGAAGCGCGCCACTAAAACCAGCCGCGATCGGTCCTCCACGGCGGCCGGACCGGGGCCGCCGCGCCGCTCCGCGGGGCCCCGCCACAACACCCGAGGACGATCTTGGACCGGCGTGAGCCGAGCCGCAACCCCTGGTGACCACAACCGTCCCAGCGCGCCTCCGCGCGCACGAATCCCCAGGTCGAAGCCGTGTACGGACCGCGATGGCGTTGCGCCAACCGGCGGGTTCGCCGCGTGGCATCTTGACTCTTCGGCGCCGGGGGTTCACGCTTATCGCCAACGGCAGCACCCTGCGGGAGGGTCTGCCGGGAGGCGATGCCTGAGGACGTCGTGATCGAGGTGCGGGCCCCATCGAGAGGTCCCCTCGACAGAACGCGTCGTTCGGGCTAGACTGCTTCTTTGCGCTGCCCTCTTTCAGGCTGCCCGGAGACGGAAGCTAGGATAGTGGGCACACGGCACCCTTGACAGTCGCTTTAGCTGTTGCTAACGCGGCTGCGCACCGCTCATTGTCCCCGGAAGGACGCATCTTGGCAGTCTCTCCCGCGAACCAGGCCACTGCTGCGACCACCTCGGCTGTAACGGAGCCGAACCCGACGGGAATTCCCGGAGCCCCCAAGCGGGTCTCGTTCGCGAAGATCCGCGAGCCCCTCCCCACCCCCAACCTGCTGGACGTGCAGATCCAGTCCTTCCAGTGGTTCACCGGTGACGAGAAGTGGTTCGAGCGCCGCGTGAACGAGGGCGAGGAGAACCCCGTCGGCGGCCTCGAAGAGGTCCTCAACGAGATCTCGCCGATCGAGGACTTCTCCGGTTCGATGTCCCTGTCCTTCTCCGACCCGCGCTTCGACGAGGTCAAGGCCTCCGTCGAGGAGTGCAAGGACAAGGACATGACGTACGCGGCCCCGCTGTTCGTGACCGCCGAGTTCGTCAACAACAACACCGGCGAGATCAAGTCCCAGACGGTCTTCATGGGCGACTTCCCCGTGATGACCGAGAAGGGCACCTTCATCATCAACGGCACCGAGCGTGTCGTGGTGTCCCAGCTGGTCCGGTCGCCCGGTGTCTACTTCGACACCAGCGTCGACAAGACCACCGACAAGGACGTCTTCAGCGTCAAGATCATCCCGAGCCGCGGCGCGTGGCTCGAGTTCGACGTGGACAAGCGCGACACCGTCGGCGTCCGCATCGACCGCAAGCGCCGCCAGCCGGTGACCGTGCTGCTGAAGGCCCTCGGCTGGACGACCGAGCAGATCCGCGAGCGGTTCCACTTCTCGGAGACCCTGCTCGCGACGCTCGAGAAGGACCACACGGCAGGCACCGACGAGGCGCTGCTCGACATCTACCGCAAGCTGCGCCCGGGCGAGCCGCCGACCAAGGAGAGCGCCCAGACGCTCCTGGAGAACCTGTTCTTCAAGGAGAAGCGCTACGACCTGGCCAAGGTCGGCCGCTACAAGCTGAACAAGAAGCTGGGCCTGAACCTGCCGTACGAGACCGGCACCCTCACCGAAGAGGACATCGTCTCGACCATCGAGTACCTGGTCCGCCTGCACGCGGGTGAGACCAAGATGGGCGAGGGCGAGAACGAGGTCCCGGTCGAGGTCGACGACATCGACCACTTCGGCAACCGCCGCATCCGCACCGTGGGCGAGCTGATCCAGAACCAGATCCGGGTCGGCCTGTCCCGCATGGAGCGCGTCGTCCGCGAGCGGATGACCACGCAGGACGTCGAGGCGATCACGCCGCAGACCCTGATCAACATCCGCCCGGTCGTGGCGGCGATCAAGGAGTTCTTCGGCACCTCGCAGCTGTCGCAGTTCATGGACCAGAACAACCCGCTGTCGGGCCTGACCCACAAGCGCCGCCTCAACGCGCTGGGCCCGGGTGGTCTGTCCCGTGAGCGCGCCGGCATGGAGGTCCGCGACGTCCACCCGTCGCACTACGGCCGCATGTGCCCGATCGAGACGCCGGAAGGCCCGAACATCGGCCTGATCGGCTCGCTGTGCTCCTACGCGCGGGTCAACCCGTTCGGCTTCATCGAGACGCCGTACCGGAAGGTCGTCGAGGGCCGGGTCACCGACCAGGTCGACTACCTGACCGCCGACGAGGAGGACCGCTACGTCAAGGCGCAGGCCAACGCGCCGCTGACCGAGGACGGTCACTTCGCCGAGGCCCAGGTCCTTGGCCGACGCAAGGGCGGCGAGGTCGAGCTGCTCGACCCGCTGGAGATCGACTACATGGACGTGTCGCCGCGTCAGATGGTGTCGGTCGCCACCGCGATGATCCCGTTCCTCGAGCACGACGACGCCAACCGCGCGCTGATGGGCGCCAACATGCAGCGCCAGGCCGTGCCGCTGCTGCGCGCCGAGTCGCCGCTGGTCGGCACCGGCATGGAGCTGCGTGCCGCGGTCGACGCCGGTGACGTGCTCGTCGCCGAGCAGGCCGGTGTCGTCGAGGAGCTCTCGGCGGACCTCGTGACGATCATGCACGACGACGGCACCCGCAAGAGCTACGGACTGCACAAGTTCCGCCGCACCAACGCGGGCACCTGCTTCAACCACCGCCCGATCGTGTCGGAGGGCGACCGCGTCGAGGCCGGCCAGGTCATCGCCGACGGCCCGTCCACCGACCAGGGCGAGATGGCGCTCGGCAAGAACCTGCTCGTGGCGATCATGCCGTGGGAGGGCCACAACTACGAGGACGCGATCATCCTCTCCGAGCGCCTGGTGCAGGACGACGTGCTCACCTCGATCCACATCGAGGAGCACGAGATCGACGCCCGCGACACCAAGCTCGGCGCCGAGGAGATCACCCGGGACATCCCGAACGTCTCCGAGGAGGTCCTGGCGGACCTGGACGAGCGCGGCATCGTGCGCATCGGCGCGGAGGTCCGCGACGGCGACATCCTGGTCGGGAAGGTCACGCCGAAGGGCGAGACCGAGCTGACCCCGGAGGAGCGCCTGCTCCGCGCGATCTTCGGCGAGAAGGCCCGCGAGGTCCGCGACACGTCGCTGAAGGTGCCGCACGGCGAGACCGGCAAGGTCATCGGCGTCCGCGTGTTCTCCCGCGAGGAGGACGACGAGCTGCCCCCGGGCGTGAACGAGCTCGTCCGCGTCTACGTCGCGCAGAAGCGGAAGATCCAGCCGGGCGACAAGCTCGCCGGCCGCCACGGCAACAAGGGTGTCATCGGCAAGATCCTGCCGGTCGAGGACATGCCGTTCATGGAGGACGGCACCCCGGTCGACATCATCCTGAACACCCACGGTGTGCCGCGACGGATGAACATCGGCCAGATCCTCGAGCTGCACCTGGGCTGGCTCGCCTCGCAGGGCTGGAAGATCGAGGGCAACCCGGAGTGGGCGCAGAACCTCTCCGAGGAGCTCTACGACGTCGAGCCCGGCACGAACACCGCGACCCCGGTGTTCGACGGCGCGCAGGAAGAGGAGCTCACCGGCCTGCTCGCGTCGACCCGGCCCAACCGGGACGGCGAGCGCATGGTCAAGGAGAACGGCAAGGCGACGCTGCTGGACGGCCGTTCCGGCGAGCCGTTCCCGTACCCGGTGGCCGTCGGCTACATGTACATCCTCAAGCTGCACCACCTGGTGGACGACAAGATCCACGCCCGCTCCACCGGCCCGTACTCGATGATCACCCAGCAGCCGCTGGGTGGTAAGGCGCAGTTCGGTGGCCAGCGCTTCGGTGAGATGGAGTGCTGGGCGATGCAGGCCTACGGCGCGGCCTACACGCTGCAGGAGCTGCTGACGATCAAGTCGGACGACGTGGTCGGCCGCGTGAAGGTGTACGAGGCGATCGTCAAGGGCGAGAACATCCCCGACCCGGGCATCCCGGAGTCGTTCAAGGTTCTCCTCAAGGAGCTGCAGTCGCTCTGCCTGAACGTGGAGGTCCTCTCCAGCGACGGCGCGGCGATCGAGATGCGCGACTCCGACGACGAGGACCTGGAGCGCGCCGCCGCCAACCTCGGCATCAACCTGTCCCGCAACGAGTCGCCCTCGGTGGACGACGTCGTGCAATGACGTAGCGACCGGGAGCGGGGCCACCTCCCGCGGCCCCGCTCCCGGTAGCCGACTCCTCTAGCCGAATCAACCCCAAAGGGGATGCAACGACGTGCTGGACGTCAACTTCTTCGATGAGCTCCGGATCGGCCTGGCGACCGCCGATGACATCCGTCAGTGGTCCTTCGGCGAGGTCAAGAAGCCGGAGACCATCAACTACCGCACCCTGAAGCCGGAGAAGGACGGGCTCTTCTGCGAGAAGATCTTCGGCCCCACCCGGGACTGGGAGTGCTACTGCGGTAAGTACAAGCGGGTCCGCTTCAAGGGCATCATCTGCGAGCGCTGTGGCGTCGAGGTGACCCGCGCCAAGGTGCGCCGTGAGCGGATGGGCCACATCGAGCTGGCCGCGCCCGTCACGCACATCTGGTACTTCAAGGGTGTTCCCTCGCGTCTGGGCTACCTGCTCGACCTGGCGCCGAAGGACCTCGAGAAGATCATCTACTTCGCGGCCTACGTGATCACCGGTGTGAACACCGAGCTGCGGCACAACGACCTGCCGACGCTGGAGAACGAGATCAGCGTCGAGCGGAAGAACATCGAGGCGAAGCGCGACGCCGACATCGAGGCGCGCGCGCAGAAGCTCGAGGCCGACCTCGCCCAGCTCGAGGCCGAAGGCGCCAAGTCCGACGTGCGCCGGAAGGTCAAGGAGGGCGGCGAGCGGGAGATGAAGCAGCTCCGCGACCGCGCCCAGCGCGAGCTGGACCGGCTCGAGGAGATCTGGACCACCTTCACCAAGCTCGAGCCGCGTCAGCTGATCGCGGACGAGACCCTGTACCGCGAGCTGTACGACCGCTACGGCGAGTACTTCACCGGCGGCATGGGCGCGGAGGCCATCCAGAAGCTGGCCACCGAGTTCGACGTCAACGCCGAGGCCGAGAAGCTGCGCGACACCATCCGCAACGGCAAGGGGCAGAAGAAGCTCCGCGCCCTGAAGCGGCTCAAGGTCGTCGCGGCCTTCCAGGCCACCGGCAACGACCCGCGCGGCATGGTCCTCGACGCGGTCCCGGTGATCCCGCCGGACCTGCGCCCGATGGTGCAGCTCGACGGTGGCCGCTTCGCCACCTCGGACCTCAACGACCTGTACCGCCGGGTCATCAACCGGAACAACCGCCTCAAGCGGCTGATCGACCTCGGCGCGCCCGAGATCATCGTCAACAACGAGAAGCGGATGCTGCAGGAGGCCGTCGACGCGCTGTTCGACAACGGCCGCCGCGGCCGTCCGGTCACCGGTCCGGGCAACCGGCCGCTGAAGTCGCTGTCCGACCTGCTCAAGGGCAAGCAGGGCCGGTTCCGCCAGAACCTGCTCGGCAAGCGCGTCGACTACTCGGGCCGTTCGGTCATCATCGTCGGCCCGCAGCTGAAGCTGCACCAGTGCGGTCTGCCCAAGGACATGGCGCTGGAGCTGTTCAAGCCGTTCGTCATGAAGCGGCTGGTCGACCTGAACCACGCGCAGAACATCAAGTCCGCGAAGCGGATGGTGGAGCGGGCCCGCCCGCAGGTGTGGGACGTGCTGGAAGAGGTCATCACCGGTCACCCGGTGCTCCTCAACCGTGCGCCGACCCTGCACCGGCTGGGCATCCAGGCCTTCGAGCCGCAGCTGGTCGAGGGCAAGGCCATCCAGCTGCACCCGCTGGTCTGCGAGGCGTTCAACGCGGACTTCGACGGTGACCAGATGGCGGTGCACCTGCCGCTGTCGGCCGAGGCGCAGGCCGAGGCCCGGATCCTGATGCTGTCGGCGAACAACATCCTGTCGCCGGCGTCGGGCCGCCCGCTGGCCATGCCGCGTCTGGACATGGTCACCGGCCTGTTCCACCTGACCCGTCTCGACGAGAACGCGGTCGGCGCAGGCCAGGCGTTCAGCTCGCCGGCCGAGGCCATCATGGCCTTCGACCGCAAGACGCTGGGCCTGCACGCGCCGATCAAGATCCGCGTCAAGGACCGTCAGCCGAACAAGGCCCAGGTCGCCGAGCTCACCGAGAAGGGCTGGGAGCCCGGTCAGCCGTGGCTGGCCGAGACCACCCTGGGCCGGGTGCTGTTCAACGACCTGCTGCCTGCGGACTACCCGTTCATCAACGAGCCGCTGCCGAAGAAGCGCCAGGCGGCGATCGTGAACGACCTCGCCGAGCGGTACTCGATGACGCAGGTCGCGCAGGTCCTGGACCGGCTCAAGGACGCCGGCTTCTACTGGGCCACCCGCTCGGGTGTCACGGTGTCGATGTTCGACGTCATCGTGCCGCCGGAGAAGAAGGAGATCCTCGACCGGTACGAGGCCAAGGCCGCGCAGGTGGAGAAGCGCTACCAGCGTGGTCAGCTCTCGCACGCCGAGCGCAACAACGAGCTGGTCAAGGTGTGGACCCAGGCGACCGACGAGGTCGCGGAGATCATGGAGGACGCCTTCCCCGAGGACAACCCGATCTCGATGATCGTGAAGTCCGGGGCGGCGGGCAACATGACCCAGGTCCGGTCGCTGGCCGGTATGCGTGGTCTGGTGTCGAACCCGAAGGGTGAGTACATCCCGCGGCCGATCAAGTCGAACTTCCGCGAGGGCCTGTCGGTGGCGGAGTACTTCATCGCCACCCACGGTGCGCGGAAGGGTCTGGCCGACACCGCGCTGCGGACCGCCGACTCGGGTTACCTGACCCGTCGTCTGGTGGACGTGTCGCAGGACGTCATCGTCCGGGAGACCGACTGCGGCACCAGCCGCGGCGTGACCCGGCCGATCGGCGAGAAGCAGCCGGACGGCACCGTGCTGCGCGGCGCGCACGTGGAGACCAGCGTGTACGCCCGGACGCTCGCCCAGGACGTCACCGACGAGCAGGGCAACGTCGTGCTCAACGCGGGCGACGACCTGTCCGACCCGGCCATGGAGAAGCTGATCGCCTTCGGCGTCACCAAGGTCAAGGTCCGCTCGGTGCTGACCTGCGAGTCGGCCGTCGGTGTCTGCGCGATGTGCTACGGCCGCTCGATGGCGACCGGCAAGCTGGTCGACGTGGGTGAGGCCGTCGGTATCGTCGCCGCCCAGTCGATCGGTGAGCCGGGCACGCAGCTGACGATGCGTACCTTCCACCAGGGTGGTGTCGCCGGTGACGACATCACGACCGGTCTGCCCCGTGTCACCGAGCTGTTCGAGGCCCGGGTCCCGAAGGGCAAGGCGCCGATCGCCGACGTCGATGGCCGCGTGCGCATCGAGGAGAGCGAGCGGTTCTGGAAGATCACGCTCATCCCGGACGACGGTGGCGAGGAGATCGTCTTCGACAAGCTGTCGAAGCGTCAGCGCCTGGCCAACACGCCGAACGGGCCGCTGCAGGACGGCGACCACGTGAACGTCGGCCAGCTGCTGCTCGAGGGCACGCCGGACCCGCACGAGGTGCTGCGTGTCATGGGCCCGCGCGAGGCGCAGATGCACCTCGTCGAAGAGGTCCAGAAGGTGTACCGGGCCCAGGGTGTGTCGATCCACGACAAGCACATCGAGGTCATCGTCCGGCAGATGCTGCGCCGGGTGACGATCATCGACTCCGGTTCGACGGACTTCCTGCCGGGCGAGCTGCCCGAGCGGACCAAGTTCGAGAGCACGAACCGGTCGGTCGTGGCCGAGGGCGGCGAGCCGGCCTCGGGCCGCCCGGTGCTGATGGGTATCACGAAGGCCTCGCTGACCACGGACTCGTGGCTGTCGGCGGCGTCGTTCCAGGAGACCACGCGTGTCCTGACCGACGCGGCGATCAACGGCCGCAGCGACAAGCTCGTGGGCCTCAAGGAGAACGTGATCATCGGTAAGCTGATCCCGGCGGGCACCGGCATCAACCGGTACCGGAACATCCAGGTGCAGCCGACGGAAGAGGCCCGGGTGGCGGCGTACGCCATCCCGTCCTACGACGACGGCTACTACACTCCGGACGTCTTCGGCACCGGCACCGGCGCCGCGGTTCCGCTGGACGACTACGACTTCGGTCGCGACTTCCGCTGACCTGAGTTGTCCCGAAGCCCCCGGCTCCCTTCGCGGAGCCGGGGGCTTCGTCGTGTCCGCGGCGGGGCGCGGAGGTAGCGTGAGGCGCGAGTTCACACGAGCGACACGAGGAGGGCGTTGTGAACGCAGAGCAGACCCCGGAGGAGGCGCCGTCGAGAGGGCGGCACGCAGCGCCCGAGGGCGCCCCGACGCACCCGGCGATCGACCTGTCGAGGGACCCCAACCCGGGCAAGCCGGACCACGCCAAGCCCGACGAGGACGACTAGGTCTTTGCACGTGAAAGGGGCCCCAGGCGCGTGCCTGGGGCCCCTTTTCGCGCGGCTCAGAAGTCGAGCTTGCCGCTGATCTCGGCGTCGTCCATGTCCGGATCCCCAGCGACGCCCCGCCGCTCGACGGCGTCTTTGAACGGCTGAACGGTCTCGCTGGCCGCCTTGGCGGTGCCCGCCAGGTCCGGGACCTTGATCTCCTCGCCGCGTCCGTCCTTCGCGACGTTGTCGTAGGTCGAGAACACCTTCTCCTTGGCGGCCTCGACCGCCGAGTCCCGGATCGTCTTGCCTGCCCGCTCGCGGATCGCGCCGCCGAGGGTCTCGGTGCCGTCCTTGAGCTTGCCGACGAGTTCGTCGCCGAGCTTCTCGGTCAGCGTGCCGTCGACGAGCTTGCCGACCCGGCTGTCCGCGGTGCCCAGGCCGTCGGCGAGCTTCCGGAACCCGGGGATCTTCGCCAGGAACGCCTGGATCCTGCCGATGAGCTCGTTGAGCTTGTCGATGATCTGCTTGAGCTTGAGGACCCAGCGGTTGGCCTTCATGGTCTCCGTGCCCGCTCGCACGGCGGTGGCTCCCGTCGCCACGGTGAGCGAGCCGCCGAACGTGACGGTGGACGCCGCGAGCGCGGCGAGCCAGGTCACGATCAGCCACTCCACGAAGTCGCTGATGATGCTGGTGATCACGTCCTTGATCACGCTCATCACGGCCGAGCTGACCGCGAGCAGTGTCGCGATCTCGCCGGTGGCGCCCGCGGTGCCCTTGAGCCCGTCCCGGAACTCCGCCAGCCGTTCGCCCGCCGCCGCGGCAGCGGGGCCCTCCCAGCCGGCGAGGCCCTCGACGAGCAGCTTCTCGGTGTCGGCGCACAGCCGCTCGATGTCCCCGCCCAGCGCGTTGAAGGCGTCCGCGCCTGCCTGCAGTGCCTCGGGATCGCCGGTGACCAGTTCGAGCGCCTCGTTGAGCGGCTCGATCCAGCTGATCAGGAAGCTCACGCCGTTGGAGATCAGCCAGCCCAGCGGGTCGGACACGATGCCGGTGATGGTGCCGGCCGCCTCGTCCACGAAGCTCGTGGCGGCACTGAGCGTCTGGAAGCCCTCGCTCGCCAGCGTCTGGAGGTCGCCGTCCTCCATCGCCTGCCGGAGCTTGGACGTGGCGTCGAACGCCTGCTCGCCCTTGTCGTAGAGCTTTCCCGCCGGAGTGTCCGCGAAGCGCTCCAGGTTCGCCTCGGCGTCGTACTCGCCGGCGATGTCGCCGAGGTGGCTGACCAGCGCCTCTTCGTTGGTGGGCACGTCAGACCACCCCCTCGGCTGCCTCGTCGAGGTCTTCGCCGATGTCCCGGAACGCGGCGACTACGCCGTCGTCCATGGCGGCGTACATGTCGGCCGCCTTCGTCAGCTTCGCGCCGATCGCCTGGTAGCCCTCGGCCATCTGGGCCAGGTGGTCCTTCAGCTGGCCCAGCATGTCCCGGTAGACGGTGTGCACGACGGGCTGCCCGAGCAGACCCCACGACGCCGGCGGCACATCGGCGTCCTGCAGCTGCTGCTGCAACGCGCTGACCTGCGAAGTCTGCGCCGCCGCCGCGGCGGCCGTCTTGCGCAGCGCTCCGACGTCGACCGAGAAACCCCCGCTCACCGGCGCTCACCCTCGTCGAACGGGTCCAGGAAGTCGTCGTCCTCGGCGGGCCTGCGGCGGACCTCCGGGCGGGCCGGCCGGGACGGCTGCTGCTCGGCCAGGAAGTCCTCCTCGGCGAAGTCCGCGCCCTGGTCGATGGGCCGCTGCGGCACCACCGGGCGTTCGTCCGCGACCGTCGCCTTCAGCGCGGCCACGCTGGTGCCGAACGCCTCCGCCTGGGTCTGCAGCACCTGCTCCAGCACGTTGCTGGACGGCCCGAGCGCGTCCTGCACGATCGCGGCCTGCCGGCGCGCCGCCGCGGCCACCGCCTCGTGGATCGTCGCCGTGATGGTCGACGACAGCTGGATCGCGCTGCCCTGCAGCGCCTCCTCGCTCACCCGCACCGACTGCACGCTCCCGCCCGGCCCGGCGACGACCGTCACGGCCCGGTCGGGGGAGGACACGGTGACCGACAACTCGCCGATCTCGTCCTTCATCCGGGTGAACGCGGCCTGCCGCTGCTCACCCTGCTGCTTCAGCTCGTCGATCCGGCGCAGCTTCTGCTGCAGCTGCTCGACGAGGTCGCCGTGGCTGCCGTACGCCATGCAGGTCCCTCCCCGTGGTGAATTGCGCACCTTCGGTATCGGATCATGCACCACACGTGTGTGCGGCGGGCGCGCTTCCGGGCAACTCACCGATTCGATTGATCACTTTTCGCCACGCGGGAATTCCGCCGCCAATTCCGGCGTTGTAACACTCGCCGAAGATGCCCCCCGACCTGCTCGAACGCGCAGGCCGACGGTGTCCCGACAGTTGGCGGAAGGGTCCTGCGAGGCCGTCTTTCCGCTAGACTCGCCACACCACCTTCTCGCCGGAGCCGGGGTGTGAGCCCGTTAGGGACCCCCGATGCCACCGCCTGCCACAAGGGCGGGTATCTTTGACGACTGTGCCCGGCATGCGTCGGGCCGCTCTGCGTGCTTTTCGGCCAAGCGGGGATGCTCCGGCATCGTGGCGACGGCCGCGGCGAAGCGGAGCTCCACGGAAATCCGAGGGAACGTTAGCGGTCGAGAGACCCAGACGCGGGCCGACACGCCCGACCTCGGGGGCCGGGGAGACCAAGACGGAACAAGCAAGACGCGACAGAAGGCTGGTCCATTGCCCACGATCCAGCAGCTGGTCCGCAAGGGCCGCCAGGACAAGGCTGCCAAGCAGAAGACCGCGGCCCTCAAGGGGAGTCCGCAGCGGCGTGGCGTGTGCACCCGCGTGTACACCACGACGCCCAAGAAGCCGAACTCGGCGCTGCGCAAGGTCGCGCGTGTCAAGCTGACCAGCGGCATCGAGGTCACCGCCTACATCCCGGGCGAGGGCCACAACCTGCAGGAGCACTCGATGGTGCTCGTGCGCGGTGGTCGTGTGAAGGACCTGCCCGGCGTTCGCTACAAGATCATCCGCGGTTCGCTCGACACCCAGGGTGTGAAGAACCGCAAGCAGGCGCGCAGCCGGTACGGCGCGAAGAAGGAGAAGAGCTAATGCCCCGCAAGGGTCCGGCCCCGAAGCGGCCGCTGATCTCCGACCCGGTCTACGGTTCTCCGCTGGTCACGCAGCTGATCAACAAGGTGCTGACCGACGGCAAGCGCTCGCTGGCCGAGCGCATCGTCTACGGCGCGCTGGAAGGCGCCCGTGAGAAGACCGGCACGGATCCCGTCGTCACGCTGAAACGTGCGCTGGACAACGTGAAGCCGAGCATCGAGGTGAAGAGCCGCCGCGTCGGTGGTGCCACCTACCAGGTGCCGATCGAGGTCAAGCCGGGCCGCTCGACGACCCTTGCGCTGCGGTGGATCGTCAGCTTCTCCCGCGCCCGCCGCGAGAAGACCATGATCGAGCGCCTGCAGAACGAGCTGCTCGATGCGAGCAACGGCCTCGGGGCCAGCGTGAAGCGCCGCGAGGACACCCACAAGATGGCCGAGTCCAACAAGGCGTTCGCCCACTACCGGTGGTGAACGTAGCCCGGCTGCCGAGACAAGCCAGGCCGGGCCCCAAGCTTCGAGACAGGGGAACAGTGCAGTGGCACGCGACGTGCTGACCGACCTGAACAAGGTCCGCAACATCGGCATCATGGCTCACATCGACGCCGGTAAGACCACCACCACCGAGCGGATCCTGTTCTACACCGGGATCAACTACAAGATCGGCGAGGTGCACGACGGCGCCGCGACGATGGACTGGATGGAGGAGGAGCAGAAGCGGGGTATCACCATCACCTCGGCTGCCACCACCACCTTCTGGGCCGACCACCAGATCAACATCATCGACACCCCCGGCCACGTCGACTTCACCGTCGAGGTGGAGCGTTCGCTGCGGGTGCTCGACGGTGCCGTTGCCGTCTTCGACGGCAAGGAGGGTGTCGAGCCCCAGTCCGAGCAGGTCTGGCGCCAGGCCGACAAGTACGAGGTCCCGCGCATCTGCTTCGTCAACAAGATGGACAAGCTGGGCGCGGACTTCTACTTCACCGTCCGCACCATCGAGGAGCGCCTCGGTGCGCGCCCGCTGGTCATCCAGCTGCCGATCGGCGCCGAGAGCGACTTCCAGGGCGTCATCGACCTGGTCCGCATGAAGGCGCTGACCTGGCGGGGCGAGGTCAAGAAGGGCGAGGACTACGAGGTCGAGGAGATCCCGGCCGACCTCGCCGACAAGGCCGCCGAGTACCGCGACAAGCTGATCGAGGCCGTCGCGGAGACCGACGACGCCCTGATGGAGAAGTACTTCGGCGGCGAGGAGCTGTCCGAGGCCGACATCAAGGCCGGCATCCGCAAGCTGACGGTCGCCCGCGAGGCGTACCCGGTGCTGTGCGGCTCCGCGTTCAAGAACAAGGGCGTGCAGCCCATGCTGGACGCGGTGATCGACTACCTGCCGTCGCCGCTGGACGTCCCCGCCGTCGAGGGCACCCTCACCGACGGTGAGACCGCCGCGTCGCGGAAGCCGTCGGTCGACGAGCCGTTCGCGGCTCTCGCGTTCAAGATCGCCGCGCACCCGTTCTTCGGCAAGCTGACCTACGTCCGGGTGTACTCGGGCAAGGTCGCCGCCGGCGCGCAGGTCATCAACTCGACCAAGGAGCGCAAGGAGCGCATCGGGAAGCTCTTCCAGATGCACTCCAACAAGGAGAACCCGGTCGACGAGGCCCAGGCCGGCCACATCTACGCGGTCATCGGCCTGAAGGACACCACGACCGGTGACACCCTGTGCGACCCGCAGAACCCGATCGTCCTCGAGTCGATGACCTTCCCGGAGCCGGTCATCAAGGTGGCCATCGAGCCCAAGACGAAGGCCGACCAGGAGAAGCTGTCGACCGCGATCCAGAAGCTGGCCGAGGAGGACCCCACCTTCCAGGTCCAGCTGGACGAGGAGACCGGTCAGACGATCATCGCGGGCATGGGCGAGCTGCACCTCGAGGTGCTGGTCAACCGCATGAAGTCCGACTACAAGGTCGAGGCGAACATCGGTAAGCCGCAGGTCGCCTACCGCGAGACGATCCGCCGCACGGTCGAGAAGTACGAGTACACGCACAAGAAGCAGACCGGTGGTTCTGGTCAGTTCGCGCGCGTGATCATCAAGCTGGAGCCGCTGTCCACTGGCGACGGCGCCCTCTACGAGTTCGACAACAAGGTCACCGGTGGCCGCGTGCCGCGCGAGTACATCCCGTCGGTGGACGCCGGTGCCCAGGACGCCATGCAGTACGGTGTCCTCGCCGGTTACCCGCTGGTCGGGCTGAAGGTGACCCTGTTGGACGGCGCTTACCACGAGGTCGACTCGTCGGAAATGGCCTTCAAGATCGCCGGTTCCATGGCGCTCAAGGAGGCCGCGCGCCAGGCCAGCCCGGTTCTGCTCGAGCCGGTCATGGCCGTCGAGGTGACCACCCCCGAGGACTACATGGGTGACGTCATCGGCGACCTCAACTCTCGCCGTGGCCAGATCCAGGCCATGGACGAGCGGGCAGGCACCCGAGTCGTGAAGGCACTGGTTCCGCTGTCCGAGATGTTCGGGTACGTCGGCGACCTGCGGTCTCGTACCCAGGGTCGGGCGAACTACTCGATGACGTTCGACTCCTACGCCGAGGTTCCCTCGAACGTCGCGAAGGAGATCATCGCGAAGGCGACGGGGGAGTAAACCCCTCCGCACCCAACGCGGGCGCGCACAGGGGCCTCCCCTAGGGTCCGCACAACCGACCAGATCGATCGCCGTTCGGCTGCCACGCCGTCCGGTGAAGCAAAAGCAAGAGTCCAGGAGGACATTCCAGTGGCGAAGGCGAAGTTCGAGCGGAGCAAGCCGCACGTCAACATCGGGACCATCGGTCACGTCGACCACGGCAAGACCACGCTGACCGCGGCGATCACCAAGGTTCTGCACGACAAGTACCCGGAGCTCAACGAGTCCCGGGCGTTCGACCAGATCGACAACGCGCCGGAAGAGAAGCAGCGCGGCATCACGATCAACATCTCGCACGTCGAGTACCAGACCGAGAAGCGTCACTACGCCCACGTGGACGCCCCCGGTCACGCGGACTACATCAAGAACATGATCACCGGTGCCGCCCAGATGGACGGCGCGATCCTGGTGGTCGCCGCGACCGACGGCCCGATGCCGCAGACCCGTGAGCACGTGCTGCTCGCCCGCCAGGTCGGCGTGCCCTACATCGTGGTGGCCCTGAACAAGGCCGACATGGTGGACGACGAGGAGATCCTCGAGCTGGTCGAGCTGGAGGTCCGCGAGCTGCTGTCCTCGCAGGAGTTCCCCGGCGACGACGCCCCCGTGGTCAAGGTCTCCGGCCTCAAGGCCCTCGAGGGCGACGCCAAGTGGGCCGAGTCGGTTCTCGAGCTCATGCAGGCCGTCGACGACAACGTGCCGGACCCGGTGCGTGACCTCGACAAGCCGTTCCTGATGCCGATCGAGGACGTCTTCACCATCACCGGCCGCGGCACCGTCGTGACCGGTCGCGTGGAGCGCGGCCAGATCAACGTCAACGAAGAGGTCGAGATCGTGGGTATCCGCGAGAAGTCGACCAAGACCACCGTCACCGGTGTCGAGATGTTCCGCAAGCTGCTCGACTCGGGCCAGGCCGGTGACAACGTCGGTCTGCTGCTCCGCGGCATCAAGCGCGAGGACGTCGAGCGCGGCCAGGTCGTCGTGAAGCCCGGCACCACGACTCCGCACACGGAGTTCGAGGGTTCGGTCTACATCCTGTCCAAGGACGAGGGTGGCCGGCACACGCCGTTCTTCAACAACTACCGCCCGCAGTTCTACTTCCGCACGACCGACGTGACCGGTGTCGTCACCCTCCCCGAGGGCACCGAGATGGTCATGCCGGGTGACAACACCGAGATCAAGGTGCAGCTCATCCAGCCGGTCGCCATGGACGAGGGTCTGCGGTTCGCCATCCGTGAGGGTGGCCGGACCGTCGGCGCGGGCCAGGTCACCAAGATCATCAAGTGATTCCATCCGGCCCCGGAGTGCTTATAGCACCCCGGGGCCGGGTTGTGGAACCACGTGTGCGACACTAGTTGAGTTGCTCGTTGCGGGGCGGCCGATATCTCTAGAGAAATCGGCCGCCCCGGCGCGAGCGGCCTTGGTCCGTGGGTTTCCCAGGGGGAGACCGCGGGCGCGACAGATGGCCGGCACGGCCGTCTCGCGGTGAAGACCAACCGGCACGACGACGATCCTCCTACGGGATCAGTCTGCGCAGCGGGCGCGACACGCCCGACCGCGTGGATCGGACGCGAGGGCGTTGACGTGCGGAAACCGGCGCGAATGCGCGGGTAGAGATAGCGGCACAAGACGAAGGAACGAGCTGCGACCATGGCGGGACAGAAGATCCGCATCAGGCTCAAGGCCTACGACCACGAGGCGATCGATGCCAGCGCGCGCAAGATCGTCGAGACGGTGACGCGCACCGGCGCCTCGGTCGTCGGACCTGTGCCGCTGCCCACCGAGAAGAACGTTTACTGCGTCATCCGCTCGCCGCACAAGTACAAGGACTCGCGCGAGCACTTCGAGATGCGCACGCACAAGCGGCTGATCGACATCCTCGACCCGACGCCGAAGACGGTCGACGCGCTCATGCGCATCGACCTCCCGGCGAGCGTCGACGTCAACATCCAGTAAGCGTTGGGCGAGCGGCGGAGATAAGAGACTCATGTCTGACAGGCAAGTAAAGGGCATCCTGGGCACCAAGCTCGGCATGACCCAGGTCTTCGGCGAGGACAACCGGATCGTTCCGGTGACCGTCGTGCAGGCCGGGCCGAACGTGGTGACCCAGATCCGTACCCAGGACAACGACGGCTACCAGGCCGTGCAGCTGGCTTTCGGCGCCGTGGACCCGCGCAAGGTCAACAAGCCGGTGACCGGCCACTTCCAGAAGGCCGGCGTGACGCCGCGGCGTTACCTCGCCGAGCTGCGCACGACCGACGCCGAGAGCTACGAGGTCGGCCAGGAGATCACCGCCGAGGTGTTCCCCGCCGGCTCGCGCGTCGACGTCACGGGCACCAGCAAGGGCAAGGGCTACGCCGGTGTCATGAAGCGCCACGGCTTCAAGGGCCAGGGCGCCAGCCACGGTAACCAGGCGAAGCACCGCGCCCCCGGCTCGATCGGTGGCTGCGCCACCCCGGGCCGCGTCTTCAAGGGCCTGCGGATGGCCGGCCGCATGGGTGGCGTCAAGGTCACCACGCAGGGCCTGACCGTCCACGACGTGCGCGCCGAAGAGGGCCTGCTGCTGATCAAGGGCGCCGTCCCCGGCCCCAAGGGCAGCCTCGTCTTCGTCAAGACCGCCGCGAAGGGTGGTGCTACCGAATGACCAGCGTCGAGCTGAAGACCCCGGCCGGCAGCGCCGAGGGCACCGTCGAGCTCCCCGCCGAGATCTTCGACGTGCAGGCCAACGTGCCGCTGATGCACCAGGTCGTGGTGGCCCAGCAGGCCGCCGCGCGCCAGGGCACGCACGACACGAAGACCCGCGGCGAGGTCTCCGGTGGCGGCAAGAAGCCGTACCGCCAGAAGGGCACCGGCCGCGCCCGCCAGGGTTCGACCCGCGCCCCGCAGTTCGCCGGCGGTGGCACCGTCCACGGCCCCACGCCGCGCGACTACACCCAGCGCACCCCGAAGAAGATGAAGGCCGCCGCCCTGCGTGGCGCCCTCTCCGACCGGGCGCGCGCCGGCCAGGTGCACGTCATCACCGAACTGGTGTCGGGCGAGAAGCCCAGCACCAAGGAGGCGAAGAAGGTCCTCGCCGCCGTGACCCAGGCCAAGCGCCTGCTGGTCGTGCTGCACCGCGAGGACGAGCAGGGCTGGCTGTCGGCCCGCAACCTGCCGAACGTGCACCTGATCAACCCCGACCAGCTCAACACCTACGACGTGCTGGTCAACGACGACGTGGTGTTCACCAAGGCCGCGTACGACGCCTTCATCGCCGGTCCCGTCAAGGGCAAGGCGGCCAAGGCTTCGGCTCGGGCCAGCGAGGTTGAAGGGAGTGAAGCGCAGTGAGCAGCGTTGCCATCCCGGACCCTCGTGACATCGTGCTCGCGCCGGTGATCTCCGAGAAGTCCTACGGGCTCCTCGAGGACCACAAGTACACGTTCGAGGTCCGGCCGGACGCCAACAAGACGCAGATCAAGATCGCCGTCGAGCAGATCTTCGGCGTCAAGGTCGTCAGCGTGAACACGCTGAACCGGCAGGGCAAGCGCAAGCGGACCCGCTACGGCTTCGGCAAGCGCAAGAACGTCAAGCGCGCCGTCGTGACGCTGTCCGCCGAGAGCAAGCCGATCGAGATCTTCGGCGGACCCGCCGCGTAAGGGACGGAAAGCTGTCATGGGTATTCGTAAGTACAAGCCGACGACTCCGGGCCGCCGTGGCTCGAGCGTGTCGGACTTCGCCGAGATCACCCGGTCCGAGCCGGAGAAGTCGCTGCTGCGCCCGCTGAGCAAGTCGGGTGGCCGCAACTCCTCGGGCAAGATCACCACCCGGCACAAGGGTGGCGGCCACAAGCGGGCCTACCGGGTCATCGACTTCCGGCGCAACGACAAGGACGGCATCCCGGCCAAGGTCGCGCACATCGAGTACGACCCCAACCGGACCGCCCGCATCGCGCTGCTGCACTACGCGGACGGCGAGAAGCGCTACATCATCGCGCCGGACAAGCTCAAGCAGGGCGACACGGTGGAAGCCGGCCCGCGCGCCGACATCAAGCCGGGCAACAACCTGCCGCTGCGCAACATCCCGGTCGGCACCGTGGTGCACGCCATCGAGCTGCGTCCCGGTGGCGGCGCGAAGATCGCCCGCTCCGCCGGCGCCCGCGTGCAGCTGGTCGCCAAGGACGGCCCGTACGCCCAGCTGCGGATGCCCTCGGGCGAAATCCGCAACGTGGACGTGCGCAACCGCGCCACCGTCGGCGAGGTCGGCAACTCCGAGCACCAGAACATCAACTGGGGCAAGGCGGGCCGCAACCGCTGGCGCGGCAAGCGCCCGACCGTCCGTGGTGTCGTCATGAACCCGGTCGACCACCCGCACGGTGGTGGTGAGGGCAAGACCTCGGGTGGTCGCCACCCGGTCAACCCGAACGGCAAGCCGGAGGGCCGCACCCGCCGCCGCAAGCCGTCCGACGCACTGATCGTCCGCCGCCGGCGTACCGGCAAGAAGCGCTGAGCAGGGAGGTAAGACAACATGCCGCGTAGCCTGAAGAAGGGCCCGTTCGTGGACGACCACCTGCTCAAGAAGGTGGACGCGCTCAACGAGTCGGGCAAGAAGACCGTGATCAAGACCTGGTCCCGCCGGTCCACGATCATCCCGGACATGCTGGGTCACACCATCGCGGTGCACGACGGCCGCAAGCACGTGCCGGTGTTCGTCAGCGAGGCCATGGTCGGCCACAAGCTTGGCGAGTTCGCTCCGACGCGGACCTTCAAGGGTCACGTCAAGGATGACCGGAAGTCGCGCCGCCGCTGAGCGGGCACACGAGAGTTAGGGAAAGCAAGCGATGACAGCCCCAGAAACCGCTCCGGCCCAGGTGGCCGTGGCGCGGGCTCGCTTCGTCCGGGACTCGCCGACGAAGGTGCGCCGGGTGATCGAGCTGATCAAGGGTCTTAGCGCCGCCGAAGCCCTCGCCGTGCTCCGGTTCTCGCCGTACGCGGCGAGCCAGCCGGTGGCGAAGGTGCTCGCCAGCGCCGTGGCCAACGCCGAGAACAACCTCAACCTGGACCCGGACACGCTGTTCGTGAAGAACGCGTACGCCGACGAGGGCCCGACCCTCAAGCGCATCCAGCCGCGCGCCCAGGGCCGTGCGTACCGGATCCGGAAGCGCACCAGCCACATCACGGTCGAGGTGGAGTCGCGTCCGGAAGCGAAGAAGAGCGGTAAGAAGAAGGCAGGTGGCCGCTAGTGGGCCAGAAGATCAACCCGCACGGCTTCCGGCTGGGGATCACCACCGACTGGAAGTCGCGCTGGTACGCCGACAAGCAGTACGCGGAGTACGTGGCCGAGGACGTCAAGATCCGCAAGCTGCTGTCCACGGGCATGGAGCGCGCCGGCATCTCCAAGGTCGAGATCGAGCGCACCCGTGACCGCGTGCGGGTCGACATCCACACCGCGCGTCCGGGCATCGTGATCGGCCGCCGCGGCGCGGAGGCCGACCGGATCCGCGGCTCGCTGGAGAAGCTGACCGGCAAGCAGGTCCAGCTGAACATCCTCGAGGTCAAGAACCCCGAGGCCGACGCGCAGCTGGTCGCCCAGAGCGTCGCCGAGCAGCTGTCCAACCGCGTGGCGTTCCGCCGCGCGATGCGCAAGGCGATCCAGACGACCATGCGTTCGTCGCAGGTCAAGGGCATCCGCGTGCAGTGCAGCGGCCGCCTCGGCGGTGCCGAGATGTCGCGGTCGGAGCACTACCGCGACGGCCGGGTCCCGCTGCACACGCTGCGCGCGGACATCGACTACGGCTTCTTCGAGGCCCGCACCACCTTCGGCCGCATCGGCGTGAAGGTGTGGATCTACAAGGGTGACCTGGTCGGCGGCCTGAAGGCCAAGGCCGAGCGGGACGCCGCGGCCGCCAACGAGCGTCCGCGCCGGGAGCGTCCGTCGCGCCCGCGCCGTTCCGGCGCCCAGGGCACGACGCCGACCTCGACCGAAGCCGGCCGCGCCGCTGCCGCCGCGAAGGCCGACACGGATGTCGCGACCAGCGAGGCGCCCGCGCAGGGTTCGCCGGACGCGGCCGAGAAGACGGAGGGCTGAGGCGTGCTCGTCCCACGCAAGGTCAAGCACCGCAAGCAGCACTCGCCGAAGCGCGCCGGTGCCGCCAAGGGCGGCACGAAGGTCACCTTCGGTGAGTACGGCATCCAGGCGCTTGAGCACCACTACGTGACCAACCGGCAGATCGAGTCCGCTCGTATCGCCATCACCCGGCACATCAAGCGTGGCGGCAAGGTCTGGATCAACATCTTCCCGGACCGCCCGCTCACCAAGAAGCCGGCCGAAACCCGCATGGGTTCCGGTAAGGGTTCGCCCGAGTGGTGGGTCGCCAACGTGAAGCCGGGCCGCGTCATGTTCGAGCTGAGCTTCCCGAACGAGGCCCAGGCTCGGGAGGCGCTGCGCCGCGCGATCCACAAGCTCCCCATGAAGTGCCGCATCGTGACCCGTGAAGGTGGTGAGTTCTGATGGCGCAGGCAGGTGTCGCCGCCGCAGAGCTGCGTGAGCTCACCAACGAGGAGCTCGTGCTGCGCCTGAAGGAAGCCAAGGAGGAGCTGTTCAACCTCCGCTTCCAGATGGCCACCGGGCAGCTGGACAACAACCGCCGCCTCCGCACCGTCCGTGCCGACATCGCTCGGATCTACACGGTGATGCGGGAGCGTGAGCTCGGCCTGTCCGTTTCCCCCGACGCCGAGAATGAAGAAGGTGCTGCCTGATGAGTGAGCAGACCCCAGAGCTCGCCGCGCAGCCGGTGCAGAGTGCCGAGAGCGGTCGTAACTACCGCAAGGTCCGTGAGGGCTACGTCGTCTCGGACAAGATGGACAAGACGATCGTGGTCGAGCTCGAGGACCGCAAGAAGCACCGCCGCTACGGCAAGGTTCTCCGCTCCACCAGCAAGGTGAAGGCGCACGACGAGGAGAACACCGCCGGCATCGGTGACCGCGTGATCCTCATGGAGACCCGCCCGACCTCGGCCACCAAGCGGTGGCGGCTCGTGCGGATCGTGGAGAAGGCCAAGTAATCGGAGGCCCATCTCGGGCCTCCTCCGTTCCGCCAGGCTCGCCGGAAGGTGAGAACCGGCGCGACATACAGGAGTTGACGTGATCCAGCAGGAGTCGCGGCTGCGAGTCGCCGACAACACGGGTGCCAAGGAGATCCTCTGCATCCGCGTGCTCGGTGGCTCGGGACGGCGCTACGCGGGTATCGGCGACATCATCGTCGCCACCGTCAAGGACGCCATCCCGGCTGCCGGGGTGAAGAAGGGTGACGTGGTCAAGGCCGTCGTCGTCCGCACGACGAAGGAGCGGCGTCGCCCGGACGGCTCCTACATCAAGTTCGACGAGAACGCCGCCGTGCTCATCAAGAACGACAACGAGCCGCGCGGCACCCGCATCTTCGGCCCGGTCGGCCGTGAGCTGCGTGACCGCAAGTTCATGAAGATCATCTCGCTGGCGCCGGAGGTGCTCTGATGAAGGTGAAGAAGGGCGACACGGTCGTCGTCATCGCCGGCAAGGACAAGGGCGCCAAGGGCAAGGTCATCAAGGCCTACCCGGAGCGCCAGCGGGTGCTGGTCGAGGGCGTGAACCGGATCAAGAAGCACACCCGGATCTCCCAGACCCAGCGCGGCGCGCAGTCCGGCGGCATCGTGACGCAGGAGGCCCCGATCCACGTGTCGAACGTGATGGTCGTGGACTCCGACGGCAAGCCGACCCGCGTGGGCTACCGCATCGGCGAGGACGGCAAGAAGGTTCGCATCTCGCGCCGGACCGGTAAGGACATCTGATGACGACCGCAGAGAAGATCGTGCCGCGGTTGAAGACGCGGTACCGCGAAGAGATCAAGGGCGAGCTCCGCAGCGAGTTCGGCTACGAGAACGTCCACCAGATCCCGGGCGTGGTCAAGGTCGTCGTCAACATGGGTGTCGGCGACGCCGCGCGGGACAGCAAGCTGATCGACGGTGCGATCCGCGACCTCGCGGCCATCACCGGTCAGAAGCCCGAGGTGCGCCGGGCGCGCAAGTCCATCGCGCAGTTCAAGCTGCGTGAGGGCCAGCCGATCGGTGCGCGCGTGACGCTGCGCGGCGACCGCATGTGGGAGTTCCTGGACCGGCTGCTGACGATCGCGCTGCCGCGTATCCGCGACTTCCGCGGGCTGTCGGCCAAGCAGTTCGACGGCAACGGCAACTACACCTTCGGTCTCAACGAGCAGTCCATGTTCCACGAGATCGACCCCGACTCCATCGACCGCCCGCGCGGCATGGACGTCACCGTTGTCACCACCGCTACCACCGACGACGAGGGCCGCGCGCTGCTCCGCAAGCTCGGCTTCCCGTTCAAGGAGAACTGATGGCCAAGAAGGCTCTGATCGCCAAGGCGGCCCGCAAGCCGAAGTTCAAGGTGCGTGCCTACACGCGCTGCAACAAGTGCGGCCGGCCCCACTCGGTGTTCCGCAAGTTCGGACTGTGCCGGGTTTGCCTGCGCGAGATGGCGCACGCGGGCGAACTCCCCGGTGTGTCCAAGTCCAGCTGGTAGGAACGACAGAAGCTCCCACTTCGCCACAGGCCCTCTGACTAGGGGGAACCAGGCGAGAAAGGTTGAAGGTCACCATGACGATGACCGACCCCATCGCAGACTTCCTGACACGTCTGCGGAACGCCAACTCGGCGTACCACGACGAGGTCGTGGTGCCGCACTCGAAGCTCAAGGCGAACATCGCCGAGATCCTGAAGCGCGAGGGTTACATCTCGGGCTACCGGGACGAGCCGGGTGAGAAGCACAAGAACCTCATCGTGGAACTGAAGTACGGCCGCAACCGCGAGCGCAGCATCGCCGGTCTGCGCCGCGTGTCCAAGCCGGGTCTGCGGGTGTACGCCAAGTCGACCGAGCTGCCGAGCGTGCTGGGCGGGCTGGGCATCGCGATCATCTCGACGTCGGGCGGCCTTCAGACCGACCGGCAGGCCAAGCGCAACGGTGTGGGCGGGGAAGTCCTCGCCTACGTCTGGTAACGGAAGGGAGAGCAGGCATGTCGCGCATCGGTAAGCAGCCGATCACCGTCCCTTCCGGGGTCGAGGTGACCATCGACGGCCAGAACATTTCGGTGAAGGGTCCCAAGGGCACCCTTTCGCACACTGTCGCCGAGCCGATCACGGTCGAGCGCGGTGAGGACGGCGCGCTGCTGGTCAAGCGCCCGGACGACGAGCGGGAGAGCCGTGCGCTGCACGGTCTGACCCGCACGCTGGTCAACAACCTGGTCGTGGGTGTGACCGAGGGTTACGAGAAGAAGCTCGAGATCCACGGTGTCGGTTACCGCGTCCAGGCCAAGGGCAGCAACCTCGAGTTCGCCCTCGGCTACAGCCACCCCGTGCTGATCGAGGCGCCGGAAGGCATCACCTTCAAGGTCGAGACCCCGACCCGGTTCTCCGTGTCCGGCATCGACAAGCAGAAGGTCGGCCAGATCGCCGCGGTGATCCGCCGGCTCCGCCGTCCGGACCCGTACAAGGGCAAGGGGCTGCGCTACGAGGGTGAGCGCATCCGTCGCAAGGTCGGAAAGACGGGTAAGTGATCATGAGCGAAACGGCAACGAAGAAGCGGAAGCCGGTCGGCAAGGACATCTCGACCCGGCGCCGCGTCGCGAAGGCGCGCCGTCACTTCCGGCTTCGCAAGAAGGTCGGCGGGACCGCCCAGCGGCCCCGGCTGGTCATCCACCGGTCCTCGCGGCACATCACGGTCCAGGTGATCGACGACGTGGCGGGCCACACGGTCGCCTCGGCGTCGAGCCTCGAGGCCGACGTGCGTGCGCTCGAGGGCGACAAGAAGGCCAAGGCCGCCAAGGTCGGCGAGCTCGTGGCCGCCCGTGCCAAGGGTGCGGGCATCTCCAGCGTCGTGTTCGACCGCGGTGGCAACCGCTACCACGGCCGCATCGCCGCGCTGGCCGACGCCGCTCGCGAGGCGGGGTTGGAGTTCTGAGAACCATGCACATGCTCGCGAATGGAAGGAAAGCCTGATGCCGGGACGTACACGGCAGGGCGGTGGACAGGGCGGTCCGGGCGGCAACGACCGCGACCGTCGTGACCGCCGCGACCGCCGCGACGGTGGCCGTGGCGGGGCCGGCCAGGAGAAGACCCCGCACCTCGAGCGCGTCGTCGCGATCAACCGCGTCGCCAAGGTCGTGAAGGGTGGTCGTCGCTTCAGCTTCACCGCCCTGGTGGTCGTCGGTGACGGCGACGGTCAGGTCGGCGTCGGCTACGGCAAGGCCAAGGAAGTTCCCGCGGCCATCGCCAAGGGCGTCGAGGAAGCGAAGAAGAACTTCTTCCGCGTTCCCCGGATCGCCGGCACCATCCCGCACCCGGTCCAGGGTGAGGAGGCCGCCGGTGTGGTCCTGCTCCGCCCGGCCAGCGCCGGTACCGGTGTCATCGCCGGTGGCCCGGTCCGCGCGGTGCTGGAGTGCGCGGGTGTGCACGACGTGCTGTCGAAGTCGCTCGGCTCGGACAACGCGATCAACATCGTGCACGCCACCGTGGCGGCCCTGAAGGGGCTCCAGCGTCCGGAGGAGGTGGCGGCCCGTCGCGGTCTGCCGCTCGAGGACGTCGCGCCGGCCCGGATGCTGCGTCAGCGTGCGGGACAGGGGGTCTGACATGGCTCAGCTCAAGGTGACCCAGGTCAAGAGCAAGATCGGCACCAAGCACAACCACCGGGAGTCCCTGCGGACCCTCGGGCTGCGCAAGATCCGGCAGTCCGTGGTGCGCGAGGACACCCCGGAGGTCCGCGGTCTGATCCACACCGTCCGCCACCTCGTGACTGTTGAGGAGGTCAAGGCATGACGGCCATCAAGATCCACCACCTGCGCCCGGCCCCGGGCGCCAAGCGCGAGAAGATCCGCGTCGGTCGTGGTGAGGGTTCGAAGGGCAAGACCGCCGGTCGCGGTACGAAGGGCACCAAGGCCCGGAAGAACGTGCCCGCCGGTTTCGAGGGTGGGCAGATGCCCATCCACATGCGGCTGCCGAAGCTGCGTGGCTTCAAGAACCGCTTCCGCACCGAGTACCAGCCGGTGAACGTCGGCGACATCGCCCGGGTCTTCCCGGACGGTGGCGACGTCACCAAGGAGCAGCTGGTCGAGCGCGGTCTGGTTCGCAAGAACGAGCTCGTCAAGGTCCTCGGCAACGGCGACCTGAACGGCGTGAAGCTGAACGTCACCGCCGACAAGTTCTCCTCGTCCGCGAAGGAGAAGCTCGAGGCGGCCGGCGGTTCGGCCACCGAGCTCTGAGTTCTGCCTGCGGCAAGGGCCCGCTGGTCTTCGGACCGGCGGGCCCTTTCCTTTGCGTGCTGGTGGTGCCACGATCGGGTGATGTCGTTCCCGGGGGTTCCACCTGGTTACCCGCCGGTGCCGAGCCGTCGACCTGGTTGGCACGGTGGACGTCTGCTGGGCGCCGCGCTGGCGTTGCTCGCCGCCGCGGCCGCCGTCACGGGCTCGTTCTTCGCGTTGTTCGAGGGCGAGCTGCTCTTCCAGGGTGAGCCGCAGCTGTCGCTGACGGTCACCGGGTGGGACCTGACCGCGGAGGCGGCGCAGCCCGGGATCCCGACGAACACCTTCGGCAGCCCGGTCCGCAACGGCTACCTGCTGGCGGCGGCCGGGTTGTTGCTGGTCATCGCGGCGGTGCTGAGCCTGGCCGCGGCGCGCCGCGATTCGTCGCCCGCCCGGAAGTTCGCGGCAGCGCTGGCCACGGCGACCGGCGCGGCCTTCCTCCTCGCGACCGCCGCCGGGATCGTCCTGCAGGGGGTCAGCCTCCACGAGAGCTTCCGCCCGCCGGGCGCCGCGGAGGGCGACGGCGATTTCTCGACGAGCGACCGGCTCGGACTCGGGTTCTGGCTGGTCGCGGGCGCCACCCTGGCGGCGATCGTGGCCGCGGTCCTGGCCGCCGCGCGGGGTCGCCGCGCGCCGCAGGACCTGACGACGCCGCGCTACGGGATCCCCGCGCCGTCCGGGTACCAGCCCGGACCCCAGTTCCCGGCCCCGACGAGGCACTGGCCCGGCGGCGAGCCCTACCCGAGCGCCCCGTCTGCGGGACAGGCCATGCCCCTGCCGCACGCCGGCTACCCACCCGGCCCGAGCACGCCCGGGCAGGGCGTAGGGAGTCAGGGCGAGCCGGGCGCGAACGCGGCGGGCCAGGGACTCTCGGGACAGAGCGGCTGGCGCCCGAACCCGGCAAGCCAGCACCATCCCGCCGAGGCGCAACCGGGGGAGCGCCAAGGGAGCTCGTCGGAAGGCGACCCGCGCGGCGAGGAGCGCCCAAGCTCCTAACGTCCCGCCTATCGGGTAGGTGGCGCTCGCCTCGCCGCCACCCGCCGCGCCGAGGTCCGGCAGCCGTGCCGGAGTGCGGTACCTCGCGATCCGCCGACATGCTGCCGCCGCTCGTGAGCTGCCGTGCCGCCGCCCGCCCCGAAAAATCAGCCGCCGCTCGTCAGCACAGCCAGTACCGTCACGGCGATGACCTGGTTGCTCGTCTTCCTCGGCGCCGCCATGCTCATCGCCCTCACGCCGGGCGCCAACAACCTTCTCGGGCTGCACCACGGCATCCAGCACGGCCTCCCGCGGGCCCTCGCGGGGCTGCTCGGGCGCTTGGCGGCCTTCACGCTCATGATCGGCGCCGTCGCGGCGGGGCTCGGTCAGCTGCTCGCCGCGTCCGAGCCCGCGCTCACCGCTGTCAAGTGGGCCGGTGTCGCCTACCTCGTCTGGCTCGGCGTCCGGCTCCTCCGCAGCAAGCCCCAGCCACCGGCGGAACAACCACCCGGCCCCGTGCTGCGCAAGGAGTTCCTCGTCGCCATCACCAACCCCAAGGCGATCCTCATCTTCACCGCGTTCGTGCCGCAGTTCGTCGATCCCGCGCACGGGTCACCCACCGCGCAGATCGCGATCCTCGGCGGCGTCTACCTCGTCGCCGAGTTCCTCGCCGGCACGGCCTACGCCGCGGTCGGCGCCGCGCTCAAGGCCGTCCGCCTGAGCGTCGAATCCCGGCGGAACCTGGACCGCGGCACCGGAGTGGTCCTGCTCGGCATGGCCGGCACCCTGGCCGCCTCCGGCTCATAACACGGCCTACCTCACAACCCTCCAACGCCCGGCTGTTAGAGTCGGGCGACGCGCTTCGGGGACCGACATGCCCCGGAGCGCTGCTGGCTTGCCAGCGACATGGTGTTCCTGCCGGCCAGCGTGCCGGCCAAGCCGATCGCCGGTGACACCCACCGGCGACGCCGAGGAGGTCCCCCGCGTGCTCAGCGCCTTTCGCTCGGCTCTCGCCACGCCGGACCTGCGCAAGAAGATCCTGTTCACGCTGTTGATCGTGGCCGTGTACCGGATCGGTGCGGTCACCCCGGCGCCCGGGGTCTCCTATCCCAATGTGCAGGCATGCCAGGCCGGTGCCGACCAGTCCGGCATCTACTCCCTGCTGAACCTGTTCAGCGGCGGGGCGCTCCTGCAGCTGTCGATCTTCTCGACCGGCATCATGCCGTACATCACGGCCAGCATCATCATCCAGCTGCTCACCGTCGTCATCCCGCGGTTCGAGGAGCTGAAGAAGGAAGGCCAGGCCGGCCAGGGCAAGCTCACGCAGTACACCCGGTACCTGACGATCGCGCTGGCGATCCTGCAGGCGACCGGTGTGGTGGCGCTCGCCGACCGCGGCCAGCTGTTCCCGGACTGCGCGCAGTCGATCATCCCGGACAACAGCATCTTCTCGCTGGCGCTGATCGTCATCACCATGACGGCGGGCACCGCGGTCATGATGTGGCTGGGCGAGCTCATCACCGAGCGCGGCGTCGGCAACGGCATGTCCGTGCTGATCTTCCTGAACATCGCGGCCCGCATCCCGGCTGAGGGCATGAACATCCTGAACAACCAGGGCGGTCTCGTCTTCGCGCTGGTGTGCCTCTTCGGCCTGGTGATCATCGCCAGCGTCATCTTCGTCGAGCAGGGCCAGCGCCGGATCCCGGTGCAGTACGCCAAGCGGATGATCGGCCGCCGGATGTACGGCGGCACGTCGACCTACCTGCCGATCAAGGTGAACCAGGCCGGTGTCATCCCGGTCATCTTCGCTTCGTCGCTGCTGTACCTGCCGGACCTGATCAGCCGTCTGTTCGGCGACCCGACCAGCGGCTCCGGCTGGCAGGCGTTCCTGCAGACCTACGTGGTCAACCAGTCCAGCTGGGTGCACATCCTGCTGTACTTCGCGCTGATCATCTTCTTCACGTACTTCTACATCACCATCACGTTCAACGTGGATGAGCGCGCGGAGGAGATGAAGAAGTTCGGCGGCTTCATCCCGGGCATCCGCCCCGGTCGGCCGACCGCCGAGTACCTGAGCTTCGTCCTGGGCCGGATCACCTTCCCCGGCTCGCTCTACCTCGGCATCATCGCGATCCTCCCGAACTTCTTCCTGTCCATCACGCAGGAGGGCAACAACCAGAACTTCCCGTTCGGCGGCACCGCCGTGCTGATCATGGTCGGCGTCGGCCTCGACACGGTGAAGCAGATCGAAAGCCAGCTGATGCAGCGGAATTACGAAGGGTTCTTGCGATGACGCGCCTGGTTCTTGTCGGCCCGCCCGGAGCAGGGAAGGGAACTCAGGCGGTAGCGCTGTCGCAGCGGCTCTCCATCCCGCACATCTCCACGGGTGACCTCTTCCGCGCTCACGTGGCGGAGCAGACGCCGCTGGGCGAGGAGGCGAAGCGCTACCTCGACTCGGGCGAGCTGGTCCCGGACAGCGTCACCAACGAGATGGTCCGCGAGCGCCTTGCCGAGTCCGACACCAAGGCCGGCTTCCTGCTGGACGGGTTCCCGCGCAACACCAAGCAGGCCGAGGTCCTCGGCGAGATGCTGGCCGAGTCGGACAGCGCGCTCGACGCGGTCATCCAGCTCGACGTGCCGGAGGACGTCCTGGTCGAGCGCCTGCTGGGCCGCGGCCGCACGGACGACACCGAAGAGGTCATCCGCCGCAGGCAGCAGGTCTACCAGTCGGAGACCGCCCCGCTGCTGGACTACTACCGCGACATCCTGGTCAAGGTGGACGGCGTCGGCGAGGTCGACGAGGTCTCCTCGCGGATCGTGAACGCTCTCGACGCGCGCGCGTGAACCTGGTGCCTTCCGTGCTCCGCCGCCACCGCGGCATCGAGATCAAGACGCCCGGCGAGCTGGACGCGATGCGGGCCGCCGGCATCGTGGTGGCCCGCACCCTCGCGGCCGTCGCCGAGGCCGCCAAGCCCGGCGTCAGCACCGGTGACCTCGACGAGATCGCCGAGCAGACCATCCGCGCGGCCGGCGCGGTGCCCTCGTTCAAGGGCTACCACGGCTTCCCGGCCTCGATCTGCGCGTCGGTGAACGAGCAGGTCGTCCACGGCATCCCGGCGAAGACGACGGTGCTGGCCGAGGGCGACCTGCTGTCCGTGGACTGCGGCGCCATCCTCGACGGCTGGCACGGCGACTCCGCCGTCACCCTCGCCATCGGCGCGGTTTCGGCCGCCGACCAGGCGTTGTCGGCCGCCACCCGCGCCGCGATGCTCGCCGGCATCGAGGCCGCGGTGCCCGGCGCCCGGCTGACCGACATCTCGCACGCCGTGCAGTCCTCCGCCGAGACGTCCTCGGCGGCCGACGGCACCTCCTACGGCCAGATCGTCGAGTACGGCGGGCACGGCATCGGCACCGAGATGCACATGGAGCCGTTCCTGCCCAACGTCGGCAAGCCCGGCAAGGGGCCGAAGCTCAAGCCCGGCATGGCGCTGGCCATCGAGCCGATGCTGACCGGCGGCAGCGCCGAGACAGTCGAGCTCGAGGACGGCTGGACCGTGGTGACCGCGGACGGCTCGCGTGCCGCCCACTGGGAGCACACCGTCGCCATCACCGAGGACGGCCCCCGCGTCCTGACCCTGCCCGAAGGCTCCTGACCTGCGGGTTCACCGCTTCCGGTGTGACTTGGGGTATCGTCGGAGTGACGTTGCCTACCACACATCACCCCGCCTCGCGAGGTGCGACACAGGCTGCGTACACTATCTAGCTGGCGTACTCATCACGCCGGTTCCAACGCGCTCGTCAATGCTCGGGTCCTTGGGGTCGGTGCGGCGTGTCCGCCGAACGCAAGAGTTGCCAATTCGGTGCTCTACCAAGTCACGAAACGCGGAGGACATGGCTAAGAAAGACGGGGCCATCGAGGTCGAAGGTCGGGTCATCGAGCCACTCCCCAACGCGATGTTCCGAGTCGAGTTGGAGAACGGTCACAAGGTCCTGGCACACATCAGCGGCAAGATGCGGCAGCACTACATCCGCATCCTCCCGGAAGACCGGGTTGTCGTCGAGCTGTCGCCGTACGACCTGTCTCGTGGGCGGATCGTCTACCGCTACAAGTGACGCGGTGAGCAACGCATAAGGAAGCAGGAGACGTGAAGGTCCAGCCGAGCGTCAAGAAGATCTGCGACAAGTGCAAGGTGATCCGCCGCCACGGCCGGATCATGGTGATCTGCGAGAACCTGCGGCACAAGCAGCGGCAGGGCTGATCACCGCCTGCACCACGCAGAGCGGACGGACAGCTGTATGACCTCCCCGCACCTGCCGGGCCACACGGCCCGGCCGACCCCCGGACTCCAGGCCGGGGCCGGGACACCGGACACGCAAGTGCTCCGGACGACATGCGAGTCGGTCCCGGAACCGGGCGGGGAGCACACCTGGAGCGACGAACAGCAGAAGGAGCATCAAGCGCCATGGCACGACTCGCCGGCGTAGACCTCCCCCGCGAGAAGCGGTTGGAGATCGCGCTGACCTACATCTACGGCATCGGTCGTACGCGCTCGAAGGAGCTCATCGCGGCCACGTCGCTGAACCCGGACACCCGGGTCCGCGACCTGACCGACGACGACCTCGTCAAGCTGCGCGACCACATCGAAGAGAACTTCAAGGTCGAGGGTGACCTCCGCCGCGAGGTGCAGGCCGACATCCGTCGCAAGATCGAGATCGGCTGCTACGAGGGCCTGCGGTGGCGCCGCGGTCTGCCCGTCCGCGGTCAGCGGACCAAGACCAACGCCCGCACCCGCAAGGGTCCGAAGAAGACGGTCGCCGGCAAGAAGAAGGCTGGCAAGAAGTGAGCGTCCAGGGCAAGAAGGTCGTGCGGATCGGCGCCGGGCAGGTGCGCCGCCGCAACAATTCGTGCGTTTCGCCGAAGGCCCTGTATGCCCGCCCGATGGCGCTTCGCCAGCTCTACACCGACGCCGGTTCGCTGATCCGGCGTGGCCAGCAGGAGGCCCGCGAGGCCGCCGCTGCCGCCGCACAGACCGAGAACTCGCGCTAGGCAGGAGAAACCACCCAACATGCCACCCAAGGCTCGCGCCGGGGCCAAGAAGGTCCGGCGGAAGGAAAAGAAGAACGTGGCCCACGGCCACGCTCACATCAAGAGCACCTTCAACAACACCATCGTGTCGATCACCGACCCGAACGGTGCGGTCATCTCGTGGGCCTCCTCCGGCCACGTCGGTTTCAAGGGCTCCCGCAAGTCCACCCCGTTCGCCGCGCAGATGGCGGCCGAGAACGCGGCCCGCAAGGCCGCGGAGCACGGGATGAAGAAGGTCGACGTGTTCGTCAAGGGCCCGGGTTCCGGCCGGGAGACGGCGATCCGTTCGCTGCAGGCCGCCGGTCTCGAGGTCGGCACCATCCAGGACGTGACCCCGCAGCCTCACAACGGCTGCCGCCCGCCCAAGCGGCGCCGGGTCTGAGGAACGGGGAGGAGTAACAACAGATGGCTCGCTACACCGGCCCCGCGACTCGCATCTCGCGGCGCCTCAAGGTTGACCTCGTCGGCGGCGACCAGGCTTTCGAGCGCCGCCCGTACCCGCCCGGCCAGCACGGCCGCGGCCGGGTCAAGGAGTCCGAGTACCTGCTCCAGCTGCAGGAGAAGCAGAAGGCTCGCTACACGTACGGCGTCCTCGAGCGGCAGTTCAGCCGCTACTACAAGGAGGCCGCGCGGCGCCCCGGCAAGACCGGTGAGAACCTGCTGCAGATCCTCGAGTCGCGCCTCGACAACGTCGTGTACCGCGCCGGCCTGGCCCGTACCCGCCGTCAGGCGCGTCAGCTGGTGGCGCACGGTCACTTCACCGTCAACGGCGTGAAGGTGACGATCCCCAGCTACCAGGTCGAGAAGTTCGACATCATCGACGTGCGGCCGAAGTCGCTCCAGATGCTGCCCTTCGTGGCCGCCAAGGAGTCGTTCGGCGACCGGCCGATCCCCGGCTGGCTGCAGGTCGTGCAGTCCAACCTGCGCATCCTGGTGCACCAGCTCCCCGAGCGGGCGCAGATCGACGTTCCGGTCCAGGAACAGCTGATCGTCGAGTACTACTCGAAGTGATCGGCCGCGGCGGCGCGCACCCGCGCGTCGCCGCTCCGCCATCCCTTTCGGCGTCATATGGCGGGCGCCGGCAGGAAAGGAAGAGAAGAAAGTGCTGATTTCCCAGCGACCGGCCCTCGGCGAAGAGCCGATCAACGAGACCCGGTCCCGGTTCACCATCGAGCCGCTGGAGCCCGGCTTCGGGTACACGCTCGGCAACTCGCTGCGGCGCACGCTGCTGTCGTCCATCCCGGGCGCGGCGGTCACCAGCATCCGCATCGACGGTGTGCTGCACGAGTTCACCACCGTCCCCGGGGTGAAGGAAGACGTCACCGACATCATCCTGAACCTCAAGGAACTGGTCGTGTCGTCCGAGGAGGACGAGCCCGTCACCATGTACCTGCGCAAGCAGGGCCCGGGTGAGGTCACCGCGGCCGACATCGTTCCGCCGGCCGGTGTCACCGTGCACAACCAGGATCTGCACATCGCCTCGCTGAACGGCAAGGGCAAGCTGGAGATCGAACTGGTCGTCGAGCGCGGCCGCGGTTACGTGCCCGCTCAGCAGAACAAGCAGGCTGGTGCCGAGATCGGCCGGATCCCGGTCGACTCGATCTACTCGCCGGTGCTGAAGGTCACCTACAAGGTCGAGGCGACCCGTGTCGAGCAGCGCACCGACTTCGACAAGCTGATCCTGGACGTCGAGACCAAGCCGTCGATCACCCCGCGCGACGCCGTCGCGTCGGCCGGTAAGACGCTGGTCGAGCTGTTCGGCCTGGCCCGGGAGCTCAACGTCGACGCCGAGGGCATCGAGATCGGCCCGTCGCCGCAGGAGGCGGACACCATCGCCGCCTACGCGATGCCGATCGAGGACCTGGACCTCACGGTCCGGTCGTACAACTGCCTCAAGCGCGAGGGCATCCACACGGTCGGCGAACTGGTCTCGCGCAGCGAGGCCGACCTGCTCGACATCCGCAACTTCGGCGCGAAGTCGATCGACGAGGTCAAGATGAAGCTCGTCGGCCTCGGCCTGTCGCTGAAGGACAGCCCGCCCGGGTTCGACCCGACCGCGGCTGCTGCCTCCTACGAGGGCGGCGAGAGCTGGTCCGCCGAGGGTGTCGGCGGTCTGTCGGACAACGGCCACGACGACGGCCAGGACTACGCAGAGACGGAGCAGCTGTAAGGACGGCGGCCCGCCTCGCCGAGTGATTCGTGCGGGGCGGGCGCCGGCCTGAAAGCGGCCGGATTTACGAGGAGAAGCAATGCCCACCCCCACGAAGGGCCCCCGTCTCGGTGGATCCGCGGCCCACGAGCGGCTGATGATGGCGAACCTCGCCACGTCGCTGTTCGAGCACGGCAAGATCACCACGACCGAGGCCAAGGCCCGCCGGATGCGGCCGCTCGCCGAGAAGCTGATCACCAAGGCGAAGCGCGGCGACCTGCACAACCGGCGTCAGATCCAGCGCGTGATCCGCGACAAGGACGTGGTTCACAAGCTGCTCGCCGAGATCGGCCCGTTCTTCGCGGACCGCAACGGCGGTTACACCCGGATCACCAAGACGCTGCCGCGCAAGGGCGACAACGCCCCGATGGCGGTCATCGAGCTGGTGTCCGAGAAGACCGTCACCTCGGAGGCGGAGAAGGCGCGGAAGACCAAGTTCGCGAAGGATGAGGCTGCCGCTCCCGCCGCGACCGAGGCCGAGGAGACCAAGGCCGCTGAGGCGACCGACCAGGACGCTGAGGCGCCCGAGTCGGCCACCACCGAGGCGACCGCCGAGCCGGCCGAAGGTGCCGACGACGCTGCTGCCGAGGCCAAGGACGACGCCAAGAAGGACGAGTCCTGACGGCAGAAGTTTCACGCGACGAGCCCGCTGCTCCCTCCGGGGAGGGCGGGCTCGTTCGTCTGCGCTTGGACGTCAGCTACGACGGCACGCAGTTCTCGGGGTGGGCCCGCCAGCCCGGCCGCCGCACGGTGCAGGGCTTGCTGGAGGAGGCGCTGGCGAAGCAGCCGCCCGGGGCCGCGGTGCCGAAGTCGGTCGTGGTGGCCGGCCGCACGGACGCCGGGGTGCACGCGACCGGGCAGGTCGTGCACGTGGACGTGGTGCCGCTGTCCGGGCCCGCCGGACGGCTGGCGGTGGATGACCGGGGGATTCCCGACCTTGAGCGCATGCGGCACCGCTGGAACCGGTTCCTGCCGGGCGACGTGCGAGTGCTGGACGCCCGGGTCGCGCCGGACGGTTTCGACGCCAGGTTCTCCGCGATCCGCAGGCACTACCGTTACCGGGTCTCGGACGCGCCGTGGGGCGTTGATCCGTTGCGCCGGTTCGACACCCTCGCCTGGGGCCGCCCGCTGTCGCTGACGGCGATGAACGAGGCTTCCGAGGCGCTGTTGGGCCTGCGGGACTTCGCGGCGTTCTGCAAGCAGCGCGAGGGCGGCACGACGATCCGCGAACTCCAGCGGTTCACGTGGCGCCGGATCGATTCGCATGTCGTCGAGGCTGAGGTGTCGGCTGACGCGTTCTGCCACTCGATGGTGCGCAGCCTGGTCGGCGCGATGCTCCTGGTGGGCGACGGCCGTCGCCCGACCGAGTGGCCGACTGAGCTGTTGCGTGGGGGAGTGCGGGACAGCGCCGTGGCCCCAGCACACGGCCTGACGTTGATCGGCGTGGACTACCCGGCCGACGAGGAACTGGCGGCACGGGCCGAACAGACCCGCAACATGCGAGCGGCCTCCGAGGCCAGCTAGTTATCCACAATCCACAGCGGTTATCCACAGGGCAGCACCGGGCGTGAACAGCGCAAAAAAACCGCCGCCCGGCAACGAAAAGTAAGCGACCACCCCAACCAGACCTCCCCCGCCCCCGATCCACAGCCGATCTTTAGTCGC
>NZ_JAKGSD010000027.1 GCF_021654135.1 Amycolatopsis tucumanensis | reverse complement strand
ACCCGATCCCTGATCGCCTACGACCACTAACCAAGATCGGAATTACTCATCTAGGCGGCGGACCACCCCGTGCGGGTGGTCGGCGGAAGAATCACCCCGGGCGTGGTGTTGGCTCCTGGTGTGAGTGATCCGGTGCTGACGACCTGGCGCGCCCGCGGGCCGGTGCGGGCGGTCGTGCTCGTCCTGCACGGGGGCGCCGAGAACGGCCTCAACGTGGTGCGGCCGTGGGGGCTGGCCTACCTGCGGATGGTGCCGTTGGCGCGGCAGATCCTGCGGGCCGGGGCGCCGCACGGGGTGGAGGTGCGGCTGCTGCGCAACCGCGTCCGGGGCTGGAACGACCCCGACCTGCACCCGGTGGCCGACGCGCGGTGGGCGCTGCGGCGGATCCGGGCCGAGCGGCCGGACGTGCCGGTGTTCCTCGCCGGGCACTCGATGGGCGGCCGGGTCGCGCTGCGGATCGCCGACGAGCCGGAAGTCCGGTCGGTGCTGGCGCTGGCGCCGTGGACCCCGATCGGCGAGCCGGTGGAACCGGTGACCGGCAAGACGGTCGTGATCGCCCACGGCACGCGCGACCGCATCACCCGGCCCGCGGAGTCCTTCGCCTACGCCGAGCGCGCTCAGGCGGTCGCCGAGCGTGTGGTGCGGATCGAGGTCATGTCCGAAGGGCACGCCATGCTGTACCGGCCGGGGGTGTGGAACCGGCTGGCCCGCGAGTTCGCCCTGGACGCCGCCGGTGTGGCCCCGCTCACGGTCTGGTCGGTGCGTCCCGACCAGCGGCTTCGCCTGCCCGGGTAGCGTTGCGCAACCCTTTCGGGGTGCTGCACGTCCTGATTCGAGACGTTTGAGGTTCACTAGGGGCGTCCTAGGGCCGGTCGATCGGGGAACGGTGATGGCGTGACGAACCAGGGCGGCTACCCGCCGCGCGTACCACCGCGCGGCCCGCGACAGCACCAGCCCGCGCAGATGATGCCGTTGCCCGGCCGCGAGGGCGCCTACCGCCAGCCGCCGCCGCGCCGCCCCGGACCGCCGCCCACGCGGGCCATGCCGTCCCGCGGCGACGTCCCGCCGCCCCCGCCGCCTGCCGCGCGCCGTCCGCGCCGCCGCCGGTTCGGTCCTGGCAAGGTGCTGCTGACGCTGCTGTCGGTGTTCGTGCTGTTCCTCGCCGGCGTGTGGGTGTACCTGGAGTTCTCGATCAACCGGGTCGCCGCGTTGGAGGACTACGAGGGCCGCCCCGCCGCAGGCGCGGGCACCAACTGGCTCATCGTCGGCTCGGACAGCCGCGAAGGCCTCACCGCCGAGGACGAGCAACGGCTGGTCACCGGCGACGTCAAGGCCGCCGGTGGCGGTCAGCGCACCGACACGATGATGATCGCGCACCTGCCGGACAACGACACCAAGCCGACGCTGGTCAGCCTGCCGCGTGACTCCGAGGTCGCCATCCCCGGCCACGGCACCAGCAAGATCAACGCGGCGTTCTCGATCGGCGGCGCGCCGCTGCTGGTCAAGACCGTCGAGCAGGCCACCGGGCTGCGCATCGACCACTACGCCGAGATCGGGTTCGGCGGGTTCGCCAACATCGTCGACGCGATCGGCGGCGTGGACATGTGTGTCGACAAGGAGATGCACGACACCGTCACCGGCATCACGATCCCGGCCGGCTGCCAGGAACTCGACGGCGCGCACGCGCTCGGGTTCGTGCGCATGCGGCACAGCGACGCGACCCCGCGGTCGGACCTGGACCGGGTGGAGAACCAGCGCAAGTTCATCGGCGCGCTGGTCAGCCAGATCTCCAGCCCGGGCACGCTGCTCAACCCGTTCGACGTGTTCCCGCTGCTGGGCGCCGCGCCGGACGCGCTGACCATGGACGAGGGCGACCACCTGCACAACCTGGTGGCGCTGGCGTGGGCGATGCGGGGCATCTCCTCGGACGGCGTGCTGTCCACGACGGTGCCGGTCACGTCCGGCTCGGCGGAGCACTGGGACAAGACGAAGTCGAAGCAGCTGTGGGAAGCGCTCCGCAACGACACGGTGGTCCCCGACAGCGCGATCATGACCTAGTCGCGCAGGAAGCCGCCCGGATCGGCTTTCCCGGCGGCCGACAGGCTCACCAGGATGTCGCTCAGCGTAAAGGTGCGCTCCAGGGCCTCGTGCAGGATCTTCAGCTGGGCCCGGATCTCCGCCAGCTGCTCGCGGGGCCGGTGCTCGGCCAGGTAGCGGGCGATCTCGGCGCGCGCCCGCGGCGTCAACGGATCCCGCAGGTCGAGCGCGCCGGGCGACTCAAGCGCTCCGGGCGACTGCATCGCGCCTTCCGGCCGGGAGAGCAAACCCGCCAGGCGCCCGACGGGATCGGTAACGGGGTCCGGGCCGGGGAAGAGCCCGAGTGCGCGCGGATCGGGCAGCGCCGGGCCGGCGAGGACCATCCGCAGGTGGTCGATGCGGCTGAACTTCTCCCACATCCCGTTCTTGAGCCGTCCGTACGCCTGCGGGTCGAGGGCGGCGAGACAGCCGCCGAGACGGGTCATCTCGGAGTTCAGGCCACGCAGGTCCGACGCCTGCTGCCGGGCGGCGGCGTGCAGGCGGCGCACCCAGGAGGTCTGCGCGCGGACGTCCTCCTCGCTCATCGTGGCGGTGTTTTCCAGGAACCCCAGCAGGTAGTCGCCGTTGTCGGCGATCCGGTGCGCGCGCAGGTAGAGCACGAACAGTTCGGCGCCGAGCGCGTTCAGCTTGGCGTCCTTGCGGGCGGTCAGCGCCTTGGGCGTGATCGCGAGGACGGCGTCCAGGATCGCCCGGAAGAACTCCAGCATGCGTCGTGCATACCGGAAAAGTCCCGTGCGGGCCACGGCCGCGGCGGGGATGATCGGGGGATGCAGATCCCTGCGGAGACCCTCTCGGACGGGGTGATCCTGCTGCGCCGGTGGTGGGCCGGCGACGCCGAGCTCCTGCACCGCCTGGTCAACGAGTCCCTGGACCACCTCGCGCCGTGGATGCCGTGGGCGGTGGACGGCTACACCGAGCGCGACGCGCGGGAGTTCCTGACGCTGACCCGGGAAAGCTGGCTCGCCGCGGAGACCTTCGACTACGCGATCGTCGCGCCGGACGGGGCGGTCGCCGGCAGCTGCGGGCTGATGGCGCGCATCGGCCGCGGCGGGCTCGAAGTGGGCTACTGGCTGGCCAAGGTCTACACCGGCCGGGGCTGGGCCACCCGCGCGGCGCGCCTGCTGACCGACGAGGCGTTCCGGGTGGGCGCCAACCGCGTGGAGATCGTGCACGACGTCGCCAACCACCGCAGCGGCGCCGTCCCCGCCCGGCTCGGCTTCACCCGGCTCGACGAGCGCCCCACCCGGCTCCCCGGCGGAACGGCCGCCACCGGGCGGGTCGCGGTGTGGCGGAAGACCGCGCCCGGGGGATCGTCGCTGGGCGGTGCTTCGCGTGGGGCCGGGTGGGTGTGGGGTTGATCGCCGCGGGGTGGGTTGCCCTGTGGCGGAAGCTGCGTCCGGAGGTGGTGTCGCGCGCGATGCCCGGTGGCTGGTGGGTTGCGGTGTGGCGGAAGGCTGCGCCCGGGGGGCGTCGCTGGGCGGCGGCCGCGCGGGGCGGGGTGGATGCGGGGCCGCCTGCCGCGGGGTGCGGAAGGCCGCGCGGGGCCGACCGCCGCGGAGCGGTTTGCGGTGTGGCGGCGGGTTGCGCTGGGGGATTGTCGCTGGGCGGCGGCCGCGCGGCGCCGGGGTGGATGCGGGACTGCCGCGGGGTGCGGAAGGTCGTGGCTGGGGGTGTCGCTGGGTGGCGGCAGCGCGCGGGGTTGACCGCCACCGGCTGGGTTGCGGTGTGGCGGCGGGCTGCGCCCGGGGGATCGTCGCTGGGCGGCACCCGCGCGGCGCCGGGTCGCTAATCGCCACGGGGAGTTGCTTTGCGTGCGGCCGGGCGTCGCGGACGGTGGAGCAGAACCGGAGGCCGCGGCGGGACGCGGTAGCCGAAAAACCACGAGCAGTGACGACATCTACACTGATCATCACACGTTCGGCCGGTAGACAAGTCTGTCCGGGCGTGATGGCGTGGCATGACTTCGGGGCGGATCCGGCCCGGAGTGGGCTTGTCGGCGCCCGGACCGGGCCTGACCAGGCCCTTGTCGTTCTCCGGAAGAGGTGGAGCGTGTCGGAACCTGGTGCCGCACCAGGGTTGGCGGACGTGGCCCGGCGCTGGGCCGCGCGGTTGGCTGACACGGACGGAGTATCGCTTCCCCCGGAAGAGCTCGAGCAGCTCCTGCACGACTTCGCGCGCACCGCGGTCGCCGAGGCCGAAGCGGCCCGCGACGCCGCCATGCGCCGCTTCACCACGCTCTACAGCAGCGCTCCCGTCGGCATCGCGATGGCCGACCCGGAGGGCGTGATCGTCGAGGTCAACAAGGAGCTCGGCAAGTTCCTCGGGCACAAGCCGGACCGCCTGCGCGGCCGCCGCCTCGCCGAGCTGGGCTTCGACAACCGCGACTGCGAGAAGCTGGCCACCGGCCTGGCCGAGCTCGCCGAGACCGACCTGGACGAGTTCACCGACCGCGTCCGCCTCGCCCACGCCGACGACGCGGGCGTGTGGGCCGACATCGTCCTGACCCGCCTGCCCGGCGACCGGCCCGGCACCCTCTTCCCGGTGCTGATGGCCTCCGACGCCAACGAGGTCCACACGCTGCAGGAAACGCTGCGGCACCAGAGCATCCACGACTCGCTCACCGGCCTGTCCAACGCCTCCCGCTTCCGCACGCTGCTGGAGTCCGCGCTCAGCCCGTCCGCACGCGGTCAGGTCGCGTTGATCTACCTGGACCTCGACGGGTTCAAGGTGGTCAACGACGGGCTCGGCGCTGGTGTCGGCGACGCGGTGCTTCGCGGCGTGGCCACCAAGCTGAACGAAGCCTTCGCAGGCGAAGACGCGCTGGTGGCGCGGCTGTCCGGGGACGGGTTCGCGGTGCTGCTGCGCGGCGAGCTGACCACGTCGGGAGTGATCAGCCTCGTCGAGACCGCGCTGGAGGACCTCGCCGAGCCGATCTACATCGGCGAGCACGGCGTCGGGGTGAGCGCGAGCGCCGGGATCGTGGTGCGCGACGTGCGCGACGGCGGTGTCGAGGACATCGAGCGCGCGGCGGAGATCGCGTTGCACCGCGCCAAGGAGGCCGGCAAGGCGCAGTGGATGCTGTTCGACCCGGAGCTCGACGCGCGCGACCGCGCCCGCTACCGGCTGGGCGCGGAGATCGCCGGCGCGCTGGAGAACGGGCAGTTCGAGCTGATCTACCAGCCCACTGTGAAGCTGGCCAAGCCCGACGAGATCGCCGCGGTCAACGCCGGGTTGCGCTGGCACCACCCGGAGCTGGGTGAGCTGCCCGCCGAGGAGTTCTTCCCGCTGGCCGAGACGACCGGCATGACGATCCCGCTCGGCAAGTGGCTGCTGACCGAGTCGCTGCGGGCGACCGCGCGCTGGCGCGAACGCTACGGCGAGGCCGCGCCGGACGTGTGCATCCGCCTGCCGAACCGGCTGGCGATCGAGCCGGACCTGGTGGCACTGGTCAAGGAACAGCTGGACCGCAACGAGCTGCCGGCCAGGGCACTGCGGTTGTGCACCGACAGCTCGTCGATCCTGGACCCGCGCGGCGAGGTGCTCGACTCGCTCACCGTGCTGGCCGACCTCGGCGCGAAGCTGGTGCTGACCGTGCAGGGCTCGGCCGATCTGGAGCTGATCCCGCAGCACCAGCTGTCGGTGCAGCACGTGATCCTGTCCGGGCCGGTCGTCGACGCGCTCGCCGACGGTGAGCCGGAGGTCGCGGCGCGGCACCTGGACCAGCTGGTGACGCGGGCGCGTGAGCTGAAGCTGCGGATCGGCGCGGAGGGCGTGCGCAGCCACGAGCAGGCCGAGCGGCTGCGGCGGCACGGCGTGATCGCGGCCCGCGGTCCGTTCGTGGCCGACACCGCGACCGGCGACGAGGTCGACCAGCTCATCGAGCAGCACACCGACGCGGCGGTGAGCGGGTGAAACCGGGGGACGTCGTCCCGGACTTCACGCTGCCGGACGAGCGCGGCGAGCCGCGGTCGCTGAGCGGTTTCCTGGAGTCGGGGCCGGTGGTGCTGTTCTTCTACCCGGCGGCGATGACGCCGGGCTGCACCGCGGAGAGCTGCCACTTCCGGGACCTGGCGAAGGAGTTCGCCGAGGTCGGCGCGCAGCGGGTGGGGATCAGCCCGGACCCGGTGGCGCGGCAGCAGGAGTTCAGCGCGCGGCACGGCTTCGACTACCCGCTCCTGTCGGACGCCGAGGGCGAGGTCGCGACGCGGTTCGGCGTGCGGCGCTCGTTCGGCCCGCTGCTGACGAAGCGGCACACGTTCGTCATCGACACCGACCGGCGGCTGCTGGAAGTCGTCAAGAGCGAACTGAGGATGGCCGTGCACGCCGACAAGGCGCTGGAAGTGCTGCGGGCGCGCAGCCGCTAGCGGCGGCGGGCCGCAGGGCGGCCGCCGAGGACGGCGCGGCGGTGCGCGCGTGCGACTGCGGCGGTGGTCCGGCAGGTCGCGGGGCGGCCGCCAAGGGCAGCGGCGGTGGACTGGCAGGCCGCCGGTGCGGGCGCGGACCGCGGTCCCGCGCGGTTGTTCCGGGGGTGCCGCGTCGGCGCGATGGCCGGTTGGCGGCCGTGGCAAGGGTGCGCGGCTGTACCGGGAGGGCGGCCGCGCCGCGATTGCGGCGGTGGCCCCGGGCGGACCGTGGGGCAGCCGACGAGGGCGGCGCGGTGCCGGTGGCGCGGCAGGCTGCCGGAGCAATCTTTGTGACCGCTGACCGCGGTCCCGCGCAGTTGTTTCGGGGCGCCGCGCCAGCGCGACAGCCGGTCGGCGGCCGCCGCAAGGGCGCGCAGCCGCTAGCGGCCGCGCGCCCCGCGCTCACCGCAGCCGCTAGCGGCCCGCGCGCCCCGCGCTCACCGCAGGCGCTGCAGCCGGACCGTCAACCCGTCCACCGGCACGGGCAGCGACACGTAGTCCCACTTGATGCGGTATCCCTCGGGCACCGACCAGCGGTACGTGCGCAGCATTTCGTGCATCAGGAGCTTCACCTCGTTGTTCCCGAAGTGCATCCCGATGCACTTGTGCGCCCCGCCGCCGAAGGGCATCCACGCGAACCGGTGCGACTTGTCCTCCCGCCTGCCCTCCGCGAACCGCTCGGGGTCGAACGCCCGCGGGTTCGTCCAGTGGTCCGGCGAGTAGTGGTTGGTGTTCGGCGAGACGCTGCACATCGTGCCGGCCGGGATGTAGTGGCCCAGCACCTCCGTGTCCTTCACCGTCTTGCGCGGCAGCGACGGCACCGGCGCCGTCAGGCGCAGCGCCTCCTTGATCACCAGGTCCAGCGTGGTCAGCTTCTCCAGCGCCGCGAGGTCCGGCAGCTCGTCACCCAGCGCCAGCGACTCCTCGCGCGCCCGTTCCTGCCACGAAGGGTGCTTCGCCAGGTGGTAGGCGACCGCGGAACTGGTGATCGTGGCCGTGTCGTGGGCCGCCATCATCAGGAAGATCATGTGGTTCACCACGTCGTCGTCGGTGAACTCGGCCCCGTCGTCGCCGCGCGCGTGACACAGCGCCGAGAACAGGTCCGCGCCCTCGCTGCGCCGCTTCGACGGCAGCTTCTCCGCGAAGTACCGCTCCAGCACGCGCCGCCCGTGCAGGCCCGCCGCCCACCGGCCGCCCGGCACCGGCACCCGCACCAGCGCCGTCGCCGCCCGGACCGTGCCCACGAACGCCCGGTTGATCGCGTCGGCGTCGGTGCCCGGGGGCATGTCCATGAACACCCGCGACGCCACATCCAGCGTGAGCCGCTTCAGCAGCCAGTACAGCCGTGGCCGGTCGGCGCCAGCCCACGCCGCCACACCGGAGCGCAGGACCGGCGCCGCCTGCCGCATGTAGCCGGCGAGCTTGTCCCGCGTGAACGCCTCCTGCATGATCCGCCGGTGCAGGTGGTGCTCCTCGAAGTCCAGCAGCATCAGCCCGCGGTGGAAGAACCGCTCGATGAAGAACTGCCAGCCCTCCTGCGAGAACGCCTTGTCCTTGTTCACCAGCGCGGTCTGGGTGGCGTCCGGGCCGGCCAGCACGACGATCCGCTGCCCGAACGCCCCCATCCACGACACCGGCCCGTACTTCTCGAAGCGGTGCAGCGCGAAGTCCAGCCCGAACCGCATCGACTCGATGGCGTGCCCGACGATCGGCGCCCCCGCGTCACCCACGATCGGGGACAGCCCGCTGCCCGCGGGTGGCGTGGCGAGCTCCCGCACCGGCCACCGCTGGTCCATCAGGCGGCGGTCGACGGCCCGGGGGAGGGGGATGGCGGTCAGGGGTGGAACACGTTCCCGGAACGCCCTGACGACGGCACTGGTCACGATCGCGCCTCCTTGCGAAAACGTGGCTGATCACCACCGTCCCGCACCACCCCCTCTCCCGGCAAGGGTGAAATTTAGCGAGCGCTCAGTCCCAGGCGAGCGACCCGCCCGTCTGGTACTCGGTCACCCGCGTCTCGAAGAAGTTCTTCTCCTTGCGCAGGTCCATCGCCTCCGACATCCACGGGAACGGGTTCTCGTTCTCGCCGAAGATCGGGGCCAGCCCGAGCTGCTGGGCGCGCCGGTCGGTGATGAAGCGCAGGTACTGCTCGCACAGCGCCGCCGACAGCCCGAGCATCCCGCGCGGCATCGTGTCCCGCGCGTAGGCGACCTCCAGCTCGCACGCCTCGGTGAGCATCTGCCGCACCTCGGCCTGGAACTCCGGCGACCACAGGTGCGGGTTCTCGATCTTGATCTGGTTGATGCAGTCGATGCCGAAGTTCAGGTGGATCGACTCGTCGCGCAGGATGTACTGGAACTGCTCGGCGATCCCCACCATCTTGTTGCGCCGCCCCAGCGACAGGATCTGCGCGAACCCGGTGTAGAACCACATGCCCTCGAACACCACGTAGAACGCCACCAGGTCACGCAGGAAGTCCTGGTCGGCGGCCGCGGTGCCGGTGGCGAAGTCCGGGTTCTCCAGGTTCCGCGTGTACTTCAGCGCCCACGCGTCCTTGTCGGTGATCGACGGGACCTCGCGGTAGGCGTTGAACAGCTCGCCCTCGTCCAGGCCCAGGCTTTCGCAGATGTACTGGAAGGTGTGCGTGTGCACGGCCTCCTCGAACGCCTGGCGCAGCAGGTACTGGCGGCACTCCGGGTTGGTGATCTGCCGGTACACCGCCAGGACCAGGTTGTTCGCCACCAGCGACTCGGCCGTGGCGAAGAACCCGAGGTTGCGCTTGACCATGCGCCGCTCGTCCTCGGTCAGCCCGTCCGGCGACTTCCACAGCGCGATGTCGGCCTGCATCGCCACTTCGGTCGGCATCCAGTGGTTCGTGCAGCCGGCCAGGTACTTCTCCCACGCCCAGTGGTACTTCAGCGGCAGCAGCTGGTTGACGTCGGCGCGGGCGTTGATCATCGCTTTGTCGTCGACGCTGACCCGGTCCGCGCCGCGGCTGATCGCGCCCAGCCCGGTCTGGCCGGTTTCGGTGGTGTTCACTGGCAGGCCTCGCAGTCGGGGTCGTCGATCCGGCACGCGGCGAACTCGGGCTCCGGCACGGCAGCAGGCACGGCAGCCGGGACCGCGGCGGGCACCGCGTTGAGCTTGCCGTCCGTGCCGCGCAGGGTGCTCTTCTCCACGCTCGTGGCGGCCTTGGCGCGCAGGTAGTAGGTCGTCTTCAGGCCCTTGTGCCACGCGTACCGGTACAGCTCGTCGAGCTTGCGGCCGCTCGGCGCGGCGATGTAGAGGTTGAGCGACTGGGCCTGGTCGATCCACTTCTGCCGGCGCGACGCCGCGTCCACCAGCCAGCGGCTGTCGATCTCGAACGCGGTCGCGTAGAGCCGCTTCAGGTCCGCGGGCACCCGGTCGATCTGCGCCAGGCTGCCGTCGAAGTACTTCAGGTCGGCCACCATCGCCTCGTCCCACAGCCCGCGCTCCTTCAGCGCCGCGACCAGGTGCGGGTTGACCACGGTGAAGTCGCCGGACATGTTCGACTTGACGTAGAGGTTCTGGAACAGCGGCTCGATCGACTGCCCCACCCCGCAGATGTTGGAGATCGTCGCGGTCGGCGCGATCGCCATCACGTTGGAGTTGCGCATCCCGCCGCGCACCACCTCGCGCAGCGCGTCCCAGTCCAGAGTGGACGACGAGTCGACGTCCAGCGCGTCACCCTGGCGCGCCTCGGCCAGCAGCCGCAGCGAGTCCAGCGGCAGCACGCCCTGGCTCCACAGCGAGCCCTCGAACGTCTCGTAGGCGCCCCGCTCCCGGGCGAGCTGCGCTGACGCCGCAATCGCGTGGTAGCTCAGGTGCTCCATGCTGCGGTCGGCGAACTCCACCGCCTCCGGGCTGTCCACCGGCAGGCCGAGCGTGAACAACGCGTCCTGGTAGCCCATCAGCCCCAGCCCGACCGGGCGGTGCCGCAGGTTGGACCGGCGCGCCTCCGGGATCGTGTAGAAGTTGATGTCCACGACGTTGTCCAGCATCCGCACCGCGGTGCGCACCGTGCGCTCCAGCTTCGCGGTGTCCAGGCCGCCGTCGGTGACGTGGCGGGCCAGGTTGACCGAGCCGAGGTTGCACACCGCCACCTCGTCGGCGCTGGTGTTCAGCGTGATCTCGGTGCACAGGTTGGACGAGTGCACCACGCCCGCGTGCTGCTGTGGCGAGCGCAGGTTGCACGGGTCCTTGAAGGTGATCCACGGGTGCCCGGTCTCGAACAGCATGGTCAGCATCCGCCGCCACAGCTCGACCGCCCGCACCCGGCGGAACACGCGGATCTCGCCGCGGTCGGCCGCGGCCTCGTACTCGCGGTAGCGCTGGGCGAACGCGTTGCCGTAGAGGTCGTGCAGGTCCGGGGTCTCGTCGGGGGAGAACAGCGTCCACTGCGCGTCGGCCTCGACGCGGCGCAGGAACTCGTCGGGCACCCAGTTGGCGGTGTTCATGTCGTGGGTGCGGCGCCGGTCGTCGCCGGTGTTCTTGCGCAGGTCGAGGAACTCCTCGACGTCGATGTGCCAGGTCTCCAGGTACGCGCACGCCGCGCCCTTGCGCTTGCCGCCCTGGTTGACCGCGACCGCCGTGTCGTTGGCGATCTTCAGGAACGGCACCACGCCCTGGGACGTGCCGTTGGTGCCCTTGATGTGGGCGCCCAGGCCGCGCACCGGCGTCCAGTCGTTGCCCAGCCCGCCGGAGTACTTCGCCAGCAGCGCGTTGTTCTTGTAGGACTGGAAGATCGCGTCCAGGCTGTCCTCGACCGTGGTCAGGAAGCACGACGACAGCTGCGCCCGGGTGGTGCCGGAGTTGAACAGCGTCGGCGTGGAGGCCATGAAGTCGAAGCTGGACAGCAGGTCGTAGAACTCCACGGCGCGGGCCTCGCGGTCGTCCTCGCGCAGGGCCAGGCCCATCGCCACCCGCAGGAAGAACGCCTGCGGCAGCTCGAACCGGGTGCCCTGCTCATGCAGGAAGTACCGGTCGTAGAGGGTCTGCAGGCCGAGGAAGCCGAAGTCCAGGTCGCGCTCCGGGCGGATCGCGGCGGTGACCTTGTCCAGGTCGAAACGGGCCAGTTCCGGGTCCACCAGCTCCAGCTCGATCGCGTGGCGCAGGTAGTCGCGGAAGTAGGCGGGGTAGTCCAGCTCGGCCTGCGACGCCTGGCGCGGCTCGCCCGCGAGGTGGCTCAGCGCCTCGCCGCGCAGCTTGTCCAGCAGCAGGCGGGCGGTGACGGCGGAGTAGTTCGGCTCCCGCTCGACCAGCGTGCGGGCGGCCATGATCAGCGCCAGGGCCAGCTCATCGGCGCCGATCCCGTCGTAGAGGTTGCGCTCGGCCTCGGCCAGCACCGGCTCGGCCGCGACGTCCGCGATCCCGGCGACGGCCTCGCCGACGACGCGGGCGATGCGCTCGCGGTCCAGCGGGCGCAGCTCGCCGTCCGGGTGCGTGACCCGGATCGCCGCTGGTGGCGGCGTGGTTTCGCGGGCCTTGGCGTGCTCCTCGCGGTAGAGCACGTAGGCGCGGGCGACCTTGTGGTGGCCACCGCGCATCAGCGCCAGCTCCACCAGGTCCTGGATCTGCTCCAGGTGCACGGCGTCACCGGTGGCGTGGCGGCGCAGCGAGGCCTCGACCTGCGCGGTCAGCTCGGCCACGACGTGGTGGATCCGCGACGACGCGGCGGCCCCGTCGCCCTCGGCCGCGAGGAAGGCCTTGGTCAGCGCGACGGAGATCCGGCTCGCGTCGAACGGCGACGCCTCGCCGTCCCGGCGGATCACCCGCAGCGTGGCTGCCGGCGCCGGGGAGGTTTCCACAGACATGCATCACTCCGTTTTCGGGCGCGTTTCATCGGCACACCGGCCTGGGTGCCGGCGTGCTGGGGGTGGGCACGACTCGTACCGGACGGGCCCGCGCTCGCTTCCCCAGCCGTCGGACCCTGCCGGTGATCGAAGACTACATCTTGGGGTCGCTCTGTCCAGCCACCCCAAGATGCGGGCGTGTCGGCGTGGCGTGCTAGCCAAAACAATCAAGCGCGCTTGATTTTTCCGCGGGGTGGTGCCAGGCTCGGCGCGAGACGTGCGCGAGGAGGCGGATGGCGTGGCGGACCCCGGACCGATCCTGCGGGACCTGGCCGACGAGAGCCGGGAGCTCGACGACCTGGTGAGCGAGGCGAGGTGGTCGACCCCGACCCCGGCGAAGGGCTGGACGATCGCGCACCAGATCGCGCACCTGGCGTGGACCGACGCCAAGTCGCTGATCGCGGTGCGCACGCCGGACGAGTTCCCGGCCGAAGTGCAGCGGGCGCTGGCCGCGGGCGACGACTTCGTCGACCAGGGCGCGCGGGAACTGGCCGCGAAACCACGTGACGAACTGCTGGCGATGTGGCGGTCCGGGCGCGAAGAACTGGCCCGCGAACTGGCGCGCGTGCCGGACGGGCAGAAGCTGCCGTGGTACGGGCCGCCGATGAGCGCCGCGTCCATGGCGACCGCGCGGCTGATGGAGACCTGGGCGCACGCGCAGGACGTGTACGACGCGATCGGCCTGCGCCGCGAGCCCACACGGCGGCTGTGGCAGATCGCGCGATTCGGCGTGCGCACCCGCAACTTCGCGTTCTCGGTGCACGGACTCGCGCCGCCCGCCGAGGAGTTCCGCGTCGAGCTGTCCGGTGTGGACGGTGAAGAGTGGACGTTCGGCCCGGCGGACGCGGCGCAGCGCGTCACCGGGTCCGCGCTCGGGTTCTGCCTCGTCGTCACGCAGCGGCGGCACCCGGCCGACACCGACGTCGTCGCCATCGGTCCGGACGCCGAGAAGTGGCTGGAGATCGCGCAGGCCTTCGCCGGGCCGCCCGGCGCGGGCCGGAAGGCAGGGCAGTTCGCATGAGCGACGTGCTGCGCATCGGCAACGCCTCCGGGTTCTACGGCGACCGGTTCTCCGCCGTGCGCGAGATGCTCACCGGCGGCCCGCTGGACGTGCTGACCGGGGACTACCTCGCCGAGCTGACCATGCTGATCCTCGGCCGCGACCGGCTCAAGGACCCCGGCCGCGGCTACGCCAAGACCTTCCTGCGCCAGATGGCGGAGAACCTCGCGCTGGCCAAGGAGAACGGCGTCAAGATCGTCACCAACGCGGGCGGCCTCAACCCGGCCGGACTGGCCGGTGCGATCCGCGAACTGGCCGCGGAGCTGGGCCTGGACATCGCCGTGGCCCACGTCGAGGGCGACGACCTGCTGTCCAGAGTAGACGAGCTGGGGCTCGGCAAACCGCTGACCGCCAACGCCTACCTCGGCGCGTGGGGCATCGCCGCGTGCCTGGAGCGCGGGGCGGACGTCGTCGTCACCGGCCGCGTCACCGACGCCTCGCTGGTCGTCGGCCCGGCCGCCGCGCACTTCGGGTGGGCCCGCGACGACTACGACGCCCTCGCCGGCGCGGTCGCCGCCGGGCACGTCATCGAGTGCGGCGCCCAGGCCACCGGCGGCAACTACGCGTTCTTCACCGAACACGACACCGGCACCCCCGGCTTCCCGATCGCCGAGATCGCCGCCGACGGCTCCAGCGTGATCACCAAGCACCCGGGCACCGGGGGCGCGGTGACCGCGGGCACCGTCACCGCCCAGCTGCTGTACGAGATCGCCGGCGCCCGCTACGCCGGGCCGGACGTCACCGCGCGGTTCGACACGCTGACCCTGACCGAGGACGGCCCGGACCGGGTGCGCATCTCCGGCACCCGCGGCGAGGCGCCGCCGCCGACGCTCAAGGTCTGCCTGAACACCCTCGGCGGCTTCCGCAACGAGACCACGTTCGTGCTGACCGGACTGGACATCGAGGCCAAGGCGGCGCTGGTGCGCGACCAGCTCGAAGGCGCGCTGAAGGACCGGCCGCCCGCCGAGATCCGCTGGACGCTGGCCCGCACCGACCACGAGGACGCCGACACCGAGCAGCGCGCCAGCGCGTTGCTGCACTGCGCGGTCAAGGACGCCGACCCGAAGGTGGCCGGGCGCGCGTTCAGCGGCGCGGCGATCGAACTGGCCCTGGCCAGCTACCCCGGCTTCCACGTCACCGCGCCGCCCTCGGACGCCTCGCCCTACGGCGTCTACACCGCGGCCTTCGTGGCCGCCGCCGAGGTGCCGCACGTGGCCGTGCTGCCGGACGGATCCCGGGTGGACATCGCACCCGCCACCGACACCCTGCCGCTGTCCGAAGTGGACAAACCGGAGCTGCCCGAACCATTGCCCGACGGGCCGACCCGGCGCGTGCCGCTGGGCACGATCCTCGGCGCCCGCAGCGGCGACAAGGGCGGCGACGCCAACCTCGGCGTGTGGGCGCGCTCGGACGACGCGTGGCGCTGGCTCGCGCACCACCTGACCGTCGAGGAGTTCCAGCGGCTGCTGCCGGAGACCGCGGACCTCACCGTCCGCCGGTACGCGCTGCCCAACCTGCGTGCGCTCAACTTCGTCGTCGAAGGACTGCTCGGCCAGGGCGTCGCGGCGCAGGCCCGGTTCGACCCGCAGGCCAAGGCGCTCGGCGAGTGGCTGCGTGCCCGGCACGCCGACATCCCGGAGGTGCTGCTGTGACCGACCCGTTCGCCACGCCCGAGCGGACCGCGCTGCGCAAGACCGTGCGCCGGTTCGTGGAGGCCGAGGTGCTGCCGCACCTGGACGAGTGGGAGCGCGCCGGCGAGCTGCCGCGCGACCTGCACCGCAAGGCAGGCGAGATCGGCCTGCTCGGGGTGTCGTTCCCGGAGAGCGCGGGCGGCGGTGGCGGCGACTTCCTGGACGCTATGACCGTCACCGAGGAGATCCTGTACGCGGGCGGCTCGGGCGGGCTGATCGCGTCGCTGTTCACCAACGGCATCGCGCTCCCGCACATCGTCACCGCGGGCGATCCCGCGCAGATCGAGCGCTGGGTGCGGCCGACCATCGAGGGCCGTCTCATCGGGTCGCTGGCGATCACCGAGCCCGACGGCGGGTCCGACGTCGCCGGCATCCGTACCACCGCCCGGCGCGACGGCGACCACTACGTCGTGAACGGCGCCAAGACCTACATCACCTCCGGCACCCGCGCCGACTTCGTGACCACCGCGGTGCGCACCGGCGGCCCGGGCGCCCACGGCGTGTCGCTGCTGGTGATCGAGCGGGACACGCCGGGGTTCACGGTCAGCCGCAAGCTGGAGAAGATGGGCTGGCACTGCTCGGACACCGCGGAGTTGTCGTTCGCGGACGCCCGGGTGCCCGCGAAGAACCTGGTCGGCGAGGAGAACACCGGGTTCATCCAGATCGCGACCCACTTCGTCACCGAGCGGCTCTCGCTCGCGGTGCAGGGCTACGCGACCGCCCAGCGCGCACTCGACCTCACGCTGGAGTGGTGCCGGCTGCGGGAGACGTTCGGACGTCCGCTGATCTCCCGGCAGCTGGTGCAGCACAAGCTCGTGGACATGGCCCGGCGGATCGACCTCGCCCGCGTCTACACGCGGCACGTCGCGCAGCGGTTCGTCGCCGGGGAAGAGGTCATCGCGGAGGCCTGCTTCGCGAAGAACACCGCGGTCGAGACGGCCGAGTGGGTGGTCAACGAGGCGGTCCAGCTGCACGGCGGCCTCGGCTACCTGCGGGAATCCGAAGTGGAACGGCACTACCGCGATGTCCGCATCCTCGGCATCGGCGGCGGCACCAACGAGATCCTGGCGGGTCTCGCGGCGAAACGATTGGGGTACACGGCTTGAGCGTGATCCGGTCCGGAGTGGACACAGGAAGCGCGGAGTTCGCGGCCAACCGGGAGGCGATGGCGGCCAAGCTCGCCGAACTCGAGGCCGAGCACGCGAAGGCGATCGCGGGTGGCGGCGAGAAGTACGTGGCGCGCCACCGCAAGCGCGGCAAGCTGCTCGCGCGCGAGCGGATCGAGCTGCTGATCGACGAGGACTCCCCGTTCCTCGAACTGTCACCGCTGGCCGCCTGGGGCACCGACTACACCGTCGGCGGCAGCGTGGTCAGCGGCATCGGCGTCGTGGAGGGCGTCGAGTGCATGATCGTCGCCAACGACCCGACCGTGAAGGGCGGCGCGAGCAACCCCGCCACGCTGAAGAAGAGCCTGCGGGCGGCCGAGATCGCGGCGGAGAACCGGCTGCCGACGATCAACCTGGTCGAGTCCGGCGGCGCGGACCTGCCCACCCAGAAGGAGATCTTCATCCCGGGCGGCCGCACCTTCCGCAACCTGACGAACTCCTCGGCCGAGCGCATCCCGACGATCGCGCTGGTGTTCGGCAACTCCACCGCGGGCGGCGCCTACCTGCCCGGCATGTCCGACTACGTGGTGATGGTCAAGGAACGCGCGAAGGTGTTCCTCGGCGGCCCGCCGCTGGTCAAGATGGCGACGGGGGAGGAGTCCGACGACGAGTCCCTGGGCGGCGCGGAGATGCACGCGCGCACCTCGGGACTGGCCGACTACCTCGCGCACGACGAGCAGGACGCGATCCGCATCGGCCGCAGCATCGTCAAGCGGCTCAACTGGCACAAGCAGGGGCCGTCCCCGAAACCGGACTACGACGAGCCGCTGCTGGACGCCGAGGACCTGCTCGGCATCGTGCCCGCCGACCTGAAGGTCCCGTTCGACCCGCGCGAGGTGATCGCCCGTGTCGTCGACGGCTCCGACTTCGACGAGTTCAAACCGCTCTACGGCACCAGCCTCGTCACCGGCTGGGCGAGCCTGCACGGCTACCCGGTCGGCATCCTCGCCAACGCGCAGGGCGTGCTGTTCAGCGAGGAGTCGCAGAAGGCGACGCAGTTCATCCAGCTCGCCAACCAGACCGACACGCCGCTGCTGTTCCTGCACAACACCACCGGCTACATGGTCGGCAAGGAGTACGAGCAGGGCGGCATCATCAAGCACGGCGCGATGATGATCAACGCGGTGTCCAACTCGAAGGTCCCGCACTTGTCCGTGCTGATGGGCGCGTCCTACGGCGCCGGGCACTACGGCATGTGCGGGCGGGCGTACGGGCCGCGGTTCCTGTTCGCCTGGCCCAGCGCGAAGTCCGCGGTGATGGGGCCGGCGCAGCTGGCCGGGGTGCTGTCGATCGTGGCCCGCCAGGCCGCGGCCGGACGCGGCCAGCCCTACGACGAGGACGCCGACGCCGCGATGCGCGCGATGGTCGAGCAGCAGATCGAGGCCGAGTCGCTGCCGATGTTCCTGTCCGGCATGCTCTACGACGACGGCATCATCGACCCGCGGGACACCCGCACCGTGCTCGGGCTGTGCCTGTCCGCCATCCACAATGGACCGATCAGGGGCGCCGAGGGCTTCGGCGTCTTCCGGATGTGAGTGACGTGATCGACAACGTTCTGGTCGCCAACCGCGGGGAGATCGCCCGCCGCGTGTTCCGCACCTGCTCGGCGCTGGGGATCGCCCGGACGGCCGTGTTCTCCGACGCCGACGCCGCCTCACCGCACGTCGCCGAGGCTGACGCGGCGGTCCGGCTGCCCGGCAACACACCTTCGGAGACCTACCTGCGCGCGGACCTGCTGGTCGAGGCCGCGCGCTCGGCGGGCGCGGACGCCGTCCACCCCGGCTACGGGTTCCTGTCCGAAAACGCCGGGTTCGCGCGGGCGGTGATCGACGCCGGGCTGACCTGGATCGGCCCGCCGCCGTCCGCGATCGAGACCATGGGCTCCAAAGTGGAGTCCAAACGCCTGATGGACGTCGCCGGGGTCCCGGTGCTGTCCGAACTGGACCCGTCCGCGGTCACCGAGGACGATCTTCCCGTGCTGGTCAAGGCATCCGCCGGTGGCGGCGGCCGCGGCATGCGCGTGGTGCGGACGCTGGGTGAGCTGGCCGAGGCGGTGGCGAGCGCGAGCGCGGAAGCCGCGTCGGCGTTCGGCGACCCGACGGTGTTCTGCGAGCGGTACCTGGAGACCGGGCGGCACATCGAGGTGCAGGTGCTCGCCGACACCCACGGCACGGTGTGGGCGCTGGGGGAGCGGGAGTGCTCGATCCAGCGGCGGCACCAGAAGGTCGTCGAGGAGGCGCCTTCCCCGCTGGTCGACGACGCCATGCGGGCCGAGCTGTTCGACGCCGCGCGCAAAGCCGCGAAGGCGATCGACTACGTCGGCGCGGGCACCGTCGAGTTCCTCGCCACAGAAGACGGGCGGTTCTACTTCCTGGAGATGAACACCCGCCTGCAGGTCGAGCACCCGGTCACCGAATGCGTCACCGGCCTGGACCTGGTGGCGCTGCAGATCCGGATCGCCGAGGGCGAGCGGCTGCCCGCCGAGCCGCCCGCGTTGCGGGGGCACGCGATCGAGGTGCGGCTGTACGCCGAAGATCCGGCCGCCGGGTGGCAGCCGCAGAGCGGCACGCTGCACCGGTTCGAGATCCCGGGCGTGGACACCGAGTTCGCCCTCGGCGGCGAGGCCGGGCTGCGGCTGGACGCGGGCGTGGTGGACGGCTCGGTGGTGGGCGTGCACTACGACCCGATGCTCGCCAAGGTGATCGCGTGGGCGCCCACGCGCGCCGAGGCGGCCCGGCGGCTGGCGCGGGCACTGTCCGGTGCCCGGATCCACGGGTTGCGCACCAACCGCGACCTGCTGGTCAACGTACTGCGGCACAAGGAGTTCCTGGCCGGCAAGACGGACACCGCGTTCCTGGACCGGCACGGGCTGGACGTCCTGTCCCGGCCCGTCGCGGACGCCGCGGGTGTGCGGTGGTCGGCGACCGCGGCGGCGCTGGCCGAGGCCGCGGCCAACCGGGCGTCGGCGCGGACCCTCGGCAGGCTGCCCGCCGGGTGGCGCAACGTCGCCTCCGCCCCGCTGCGCAAGCGCTACCTCGCCGGGGACACCGAGGTCGAGGTCGCCTACCGCCCCGGGCTGCGGCTGGACGACGCGGAGGTCGTCGAGGCCACCACGGACCGGGTGGTGCTCGACGCCGACGGCGTCCGGCGCGTGTTCCGCGTCGGCCGGTACCCCGGCCTGGTGTGCGTCGACTCCGCGCTCGGGGCCGTCGACCTCGTCCCGGTGCCGCGGTTCACCGACCCGGACGCCGCGCTGGCCGCGGGGTCGCTGGTCGCGCCGATGCCGGGCACCGTGCTGCGGATCGCCGCCGCGGTCGGGGACACCGTCGCCGCCGGCGACCCCCTGATGTGGCTGGAAGCCATGAAGATGGAACACCGGATCACCGCGCCGGCCGACGGCGAAGTCACCGACCTGCCCGTGTCGGTGGGGCAGCAGGTCGAACCGGGGACCGTTCTCGCCGTCGTCACGCCGAAGGAGCAAGCATGAGTTTCGTCGAGTCCGAAGAGCGGATCGCGCTGCGCAAGGCGGTCGGCGACCTGGCCCGCGCCTACGGGCACGAGTACTACGTGAAGGTCGCCCGCAGCGGCGGCCACACCAGCGACCTGTGGAACGAGGCCGGGCGACTGGGCTACCTCGGCGTGTCGGTGCCCGAGGAGTACGGCGGCGGTGGCGCCGGGATCGGCGACCTCGCCGCGGTGTGCGAGGAGTTCTGCGCCGCGGGCACGCCGATGCTGCTGATGGTGGTGTCCCCGGCGATCTGCGCCACTGTGATCGCCCGGTACGGCACTGACGAGCAGAAGCGCTCCTGGCTGCCCCGGTTCGCCACCGGCGAGGTGCGGATGTCCTTCGCCATCACCGAACCCGACGCGGGGTCCAATTCGCACCGTCTCAAGACGACGGCCCGGCGGGACGGCGCCGACTGGATCCTCAACGGGCGCAAGGTGTTCATCTCCGGCGTCGACGAGGCCGACGCGGTGCTCGTCGTCGGCCGCACCGAGGACGCCAAGACCGGCAAGCTCAAGCCCGCCCTGTTCATCGTGCCCACCGGCACGCCCGGGTTCGAGTACAAGCAGATCGACATGGACCTCGTCTCGGCCGACAAGCAGTTCGGCCTGTTCCTCGACGACGTCCGGCTGCCCGCCGAGGCGCTCGTCGGGTCCGAGGACGCGGCGCTGGCGCAGCTGTTCGCCGGGCTCAACCCGGAGCGGATCATGGGCGCGTCGTTCTCCATCGGCATCGCCCGGTACGCGCTGGACAAGGGTGTGGCGTACGCGAAGGAGCGCAGCGTGTGGGGCGCGCCGATCGGCACCCACCAGGGCATCGCGCACCCGCTGGCGCAGGTCAAGATCGAGCTCGAGCTGGCCAAGCTGATGACCCAGAAGGCCGCCGCGCTGTACGACTCGGGCGACGACTTCGGGGCGGGCGAGGCCGCGAACATGGCCAAGTACGCCGGCGCCGAGGTCGCGATCAAGGCGGTCGACCAGGCGATCCAGACCCACGGCGGCAACGGCATGGCGTCCGAATACGGGCTGGGTACGCTGCTCGGGGCCGTCCGCGTCGGCCGGATCGCCCCGGTCAGCCGCGAGATGGTCCTCAACTTCGTCGCCCAGCACTCCCTGGGCCTCCCGAAGTCGTACTGAAAGATGGAAGAGAACAGCGTGCGTAGCGGTGCGGGTGGCGGAACCTCAGCTGCCCCCTCGCTGTGGGATCGCCGACTCATGAATGTCCAATTCACCACGTCGGCGCTGTCCTCGCGAGAGGACAGCTGAGAACCCGCGGCGGTGCCAGCTGCCTGCCTGCAAGAACCCTCGAAAGGAACCCGCTGTGCCGGAGCCCCGCCAGGAGCGCAGCCGGACCACTCGTCGCAAACTCATCGAGGCAGCCGTGGACTGCATCGGCGAGGTCGGGTGGGCCGGCACCACCGTCGCGCTCATCGCGCAGCGCGCCGGGGTCTCGCGCGGGGCCGCCCAGCACCACTTCCCGACCCGCGAGGACCTCGTCACGGCCGCGGTCGAGTACGTCGGCGAGGTGCAGATCGCCGAGATGCGGCGCGGCGCCGAGGGGCTGCCGTCCGGGCGGTCCCGCATCGAACCGGTCGTCGACATGCTGCTCAACCTCTACACCGGCCCCATGTTCCGCGCCGCGCTGCACCTGTGGGTGGCGGCCTCCAGTGACGAGTCGTTGCGGACGGTGCTGGTGCCGCTGCAGGCCAAGGTCGGCCGGGAGGCGCACCGGCTCGCGGTCGACCTGCTCGGGGTCGACGAGGCACAGCCCGGCGTGCGGGAGCTGGTGCAGTCGACCCTGGACCTGGCACGCGGGCTGGGCCTGGCGAACCTCCTCGCCGACGACACCTCCCGGCGGCGCCGGATCATCCGCCAATGGGCCCGGGTCCTCGGCCCGGCCCTGCCCGAGCCGGAAGTCACCGCGGTGGGTGGTTGACGGCGTGTCGCGGGACCGGTCGTTAACACTAATGGACCAGTGTGCGATAACAGAGGCAACAGCAGGTGACGACGCAAGGGGGTAGATCCCGGTGTCCGGTACAGGTGAAGAGTTGTCCCATCGGGCGATGGCGATGCTGCGAGCGGTGGCCCAGGGCCGCGCCGTGATGTCGTCGAGCGTCGAACCGGACCTTTTCATCGACGGAGTCGCCTGCTGCGACCAGATGGCCGCGCACGCCCTCGCCCACGGCGGCTACATCCGCCCGGACGGCGACGGGGAGCGCCTGGTGCCCGCGGTGCTCACCGAGGCCGGCCGGGCCGTGCTGGCGCCCGCCGTCGGCCACGTCGCCTGACCCGAGCCACCAGTGAGCGCCGCCGGGGCGGAGTTCGAGTCGCGCCGGGCGCAGCAGCGTCACGACGTCGCTGCCGCCGGAATCGACGAGCTGGTCCGGCGGTTGCTGCTGACCACTTACGGCTGCGTCGGCGTCGTCCTTCGGCCGGCCGAACCCGGCCGGCCGGAGATGGTCGGCGCGCCCGACGACTACCGGCGAGGCATCCGGGCTGCCGCGCTGATCAGGGATCTCGCCGGCGCGGCCATGATCGATTTCGCGAAGAAGGCCCGGGGCGAGGGCGCGACTTGGAGTGACCTCGCCGAGCCGCTGGGTGTGGCGCAGGGCATGGGTGACCCGGCCGCGGCCGCGTTCACGGTGGTGGCCGGTCCACCGCGGGAGCCGGCCGGGCCGGTCACGGTGTCGTGGACGTGCGAGAGCTGCCTGTCCCGGGTGATCGACGAGGGGCCCGGCGCGGGCCGCGAAACCGGCCACCAGCCGGACTGCGATCGCTATCAGCCCTGACTCAGCTCCGCGCCCAGCGGCGCCCCACCACCGCGTACAACGCGGCCGCCAGCGCGAACCCGACGAAGCACGTCACGTCGCCCACCTCCGGCAGGGCCCGCGGCACCGGGCCGGCGTACAGCGTCTGGTTCGCGAACAAGCCGATCGACGCCACCGCCGCCACCAGGAACGACACCAGCCCCTGCCAGCCCCACCGCCCGGTGTCCGGCAGCAGGCCCGCCAGCCCGCCCTGCCCGCGCCGCATCAGCTGGTCGGCGAACACCACGCCCAGCCACGGGCTCACCCAGTACGCGATCACCAGCAGGAAGTGCTCGTAGGCCGTCCCCGCGTCGGCGAGCCCGAGCCACGCCAGCACGAACCCGACGACCCCGAACGCGACCGCCACCACCGCCCGCCGCCACGCGAGCGGCAGCTCCACGCCCAGCGTGAGGAACGCGAGCGCTCCGGAGTAGACGTTCAGCGCGTTCGCGGCCACCGCTCCGAGCGCGATCGCCAGCAACGTCAGCGCGGACAACCACCCCGGCATGTGCCCGGTGAACGCCGCCGTCGGGCTGCCGTCCCCGCCGCCCAGCGTGGCCGACGCCGCACCCGTCGCCATCAGCACTGTCGTCGACACGAACAGGCCGCCGCCCGCGGCCCAGCCGACCGCCCGGCCGCTCACCGACTCCGGCAGGTACCGCGTGTAGTCCGCCGCGTAGGGGTTCCAGCCCGCGGTGTACCCGAACGCCGCCCCGACCGTCAGCAGGAACCCGCCCAGCCCGCCGGTCCCGCCGACCGCGCCCGGCGACGCCTGCGCGAACGTGACCACCGCCCCGATCGCGAACACCACCGCCAGCACCCCGAAGATCCAGCGCTCGTAGGCCTGCACCAGGTTGTGCCCGAAGAACGCGATCCCGATCTGCAGCACCACCACGATCACCAGGCACAGCAGCACCGGCATCCCGGTCAGCGTGTTCAGCGCGAACGCCCCGCTGACGCTGTTGACCGCGAACCAGCCGATCCCCGCCGTCACCGACATCAACGCGGCAGGCACCGCGTTGCCGCGGTAGCCGAACGCCAGGCGACTCAACACCATCTGCGGCACCCCGAACCGCGGCCCGCGCGCCGACAGCACGCCGTGCGACACCGCGCCCACCCCGTTGCCGATCGCCACCGCGATCACCGCCTGCGCGAAGCTCAGCCCGAACGCCGACACCGCCAGCACACCGACGAAGATCGTGGCGAACTCCAGGTTGGGCGAGGCCCAGGTCCAGAACAGCTGCCGCGGCCTGCCGTGCCGCTCCGCCGCGGGCACCGGCTCGACACCGCCCGGTTCGACCGCGACGACTTTTTCGCCGTATTCGCCCGTTTTTCGCCCTGTCGTGGTCGCCATGGCAGCACCGTAGGCAGTCGATGTTGCGTCCGTGTTGCACCATCGGGTGAACGGCGGAACTATCCCGGACCGCCCGGCGACCAGGACGGCGAACCACCTCCGAACGGAAGGGACACCACCATGGAGACGCCGGGTAACTGCAACTGCGGCAACTGCTGTGACTGCGGCGGGGAGTACGGCCGCAACTGACGTCGTGGCGCCCCCTGGCCCGCCCGGGTCAGGGGGCCACGGTGATCGCGTCGAGCTTGCCGCGCAGGTACTCCGACGCCACGACCTCCGGGTACGCCGTGCGCCCCAGCGGCGGCGCGAGCGAGGTGATCCGCGCGTCGTGGTCGGTCTCGTAGAAGAAGATGAGCGACACGAGGTCCTCGTCCGGCGCGTCCGCCGACGGCGGCAGCACCCGGTGCCGCGTCGAGCGCCACCGGTCGCCCGTCCAGCGGGCCATCAGGTCCCCGATGTTCACCGTGAACGCCGCCGGGTCGAACGGCGCGTCCACCCACTCGCCGTCACTGGTGCAGACCTGCAGCCCGCCGACCCCGGCCTGGCGGTCCAGCACCGTCACCGTGCCGAAATCGGTGTGCGGCCCGATCCGGAACTGCCCCGGCTCCGGCGCGCCGACCCGGTTCAGCGCCGGGTACCAGTTGATGTTGAACGTGTACGTCGGGTGCCCGGTGTGCCGGGTGAAGTGGTCCGCGGGCAGGCCGAGCGCCGCCGCGAACACCGTCAGCAGCTCGTCCGACAGCTGCCGCATCCGCGCCATGTACTCGCGTGACGCGGCCGCGAACTCCGGGACCTCCGACGGCCACACGTTGGGCTGGAACCAGAACTCGTCGACCTCCGGCACCCCGACCGCGGCGTCCGCGCCGACCGAGTAGGACTCCTTGAGGTCCGGCGGGGTCTCGGTGCCCTCGGCGTAGCCGTTGGCCTCCACGCCGGGCGGCAGCCAGCCGCGCCCGCCGACCGTCACCGCGTACCGCCGCTTCACCTCGGCGGGCAGCGCGAAGAACTCCCGCGCCCGCGACCGCACCCGCGCGCGCAGCTCGTCCGGCACGCCGTGCCCGGTGATCAGCAGGAAGCCGGACTCCCGCAGGGCGCGGTCCACCTCGGCGGCCACCCGTTCGCGGCCGGTGCCGTCGAACCAGGACGTCAGGTCGATCAGCGGAACGGACGGTGACATGGCAGCTCCTCAGGAGGTTTCGACCCCGATGTCCTCGAACCACAGATCCGGGCGCTCTTCGATGAACTCCGTCATCAGCGTGACGCACGCGGGGTCGTCGAGGATCGTGATGCCGACACCCAGCCCGGCCAGCCAGTCGTGGCCACCGGAGAAGGTGCGGGCTTCGCCGATCACCACGTGGGAGATGCTGAACTGCCGCACCAGGCCGCTGCAATACCAGCAGGGGGAGAGTGTGGTGACCATCACGGTGTCGCGGTAGTGCGGGCGCCTGCCCGCGTTGCGGAAGGCCGCGGTCTCGGCGTGCATCGACGGGTCGTCGTCCTGGACCCGCCGGTTGTGGCCCCGGCCGAGCAGCTCACCGTCCACAGTGAACAACGCCGCGCCGATCGGCACGCCGCCCTCGGACTTGCCGAGCAGGGCCTCTTCGCGGGCGACGGCGAGCAGCCGGCCGGGATCGGGTTTCAGCATGCGCCCACTCTAGAGCGAAGCGAAGAACGCCAGGACGTCTTCGGCGAACAGGTCGGGTTCCTCCATCGCCGCGAAGTGCCCGCCGCGGTCGAACTCCGTCCAGCGCACGATGTTGTGGTCGCGCTCGGCGAGGCGGCGCACGGGGAGCACGATGTCGTGCGGGAACACCGCCACGCCCATCGGCACGTCCACCCCGGGCTGCTTGCCCCAGCTGCGGGCCGATTCGCGGTACAGGCGCGCCGACGACCCGGCCGTGCCGGTCAGCCAGTAGATCATCACGTTGGTCAGCATCAGGTCCCGGTCGACGGCGTCCTCCGGGGTGCCGTCCGAATCGGTCCACTCCTGGAACCGCTCGACGATCCAGGCGAGCTGGCCGACGGGGGAGTCGTGCAACGCGTAGGCCAGGGTCTGCGGGCGCGTCGACTGCAGTTTCATGTAGCCGGACAGCTCGCGCTGGTAGCGCTCGAGCCGTCCCAGCCGCTCCTTGTCGGCCAGGGACAGCTCGTCCAGCTCGGCGGGGTTGCCGGAGGGGGCGGTGCCGAGCATGTTGACGTGCACCCCGGCGACGTGGGCGGCGTCGTCGATCCCCAGCTGGCGCGAGATCGCCGAGCCCCAGTCGCCGCCCTGCGCGCCGTAGCGGTCGTAGCCGAGGCGGCGCATCAGCTCGGCGAAGGCGCGGGCGATCCGCGGCACGTCCCAGCCGGTGTCGGTGGTCGGGCCGGAGAAGCCGTAGCCGGGGATGGCCGGGATGACCAGGTGGTGCCGCGCCGACAGCGCCTCGATCACCGGCAGGAACTCCACCACCGAGCCGGGCCAGCCGTGCGTGAGGATCAGCGGCAGCGCGTCGTCGTCGGCCGCGCGGACGTGCAGGAAGTAGATGCGCTGGCCGTCGATCTCGGTGGTGAACTGGCCGAGCTCGTTGAGCCGCTTCTCGTGCGCGCGCCAGTCGTAGCTCGTGCGCCAGTACCGGGTCAGCTCCTGGACGTAGCCGAGCGGGATGCCGTAACTCCAGCCCACGCCCGGCAGCTCGTCCGGCCAGCGGGTCAGGTCGATGCGCGCGTGCAGGTCGTCGAGCTGGGACTGCGGGACGTCGAGGTGGAACGGCCGGATTTCGCTCATGTCGTGACGGTAGCGCCGATCACGCGGGAACGAGGTTACCGACCGCTTAGTATGTGAGGTACCGTGGCCGTCGTGGCACCGTCGCTGTCAGGGCTGAGCGCCGAGCATGCGCAGGGTGAGATCCGCGTACTCGCGGCCGAGCGCCTTGGGCGTCTTGCCGGTGCGCTCGCTGTACCAGCGCGCCACGTCGACGCCGAGCGACAGGACCGCTCGCGCGGCGGTCTTGACGTCGGCGACCACGAACTGCCCCTGCGCGACGCCGTCCTCGATGACGCCCCGCACCAGGTGCTCGATGCGGCGCCGCAGGTCGGCCACCACCTGGTACTCCTGCTCGGGCAGCGCCTGCAGCTCGTACTGCACGACGCGCGCCACGGTGTGCCGCCGCGCGTGCCAGGCCACGAAGTCGGCGACGATGCGGCGCATCCGCTCCCTCGGCTCGTCGGTGCGCTTGGCGACGTCCTCGACGAGGTCGAGCGTCTGCTGGTGGCCGCTCTTGCTGATGGCGAACAGCAGCGCGGCCTTCGACGGGAAGTGCACGTACAGCGCCGCGGGGCTCATGCCGGCCGCGCTGGCGATGTCGCGTGTCGTGGTCGCGTGGTAGCCGCGGCGGGCGAAGGACTCGACACCGGCCAGCATCAGCCGCCGTGCCGCGTCCGGCTGCACCTCCGGCCAGAGTTCGGCGGACAGCGAGATCGTCATGGCGGAATCCTCCCAGTAGGGAACCGCCTGGCGGGAGACTTGACACGGCGGTCCGGCCGTTCCCATTGTAAGCGAGCGCTTAGTCAAGGTGGACAGGAGACAGGAGCCCGATGGTGAACTCGTTCAAGGACCGCGTCGCGATCGTCACCGGGGCGAGCCGGGGCATCGGCCTCGGCATCGCCCGCGAGCTGGTGCAGCGCGGCGCGCGGGTGTGCATCACCGCCCGCAAGCCCGAACCGCTCGCCGACGCGGTGAACGAGCTGGGCGGGCCGGGCGTGGCGATCGCGGTGCCCGGCAAGGCCGACGACGCGGCGCACCAGGAGGAGGCGGTCGCGAAGACGGTCGAGACCTTCGGGCGGCTGGACATGCTGGTCAACAACACCGGCATCAACCCGGTCTACGGCCCGGTGCTCGACATCGACCCCACGGCCGCCGCGAAGATCCTCGCCGTCAACGTGCTCGCGCCGCTGGCCTGGCTGCGGCACGCGCGCGACGCGTGGATGGGCGAGCACGGCGGTTCGGTCGTCAACGTCGCCTCCATCGCCGGGCTGCGTGCCTCGCCCGGGATCGGCATGTACGGCGTGAGCAAGGCGGCCGTGATCCGGCTGACCCAGGAACTGGCGGTGGAGCTGGGGCCGAAGATCCGGGTCAACGCGGTCGCCCCGGCCGTGGTGAAGACGAAGTTCGCCACCGCGCTGTACGAAGGCCGCGAGGAGGAGGTGTCCGCGGCGTACCCGATGAAGCGGCTGGGCGTGCCGGAGGACATCGCGGGCGCGGTGGCCTTCCTGCTGTCCGACGAGGCCGGGTGGATCACCGGGCAGACCGTGGTCCTCGACGGCGGCGTGACCCTGGGAGGCGGGCTGTGAGCTTCGAACTGGCGGGCGCCGGGGTCGTCATCACCGGCGGTGGCGGCGGGATCGGGGCGGCGCTGGCGCGCCGGTTCGCCGCGGCGGGCGCGCGGATCGTGGTGGCGGACCTGGACGGCCCGGCCGCCGAGGCGGTGGCCGCGGAGGTCGGCGGGATAGCGGTCGCCGGCGACGCGGCCGGGGTCGACGGGGTGGCGGCGCTGATCGAGCGGGCGTCCGACGAGCTGGGCGCGATCGACCTGTTCTGCGCCAACGCCGGGATCGCCCCGCACGGCGGGCCCGAGGTGCCCGAGGAGGTGTGGGCGCGGGCGTGGGACGTCAACGTGATGGCCCACGTCCGGGCGGCTCACCTGCTGTTGCCCGGGTGGCTGGAGCGCGGGCGGGGCCGGTTCCTCGCGACGGTGTCCGCGGCCGGGCTGCTGACCAGCCTGGGGTCCGCGCCGTACTCGGTCACCAAGCACGGCGCGCTGGCGTTCGCCGAGTGGCTGTCGGCGACGTACCGGCACCGCGGCGTCACGGTCCAGGCGATCTGCCCGCAGGGGGTGCGGACGAACATGCTCGCCGCGACGGGTGTCGGCGGGCAGCTGATCATGGGCGCCTCGGCGATCGAGCCGGACCAGGTGGCCGACACGGTGATGGAGGCCTTCGCGGACGACCGGTTCCTGATCCTGCCGCACCCCGAGGTCGCCGAGTACTACGCCACCCGCGCGACGCAGACGGACCGGTGGCTGGGCGGGATGAACAAGCTGCAGCGCAAGGTGGAGTCCGCGCTGGGGGAGTGACCGCCGGCGCCGGTCGCACATCGCCCGGGGATGTGCGACCGGGGCCGCGGATATGCTGTGTGCCGGTCGAGGAAGGACGTGCGGATGACCGAGGAGCCGGTGCCGGCGAGGCTGCTGTCGGCGGCGACGCGGTTGTTCGCCGAGCGGGGGTTCGACCGCACGTCGGTGCAGGAGATCGTGGCCGCGGCCGGCGTCACCAAGGGCGCGATGTACCACTACTTCGGCTCGAAGGACGACCTGCTGCACGAGATCTACGGCCGCGTCCTGCGGTTGCAGACCGAGCAGCTGGAGAAGGTCGTGGCCAGCGGTGAGCCGGTGAGCGCACGCCTGCACGCGGCTGCTTCGGACGTGGTCGTGAGCAGCATCGAAAACCTCGACGACACGACGATCTTCTTCCAGTCCATGCACCAGCTCAGCCCCGACAAGCGCAAAGCGGTGCGCGCCGACCGGAGGCGCTACCACGTGCTGTTCCGGTCGCTGATCGAAGAGGGCCAGCGCGAGGGCGTGTTCCGGACGGACAAACCGGCGGACATCGTGGTGGACTTCTTCTTCGGCTCGGTGCACCACCTGGCGGTCTGGTACCGCAGCGACGGGCGGCTGAGTGCGCAGGAGGTCGGCGCCCACTACGCCGACCTGCTGGTCGATTCCCTGCGGCCCTGATCGGGGTTCGTGGGCGAGGTGATGCTGTACGCCGTTGAGGCGTCGTCCCGGCTCGCGGATCGTGGGCGCGAGACGCGCTCGTGGTGCCACGAGGAGCCCCTTAGTGCGACGCGAGGTGCCCACTGGTGTGGGCGCGGTTGGCCATCATTGGACCAACCATCGCGAACGGCCACCAGGCCAGCAAAAAAGGGGGGCCGGTGCCACCCGGCACCGGCCCCCGCAAACCCGCAATCCCCGCAAGCCTGCAAACCCAGGCAACTCACGCCGGCGGCAGATTCACCAACCCCGCCAACGCAGCCCGGTGCCGCCCGGGCGTGCCGAGCGCCAGCTCGCTGCTCTTGGCGCGCTTGAGGTACAGGTGCGCCGGGTGCTCCCAAGTCATCCCGATACCACCGTGCAGCTGCACCGACTCCTCGGCGGCGTGCAGCGCGACCGCCGAGCACGTCGACTGCGCCACCGCCACCGCGACCGGCACATCGGCATCACCCGTAGCCAGCGTGTCCGCGGCATAGCGCGCCGTCGCGCGGGCGGACACGATCTCCAGGTACAGGTCCGCCAACCGGTGCTTCAGCGCCTGGAACGAACCCACCGGCCGGCCGAACTGGTAGCGCTGCTTCAGGTACGCGACCGTCTCATCCAGACACCACTGCGCGACCCCGACCTGCTCCGACGCCAGCAACCCGGCGCCCACCAGCAACGCCTGCCGCAGCGCCGCCTCCGCGCCAGGCCCCGACGCCAGCAACCGCGACGACGCGTTGTCGAACGACACGTCCGCCAGCCGCCGCGTCAGGTCCAGCGACACCACCTCGGTCACCGTCGCGCCGGCCTTCTCCACCGCGTACAGCCCCGGGCCGTCCGGGCCCACCGCGGGCACGATCAGCACGTCCGCCACCGACGCGTCCGCCACCGTCCGGACCGAACCGCTCAGCGCGCCCTCCGTGTTGGCCGACACGCCACCAGGGAAACCCGCGTCCGGTGCCGTCGTCAGCGGCACCGCCAGCGCGCCGATCAGCTCACCGCCCGCCAGCCGCGGCAACAGCTCGGTGTCACCGGCCGCCAGCAGCGCCGCCGTCGCCAGCACCGCGCTGCCCAGGAACGGCACCGGCGCCACCGACCGCCCGAGCTCCTCCAGCACGACCGCCACCTCGCGGTACGACGCGCCCTGCCCGCCCAGCTCCTCCGGCACCGCCAGCCCGGCCAGCCCGAGGTCCGCGGCCAGCGTGCGCCACAGCTTCAGGTCGTACGGCTCGGCGCTTTCCGTGCGTGCCAGCACGGACGCGAACCCGGCCCGATCGGTCAGCAGGTCACGGACACTCGCCCGGAGGTCCTCCTCGACCTCGGAGTACAGCAGATCGCTCACCGCGGCAGGTCCTTCCACGCGACGTCCTTGTCCACCCGCGGCTCGGACGGCAGCCCGAGCACACGTTCGGAGATGATGTTGCGCAGCACCTCGGAGGTGCCGCCCTCGATCGAGTTCCCCTTCGCCCGCAGGTAGCGGTACCCGGGCCCGCGGCCGAGCATGTCGACCTTCTCCGGCCTGCGCAACGTCCAGTCGTCGTACCGCAGACCGTCCTCACCGGACAGTTCGATTTCCAGCCCGGTCAGCGCCTGCTGCAGGTTCGCGAACGCCAGCTTCATCGCCGAGCCCTCCGGCCCCGGCGCGCCCACGGCCAGCTGCTGGCGCAACCGCGTCCCGGCCAGCCGCGCCGCCTCGGCCTGCACCCACAACTTCAGCAACCGGTCGTGCAGCTCCGGCGTGCGCAGCTCCGGACGGTCCCGCCAGGTCTGCGACACCATCCCGATCAGGCCGCCCTCGCGCGGGATCGCGTTGCCGCCGATCGCCACGCGCTCGTTCATCAGCGTCGTCTGCGCGACCTTCCAGCCCTCGCCGACCGCGCCGAGCCGGTTCGCGTCCGGGATCCGCACCGCGGACAGGAACACCTCGTTGAACTCGGCCTCACCGGTGAGCTGCCGCAGCGGCCGCACCTCGACACCGGGATCGGTCATGTCGCAGATGAAGTACGTCATGCCCTGGTGCTTGGGCACGTCCGGATTCGTGCGGGTGACCAGGATCGCGAACCGGGCGATGTGCGCGACCGAGGTCCACACCTTCTGCCCGTTGACCACCCACTCGTCCCCGTCCTGGACGGCGCGGGTGCCCAGCGCGGCGAGGTCCGATCCGGCGCCCGGCTCGCTGAACAGCTGGCACCACACCTCCTCGCCGGTCCACAGTGGACGCAGGTAGCGCTTCTTCTGCTCCTCCGTGCCGAACCGCAGGATGGTCGGCGCAGCCATGCCCAGCCCGATGCCGATGCGGCGCGGGTTGTTGTCCGGCGCGCCGGCCTTCGCCAGCTCGGCTTCGACGACGTTCTGCAGCTCACGCGGCGCGTCCAGGCCGCCGAGGCCGGCCGGGTAGTGCACCCAGGCCAGCCCGGCGTCGAACCGCGCCCGCAGGAACTCCAGCCGGTCCGTGCTCGCCGGCGGGTGGGCGGCGAGCAACTCGCCCACCCGCGCGCGCAGGTCGTCGGCGGTCAGCGTGCTCATCGGGCCTCCGATCGGTACTTCTTCAGCTCGCGGTGGGCGAGCGAGCGCTTGTGGACCTCGTCCGGTCCGTCGGCGAAGCGGAGCGTGCGGATCCCCGCCCACATCTCGGCGAGCGGGTAGTCCTGGGACAGCCCGCCAGCGCCGTGCGCCTGGATCGCCTTGTCCAGGATCCACTCCACGGTCTTCGGGGTGGCGATCTTGATCGCCTGGATCTCGGTGTGCGCGCCGCGGTTGCCGACGGTGTCCATCAGCCACGCGGTCTTGAGCACCAGCAGCCGCAGCTGCTCGACCTTCACGCGGGACTCGGCGATCCAGTCCTGCACCACGCCCTGCTCGGCGATCGGCTTGCCGAACGTGGACCGGCCCAGCGTGCGGCGGCACATCATCTCGATGGCCCGCTCGGCGATGCCGATCGAGCGCATGCAGTGGTGGATCCGGCCGGGCCCGAGCCGGGCCTGCGCGATGGCGAACCCGTCGCCCTCCTCGCCGATCAGGTTGTCCGCGGGCACCCGCGCCTCGTCGAAGACCACCTCGGCGTGCCCGCCGTGCGAGCCGTCGGTGTAGCCGAACACGTTCATGCCGCGCTTGACGTGCACGCCCGGCGTGTCCCGCGGCACCAGGATCTGGCTCTGCTGGCGGTGCGGCTCGGCGTCCGGGTCGGTCTTGCCCATCACGATGAAGATCTTGCAGTTCGGGTTCATCGCGCCGGTGATGTAGAACTTGCGCCCGGTGATCACGTAGGAGTCGCCGTCGCGGCGGATGCTGGTGCCGATGTTGCGCGCGTCCGAGGACGCCACGTCCGGCTCGGTCATCGCGAACGCCGAGCGGATCTCACCGTCCAGCAACGGCTGCAGCCACTGCTTGCGCTGCTGCTCGGTGCCGAACATCGCGAGCACTTCCATGTTCCCGGTGTCCGGCGCCGAGCAGTTCAGCGCGACCGGCGCCAGGTGCGGGCTGCGGCCGGTGATCTCCGCCAGCGGCGCGTACTGCAGGTTCGTGAGCCCCGCGCCGTGCTCGCCCGGCAGGAAGAAGTTCCACAGGCCCCGCTTGCGCGCCTCGGCCTTGAGGTCCTCCACGACCGGCGGGAAGGTCCACTCGTTCTCGCGCTCGGCCAGCTGCTCCTCGTAGACCGGCTCGGCGGGGTAGATGTGGGAGTCCATGAACTCGAGAAGCCTCATCCGCAGCTCCTCGGTCTTGGCGTCGAACGTGAAATCCATGATCAGTCCTTGAGGGTGTCGAGGCCGAGGGTGACGAGCGGGACCACCGCGGCGCCGATCTGGTCGAAGCCGGCGCCGACGGTCTTGCCCTGGCTGAACCGGTAGTAGATGCCTTCCAGGATCACCGCGAGCTTGAAGAACGCGAACCCGACGTACCAGTCCAGCGCCGAGACGTCCCGCCCGGACCGGGCCGCGTAGCGGGCGATCATCTCGTCCGTGCCCGGGTAGCCGGGGGCGGTGCTGACGTTGGAGACGATCTCCAGGTTGACCTTGCCGCGCTCGGCGTAGGCCACCAGCAGGGCCAGGTCGGTCAGCGGGTCGCCGAGCGTGGACATCTCCCAGTCCAGCACCGCGGTGATGCGGTCGGTCTCGTCGACCAGCACGTTGTCCAGCCGGTAGTCGCCGTGCACGACGGCCGCCGGTCCGGACGCCGGGATGGCGCGGGCCAGCTGGTCGTGCAGGTCGTCGACGCCCGGCAGGTCCCGGCTGCGCGAGGCGTCCAGCTGCTTCTTCCAGCGGCGCACCTGCCGCTCCAGGAACCCCTCCGGACGGCCGAAGTCGCCCAGCCCCACCGCGGACGGGTCGACCGCGTGCAGGTCCACCAGGGTGTCCATGAGCGACTCGGCGATCGCCTTCGTGCGCTGCGCCCCGAGCGCCTCCAGCTCGCTCGCGGCGCGGTAGGGCGTGCCCGGCACGAACTCCATCACGTAGAACGGCGCGCCGAGCACCTCGGTGTCCTGGCACAGCGTGATCGTCCGCGGCACCGGCACGGGCGTGTCCGCGAGCGCGCTGATCACGCGGTGCTCGCGGGCCATGTCGTGCGCGGTTGGCAGGACGTGCCCCAGCGGCGGCCTGCGGACCACCCAGCGGCTCGTGCCGTCGCCCACGATGTAGGTCAGGTTCGAGCGGCCGCCCTGCACCACCTCACCGGTCAGCGGGCCGCCGACCAGCCCGGGGGAGTGCTCGTCCAGGTAGTCCCGCAGCCGTGCGAGGTCGAGTCCGGGCAGGTCCTGCTGGGTCACTGGGCCTCCTTGTCCAGATAGCTATACCGACCAGTCGGTATGTCCTCACCGTAGCGGAAGCCCGCCCGGAGGCGGGCTCGCGCGTCAGGCGATCAGGCGCGTGACCCACTCGGCCACGCACGCCGGCTTGGCCTCGCCGTCGATCTCGATGGTCCACCGAGTCACGACCTGCTTGCCGCCGGGCACGTCGGTGACCTCGGCCAGCTCGGCGACCCCGCGGATCTTCGAGCCGACCTTGACCGGCTGCGGGAACCGGACCTTGTTCAGGCCGTAGTTGATCCCCATCTTCAGCCCGTCGACGCGGTAGGTGGCTGCCGAGAGCAGCGGCAGGACCGACAGCGTCAGGAACCCGTGCGCGATGGGCGCGCCGAACGGGCCCTGCTTGGCCTTCTCGACGTCGACGTGGATCCACTGGTGGTCGCCGGTGGCGTCGGCGAACGTGTTGACCTGCTCCTGCGTGACGGTGTGCCAGTCGCTGGCGCCGAGCTGCTCGCCGACCGCGGCGGTGAACTCGTCCAGCCCGTTGAAGACGCGCATGCTCAGTCCTTCGGTCCGCCGGCGACGTAGATGACCTGGCCGGACACGAAGCCCGCACCCTCGCTGACCAGGAACGACACGGTGTTGGCGATGTCCTCGGGCTTGCCGACGCGCTGCACCGGGATCTCCTTGGCGGCGAAGGCCTTGAAGTCCTCGAACGGCACGCCCAGCCGCTCGGCGGTCGCCGCGGTCATGTCGGTCTCGATGAACCCCGGGGCGATCGCGTTGGCGGTGACGCCGAACTTGCCCAGCTCGATGGCCAGCGTCTTGGTGAAGCCCTGCATGCCGGCCTTGGCCGCGGAGTAGTTGACCTGGCCGCGGTTGCCCAGCGCCGAGGTGCTGGACAGGTTCACGATCCGGCCCCAGCGCTGCTCGGTCATGTGCTTCTGGACCGCGCGGGTCATCAGGAACGAGCCCTTGAGGTGCACGTTCATGACCGAGTCCCAGTCCTCGTCGGTCATCTTGAAGATCAGGTTGTCCCGGGTGATGCCGGCGTTGTTGACCAGCACGGTCGGCGCGCCCAGCTCCTCGGCGACGCGGGCGACGGCGGCCTCGACCTGCTCGGTGTTGCTGACGTCGAGCGCGACCCCGATGGCCTTGCCGCCGGCCGCGACGATGTCCTCCGCGCCCTGCTTCACGGACTCTTCGTTGAGGTCCAGCAGTGCGACAGCGAAACCGTCCGAGGCCAGCTTGCGCGCGACCGCGGCGCCGATGCCTCGGCCGGCGCCGGTCACGATGGCGACCCGGGAGTGGGACTCGGTCACGGGAACTCCTCCTCGTCGTTGAGCGCGTCGGTAAGCGAGCGCTTAGAAAGCTACTCGCCTCCGGCCCGGAGCGCCTAAGTGACCTGGGTCACCTCGGCTCGGTTCGATCGTAGTAACGGGACGGCCAGCGTGGCGAGCGCGAGCAGTTCGGTGGCCGCGAGCAGGCGTTCCACCAGGCCCAGCGGGATCGTGCGCCACCACGGGCCGCCGCCGGCCAGCATGTAGCCGACCGCGCCGAGGATGAGCCCGAACCACGCCAGCGAGACGATCGCCAGCACCCGCGCCGCCCAGCGCCAGCCCGGCGAGTCCGGGAAGATGCGGCGCGCGGCGAACAGCAGCCCGACCGGCAGGCACACGAACCCGACGACGCTGGCGTAGCGGTGCACGACGCCGCCCAGGCTCGGCCCGACGGACCAGTCGGTCTTGGGGAACGCGACGACCACCAGCAGGCTCACCGTCCACAGTGCACCCAGCACGACCGCGGCCGAGCGCACCGGCAGCGCCCGCATCAGCACGTGCGCGGCGAACAGCACCGCGGAGCCGACCGCGATCAGCAGGACCGCGACGTCGAAGATCCACTTGTTGGCGCTCAGCGCGTACTCGCTGATCGTGCGGCGCACCGGGCTGATCTGGTCGGTGGGCGGGAGGAACTGCAGCAGCAGCACGAGCGCGGCGCCCCCGGCGATCGCGGCGAGGCAGGCCAGGGCGAGGATCCGCGGGGCACGGGCGAGGGCCGGGGTGGTGGTCACCCGGTCCAGTTTAAGTGCGCGGGTGTGGGGGTTTTGTGATCTCACGGGCGGTTTCCGCGCCGTCGCGGGACTGTCGGTGGGTGCGCATAGTATCGGCGGCATGGAGCAACGGGTACTCGGCCGGACCGGCCGGGCGGTGTCAGTGGTCGGGCTCGGCACGTGGCAGCTGGGCGCGGACTGGGGCGAGGTCGGCGAGGAGCAGGCGCTCGCGGTGCTGTCGGCCGCGGCCGAGGCCGGTGTCACCTTCTTCGACACCGCGGACGTCTACGGCGACGGGCGCAGCGAGCAGATCATCGGGCGGTTCCTGCGGGACCACCCGGACGTGTTCGTGGCGACCAAGATGGGCCGGCGCGCGCCGCTCGACCCGGACGAGTACACGCTGGACAACTTCCGGGCCTGGACCGACCGGTCGCGGGCCAACCTCGGGGTGGACACGCTCGACCTGGTGCAGCTGCACTGCCCGCCGACGCCGGTGTACTCGCGGGACGCGGTGTACGACGCGCTGGACGCGCTGGTGGCGGAGAAGCGCATCGCCGCGTACGGGGTGAGCGTGGAGACCTGCGACGAGGCGCTGACCGCGATCGCCCGGCCGGGCACCGCGAGCGTGCAGATCATCCTCAACCCGTTCCGGCTCAAGCCGCTGGAGCGGGTGCTGCCCGCCGCGGCCGAGGCGGGGGTCGGGATCATCGCGCGGGTGCCGCTGGCGTCCGGCCTGCTGTCCGGCCGGTACACGAAGGAGACGGTGTTCGCCGCGAACGACCACCGCACGTTCAACCGCCACGGCGAGGCGTTCGACCAGGGCGAGACGTTCAGCGGGGTGGACTACGCGACGGGCGTCGAGGCGGCCGCGGAGTTCTCGTCGCTGGCCCCCGCCGGCGCGACGCCGGCCCAGACGGCGCTGCGGTGGATCATCCAGCAGCCGGGGGTGACGTCGGTCATCCCGGGCGCCCGGTCCCCGGAGCAGGCGCGCGCCAACGCCGCGGCGGCCGGGCTGGAGCCGCTGCCGCAGCCGACGCTGGAGGCGGTGCGGGAGCTGTACGACCGGCGGATCCGCGCGCAGGTGCACGACCGCTGGTGAGCCGTCGGCTCGGCCGGCCTACCGGTTCGCGCGGGTGCTGGACCGGCCGCGCAACCTCGCGGAGAGTTTGTCCGTGGAGTGGGCGGCCGCGAGTGTCGAACTCGCGGCGCTGAGCGCAGAACTCGCGGCGACGCGGGTTCTGCGCCCGCCGGCGCGGGTTGCGCACTTGGCGGGTGCGGGGCTGGTGTTGGCGGGTGCGGGTTGCGCACTTGGCGGGTGCGGGGCTGGTGTTGGCGGGTGCGGGTCCCACACGTGGCGGGCGCGAGGCTGGCGTTTGCGGGTGCGGGTTCCACACGTGGCGGGCGCGAGGCCCACGTTCGCGGGCGTGAGTTCCACGTTCGCGGCGCCGTGCGCGGTTGCCAGTTCCGGGCTCAGGCGGTGGCGGTGAGGGTGCGGACGATCCGTTCCCTGGTGTCCGCCGGGTCGATCACGTCGTCGATTTCGAACACCGTCGCCGTGCTCAGGGCTTTGCCGCGCTCGTAGTACTCGGCCACCAGCTCGGTGTAGCGGGCGTGGCGGGCCACCGGGTCGGTGATCGACTCCAGCTCCTTGCGGAAACCCAGCCGCACCGCGCCCTCCAGGCCCATGCCGCCGAACTCGCCCGTCGGCCACGCCACGGTCAGCGCGGGCGCGTGCAGGGAGCCGCCGGTCATCGCCATCGCGCCCAGGCCGTAGGCCTTGCGCAGCACGACCGCGACCAGCGGCGCGGCCAGCCGCGCCCCGGCGACGAACAGGTCCCCGAACCGCCGCACGGTCGCGGTCTTCTCGGCCTCCGGGCCCACCATGAACCCGGGAGTGTCCACGAAGGACACCACCGGCAGGGAATGGGCGCGGCACAGGTTCACGAACCGGGTGGCCTTGTCGGCGGCGTCGCCGTCGATCGCGCCGCCCAGGTGGCCCGGGTTGTTCGCCAGCACACCCACCGGGATCCCGCCGATCCGGGCCAGCGCGGTGATCACCCCCGCGCCGAACCCGGACCGCAGTTCGAGCAGGCTGCCCGGATCGGCCACTGTGGACAGAACCGGCCGCACGTCGTAGACGCGGACCCGGTTCTCCGGGACCAGGTGCCGCAACCGGCGCTGGTCGTGCGGCTCGCCCGCCTCGGCCGGGCCGGTGAAATAGGACAGGTAACGCCGCGCGACGTCCACCGCTTCGGCCTCGTCGGCGACCAGCACGTCGACGACGCCGTTGGCGTACTGCACCGGCATCGGCCCGACGTCGCCGGGCGCGACGACACCGAGCCCGCCGCCTTCGATCATCGCCGGGCCGCCCATGCCCAGCGAGCTGCCCTCGGTCGCGATCACCACGTCGCACACCCCGGCGAGCGCCGCGTTCCCGGCGAAGCAGTAGCCGGAGACGATCGCGACCGTCGGCACCTCGCCGGCCAGCTGGGCGGCCATCCGGAACGTCGGCACGTCCAGCTGGGCCACCGCGGAGGTGTCGGTGTCACCCGGCCGGCCACCGCCGCCCTCGGCGAACAGCACGACCGGCAGCTTCCGGTCGCGCGCGATCCGCAGCATCCGGTCGGTCTTGCGGTGGTTGTGCACGCCCTGCGTGCCGGCGAGCACGGTGTAGTCGTAGGCCAGCACCACGACCGGACGGCCGCCGACGGTCGCGGTGCCGGTGATCATGCCGTCGGCGGGGGTGCGGCGGATCAGGTCGCCGAGGTCCCGGCGGCGGCGCTGCGCGGCGATCGCGAGTGCGCCGTACTCGGTGAAGCTGCCGGGGTCGCACAGGTCTGCGACGTTCTCGCGCGCGGTCCGCCGCCCGGCGGAGTGGCGCTTGCGCACCGTGTCCGGGCGGGCGGCGTCCAAGCCGATCTCGTGCCGCGCCAGGGTTTCCGCGAGGTCCGGCCGCACGTGGTCCAGGTCGGCCTCGGTCACCTCGCCGGCCGTGGTCGTGTCGCCGTTCTCCCGCAGGGTCACCAGCACCGCCCCGGCGGTCACGGTGTCGCCCGGTTTGACCGCGACGCCGAGCACGACGCCGCCCCGCTCGGCGGTGATCACGTGCTCCATCTTCATGGCTTCGAGCACGACGAGTTCCGCACCGGCCGTGACGGTCTCGCCCTCGGCCACGCACACCTGCACCACGACACCCTGCTGCGGCGCGGTGACCGTGCCCGGCGCGGCGGCCGGTCCGGTGATCTTGTCCACCAGGTCCGGCAGGCGGCGGTCCACGAACGTGGTGTCGACCGCGTCGAGCGGTTCGGCCAGCAGCGCCCGGAGCAGGGCGAGGTTCGTCGGCGGTCCGGCGACGGCGAACTCGCCGAGCGCGCGGCGGGCCCGTGCGGCGGCCGCGGCGAGGTCGGGTCCGGTCACGATCACCTTGGCCAGCAACGAGTCGTAGCGCGGGTTGCCCGCGTAGCCCGGGTAGCCGTGGGTGTCCACACGAATGCCGCGCCCGGTGGGCGGCTGGAACGCGGTGAGCGCGCCGCCGCCGGGCAACACGGTGCCGTCCGGCCGCACCGTTTCGGTGTTGACGCGGGCCTGGAGCGCCACCCCGCGCGGCTCGGGGACAGTGCGGTCCAGCGACTCGCCCGCGGCGAGGCGAAGGCTGATCTCGACCAGGTCGAGCCCGGTGACCTCCTCGGTGACGGTGTGCTCGACCTGGAGCCGCGGGTTCACCTCCAGGAACACGAATTCACCGCCGTCGACCAGGAACTCCACAGTGGCCAGGCCGCGGTACACAGTGGACCCGATGAGCGCGGTGGCCGCCTGGTGCAAACGCTTTCGCAGGTCCCAGTCAAGCGCCGCGGGCGCGATCTCGACGAGCTTCTGGCGTCGTCGCTGGAGACTGCAGTCCCGGTCGCCGAGCGCGAGCACCGTCTCGCCGTCGGCGGCGATCTGCACCTCGATGTGGCGGGCGCGGGGGAGGAGTCGTTCGAGGTAGACCGAGCCGTCACCGAACGCGGCCGCGGCCTCGGAGGCGCACCGGCGCAGCGCGGCGGGCAGGTCGGCGGCGTCGGTCACCGGCCGCATGCCGCGGCCGCCGCCACCGGCCAGCGCCTTGACCATCACGGCGCCGTGCTCGGCGAAGAACGCCTCGGCCGTGGCCGGGTCGGTGGGGCCGTCGGTGCCCGCGAGGACGGGAATGCCCAGCTCACGGGCGCGTGCGCGGGCTCGGGTCTTGTCGCCGAACAGTTCGAGGGCTTCCGGGGACGGTCCGGCGAAGCGGATTCCGGCCTCGGCGCAGCGGCGGGAGAGTTCGGGGCTCTCGGCGAGGAAACCGTAGCCGGGGTGGAGGAAATCGCAGCCGGTGCGCTGCGCGGCGGCCACGATCGCGGCCGCGTCGAGGTAGGTGCCGTCGAGGCGTTCCGCGTGGTCGGCTCGGGTGACGTGGGCGCACTCGGCGTCGTCCTCGGGGTACACGGCGACGGTGCGGAAGCCCAGTCCGGCGGCGGTTCCCATGATCCGGACGGCGATCTCGCCCCGGTTCGCGACGAGCAGGGACGGCACCGTCTCACCTCACCGTGTTGATCACGTCCTCGGACTTCCCGGACGCTACCGGGCGCGCGGTGCCGGTACCAGGGCCGCCGGTGTCGCCAGATCGGGACGGGCGAAACCGGCGGCCGTCTTGTTCAACGATTCCGGCCGGAGTGGAATTCCCGGCGTATAACGACCTATACAGCGCGACCATGGTCACCAGCACGTAGGACGAGCCGAGCAGGTGCTGCCACCACGTCCAGTGCATCTCGAGGTCGTGGGTCTGCGGCAGCCACGAGTGCGGCCCGACGGCGAAGACCAGCAGGACCGGGGTCCAGCGCGGGGCGCGGACGAGCACGGCCACGGCGGCGGGCAGGACCCAGACCCAGTGGTGCGACCAGCTCACTGGCGACGCGAGGAGCCCGCCGGCGGCGATGGCGAGCAGGGCGGTGACGTCGTCGCGGGCACGGCGCGCGGCGGCCGCGGCCAATGCCATCACCGCGGCGGCGAGCACGGCCCACAGCGGGGTGCTCGCGGGCAGCAGGCGGACCAGGACGGCCTGGATGTTCTGGTTGAAGGCGTAGGCGAGGCCGCCGATGCGTTCCGGGTCGAAGAGGGTGTGCAGCCAGTACTGCGCCGAGTCGCGGGGCGCGAGCAGCAGGGCGGCGAGCCCGCACGTGGCGAAGGACGCGACGGCGGTGGCGGCGGCCCGGTAGCGGCCGCGGAGGAGGAACAGCAGCACGAAGACGGCCGGGGTGAGCTTGATCGCCGCGGCCACGCCGACCAGGAGACCGCGGGGCCAGCGGGTGCGGGGGAGCAGGCAGTCGGCGGCGACCAGAGCCATCAGGATCAGGTTGATCTGCCCGAACCCGATGGTCTGCCGGGCCGGCTCGAACAGGGCCCACAGGACGGCCACCGACATGCCGAGGGCGTCCGCGGCGGCGCGGTCGGCGATCACGCGCCGGGCGGTGATCGTGGTGGTGACCGCGAGGGCGGCCGCGGACGCGAGGCTGATCGCGAACTTGGCCACGTGCCACGGCAGGAGCTCGACGGGCGCGAAGAGGATCGCGGCGAACGGCGGGTAGGTGAAGGGCAGCGGCATGCCCGGCACGAGAGCCGCGAAGCCCGGCTCGTACAGCGCGGTGCCGGTGCGCCAGGCGAAGCCGCCGGTGCGGTAGACGTGCAGGTCGAGGAAGCCCTGGAACAGCAGAACCCAGCCGACCGTGGTGAGGAGGAGGACCGCGGCGGCGGCACGGGTGATCCAGCGCAGGCGGGCGTGGGTGAGTCGTGCGTGGCCGAGCGCCGTCATCGTGTCCCCCAGTCACGACGCGGCCCCCTGCCACGTCCCCCAAGATCGCCATCTTGGCACCGGCACGCCGCCGCGGAGCCGGAGGTCCCCCGGTTCAGCGACCGGTGCGCGCGCGGAGCCGGCGCAGCATGCGGGCGTCCTCGAAACCCACGGCCCGCGCGGCGGCTTCCACCGTCGAGCCGTGGCCGATCAGGTGCTCGGCGCGTTCCAGCCGCAGCATCTGCTGGTACCGCAACGGGGTCAGCCCGGTCGCGCGGGTGAACAGGCGCGTCACCGTGCGCTCGCTGCAGCCCACCGCGGCCGCCAGTTCGGCCAGTTTCAGCGGGCCGGCGAACCGCGCGTCGATGAGGTCCTGGAGGCGGTGGACGGTGTCGTTGACGTGCGACCGGTGCCGCAGCATCGCGCTGGCCTGCTGCTCGTCGCCGTTGCGGCGCGCGTACACCACCATCGATCTGGCCACCCGCGCCGCCACCGCCGGGCCGTGCCGCGCAGCAACGAGGTGCAGGGCCAGGTCGATGCCGCTCGCGATCCCGGCCGACGTCACCACCCGGTCGTCGACCACGAACAACACGTCCCGCACCACCGTCGCCGCCGGGTAGCGCTCCGCGAGTTCGTCCTGCAGCTCGTGGTGCGTCGTGCAGCGGCGGCCGTCCAGCAGGCCCGCCCGGCCCAGCGCGTCGGCGCCCGAGCACACGCTCGCCACCGTGCCGCCCCGCTCGTGGTGCGCCCGCACCCACGCCAGCCCCGCCGCGCTGAGCGGCGCCGCCGTCAGCCGCGGCGACCGCCACCCCGGGACGACCACCAGATCGCCTGCGGACAGGTCCGGCCAGTCCCGCTCCGCCGTCACCGGCACGCCCTGCGCCGTCTCCACCGTCGCGCGCTCACCGAGGTAGGCCAGCACGTAGTCCAGCCCCAGGTCGCGGGCTGTCGAGAACACCTGCGCGGGCCCGGCGAGGTCCAGCAAGTGCAGGCGGGGGAGGAGCACGAAGGCCACACGGGTCACGATCCGGTCAGCCTACGCCCACTCCGGTCAGCTCGGCGACGCCGCGGATCGCGGCGAACCGTCCGGCCAGCGCGTACTCGGTGCGGGCGATGATCTCGTCCGTGCCGAGGGTGCGCGGATCGGCGAGGATCTCCTCCGGCGTGCGCCCGGCAGGGGCGTCCCGGTGCGGGATCGGGTCGGTGGTCGTCGCGTCGGTCACGAAGGTGACGTCGTAGCCCAGATCGGACGCCAGCCGGGCGGTCGTCTCGCAGCACTGCTCGGTGCGGATGCCGCAGACGGTGAGCCGCCGGATTCCACGCGACACCAGGATCTGCTGCAGGTTCGTGGTGGTGAAGGCGTTGTGCGCGGTCTTGGTGAGCAGCGGCTCGCCCTCGGCAGGCGTCAGCCCGTCCATCAGCCGGACGTGGCCGAGCGCGGGGTCGAACACCGTGCCGCTGCCGGGTTCGCTGTGCAGGACCCAGCACACGAGCCCGCCGCGTGCGCGCGTGTGCTCGGCGAGCAGGGCCGCCCGTTCCGCCACCGCGGGGTTCGCGGTGAGCCGCCAGCCCGGCCGCTGCCGGAACGACTCCTGAATGTCCACGACGACGAGTGCTTCGTTCATGCCGTCGAGTCTGCGGTTCCGGCGCCGGCGACGGCAGGCTGGATCAGGCCGGAGTCCGGACCGATCCGGTCACGAGCCGTTGCCGGTCTGGTCCTCCTCCTCGGTGCTCAGCGGCCGGGTGCGGGACGTGCCGCCGAAGCCGGGTGCGAGGTCGGCCGGGTTGGGCGTGTCGTTGTCGGCGTTCGGGCCGCCCTGCGGCGGATCGGACTCCGGGATCCCCGGCGCCGACTCCGGCTGGTTGTTCGCGTTGCCGTTCATGGGAGCCTCCCATCGGTGATCCGGTCGGGATTCCCGACGGTCGGCCGCCCAAACGGGACTGTCAGCCCTTGCGGCCCGGGTTCGCGACCGCCGTGGTGAGGCAGAACCCGATCGGCCCGGCGGTGTCGTGCAGGGTGCAGTGCCCGACGGCGATCCCGTCCTCGCTGAGGTGACCCGAGGACTCCAGTCCGATGGCGTCCGACAGCGGCAAGCGGCTCAGCGACAACGTGTAGTCGGCGTTGATGAAGTCCAGGCTCCCGGCGCTGGCGTGGGCGAGCGGGCTCGCGGTGTCGGCGGCCAGCGCGGCCCGCACGAACGGCGACAGCGCCTCGCCCTCGACCAGTTCCCGCGACTCACGCAGCCACGCCCGCCGCCGCCCGGTTCCGCGGCCCGTGCGCAGCGGCTGGTTGTGCTCGTCGAACCGCCAGATCGCCCAGCCCTGTTCCCGCGGCTCCCACAGTTCCTCGGGCGGCGGCGCGTCCCAGGCCGGGGTGGCCGGGACGGGCGCGGCGGGCTGCTCACCGCTGCGCAGCAACACCGCCGTCGCGCGGGCGACGAGCCCCGTCGCGCCGTGCACCAGGGCATCCGCGACCCGGATGCGGCGCCCGTGGCGCACGAGCGCGGTCTCGACGCGCACCGGGGCGAGCGGCGCGTTGCGGAACAGGTCCACGGTCAGCCTGCTGAAGTGCAGGCCCGGCGCGGCTTGTTCGCGTTCCAGCGCCCGCGCGGCGAGCCCGCCCAGCAGGCGGCCGTGGATCATCTCCGGGTTCCACCAGCTGCGCGCCACCGGAGCCGGGGCCAGCTCGTCGCCGTCGGCGGTGAAGAACGCCTGCTGCTGCTCGGTCTGGGCCACCGGGTGATCTTAGGCGTCGAACTCAGGTCCCGGATCGGTCACTTCCGCCACACCGGGCGGGAACTCCTGCTGTGATCGGAGCGGTCCCCCGCGAGATGGGTCGGCACATGACGTTTCCGCCTCCGCCCCCGTCCGGTCCGTTCCAGCGCCCGCGGCAGCCGCGCGGCGGCACGGCCATCACCGCCGGCGTCCTGGGGTGCCTTGGCGCCCTGTGGGCGATCGCGGCCGCGGTCACGAACCTCGCCGCGATCGACGAGACCGCCACCGGCGTGCAGTGGGTCCTCGGCATGCGCGGCATGGGCTACCTGGTCGAGTTCGTGCTGTTGCTGACCGGGGCGGTGCTGCTGTTCTCCCGGAAGGCCGCCGGGCGGTGGCTGCTGGTGGGCGGCAGCGCGCTGCACGTCGTCCAGACCCTCGTCGCCGGCGTCGGGTACGAGCTGGCCGACCTGGTCTACGTCGACAAGGCCGGGCCGTCCTACGTCCACGGCGACTTCGCGATCGTGTTCCTGCAGATCCTGCCCGCCGTCGTGACGCTGGTGATGGCGCTGGTCCCGGCGACCGCGCGGTGGTGCGCGCCGCGGCCCGGCCCGTACACCTGGGCGCCTCACTCGCAGTGGTGATCCGGGTCGCGAATCGGTCACTTCCGCCACGCGCGGGCGGCTCGTCTGTTTGGATCACGCCGGTCAAGTCCGATCGGAAGGTTCCCATGACGTACCCGCCCCAGCCGGGCCAGTACCCGGCCGCGCCCCCGCCCTACCCGGGCGAGCAGTACTCCGTCCAGCAGCCGCCCAGCGGTGGCACCGCGATCACCGCCGGGGTGCTCGCCGTCCTCGGCGCCCTGTGGGGCGTCGCCATCGGGATCGCCAACTTCGGCGTCCTCGACGACGTGGTCGAGGACCTCAAGTGGCTCGTGATCTTCCAGGGCACGGTGTACCTGATCGAGTTCGCCACCCTGCTGCCCGGCGCGATCCTGCTGTTCCTGCGCAAGTCCGCGGGCCGTTGGCTCGTCGCCGCGGGCAGCGCGCTGCACATCGTGCAGGGCCTCGTCGCGTTGATCGTGCTGTCCTCGGACGACCGGTTCAGCAGCGAATTCGACAGCGCGGCGGCGATCGGTGGCGGCGTCGGCGGTCTGCTGGCCGTGTTGTCGCCCGCGATCGCCACGCTGGTCCTCGCCCTGGTGCCGCTCACCGCGCGCTGGTGCGAGTGGGGCAAGCGCCCGCCGCAGCAGCCCGGCCCCTACCAGGCGCCGCCGCCGGGTTACGGCCCGCCGCCGCAGCAGTGGTGACCTCGCCGGAAAAATAATCGGGGCGAGTTGTCGATCCGGCCCGGGTTCCTTCGACGTGTTGATGACAGCAACTTCGGAGGAAGGATCGATCATGGCTCGCATTCCGGTTTCGCAGACCCAGCTCACCCCCGTCGTCCTGGGCGTCGTCCGCATAGTGGTCGGACTGTTGTTCGCCTTTCATGGCCTGCAGGGGTTCGGCGCGTTCGGCGGGATGGACGGACAGGGCGCCGGCGCGCCGCTCGGGGCGTGGCCGGCCTGGTGGGCGAGCGTCATCGAGCTGGGCGGCGGGGTGCTGGTGATGCTCGGCCTCGGCACCCGGGGCGCGGCGCTGATCTGCTCCGGCGCGATGGCCTACGCCTACTTCACCGTGCACCAGCCGCTGGCCCTGCTGCCGCTGCAGAACATGGGCGAGACCGCGGCGCTGTACGCGTGGGTGTTCCTGCTGATCGCGGTGGCCGGCCCGGGCCGGTTCGCGCTGAGCGGCCTGCTGCGGCGCCGCGCCGCCGAGCGGGTGGAGCGCGTCCCGGCCGGGGTGTGAGTCAGGCGGGCTGCGGGGCCGGGTCCTCGTCGCGCAGCAGCGGCGATCCGGCCAGCAGCACGGTGCACCCGGCCAGGCCGCCGGCGGCCACCAGTTCCAGCGCGATCCACGGCCCGCCGCGGACGTGCTCCCCGAACACCAGCAGGCCCCAGCCCAGCGCGACGAGCGGGTTGGCCAGGACGAGCCCGGGCTGGGCGGCGACGAGCCGCCCGGCCCGGAGTGCTGTCTGCAGCAGGAAGAACCCGGCCGGCCCGGCGACGAGCATCGCGTAGGTCTGCCAGGCTTTGAACAACCCCGGCACGCCGCCCGCCGTGAGCGCCGCGGTCACCCCGGCCATGAGGACCGCGGTGAACCCGAACCACAACCCCGCCGCCGCGCCGAGGAAGGCCGCGCTGTGGGTGGTCTCGTCCCGCTTGCCCGCCACGAACAGCACGGCCACACAGGTGATCGTCACGGCGCAGCCGAGCAGCCACTCCAGCGCCGAGACGCCGCGGGTGTCCCCACCGCCCGGGGCGAGCGCGAACAGCAGCAGCCCGACCGAGACGGCCATCCCGACCGCGGCGACCCAGTCCCGGATGCCGAGGCGGGTGCGGAAGACCAGCCCCGCTAGGACGAGCGTGACCGCCAGCTCGGACACCATGATCGGCTGGATGAGGACGATCGGCCCGGTCGCGAGCGCCGCCGCCTGCAACACGAGCCCGGTGAGCATGACGACGACCCCCGCGACCCACACCGGGGTCCGGACGAGCCCCTTGAGCGCGCCGACGTCCAGGTCGCTGCCCTGCTGCTTCCGCGCCCCGGCCCGCTGGAGAACGGCACCCGCGGCGTTCGCGACGGCGGCGAGCACGGCCAGCAGCACGGTCAGCACATCATCACGGTGACACGCGCGCGGATGACGCGCACGGCAGCGGGTGCGGGCGGGTGAGCTGCGCAGAGGGGCCGGGGATGGCTTGGGCGGGGGAGGCCGCCGCAGGCGGCGGGCCGGGGGAGCGCGGAGGGGCGAGGGGTGGTGGGTTGGGATGGGTGGTGCTGTGGAGGCGGGGAGGGCGGAGGGGCAAGGGGCGGTGCCGCGGAGGCCGGCCGGGGGCGGTGGGCCGGGGGGCCGCCGCCGGGGGCGGCGGGCCGGGGGGGGCGCGGAGGGCATGGGGCGGCGGCCGAGGGGTGCAGTCGGGTGAGAGACGCGGCGGGCCGCGACCACGCGGCGGGTCGTGGGGGCGGTGCTGGGTTGGGGGAGCGTTGGACCGAGGTGCGGCGGGTCGAGGTTGCGGAGGGTTGGGAGGGCGCAGGGCCGAGGGGGCGCGGTGGATTGCGCGAGCGCGGTGGGCCGAGGGGCTGGGTGGCGAGGGCGCGGAGGGGCCAGGCGCTGATGGTGAGCGGGGGTGGGGTGATGGGGCGGTGCCGCGGAGGCCGCCGGAGGCGGCGGGCCGCGGAGGGGGTGCAGGGGAGCGTGAGGGTGCGGCGAGCCGCGCGAGCGCGGCGGGCCGAAGGGGCGGAGGCGAGGGGCCGGAAGGGGCGTGTGGTGTGCGCGGGCGGATGGGGTGGCGCCGGAGGAGCGTGTGGTGCGCGCTGGTGGATGGGATGGCACCGGAGACCGTGGGTGTGCGCGGGCGGATGGGACGACGCCGCAAGGGGGGCGACGTCCGCGAGGCTGTGGGGCCGGGCTACCGCGGCGGCTGCTGCCCCGGGTACTGCGGGCCTGGGTACGGCTGCCCGGGATGCTGCTGACCCGGGTACTGCTGGCCGGAATGCTGCTGCCCGGGATGCTGCGGGCCGGAGTACTGCTGCCCGGGGTGCGGCTGTCCCGGGTACTGCTGCTGTCCCGGGTACGGCCCCGCCGCTCCGGGGTACTGCTGCCCGGGACTCTGCTGGCCCGGGTAAGGCTGGCCGGGATACGCCTGTGGCCCGCGCGGACCGCCCGGCTGCGGACCCCCGGGATGCGGCTGCCCGCCCGCCGGGCCGAGGTAGCGCGCGCTGCCGAACCCCAGGATGGGCAGGAAGATGAATGGGAAGAACACCATCAGCACCCCGAACCCGGTGCCGCGGCCGAACGAGCGCGCCAGGTCGATGTAGACGATGAATAGCAGCACGACGTTGACCAGCGGGATCAGCATCAGCAGGATCCACCACCACGGCCGCCCGGCGACGCGCAGCAGCACGATCGTGTTGTAGATCGGGACGATCGCCGCCCAGCCGGGCTGGCCCGCCTTGCTGAACACGCGCCAGATGGCGGCGACCATCAGCACCGCGAACGCCAGGCTGCCCAGCGAGACCCCGATCGCGGCGCCGATGCTGAGTCCGCCCGTGTCGTAGCTGTTCACGTCAGGTTCCTCCCCATCGAATCCGCGCTCAGGGTAGCGGTTCCGATCACCGAACAGGCGTGAAAACGCCGGACGCGACCAGCGTCCGTCAGCCGCCCAGTTGCGCGGCGCTCAGCGTGTTCAGCACGCGCTCCGGCCCGATGCCCACGGCCTCCGCGCGCACCGTCCCGTTCCCCAGCCAGTCCAGCTGCCCGGGGGCGTGCGCGTCCGTGTCGATGGTGAACACGCACCCGATCCCGGCGGCCATCGCGAGCAGGTCGTCGGGCGGGTCCATGCGCTCCGGGCGGCAGTTGATCTCCACCGCGGTCCCGTTCTCGCGACACGCCTCGAACACCCGCTCGGCGTCGAACTCCGACTGGGGGCGCCCGCGGCCCATCACCATCCGCCCCGTGCAGTGCCCCAGCACATCCACCAGCGGGTTCCGCACCGCCGCCAGCATCCGCTCGGTCATCGGCTCCGACGGCATCCGCAGCTTCGAATGGACACTCGCCACCACCACGTCCAGCCGCTCCAGCAGGTCGTCCCGCTGGTCGAGCGAACCGTCCTCGAGGATGTCGACCTCGATGCCGGTCAGGATCCGGAACGGCGCGAGCTTCTCGTTCAGCTCCGCGACCACGTCGAGCTGCCGCAGCAACCGCTCGGCCGACAACCCGTTCGCCACCGTCAGCCGCGGGGAATGATCCGTCAGCGCGATCCACTCGTGCCCCAGCGCGCGCGCCGCCTCGGCCATCTCCTCGATCGGGCTGCCACCGTCCGACCAGTCCGAATGGGTGTGGCAGTCGCCCTTCAACGCGCCCCGCAACCCCGACCGGTCCGGCTCCGGGGCCTCCGCGAGCAGTTTCGCCAGGTAGTCCGGCTGCTCACCGGCGCACGCCTGCTCCACCACCTGCGCCGTCGCCGGACCGATGCCCGGCAGCGCCTTCAACGTGCCGAGCCGGACCCGCTCGGCCAGCTCGTCCGGCGGCAACCCAGCCACCACGGCCGCCGCGCGCCGGAACGCCCGCACCCGGTAGGTCGGCGCGCCCGCGCGCTCCAGCTCGAACGCGATCTGCCGCAATGCCTGTGCCGGGTCCACGACACCACACCTACCGCGCCGCGGCGCGGTTCGCACGTCAGGCGCCGGTGACCCCGTCGACGCCCTCGCGCAGGAAGTCCGCGTGCCCGTTGTGCCGGGCGTACTCGTGGATCATGTGCAGCATCACCGCGCGCAGCGACACGTCGGCGCCCCAGCGCGGCGAGTGCACGACCAGGTCGAGCGACCCGGCCGCCGCCTCGATGCGCCGCGCGTGCTCGACCTCGGCCTGCCACGCCGCGAACGCCTCCGACCGCGTCGACTCCCGCGCGTCGTAGGCCACCTGGAAGTCGCCCTCGTCCGACCACACCAGCGGCAGCTCGGTCTCCCCGTTGATCGTCCGCCGGAACCACGCGCGCTCGACCTCGGCCATGTGCCGCACCAGCCCGAGCAGCGACAGCGTCGACGGCGGCATCGACTGCTTGCGCAGGTCCGCATCGGACAGTCCGTCGCACTTCCAGGCCAGCGTGGCGCGGTGGTATTCGAGGTGGGCGCGCAGCAGTTCGCGTTCACCGCCGACGGTCGGGATCTCGGGACGTTCGGTGGGCATGACGCGGGAGCGTACCTACCGGCGCGGCACCTTGATCCCGTACTGGGCGATCTTGCGGTACACCGTGGCGCGGCTCATGCCCAGCATCGACGCCACCTGCGCGGCCGTCGTGCCCGGTTTGGTCAGGCAGCGCACGATTTCGTCGCGCTCCACGGCCTCCATCCGCGTCAGGCGGCGGCCGGGGCTGGTGAACACCTCCGGCGGCAGGTGCCGGGTGTCCACGACGTCGGCCCGCGCCACCGCCTCGCGCACCACCTGCCGCAGCTGCCGGACGTTGCCCGGCCACGGGTAGGCGGTCAGCGCCCGCGACGCGGCCGGGGTGAAGGTGACCGGGCGGCCGCGGCTCTCCCGCGCGAAGTGCCCGGCCAGCGGGAGGACGTCGTCCGGCCGGTACCGCAGCGCCGGCACCTCGACCACCGCGTCGACCAGGGCCCGCAGCGCGTCCGGCACGCCCGCGTGGTCCGCGGCCGTCATCACGAACCCGCCGCGCGCCCCGGCGAACAGCGCGGCCAGCTCCTCCGCCGCGTAGGCGGGCAGCGCGTCGGCGCCGGAGAGGATCACGCACGTGTCGGCCTTGCCCACCTCCGGCGTCCACAGCGCCAGCCACGACGCCGCGTCCTGCGGCGCGGGCGGCCGGGCGTTGAGGACGCGTTCCCGCGGGCGCACCGACCGGCGGGCCATCGACGCCAGCGCGGCCTTCCCGCTGCCCGGCTCGCCGGTCACGCACACCACGCGGCCGTGCTCCATTGCCGCGCGGGCCTCGGCGAGCGCGTCGGACCATACGGTCGACAGGTTCGCCGCGACGTCGGGCAGCCGGTCGGAGTAGACGCGGAACACCTCGCCACGCGGGCCCGGCGGCGCGAGGTGGCCGTGCGACCGGGCGAGCATCAGCGCCGCCGTGTTGCCAGCCGCGGCCTGGGCCAGCGCGAGCAGCAGCTCCTTCGACGACTTCGACCACGTGGTCAGGTTGACGCTGCCGATGAGCCGGTTCGTGCCCGGCTCCAGCACCGGCGCGGCGGCGCACGTGTAGCCCCACAGGCCCGTGCAGTAGTGCTCCTCGGCGGACACCAGCGACGGGGCGCGGTCGGCCAGCGCGAGGCCGAGCCCGTTGGTGCCGGCGTCGCGCTCCGCGTAGGAGAAGCCCGGCGCCAGGTGGACGCGGTCCAGCGAACGGAGGATGGTGCTGTCGTCGCACAGCCGGCTCAGCACCAGGCCGTCACTGTCGGTGAGCATCAGGCTGACCGGTTCGTTGGCCAGGGTGGTGTGCAGGCCGGAGAGCACCTCCTGGCCGCACTCGAAGAACAGCGAATCGTGGTCGACGGTGCCGGTGAACGCCGGCCGCACCGTCTCCGGTGACACCCCGTACTGCCTGCTGCGCTGCCAGGACGCGGCCAGCCGGGGCGGCAGGACCGCCCGCTGATCCACCATCGGCGACCTCCCGTCCGCATCGTTGCGTCTTCCGGCGAGGCTACCGCGCCGCGCCGGACAGGCAGGTCGTCCGACTGTCTCATATTGAGACGCCACGCGGGCCCGCCGCGGCGCCCGGCTACCTACCGTCACCGGTGCACGTGCCACGGTCGCCACGTCGGAAGGACCCGGACTGATGTACACCAAGGACGGCGAGAACTACTTCATCGTCGACGCCCACATCGCGCTGTGGGACGCCCGCCCGGAGAACCAGCGCAACATCCACGGCAAGCAGTTCATCGACTGCTTCTACGACTACCACCGCAACCTCAGCCCGGAGTCCGAGGTGTGGCCCTACGAGGACTACCTCTACCAGGGCGGCGCGCGGCTGATGAAGGACCTGTTCGAAGACGGCTACGTCGACCACGCCATCTTCCAGCCCGCCCACCTGGGCGCCTTCTACGAGCGCGGCTTCGGCCAGACCGAGGAGGCCTTCGCGCTCGCCCAGGCCCACCCGGACAAGCTGACCTACAACCACTTCTGGGACCCGCGCTTCGAGCAGGCCGGGCTGGACCAGCTGCGCCGCGACACGGAACGGTTCGGCCTCAAGGGCGTCAAGCTCTACACCGCCGAATGGCAGGGCGATTCCCGCGGATACAAACTGGACGATCCCTGGTCCTACAAGTACCTGGAAGCCGCGCAGGAACTGGGCATCCGCAACATCCACGTCCACAAGGGACCGACGATCCGGCCGCTGGACCGGGACGCCTTCGACGTCGCCGACATCGACAAGGTCGCCACCGACTTCCCCGACCTGAACTTCGTCGTCGAGCACTGCGGCCTGCCGCGGCTGGAGGACTTCTGCTGGATCGCCACGCAGGAGCCCAACGTCCACGCCGGACTCGCCGTCGCGATCCCGTTCATCCACACCCGGCCGCGGTACTTCGCGCAGATCATCGGCGAACTGCTGTACTGGCTGGACGAGAACCGCATCCAGTTCTCCAGCGACTACGCGCTCTGGACGCCGCGGTGGCTGGTCGAGCGGTTCGTCGACTTCCAGATCCCGGAGGACATGACCGAGTACGCACCGCTGACCACCGCGCAGAAGAAGAAGATCCTCGGGCTCAACGCGGCCGCGATGTACGACATCCCGGTCCCCGCCGAGCTGCAGCTCCCGCGTGAGGAGCCGCAGGCCGTGGCGGTGGCGTGATGGTCACCGAAGCACAGGCCCGCCGCGCGCTGGACACCGTGATCGACCCCGAGCTGGACGAACCCATCACCGACCTCGGGTTCGTGCGGTCCCTGGAGGTGTCCGGATCCGCCGTGACCGTGCACCTGCGGCTGCCGACGTCGTTCTGCTCGCCGAACTTCGCCTACCTGATGGCCTCCGACGCCAAGGACGCGTTGTCCGCGCTTCCGGGCATCGGCGAGGTCGCGGTGTTCCTCGACGACCACCACGACTCGGACCTGATCAACCGCGGGCTCGCCGCGGACGCCGGCTACCGCGGCACCTTCGGGCACGAGGCCGAGGAGAGCCTGGCGGAGCTGCGCGCCACGTTCCGCCGCAAGGCGCACACCGCGGCGATGGAACGCGTGCTCACCGCGATGTTGCGGGCGGGCCTGCCCGAGGACGAGCTGCACGACGTCGTCCTCGGCGATCTGCCGCCCGGCCCGGCGACGACCGCGCTGCTGCGCCGCCGCGAGGCGCTCGGCCTGAGCACCGAGCCGTCGGCGTTCGCGCTCGTCGACGACGACGGCAACCGCTACCCGCGCGAGGAAGTGCCGCTGCGGCTGCAGTTCGCGCGGTCCATCCGCATTTCGATCGACGGCAACGCCCATTTCTGCCGCGGCCTGCTCCGGACGCGTTACCCGGAGTCGGCGGCGGACCAGTCACCCGTGAAGGAGAAGGTGTCGTGAAGGCAGTACAGGTCGTGGGCTACCACGAGAACCTGCGGATGACCGAGGTGCCGGAGCCGGAGGTCACCGGGCCCTGGGACGTCGTCGTGAAGATCGGCGGCGCCGGGGTGTGCCGCACCGACATCCACATCCTGGAAGGGCAGTGGGCGGAGAAGTCCGGCGTCACCCTGCCCTACACGATCGGCCACGAGAACGCCGGCTGGGTGCACGCCGTCGGCAGCGCGGTCACCAACGTCGCGGAGGGCGACAAGGTCATCGTGCACCCGCTGATCACCTGCGGGCTGTGCGCCGCGTGCCGGTCCGGGGACGACGTGCACTGCTCGGCGAGCGCGTTCCCGGGCATCGACACGCACGGCGGGTACGCCGAGTACCTGAAGACCTCGGCGCGCAGCGTGGTGCGCATCGACGACTCGCTGGAGCCGGCCGACGTCGCCGCGCTGGCCGACGCCGGGCTCACCGCCTACCACGCGGCGGCCAAGGCGGCGCGGCGGTTGCGGCCGGGGAACCGGTGCGTGGTGATCGGCGCGGGCGGGCTCGGGCACATCGGCATCCAGGTGCTCAAGGCGCTCACCGCGGCCGAGCTGATCGTGGTCGACCGCAACCCGGACGCGGTGAAGCTGGCCGTGTCGATCGGCGCGGACCACGGGGTCGTCGCCGAGGGGCGGCAGGTGGAGGAGGTGCTGGACCTGACCGGCGGCGCGGGGGCCGAGGTGGTGCTGGACTTCGTCGGCGAGGGCGGCGCGACGCGCGACGGGGTCGGGATGCTGCGCCGGGCGGGCGACTACCACGTGGTCGGGTACGGCGAGAACATCGACGTGCCGACGATCGACATCATCTCCACGGAGATCAACTTCATCGGCAACCTGGTCGGTTCCTACACCGACCTGTGCGAGCTGATGGTGCTCGCGGCGCAGGGGAAGGTGCGGCTGCACACCACGAAGTACCCGCTGGAGCGGTTCCAGGACGCGATCGACGACCTCGACGCGGGTCGCATCCGGGGCCGCGCGATCCTGACGCCCTGATGCCCGCGCTCCCGTTCGTGCGATGCTGTGCGCAGGCTTGCACGAACGGGAGCGCACCATGGACCGCGACGAGATCGACGACGACGTCTACGAGCAACTGGACGCGTCGGACACATTGGACACCAGGGGGCCGGACGACCCGCTGGACGAGGGCTACTCGGCGGCGGAACGGCCGTGGGCCTCGCAGGGCTGGGGCACGACGGCGCGCGAGGAGGCGACGGGCGAGGGGCTGTCCGAGCGGCTGGCGCGCGAGGTGGCCGAGTCCGAATCCGATGAGGGTGACGGCCTCGGCGACACGTACGACACGGACGGCGAACTGCTGGACGACGAGGTCGGCGACGCGCGGACCGGCCGGTTGATCGCGCTGGCCGACGGTGAGGCGGAGGTGGACCTCTACGCGCGCGACATCGGCGTCGACGGAGCCGGCGCGTCGGCCGAGGAGGCCGCGATGCACACGATCCGGATCGACGAGCGCTGAGCGACGCTTCGCCTGGGAGTCTGGCGGGCGCGTTCGGGGCGTTTCGCTCAGCGTTTGGCTGCCGAGGCCGGGTTTCCGTGTGAAGGTCTGGCGGACGCGTCCGGGAGGTTCTGCTCAGCCTTTCGGCTGCCGAGGCGGGGTTCCGTGTGGGGGTTTGGCGGGCGCGTTCGGGGAGTTCCGCTCGGCGTTTGGCTGCCGAGGTCGGGTTCCGTGTGAGGGCTGGCGGGTACGTCCGGGGAGTTTCGCTCAGCCTTTGGCTGCCGAAGCCGGCGGCGGGCACGCGGGACCTCCGGCAGGCCGGTCCGGGCGGGCAGTCCTCAGGTTGACGCCCGCGCCGGGCGGCGGCGTCGGCGGGTCGTGACCGTAGCCTGGTCCACCACGGAGGCGTCGCGGTACTTGAGGATTCCTTCGACGCCGAGGAGGAAGGTTTCGCAGACCGCTTCCGGGTCGGCGAGGCAGCCGGCGGCCATGGCGCCGTCGCGCAGCATGACGAAGTGCCTGGCGTGCGGCTCGGGTTCGGATTCGCCGGTGGCGGCCATCAGCTCGGTGATCGTGTCGAGGAACCACTGCCGGTGGGTCAGGACGGCGCGGTGGACCGGGTGGTCGGGCGCGGGGTACTCGGCGGCGGCGTTGAGGAAGGCGCACCCGCGAAACCCATCCGAACGGATGCTGTCGGCGATGGTCCCGGCGACCGCGCGCACGGTGTCGGCGGGGGAGTGCCCGGCCTGGCGCACCGATTCGATCTGGGCGCGGATCAGCTCGTCCGCGGCGGTGAGGTAGGCGACGACCAGATCGTCCTTGCTGGGGAAGTGCCGGTACAGCGTCGCGCGGGTCACCTTGGCCTCGGCGACGATCCGGTCGATGCCGACCGAGTGCAGCCCCTCCGCGTAGAAGAGCCGGCTGGCCGTCCCGAGCAGCCGGGAACGTGCTTCCGACACCCTGTCACCTGCCTTCCGATCACCCCGAGTGTACGGGGAGAACGTTCGGTCTCGCCAGGTGCCCACATTCCGGCCGCGCGGTGTGGAGGGATCATCGTGGCCACAACCGCGGCGAGCGGGATGGCCCGTGCTCTGCGAGCGCCTCCGGGATACCGGCGGCCCTGATCGTGTGGGGCGCTGGGCTATCGGGCTGTTCAACTGATCGTGCGCGGCCGGATGGACGGTCGACCTCCACCCGGCCGCGCGCGCCTCACGCTGCCGGGGTCGCGATCAGCCCGGCGAGCGGCGGCGTGGCGTGGCCTGCGGGCACGACCGCCGAGTACAGCGCCGTCCAGCAGGACGGGCAGCAGTACTGCCGGAAGACCACCGGAGCGTCCACGTAGTCCGCGGCGTTCGCGATGATCTGCGGCCCGGCGTCGGTGGCCGGCCCTTCGTAGACCGCGAGGGCGAGGTCGTCGCCCTCGCCGAGGATCTCCTGGCAGTGGCGGCACGCCACCGCGGCCCGCGCCCCGTCGGTCACCTCGACGAGGTTGTCGTCGAGGCGCTTCACCGAGGTCGCGCCGGTCTTGCGGCCGCTGGGCACGCGAAGGACCCGCGAGCGTTGCCGTCGCGCCGCCCGCAGGCGGTCGCGTTCAGCCGCGGTCGCCGCCTCGTCCACGGTGCCGTTCTCGACGACGACGCCGTAGACGGACCGGGCGGCGCCGGCGGTGATCTTCTGTTCCCGGAGATCGCGGGCGACCGCCTCGGGATCCCGGTTCAGCGGGTCGCCGTAGCCTCCGCCGCCCTGCCAGGTCATCACGAACACCTCACCCGGCGCGAGGTGGCTGGACGCGTAGTTCTGCGCCGGTTCGAGGTGCTCGCTGATCTCGGACAGCTCGCTGGGCATCCGCCCGGCGGCGAGGAGATCGGTGACGCGGCTGTGCCGGGCCAGCACGTCGAGCCCGGTGTTGCCGGGGTGCCCGCCGGCGAGACCGCCGTTCTGGGACACCGCCTTGCCGTTGGAGGCGAGGACGAGTCCCATGGGGATGCTGGTTCCGTGCGGGGTGATGGCGATCGACGCCCCGACCCCGCCGCGGTGCCGCCCCGGTCCGCCCGAGTCCGGGACCTCACGCCGCCACAGGGCCAGCACCGGGTAGAGGAACTCGGTCATCTCCACGTCGGGGATGCGGCCCATCGGGATGCAGAAGAGCCCGCCGGTGTCGATGCCGTCGGCGTGCGGCCGCGCGCCGTACCCGCCGGACATCGGCTCCATGATGATGTTGAGGAACGGCGCGGGTTGCTCGCCGCGCTCGTCGAGTCCCGCGATGACCGCGGTGTCCCAGGTGCCGCAACAGGTCGCCTGGACGTTCTTGCCGAGTTCGAGGTCGCGGTCGAGCATCTGCGCCAGGCATTCGGCGACGAGGTTGCCGGTGAGCCAGGCCGGGCCGATGGGGCCCCGTCCGACGGCGGCGGGGTAGGTCGCGTTGTTGAGCGTGCCTTCCTCGGTGATCAGGTCGAAGCAGCGCATGAGCCCGCCTGCCGACCACGGGATGTCGCCGGCCAGCACGGGGAGGAGGGCGAGCATGACGCCGCCGCGCATCCCGGCGTAGGTGCAGTTCACGACGCCCGACTGCGGGTCGGTGCCGGTGAAGTCGAACGTGAGGTGATCGCCGGTCTTGGTGGTGGTCACGGTGATCTTGTGCAGGCCGCGGTCGCCCTCGTGGGACTGGTCCTGGTAGCCCGTCGCGGTCCAGCTGCCGTCGGGCAGGGCGGCGAGCTTGCCGCGCAGCCGGGACTCGGCGTCGGCCATCATCCGCTTCATGACGGCCTTGACCGTGTCGGCGCCGTACTGCTCGATCAGCGCGTGCAGCCGTTCCCGGCCGACGTTGTTGGCGCCGACCTTGGCGCGCAGGTCGAGTGCGACGAGCATGGGCACCCGGGAGCGCCGGACCCACAGGTCGGCGACGTCGCGTTGCAACTGGAAGTCGCGCACCACCTTGACCGGCGGGGTGGGCAGGGATTCGGAGAACACGTCCTGCGCGGCGGGGGAGAAGGAGCCGAGCCCGACGCCGCCCAGGTCCGGTTCGTGGCAGATCGCGCTGGTCCAGGCGAACAGCTTGCCGTCGTGGAAAACGGGCTGGTACACCATCACGTCGTTCTGGTGCAGCCCGCCGCCGACCCACGGGTCGTTGGTGAGGAACATGTCGCCCTCGGCGATGCCGGGGTTGGTGGCGCGGTTGCGCAGCGTCCAGTAGATGGCCAGGTCGACCGCGCCGACGAGCATCGTGTTGTACAGGCCGACCTGGACTTCCTGGCCGAGTTCGTCGGAGATGGCGAAGTCGAAGTCGTTGGCGTCGGTCACGATCGGCGAGCCGGACATGCGCTTGAGCGCCTCGCCCATCTCGTCGGTGACCGACCAGAGCCGGTGGCGCACGACCTCGTAGGTGAGCGGGTCGAGCGCGTCGATCTGCTCCTGGGTGACGGTGTGCGTGGGCAGGGTGGTGGGCAGCGACCGCTGCAGTTCGGCGGGGTCGGCCGGGCGGCTCGCGAAGACCTCGGAACCGGGGATGGGCATGCTCATGAGGCGCTCCTGGCGGAGGTGCGGCGGATGATCAGGTTGCCGAGCGAGTCCACCGTGCCGGTGGTGCCGTCCGGCACGACGACGGTGGTGGTCGGGACCTCGACGATGGCGGGGCCGGCGAGCTGGTGCCCGGCACGCAGTTCGCGGTAGTCGTAGACGGGCGTGTCCACGTAGCCGGTGGCGGCGTCAAGGCAGACCGGGCGGTGCCCCACCCGCGCCCCGGCCGGGTCCGGTGAGGCGGCGGCGGGGATCGCGGGCAGCTCCGGCGAGAACGGCAGCACGCCGATTCCCCGGACCCGGAAGGTGATGGCCTGGATGCCGGCCTCCCGGAACCCGGCGTCCTTGCCGTAGAGCGCGGCGTAGCGCTCCTCGAACGCCGCCGCGGCTTCCTCGATCGCGGCCATGTCCAGCGGTCCGGCCGCGACCGGGGTGGTGACCTCCGCGAGCTGCATGGAGTAGCGCATGTCGATCTCGCGGTGGACCTCGACGGTGTCGAACCGCACCCCCTGGCGGTCCAGCCCTTCGCGAACCTGCTTTTCCAGGTCCCGGAAGTTCTGTTCGGCCCGCTCCGGGTCGAACGGCACGACGGCGGGATCGGACAGCTCGGCGGCGAGCGCGATGTCCGAGGACGCGAGGCCGTAGGCGGAGAACGCGGAGGCGACCGGGCCCAGCGGGACCACCACTTCGTCGACCCCGACCTCGGCGGCGTAGCCGGCGCAGTGCGCGGGACCGGCGCCGCCGAAGGCGTACAGCACGAACTCGCGCGGGTCGTGACCGGCCTCGACGACGGTCTTGCGCAGCAGGTCGCCGGTCTGGGCGTTCTGCACGGTGTAGATCGCGGCCGCGGCCTCCTCGACCGAGAGCCCGAGCGGTTTGGCGATCTGGGTGTCGATGGCCTGCCTGGCCAGCTCGAGCGAGAGGGGTTTGCGCCCGCCGAGCAGGCCGCGCTCGGGCAGGATGCCCAGCACCAGGTTCGCGTCGGTGTTGGTCGGTTCGGTGCCGCCGTTGCCGTAGCAGGCCGGGCCGGGCACGGCTTGCGCGCTGCGCGGCCCGATGCGGAGGTTGCCGCCGGCGTCGAGCCAGGCGATCGCGCCACCACCGGAACCGATCGCGTCCACCCGCAGCGTGGGCACGTTGATCGGGTGGTGGTTGATCACGGTCGTGGTGTCGCGCACCGGTTCGCCGTCCACGACCAGCCCGGCGAGGAAGGTCGTGCCCCCGACGTCGGTGGAGATGATGTTGCGGTGCCCGAGCTGGCGCCCGAGCGCCACCGAGCCGACGACACCGCCGGTCAGCACGGAGCCGACGGTGCTGATCGCGGTGGCCGGGGCCTCCTTGGCCGCGACCGCGCCGCCGTTGCTCTGCATCACCAGGAGCGGGCCGGCGAGGTCGTTCGCGCGAAGGGTGTCCTCCAGCGTGGTGAGGTAGTCCCGCAGCCCGGGGCCGATCTGGGTGCTCATGATCGTGGTGGCGTTGCGGGCGAACTCCCGGATGCGGGGGCTGACTTCGCTCGACAACGCGACGAAGACGCCGGGGTCCTCCTCGGCGACCAGTTCCCGCAGCCGCCGTTCGTGGACCGGGTTGCGGAACGACCACAACAGCGACACGGCGATCGCCCGCACGCCGTCGGCGAGCAGCGCGCGGATCGCGGAGCGGGCCTCGTCCTCGTCGAGGCCGACCACGACGTTGCCGTCGCGGTCGATGCGCTCGGTCACCTCGAGCGCGAGGCGTTTCGGCAGCAGCGTGTGGTCCTTCGCCTGTCCCAGCACGTTCTGCAGTTCGTGCGGGGACCGGCCGAGGTAGCGGCCCTCGACGTTCATGATGAAGATCGAGTCCCGGTGCCCCTTGGTGGTGAGGAAGCCGACCGGTGGCACGTTCCCCATGACCAGCGCGTTCAGCGACGACGTGGTGCCGTGCGCGATGTGGTGGGTGTCGGCGAGCATCTCCTTCAGCGGCTTGCCCAGCTGCTCGGCGAGCAGCTCCAGCACATCGAGAACACCCCGGGAGTAGTCCGGCGGGGTGGACGGCGACTTGGCCGCGAGGACTGTGCCCGCGTCGTCGTCGAGAACGGCGTCGGTGAACGTACCGCCCACGTCCACGCCGATGACATACGCCATGACTCACGCTCCTTTGCGTGGATTGAGACCGCGGGGGCACCGACGAGGTGGGCACGCCCAGGCTCCACGAGTGGTTACGGCAACGTAGACTATTAAACGCCTGTGTTTGAAGTCAAGCTCGCCGTCGCTTGACTTGTCGTCGTGTACGTCGAATACTCTACGCCTAAGTCAACGAGCGGAAGTGCCGTCACAACCTGGAGGTCGGGATGCAAGTACGCCGCGCCGCGGTGCTCGGCGGGGGCCCGGGCGGTCTCTACGCCGCGCGTCTGCTGAAGCTGGCCCAGCCCTCGTGCGAGGTGGTCGTGCACGAGCAGGGCGAGCCCGACAAGACGTTCGGCTTCGGGGTGGGACTGGCGGCCGGCACCCAACGCAGGCTCGAGGCGGCCGACGCGGACACCCTGCGCGACATCCTGGCCGCCGGCCACCGGCACGACATGACGATGACCGTCCGGGACCGGAGCGCGCGGGTGCGCAACGACCGGCTGATCGGTATCGCCCGCACCGAACTGCTCGCCGTGCTCCGGCGGCACGCCGAGAAGGCGGGGGTGCGCATCGAATACGGCGCCCGGCGCGCGGCCGACGAGCTCGACGCGGACATCGTCGTCGCCGCCGACGGGGTCAGCAGCGCCACCCGGAGCACCGGCGGTTTCGGCGAGGACATCGAGGTCGGCCGCGGGCTCTACCTGTGGTGCGGCGCGGAGTTCGCGCTGCCGGACGCGATGTTCGCCCCGGTGGGCACGGAGCACGGCGTGTTCGTGACCCACGCCTATCCCTACTCGAGCGGCCACAGCACGTTCCTGATCGAAACCGACGAGGAGACGTGGCGGCGCGCCGGGTTCGACCGGTCCACGGACGCGACACCGCCCGACGCGTCGGACACCACCTCGTTGCGGTACCTGGAGCAGGTGTTCGCCACGCAGCTGCGCGGGCACTCGCTGATCGGCAACCGGACCCGCTGGACGCGGTTCCGCACCGTGCGGTGCAAGCGATGGTCGTCCGGGCGGGTCGTGTTGCTCGGGGACGCCGCGCACACCGCCCACTTCTCCATCGGCTCGGGCACCAAGCTCGCGATGGAGGACGCGATCGGACTGGTCGAAGCGCTGGCCGGCGAACCCGATGCGGCGGCGGCGTTCGCGCGCTACGAGGCGTCCCGCCGCCCGGACGTGGAGCGGATGCAGGAGCTGGCCCGGCGGAGCCAGCTGTGGTGGGAGTCGTTCCCGTCGCGGCTGCACATCCCGGTCGAGCGGCTGATGGTCGCCTACATGACCAGAGCGGGCAACGTCCCGCTCGACCGCTTCGCCGCCACCAGCCCGGAGGTCGTCGCCGCCGCGGCCGAGCAGTACGCGAACTCGGCACCCCCGGCCCGGGACCTCGTCGACTGGGTGCTGGACCAGCCCCTGCGGCACGGGGAGGCCGAGTTCCCGCGACGCGTTCTCCCGGCCGTTCCCGAGGGCCTGGCGCTCACGACGTTCGCCGACGCGGTCGCCGATCCCTGGGACGACGCCGGAGATGCCGTCGTCGCGCGGGCGCGTCAAGCTCGACGGGACGGGGCCGACGGTTTCCGGTTCGCCGGCCCCGCCGACCGGCTCGCCGTGCTGACCCGGCTCGATCTGGCCGAACGGGTCCGCACTGAAGCGGGCGGGCTGGTGGTCGTGGACGGTCCGCCGAGCTCGCGCGGCGACCTCGCGGCCGGCCTGATCAGCGGGCGGTGCGACCTGATCTCGTTCACCGAGGAGGCGGCATGAGGACAAGCCGGTGGGGCGAGCGGCTCGTCACCTACCCCGGGGACGTGGTGCGCCGGTACCGGGAGGCGGGCCTGTGGGGCACGGCCACGATCGCGGACGAGCTGCACGCGGTCGCGGTGGCCCATCCGGAGCGCGACGCGGTCGTCGCGCTCGACGGGCGGGTGACCTTCCGGGAACTGGACGAGCGCACCGACCTCCTCGCGGCGGGCCTGGCCGGGCTGGGCCTGGCGCCCGGTGATCCGGTGCTGTTCCAGGTCTCGAACCGGCTCGGGGCGATCCTCGCCTGGTACGGGGTGCTCAAGGCCGGGCTGGTTCCGGTGTGCACCCTGGCCGCGCACCGCGGCCACGAGATCGGCGAGATCAGCAGGCGGGTCGGCGCCGTCGCCCACCTGGTGGAGGCGGACAACCGCGGGTTCGACCTGGTCGGCTTCGCCGTCGAGCAGCAGCGCGACCACCCCACACTGCGTCACGTGCTGGTGCTGGGCGATTCCGCCGGCGCCGCGGGCGTCGCGATCGAGTCGCTCGGCGCCGGCGTCGATCCGCGGGCCGCCCGCGCGACGGTGGAGCAGATTCAGCGCGGCATCGATCCCGACGACGTCGCGGTCTTCCAGCTCTCCGGCGGCACCACCGGGGTGCCGAAGGTGATCCCGCGGCTGCACGCCGAATACTGGTACAACGCCCTGGCCTACGCGCGTTCCTGGGGCTGGAGCCCGGACACCCGGGTGGCCCACCTGATCCCCATCATCCACAACGCCGGCATCGTGTGCGCGGTCCACGGCCCGCACAGCGTCGGCGCGTGCCTGGTTCTCGGCACCGCCGACCCGGAGGTCTCGTTCCCGCTGATGGCGCAGGAGCGGGTCACGCACGTCCTGCTCGGGCACGGGCACTTCAAGGCGGCGGGCCTGCCCGGCTTCGCGGCGGCGACGAAATCGGTGACCCAGGTGGTGTTGTCCGGCACGAAGGTGCCGCCCGCGCTCTTCGACGGACTGGAACGCCGCGGCCTGTGGTCGGGGCAGCTGTTCGGCATGGGCGAAGGACTCTTCATCACCACGCGCCCGGGCGCTCCGCGCGAAGCCCGCGCGGAGACCGTCGGCACCCCACTGTCCCCAATGGACGAAGTCCGGATCCTCGAACCCGGCACCGAGACCGAAGTCCCGGACGGGGAGATCGGCGAACTCTGCTGCCGCGGCCCATACACCCTCCGCGGCTACTTCGACGCACCCCGGCACAACGCGACGGCGTTCACCTCCGATGGCTTCTACCGCACCGGGGACCTCGCCGTGATCCGGGAGATCGACGGGGAGCGGTACCTCACGATCGAAGGCCGGATCAAGGATCTGATCAACCGGGGCGGCGAGAAGATCAACGCCGAGGAGGTGGAGTCGTTGCTGCTCCGCCACCCCCGGATCACCGCCGCGGCCGTGGTCGCCATGCCGGACCCGCGCCTGGGCGAGCGCACGTGCGCCTACCTCGTCGTGCCGGGCGAGCCGCTCACCCTGCGCGACGTCCAGGACCACTTCGCCGCCCTGCAGGTCGCGAAGTTCAAGTGGCCCGAACGCATCGAGCTGATCGCCGAAATCCCCCGCACCCTGGTCGGGAAGATGGACAAGAAACGCCTGCACGCCGACATCGCCCGCAAGGTCGCCGCCGAACGCGCCGAGACCGGGCGGCCGCGCAGCACCGCCCCCGCAACCACCTCAGGAGGAAATCCGTGACCACCCACCGCATCGGGCTCGTCGTGCCCAGCTCCAACGTCACCGTGGAGACGGAGGTTCCCGCACTGCTCGGTCGTCACCCCGGCGCGCGGTTCTCCTTCCACTCCAGCCGGATGCGGATGCACAAGGTGTCCCCGGAGGAGCTGCGGGCGATGAACGCGCAACGCGAACGGTGCGTCGACGAACTGTCCGACGCGGGCGTGGACGCGGTGCTCTACGCCTGCCTCGTCGCGCTCATGGCGCAAGGGCACGGCGAGCACCGGCGCACCGAGGCCGCGGTGACCGAACAGTTCGCGAACGCCGGCCACCGGCCGGTGGTGCTGTCCAGCGCCGGCGCGCTCGTCGAAGGGCTCGCCGCCCTCGGCGCCCGCCGCATCGCCCTGGTCACCCCGTACCTGCGCCCGCTGGCCGAGCAGGTCGTGTCCTACCTGGAATCCGAGGGCCTCGAAGTGCTCGACTGGGCCGCGCTCGAAGTGGGGGACAACGCCGAGGTCGGCTGCATCCCGGGCGAGCGGGTGATGGCGGCCGCGCGCGGCCTGGACCTGTCCGGCGCCGACGCGCTCGTCATCTCCGCCTGCGTGCAGATGCCGTCGCTGGACCTGATCGGCCCCGCCGAGGCGGAGTTCGGGATCCCCGTCCTCTCCGCGGCCACGGCCGGTGCGTTCACCCTGTTGCGCCACCTCGGTTTGCCGACCGCGCTGCCCGGCGCGGGCCGCCTCCTGGCGGCGGAGCAGGCGGCGGCGCGATGAACCCGGCGCCCGGCCCGGCTCCCCTACAATGGCCGCCATGACCAGTGGTTCGCGGCGAACGCCCGCGCGGCGGAAGGCCGAGTCGTCATCCTCGCGGGCCCGGCGCGACGGCGCGGCGGACAGCGGCAAGCCGGCACGCGCCAGCACCGCCCGCCGCGAGCTCGTCGAGAACGAGATGTACGAACAGGCCACCCGGCTCTTCGCCGAGCGCGGGTTCGCCGGAACGAGCCTGCAGGACATCGCGGACGCGATCGGCATCACCCGTCCGGCCCTCTACTACTACGTCAAGAGCAAGGACGAACTGCTCGCCAAGCTGGTCACGGAAGTCACCGACGGCCCGATGAACGAGCTCAAGGAACTGGTCGCGCACACCGACCTCGACCCGGCAGGCCAGCTCCGCGCCCTGGTCGAGATCATCGTGCGCCGCCGTGCGACGCAGCCGGCGCGGTTCCGGCTGCTCATCCGCTCGGAGGCCGAGCTCCCGGACGAACTGACCGTGGCCTACGACGACAGCCGCCGCGCCGTGCTGAAGACGATCGCCGAGGTCGTCGAGGACGGGATCCGGGCCGGGCAGTTCCGGCCGGTCGACGCCCGCGTCGCCGCGCTGGGCGTGCTGGGCATGTGCAACTGGGTGGCCTGGTGGTTCCACCCCGATGGCCGCGACGACGTCGAGGCCGTGACCGAGCAGCTCGCCGAGATGGCGCTCGCCGCACTGCGGCGCCCCGACCACCACACCCTCGACGGCGAGGGGCCCGAGGCCGCGCTGAAGATGCTCCGCCAGGACCTCGACCACCTGGAACGCCTCCTCAAGGGCTGACTCCCGCGCGCGGCCGTCGCCGCTGTGACGGGTGCGCTCCGTCTTGCAATGCCGTTGGCCGGCCGGACGCTGCTCCGGCCGGCTTCGTCATGTCCGCGTCCCGCCTCTGTTCTTCGCATCAGTCAAACTGTTGACTCATTCGTCAACGGAGGCGTAACGTCGGTGCGGTAAGACGCATTCCACTCAGGCAGGAGGCTGGCCATGACGGAGCTGGACCATCGCGTGCGGGGGGTCGACCACGTCGCGTTCCCGACGTTCGACCCGGCCGCGACGGTGCGGTTCTACCGGGACGTCCTGGGCTTCCCGGTCGTGCATTCCATCTGCGCGGCGGGCTGGGGCCCGGAGGACCACCCGGACTTCATCCACTTCTTCTTCGACATCGGCAACGACGACCGCATCGCGTTCTTCTACTACTTCGGCACCGGCCACGAGATCGGCGGCGAGCCGGGCGCGAAGGGCGACGTCTACGCCCGGTTCGGCGCCGACGTGCCGGAGTTCTTCGTCCGGTCCCGCCACCTGGCGATCCACGTCGACGACGAGGAGGACCTGCTGGAGTACCGGCGGCGCCTGGACGCCAGCGACTGGCCGGTGGAGATGCAGATCCAGCACGAGACGATCGAGTCGATCTACACCCACGACCCGAACGGCTACATGTTCGAGATCACCCGCGCCATGCGGCCGGTGACGCCGCAGGAGGACCTGGACGCGAACCTCACCATCGACGCGTTGATCGACGTGGTGAGCGAGCCCGAGCCGACCTTCGGCAAGCTGCTGGCGCGCAAGGCGGAACTCATCGTCGAGCGGGCCGCGGACTGGGAACTCGCGCAGGAGAGCGGCCGATGACGACGCTCTACATCCTCGACGTCCCGGAGAACACGCCGGTGGCGAAGGTCGCCGCCGAGGACCCGGCGGTGACCGTCGGCCGGATCGGGCCCTACTTCGAGATCAGCGCGGCGGGCGCGATCGTGGTCGACCGCCGGGCCACCGGCTGCCGCCACGCGGTCTGGTACTCCGCCGTCGGCGGGGTCGCCCGTGACAGCCGCATCACCCAGCACGACAAGGACGCGCTGCGGGTGGAGCCGGCGTGACGGAAAGCGCTTCCCGGCTCGGCGCCGGCCGCTACCTGGCCGCGGGGGAGCGGCCGGCCTCGGCCGTCACCACCGTGCACGAGCTGACCACCACTGACGGCGCCACCGTGCGCGGCGTGCTGACCACGGTGCCCGGCGCACGCACCGTCGTGTGCCTCATGCACCCGCGCCAGGACGTCACCCACCACCCGCTCGTCCCGTTGCTGCTGGGCGCCGGGGCCGCGGTGTGGACCCAGCACACCCGCTCGGTCAACAACGACCTGACCCTGGTGCACGAGCAGGCGTTGCTGGACGTCGCCGCGGGGCTGGTCTTCCTGCGGGAGCGGGAGTTCGACTCGATCGTCCTACTTGGACACTCCGGCGGCGGCACGCTCTACGCGTTCTACCTGGAGCAGGCCGCACTCGCACCGGGCGCGCGTATCGCCACCACTCCCGGTGGCCGCCCCACCCGGCTCGCCGACGCGACCATGCCGCTCGCCGACGGCGTCGTCTTCCTCGCCCCGCACCCCGGGCAGGGCAGGCTCCTGCTGGCCTGCATCGACCCGTCGGTCGCCGACGAGTCCGACCCGCTGTCCGTCGTGCCCGAGCTCGACCCCTTCGACCCCGCCAACGGATTCGCCGAGCCGCCGGCCAGTTCCGCCTACGGGGAGGAGTTCCTCCAGCGGTACCGGGCGGCCCAGCGCGACCGCGTCGCGCGCATCGACGCGGTCGCCCGCCACCACCTGGCTCGTGCCGCCGAGGCGCGCGCCGCGTTCAAGGCCGGTGGCCGCGCCGTGGACCGCCGCCGCTCGCTGGCGCCCCGGATCATCACTGTGTACCGCACCGACGCTGACCCGCGCACCGTCGACCTCTCCCTCGATCCCAGCGAGCGCCCGTACGGCTCGCTGTTCGGCAAACGGCCCGATCTCATCAACTACGGCCAGGCCGGCTTCGGCAGGCTCACGACTCCGGAAGCGTGGCTGTCGACGTGGTCCGGGATCAGCTCCAACGCCGACTTCGTCCGGTGCGCGCCCGGGGTGACCGTCCCGACCCTGTTCATCGAGCTCACCGGCGACCAGGCCGCGTTCCCGGCCGATTCGCGCCGGATGATCGGAGCGCTCGGCGCGGCGGACCTGAGCACCGCTGTGGTGCGCGGCCTGCACTTCGGCGGCCCGATCGCCGAGGGCGAACCCACGGGCAACGAGCTGGCCGCCGCGGAGATCGCGAGCTGGCTGGGCAAGCGTTTCGAGCTCGCCCGGCGCTGACCCCGGTACGGCGACGCGCGGCAGCCTCGCGGCGAGACCGCCGCGGGGCTGCCTTCTATTGCTGATCGACCGCGGCCGGACCGCTGCTCGCGGCGTGGTCGGCGAGACGCCGGCGAGCGAGAGTGCCGATCCGGCTGGACCCGTAGCGTCCGCACCGTGGCCGAGCTGGGTGAACCCGCCTGGCTTCGGTCGGCTCCAGGCAGCGCGCTCAGGCGAACAGGCGCGGGAGCAGGGCGCGGGTCGGCGGGACGCCCGGCGGGCGAGAGTGCCGATCCGGTCAGACCCGCGGCCCACACCGTGACCGGGCTCGTGAACCCGCCCGGCCCGGCAGCCCCGGGCAGCGCGCCCGCTTCAACCCAGCGCGTGCGCTGGCCGAGGTGGACGCCAAGCGGCGCATCCTCGACGAGCACGAGCACGCAGAGAGGCGGCTACGCCGAAGGGCTCACGTTCGCAGTCAACGCACTCATGGCGATCCACGCCGATCACCCGGGCTACCCGCGAGGAGTGGCGCCCATGTGACACCCGAGCAGGTCAAGGAGTTGATCGCCGCGGCGAGCGTGAAGGACGGCGCGTTCGTCACTGGCGCCGTTCTCATCGTCCGCTCCAAGAACATGGACACCGGCGATTCCAGCATCCACATCGCCTCGACCGAGGACACCGACCACTTCACTAAGCTGGGCCTCCTGCAGGCCACCAGCGACATCGTCCGCCACGCCCCCTTCATCCGACAGGATGAGCGCGGTGACTGACGAAGATCAGCGGGTGCGCGCAGCCGCCTTCTTGACCCGAGTGGTCGAGCCGGCGACTGCGCCCTTGGGTGCCTGCCGACCGATGAGTTGGCTGACCCGTTGTGCGGACACATCGAGCAGTTTCGCGATCTCGCGTCCTGACAGTCCACCGCTGCGGAGCTTGCGGGCGACGTCGCGCTGGCGGGTTGCAGCTTCACGCTGAAGCCGTTCCGCTTCCCTGACCTGCTCGCGGGCCTTCTTCACCTGTTCGGCCAGTGCCGCATCCAGCTGGGGGACGACGTGCACGTCGAAGGAGCTCTCGTCGTCGATGTCGAGGGCGAGAGCGATGTACTCGCGGGCTGTGGCATCAGCCGCCGACAAGGTGCCGGTCTGGGTGACTCCGACACCGTCGATGTGGAGTTCCCAGCCTCGCGCCCAGCGCTTGGCGGTGACGTTGTAGGTCTTCGTCACTGCAACCATCCCTTCGGCAGGCAGGTGAGTTTGGCGACGGCGTCTCGGATGACGCCTGGGGAGACGACCCGGTGGTTTGGGATGATGACCTGGTGCTGGCCGCACGGGCACACCCACTTCTCGTGGCTGCCCTTCGTGGTCTTGTGGATGCAGTCCTGGTCAAGCAGTGCCCGCTTGACGTCCCGGTATCGCATCTCCTTGACCATGACGATAGTCTAGCCCCCCTTGATTTGCAACATCAAGGGGGGCTAGATGTATGGTAATCAGTATCGACGCAGCGTTCCACGGTAACGGTCGACAACGACCGACCGTCAAGTCCGGCGACCGCCACGGGAAAGAAGGAGTGAGCGTAACCGAACCGAGCACGTATGTCCGCTCGCAGGCCTCGAACTACTCCCGGGCAAGTCGTTGTTATCCGCTTTCGATGGAGCGACGCCCGGCGATGCAGCAGCCGTGATCACGTACTGAGGCAAGACTGGCTACATCCTGAACGTCGGCAACGACAAGGTGGCAATGGTCGTCAACTTCGGCCGTGCCACGTGCGCCACTGCCATACCTGTCAACGACTACGCGGACGGCGAGCACCCCCCAGCTCGCGCCGGCCACAGTCGACCAGGAATTTGTCGCGAAGGCGCGGGCCGCGATGAGCGCTCCACCGGAGTGACACGCCCATGGTCCACGCCTGATTGCGCACCACCTGCGCGAACACCCATCCTGTGTACACAAAGCGGTACTCGCCGAGCATCCGATCTGCCCGCTGTGCGGCGCGACTGGTCCAAGCACGCAGACCACCGGCCCTTGGGCCGTCACGAGCTGGTGCTCCGCGGACTCGATCCGAACGCCCCGAAGCACGGTCGAGGCCTGTGCGCTCGATGCCACTCGATCGAAACCGCGCAGCACCAGCCCGGCGGGTGGCACGCTGCCGGGTAACCAAATGGGCATCTCATTGGTCGCCAACCAACCATAGGGGTGGGGGTGACCCCTCCATCAGCCCCCTGTCGGACGGCTCAGGCGAACAGGCGTGGCAGCAGGTCGCGGGCCCCCGCGCGGAGGTCCTCCAGCGCGGTCTCCGAACCGGCCAGGTGCCGCAGCAGCGCCTGCTGGAACAGCCCGTCGAACAGGGCGTAGGCCTGCGAGGGGGAGCAGGCCGGCTCCATGCCGCCCAGGTCGGCGTACGCGCACACCACCCGCCAGATCATGTTCTGCAGGCTGCCGTCGATCTCCGCGACGTCGTCCCGGAACGCCTCCTCGAACATCGACTGCGTGCGCAGGTCGTACCAAAGCCGGTGCATCAGCGGCGCCTCGGCGAGCGTCGCGGCCAGCCCGTCCCCGCAGGCGGCGGCCAGGCCGTCGAGGGTGGACGCCTCGGCCAGCAGGTTCTCGTAGCGCTGCACGCACGACGTCTTGTAGCGCCGCACGCAGTAGGTGATCAGCTCGATCTTGTCCGCGAAGTAGTAGTGCAGCAGCCCGTGCGAGAACTCGGTGTTGTCGGCGATCGTGCGCAGGCTCGTCCGCGCGTACCCGAAGTCCGCCAGTGTCGCCAGCGCCGCGTCCGCCAGTTCTCGCCGACGGTCCTCGAACTTGTCGACGCGGGGTCGCCGCCGCGCGGCTGCTGAGCTGCTCACGCCACGACGATACCCATCGAGCGTTTTCTTAACCAACCGTCCAAAGAAATCTTGACAAGCGTCCAAAGATGAGAAACAGTCCTGGCAGGTCGCCGACGTGGTGGCCGTCACTTCCGATCCGCCCCTTCCCCGCGCCCCGCGACCGACGGAGACAACGGTGTCCCTGACCTTCTACCTGGACAAAGGCGCTTCCCTCGACCCGCACGCACCCTGCCTGACGCTCGACGGGAAGTCCCTGACCTACGGCGAGGTCGCCGGCCTGTCGCACGCCGTCGCCAGGGCACTGCGCCGCTCGGGCGTCGCGCCGGGGGACAAGGTCGGCATCCTCTCGGCCAACGATCCGACCGCCTTCGGCTGCGTGTTCGGCATCGCCCGGGCCGGCGCGGTGTGGTGCCCGATCAACCCGCGCAACGCGGCGGCGGAGAACGCGGAGCTGCTCGACCTGTTCGACTGCTCGGCGCTGATCTACCAGCCGGCCTTCGACGACCTGGTCGCCGCGATCGCGCCCAGCCTGCCGAAGCTGACCACGCTCGTCCGGCTGGGCGACGGCGACGACCTCGCCGCGGGCTTCGACACCTGGCTCGACGCCGCCCGCGACGACCCGTCAGCCGAAGCGGCGCCGCCCGGGGATGTCGTGGCGCTGGTCGGCACCGGCGGCACCACCGGACGCCCCAAGGGCGTGATGCTCACCGACCGCAACCTGGAGGCGATGTCGGCGATCACGCTGATGAGCTACCCGTTCGACGGCCGCCCGGTGTACCTGGCACTGGCGCCGCTGACCCACGCGGCCGGCGTCCTGTGCTTCCCGGTGCTCGCCCTCGGCGGCGAAGTCGTGATCATGGCCAAACCCGACGTCGGCCGGTTCCTCGACCTCATCGAGCGCCACCGCGTCACCCACACCTTCCTGCCGCCCACGCTGATCTACATGGTCCTCGGCCACCCGGCGCTCGACGGGACGGACCTGTCGTCGCTGCAGTGCTTCTGGTACGGCGCCGCGCCGATGTCCGCGGCCCGGCTCGCCGAAGCCCTCGACCGCATCGGGCCGATGGCGCAGCTGTTCGGCCAGTCCGAGGCCCCGATGATGATCTCGACGATGTCGCCCGCCGAGCACCGCAACGCCGACGGCACCATCAACACCGCCCGGCTGTCCTCCGCGGGCAGGCCGTCGCCGCTGGTCACCGTCGCGATCCTCGACCAGCACGGCGCGCCCGTGCCACGCGGCGAGCGGGGCGAGATCTGCGTCCGCGGCTCACTGGTGATGGCCGGCTACTACCGCAACCCGGACGCGACCGCGGAGGTCTCCGCCCACGGCTGGCACCACACCGGCGACATCGGCTACCTCGACGCGGACGGCTACCTGCACATCGTCGACCGCGCCAAGGACATGGTCATCACCGGCGGCTTCAACGTCTACTCCGCCGAGGTCGAGCAGGCGCTGATGGCCCACGACGCCGTGCGCGACTGCGCCGTGGTCGGCCTGCCCGACGAGAAGTGGGGCGAACGGGTCACCGCGGTGGTCCAGCTCCAGCCCGGCGCCGAGATCGACCTCGACGAGCTGACCGCGTTCGTCAAAGCCCGCATCGGCGGCGTCAAGGCGCCCAAGCAGATCGAGATCTGGCCCGATCTGCCCCGCTCGACCGTCGGCAAGGTCCTCAAGACCGAGATCCGTTCCCGGCTCAGCACCCGCTGAGGCGCCACCCGTTCACGCCGCTGCAAGGAGGCCGCATCGTGAAGCTCGCCCTGTACCTGCCCAACTTCCGCGAAAAGGTGACCGTTCAGGAACTCGAGGACCTCACCGCCCTCGCCGAGGACCTCGACTTCGACTCCGTCTGGACGCTGGACCGCATCGTCGTGCCCGAATCGTCGGACCGGCAGGAGATGCAGTACGCCTTCGGCATGATCGAGGGCTTTCCCAAGGGGCTGCCGGTGTCCTCGCGGGGGCAGTGGTTCCAGGGCATGCCGCTGATCCCGTGGCTCGCCGCGAAAACGTCGAAGGTCCGCATCGGCATGAGCGTCATCGACACGCCCTACCGCGCGCCGGGTGTGCTCGCCGCCGAGCTGGGCACCATCGACCACCTGTCGGGCGGCAGGCTCAACGTCGCGCTCGGCGCGGGCTGGATGCCCGAGGAGTTCGCCGCCTCCAGTGCCTCGCACATCTTCCCCAAGCGCAACAAGCACGTGCGCGAGACGATCGAGGTGATCCAGGGCATCTGGAACAACGAGGTCTTCGAGTACCACGGCGAGTTCGCCGACTTCGAGCCGTGCGGGTTCGGGGCCAAGCCGCTGCAGCAGCCGCACCCGCCGATCTACTTCAGCGGCCTGAAGGACCCCAAGCGCGCGGCGAGCCGCGTCGCCAAGTACGGCCTCGACGGCTGGATCGGCATCCAGGACTCGCCCGAGGACATCCAGCGGTGGCGCGGCGAGATCCAGCGCGAGCTGGACGAGCTCGACACCTCCCGCTCGATCGACGACCTCGAGATCAGCAGCATGATCTGGTTCGTCATCACCGACCAGGACATGGACCAGACCCCGATGGGCAAGGGCACCAACCTCCTGGCCGGCTCCGCCGCGCAGATCACCGACATGCTCAAGCGCTACCGGGAAGCCGGCCTGACGATGCCGATGCTATGGCCGCCGTTCGCGGACGTGCCGGTCGCCAAGACGCTGGACGACCTCAAGCGCCTCAAGGAGGAGATCATGCCGAAGGTCGAGGCCATGTAGCGACCGCGAACGTCCGAGAACCCCATCCCACAACGAAGTGAGAGGAACACACATGTCCGAACTGGACGGTAAGCGGGTCTTCGTCACCGGATCCGGTGCCGGGATCGGCAAGGCGATCGCGAAGCTGTTCACCGATCGCGGCGCGCGCGTCGTGGTCAGCGACATCGACGCCGACGCGGCCAAGCGGGCCGCCGACGAGATCGGCGCGGCGGGCGTCGCGAACTGCGACGTCACCGACGAAGCCCAGGTCCAGGCCGCGGTCCAGCAGGCGGTCGACCTCCTCGGCGGTCTCGACGTCCTGGTGAACAACGCCGGGATCGAGATCTCCTCGCCGCTGCTGCAGCAGTCGACGGAGAGCTTCGACAAGATCTACGCGGTCAACGTGCGCGGCCCGTTCGTCGCGATGAAGGCGGCGACCCCGCACCTGGTGGCGTCGAAGGGGAACGTCGTCAACATCGCCTCCATCGCCGGTATCGGCGGCAGCCCGCTGCTCGGCTCCTACTGCGCCACGAAAGCGGCGCTGATCCAGCTCACCCGGGTCGCGGCGGTGGAGATGCGGCCGACGGGCGTGCGGGTCAACGCGGTCTGCCCGGGCTTCGCCGACACCGCGATGGTGGAACGGCTGGTGCCGGACTTCGAGGCGGCGACGCAGATCCCCTTCGGCGACCTCGTCGCGATGAAGCAGGGCAGGCTCGGCACGCCCGAGGACATCGCCGAGGTGGCCGCGTTCCTCGCCTCCGACCGGGCGACGTGGATCACCGGCAGTCACTACGTCCTCGACGGCGGGCTCACCGCTTCGCTCGTCTGAGGCGAACCGGCCGGCGGGCCCTCGGGGGGTCCGCCGGCCGGCTATTCGAAGCTCAGCCGGACCGGGGTGCCGTCGGGCACGTCGTGGAGTTGCTGTGCGATCGGTCCCCGGATGCGCATGCAGGTGACCGCGTCCTTGACGACCAGGTTGTCGTCGTCGTACCCGCCGCCGAGGACGAAGAACCTCAGCGGGATCAGCCGTTCGTCGTAGCCGAGGGGGCCGTGGACGCGCTGCCAGCGGGTGGCGAAGGCGCGCGCGGCGTGCGCGTCGGCGTCGGCGGCGAGCCACTCGGTCCAGCCGAGCAAGGTGTCGCTGACGAACTCGCGCTGCCCGGTTTCCGGGTCGAAGGTGACGACCCGAGTGTTGTCCTCGATCGCGAACTGCACCCCGAACAGGTCCTGGCCGAAGCACAGCAGGCCGTCGGCGAGGCCGGCGTAGGTGTCCTTCCAGGTGCCCGGCGCGTTCCAGCGGAGCAGCTCGGGGCCGAGACCCTCCGGGCCGACGCGGAAGACCTGGACACCGGCGTTGGCGAGCGTGAACCCGTTGACCTGGCTGAGCAGGTCGGCGAGTTCGCCAACCGGTCCGTGGGCGGCGCCGAGGTCGGCGCGTACCGGGGCGCCGAGGGGGTGGCGGCCTGCCCGGAGCAGGCCGGCGAAGGCGGGATCGGTGCGCATGTCAGTCGGTCTCCCTGATCACGAAGGTGTCGCCGGGGTCCAGGTTCCTCGTCTGGCCGCCCATGGTCGAGCCGGCGGACCGGTTGTCGCCGCCCGGGATGAGTTTGACGCTCGGGTCCCAGTCCTCGTGCCGCCTGCCGCCCTCGACGCTCATCGCGGGCGGGAACTCGTCCCGGTCGTAGCCGGGGAGCCCGACGTCGCGGCCGTAGGGGATACCGCGCATCGCCTCGTTTCGGCGCGCCTCCTTTTCGGCGGCGTTCTTGTCGACCGTGAGCACTTCCGGGGTGGGGCGGCCCATCTCGTAGGTGTTGCCGGACCAGATCTGGCCTCGCTGGGATTCCCGGATGTGCTGCAGGCTTTCCTTGTGCCGGTCCCGGTCCAGGTACACCTCGACCGGCGGGTTCTTGCCGTCCAGTGCGGAGGCGGTGTGGTGCAGCTCGTTGCGCACTTGCGAGCTCGCGTTCAGCACGGCGTCGCCCGCGTGGTTGCCCAGGAAGTCCACCGCTTCCGGGGTGAGCGCCTTGCCGGCTGCTTCCAGTTGGTCGTTGCCGGTCAGGTCGGCGAGCCACTCGGTGGCGGCGTCGACCGCGCGGGCCGCGGTCTCGACACCGTCTTCGGCGACATCGTCCAATGTCCGCCCGGCCAGGCTGACGGCGTTGCCGATCGCGCGATACGTTTCTGCCTCCGGCACCTCGCCCTTGTTGCCGGCCGGGCCTGACCCGCCGGGCGTCTTCGGTGTCTTGCCCGGATTCGCGGCGCCGGTGACCGTGAGTTCGTCGCCCATCGCCGTGATGTTCGCCGCCGCCGCGGCGTACCGGTCCCGGTTCTGCTCGGCGGTCGTGGCGACGAGGTTGCGGGTGACGAGTTCGCTTTCCTCCGGCGACAGCAGGGTTTTGCCGAGCTGGTCGTCGAGGTCGGCGCGGGCCGTGTTGGCCGCCGTGTCCCGCCGGGCGCCGGCGATCTCGTCGCCGCTGGCCGCGGCGAAGCGGGCGAGAGACTGCGCTTCCTCGCCAGCGGCCTGCGCGTCCGCGGCCGATGCCTCGGCCCGTTCGCGCGCCGCCCCGGCCGGCTCGTCACGCCAGGCCTGTTCGGTCTGGCGGGCGAACCGGTGCGCTTCGTCCCGCGCCGCCTGCGTGTCCTTGCCTGCGCGGTCCCACGCCTCGCCGGCCTCGTAGACCCCGTCCGGCGGGGCCGGGGTCGGCGCTTGTGACTCGACTTCGCGGGTGAAGTCGCTCTGCGCTGACTCTGTGTTCGTGTCGCGCTGGGTGCCTTCCCGATCCGCGGGCTGCCGGTTGTCCTCGCGGGACTCGTTCGAGGTGTCGCCGGTGGCCGGCGCTTCCGGTTGCGCCTGACCGGAACGCTGTTCCCCGCCGGACTTCCCTTCGGCGGGTTTCTCACCGGCCGGCGTGTCTTGTGTGGACGGCGCCGGCTCCGACGACGGTTGCGGGGCGGCGCCGCCGGAGCTCGCCGGGGGAGTGCTGGTGCTCCCTGGTGCTTCGGCCATCCCCGACCCCCCTCGCTGCCGCCTGTTCGTGGCAAGCAGTCTCGGCGGGAATCGTGATTCCGGGGTGGTCGCTGACCTGTTCCGGCCACTCCGACACGCCCGGCCCTGCCGCCCCTCAGTTCGGCCGGGTGAGGTAAGCGCCTTGAGAGCGCACCGTGATCACGAACCCACGTCACGGAGGCTCTGGCCCTGGGGCGGCGCGCTGAACCGGCCGGACCGAGGCGCAACGGTCCTTGGCCGGTGAGCGCCCCCGTCCTGTCCTGTCGTACCGCGGCGCGCGCGACCGTCGGCGCGCTGTGCTCGTCAGGCAGGTGGTAGTTGCGCGTGGGGGGCGGCCTGGTCGAGGTCGGCGGAACGGAGGCGGAAGACTTGCAGGGTCAGCCCGAAGTACTTGCCGGTTTCGCCGACCCAGTGCATGCCGTTGCGGCGGACGGTGGCGGCGGCCCGGGTGTTGCCAGGGCGGACCACGGCGAACAGTTCGTCGACGTCGTGGCGGAAGGCCCAGCCGGCCAGTGCGTGGGTGGCTTCGGTGGCGTACCCGTGCCCCCACGCGTCGGGGTGGAGCTGCCAGCCGATCTCGAGGTCCTCGTTGCCGGGAGGCAGAGGCAGCAGGATCGCCCCGCCGATGATCTGGTTGTCGCTGCGACGCTGGATGGCCCAGCGCCCGGCCGGCAGGGCCGCCCGGGTGCTCTCGGCGATCCACTGCTGCAGCAGCAGGCGCATGGCCGCCAGATCGGGCACCTGGTCCATCGCCGGGCTGAGCCAGCGCGCAACCGCTGGGCTGCCGAACACGGCCACTGCCGCGGGTGCGTCCGAGACGTGCCAGCCCCGCAGGATCAGCCGCGGGGTGATGAGCGGCGGCCGGAGTTCGACCTGAGGAGGCTGGAGCTTGTCGCGGGTGGTCATCGGACCCGGCCGCCGTCGACTTCCCACCGTTCGGTGGCGCCATCGGAGAATTCCCCGCCGGCGGCACGACGTGGAGCGAGAAGCGTGTCGGGGCTGTCGGCGTTGTCTCGCCGCGCGGCCCGCATGAGAGTCTCGTGTGCGGTTGCCTCAGGCGCGTCGGGCGGCAGGATGAGCAGGGTCAGGCGCTGCCGGCCCTGACCGGCCACCGTGACGGTGCAGGGAGGTTGCGAACGGAACCCCTCCATCCGGACGGCACTGCCCTCGATCAGGAGACGACGGGGAACGGACGTCCACGTGGTCAGGTTGTAGGTGACGCGCTCAATGGTTCCCGGCCGGATCGCGAGGACCGCCAGTAGCGCCGGCAGTTCGGCGGCGAGGTCGCGGGACCGTGGCCACCAGGCGCCGTCGACGTAGCCGGCGACGGACCCCTTCGGCTTCAGGCGCAGACGCAGCGTGTGGTGCGACGGCTCGGCGGCCGCCGGGGGTGGGACGAGTGTGGTCGAGCTCGACATGACGCCGATGCTCCCGTCTCCGATCGTGACACGACCGGGAATTCCGCCGAGGACGACGCGGGCTTGGCCACCCGTGTACGAGATGCTCTCGGCAATTTCTATTTTACACCGATTCGGAATACCGCAGGCGAACACGTTTGCGCCCACCGCCACAGGCTATGCATCCGCAGAAGCCGAGCTCGCCGGGCGGGCCGGAATTCGCCGGTGACTTGAAGGAGCTCCTGAGATGACAACTCCAGCTACTCAGAACGCGTCCCCGAGCGGAGGCCAGGCCGGCGCGAGCCAGCTGGTCACCGAGCAAGGGACGACCACCATCGCCGACACGGTCGTGCAGAAGATCGCGGGGCTGGCGGCGAGTGAGATTTCGGGTGTGTACGCCCTCGGGGGTGGCGCCGCGCGGGCTTTCGGCGCCCTCCGCGAGCGAATTCCCGGAGCTTCGGCCAGTGCCGCGCAAGGCGTTTCGGTCGAGGTCGGGGAGCGGCAGACGGCCGTGGATCTCGAGCTGGTGGTGGAGTACGGCGTCTCGATCGTCGATCTCGCCCGCGCGGCCCGGCGCAACGTGATCGTCGCGATCGAGCGCATGACCGGGCTCGAGGTCGTCGAGGTCAACATCGCCGTGAACGATGTGCATCTCCCCGATGAGGAGACCGAGACCGAGGGCGGACAGTCCACCAGGTTGCAATGACCTCCGAGCTCGACGCCGACCTGATCGCTGCGGCGGTCCGGGCGGTGCCGGCCGTGGCCGACCTGGACAGTGGACGCTTCGGTGACATCGCGACCTACCTGCCCGGACGCCGGGTAACGGGGGTGCGAGTCCGTCCGGAGGAGATCACCATCGGCGTGGTCATCCGGTATCCGGCCATCGTCGGCGAGGTCGCCGCCGCTGTTCGTGCGGCGGTCGGAAAGGTCGACCGCCCGGTGCGGGTGGCGGTCATGGACATCGTGCTGCCGGTGACCGCACCGGCAGCGTTCGGCCGATTGGCAGTGAAGGAAGAACTCTCATGAACTTCACGGTTCTCGGGCTGTTGTCCGGCATCGTGCTGGGCCTCGCGGGCGCGTTCGGCGGTCTCAGCGCGTTCCTCATCGTGCTCGTCCTCGGCGCGCTGGGCCTGCTGGTCGGCCGGGTCGCCGACGGCAAGCTCGATCTGTCCCAGCTCACCGGCCGCGGCCGTCGTTGACCATGTCGGCGCTGGATTCGCGGGGGGCGACCGACCGCGACGAGCAGGAGATGAGCGAACGTGGCCGCACCGTCATCGCCGATCGCGTGGTCGAGCGGTTGGCCGCGTACGCGGTGACCGAGGTCGAAAGCGTCGGCGGTTCGGCTCGCCAGGTGCTCGGGGTGACCGTCGGCGCCGAGGACCAGGACCGTGCCGCCGGCGTGCAGGCCCGGGTGGACGGCGCTACCGCCGAACTGGACGTCCGTCTGTCGATCGCCTACCCGAAGCCGGTCGCGGCGACCTGCGAGCGGGTCCGGGCCCATCTGGTGCGGCGGGTCGGCGAGCTGACCGGGCTGGCCGTGTCGCGGGTCGACATCACCGTGACCGCCCTGCACGGACCGTCCGCCACAGGGAGGATCCGGTGATCCGCCGTCCCCGCCGCAGCCTGCCGGCAAGTCTGAGCGCCGTGGCACTTCTCGCGGCATCGGCGCTGGTCGCGACGTCGGCGATTCAGATGCTCGCCGGGCGGCAGCCGCTCATCAGCTACGACGCGGTAGCGGAAACGTTGCACACGACGCGGTGGGACAGCTGGGGGGCCCTGCTCGCCGGCGCGGTGGCCGCGGCCCTCGGGCTGGTGTTGCTGTTGGCGGCGGTCCTGCCGGGCTCGGCGACCGTCATTCCGCTCGACGACGACGGCAACGGGCTCGACGCCGGCGCCTCGCGCCGGGGGTTGCGCACCACACTGAGTGCGGCGGCCGCCGGGGTCGACGGCGTGAGCCGGGCCAGGCTCGCCGTTCGCCGCCGCCGCGTGACGGCGAACGTGCGCACCGACCGCGCGAGCGCCGAGGGCCTTGCCGACGCGGTGTACACGGCGCTCGAACGACGGATCGCGGAGATCTCACTGGCGGCGCCGCCGGCACTGCGGGTGCGGGTACGCAGCACGCGGAGCCAGAAATGAGCGCCCACAACCCGCCGGGGCGGCTCAACCGTGGCGTGCTCGCACTGCTCGGGCTGGTCTTGTTCGCGGCCGGCGGACTCACCCTGGCCACCCATTTCGGATGGCCGGGCTTGTTCGACCCGGCGAGTACGCTGGTCCCCGGCACGGGGCGGCCCCCTACCTGGGCGCTCTACCTCGTCGCCGCGGTCGCCGTCATCCTCGGGCTCCTGTGCCTCCGGTGGCTCGCGGCGCAACTGGTCCGCAAGCCACGCCGCGACATCTGGCGCCTGGAAAGCGACCCGGACCGGGGCCGCACCGAACTGGCCACGACCACCGCGGTCGAGCCCTTCGCCGACGAGATCGAAACGTACCCCGGGGTGCGGGCCGCCGACGCCTCCCTCACCGGGGCGCAGCACAACGCCACCCTCACGGTGGTGATCCACACCGAACAACAGGCGTCCCTCACCGCCATCCGGCACCGGGTGCGCACCGAGGCGCTGCCCAGGCTGCGTCAGGCGCTGGACCTGCAGGCCCTGCCCACCGCGGTCGAATTCCGCTTCACCGGCAAACCGACGTCGACGGTCCAGTGATCAGCCAGGGGAGCGGGCGATGTGCGCGAGGAGAACCGAGTGATGAGAGTGGGAATCCTGGACATCCTGGCTCCGCCGGCTCGGGGGCCGGCGGAGGTGGGCTATCGGCTGTTGATGACCAAGCAGTTCGCCGGCATCACCCCGCAGGCGATCTCGGTGTGGTGCCGTCGGCAGGGGCACGAGACGTTCTACGCCACCTACTACGGTCTGGGCGACCCGCACCGGCTGCTGCCCAGGGACCTGGACGTGGTGTTCATCGCCTGCTACACGCAGGTCAGCCACCTCGCCTACGCGCTGGCCAAGCTGTATCGGTGGGCCGGTGTGCGCACGGTGATCGGCGGCCCGCACGCCAAGGCGTTCCCGGTCGACTGCCTGAGCTTCTTCGACCTGGTCGTCGGTGAATGCGACGCCGAACTGATCTCCGGCATCCTCGCCGGCCAGTACGATCCGGGCAGTGTGATCTCGGCGGCCCGCCCGTTCGACGACGTGCCGACCGTGGCCGAGCGGATGCCGGAGATCCGTGCGTCGGCGTTCTTCTGGGGCCGCAAACCGTTGCTGCTGTCCGCCGTGCCCATGCTGGCCAGCATGGGCTGTCCCTATCACTGCGATTTCTGCATCGACTGGAACACCCGCTACCGGCTGCTGCCGCCCGAGCGGATGGCCGAAGACCTGCGGTATCTGGCCCGGCACCTGCCTGGCACCCTGATCGTGTTCCACGACCCGAACTTCGCGGTGACCTTCGACAGGGTCCTGGACGTGCTGCAGGCTCAGCCGCCGGGCGAGCGGCCGCCCTACATCATCGAGAGCTCGCTGACCGTGCTGCGCGGGAACCGGCCCAGGCGGCTCAAGGACACCAACTGCGTCATGGTCGCGCCGGGCGTGGAGTCCTGGACCGACTATTCGAACAAAGCCGGTGTGGGCCGCGAGGGTGGCGTGGCCAAGGTCGACCACGTGGCGGACCACTTCACCCGGCTCGCGGAGAACGTGCCCTACCTGCAGGCGAACTTCATGTTCGGGCTCGACACCGACCAGGGCGACGAACCGGTCGAGCTGACCGAACGATTCATGGACCGCACCCCGTTCGTCTGGCCCACGATCAACATCCCGATGCCTTTCGGCGGCACCCCGTTGCACGACCAGCTCACCGCCGATGGACGCATCCTCACCACGATGCCGTTCAGCTTCTACTACGCGCCGTACCTGGTCACCACCCTGCGTCACTACGATCCGATCACCTACTACACCAAGCTCACCGAGCTGTACGCCCACGCCGCATCGCCCGCCATGCTGCGCCGCCGACTGCGCTCGACGTCCCACCGCCTCATCCGCTACGTCCACCGTGCGCGTACCGCGGCCTTCCGCGGCGACATCGCCAGCTTCCGCCGGATCCTGGGCATGCTGCGCGACGATCCGCGGTTCCTGGCCTTCCACGAAGGACGCACCACGAGACTGCCGGACTACTACCGTCACTTGGGCGACCGCATGCTCGGCCGGTACGCCGAACTGCTGTCGCCCGCCGATCGGGTACCCGACCTCACGCAGACGCTCGTGCCCGGCAACGGGTGACACAGCCAGGCCGCCACTGGGCGCGTAGGATGAACACATCCGGCCACGACGACACCGCATTCTGTAGTGCCAGCCCGCACCGGGACTACAGATGAGGCACGTCATGTCGAACCTCTTGGACCGCGCTCGGCGCGCCCGCGCTCGCTACGGTACCGACGACACATCGGTTTCTCAGCCGGAGAAGCAGCACGACGCGGCACCACCCGCCCCGGTTGTCGCCGGCCCGGCGGCACCGCAGGCCGCCGCCGGTGAACCCGCACCGACGCCCGCGTCCCGGCCCCGGAAGACCCGCGTGGCGCGGACCAGGATCAGCGGCACCTGGGTCGCGGTGATCATCGCCGTGCTCGTCCTGGTCTTCCTGCTGATCTTCATCCTGCAGAACCCCACCCGGACCGAGCTGACGTTCCTCGGTGCTAGCGGGACCCTGCCGGCCGGCGTGGCCATGCTTCTCGCCGCCGTCGGCGGAGCCCTGCTGGTCGCCCTGATCGGCTCCGCGCGCATCCTCCAGCTCCGGCACACGGCACGCCGACGCCACCACTGACCGCAACCGCCGGGAAGGCGGGGCGTGAGTCAGCAGCCGTCGCGCCTCGGTGCAGCGCCCGCGGCCGCCGACCCGGTCAGGAATCGGATGCCGTTGTAGCTCACCCGGCCTGCCGCGCACCCGAGGGTTCCACCACCCGGGCGGGTGCGCCGGCCAGTCGCTGCGACAACGAGCGTGACGTGGCCGTCAGCAGGCGCGCCAGCTCCCTCGGCCGGGCGCCGGCCACCTGCACCACCACGCTGATCGCCGCGGCGACCTGGCCTGATGGGTCTCGCACGGGGGCGGCCACCACGAGGTCGTCCGGGGTGATCGTGCCCCGCGCGACCGCCACTCCGGACTGGCGGATGAACGCCAGCTGCCGCCGCAGCTCGCCGGGGTCCGTGATCGTGTAGCGGGTGAACCGCTCCAGCGGTGAGCGCAGCACCTCGGCCTGGAACGCCGGCTCCGCGTGCGCCAGCAGCACCAGCCCGGTGCCCGTCGCGTGCATCGGCCAGCGGTCGCCCACCCGGCTGTTCGTCGCGGCGGCCCTGGCGCGCAGGGTCTCCACGTACACGACCTCGCGGCCGTCCCGCACCGCCAGGTGCACGTTCCCGCGCGTCAGCGAGTGCAGATCGTCCAGGAAGGGGAACGCCGCCTCCCGCAACTGCAGCCCGCGTGGCGCCAGCGCGGCCAGCTCCAGCAACCGCAACCCCACCGAGTACCGGCCCGCCGGGTCCCGCTCCAGGCCACCCCACGACACCAGCTCGCCCGCCAGCCGGTGCGCAGTCGGCAACGTCAGCCCGGCCCGGCGCGCGATGTCGCTCAGCGACAGCGACCGGTGCCGCGGCCCGAACGCCGACAGCACGGCCAGCACCCGGCCCGCCGCGGTGGTCATCGCACGCTCCCGACGGCCTCGGGCGCCGTCGCGCGCGACGGCGCGGGCAGCACCAGCACCGCCACCAGGCTCACCGCGCACAACAGTCCCAAGTAGACGGCGATCGGCGTCGACGAGTGGTAGGCGCCGTACAGCCCCGTCGCGGCCAGCGGCGTCACCGCGCCACCCACCAGACCGCCCATCTGGTAGGCGATCGAGGCCCCGCTGAACCGCATCCGCACCGGGAAGATCTCGGTGAACAACGCGCCCTGCGCCCCGGCCATGATCGCCTGCACGATCCCGGCGACCATGAACGCCAGCAGCGCCGCGCCGACACTTCCGGTGTCCACGAGCAGGAACAGCGGCCACGCCCACACCACCGCGAAAGCGGCGCCGACCGCGTACACCGGCTTGCTACCCCAGCGGTCCGCGCACCGCGCCGCCACGTAGATCCCCGCGATCCACAGCACCGTCGACGCCAGGATCAACGTGAGCAGCGTGCTGCGCCCGAACCCGGCGGCCTGCGTGCCGTAGCTGAGCATGTAGACCATCACCGTGTAGCCCACCGCGGGCGGCGCGATCGCGGCCAGGCTCGCCAGCAGCAGCGTGCCCGGCCGTTCCCGCAGCAGCGTCGCCGCGGGCACCCGGCTGACCTGCCGCTTCTCGCGCACCCGCTGGAACTCCGGGCTCTCGGTCAGCGTGCGCCGCACCAGCATCCCGACCACCAGCAGCGCGACGCTCACCAGGAACGGGATCCGCCAGCCCCAGGTGGCGAACCCGTCGCCGGTGGTCTCCACGACCAGCAGGAACACCAGGTTCGAGGTCAGCACCCCGATCGGCACGCCGAACTGCGCGAAGCTGCCGTACACCGCCCGCTGCCGCGGCGTGGCGTGCTCGGTGGCGACCAGCACCGCGCCGCCCCACTCGCCGCCGACGCCGAATCCCTGCACCAGCCGCAGGAACACCAGCAGGATCGGCGCGGCCACCCCGATCGCGGCGTAGGTCGGCAGCAGGCCGATCAGGAACGTGGCCAGCCCGGCGAGCATCAGCGTCAGCACGAGCATCGACTTGCGGCCGATGCGGTCGCCGAAGTGCCCGATCACCGCGCCGCCGAGCGGGCGCGCGATGAAGCCGACCGCGAACGTGCCGAACGCCGCGAGCGTGCCGGCCACCGGGGAGAACGACGGGAAGAACAGCGATCCGAACACCAGCGCCGACGCGCTGCCGAAGACGTAGTAGTCGTACCACTCGATCGACGTCCCGACGCAGCTGGCCAGCAGGATCGAGGCCCTGCTGGGTGTCGAACCGGCCATGCGGCAGCCACCCACCTTCGACTCTGGAGGAAACGGGTGCCTCCAGTAAAGGAGCGCGGCAGCCGCACGTCGTCGGCCCCTTGCCGTGCGCCGCCCGCGACGGATGTCGCATCGACCCGGCTCTAGGCGTCCAGAGCGGCGCAGCCGCGCGGCGGGCCGTCAGCGTGCGCCGCCGCAGACGTGCGTCCGATCCGACAGCGCGGGCGGCTCTTGGCCAGGACCGCGCCGCCGTGCCGAGGGCGCCGCCGGACGCGGCGCGACCGTGGTGTGGTGGTGGGCCGCCTCAGGTTCCGTGGCCTGCACCGGCCCGCAGGCACCGCCGGCACATGCTCTAACCGTCCAGAGCGCGCAGCAGGATCCGCAGCAGGTCGTCGAGCGCGCCGAGTTGCGTCCCGTCGAGCGCGGACAGCAGCCGGGTCACGTTGGCGGTGTGCGCTGTCATCGCCTCGTCCACCGTGGCGAAGCCCTTGTCGGTCAGCCGGACGCGGAAGCTGCGCCGGTCCGCGGGATCGAGCGTGCGCTCGACGAGCCCCGCCGCCTCCAGCCGGTCCAGCCGGCTCGTCATGCCGGCCCGGGTCAGCATCAGCGTCGCGGAGAGCTGGGACGGCGTGAGCGTGTACGGATCGCCCGACCGGCGCAGCGTCGCGAGGACGTCGAACTCGCCCCGCTGCAGCCCGAACGTCGTGAACACCTTCTCCTGCGCCGGCGCGAGGAGGAGCCCCACCCGCCCCAGCCTGCCCGCGACGGCGATCGCGTCGAGGTCCAGGTCCGGTCGTTCCCGCTGCCACGCCTCGATCACGGCGTCGACCGCGTCGGGTTGCTGTGCCTTCGTGTCACTCACGCCTCCAGTCTATTCGACGAAAGATAGTTTGACAGCTTACTATCAGCTGTGTGACTATACGGACATGAGCACACCACCACTCGCCACCGGAGAGGTCCCGCCCCTCCTGGTGCCGCGCAACGAGGCGGAGGTCCTGGGAACGGGGCCGGACACGGTCGCCATGCTCGCCGACGTGTCGTCGACCGGTGGCTTCCTGAGCGCCACCCGCACGACGCTGGGGGAGGGCCAGGACGGCGCCCCGCCGCACTACCACCGCACCTCCGCGGAGACGTTCTTCGTCCTCGGCGGGGTCCTGCAGGTGCTGGTCGGCGACGAGATCGTCACGGCGCGCGAAGGCGACCTGTTGTTCGTGCCGCCGGGCACCGTCCACGCCTTCGGCGCGGCGCCGGGGTCCGGCGCGGACCTGCTGATCGTGTTCACCCCCGGCGTGGAGCGGTTCGGGTACTTCCGGCTCCTCGACCAGCTCCGCACCGGCGCCGCCGGACCGGAAACCGTCCTCGGCGCGCAAGAGCGCTACGACAACCACTTCGTCGACAGCACCACCTGGCGGAACGCCCGCCAGTCCGGCCGATAAGGAGACAAACCCATGCGCAAGATCATCACCTCCACCTACGCCACCCTCGACGGCTTCATCGACAACCCGCACGAGTGGTCGCTGCAGTACTCGAACGAGGAAGCGCAGGCCTACGCGTTCGCGATGACCACGGCCGCCGACGCGCTGCTGCTCGGACGCGTCACCTACGAAGGCATGGCGCAGGCGTGGCCCCAGATGGGCGGCAACCCTTACGCCGACCACGTCAACAGCATCACCAAGTACGTGGTGGCGTCCCAGCCGGTCGACACGTCCGCCTGGAACCCCACCGTCGTCATCCCCGGGGCCGACCTCGTCGCCCGGGTCGCGGAGCTGAAGGAGCAGGACGGCGCCGACATTCTGATCTGGGGCACCGGCCGCCTGACCGATACCCTCGCGGCGGCAGGCCTGCTCGACGAGTACCGGATCTGGGTGTGCCCGGTCGTCAAGGGCAAAGGCGAGCCGCTGTTCCGCGAGGAGAGCGCCATGACCCTCGACCTGCTCGACACGACGGTGTTCGGCACCGGCGCCGTCGTCCACACCTACCGGCCGGCCACGGCCAAGTCCTGACAACGACCACCACGGAGGAGAACGTCGTGCACAACGAAGTCACCGACTACATCGCCAAGACGCTGCCCTGGCAGGCGGAGGTCTGCACCAAGCTGCGCTCGATGGTCCACGCCACCATCCCGGACGCCGAAGAGGCGCTGCAGTACGGCAAACCGCACTTCCTGAAGAACGGCAAGCACGCCGCGGTGATCCACGTGGCCCGCAACAAGGTGTCGTTCATGGTGTTCGAGGCGGGGGACATCGAGCCCGTCAAGGGAGTCCTGAGAGCCCTGGGCAACGGCGACCGCAAGGCCGCCGACATCACCGAGGGGCAGGACGTCGACTACGACCTGCTCGCCGGTGTCCTCGCCAAGACCAGCAGCAAGCTCTGACCCCCCCGCCGGGGTGCTCCCGTCCGCGTCGGCGGGAGCACCCGGCGAACCCTTTCCGCGTCGCGAAAGACGCCTCGCTCCGCTCGCCGCGGGCCCGGCAGAGTCGGGTTCACCAACAGCGAGGAGAGCGGTTATGACGACTGTTCTGCCGGGCCCCGGGGCCCTGGTCACGGAGAACACCCACCTCGTCGGCGGCGACTGGGTCCCCGCGGCCGGCGGGGACAGCATCGACGTGCTCGACCCGGCCACCGGCGAAGTCCTCGCCCGGGTTCCCCGCGGCGGCGCCGCCGACGTCGACGCCGCGGTCACCGCCGCGCAGGCCGCCTTCCCGGCCTGGCGCGACACCCCCGCCACCGAGCGCGCCAAGCTGATCCTGCGGTGGGTGCAGCTGATCGAGCAGCACGAGACCGAGATCGACCAGCTCGAATCGCGCGAGGTCGGCCGCCCGCACTGGGGACCGCCGCCGCTGGCGCGGATCCTCACCTTCATCGCCGGGCAGGCCGACAAGGTGCAGGGCGTGTCGCTGCCCGCCGGCCCCGGCGTGCTCGGGCTGACCCTGCGCGAGCCCTATGGCGTGGTCGGCAGCATCATCCCGTGGAACGCGCCCGGCCCGATGTTCGTCAACGACGTCGGCGCCGCCATCGCCGCGGGCAACACCATCGTCGTCAAACCCGCCGAGGACGCGCCGCTCACCCCGCTCGCACTGGCCCGGCTCGCGCTCGACGCGGGCATCCCGCCCGGCGTGGTCAACGTCGTCACCGGCTACGGCGGCGAAGCGGGCGCGGCACTGCCGGTGCACCCGGGCATCCGGCGGATGAGCTTCACCGGCTCCCCGGAAACGGGCTCGCTCGTGATGGCCGCCTGCGCGCGCAACCTCGTGCCGCTGCACCTGGAACTGGGCGGCAAGTCCCCGCAGGTGATCTTCGCCGACGCCGACCTGGACGCCGCGATCCCCGCGATCGCCATGGGCATCACGCTCAACACCGGGCAGATCTGCGCCGCCGGGTCCCGCGTCGTCGTCGAGCGGTCCGTGCACGCCGAAGTGGTGCGGCGGCTGGCCGAGCACCTGGCGAAGGTGCGGGTCGGGCCGTGGCACGAGCCGGTCCAGATGGGCCCGCTCATCAACGCCAAGCAGCACGCCCGCGTGCTGGACTACGTGCGCCTCGGCCGAGAGGAGGGCGCCGAACTGGTCCTCGGTGGCGGCGTGCCGGACGGGTTCGACCGCGGGTTCTTCGTCCAGCCGACGCTGTTCGACCACGTCGCCCCGGACATGCGCATCGCACAGGAGGAGATCTTCGGCCCGGTGCTGTCGGTCATCCCGGTGGAGTCCGAAGAGGACGCTCTGGAAGTGGCCAACGGCACCGAATACGGCCTCGTCGCCTCGGTGTGGACGCGGGACCTCGGCCGCGCGGTGCGGATGTCGAAGGGACTGCAGGCCGGGCAGGTCGCGGTCAACGCCGCGCTCGGCGCCGGGGTCACCGGCGCGCCGTTCGGCGGCTACAAGCGCAGCGGCTTCGGCCGCACCATGGGCGCCGACGCCGTGCTCGACTACACCCAGGTGAAGGCGGTGTCGCTGCGTGGCACGCTCTGACCTGCGGCTGCGGGTGCTCATGGAGCCCCGCCACGGTGCCGGCTACGACGACATCCTCGCCCTGGCCCGCGCCACCGAGGACGCCGGCTTCGACGCGTTCTTCCGCTCCGACCACCTGCTCGGCGTCGATCCCGCCGACACCACCTACCGGCCCACCGACTGCTGGACCACCCTCGGCGGCCTCGCACGCGACACCAGCCGGGTGCGGCTCGGCGCGCTGGTCGGCGCCGCCACGTTCCGCCAGCCCGGCATCCTCGCCACCATCGTCGCCAGCCTCGACGAGATGAGCGGCGGCCGCGCCGAACTCGGCCTGGGCACCGGCTGGTACGAACGCGAGCACGACGCGTTCGGCATCCCGTTCCCCGGCACCGGCGAGCGGTTCGATCGGCTGGAGGAACAGCTGGCGATCATCACCGGCCTGTGGCGCACGAGCCCGTTTTCTTTCGACGGCAAGCACTACCGCATCGCCGACAACCGGACCCCGCCCCGCACCGTCCAGGACCCGCACCCGCCGATCATCGTCGGCGGCAGCGGCCCGAGGCGCACACCGGCGATCGCGGCGCGCTATGCCAGTGAGTTCAACGGCGCCCTCGGCGGCGACCTGCGCGAACGCTACGCGACCTTCCACCGGGCCTGCGAGGCGATCGGCCGCGACCCCGCCGAACCGCGGCTGTCCGCGGTGCTGCCCGTCGCCTGCGGCGCCACCCCCGCCGAAGCCGCCCGCCGCGGCGAGATCATCGGCTCCGACTTCATCCGCGAGCACGCCGCCGTCGGCACCCCCGCCCAGGTCGTCGACCGGATCGGCGACCTGGCCGACGCCGGCGCGGACACCGTGTACCTGCACATCTACGACATCCACGACCTCGAGCACATCGCCCTGCTCGGCGCCGAGGTCCTTCCCCACGTCGCGCGGCCCGCGCTCACGGCCGGCTGAGCCCGAAAGGTCCTCCTGTGGTCACACCCGATTTCGTCGCGCCCGCGGACCGCGAAGCCGTCACCGCAGCGCTGCGCGAACAGCTACGGGAGCTGCCCGCGCGGTCACCGTTCTACGCGGACCTCTGGACCGGGCACGGCGTCGAGCCCGCCGCCGTCGACACGCTCGCCGACCTGCCGAAACTGCCCTTCACCACCAAGGCCATGCTGCGCGAGTCGCAGGCCGCCGCGCCGCCGCTGGGCCGCCACGCCGGCACCGGCTTGGCCGACGTGATCCGCGTGCACGCCTCCACCGGCACCACCGGCAAACCCAGCTGGGTCGGCGTCACCCGCCGCGACGCCCAGTCCTGGACCGAAATGGTCGCCCGCGCCTTCCGCACCATGGGCGCCCGCCCCGACGACGTCGTCCTGCACGGCGCCGGGCTCACCCTGTTCGTCGGCGGCCTGCCCATCCGCGACGCGCTCGAATCCATCGGCTCCACCGTCGTCCCCATCGGCACCGGCGCGTCGGAGAAAGCGTTGCTGGCACTGGAAACCCTCGGCGTCACCGCGCTGCACTCGACCCCGTCCTACGCCCGCTACCTCGCCGAGTACCTGCGCTCGCACGGCCGCGACCCCCGCGAGTTCGGCGTGCGGAAGGTGTTCGTCGGCGGCGAGCCCGGCGGGGGAGAGCCCGCGTTCCGCGCGCACGTGGAAGCCGAATGGGGCGCGACCGTCACCGAAGGGCTGGGCAACGCCGACATGGCGCCGGTCCTATTCGGCGAAGAACCGGGCACCGGCGGAATGCGGTTCACCGGCGGGCGGCACGTCGTCGTCGAGCTGATCGAACCGGACACCGGCCGGCCCGTCGTCCCCGAGCCCGGCGCGACCGGCGAGCTGGTCTACACCTCCGTCGACCGCGAATGCTGCCCACTGGTCCGGTTCCGCACCCGCGACCGGGTCGTCGTCACCGGCCTCGCCCCCGACGACGCCCCGCTGATCCGCTGCGTCGGGCGCACCGACGACATGCTGATCGTGCTCGGCGTCAACGTGTTCCCCTCCGCAGTGCGCGACCTCGTGCAGACCCTGCACCCGCGCACCACCGGCGCGGTGCAGATCGTGCTGCCCGGACCGGGCCCGCGCGTCGAACCGCCGCTGTGCGTCGAGGCCGAATGGGGCGAGCACCCCGGCGACCGCGACCAGCTGCGCGGCGAACTGGAGCACCTGATCCGCTCCCGGCTGTCGGTGCGGGCCGCGGTCACCCTCGTCCCGCCCGGATCGCTGGAGCGCTCCGAGATGAAGTCCCGCCTGACCCGGCTCGCCGGCTGACCAGAAAGGCGCCTCGCCATGGGAGAAACCGTCCGCGCCGCCGTGCAGACCGGCCCGCGCGCCATCGAGATGCGGGAGTTCCCGCGCCCGCAGATCGGACCGGACACCGGACTGCTGCGCGTGGAGGCCAACGGCATCTGCGGCAGCGACGTCGAGGCCTACAAGGGACACCTGCGCATGGGCTCCGGCGGCCCGGTGATCCCCGGCCACGAACCGCTCGGCATCGTCGAAGAGATCGGCGACGAAGCCGCGAAGCGGTGGGGCGTGCAGCCGGGGGACCGGGTCGCGCTGGAGGTCATCATCCCGTGCCGGTCCTGCCACCACTGCCTGACCGGCCGCTACCAGTTCTGCCCCAACCGCACCCGCGGCCACGGCGTCACCGGCATCGACGTCGCGCCGTCGCTGTGGGGCGGGCTCGCCGAGCACCTCTACCTCTCGCCCGGCGCGGTGCTGCACAAAATCGACAAGTCGGTGCCGGCCGAGGTCGCAGCCATGTTCAACCCGCTGGGCGCCGGGGTGCGGTGGGCGTGCGGGCTCGGCCAGGTCGGTCTCGGCGACACCGTGCTGGTGCTCGGCGCCGGGCAGCGCGGCCTGTCCTGCGTGATCGCCGCGCGGCACGCCGGGGCCGGCACGATCATCGTCACCGGGCTGGAGTCCGACCGGCACAAGCTCGACCTGGCCCTCGACCTGGGCGCCGACCACGCCATCGTGGTGGACGGCGACGACGCCGTGGACACCGTCGAGTTCGTCGGCGACGTCACCGGCGGCGCGATGGCCGACGTCGTCCTGGAACTGACCCCGATGGCCGCGGCGCCCGTGACCGACGCGTTCAAGGCCGCGCGGCAGGGCGGGCGGGTCGTGCTGGCCGGGCTCAAGGGCGGCCGCGAGATCCCGGTGCCCACCGACCTGATCATCAACCGCGCGCTCACCGTCGTCGGCGCGTTCGGGGTGGACGCGACCGCCAACAAGCAGGCCATCGCGATCATCGAATCCGGCCGCTACCCGCTGGCGAAGCTGCACACCCACACCTTCGGCCTCGAACAGGCGGCACTGGCCATGGAGACCCTCGCCGGCGAGGTGCCCGGCGAGTCCGCCGTCCACGTCTCCGTCCACCCGTGAGGAGCCCGATGCTCGCCGACGCCCACGCCCACCTGCTGCCCCGCGACTACCCGGCCGACGCCCCCGAGTGCTTCCCGCGCATGACGCCGGTCGACGGCGACACCGCCCGCGAGCTGCTGTTCGGGTCGCTGCGGTTCCGCGCCCGGGACGCCTTCTTCGACGCCGAGCGGCGGATCGAGGAGATGGCCGCGTCCGGGGTGGACTTCGAGGTCCTCAGCCCGATGCCGCCGCTGCTGCGCTACGACCTGCCCCTCGCGGACGGGCTGGCGCTCGCCCGGCACGTCAACGAGTTCACGGCCGAGCTGTGCGCCACCGACCCCGCGCGGTTCGCCGGGTTCGGGATGGTGCCGATGCAGGACCCGGACACCGCGGCCGCCGAGCTGACCGCCATCGCCGAGGCCGGGCTGCGGGGCGCGGAGATCGCGTCCAACGTGCTCGGCGCCTCGATCGGCGACGAACGCTTCCTGCCGTTCTTCGCCGAGGCCGAGCGGCTGGACCTGCCGGTGTTCGTGCACGCCATGCCCGCCCCGATGGACCGCCTGCCGGCGTCGGCCATGGGCACCTACGTGGTCGGCATCGAGGGCGCGCTCGCGGCGGCCTCGCTGATCAGCGGCGGGACCGCGGCCAAGTGCCCCGGCCTGCGGATCTCCTTCAGCCACGCCGCGGGCGGCTTCCCGCTGATGGTGACCCGTGCCCAGTACTTCTGGAGCGGCACCTGGAACGAGGAGCCCCCGGTGCGGGAGCGGGCGATCATGCCCGACGACGGCCCGTCGCCGCTGGAGTACGCCCGCCGGTTCTTCTACGACTCGATGGTGTTCGACGCCCGCGCCCTGCGGTACCTGGTGGACCTGCTCGGCGCCGACCGGCTGCTGATCGGCTCGGACTTCCCGGCCATGCCGCGCGAGGAACCCGCCGGCCGCACCGCCCGCCTGCTGGGGCTGCCGCCGGAGCAGGAGGCGGACCTGTTGTGGCACAACGCGTTCCGCTGGCTCGGCATCGACCCGCCCGTCCGGAGTAGGACATCTGTCGCGGATCCCTTGCGTGCGGGCGCTCGCGCTGGTGAGACTGGGGGCCGCTGAACGAAGGGGTCCAGCTTGACCGAACTGACGAGCGCCTGCCACCGTGGTGCGCGGACGGCCGGTGACGGGCAACGCCGGCTCGCCGCGATCGCGCGCGCCGCGTCCAGCGTCGCCGACGCGGCCTCGCTGAGCGTGACGCTCGACGTCGTGGCGCGGGAGGTCGTGCAGGCCACGCACATCGCGGCCGTGCAGATCCTGCGTGTCGAGGGCGGCACCATGCGGGTCGTCGGCAAGGCCGGGTTCACCGACGCGGACGACTTCACCGAACGCCTGGAGGAGTGCCGCAGGCTGGGCGCCAGGCTGATGTTCGTCGAGGCGTTCCAGGCCCAGAAGCGGATCGTCGTGCCGCACCGCAAGGCCGCGGTGCTGGCCGATCCCGCGTGGGGCCCGCTGCACGCGATCATGAGCGCCCCCGACTGGGACACCTTCGCCGCGGTCCCGCTCGTGGTGCGAGGCCGCGCGGTCGGTGTGCTCAACGCGTTCTACTCGCCGGGCGAGGACCCGGCGGGGGAGATGCTGGAGTTCCTGGAGGCGATGGCCGACCAGGCCGCGATGGCCGTCGACTCGGCCGACCTGCTGGCCCGCTCCCGGCAGGAGGCGCGGCTGGAGGAGCGGGCCCGGCTGGCGCGCGAGCTGCACGACTCGGTGGTGCAGCAGGTGTTCTCGATGCGGATGCAGGCCAAGGCGCTGCGCGCGCACGCGGGCGACGGCAAGGTGCGCGACATCGCCGACGAACTGCTCGGCCTGGCCCAGCAGGCGCTGGCCGACCTGCGCGGCCTGGTGCTGCAGCTGCACCCGCTGGAGCTGGCGGGGCGCGGGCTCGGCGAGGCGGTGCGGACGCTGGCCGAGTCGGTGCAGGCGTCCTCCGGGGTGAAGATCCGGTTCTGGTCGGGCGAGCAGCCGGAACTGCCGGCCGAGCAGGCCGAGGACGTGTTCCGGATCGTGCAGGAGGGCCTGCACAACGTCGTCAAGCACGCCCAGGCGACCACCGCGGTGGTCAGCGTGTCCAGGGCGGGCGGGGAACTGGTGGTCGAGATCTGCGACGACGGGGTCGGGCTGACTGGGCCGCCCGCGGGCGGGCTCGGCGTGGTGTCGATGCGGGAACGAGCCCAGCGCTGGAGGGGAACGATGGAGATCGGCAACACCGCCGCCGGGTGCCGGGTCAGGGTGCGGATGCCGTGCCCGCGGTGACCGGCGTGATCGGGGTGCTGGTGGTCGACGACCACGCCGTGGTGCGGCGCGGCATCGCGGCCTACCTGGAAAGCGCCGAGGGCATCGAGGTGGTCGCCGAGGCCGCCGACGGCGAACGGGCACTGGCGGAGCTGGCTCGGCTGGCCGCGCAGGGCGAGCTGCCGCAGGTCGTGCTGATGGACGTGCTGATGCCCAAGGTGGACGGCATCACCGCGCTCAAGGCGATCACCGCGAAGTACCCGGGCGTGCGGGTGGTGGTGCTGACCAGCTTCGGCGAGACCGAGCGCGTGCACGTGGCGCTGCAGGCCGGGGCGGCCGGGTACCTGCTCAAGGATGCCGACCCGGACGAGGTCGCGGCCGCGATCCGGTCCGCCGCGCGTGGCGAGGTGCACCTGGACCCGGCGGTGGCGGCCCGGCTGACGCGGCAGCTGGTGTCGCCGCCGATGGGGCTCGCGGCGCTCACCGCGCGCGAGCGGACGATCCTGGCGCTGGTCGCGAAGGGGCTGTCCAACCGGCAGATCGCGACGAAGCTGTCGATCAGTGAGCGGACGGCGCGCACTCATGTCAGCCACGTGCTGACGAAGCTGCAGCTGCCGTCGCGGACGCAGGCGGCGTTGTTCGCGATTCGCGAGGGGCTGATCGACGCGGGTTGATCGCTTGTGGCGAACACGCTCAGGGCGAACACGCCTGTCCGGAAGTGGTTGTGCCGCCTAGGTTCGGGGCATGACTCTGCGAATTCTTCCGTCGGCGAGCGCGTCGGCCTCTTTGGACGATTCGGTGTTCGAGCAGTTGTTGCGCGACCGCATCGTGTTCCTCGGCTCGGAGGTGACCGACGCGGTCGCCAACCGCATCACCGCGCAGCTGTTGCTGCTGGCGGCCGAGGATCCGCGCAAGGACATCACCTTCTACATCAACTCGCCGGGCGGTTCGGTGACCGCTGGCATGGCGATCTACGACACGATGCGCTTGATCCAGCCCGACGTCTCCACGTGGGGCCTGGGTTTCGTGGCGTCGATGGGCCAGTTCCTGCTGTCCTCCGGCACGCCTGGAAAGCGCTATCTGCTGCCGAACACGCGGGTGGTGATGCACCAGCCGTCGGCGGGCATCGGCGGGGAGGCCACCGACATCGCCATCCAGGCGGAGGTGTTCGGCCGCATGAAGCGCCGCCTCGCGGAGATCACGGCGCGCCAAACGGGCCAGCCGCTGGACCGCATCGTGGCCGACGCCGACCGCGACCGCTGGTTCGACGCCGAAGAGGCGCTCGCCTACGGCTTCGTGGACCACATCGTGGGCGCCGACGAGGAGGCGGTCAGCGCGTAGGGATCGCGAGCCGCTGCGGCAGCGCCCGGCGCCGCGCGGGTGGCGCCCGGGCGTGGCCGGGAACATGTGTGCTCGACCGGGACCGCGCGGACGACGGCGCGGGATGCGCGGGCGGGCGGTGGCCGGGACCGCGCGAGCCTGACCGCGTACGCGCGGACCTGATGGGGAACGCACCAGGGCGGCCCGGGAATGCGCGAGCCTGATCGGGAACGGACCGGCCCCGGCCAGGACAGCGCGGATCTGGCCGGGAACGCACCGGGACCGGCCGGGAATGCGCGGCCTGAGCCGGAAGGCGCGGACGGTCCCGGTCGGGCCCGCGCGGGAACCCGCCCGAACCCGCCGGAACTGGCCGGGAACCCGCGGCGGCCGCCGGCCGGTGCCCGCGGTGCGGCTCAGATGTTGAACCCGCCGTCCACCGCGATCATCGCGCCGGTCAGGTACGCGCCACCGTCCCCGGCGAGGTGCGCCACGGTCGCCGCGACCTCGGCCGGGGTTCCGTAACGTCCGAGGGCGGTGAAGCCGGCGGCCGTCGCCGCGAATGGGCTGTCCGCCGGGTTCATGTCGGTTCCGATCGGCCCCGGGTTGATCTGGTTGACGGTGATGCCGCGGGGCCCGAGTTCCCTGGCGAGCCCCCTGGTCAGGCCGGCCAGTGCGGACTTGCTCATGGCGTACAGCGAGAACCCGGGGAAGACCACCCGCTCGGCCACGTTGCTGCCGATGTTGATGATGCGGCCGCCCCCGGTCATGTGCCCGGCGGCCGTCTTCGCCGCGACGAACGGCGCCCGCACGTTGACCGCGACCGTCTCCTCGAACGCCGCCGGCTCGAGTTCCGCGACCGGCCCGGTGTGGTAGACGCCCGCGTTGTTGACCAGGATGTCGAGCCGCCCGAGCCGGGCGGCCACCCGGTCCACGGCGGCGGTGACCGCGTCCGTGTCCGCGCTGTCGGCTTGGATGGCCAGCGCGCGCCGTCCCGTGGCCTCGATCTTCGCGACCACCGTCGCGGCGGCTTCCGCCCCGCGCTGGTAGGTCAGCGCCACATCGGCGCCGTCCTCGGCCAGCCGCAGCGCGACAGCCGCGCCGATGCCACGGCTACCGCCGGTCACCAGGGCGACCTTGTCGTCGAAAACGTTCATGTCCTCCACGATGTCCGCCTTCCGGCGGCTGATCCGGCGGGATTCGGACCTGTCGTTCGGACACACCGAAGGGACCGAAGTCCCCGCTGTCGGGCACCTTGTGCTCTGCCGCGGCGCGGCCGCGCGCGGGAACAGTGGACCGGGCCAGCACTCCAGTCCGCCCCGGGAGAACCACATGTCCGTGATCCGCTCCGCCCTCGAAGCGGCGGTGCGCGCGCCGTCGCCGCACAACTCCCAGCCCTGGCGGTTCGAGGTCGCCGGCGACCGGATCGACGTCCTCCTCGACGGCGACCGCGTCCTGCAGGCAGCCGACCCAGACGGGCGCGAGGCACGGTTGTCCTGTGGCGCCGCGATCCTCAACCTGCGCGTCGCGATCCGGGCCGCGGGGCGCACGCCCGTCGTGGAACTCCACACCGATCCGGCGCGGCTGGCCACGGTCCGCGCCGGCGGCCCGCGAGCCGCGAGTCCCGAAGACCACGCGCTCGCCAGGGCGATCGCCTACCGCCGCAGCAACCGCCGCCCCTTCACCGAACGCACCGTGCCCCCGCACGTGCGGGAGGCGCTGGTGCGGGCCGCGGTCGCCGAGGGCGCCGAGCTCACCCTGGTGCGGGAGCCGGGCCTTACCGGTGAGCTTGCCATGCTGTTGCGCCGCGCGGAGCGGACCCAGCGCGCCGACCCGCGGTTCCAGGACGAACTGGCCCGCTGGACCGTCACCGAGGGCGCCCGCGACGACGGCGTGCCGCTGGTGGCCGGCGGTCCACGCGCCGAACCCGGCACCCAGCTCGCGCTGCGCCGCTTCGGCGGAGGCGGCGGCGAACGGCCCTACGAGCGCACCCCGCTGCTCGCCGTGCTGTCCTCCTACACCGACGTGCCGCTGGCGCAGGTCCGCACCGGCCAGGCCCTGCAACGCGTCCTGCTCACCGCTACCACCGCCGGGGTGAGCGTGTCGTTCCTGTCGCAGGCGGTCGAGGTCCCGGCGATGCGGTCCAGCCTGCGCCGCCTGCTCGGACGGCCCACCCACCCGCAGGCGGTGCTGCGCTTCGGCTACGGCTTCAGCGCGCCGGCCACCCGCCGCCGCTCGGTGGACCAGGTGACGCACCACCTCGCGGAGGCCCCGTCCTGAGCCCTACCGCCCGGTAGGGTGGCGTCATGGGTGTCGCCGCCGAGGAACGTCGTCAGTTGAGCCGCCTGCTGGACGAGACCGGGCCGGACGCGCCCACCCTGTGCGACGGGTGGCTGACCCGCGACCTCGCCGCGCACCTCGTCGTGCGGGAGAGCCGTCCCGATGCCGCGCTGGGCATCCTCCTGCCGCCGCTGGCCGGGCACACCCGGCGCGTGCAGGACGGCATCGCCGCGCAGCCGTGGTCCCGCCTGGTCGAACGGGTGCGGCGCGGCCCCGCCTGGTACTGGCCCACCTCGATCGGCAAGCTCGACGAGCTCACCAACACCGCCGAGTTCCTCGTCCACCACGAGGACGTGCGCCGCGGACGGCCGGGCTGGGAACCGCGCCCCGCCGACCCCGCCCGTGACGCCGCTGCCTGGCGGTCCGCCCGCGGCGCGGCGAAGCTCAACCTGCGACGCGTGCCCGTCGGCGTCACCCTGCGCACCACGGACGGCCGCGAAGCCACCGTCCGCGGCGGCGCCGAGCAGGTCACCGTCACCGGCGACCCGGTGGAACTCCTGTTGTTCGTCTTCGGCCGGGACGCCGTGCGCGTCGAGTTCGAGGGCGACTCCACCGCCGTCGACAAGCTCAAGTCGAGCGGGCGGGGGATCTGAGCCCCGGTCTTTCGGCCCTAGCCACCGCCACCGCCGGGGACGACGCTGGAGGGTTCCGGGCACCACCAGCACTCCCAGGGAGGGTTCCGTGTACGCACGAATGAACACGCTCATCGGCGACCCCGCCCGGATCGACGAGGTCACGCACTACCTGGAAACCACCGTGCGCCCCTTCGTGGAGGCGCAGGCCGGCAACCGCGGGCTGGCCGTCCTGACCGACAGCACGCTCGGCATCACCGTCGTCGGGTCCTACTGGGACTCCGCGGAATCGATGACGCTGTCCGAGCACGCCGTGGAGGCTTCCCGCAAGGAGGCCGCCGAACTGGCCGACGGCATGATCACCGTGGACCACTTCGAGGTCGCGGTGTTCGCGCGCCGCAGCAGGCCGGGTCCCGGCGCGGGGATCCGGATGACCACCATCGACTGCCCGCCCGGCGAGATCGGCGCGGCGGTACAGGCGTTCCGCGAGACCGCGCTTCCCGGCCTGATGAAGATGGACGGGCTGTGCAGCGCGCAGATGCTGGTCGACCGCGAACAGGGCCGCTGCCAGGTGATCGCGGCCTACGAGACGGCCGAGCACCTGGCCGCCAGCCGCGCCGGCGTGGCCCGGCTGCGTGCCGACACGCTCGCGCGGATCCACGCCCAGGTGCGGTCGGTCGGCGAGTACCGGCTGCTGTTCACCACCGTCCGCGAGGGCGGCACCAACAGCCTCACCCAGCGCTGGACCGACCTGTGGAACGCCGGCGACCGCGAGGGCTGGCAGGCGATGACCGACCAGTCCGCCTTCGAAATGCGCGCCCCCGGCGGCTTCCGGCTCGCCGGCCGGGAGGCGCTGGACGCGGAGTGGTCGACGTGGCACGACGCGTTCCCGGACAACCGGGTCACCGTGGTGGCCATCTACGGCGACGACAACGGAGGCGTGCTCGAAGGCCGCTTCCAGGGCACCCACACCGGCCCGCTGGTCACCCCGGCCGGCGAGATCGCCCCGACCGAGCGGACGGTGGACATCCCGTTCTGCGAGGTGCACCGGGTGGGGGCGGGCAAGATGACCGACAGCCACCTCTACTTCGACCAGCTGGAACTGCTGACGCAACTCGGGAAGATCGACACCTGATCACCGGCCGCCGGACGCGGGGTTTCCTGCCACTGCGGGAAAACCGCGTCCGGCGGTACCCGGTCGTCGCCGCGTCCGCTACGGTCCGGCCATGCAGTTCGAGGTCACCAGGCGGATCGACGCCGGGCTGGACACCGTCTGGGCCGTGTTGACCGACGTGGCGAAGTGGCCGACCTGGACGGCGTCGATGTCCTCGGTCCGGCTGCGGACCACAGGCCCGCTGCGAGTGGGCAGCGAAGCGGTGGTGAAGCAGCCGGGGCTGGCGCCGCTCGTGTGGCGGGTCACCGAGCTGACCGACCGGCGGAGCTTCACCTGGCAGGCCCAGGCCCGCGGCGTCACGTCGGTCGGCTGGCACCGGCTGACCGCCGGCGGGGACGGCGCGGTGACGGCGGTCCTCGGCGTCGAGCAGCGCGGTCCGCTCGCCCCGCTCGCCGGGCTCCTGTTCGGCGCGCGGATCCGCCGGTTCGTGACCATGGAGGCCGACGGGCTCCGGCGCGCCGCGGAATCGGGATGATCACGGCCTCCCGTTGTGGGACGCTGCCCGTGTGACACGCAAGGTGATCCTCGACGTCGACACCGGCACCGACGACGCGGTCGCGATCATGCTGGCCGCCCTGCACCCCGAACTCGACCTGGCCGCGGTGACCACGGTCAACGGCAACGTGCCGCTGTCCGCCACCACCGGCAACACGCTGCGCGTGCTGGACGCCATCGGGCGGCCGGACATCCCCGTGCACCCGGGCCTCGCGCACCCGATCGCGCGGCGCGGCTTCCCGGGGCAGACGCACTTCGAACGCGACTCGGACCGGGACATGCACGGCTCCGCGCTCCCGTTGTCCGCGCCGGTGACCGCCGCGCGGGACGAGTCCGCTGTGGAGTTCCTGCTGCACACCCTGCGCGACGCGACCGAGCCGGTCACGCTGGTGCCGGTCGGGCCGCTGAGCAACATCGCCACGGTGCTCGCCGCCGACCCGGGCGTGCGGGACGCCGTCGACGAGATCGTGATCATGGGTGGCGCGCACGCCTACGGCAACGTGACCCCGTCGGCCGAGTTCAACATCTGGGCCGACCCGGAGGCCGCCGCGATGGTCCTCTCGGCCGGGTTCCCGCGCCTGACGCTCGTCCCGCTGGACGCCACGCACCAGGCGCTCGTCACCCGCGCCGACTGCGCGAAGCTCGCCGGGCTGGGCACCGCCGCCGGCCGCGCGGCCGCCGACCTGATCACCCGCCGCATCGACGCCTACTCCGCGGGCCACGGCGTCAACGCCCGCGATTCCGCGCCCGTGCACGACGCGGTGTGCGTGGCCTACCTGGTGCGGCCCGAGGTCATCACGACCCGCCCGGTGCGCGTGGAGGTCGAGACGTCCGGCGCCCTGACCGTGGGCCGCACCGTGATGGACGTCCGTCCTAACGCGACCGGCGAGCCGAACGCGCGGGTGGCGTTCGGGGCACGGGCGGAGGTGCTGACCGAGTTGCTGGTGGAGACTTTCAGCGGGCCAGCCGCGCGTTGATCTCGCCGATCAGGGCCTGCTGTTCACGCACGATTTCCTCGGCCAGCGCGTGGGTTTCCGCGTGCTGGCCGGTGGAGAGCACGGCCTGCGCCATCGCCACGCCGGCGCCGAGGTGCTGCGCCATCGTGGTGAGCCAGGCGCGGTCGAACTCGGCGCCGTAGCTGTCCTCCAGCGCGGTGAACGTGGTTTCCGGCAGCATGCCCGGCATCGTGTGCCCGGAGTGGCCGCCGCCGTGGCCTGCGTTCCAGTCGCGCAGCCAGCCGTTCATGCGCGCGATCTCCGCGGTCTCCTCCTCGGCGATCTCGTGCGCGGTGGCGCGCACGAACTCCGACTCCGCCCGCTGCTCGGCGAGCCCCGCCAGCCGCACCGACTGCTCGTGGTGGGGCACCATCTCCTGCGCGAACCGGATGTCCGCGTCGTTGCCGCCGGGGCTCGCGGGAGCGGTCCCGCACGCGGCCAGCACGAGTCCGAGCAGCACGATCAGTAGACGCATCTGTCTTCCGTCGTCGGGTTCGTCCGGTGACGGGGGATACGTCCGGCGCGTCCGGGCGGTTCAACGCGCGGTTCGTCAACACAGTGTCGGTTTCTTTCAACGTCGTGTAGAGTTTCGCGTATGACGAAGCGAACCTTCCTGATCACCGGCGCGAGCAGTGGCCTGGGCCGCGCCTTCGCGCAGGGCGCGCTCGCGGCCGGTCACACCGTGGTCGGCACCGTGCGCAAAGCCGAAGACCTGGAGAAGTTCGAGGCCCTCGCGCCCGGACTCGCCCACGCGCGCCAGCTCGACGTGACCGACGACCAAGCGGTGTTCGACGTGGTCGGCGAGGTCGAGCGCACCGTCGGACCGATCGACGTGCTGATCGCGAACGCCGGCTACGGCCACGAGGGCGTGTTCGAGGAGTCCTCGATGGCCGAACTGCGCGCGCAGTTCGACACCAACGTCTTCGGTCTGGCGGCCACTGTCCACGCGGTCCTGCCGGGCATGCGGAAGCGGCGCTCCGGGCACATCTTCGCCGTCAGCTCGATGGGCGGGCTGATGACCGTCCCCGGGCTGGCGTACTACTGCAGCAGCAAATACGCGGTGGTGGGCATGCTGGAGACCCTGGCCAAGGAGGTCGCGGGACTCGGGGTGCGGGTGACCATCCTCGAGCCCGGTTCGTTCCGCACCGACTGGGCGGGCCGCTCGATGGTGCGGAGCGAGCGGTCGATCGCGGACTACGACGAGCTGTTCGATCCGATCCGCGCGGCCCGGCAGGCGGCCAGCGGCAACCAGCTCGGCGACCCCGCCAAGGCCGCCGAGGCCGTGCTCAAGGTGATCGAGGCGGAGAAGCCGCCGGTGCACCTCCTGCTCGGTTCGGACGCGTTGCGTCTGGTGGCGAGCGGTCGGGCCGCGGTGGCCGCGGACATCGAAGCGTGGGAAGAGCTGTCGCGGTCCACGGACTTCCCCGACGGACACCAGATCGCGGCGAACTGATCGTGACGGCCCGGCCGCCGGAGACGCGACGGCCGGGCTGTGCCACCGTAAGCGGTGCCGACGGAAAGAGGAGGGGCGGGCGATGCCTGATCCGGTCAAAGCGGGGCGGCGGCGGGCCGGCGCGCCGTCCAAAGGAGACCTGCGTGAGCTGAAGATCCTCGAAGTCCTCGAGGACCTGCTGGCGGTGAAGAGCTTCGATGCGCTGACGATCAACGACATCGCCGAACGCGCGGGGCTTTCCCGTGCGTCGATGTACTTCTACTTCAGCTCCAAGCAGGAGGCGCTGGTCGCCCTCTTCGCCAGGAACGTCGAGGCGCTCCGGGAGAAGTCCCGCGCCGCGGCCGACGATCCCGCACCTCCGCGGGAGGCGATCGAGACGGCCATGAGGCGCACCCGCGACCGCTGGCGTGAGCACGGCCTGATCATGCGCGTCGCGATCGACCAGGCCTCGACCATCCCCGAGATCGGGGCATTGTGGACGGAGACCGCGGAGATCTTCATCGACGCCATCACCGCGATCCTGATCCGCGCCGGTGCCGCGGACCACGACGGGCCGGACGGCGCACGGGCCGTCGCGCGCGCGTTGTGCTGGATGATCGAGCGGAGTTTCTACCACGCGTCAGCGGTGTCCCGCGAGGCGCTCGACCAGGCAGCCGAGACCTGTCAGGTCGTGTGGCTGCGGGCCGCGGGGATCGAACCCTGACCGATCCGCCGCGTCCGGCGCGGGTGGGTGTGACACACCCTGGGGCGGGACGGGGGACGTCATTAGCGTCGATCCGGTCAGGACGTGCGGGCTCCTCCGCCCGACGGAGACGGTCGAGGGATTGGAAGCGTCATGTCGTACAGGTGGCTCGTCACCGGATGTTCGGGCGGGCTCGGGCGGGTCCTCGCCGAGGCGGCCCTGAACCGCGGTGACCAGGTTGTCGCCACGGCTCGCGATCCACGGTCGCTGGAGGATCTCCTCGCGCGCCACCCGGAGACCTGCCGGGCCACGGCGCTCGACGTCACCAAGGCGGGGGACGCCGCCGCGGCGGCCGCCCTGGCCGAGCGGGAGTTCGGTGGTGTCGACGTCCTGGTGAACAACGCCGGGTACGGCATGCTCGGCGCGATCGAGGAGGGGACCCCGGACGAGTACCGGCCACTGTTCGAGACGAACGTCTTTGGCGTGATCGAGACGACCCGGGCCGTCCTGCCGCTCCTGCGGAAGGCCGGTGGCGGGCGGATCGTGATGATGTCCTCCGGAGCGGGGATCGCGGGCATCGCGGGCGATGGCTACTACAACGCCACGAAGTTCGCCCTGGAGGGCCTGTCCGAGGCGCTTGCCCAGGAGGTCGCGCCGTTCGGGATCGCCACGATCATCGTGGAGCCCGGCCCGTTCCGCACCGAGTTCCTCGGCCGCTCGATGCGGGTGGCCGCCGCGGAGATGCCGGAGTACGCCGAGACCGCCGGGGCCCGCCGCAGGTACCGCGCCGACAACGACGGACTGCAAGCCGGGGACCCGCGCAAAGCGGTCGACGTCATCCTCCGCGCGGTCGACGCCGAACGTCCCCCGCTGCACCTCCCTCTCGGCGAGAGGGCCTATGCGCTGGCGCGGACGAAGTTCGCGGCGTTCCTCGAGTCGATGGACGAGTGGGAGCCCCTCGCGCTGAAGACCGCGTTCGGCGACGCCTGAGCAGCATCCGGCGTTCGATGCCAACCGATTGCGGATCGTCGCCTCCTGGCCGGATGCACCACACTGCCCGTCAGGCTCACCGAGAGCTCGTCGGTGTGCGCTGCTCGTCCTGCCGCGCGGCCAGCCCGCGCAGCAGGACGAGCGCGTCCGCGGTGGCGCTGCCGGGTTTCGCGCTGTAGACCGACAGGTGCTGGCCGGGTGCGCTGGTGACGGCCAGCGATTCGAAGTGCAGGTGCAGTTCTCCCACCCGCGGGTGGCGGAAGTGTTTGTGCTCGCGCGTGCGCGGGCGGATCTCGTAGCGTTCCCACAACGCGGTGAACGCGGGGCTGTGCCCGGACAGTTCACCCACGACGCGTTCGATGCGCTCGTCGTCGGGGAACTCGGCCGATGCCGCGCGCAGATTGGCCGCCGCGGTCTCCGCGGCAGTGTCCCAGTCGAGGTAGAACTCGCGGGCGAACGGGTCGAGGAAGATCATCCGCAACAGGTTGTCGAAGCGCGTGAACCCGGCGTAGAGGGCGTCTGCCAGCGCGTTGGCGGCGAGGATGTCCTGGGCGGCGCCGACGATGAACGCCGGGGATTCGTGCAGGCCTCCGAGCAGGTGCAGGAGGTCGTCGCTGACCCTGGTGGTGGCTGCTCGCGACGCGGGCGCGGGCAGGCCGAGGCGGAACAGGTGCCCGGAAGCAGTGTCGTCCAGCCGGAGCGCCCGGGCGATGGCCTGCAGGACCTGGCCGGACGGGTGCCGTTCCCGGCCCTGCTCGAGCCGGGTGTAGTAGTCGGTGCTGACGCCGGCCAGCAGGGCGACCTCTTCCCGGCGCAGGCCCGGCACCCGCCGATCCCGGTCGTCGGGAACACCGGCCTGGCGCGGTGTCGTCAAGTGACGGCGGGCCCGCAGGTAGTCACCCAGCTCGTTGTCGCGTTGCACGACACTCACCGTAAGCCCCGCCGGGGGAGCGGCGGGTGGGGGTGACGCACCCTCCATGTGCGCGGAGGCTTGCCGTCGCGGCGCCGGGACGCTCAGAAGCCGAAGTTCTGGGTCCAGTACCAGCCGGACTTCGCCACGCCCACGCCGAGTTTGGTGTAGGAGCAGTTGAGGATGTTGCGGCGGTGGCCGTCGGAGTTCATCCACATCTTCATGGTCTGCTCGGCGGTCGTCGAGCCCTTCGCGATGTTCTCCGCGCCGGGGCTGGGGTAGCCGGCGGCCTTGATGCGGTCGGCGAAGGTGAGGCCTTCCGGCGTGGTGTGGGAGAAGTAGCCGCGCGCGGACATGTCGTCGCTGTGCTTCTGGGCGGCGGTGGCGAGGCGGGAGTCGGCGCCGAGGGGGCCGCACCCGGCGGTGGCGCGTTCGGCGTTGACCAGCGCCAGGACCTGGCCGGTGAGGGACGTGTCGGCGCGCGGGGTGCTCTTCGCGGTGGTCGTGGTGCGTTTGGTCGTCGTGGTGGTCGGCTTCGGCGGCGGGGACGGGGTGGTCGTGGTGCTGCTCGGGGGTGGTGGGGGAGGAGTGGTGGTCGTCGTGGCCGGCGGGGTGGTCGCCGGGGTGGACGGGGTCGTGACCGGCGGCGTGGTCGGGACGGACTGCACGGCTGCGACGCGCACCGGCTCGTCCCGCAGGCCGCGGACGGTCAGCAGCCCGCCCGCCGCGATCGCGACGCCGAGCAGCACCGCGACGGCCACGAGCACGTTCCGGCGCCGGGGGATTCGGGGGGACACGAGCGGAGAAAGTATCACGGAACGGTAACGGTGCGGTCCTTCCAATGGCGTCACCTGGCTCACCCGTCCGGAGTAGCCGGAAACTCGCTGTGATCTTCCTGGCGGGTCGTGTGAAGATTCCGCCATGCCGATCGACCCGAACCTGCTGGCGCTGTTCGTGCTGACCACAGCCGTCGCGATGATCACCCCCGGACCGGACATGCTGTTCGTCCTCGGCTGCGGCATGCGCGGCGGCCCGCGGGCCGGCCTCCTGGCGACCGCCGGGGTGGCCGTCAGCGAGGCGGTGCACGTGGCGGTCGCGGCGGCCGGGCTGGCGGCGCTGTTCCTCGCGGTGCCGGTGGCGTTCACGGTGGTGCGCATCGCCGGGGCGATCTACCTGGTGTACCTGGGCGTCCAGATGATCCGGCACCGAAAGGGCGTGCCCGGCGAGGTGCCCGCGGGCGGCGTGACGGGCCGCCGAGCCTTCGCGACGGGCCTGCTGACCAACCTGCTCAACCCGAAGATGGTCACCTACACGATCGCGCTGCTGCCGCAGTTCGTGGACCCGTCGCTCGGCCGGGTGTGGCTGCAGTTCGCCATCCTGGGCGCGATCCTCATCGCGATGGAGTTCCTGGTCGACGGGACGGTCGGCGTGCTGGCCGGCCGCATCGGCGAGTGGCTGCGACACCGCCGGGCCGCCCGCCGCCGCATCGACGTGGCCACCGGAGGCCTCTTCATCGGCCTCGGCGTACGGCTCGCGGTGGACCGCTGACCCCGCGTGGGATCCGGGGCGGCAGCCGCTCGATCCGGTGACGAGGCAGCCTGTCGATTTTCCGGAATTGCCGGAATCGGCCTTCACGTTCGAGTGCTTTCAGGTGGACATCGCGCTCGAGATCGGACAGGTCGACTTCGGCCTCGCGAAGAAGGGGATTCCTGCCATTGACTTCGGTGCGAGCGACTTGTCGAAGGTTTTCTCGACCGCGCCTTGGAACTCCTCTACGGGGCGCATGCCGAGCTCAGGCAAATGCACATTTGAACGCGATTGTCGGACGAATGATCCCCGGGAATTCTGCTCCACCGAGCTCATCGGCGATCCCCGCCGAGCTGGTTGGCGGTAGTCGCCTAGACTCTGCCGGTTCGGTCTTCTCCGGGGGTCAACTGCATGCTCACCGCACAAGCGGCGCCACCGCGTCCTTCGCTGTCGCGGCGTGGTGCCTCGCGCTATGTGGCGCTGTTCGCGGTCGCGGGGGGCGCCGTCTTCTGGCTCGTCCACTCGAGCATCATCGACGACTCCTACATCACGCTCAGCTACGCGCGGAACCTCGGCCTGCACGGGCACTGGGGGCTGATCGCCGAGCAGACCTCGAACACCGCGACCTCCCCGCTGAACGTGCTCATCCTGGGCGCGCTCACCGCGGTGCTCAGGCACCCGGTGTGGGCCCTCGGGGTCCTGTTCGTCCTCGCCAACGTCGTGCTCGGGACCGCCCTCCGGCGCGTCACGCGGGCGCTGTCCCTGCCCGCCTGGGGTGCAGTCGCCGCCTGGCTGGTCGTTCTGCTCAACCCGCTGCTGCTGTCCGCGGTGGGGCTGGAGGTCACCCTCACCGCCGCGGTGCTGGCGCTCATGCTGATGGCCGCCGTGGAGGTTCGGGCCTCGGCCTTCGGCGTGTGCGCGGGGCTGGCGGTGCTGACCCGGCTCGATCTGGCGATCATCGTCGTCGTCCTGTTCGTCGCCTGCCGGGCGTTGTGGCGATCCTGGTGGAAGGCGGTCGCGGCGGCGGGAGTGGTCGCCGGGCCCTGGTTCCTGTTCAGCTGGCTCGCCCTGGGGTCCTTCGTGCCGGACACGTTGCTCATCAAGACCCAGCAGCGATCCTGGGGCGGCTACCAGTTCGGCGAAGGACCGCTCCTCCTGCTGCGCTTCTACCCGGCGGCGATCGTGCTGGCCTTCCTCCCGGCGGTGCTCGGCGTGCTCGCCCTCGCCGTCTGGGCGCGGCGCCGGGCACAGCTGACCCTCCCGGCCGCGCTGGGGCTCGCGGGAATCCTGCACTACCTCGCCTACACCGTCCTCGGCGTGCCGCCCTACCACTGGTACTACGCGCCGTCGCTGATCTGCCTCTCCCTGTTCGCCGCCCTCGCCGTCAGCGCGGTCGCCCGCGGGCTCGCTCTCCCCGTGGGTCTCCTCGTCGTGTGCCAGCTGGGGTTCGTCCTGCAGCACGGTGTGCCCTGGCGGCGGGCGGCGGTGACCACGAACTGGGCCAGCCCCGCGCAGTACGCGACCGCAGGCCGGGAGCTGAAGGCCCTCGTCGGCGACCAGCCCGTCCGCCTCGAAGGCGAGATCGGGGCCATCGCCTACTTCTGCGAGTGCACGGTGCTCGACCAGTTCTCCGACCGCACTCAGCTGATCTCCGCGATCGACACCGTGACCGCGCAGGCGGGGCCGGTCAAGCGGTGGCTGCTCCGCCTGAACTACCACTTCCTCGACCGGACCCCCGCGCCGCTCACGCCGCGCTACGTCCTGCGGGACGTCGCGACCCCACCCTCCGGTGCGCCGGCGTGGCCCGCCACGTCGCCATGGCACGGACCCGGCGCGCCACCCGACGGCTACTACGCGCTGCTCCCCGCCTAGCCTTCGGGCACAGCCCTCAGCCCGGCAACAGAGCCCCGATCCCGCTGAGGATCATCCCGATCATGGTGTGGGCGCCAGTGCCGAACGCCAGTGACAGGGCGTATCCGACGGCGGCGTCCGCGGCGATCGTCTCGTCGCGGGTGGCCAGCCAGTACACGATGAAATCGCCATCGCCGTCCACGGAGAAGTCGGCGAGCTGACGACCGTCCCGGACGAGCCGGCTCGTCGCGCTGCTGTTGGGCTTCAACTGGTAGTGGTGCTGATCCCAGGTGAGATCGACCCGGTAGGTGCGGCGGCGCAGTTCGCCGGGCCCCGGCGTGATGACGGCGCGACGGCCATCGATGCGGACGCCGAGCTGCTGAGCCTGCCGGGTTCCGATGGGTACGTGCGCGTGGGCCCGCGCGGGCACGAGACGGCGGATCTCGACCGCGGGCACGTCGGGCCCGGACAGTTCGACAACGCCCGCGTCCTGGTCGACGTCGGCTTTCAGGTCACCGTAAAAGGCGTCGGTGACGGTGTACATCTCCGGTGCTCCCCCTGCCGGCACTGCGAAACCTGGTCGCGAGCCCGATGTTACCGATGCGTTCCTACCCACCGTGTGGACAGGCAACCGGAGGCGATCGCGAGGGAAACTGGCTTCATGAGTCAGTCGAGGGCCGGCAAGTCCTCCGCCGGTGAGCTGGGCGAGTTCCTGCGGTCCCGCCGCGCGGCGGTCACCCCCGAGCAGCTCGGGATCGTCCCCTCCTACGGCGACCGGCGGCGCGTGCCGGGGCTGCGGCGCGAGGAACTCGCCGAGCTGGCGGGGGTCAGCACGACCTACTACACCCGCCTCGAACAGGGCGAGAACCACCAGGTTTCCGATGCCGTCCTCGACGCCATCGCCCGGGTGCTGAAGCTGTCGCCCGACGAGCGTGCCCACCTGCACCGGCTGGTGCGCGCCCTCCCGCCGGTGCGCGGCGCCGGCCACGAGGATCAGGTCCGCGCCCCTGTGCGCGACCTCGTCGTGGGCAGCCGCGGTGCCGCCGTGCTCGTCGGCCGGCGCACCGACATCCTCGCCGGCAACCCGCTCGGATACGCGCTGTGGGGGCTCACCCCCGAGGAGATCGCCACCATCGGCACGCCCCAGGCGCCCAACCAGGCCCGCCGGGTCTTCCTCGACCCGGCGGCCCGCGCGTTGTTCGCCGACTGGGAACGCCAGGCCGAAGACCTCGTCGCCTACCTGAGGATGGCCACGGCCGAACGGCCCGACGACCTCGCGCTCCACCAGCTCGTGTCCGATCTCGCCACCGGCAGCGACGACTTCGCCCGCCTGTGGCGGGACCACCCGGTGCGGGATTGCCTGCACACCGTCCGCCGCTACCGGCACCCCGTGGTCGGCGAGCTCGAGCTGAACGAGGAGATCCTCCGCCTGCCCGACGACCCGGGGCAGCGGCTGATCATCAGCGCGGCCGAGGCCGGCACCCCGTCGGCGGAGCGACTCGCCCTGCTCGGCTCACTCACCGCCAGTTGATCACCGTCCGAACCAGAGGAACACAGATGATCGTCGTCTCGTCCGCCACCAGCAACACCGGTTCCGCCGTCGCCGAGGCGCTCCTGGCCGCCGGCGAGAAGGTCCGCGTGCTCGGCCGCGACCGGGCCCGCCTCCAGCGGTTCGCCGACCGCGGAGCCGAAGCCGTCGAAGCCCGCAACGACGACCCCGGCAGCCTCCGCGACGCGTTCGACGGCGCCGAGGCGGCGTTCGTCATGATCGCGCCCGGCCTCATCCCCGGCAGCACCGACTACCCCGCCTACCAGCGACGCGTGATCAGCGCCCACCGCGAGGCGCTCGCCGCCGTGCCCGGTCTCACCCGGATCGTGAGCCTCAGCGGCTGGGCCGCCAACTACGACGGCGCCCGCGGCCCGGTGTGGGGTCTGCGCCCGCTGGAGGAGGCGCTCGACACCCTGCCCGGCGTGGAACCGACCCACCTGCGGCCGGGGTGGTTCATGGAGAACACCCTGCCGATGATCGAGGAGATCCGCGCCACCGGCGTCGCCCGCGGGCTCATCCCCGCCGATCTTCCCCTCCCGGCCATCGACACGGCCGACATCGGGCAGGTCGCCGCCGACCTCCTCACCGGACGGCGCGCCGCGGGCACCCGAACCGTCGAGCTGCAGGGGCCGCGCGACATCACCCTCGCCGAGATCACCGCGGCCATCGGCGAGGCACTCGGACGCCCCGGCGCCCGCTACGAACAGATCGACGCCGCCACCCTGCGCGATTCCCTCCTCGCCGGTGGTTTCTCCGCCCACATGGCCGACGGCACCACGGCCATGACCAGTGACGTCGCCGAACGCCGCATCGCGATGACCCAGCCGCGGACCGCCGAAACCGCCACGCCCACGACCTTCGAGGAGTTCCTCGCCCGCGTACTGGGCTGAGAAACCGAGCCGGTGGCCGCCTCATGACGGGGCGGCCACCGGCGTGTTTCCGGTCGAGGGCGAGAGGTCGAACGGCGTGGGGAGCCAGTGGGGCTCGCCGTCACGGAACCGGGGCGCGTCCAACGCCGGGCGCGGGCCGCGATCGCCCGGCTGCGGTGCGGAATTGGTCCAGCACCCGCAGGCGGCGGGGGTGTTCGGGCCAGCGGGGCGGCAGGGCACAGGCGTCCAGTGGGGTTGGCTGTCGCGGCAGCGGGTTTGGTCCGTTGCGTGGGAAGGGCTGCGATCGCCGGGTTGCGGGTGCGGATTTGGTCCAGCACCCGCAGGCGGACGGCGGGGGTGTTCGGGCCAGCGGGCGGAACGGCACCGGCGTCCAGTGGGTTTGGCCGTGGCGGAAGCGGGTTTGCTCGTTGCTTGGGGAGGGGCCGCGACCGCCCGCCCGCGGGTGCGGATCTGGTCCAGCACCGGCAGGCGGGCGGCGGGCGTGTTCAGGCCAGCGGGCGGAACGGCACAGGCACCCACCGGGCGTCGCCGTCGCGGAAGTGGATGTGTCCGATGCCGGGGAAGGGCAGGTGTGCGCCGCCGATTGTCCAGCCGTGCGTGCGGATCTCGTCCAGCAACCGCAGGCGCGCGGCGCGGGCGGCCTCCTGATCGCTGTCGATCGCCATCACCACGTGCGGGGCGGGCAGCTGCACCGTGTGGCAGTGCATCGTGTCGCCCCACAACAGCAGCTCCGCGTCGCCGACGAGGTAGCCGCTGTGGCCAGGGGTGTGGCCGTGCAGGTCGACGGCCGTCACGCCGGGCACGGGGGAGTCGCCGTAGTCGAAAGTGGACAACCGGCCTCGCGCGCGGTAGGGCGCCAGCGCCTGCCCGGCCCACTGGTGGATCTGCGCCTGCACGCCCTCGGCCCGCGCGGCGGCCTCCTCGTCCAGCCAGTGCTCGGCGTCCGCGGCCGCCACGTGCACGGTCGCGCCGGGGAACGCGGCGTCCCCGTCCGGCGTGAGCAGGCCGAATACGTGATCGGGGTGCAGGTGCGTGATGAGGATGTCGTCGACCTGCTCGGGCAGGGTTCCCGCGGCGCGCAGGTTCGCCGTCAGATGACCGGTGCCCGGGCCGAGGGACGTGCCGGCCCCCGCGTCGACCAGCACCGTGCGCCCGGCGGCCGTGAACAGGAAGGTGTTCACGGCCGTCAGCGGGTCGCCCTCCGGTGGGAGGAAACCGTCGGCCAGCAGCTCGGTGATCCGCTGCGGAGACTCGCCGTGCATGTCGGCCGCGTGGATCGGCAGCGCCCCGTCGTACACGGTGGTCACGGTGAGAGCTCCGACGCGGGTGCGCGCGAAACCCGGCGCCTGGGTGGTGGCTGATCCCGATGAACTCATGGCCGCAGTGTCCGTCGCCCCGGCGTCCGCGTGCCTGTCCCTGTCATGGGTACCCGTTTTCCCGCGACAATGAGCGCCATGCGGCTCACCGACGTCTCCCTTCCGGACAGTCCCGTCTGTCTCAATGCGATCGACGTGGCGAAGACCTACACCTCGCCCGCTCTGCTGAACCATTCGTTCCGCGCCTACGTGTGGGCCGCGGCCTACGGGGACGCGCACGACGTGGCCTTCGACGCCGAGTTGCTGTTCGTCGCGGCGTTGCTGCACGACGTCGGGCTGGTCGCGGAGTTCGACAGCCACACGGTGCCCTTCGAGGTCGCCGGCGGTCACGTCGCGTGGGTGTTCGCCGCGGGGGCCGGGTGGCCGCGGCAGCGGCGGGAGCGCCTGTCGGAGGTGATCGTCCGGCACATGTGGCGCGAGGTGGACCAGGACGAGGACCCGGAGGGCTTCCTCCTGGCCCGCTCCACCGGGGTCGACATCACCGGTCGGCACCTCGACGATTTCCCCGCCGGGTTCCAGGCCGAGGTGATGGACCGCTATCCCCGGCTGACCCTGGCCGAGGAGTTCGTGCGGTGCTTCCAGGACCAGGCCAAGCGCAAGCCGGACAGCTCCGCGGCCGCCGCGATCGGCAACGACCTCGCCACCCGCATCGCCCGGAACCCCCTGGAACAAGCCCGGTAGCCCACGACACGAGAACGGCCGACGAGCGTTTTCGCCGCTCGCCGGCCGCTTCCCGAGGAACAGTCGCCGGGGTTCAGAGGCTCGTCACCTCCTGCTTCGGCGCGGACTCGGCCCGGGCGGTGCGGATCGTGGCCAGCCCGAGGAACCCGCCGGCCACGGCGACCGCGGCCGCGCCCAGGAAGGCGGCGGAGAAGCCGTCGGTGAGGGCGGCCGCGTCGCCGAGCTCACCGGCCCCGAACGAGAGACCGACCGCGGTCATCGCGGCCAGGCCGAGCGCCGAGCCGATCTGATAGGCGGTGTTGACGATCCCGGACGCGAGCCCGCCCTCCTCCGGTTTCGCGCTGGAGATCGCCATGCCCAGCGACGGGATGAACGCCAGCG
>NZ_JAKGSD010000026.1 GCF_021654135.1 Amycolatopsis tucumanensis | reverse complement strand
CCACCGAGGGCATCCAGCGCGGGCACATGTCGCTGCACGCCCGCAACATCGCCACCACCGTCGGCGCCACCCCCGCGGAAGTGCCCGCGGTCGTCGCGCGGCTGGTCGCCGACCGCAAGGTCCGCGCCGACCACGCCGAGAAGATCCTCGCCGAGCTGCGGGCAGGCCGATGAGCGACTGCTCCGCCGACCGGTCTTCCCGCCGCCGTCGATCTGCGAGATCGACTCCCTGACCATGCGGTCGGTCGCTCCCCGGCGCGGAGTGCCAGATCACCTGGGCGCTCGATGACCCGTCTGGCCGGCACATTGCCTGCCGGACCGGTCATTCTCCGCGGGCGCCTCGCGGCCAGACCACGGTGACGGGCAGGCCGCGATCGCGCGGCGTCGACGACGTCGGCTGTGCCGAGTTCGAGCACAACGCGCGAAGACCCGGTCAGCGCCCCGCGATGCGCGCGGAGTTTTCCCTTGACCTCCAGGTAACTGGAGGTTTCATGCTGACGACATGGCACACGACAGAACCGCGGTCGTCACCGGAGCCTCCCGCGGGCTCGGACTCGCCCTGACCGGAGCGCTCGCGCGGCGCGGCTGGCGGGTGATCGCGGACGCGCGCGACGGGGACCGGCTCGAGCGCACGCTCGCCGGCGTTTCCGGCGTCACCACGATCGCGGGCGACGTCGCCGACCCCGGGCACCGGGCGACCCTCGCCGAGGCCGCTCCGGACGGGGTGGACCTACTGGTCAACAACGCGAGCGCGCTCGGCCCCAGCCCGCAGCCGCCGCTGGCCGACTACCCGCTCGCCGAACTGGAACGCGTCTACGCCATCGACACGATCGCTCCCCTGGCGCTGATCCAACTGCTGCTGCCAGGCCTGCGCCGCCGCCGCGGCCGCATCATCGACATCAGCTCGGACGCCGCCGTCGAACCGTACGCGGGCTGGGGCGGCTACGGCTCGGCCAAAGCCGCCCTGGACCAGCTCACCGCCGTCCTCGCCGCCGAGGAGCCGGACGTCCGCGTCTACGCCTGCGACCCGGGCGACATGAACACCGACCTGCAGCAGCAGGCGTTCCCCGGCGAGGACGTCTCCGACCGGCCATCGCCGGAGACGGTCGTGCCCGCGCTGCTGCGGCTCGCCGAGGGCGACCTGCCGAGCGGGCGCTACGTGGCACGGGACATCCTGCCGTGACCATCCCCTTCACGCTGCCGCCGGACAGCGAGGCGACGGCGCCGCCGGAACGCCGGGGCGTGCCGCGCGACGCGGTGCGGCTGCTCGTCGCCCGGCCGGGCCGGATCGAACACCACCGGTTCCTCGACCTGCCGGACCTCGTCGAGCCGGGGGACCTCGTCGTGGTCAACACCTCCGCCACGGTGCCGGCCGCCCTGGATGCGGTGCGCAGCAACGGAAATCCGGCGCCCGTGCACCTCTCGACGACCCTGGACGACGGCGGCTGGGTGGTCGAGGTGCGGCTCGCGGACGGCAGCGGCCCGGACCTTTCGGTGCACCCGGGCGAGCGGATGCGCCTGCCCGGCGGGGTCATCCTGACGCTCGTCGAGCCGTTCACCAGCGCACGGCTCTGGCGCGCGGCGGTCACGCCCGAGGTGCCCGTACGGGACTACCTGGCCCGGCACGGCCGCCCGATCGGCTACGGCTACCTCGCCGGGCGGTTCCCGCTTCGGGACTACCAGAACGTGTACGCGACCGAGCCGGGCAGCGCCGAGATGGCCAGCGCCGGGCGCCCGTTCACCGCGCCGCTGCTGGTGCGCCTGATCGCCCGCGGCGTCGTCGTCGCCCCGATCGTCCTGCACGCCGGGGTCTCCAGCCCGGAACTGCACGAACCACCGGCCGCCGAACGGTTCACCGTGCCCGAGGCGACCGCGCGGCTGGTCGAGCTGACGCGCTCCGCCGGCCGGCGGGTGATCGCGGTCGGCACCACCGTCGTCCGGGCGCTGGAGAGCGCCGCCGAACCCGGCGGCGCAATGCACGCGGCGACCGGGTGGACCGAGCTGGTGCTCGGGCCCGCACGGCCACCGCGGGTGGTGACCGGGCTGGTCACCGGCCTGCACGCGCCCGAGGCCAGCCACCTCGGACTGCTCGCCGCGGTCGCCGGACGCCCCCTGGTCACAGCGGCCTACGACGCGGCGCTCGAACACCACTACCTGTGGCACGAATTCGGCGACTCCACCCTGTTCCTGCCCTGACCCCAGCCACCTCACGGACGCGGGCCCGGCCGGGCGAACGGGAACGCCAGGCTCTGCCGGATCGAGGCCCCGGTCAGCATCATGACCAGGCGGTCGATCCCGATGCCGAGCCCGCCGGTGGGCGGCATCCCGTACTCGAGCGCCAGCAGGAAATCCTCGTCGAGTTCCATCGCCTCGATGTCGCCGCTGGCAGCCCGCAGCGACTGCGCCTCCAGGCGCCGGCGCTGCTCCAGCGGATCGGTCAGCTCGGTGTAGGCGGTGCCGATCTCCGCGCCGAAGGCGATCAGGTCCCACCGTTCGGCGAGGCGGGGATCGCGGCGGTGGGGGCGCGTCAGCGGCGAGGTCTCGGCCGGGTAGTCGGTGTAGAACGTCGGCTCGACCGTGGCCGGCTCGACCAGGTGCTCGAACGCCTTCCCGACGAGGTCGCCGTGCCCCGCCCCGTCGTCGGCCGGCACCCCGGCCGCCCGGCACCAGCGGCGCAGATCGTCCGCCGAGGTGCCGGGAGTGACGGTCTCGCCGAGCGCACGGGACACCGCCTCGTACACGCCGACGACCGGCCAGTCGCCGGAGAGGTCGACCTCGCCCAGGTCCGGGCGGCGCGCCACCGGCGCGCCGCAGGCGGCGACGGCGGCGTCCTGGATCAGCGACCGCGCGAGCCCCCGCATCGTCTCGTAGTCGGCGTAGGCCTGGTAGGCCTCCAGCATCGTGAACTCGGGGTTGTGGGTGGCGTCCACCCCCTCGTTGCGGAAGTTGCGGTTGAGCTCGAACACCTTCTCCACACCGGCCACGCACAACCGTTTCAGGTAGAGCTCCGGCGCGATCCGCAGGTACATGCGCTGGTCGTAGGCGTTGATGTGGGTGACGAACGGCCGCGCGTTCGCCCCGCCGTGCACCGCCTGCAGCATCGGGGTCTCGACCTCGAGAAAACCGCCTGCCTGCAACCCGTCACGCACCGAGCGCACCACCGCGCTGCGCAACCGCAGCATGTCCGCCGCGGCCGGGTTGACGATCAGGTCCAGGTACCGCTGCCGCACCCGCGTCTCCGGGTCGGTGAGACCCTTCCGCTTGTCCGGCAACGGGTGCAGGCACTTCGCCGTCACCGTCCAGTCCGACACCATCACCGACAGCTCGCCCCGCCGCGAAGTCATCACCTCGCCCGTCGCGCCGACGTGGTCGCCCAGATCGACCCCGTCCCGCCACAGTGGATCGTCGCCGAGGACCAGCTGGAGGTGGGAATCGCCGTCCTGGATTCGCGCGAAGCACACGCCGCCGAGGTCCCGGATCGCCGTCACCCGTCCCGCGACACGCACCTTGCGGCCGGTGTGGGTGTCCGGCGGCAGGCCGCCGAACTCCCTGCGCACCGCGGCGAGGGAGGTGTCGCGGTCGAAGCAGGCCGGGTAGGGGTCGATCCCCGACTCGCGCAGGCGGCCGAGCTTGGCGATCCGGACGCGCACCTGCTCGGGGCGGCGCACCAGGCGCGGCTGCGGGCGGACCGCCTCGATCTCGCGCAGGCGCGCCAGGAACGCCTCGTCGACGGCGTCGGAGGAGATGGCGCGGCGCCCCGCTCCCACACCCGCGGGCAGGAAACCCTCCAGCGCGCCGGCGACCAGGCCGATGCGGCCGAGCCGCCGCGCCGAGCTGTAGCAGAGGAAGCGCGGTTCCCAGTCCGGTCCGTACTTGGCGTTGGACCGGTACAGCGATTCGAGCTGGAAGAACCGGGACGCCAGGCCCAGCAGCGCGCGCCAGGCGCGCAGCACCGGCCCGGCGCCGATCCGCTCACCGGCGGCGAACACGGCGCGGAACATGGCGAAGTTCAGCGAGATGCGCTGCACGCCCAGCTCCCCGGCGGCCCGGACGAGTTGCACGATCAGGTACTCGTTGAGCCCGTTCTCGGCCTCGCGGTCGCGGCGCATCAGATCCAGCGACAGGCCGCGCCGTCCCCACGGCACGAACGACAGCAGGCCGCGCAGGTTCCCCTGCGCGTCGAAGGCCTCCACCATCACGCACCGGCCGTCCGCGGGGTCGCCGAGCCGGGACAGCGCCATCGAGAAGCCGCGTTCGGTCCGCGCGTCCCGCCACCGTTGGGCGTGCGCGAGGAGGTCGTCCATTTCGGACCGCGGGATGTCGGCGTGGCGGCGGATCCGCGCGGTGTACCCGGCGCGCTCGATGCGGCGCGCGGCCTGACGCACCGACCGGCGCTGCGGGCCGGCGAGGCTGAAGTCGCGGACGTCGAGGACCGCCTCGTCGCCTAGTTCCAGCGCCTTCAGGCCGGCGCGCACGTAGGCCCGGGCGCCGCGTTCGCTCGCGCCCAGCACCCCGGTGGCCCAGCCGTAGGTCCGCGACTCGGCAAGCCAGGCCCCGATGGCCTGCGGCCAGGCGTCCGGATCGCCGACCGGGTCCGCGCTGGCGATGCTGGTCCCGCCCAGCACCCGGTAGGTCACCGCCGCCCGGCCGCTCGGGTCGAAGACGACCGACTTGTCCCGGCGGGTGGCGAAGTAGCCGAGCGAGTCGTCCTCGCCGTGCTCGGCCAGCAGGGCGCGCAGGCGCAGCTCGTCGTCGTCGGTGCGGCGCTGCTGCCCGCGCACGCCGCGGAAGAACACCCACAGGGTCGCGACCGCGGAGAGCGTGGCGCCGACGTCGAGGAGGGCGTCGATCCAGGCCGGTCCTTCCCGCACGCCGAGCCGCCTGAGCTGGAGGAGCTCGCCGGTCGCGTGGTTGACCGCCCAGGCGAAGGCGTCGCCGAGACCGGTCAGGGTGCCGGGGAAGACGGCGAGCAGGCCCCAGCCGAGCAGGATCGTCGCGCCGAACCCGGCCAGCGCGACTCCCAGCGCGTGCTTCCACGCGCCCGGCGCCAGCCGCGCCGGGAAGGCCGGGCGCAGCGCCAGCAGCAGGGCGATCAGGGCGACCGCGGCGATCTCGGCGCCGGTCAGCGCCCACAGGGTGGCCGGCAGGTGCTCGGGCGCGCGGCGCGGCAGCACCAGCACGTGCGGTGCCCACAGCAGAACCATCTGGAACGCCACGTCCATGAGCAGCCCGGCGACCTGGAACAGGATGAGCGTGTTCAGCGCGGCGCGCTTGCGCCGCCGCAGTGCCGCCCCCAGCACGGCGAGGACGAGCGCGATGAAGATGTTCGCGTCGGCCGGGATGTTGATCAGGGAGAACAGCCCGACGGTCCAGCGGTAGAAGTCGTGGTTCCCGCCGGACACCAGCAGCGCCACCGACGCCACCGCGCCGAGCTGGACGACGGTGGCGACCACACCGCCCGCCTTGGACCGCCACCGCGGCACGGGCCGCCGGATCACGGGGTCAGAGACTGGTGTCGGTGCCATGGAGCGCTCCGGGAGTTCCGGTGTCGGGCAGGGGCCATGCCGGGATGCCGCCCGCGTACTGCTGGACGTCACCCGGGCCGGACCCTGCGACGGGGTTGCCCAGCTGGGTGTCGAGCCAGTCCAGCACGGCGGGCAGCTCGGCGCGAACGGCGGCGAGGTTGTGGCCGGCGATCGGCAGCATCCAGGCGGTCAGTTCCGCCGGTGGCGTCGCGGCGGCCTCCAGGCGCCGCAGGGCTGCGCACTCGTCGCCCGCGGCGGCGTCCGCGGTGACGAGCAGCCGCAGCGGGGCCGGGTGGTCGCGCAGCACCGCGGAGACGTCGTTGGCGCGGCGCAGGTCCTCGCGCCCGTGGAACAGGTCGCCGGTCTCGGCGTCGTGCGGGGTGGCGTCGTAGCCGTTCATGCTGACCGCGCTCGCGTACCACTGCGGGTGCCGGGCCGCGAGGTCCAGCGCGCAGTAGCCGCCCGAGGACCACCCGGCCGTGGCCCAGCCCTCGCGGTCGCCGCGGACCCGCAGGTGGTCGACCGCCCACGACCGCAGGTCGGCCGACAGGTAGGTGTCGTCGGCCGGCCCGCCCGCCGCGTCCACGCACTCCGAGTCGTGGGTCAGCCGCGGTTCTCCGTTGGGGTCAGGCACGATCACCACGACCGGGGGCAGCCGGTGGGCGGCGATGGCGTCGTCGAGCTGCCCGGGCAGGCCGTAGAGGGTGGCGACCTGGCGGGGCTCGCCCGGGAAGTGCGGGATCCACTCGACGACGGGGAACCGGAAGCCCGCCCAGTCCGGCGCGGTGTACACCGCGGGCAGGTAGACGTCGACGTCCCGGGTCAGTCCGGTGCGCTTGCCGGTCACGGTGAGGTGCACCAGCGACCCGAGCGCGTTGCCCGCGCGAGCGCTCGCCGTGCCCGGTGCGCGCCCGAGGTCGCGCCCGTCCGGCCCGGCCTCGGCGACCGTGCCCTCGGCCGGGTCCGGCGAGGTGCCCAGCAACGACCCGAGCGTCGGGTAGAAGCTGCCCGCCGCGTTCACGGCCGATCCGCACGCGAGCACCACCGCCACCACCGCCACGACGGTGGTGGCGACCCGGCCGGCGACGCGACGGCGCCAGCGGTCCCAGGCCCACGGCACCGCGGCGGCGCAGCCGAGCGCCACGACCGCCACGACGAGGACGAACGGGAGCGTGTCGATGCGGATCGTGGAGGCGTGCACGCGCTCAATCTAACCGCGTTCCACCCGGGTTCCGACGCCCCTACCAGGCAAGACAGCGTTCAGCGTCCACTCAGGAAGCCGGGCCTAGAGTGACCCGGAAGCGGTCTGGCCGCGGGCGTGAGGACCCCGTTCTCAGGGTCCGCACAGCATCCGCGGCGCACAGTGGGGCCGAGCCGACCCCGCCTCGAAGGAGATCGCCCGTGCCCCTGGGTTCCCCGGTCCTGGACGAACGGCGAGCCCGGACCGCGCCCCGGCTGCCCCGGCGCGCCCGGGTGGCGGTCGCACTCGGACGGACGGCAGCCGGCGGATCCCGCCGCCTCGGGCTGGGAGCGGGCGGAGTCGTCGGCGGCCGGATCGCCGCCGCGCTGGACCCGGACGCCCTGCGCCATCTCGGCCGTCACCGCACCGTCGTCCTGGTGACCGGCACGAACGGCAAGACCACCACCGCGTCGATGCTGACCCGGATCCTGGAGCCGCTGGGCGCGGTCGCGGCGAACCGCGACGGCGCGAACATGCCGGACGGGGTGATCACGGCCCTGGTGGACCGTCCGGACGCGCCGCTCGCGGTCCTGGAGGTCGACGAGAACTACGTGGCCGAGGTGGCGCAGCGGCTGCGGCCGGCATGCCTGGTGCTGCTCAACCTCAGCCGCGACCAGCTCGACCGCGTCGGCGAGGTGCGGACGGTCGAGCGCGGCCTGCGGGAGGCCATCGGCGCGCTGCCGGGCACCGCCGTGGTCGCCAACTGCGACGACCCGCTGGCCACCTCCGCCGCGACGGCCTCGGCCCGGCCGGTCTGGGTGAGCACGGGCGGTTGCTGGACCGCGGACGCGCTCGCGTGTGGACGGTGCGGACGGCCGATCCACCACGACGGTCCCGCCTGGCGCTGCCGGTGCGGGCTCGCGCGGCCGCGCCCGGACTGGGTGCTCGCCGGCGACCAGGCCGTGGACGCCGGGGGCCGGACGGTTCCGCTGGAGCTCCGGCTGCCGGGCCGGGCCAACGCGTCGAACGCGGTCATGGCCGTCGCGGCGGCCGCGCTGCTGGGCGTGGATCCCGGCGTGGCCGGTGCCCGCCTGACCACGATCACCGAGGTCGCGGGGCGGTACCGGCGAACCGTCCTCGGCGGGCACCCGGTGCGGCTGCTGCTCGCGAAGAACCCCGCCGGGTGGCGCGAAACCCTGCCGCTGCTGGACGACCGGGCGCCGGTCGTCATCGCCGTCAACGGGCGCGAGGCGGACGGGCGCGACCTGTCGTGGCTGTGGGACGTGCCGTTCGAGCGGTTGCGCGGCCGCCCGGTGGTGGCGGCCGGGGAACGCTCGGCGGACCTGGCGGTGCGCCTGACCTACGCCGGTGTGGCGCACCTCCGGTGTCCCGACCCGGTGCGCGGCGTGGCCGCGCTCGATCCCGGCCCGGTCGAGCTGGTCGCGAACTACACCGCCTTCCGGCAACTGGCACCGCGGAGCGCCGATGGCTGACTCGGCGGTGCGGATCGGGCTCGTCCTGCCGGACGTGCTGGGCACCTACGGCGATTCGGGCAACGCGGTGGTCCTGCGCCAGCGCATGCGGTGGCGTGGCGTGCCGGCCGACGTCGTGGAGGTCCACTACGGCGACCCGGTGCCGGACAGCCTCGACGTGTACCTGCTCGGCGGCGGGGAGGACGAGGGGCAGGAGCTGGCGGCCGACCATCTGCGCGAGCACGCGGGCTTGCGGCGGGCGGCCGCGCGGGGTGCGGTGGTGTTCGCGGTCTGCGCCGGGCTGCAGGTGCTGGGTACGTCGTTCCGCACCGGCGACGGCCGCCGCCACGACGGGCTCGGCCTGCTCGACGTGGTGACCGGCCCGGGGAAGCGGCGCGCGGTCGGCGAGATCGTCGTGGACACCCCCGCGGGACCGCTGACCGGGTTCGAGAACCACCTCGGGGTCACGACGGTGGGCCCCGGCAGCCGGCCACTGGGCCGGGTGCGCACGGGGACCGGGAACGGGGACGGCACCGACGGCGCGGTCACCGGTCACGTCCTCGCGACCTACCTGCACGGCCCGGCCCTGGCGCGCAATCCCGCGCTGGCCGATCTGCTCATCGGCTGGGTGACCGGTTCGCCGCCGGCGGACCTGCCGCTGCCCGAGGTGGACGAGCTGCGGCGGGAACGGCTGCGCGCCGCCCGTGGCGGGGCGCGGTGGTGACCGGCTTTCCCTACCCTGCTGGCATGGCGCACCTCCTGTCCCGTCTCGGTGTCCGCACCCGGACCACGGTGGTGGCGGTGGCCGTCGTCGCCGCGGCGATCGTGGTGGCGGGAGCCGGAGTCGTGCTGCTGCTGGGCTGGTCCCTGGAGAAGTCCACGACCGAGGACGCCCGCAGCGCGGGACACCAGGTCGTGCACGAGATCGCGCGGGAAGGGACCCGTGACCTGACCGGCGCCGACGTCGCGGGCAGCGGGGATTCGGCCTCGGTGCTGCAGGTCCTCGACGCGCAGGGGCGGGTGGTCACGGCGGACCCGGCGCTGGCCGGGCTGCCGCCCCTGACGCCGGTGCGGCCGGCGCCGGGGCACGAGATCGTGGAGACCGTGAGCGTGACGGTGAACGGGACCGGCGAGGACTACCGGCTCGTGTCCACCGGGGTGGCCGGTCCCGGCGGCCCCTACACCGTGGTGTCGGCGCGCTCGCTGGCGCCGGTGACCGACGCGCTGACGCGCCTGTCGTTGCTCTTCGCCGCGGCGGCGCTGCCGTTGCTGGCGATCTCGGCGTTCACCGTGCACCGCGCGGTGGGCTCGGCGTTGCGCCCGGTGGAGCGGATGCGCCGCACCGTCTCCGAAATCACCACCCGGGACCTGGAACGCCGGGTCGAGCTGCCGCCCGGCCGCGACGAAGTGCACCGGCTCGCCGTGACACTGAACTCGATGCTGGACCGGCTGGCCTCCGCCCAGGGAGCACAGCGCAGGTTCGTCGCCGACGCCAGCCACGAGCTGCGATCCCCGGTCAACACCATGGCCACCGCGCTCGAGGTCGCCGAGCACCACCCCGCCGCGATGAGCAAGGACGAGCTGGTCACCGTGGTGTCGCGGGAGACCAGCCGGCTGCGCGAACTGGTGGACGACCTGTTGCTGCTGGCGCGCACCGACGACGCCACGGACAACCCGCCCTCCGGCGAGGTCGACCTGGACGACCTCGCCCGCGCCGAGGCCGAACGAGCCCGCGCCACCGCCGGTGTCCGCGTGGAGATCCGCACCGAACCGGTGAAAGTCACCGGCAACGCCGCCCAGTTGCGCCGCGCGGTGCGCAACCTCGTCGACAACGCGTGCGAGCACGCGGCCGGCCGGATCAGGGTGCGCACCGCCACCGACGGCGACACCGCCGTGGTCGTGGTCAGCGATGACGGGCCCGGCGTGCCCGAGCGGGATCGGGAGCGGATCTTCGAGCGGTTCGTGCGGCGCGACGACGCCCGGCACCACGGCGCCCCCGGCAGCGGCGGATCGGCCGGGCTCGGGCTGGCCATCGTGGCGGGGATCGCCGGCCGGCACGGCGGCTCCGCGGAGTGCGTGGACAGCACCGATCCGGCCTACCCTGGCGCCGAATTCCGCATCCGGCTGCCACGAAGGAGGCAACCCTGATGCGCGTGCTGGTCGTCGAGGACGAGCGGGCGTTCGCCGAGACCCTCCGCAAAGGACTGACCGCGGAGGGGTTCTCGGCCGAGGTCGCGCACAGCGGGCCGGACGGGCTGTGGCTGGCGCGGGAGCAGCGCTTCGACGTCATCGTCCTGGACCTCATGCTGCCCGGGATGTCCGGGTACGAGGTCCTCAAGCGCCTGCGGCAGAACGAGATCTGGACACCGGTGCTGGTGCTGACCGCGAAGGACGGCGAGTACGACGAGGCCGACGCGTTCGACCTCGGCGCCGACGACTACCTCACCAAGCCGTTCTCCTACGTCGTCCTGCTCGCCCGGTTGCGGGCCCTGCTGCGGCGCGGCGCACCGGAACGGCCTGCCGTGCTCACCCTGGGCGACCTGCGGCTGGACCCGGCGGCCCGGACCGTGCACCGCGGGGACCGGGAGGTCGAGCTGACCGCGCGCGAGTTCGGGCTGCTGGAGTTCCTGCTGCGGCGGCGCGGGGAGGCGCTGAGCAAACGGGAAATCCTCACCCATGTGTGGGACGCCCACTACGACGGCGACGAGAACATCGTCGAGGTCTACATCGGCTACCTGCGCCGCAAACTCGGACCGGACCTCATCCACACCCTGCGGGGTGTCGGCTACCGGATGTCGGCGCCATGACCACCGATGTGGTCGTCCCGGCCGACGTGGCCCGCTACTGCCGCGCCACGGGGCCGCTGGAGTCGCCGCTGATCTGGCTCGGCTTCGCGGCGGCGGCACTCGTCCTGGCCGGCCTCGCCGTCCGGTCGCGCCGGGCGCGCCGCCGGGCCGTGATCGCGGCGGTGTGCTGCGCGCTGCTGGCGGGCCTGACGGGGCTCAACACCTACGTCGGGTACATCCGCACCGGGCACGACCTGGCGGTGCTCCTCGATCGCGGCGGCGCGCCCGGCCGCGCCCTTGGCCGGCTGCTCGACGACGGCGGCGGCAGCAGCTCGGTGGCCGGCGGCCGGACCGTCCCCGCCGGCCGGAGCGCTCCCCTGCTCGACTCGTTCGACCTCGCCGACCCGGCCGACGGCATCCCCAGCGGCCGCACGTACGTGCTGCTGCCGCCGGGATACGCGAACTCGGGGCGGTCGTACCCGGTGGTCTACCTCGTGCACGGGTACCCGTTCGGGTCCGCGCAGGACTGGCTGACCGCGGGCGACGCACCCGGCGCACTGGACCGGCTGTACCGGGATGCCGCGATCCCGCCGATGATCGTCGTGAGCGTCGACCTGACCGCCGGGCAGCCCGAGCGCGACTGGGAAGGGCTGGACGTCCCGGGCGGTCCGCGGCTGGAGACCTACCTGGCCGGTGTCGTGGTGCCCGCGGTCGACAGCCGCTACCGCACGATCCGGGACCGCGCGGACCGCGCACTGGGTGGCATGTCCGGCGGCGCGTTCGCCGCGCTGAACACCGGCCTGCACCACACCGGCGAGTTCGGGGTGCTGCTGCTGACCCTGCCCTACGACACACCCGGCGACATCCGGGCCGAATTCCACGGCGACCGCGCGGCGATCGAGCGGAACATGCCACGGGACTACCTGCCCGGCATGGACTTCCCCGATCCGGTCGCGGTGTTCCTCGCCGCCGGGTCGCACGACGGCGGCGACCTGGACCGGGCCCGGCACCTCGCCGGCCAGCTCACCGCCGACGGGCAGCGGGCCGTCGTGCACGTCGAACCCGGCCTGAGCCACACCTGGCGGACGGCACGGGCGACCCTGCCGTACCTGCTGGTGTTCGCCGGCGACACCTTCCGCGCCGGGTGAGGATCAGCCGCTCACCCGGGACACCAGCCACGGCAGCGCGTCGGCGAAGGCCTGGCGCCACAGGACGAAGTCGTGCCCGCCGCCGGGCACCACCACCAGCCGCGTCGTGATCCCCGCCCGGGCGGCCGCCGGCTCCAGGGTGCGGGCGGCGGCGAGCGGGTCGTCGTCGGCGTCACCGACCTCGAACCACCCGCTGAGCCCGGGGTAGCGCCGGTGGGCCAGCAGCCACGCCGGTTCGTGCGCCTCGAAGTCCACTGTGGAGCCGGCGAACAGTGTGGGGACCGTGTCGCCGAGGTCGTTGCCGTCCCCGGAGCGGGGCCCGGCCAGGCCGCTGAAGTCGGCGAAGGCGGCGAAGGTCTCCGGGTGCCGCAAGGCGAGCGTGAGCGCGCACGAGCCGCCTTCGGACAGCCCGGCGACCGCCCACTGCGCGCCCGGCGGCTGGGTGAAGAACCGGCTGGTGACGAACGCGGGCACGTCCCGGGCCAGGTAGGTCTCGGCCCGCCCGGCCGGGCCGTCGACGCACTCGCTGTCGGCGTCGAACTCCCCGTTGATGTCGGGCATCACCACGATCGGCGCCCTGCCACCGTGGCCGGCGGCCCAGCTGTCCAGAGTGGTCGTCGCGTCGCCGCCGCCGGTCCAGTCGCCCGGCGCCCCGGGCGTGCCGTGGAGCAGCACCACGACGGGCAGCTTCGGGCGGGGACGGGCGAACCACGCGGGCGGGAGGTACACCTGGGCCGGGCGCGCGTCGAAATGCGACGCCGGTCCGGGGATCGTGATCGTGACGAGCCTGCCCGAACCGGGCACGCCGGACTGCCCGAGCTGCCGTAGTGACGCGGCGTCCCGCCCGGGCAGCCCGATCACCTGCCCTACCGTGAGGTAGTAGCCGTAGGAGGCGTTGACCGCGGCGAGCACGTTCACGACGGCCAGCACGAACGCGACGGCGGCCAGGGTGACGCGCGCCCAGCGCCGCCGCAGCCACCAGGCGAGCAGCCCGGCGCCCACGAGCGCGACCAGCAGCAGGACGCGGACCGGCCACCAGCCGGTCAGCGGCGTCTCCGCGAGGACGGTCACGAGGCGCCAATCTAGGCCCCGCACCGCCGCGGCGCACGGGTTCACGATGCCCCCGCGCTCAGCGTCCTCTCAGCGGCCCGCCACCGGACCGGCGCCGGGCTAGTGGATGCCGAGGGCGGCGAGGTTGTCGGCCGCCGGGTGCGCGGCTCCCGTGGGGCCGGCGGCGTAGGCCCGCAACAACCGTTCCGTGATCGCGCGGATGGCCGCGCCCGCGGCAGCGTCGCCGCCGGACTGCGGGCAGCCCGGGTCGAGGCCGCAGATCCAGTACTGGGTGCCCGCGGAGAACACGGCCGCGCCGGACGAGGTCGTGTAGTACGTCGTGTCCGCGAAGTCCGGCTTCCCGCCGCACGTGACCGGCGAGTGGAACAGGACCTCGATCGGGCGTGGCGTCGGCACCGCGAGGTCCACCCGCTCGTACTCATCGCCCACCAGACCGCGCAGGTGCTGTCCGGTGTGGACGATGCCGGCCAGCAGCCAGTTCTGCTCGGCGGCGGCCACCAGGTCGGCGTGCACCGGGTTGCACTGGTAGAAGTTGCCGAGCAGCACGCTTTCCGGCCTCGGGTACGGCGGCGAGCGCCACTCCGGGGTGGCCTCCAGCGGATCGGTCAGCCGGGCCGGATCCTCGCCGAACGACTTGTAGTCGATCTCGACGCGGTCCGGGCCGGTGGCCGACGGCGCGAACCGGATGTGCCGGTAGATCTCGTTGCCGCCCAGGAACGCCAGGTTCACGCCGCGGTCGCGGGCCGCGGTGACGTTCGCGCGCATCGCGCTCGACCAGTACTCGTCGTGGCCCAGGATGATCACGGCGCGGGCGCCGTCGAGCAGGTGCGGATCGGCGTGCAGGTCCACGTCGGTCGCGTAGCCCAGCGGCAGCCCCAGGCTCTCGGCGAACCGCGCCATCGGCAGCTCGAAGTACAGGAAATCGCCCGCGCCCCGCATGTCCCGCGCCTGGTAGGGCCGGTCGAACGAGACGGCGCGGGACCGTTGTGCCTTCCGGCCGCTCGGCGAGTCGTAGAGGCTGTAGCCGCCCCAGCGGTTGTAGGCCTGCCAGGTCGTGACCGCGTTGACGAGGACGATCCGGCCGGCGTTGGACGGGGTGCGCACGGTGAGCGGCACGTACTGCTGGGCCTGGTTGTCGCCGTCCAGGCGCAGCAGGTAGTCCCCCGGCGCCCAGCCCCGCGTCGGCACCTCCAGCGACGGCTGCCACGGCGCCACCACCGTGCTCGTCGGCGCCTGCACCACAGCCGGAGCCTGCACACGGCCCGGCACCGGGGCGGACTGCCACACGCGGAGCGCGTCCGAGCCGGCGTAGGCGCCCATGCGGAACGCGGTCACGGTGAACCGCGCGGCCGTGGTGCTCACGAACAACCGCACGATGTCCCCGGGCAGCGCGCTCGTGCGGTCGGCGTAGCCCTCGATCGCGTGCTCCGGACCGGGATGGGTGATCTCCCAGCCCGGCGTGCCTCGCTCGGCTCCCGGCGCCGGAGCGGGCGGCGCGGGTGTGGGCGCGACTGGCGGCGCAGGCGTGGGTGCGGTGCAGGCCGGCCCGAGCAGCGCCAGCGCGGCGAGGGCGCAGGCGAGCCGGCCGGGCTTCACGACCGCCGCTCCAGACCGGTCGCCACGGCGGCGACCGCCATCACCGCGGCCAGCGTGACCAGCCCGGCGTCCAGCGACGACGTCACGGCCACCGCGCCCACCAGCAGCGGCGCCCCGGCGTCGCCGAGTTCGCGGCCGACCTCGGCGGCGCCCATGGTCTGGCCGAGGCGTTCCGGGGGCGACGTCGCGGCCAGGTGGGCGAACCCGAGCGGGGTGGCGAGACCGACCCCGGCGCCGACGGCCACCGCCGCGCCGAGGACCCCGCCGATCCCGGGCACCAGCGCCGCGATCGTGAGCCCCGCCGCGGCCGCGGCGAGCCCGAGGGCCATGCCCGTGCCCGCTCGCAGCCGGCCCGCGTCGCGGGCGCGTCCGGCCCAGGGCTGGACCAGCGAGGAGCACACCGCCAGCACCGAGACCGCCGCCCCGGTCGCCAGCGGCCCGAGCCCGGCGGCCGCGCCGGTCACGGGGAGGAACCCGACGCCGACGGCCAACGCCCCGGTCGCCCCGGCGAGGGTCGCCGTGGGACGGAGGAAGTTCGCCTGTCCCAGCCGGCGGGCCAGGTCGAGCACCGTCTGGCGGGCGCGGGGCAACGGCGGCACCGCCGGGACGGCCAGCGCCGCCCACAGCGCGGCCAGCACCGCCAGCCCCGCGAGAACGGCGAACAGCAGCGTGAACCCGCCGACCGTGATCAGCGCGCCCCCCAGCACCGGTCCGAGCGTGTAGCCGAGGCCCTTCCACGCGCCGTAACCCCCGAACGCCCGCCCCTGCCGCTTCGCCGGGGAGAGCCGGGCGACCAAGGCCCCTGCCGCGGGCGAGAACGCCGCGGCGGCGGCGCCCTGTCCCAGGCGCGTCAGCCCGACCAGCGCCGGGTTGCCCGCCACCACGAACGCGGCGGACGCGACCGCGAACGCCAGCAACCCACCCAGCAGCACCGGGCGCGGCCCGATGCGGTCGGCCAGCGACCCGAACACGGGTTTCAGCACGACCTCCGCCCCGTCGTAGACGGCGAGCAGCAGCCCGAGCGTGAGCAGGGAGGCGTGCTGGCCGTGGGTGTAGGCGCCCAGCCCGGCGGCGATGCTGTGCGCGCCGAAGGCGGTGACGAACCCGGCCGCGTACAGGGGCCGCAACGCGCGCCGGTGGGTGGTGGTGCCGGTTCCGGTCATGCCGAGCCCTTCTGCGGGGCGGTCGTCAGCAGCGGCCGCAGCGGGGAGCGCTCGGCCAGGCGGAGCAGCCACTCCAGCGGCCGCCGCACCACCAGGTAACCGGCCAGGCTCACCACGGCGCCCAGGACGAGCCCGGCGAGCACGTCCCCGGGGTAGTGCGCGGCGATGTACACCCGCGAGAAGGCCATCACGACCGCGGCCACCGCGGCGATCACGCCGAGGCTCCGCCGCACCAGGAACAGTCCCGCGGTCACCGCGCCCGCCATCACGGCGTGGTCGCTCGGGAAGGACGGGTCGGTGCTGCGGTGCGCCAGCACGAGAACACCCGGCATCGCCGCGTAGGGCCGGGCCTCGCCGACCAGGTCGGCGACCGGCTGGTTCACGCCGAGCGCGGCGAGCATGCCCAGCGGGGTCCAGATCGCGGCGGCCATCGTCGGCACGGCCGCCTGCCCGCGGGCCGACCACCAGCCCGCCACCATCAGCGCCGCGAACACGACCAGCCCGTAGGCCGCATACCCCACCACGACCGCGTGCAGCCACGGCGTGCCGCGGGCGAAATCGTTGACCCAGAGGAAGAGCTGAGTGTTCACCGCCACCTCCTCACATCTGGTGCAACGCCTCGAAGACCTGCTCCGTGTAGTCCGCCAGCCGCGCCGTGCACCGCTCCAGCCGCTCGGCGGCTTCCGCGGCACGAGGGGCCCCGAACACATCGCGCGCCTTGAGGTCCCGGTGCCACCGGCGCAGCCGCTCCAGGCTCTGCTCCTCCTCCTCGAGCTCGGCCATCGTGAACTTGCGGTGGGCGATCTCCTTGTCGATCTCGGCCTCGAACTTGCCGCAGTCGGCCAGGAACTCCGCCCACTCCTCCTCACGGTCGGCCGTGAACAGCGCCTCCAGGCGCGCGCCGTCCTCCTCGGCGCGCCCGGCGGCGTCGAGGACGACCACCTCGCCGCCGCCGCGCCCGGCCAGTTCGCGCACGCGCGACACGCCGTCGGCGAACCCCGGCACGTCGGGGACCGCCCACGTGCCCTGGCCCAGCGACAACGCGCCGACCCGCCGCAACTCCCGCCACACGGCCACCCGGTGCCGCGACGGCGAGGCGGGGACCCGCACCACCAGCACCAGCCAGCGGACCGGCTTCACATCTGTCACAGACAGCAATGTAGCACCTGTTACACACGGTTTGACGGCGCCGGAGCCGGATCCTACGGTTTCACCAGGACATCGACGTCCCCGCGAGTCGATCGGCCCGTCCACACCCGTTGCAAGCCAGCACGGAGGGCGCGCATGACAATCGACGAGGCACCGGCCCGCCGGTCCGCGATCACCGGGCTGGCCAGGCGGTTGCGCACGGCTCTGGGCCCGGACGCGGTGATCGACGACCACCAGCGGCTGCGCACCTACGAATGCGACGGGCTCGCCCACTACAAGGTCACCCCCGCCCTCGTGGTCCTGCCCGCCGACGCGACCGGGGTCGTGACGACCGTGCGGGCCTGCGCCGAGGCCGGCGTCCCGTTCGTCGCGCGCGGTTCCGGCACCGGGCTGTCCGGCGGCGCCCTCCCGCACGCCGACGGCGTCCTGATCGTCACCTCCCGGTTGCGCCGCATCGTCGAGATCGATCCGGCGAACCAGCGCGCCGTCGTCGAACCCGGGGTGATCAACCTCGACATCACCAGGGCGGCCGGGGCCGACGGCTACTACTACGCACCCGATCCCTCCAGCCAGCAGATCTGTTCCATCGGCGGCAACCTCGCCGAGAACTCCGGCGGCGCGCACTGCCTGAAGTACGGGTTCACCACCAACCACGTCACCGGCGCGGAGTTCGTCGCCCCGGACGGGGAGGTCGTGCGGCTCGGCGGCAAGGCCCCCGACGCGACGGGGTACGACCTGCTCGGCGCGATCGTCGGCTCGGAAGGAACGCTCGGGGTGGTCACCGAGGTGACCGTGCGGCTGGTCCGGCTCCCCGAGGCCGTGCGGACGCTGCTGGCCGGCTTCCCGGGCACCGACGACGCCGGCGCCGCGACCTCGGCCGTCATCGGCGCCGGCGTGGTGCCCGCCGCGATGGAGATGATGGACGCGCTCGCGATCGAGGCCGCCGAGGCCGCGGTGCGCTGCGGGTACCCGGCCGGGGCGGGCGCGGTCCTGATCGTGGAGCTGGACGGGCCCGCGGCGGAGGTGGACGCGCAGTTCGCCGAGGTCGAGCGCCACTGCCGGGCGCACGGTGCGTTCGAGATCCGCATCGCCGCCGACGACGCGGAGCGCGCGAGCTTCTGGCGGGGCCGCAAGTCGGCGTTCGCGGCCGTCGGGCGGATCAGCCCGGACTACATCGTCCAGGACGGCGTCATCCCGCGGACCGTGCTGGCCGAGGTCCTGCACCGCATCGCGGAGCTGTCGCGGGACACCGGGATCCGGGTCGCCAACGTCTTCCACGCCGGCGACGGGAACCTGCACCCGCTGGTGCTGTTCGACGACTCGGTGCCCGGCGAGGCCGAGCGCGCCGAGGAGGTCTCCGGCGCGATCCTGGACCTGTGCATCGAGCACGGCGGCTCGATCACCGGCGAGCACGGCGTCGGCTCGGACAAGGCGAAGTTCATGCCCCGCATGTTCACCGAGGCCGACCTCGACACGATGCAGCTGCTGCGGTGCGCGTTCGACCCGGACGGGCTGGCCAACCCCGGCAAGATCTTCCCCACCCCCCGGCTGTGCGGGGAGGTGCCGGGACGGCACAAGGGTGCGCACCCGTTGCAGGACGCGGGAATCGCCGAGGTGTTCTGATGCGCGCGGCCGGGGACGTGGTGCTCGGCGAACTGTCGGCGACCGCCGCCGCGTGGCCCGCCGGGGAGGCCGACCACGTCGACGGGGTGCCCGCCCGCCTGGTCGCCGCACCGTCCACCACGGACGAGGCCGCAGCCGTGATGCGGATCGCCGCGCAGCACGGGCTCGCGGTCGTGCCGCGCGGCACCCGCACGAAGCTGACCTGGGGCCGCCCACCCGAACGCGCCGACCTCGTCCTCGACACCAGGCGGATGGACCGGATCGTCGAGCACCGCGCGGGCGACCTCGTCGTGCACGTCCAGGCCGGGGCGCGGCTCGACGCGGTGCAGGAACACCTCGCGCCGGCCGGGCAGCGGCTGGGCATCTCGCCGGTGCTGCCACCGGGCGCCGGGCCGGGCACCGCGGGCGGGGTGATCGCGACCGCCGCCACCGGCCCGCTGCGGCTGTCCCACGGCGCGGTCCGCGACCTGCTCATCGGCATCACCCTCGTGCGCGCCGACGGGACGGTCGCCAAGGCAGGCGGGAAGGTCGTCAAGAACGTGGCCGGGTACGACCTCGGCAAGCTGCTCACCGGCTCGTGGGGAACGCTCGGGCTGGTCACCGAGGCCGTGTTCCGCCTGCACCCGCTGCCGCGGGCGGCGCGGTGGGTCGTCGTCGGCGTCGCGTCCGCGGCCGACGCGCACGACAAGGTCCAGCGTGTGGTGCACTCCCAGGTCGTCGCGAGCGCGCTGGAACTCGACCGCCCCGCCGGCGACCCCGCCGCGCTGGCGGTCCTCGTCGAAGGCATCCCCGAGGGCGTCGACGGCCGCGTGCGCACCCTGCTCGACCTGCTCGGTGGTGACGCGACGGCCGCCGGCGAGCCCCCGGCGTGGTGGTGCCACGCACCGTGGGCGGCCGGCGAGGTGGCCCTGCGGCTCACCCACGAGATCGCCGGGCTGCCCCGGCTGCTCGACGCCGTCGACGACACCGCGCGGCGGTGCGGCCTGCGCGCGGCGGTGCGCGGCTCGGCCGGGGTCGGCGTTCTGCACGCCGGGATCCCCGCGGACCCCGGCGCGGTTCCCGCGTTCGTCGCGCGGTTGCGCGAGCTGTCGCCGTCGTGGAGCGGGGACGTCGTCGTGCTGGACGCGCCACCGCGGGTCAAGACCGCGCTGGACGTGTGGGGACCGGTCCGCGGGCTCACCCTGATGCGGCGCGTCAAGGACCAGTTCGACCCGGCTCGGCTGATGGCCCCCGGACGGTTCGCAGGAGGGATCTGAGATGACCGGGCCCGCGTTCGACGACCACCACCCGCCCTCGGCCGATCTCCTGGACGACTGCGTGCACTGCGGGTTCTGCCTGCCCACCTGCCCGACCTACCAGCTGTGGGGCGAGGAGATGGACTCGCCGCGCGGCCGGATCTACCTCATGGGCCTGGGCGTCGAGGACGAGCCGATGACACCGGAGATGGTGCAGCACTTCGACGCCTGCCTCGGCTGCATGGCGTGCGTGACCGCCTGCCCCTCCGGCGTCCGGTACGACAAGCTGATCGAAGCGACCCGCGCCCAGGTCGAGCGCCGTCACCCGCGCTCGCGCCGCGACCGCCTGCTGCGCCGCACGATCTTCAGCGTCTTCCCCTACCCGCGGCGGCTGCACGCCCTGCGCGGGCCGTTGCGCGCCTACCAGGCCAGTGGCCTCGGCGGCCCGGTCCGCCGCGTGCTGGGCCGCGCCTTCCCCCGCCTGGCCGCGCTGGAATCGCTCGCGCCTCCACTGGGACGGTTCCAGCGCGTCCCGGAAGGGATCCGCGCGCGCGGCACGCGCCGCGGCACCGTGGGCATGTTGCTCGGGTGCGTGCAGCGCGAGTTCTTCCCCGGCGTCAACGCGGCCACCGCGCGCGTGCTCGCCGCCGAGGGATTCGACGTCGTCGCGCCCGCCGTCCAGGGCTGCTGCGGTGCGCTCAGCGTCCACAACGGCCGCGAGGACGAGGCACAGTCCTTCGCACGCAAGCTGATCGACGTCTTCGACGGGTCCGGCGCCGACTGGATCGCGGTCAACGCCGCCGGGTGCGGATCGGCCATGAAGGAGTACGGCGACCTCCTCGCCGACGACCCCAACTACGCGCAGCGAGCGCGCGAGTTCAGCGCCCGCGTGCGGGACGTGTCCGAACTGCTCGCCGAGCAGGGGACGGTGGCGCGGCGGCACCCCCTCCCGGTCGCCATCGCCTACCACGACGCCTGCCACCTCGCCCACGCCCAGGGCATCCGGTCGCAGCCGCGCCGCCTGCTGCACGACATCCCCGGCCTGACACTGCGCGAGATCCCCGAACCCGAGATCTGCTGCGGTTCCGCGGGGATCTACAACATCCTCAACCCGGAAGCCGGGGGTGACCTCGGCGAGCGCAAGGCGCGCAACGTGCTGGCCACCGGTGCGCCGCTGCTGGTCACCGCCAACCCCGGGTGCCTGATGCAGGTGGCCGCCGCGCTCGACGCTTTCGGCGAGCCCGTGCGGCTCGCCCACACGATCGAGGTGCTGGACGCCTCGATCCGGGGACTCCCGGCCGACGGGGTCGGGTGGGCGCGTTCGCGCCGGCACGCTCCACATCCGTGAGGTGATCGATGTACCGCCAGGTTCTCGACCCGGTCGCCGGGTCGCTCGCGTGGTCGTCGCTCGTCGCGGCGATCCCGCTGCTCACCCTGTTCGTGCTGCTCGGAATCCTGCGCATGACCGCGTGGCTGGCCGCGCTGATCTCACTGGCGGTCGCCCTGGTGGTTGCCATCGTGGTCTACCCGATGCCCGCCGGGCCCGCGTTCCTCGCCGCGTCCGAGGGTGCGGCGTTCGGGTTCTTCCCGATCCTGTGGATCGTGATCAACGCGATCTGGATCTACAACATGACGGTGGCGACCGGGCACTTCGACGTGCTGCGCCGCTCGTTCGCGCGCGTCAGCGACGACCAGCGGCTCCAGGGCGTCATCATCGCGTTCTCCTTCGGTGCTCTGCTGGAGGCGCTGGCCGGGTTCGGCACGCCGGTGGCGATCACCAGCGTCATGCTGATCGCGCTGGGATTCCGGCCGATCAAGGCCGCCGCCGTCGCCCTGGTCGCCAACACCGCGCCGGTGGCGTTCGGGGCGCTGGCCGTCCCGATCACCACCCTGGCGACCGTGACCGGCCTGCCCTTGCACGACCTGTCCTCGATGGTCGGGCGCCAGACCCCGGTGCTCGGCGTGTTCGTGCCGCTCGCGCTGGTGTTCATCATCGACGGCAGGCGTGGCCTGCGGCAGACCTGGCCGGCCGCGCTCGTGTGCGGCGTGGTGTTCGCGCTCGCCCAGTTCGCCACCTCGAACTACGTCGGCGCGCCGCTCACCGACATCGTCGCCGCCCTGCTCTCCGCCGGCGCGATGGTGCTGTTCCTGCGGGTGTGGCACCCCGCCGAGTCCTATGTGGAGGGCACCGGGGTGCGCACGACCACCGCCGGTGCGGCCGGCGCGGCCGGCACCGAGCGGGCCGGCGGATCCACCACCACCATGGAGCGCCCAGCGCGGCCACCGGCCGGTGGAGCGGGGAACGGCGGTGAGCGGGACAGCGGGGCCGAAGTCTTCCGCGCCTACGCGCCGTACCTGATCATCATCGCGGTGTTCGCGCTCGCTCAGATCCCGGCGATCAAGGACGCCCTGACGAGCGTGACGAAGACGTTCAACTGGCCGGGCCTGCACATCCAGTCCAGCAGCGGGAAGCCCTCGACGCTGTCGCAGTTCAAGTTCGACTGGCTGGACGCCGCGGGCACCCTGCTGATCATCGCGGGGTTGCTCACCATCCCGGTGATCGGCATCCGGCCGGCCCGCGCCCTGCGCGCCTACCTGGCCACCTACCGCCAGCTGGCGACGGCGATCGTCACCGTGATGGCCGTGCTCGCCCTGGCCTACGTCATGAACGCCAGCGGCCAGACCGCCACGCTGGGCACCTGGATGGCCGGTGCCGGCGGGGTCTTCGCGCTGATCTCGCCGATCCTCGGCTGGCTGGGCGTCGCCGTGACCGGCTCGGACACCTCGTCGAACTCGCTGTTCGGGGCGCTGCAGGTGGTCGCGGCCAACAAGGCCGGCCTGTCGGCGACACTGCTGGCCGCGGCGAACTCCTCCGGTGGCGTGCTCGGCAAGATGATCAGCCCGCAGAACCTCGCGATCGCGGCCGCGGCGGTCGGGATGACCGGCCGCGAGGGCGACCCGTTCCGGCGGGTGCTGGTCTGGAGCCTCGTGTTCGTCGCGGTCATGTGCCTGCTGGTGTACCTCCAGTCCACGGCGGTGCTCGGGTGGATGGTGCCCTGAGCGAGGACCCCGAGACGACGGACGCGAGTCAGGACGCGCCGCCGGGATCGCCCACCGCGGCGGTGAGTGCCGTCGCGTAGAGGCTCCACGCCAGGTACGGGGCGAGCAAACCCGCCGCGGCCCGGCCCCGGCGTGCCGCGGCCGCGATCTCCGCCGCGACCGCGGCGTCGAGCGCCGCGACGACCGCCAGGGAGAGTTTCTTCTTCCGCAGCGTGAAAAACGCCGGCGGCCACGAGGCGTTCAACGCGAGCTGGCCGGCGTGCAGGCCCAGCACCGTCGCGCCCGCGCGACGGGTCCACAGCCGCCACCCGGCGACCCCGATCGCGGCGTACAGCGTGGTCCAGACCGGTCCGGACGCCCCCGCCGGTGGCGCCCAGCCGGTCACCGCGATCCCGATCCGGTGGCATCACGCGCGATGATCAGGACGGCCGCACCGAGAGGTCGTGGTTGAACACGTCCAGCGGGTCCCAGGTTCGCTTCACCGCCTGCAGCCGCGCGTAGTTGTCCTTGTAGTAGAGCGTGTACCAGGGCACCCCGGAGGTGTTGCGGTCCGGATCGGCGAGGTCGACGTCGGGGTAGTTGATGTAGGCACCGTCGCTCACGTCGCCGCTGACCGGGGCCCCGCCGGTGGCCGCGAAGAGATCCTCGTAGAGCTCGCGCACCCATCCGATGTGGACGGAGTCCTCCGCCGGATCGCTCCAGGACACCGAGTACTGCGCCTTGATGATCGAGTCCCGCTGCGGGATCGCGGTCGCCGTGGGGGCCACGGCGTTGATCGCGCCGCCGTAGCTGGCCAGCAGGATCGACGCCGACGTGCCGGCGTAGTCGGTCCTGGTCAGGTGGGAGTGGATCGCCGCGAGCTGACCGGTGTCGAAACCCCGGCGCACGTACGACGACTTGTTCTTGACCCGCTTGCCCACCCCGGCGCCGAAGTCCGCGAACCCCAGCCGGTTCTTGGCGAGCAGCCACGGCAGCGCACCGGTGCTGGAGACAGGTGTGACCCCGACGCCGTCGGTGATCGCCGCGACGAAGCCGGCCAGCAGCCTCTGCGCGTCGGAGCGGGTACCGTCGAGCTGGACGGTCAGCGCGGGGTTGCCGGTCTTGACGTGGTTGAGCCACAGGGTCGCGAACAACGACGCGTACGGTGAGCCGGGTGCGCTGTTGGCTTCGTGCCAGCGGTTGAAGTTGCCGACGAGCCGGGTGAAAGACGTCTCGGTCAGCGCGCTCCACGGCCAGCTGAGCTGGCTGAACAGGATCGTGGCCGGCGGCTTGGGCAGCAGTGCGGCCGGATCGGTGCCGCTCGCCCCGGGCGAGCGCAGCCAGTACCGGGTGACGACGCCGAAGTTCCCGCCGCCACCGCCGGTGTGGGCCCACCACAGCTCGTGCCGCGGGTCGGCGGGATCGGCGGTGGCCAGGACGGTGCGCGGCGTGCTGTCGGAGCCGACGACCACCACTTCGACCGCCGCGAGGTGGTCCACCACGAGACCGAACAACCGGGACAGGGCGCCATAACCGCCACCGCTGATGTGCCCACCCACGCCAACCTGCGGGCACACCCCGCCCGGCACGGTCACGCCCCACCCGCGGTAGAGCGTGTCGTACACCTGCCCGAGCGTCGCCCCCGCCTCGACGGCGAAGGCGTTGCGGGCGGCGTCGAAGTACACGCCGTTGTACTCGGCGAGGTCGATCACCGCGTCGACGCCGGGGTTGTTGACGAATCCCTCGAGGCAGTGCCCGCCCGAGCGCACCGCGAGACGCCGGCCCGCGCGCAGAGCCTCCCCGACGGCCTGCTCGATCTGAGTCGCCGAACCGGCCAGCCGGTAGTAGTCAGGGCTGCCGAGGAACCGGTAGTTGTACCCGCCGGTCAGGCTGGCGTACCGCGGGTCGGACGGCCGGACCGTGACCGGGCCGAAACCGGTCGCAGCGTCGGCCGCGGTGGCCGCGCCGCCCACGCCGGCGACGGCCCCCAGACCGATCGCGGCCGATCCCGCCACGAAACCCCGTCGCGTCACTGTGCCCATCGATCGACTCCCTTTCTCCCTGAACATCCTCGAGACAATGCGCCGACCCCCTGGAGAGCGGCTGGAGTTCCACTGGCGTTACCGCACTGTTTCGACGCAGCTTGTTCGAAATCAGGTTCGAGCCGGATAGCTGATCACCAGCAGACTGTCATCGTGATCTAGTTCACAGCCCAGTGGGTGAACGGAATCCTCCGGTCCATTCGGTCGGTGACTCCCGAACGCTAGAATCTCAAGGGTTTTCCATTAACAACCCGAGGAGGCGATCGCCACTCGACGATCCGGTGTCCACTCGATCACGGACTCACCCGACGACGGTTCGATCCAGGGGTAGGTCGTCGACGGGACCGCGGGAAGAATCCACGACGCGCAGAGAGGTTTCCTTGTACGAAACGATGTGGAGAAAAAGATCGCGGCTGACACTCGGTACGGTTCTCGGAAATGGGGGGTCTGAGAAATGATGAGTTACGAGGTACTCGGCCCGCTGGCGGTCAACGACCACGGCGAGGCGTTCACACCCACCGCGCCCAAGCAGCGGCAGCTGCTGGCTTTCCTGCTGCTCAACGCGAACACGGTGGTGTCGATCGAATCGTGCATCGCCGAGCTGTGGGAGGACAACCCGCCCTCCAGCGCGGCGTCGACGTTGCAGACCTACGTCCTGCAGCTGCGGCGGTTGCTAGCGTCCCTGCCGTCGGTCGGCTCGGCGCCGTGCGCCAAGGACGTCCTGCGGACGCGATCGCGCGGTTACCTGTTGCGGGTGGCGCCCGGTCAGCTCGACGTCGACGAGTTCAACTCCTACGCCGCCCAGGGCCGCGCGGCGCTCGCCCGGCGCGACGACGGCTGCGCCGCCCTGTTCTTCCGCCGGGCGCTGTCGGTCTGGCACGGTGAACCGCTCGCCGATGTCGCGCTCGGGCCCCGGCTGCGGGCCTGGGTCGCGGGCCTGGAGGAGCGGCGGCTGGGCGCGCTCGAGCAACGCATCGAGGCGGACCTGCGGCTCGGCACGCACCACGAGGTGCTCGCGGAGCTGACCGCGCTCGTCGCGGCGCATCCCACCCACGAGAACTTCCACGCGCAGCTGGTGCTGGCGCTCTACCGGTGCGGCCGCCAGGCGCAGGCCCTGCAGGTCATCGCGCGGCTGCGGTCCGTCCTCAACACGGAGCTGGGCCTGGAACCCTCGGCCCGCATGCAGCAGCTGCACCAGGCCGTGCTGACGTGCGACGCCCGGCTCGACGCGTCGGTGGAATGGCCCGAATCGGTGCTGTCACTGGATCTGCTCGCCGAACGACGGGGCGAACTGGCCGATCTGGCGCCCGGCTTCGCCCGGTGCCTCGAAGGATCGTCGGCCTGACCACGGTGTGCCGCCCCGGGCCCCCGGGGCGGCACACCGCTCACAACGGGATGTTGCCGTGGACGCCGCGCGCCGGGCCGCGCTCGTGCAGCGCCCGCGCGACCGCGCCGCGGGTCCGGTCCGGTTCCACGACCTCGTCGACCACACCCAGCTCGACCGCGGCGCGCACCCCGCCGGTCTCCCGCTCGTGCTCAGCCACCAGCCGTTCCTCGAGTGCCACCCGGTCCTGTGCCGCCGCCAGCTCACGCCGTCGCAGCAACCGGACCGCGGCGGTCGCACCCATGACGGCCACCTCCGCGCCCGGCCACGCGATCACGTGGTCCGCACCGAGCCCGCGGCAGTTCATGGCGATGTAGGCGCCGCCGTAGGCCTTGCGCAGGATCACGCTCACCCGCGGAACGGTCGCCTCGGCGAACGCGTGCAGCAGCTTCGCCCCGCGCCGCACCACGCCACCCCACTCCTCCTTGACGCCGGGCAGGTAGCCGGGCACATCCACGAGCACGACCAGCGGGATGCCGAACGCGTCGCACATGCGCACGAACCGGGCCGCCTTCTCCGCCGACTGTGAATCCAGGCAGCCGCCCTTGCGGATCGGGTTGCTGGCCACCACGCCGACGGTCGCGCCGCCCAGCCTGCCCAGCGCGGTGACGATGTTGCGCGCCCAGCCGGCGTGCAGCTCCTCCGGCGGCCCGTCGAGCAGGGCCTCGACCACCGGGTGCACGTCGTAAGCCCGCCTGGCCCGTTCCGGCAGCAGGTGGGCGAAGGGCCGGTCGGGTACCCGGGCGGGGTCGATCCGCCCTGGCGCGGCCAGCAGTTCCACGATCGCCGCGGCCCGCGCCAGGGCGTCGGGTTCGGATCGCGCGACGACGTGGGTGACGCCGCTGGTTCGCCCGTGCTGCCCCGGCCCGCCGAGGCTGTCCGCGTCGATCTCCTCGCCGGTGACCTCCCGGATGATCCCGGGCCCGGTGATGAACACCCGCGCCTCCGGCGCCATGATCACCACGTCGGTGAGCGCGGGCCCGTAGGCGGCCCCGCCCGCGGCGGCGCCGAGCACGACGGAGACCTGCGGGATCCGGCCCGAGGCCCGCGTCATCGCCGCGAACACGCGCGACACCGCGTGCAGGCTGCCGATGCCGTCCTGCAGCCGGGCGCCACCGGAGTGCCACAGCCCGACCACGGGCAGCCCGGCCTCCAGCGCGTGCTCGTAAGCGGCGACGATGATGTCGCAGTTGCCCGCCGACATCGCCCCGGCGCTGACCCGCGGGTCGAGCGCGAAGACCGCACACACCACGCCGCGGAGCTGGGCGATGGCCCACACCCCGCCGTCCCGGTCGCCCCGGGGCACGACCGTGCCCGGGTCGGCGAGGGCCCCGATCCGCGCCAGCGGGGCGCGGGCGTCCTGTTCCGTTCCCGCGACGGCCGTCATCGCCGCGGCCTCACGCGCGCGCCGCCGCGTTGACGCGGTCGAGCAGCTCACGCGGCGTTTCGATCTGGTCGACGTCGTCGTCGCTGAGGGTCACGCCGTACTCGCGGGCGATGCGGGCGGCGGTCTCCAACAGCGCGAGTGAGTCGTAACCCAGCTCGGTGAAGGGGATGTCGAGGATCTCGGCGTCGAGGTCGACGCCGTCGTCCTCGCCCGCGGCGGAGCGCAGGATGTCCTTCAGGGCGGCGATGGTCAATGTGCTCATGGTGCTACTCCTTGGTGTGGTTGGGTTTTCCGGGCCGGGGTGCGCGCACGAGGAGTGCCGCGTTGAAGCCGCCGCGCCCGCGGGCCAGCACGAGCGCCGTGGTCAGCGCCGCGGGACGGGCCCGGCCGACGACGAGGTCGATCTCGTGGGCCGGGTCGGTGGCACCGACGTGCACGGTGGGCGGGATGGACTGGTTGCGCAGGCTCAGCAGGGCCGTGGCGGTGTCCAGGCCGCCGGCTCCCGCATAGAGCCGTCCGGTGCCGGTTTTCGGTGCGGTGACCGGGATTCCGCCGGCACCGAACAGCGCGGTGATCGCCGCGGCCTCGCGCCGGTCGGCGCCCGGACGGCCGGCAGCGTCGGCGAAGACGACGTCGACGTCGCCGGGTTCGAGCTCGGCGTCGGCAATGGCCTGCCGCGCGGCACGCAGCAGCCCGTCCGCGGCCGGGTCGCGCGGGTCCGGATCGAAGGTGGCCGCGTACCCGGCGATCTCGCCGAGCACCGGGGCGCCTCGGTCGCGCGCGAACCCGGCGTCCTCCACCACGAGGATGGCACCGCCCTCGGCGGGCACGTGACCGCCGGCCTCCCGCGTGAACGGCAGGTACGCCCGCTCCGGGTCGTGCGCGCCGCTGAGGTCGCCGGTGCTGAGCTGCCCGGCCAGACCGAGCGGGCACAGGGCGCTGTCCACTCCCCCGGTCACGACCGCTGGGGTGCCCTTGCGGATCTGCCGCCGGGCCACGCCGAGCGCGTCGAGGCCGCCCGCCTGGTCGGCGACGATCGTGGCTCCGGGCCCGCGCAGGCCGTGGCGGATCGAGATCTGACCGGTGTTGACGGCGTAGAACCACGCGAACGACTGGTAGGCGCTCACGTGCTGGCCGCCGAGCTGCCACAGGTGCTGCAGCTCGCGCTGCCCGAACTCGAACCCGCCCATCGTCGAGGCGGTGGCGATGCCGATGCCGAACTCGGGCGCCTCGTCGGCGGTGAGGCCGCTGCCGGACAGCGCTTCCGCCGCGGCGGCCAGGGACAGCCGGGTGCCGTGGTCGGTCTGCGGGAGCAGCCGGGACGGCACGTGCTCCGCCGGGACGAACCCGGGCACCTCGCCCGCCAGGCGCACCGGGTAGGGCGCCGGGTCGAACCGCGTGATCGGGCCGATCGCCGATTCTCCGGCGATCGTCGCGCGCCAGTACTCCTCCGCGCCGATGCCGGTCGGCGCGACGACGCCGATGCCGGTGACCACCGCGCTGGTCATGCCGCCGTCCTTTCCGGCGCGGTGAGCACCACGGCGCTCTGGAACCCGCCGAAGCCGCTGCCGACGCTCAGGACGGAGTCGACGGTCTGTTCGCGGGCGACCAGCGGTACGTAGTCCAGATCGCAGTCGGGGTCGGGCTCGTGCAGGTTCGCCGTGGGCGGGACGACGTCGTGCTCGATCGCCAGCGCGCAGGCGGCGAGTTCGAGGGCGCCGATGGCGCCCAGCGAGTGCCCGATCATCGACTTGATCGAGCTGACCGGCACGCGGTACGCGTGTTCGCCGAGGCTGCGCTTGAACGCCGCCGTCTCGTGGCGGTCGTTCTGCTTGGTGCTGGAGCCGTGCGCGTTGACGTAGTGCACGTCGGCCGGAGCGAGCCGGGCCTCGTCGAGCGCGAGCCGGATCGCTTCGGCCATCTCCACACCGTCGGTGCGCAGCCCGGTCATGTGGTAGGCGTTGCAGCGGCTGGCGAAACCGGACACCTCCGCGTAGATCCGCGCGCCGCGGCGATGGGCGTGCTCGGCCTCCTCCACGACCAGGACCGCCGCGCCCTCCCCGAGCACCAGCCCGTTGCGGGTGCGGTCGAACGGCCGGGAGGCGTGCTCGGCGTCGTCGTTGCGCGGCGAGGTCGCCTTGATCGCGTCGAAACAGGCCAGGGTGATCGGGGAGATCGGCGCGTCGGTGCCGCCCGTGATCACGACGTCGGCGCTGCCCTCGCGGATCAGGTCGAGCGCGTGCCCGACCGCGTCCAGGCCCGAGGTGCAGCCGTCGGAGACCACCGACACCGGCCCACGCGCACCGGTCAGCCGGGCCAGCTCGACGGCCATCGAGCTGGGCACGAAGTGGTCGTAGAGCTCGCGCACGGCGTAGTCCGGGTCGACCAGCCAGTCGCGGCCGCCGTCGGAGAGCACCACGTACTCGCGTTCCATCGCGGTGGTGCAGCCCACCGCGGTGCCCAGCGCGACGCCGGTCCGCTCGCCGGGCAGCGCGCCGAACTCCAGCCCGCTGTCCTCCACGGCCTCCCGCGCGGCGACGACGGCGAACTGGGCTGCGCGGTCGAGACGCCGGATCTCCTGCGGCCCGAGCCCCGCGGCGGCCGGGTCGAAATCGACCTCCGCCGCGATCCGCGACCGGTAGGGCGAGGCGTCGAACAACGAGATCGGCGCCGTCGCGGACACACCGTCGGTCAGCTGCTTCCAGTAGGCCGGGACGCCGATGCCGCCGGGTGCGACGGCTCCGATCCCGGTGATGACTGCTCGTCTGGTCATGGCAGGAGTGCCTCACTGGTCGGGGTGGTGGTCGCGAAGATCTCCGCGACCGTGCTGGTGAACTTCGCGGCGTCGCCCCCGGCCCGCGGCGGAAGCAGAGCCAGGACGCGGGAACCGGTCGCGGTGACCGCGGGGTGCCGTCGGGCCAGCGCCGTCAGGCTCTGGCCGGGACCGGTCTCCACGAACAGGTGCCTGCCGGATTCCGCCGCCGCGGTGAGCGCGCCGGCGAAGTACACCGGGCGCGCGGGCTGGGCGGCCCAGAACGCGGGATCGGTCGCCTCGGCCGCGGTCAGGAGCTTCCCGGTATAGCCGGAGTAGACCGGCACCTTCGGCGGGGCGAGCGGAAGCCGCCGCAACGTGGGCAATGCGCGGTCGGCGTAGGGCTCGAGAACGGGGCTGTGGAAGGGATTACGCGTACGCACCGGGCGGACGGTGATCTCGGCCGCACGCAACCGACGCGCGGTGTTCGCCAGCGGCCCGGACGGGCCGGCGAGCATGATCTGCCGGGCCGCGTTGACCGCACCCACATGCACTTCCGCGTCCAGGTACGGGATGACCTCGGCGACCGACGCGGCGACGGCGAGCATCCCGCCCGGTGGCCCGTCCGCGAGTTGTGCCACCCGCTCGGCCAGTACCTCGGCGGCGTCGTGCAGCCGGAACACCCCGGCGACCACCGCGGCGACGACCTCGCCGACGCTGTGGCCGGCCAGTGCCACGGGCTCGATCCCCTCGCCACGCAGGGCGGTGGCCAGCGCGTAGCCGAGCGCGAAGAGCAGCGGCTGCGAGCGGCGCAAGTCGTCCAGGTCGATCTCCGGGTCCGTGCCGAGCCAATCCGCCCGGATGCGCGCGCCTTCACCGCCCCACAGCGCGAAAACCTCGTCCACGGCCGCGCGGAAACCGTCGTGCGTGTGGTAGAGATCCACCGCCATCCCCGGATGTTGCGCGCCCTGGCCCGGTACCAGCAGGACGACCGATCGCGTCATGGCCACCTCCGTTTTTCCTTCCCGGTGACCGGATGCTGCCCGGCGCCGCTGGCGAATCGCTGGAGTCCGGGCCGGAAACGGATCAGCGCGCGTTCCACCCCGATTCCAGCGGGCAGCCCGACCATGGTCGGGCCGGCGGTGCCGCGCGATCCGCCGCCGCCGGACAGGGCGGCCGACCCGGTCCGCCACGAGCCGCCGGCCGTTTTCGCCACGAACGAGCGCGGCCGGCGGCTGCCGCCACGAGAGACGGGAAAGGGCACGTGCGGACCGAAGAACTCCACATCGCCGCGGTGGCGAGCGCGCTGCCGGATCGCGTGCGCACCGCCGACGCACTCGCGTCCGGGCAGTGCGACCGGCGCGTCGCCGAGCAGACCGGCATCGTGTCGGTGTCGGTGTCCGAAACCGCTTCGGCCGCCGAGCTGGCCGCCGAGGCCGCGGTGCGGGCGATGCGCCGCTCCGGCGTGGCACCGGAGGACCTGCGCATCGTGCTGCACGCCGACGTGCACTACCAGGGCCACGACCTGTGGGCCCCGGCTTCGCACGTGCAGGACGCCGTCGGCGGGAGCCGGTGCCCCGCGGTGGAGATCCGGCAGCTGTCCAACGGCGGGATGGCCGGTCTCGAACTGGCGGCGCACGTGCTGCGCGGGCAGGACTCCCCCGCTGCCGCGCTGGTGACCACCGGCGACACCTTCGGGATGCCCGGGTTCGACCGGTGGCGCAGCGATCCGGGCACCGTCTACGGCGACGGCGGCACCGCCGCGGTCCTGACCAACCACGGCGGATTCGCGGTGGTGCGCAGCGTCGCGACGGTGTCCGACCCGACCCTGGAACGGATGCACCGCGGCGACGACCCGTTCGGGCGCATGCCTTTCAGCGTGCGCGCCCCGATGGATCTCGAGGTCCTCAAACGTGACTACCTGGCCTCCGCCGGTGTCGGCGCGGCGGTGCGCAAGGTCGTCGAGGGCCAGCGGGACGCGCTGACCACCGCGCTGAAGGACGCGGAGGCCGACCTGTCCGGCATCGACTGGTTCGTGCTGCCGCACTTCGGCCTGCGCCGCCTGACCGCCGGGTATCTCAAGGCCTGGGATATCGACCTGGACGCCACCACCTGGCCGTGGGGCCGCACGATCGGGCACCTCGGCGCGGGCGACCAGTTCGCCGGGCTGGAACAGCTCGTGCTCTCCGGGCGCGCCCGGCCCGGCCAGCGGCTGCTGTTCGCCGGGGTCGGTGCCGGGTTCAGCTGGTCGTGCGCCGTCGCCGAGCTGACCGCCGTGCCCGCGGAGTGGGAACCGGCGCCCCGCCACCAGCCAGACTCCAGCGGTTTTCGACCGGCCGAACCGAGGCTCGGCAGCCAGGACCACCCAGCCGGCTCTTGACAGGCCGCGCTCAGCGAAGGACAGAACACATGCGAAAGATCGCGCACAGGCGCACCGGCGCGCTCGCGCTGGCGGTCGCCGCGGCCTCGGCCCTGGCCGCGTGCTCGGCGAGTTCCACGGGCAGCACGGGCGACGCCGGCACCCCGCGTCCGGGCGGGACGCTCCGCTTCGGACTGGACTACACGCCCTCGTGCCTCGACCCCCAGCAGGCCGGGGAAGGCCCCAACCTCGAGGTCCTGGAGTCGCTGACCTACCAGGACCCGCGCTCGGGCGACATCGTGCCGTCACTGGCCTCGTCATGGGAGGTCAGTCCGGACGCGAAGAGCTTCACGTTCCACCTGCGCGAGGGCGTGACGTTCAGCGACGGCTCCGCGCTGGACGCGAACGTGGTCAAGGACAACCTGGACGGGATCACGAAACTGGGCGCCACCGCGAGCAACTCCGGCGCCAACCTCGCCGGCGTCACCGCGGTCACCGCCCCCGACCCGCGCACCGTCACCGTTACGTTCGCGTCGCCCAACGCGCAGTTCCTCCAGGCCACCTCGACCCCGGCGCTGGCCGTGCTGTCGCGTGGCTCGCTCGCGGTGCCCGCGGCCGAGCGCTGCGCGGGCAAGATCGTCGGCACCGGCCCGTTCGTGCTGACCTCCTACACCGCCAAGCAGGAGATCGTGCTGTCCAAGCGCCAGGGCTACGCGTGGGGCCCGCCGTCGTGGCAGCACACCGGCGACGCCTACCTGGACCGCATCGAGATCAAGGTGCTGCCCGAGGCCGCCACCCGCACCGGCAGCCTGTCCTCCGGTCAGCTCGACGTGAGCAGCAACATCGCGCCCCAGGACGAGCCGCAGTTCGACGGCAACGGGTTCACCTTGCTCAGCCACAACAACCCGGGCGTGGTGCTGAGCCTCTACCCCAACGAGCGGCGCCCGGTGCTGCAGGACAAGACCGTGCGGCAGGCGCTGCAGAAGGCGGTCAACCGCCCCGAGGTGATCTCCACGTTCCTCAGCCCGCGGTACCGGGCGGCCACCAGCGTGCTGTCTTCGACCACGCCCGGCTACACCGACCTCGGCACAGCACTGGCCTACGACCCCGACGGGGCTAAGGCACTGCTGGACGCGGCGGGCTGGCGTCCCGGACCCGACGGTGTCCGCGTCCGCGACGGCGTCCGGCTGAGCCTGGACGTGATCTTCGGCAGGCCGCAGAGCCTGGAGCTGATCCAGCAACAGCTGAAGACCGTCGGCATCGAGCTGACCCTGCGGCAGCTGCAGATCTCCGAGCTGCAGTCCCAGTTCGCCGCGGGCAACTTCGACTTCTTCCTGCTCAACTCGACCCGCGCCGACCCGGACGTGCTGCGCACGCTGTTCGGCCGCGCGCAGCTGACAGATGCGGACCCGCTCAAGGCGGCGCTGGCCACGCAGGCCGGATCGCTGGACCCGCAGGTGCGGCAGCGGGCCGCGGCCGACGCCCAGCGCAGCCTCGTGGAGGACGCGCACGTCATCCCGGTCAACGAGCAGGCGCTGGTCATCGGGGTGAGCGACAAGGTGCACGGGATCGGGTTCACCGCGACCTCGGGCGTCTCGTTCTACGACGCCTGGCTGTCCTGACATGCCGGGCGTTCTGTCCCGGGCGCTCCGCCGCGCCGGTCAGGCGGTGTTCGTCGTGTGGGCGGCGTTCACCGGCGCGTTCGTCGCGCTGTACCTGCTGCCCAGCGACCCGGTCACGCTGATGCTCGCGCAGAAGGCCGGTGGTGACACGGCCGTGATCGACCCGGCGCAGGCCGCGCAGCTGCGCAGCGCCTACGGCTTCGACCGGCCGCTGTGGGAGCAGTACCTGACGCTGCTGGGCCGGGCGGTCACCGGTGACTTCGGTGCCTCGGTGCAGACCGGGGAACCGGTGCGGGGCCTGGTCCTGGGGGCCCTGCCGCAGACCGCGGGCCTGGCCGCGTTCGCGTTGCTGCTGGCGCTGGGCGCCGGTGTCGCGCTCGCCCTGCTCGCCGGACTGACCCGCAACGGGTTCCTCCGCCAGGTCCTGGAGTCCGTACCGGCGGCGGGTGTGTCGATCCCGTCGTTCTGGCTCGGCCTGCTGTTGCTGCAGCTGCTGGCGTTCCACTGGTCGCTGTTCCCGGCGACCGGCGGGGACGGGTTCGCGAGCCTGGTGCTGCCCGCGATCACGCTCGCGGTGCCGACCGCGGCGATCGTCGCGCAGGTGCTGGGCCGGAGCCTGCGGGAGACCCTGGCGCAGCCCTACGTCCAGCTGGCGCAGGCCAAGGGCGCGAGCCGGGTGTGGATCCTGTTCCGCCACGCGCTGCGCAACGCGAGCCTGCCCGCGGTGACGATCACCGGGATCCTGGTCGGCAACCTCCTCGGCGGGGCCGTGGTGGTGGAGACCGTGTTCGGGCGCCACGCGCTCGGCGCGGTCACCGTGGACGCGGTGTCCAACCAGGACCTGCCCGTCGTGCTGGGCCTGGTCGTGCTCGCGGCGGTGGTCTACGTCGTGGTCAGCCTCGTGGTGGAGGCGATCTACCCGCTGCTGGACCCGCGCGTCCGCCCGGTGGTGAGGTCGCGGTGACCGCCCTGGCCGCAACCCGGTCCCGGTCCCGGCTGCGCGCGCTGGCGCGGCAACCCGGTCTGGTCCTGTCGGTGCTCGTGCTGCTGGTCGTCGTCGCATGGGCGCTGGCGCCGCGGCTGTTCACCACGCAGGACCCGATCCAGGGCGTCGCCGCGCAGCGGCTGCGGCCGCCCAGCGCGGAGCACTGGTTCGGCACCGACTACCTCGGCCGCGACCTCTACGCGCGGGTCGTGCACGGCGCGGCGCTCTCACTCAGCGCAACCGTGGTCGCGGTCGGAGTCGCACTGGTCGCGGGCGCGGTGATCGGCGCCCTCGCCGGTTACGCCGGCGGCTGGCTGGACGGCGCGCTGATGCGGTTGATGGACGTGCTGCTCGCGATCCCCGGCCTGCTGCTGGCCCTCGCGCTGGTGACCGCGCTGGGGTTCGGTGTGCTGCAGGTCGCGGTGGCGGTGGGTGTGGTGAGCGTGGCGAACTTCGCGCGGGTGACCCGGGCCGAGGTGCTCACGGTGCGCCACGCCGACTTCGTCACCGCGGCCCGTGGCGGCGGGGTGCGCGGCCCCGGTGTGCTGGTGACGCACGTGCTGCCGAACTCGGCCGGTCCGGTGCTGTCGCTGGCCGCACTGGACATCGGTTCGATCCTGCTGACCGTGTCGGCGCTGAGCTTCCTCGGCTTCGGCGCCGCGCCGCCGACCCCGGAGTGGGGCGCGCTGGTGGCCGGCGGCCGCGACTACCTGCGCGCGGCGTGGTGGCTCACGACCTTCCCCGGGCTGGTGATCGCTGTGGTGGTGCTGTCCACCAACCGCGTCGCCCGGGCACTGGAACGACGGCGACGGGAGTCCTGGTGACGCTGTTGCGTGTGGACGGTCTGCGCGTCGCCTACGGTGGCGCCGAGGCGGTGCGGGGCGTGGACTTCACCGTCGCCCGCGGCGAGACCGTCGCGCTGGTGGGCGAGTCGGGCTCCGGCAAGAGCACCGTCGCGCACGCCGTGCTGCGGTTGCTGCCCCCGGGTGGCCGGATCACCGGCGGGACCATCTCCCTCGGGGACGAGGAGCTGACCCGGGCGGCGGAGTCGCGCATGCGGCAGCTGCGCGGCTCCCGGGTGGCCCTCGTCCCGCAGGACCCGCTGGCCTATCTCAACCCGGTCAAGCGGATCGGTGAACAGGTCGCCGAGGTGCGCCGGATCCACCGCCTCGCGGCGGGAGAACGGGCCGCGGCGGATGCGGTGAAGCTGCTGACCACCGCCGGCCTGCCGGACGCGGCGAAACTGGCCCGGCGCTACCCGCACGAGCTCTCCGGCGGAATGCGGCAGCGCGTGCTGATCGCGATCGCCCTGGCCGCCGAGCCCGCACTGATCGTGGCCGACGAGCCGACGAGCGCGCTGGACGTGACGGTGCAGCGGGTGATCCTCGACCACCTGGGCGGCCTGAGCCGGGAGCTGGGCATCGCGGTGCTGCTCATCACCCACGACCTCGCCGTCGCCGCGGAGCGGGCGGACCGGGTGCTCGTGATGCGCGCGGGCGAGATCGTGGAGCACGGCCCGGCGGGACTGATCCTCAGTCGTCCCGCGCACGACTACACGCGGGCGCTGGTCGCGAGCGTCCCCGGTGGGCGGGCGCCCGAACCGCCCGCCACGGATCGCTCGCACCCGCTCGTCGAGGTGGAGCAGCTGCGCCGCGGCTTCCCCGGCCAGGAGACCCCCGCGGTGGACGGGGTGACCCTGGCGGTCGCTCCGGGCCAGGCGCTCGGTCTGGTCGGCGAGTCCGGGTCCGGCAAGTCCACGGTGGCGCGCCTGATCGCGTGCCTGGACCGCCCGTCGGCGGGCCGGGTGGTGCTCGACGGGACGGACACGGCGACGGCGACCGGGGGCCGTCTGCGGGCGCTGCGCCGGACGGTGCAGCTGATCCAGCAAAGCCCCTACACGGCGCTGGATCCACGGTTCAGCGCCGGGCGCAGCGTCGCGGAACCGTTGCGAGCCTTCGGGATCGGCGACCGCCGGTCCCGGCGAGCCCGGGTGGCCGAGCTGTTCGACCTGGTCCGGTTGCCGCGCGACCTGCTCACCCGCAGACCCGGCGAGTTGTCCGGTGGGCAGCGGCAGCGGGTGGCGATCGCCAGGGCGCTCGCGCTCGAGCCGCGGCTGCTGGTGTGCGACGAACCGGTGTCCGCGCTGGACGTCACCGTGCAGAGCGCGATCCTCGACCTGCTGGCCGAGCTGCGCGCCGAGTTCGGCCTGGCGTACGTGTTCATCTCCCACGACCTCGCCGTGGTGCGCCAGCTGTGCGACCGGGTCGCCGTGATGCGCCGGGGCCGGATCGTGGAGGCCGGCGCCACCGAAGCCCTGTTCACGAACCCGGGCCACGACTACACGCGCGAGTTGCTGGACGCGATCCCGAAGGCGGCGACGGCTTCGAGAGCGACTCCAGACAGCCTGTACCCGGCGGGCACACGCTGAGGGCGAAACCGTCGTCTCACCGAAGGAGCTGGACCACAGTGAGCTATTCCCCGAAGGTGGCGTTCGTGACCGGCGCGACCAGCGGCATCGGCCTTGCCGTCACCCGGACGCTGGCGGAGCGGGGCGTCTCCGTGTTCGGAGTCGCCCGCGACGCGGGCAACGTCGCCACGGTGGTGGAGAAGTTGCGCGGCGAGGGGCTGGAGGTCTCCGGCACCACCGCGGACGTGACCTCGGCCGAGGACATCCGCCGCGCGGTCACCGCCGCCACGGAGCAGTACGGCCGGATCGACGTGCTGGTCAACAACGCCGGGCGCAACGGCGGCGGCGAGACCGCCACGATCGCCGACGAGCTGTGGCTCGACGTGATCGACACCAACCTCACCAGCGTGTTCCGCGTGACGAAGGAGGTCCTGACCACCGGGCGGCTGCTGGAGGGGCCGGCCGGCCGCATCGTCAACATCGCCTCGACCGGCGGCAAACAGGGCGTGGTGCTCGGCGCGCCGTACTCCGCGTCCAAGCACGGCGTCGTGGGGTTCACCAAAGCGGTCGGGCTGGAGCTGGCCAAGACCGGCATCACGGTCAACGCGGTGTGCCCCGGTTACGTGGAAACCCCGCTGGCGCAACGGGTCCGGCAGGGTTACGCCGCGCACTGGGAGGTGTCCGAAGACGACGTTCTCGAGAAGTTCCAGGCCAAGATCCCGCTCGGCCGCTACACCACGGCCGACGAGGTCGCCGGCCTGGTCGGCTACCTCGTCTCCGACGTGGCCGCCTCCATCACCGCGCAGGCGCTCAACGTGTGCGGCGGGCTGGGCAACTACTGAACCACGACACCAAGGGAGCAACGATGCCGACACCGGCACTCCATCACACCCACCACACGGTGGCGATCGCGGCGCCACCACGGGTGGTCTACGACCTGGTCGCGGACACCTCCGGCTGGCCGCACACCTTCTCCCCCACCGTGCACGTCGAGAAACTCGGCGGCGACGACCGCACCGAGCTGCTGCGGATCTGGGCCTTCGCCAACGGCGAGGTGCGTGACTGGACCTCGCGGCGGGAGCTCGACCCGGTCGCGCTGCGCGTCGCCTTCCGCCAGGAGGTCAGCTCACCGCCGGTGCTCGGCATGGGCGGCGAGTGGCTCATCGGCGACGGCGGCGACGGCACGACGCTGGTCGAGTTCCGGCACGACTTCTCCGTCGAGAACGACGACCCCGCCCACGTGGAGTGGGTCACCGCGGCGATCGACCGCAACACCGGGGCCGAGCTGGACGCCCTGCGCGCGGCGGCCGAGCTCGGCGAGCGGCGGGCGGAGCTGGTGTTCTCGTTCGAGGACTCGGTGACCGTGCGCGGATCGCTGGCCGAGGTCTACGACTTCGTGTACCGCGCGGACCTGTGGGAGCAACGCCTGCCCCACGTCGCCCGGCTCGCGTTCACCGAGGACACCGGTGGCGTGCAGACGATCGACATGGACACCCGCTCGGCCGACGGTTCGGTCCACACCACCAAGTCGGTCCGCGTGTGCTTCCCCGGCGAGAGCATCGTCTACAAGCAGACCACGGTCCCGCCGATCATGTCCGCCCACACCGGACGGTGGCGGTTCACCGAGACCGGCGACGGCGTCCAGGCCACCTCGCGGCACACCGTCGTCCTCCGGCCGGAGAAGGTCACCGAGATACTGGGACCGCAGGCCACGCTCGCGTCGGCGCGCCGGACGGTGCGCGAGGCGCTGGGCACCAACAGCCTGGCCACCCTCAACCTGGCCAAGCAGAACGTGGAGGCGAGCCGTGTCTGATCTGCCCGCGGCCGGGACAGCGCGGTCCGCCGCGCGCCTGCACGCCGAGTGGACCGAGTTCCGCCGCGCCTGGCTGGACTTCCTGAGCGAGCCCTACGGCCTGCTCTCCCCCGTCGGCCTGTACTGGCTCGGCGACCGCCCCGAGAGCTTCGACGACGTGCCCGGCTCATGGTGGGTCGAGGACTCGCGGCGCATCCTGGTGCGGGCCGCCGCCGGGGACGGCCTGGTGGTCGACGAGCGGCCGGTCGACGGCGTCGCTGAGGTCTTCGACGTCGCGCGCCCGCGCGACATCCGCGCGGTGCGCCACGGAGACGTGGCGATCAGCCCGGTGCTGTTCCCCGCGCAGGCGTCCCAGCCCGTGCAGCTGGGGATCCAGCCGCGCGACCCGTACGTGGCGAGCAGGCGGCTCGAGCTGGGGATCCCGACCTACCCGTTCGATCCGAAGTGGATCGTTCCGGCGCGGTACGAGCCCTACGAGGGCCGCCGCCCGGTGGTGCTGCGCTCGGTGGTCGAGAACAAGGTCAAGGACCTGGGGATCTTCGGACGGGTGGTGTTCGAGCTGGCCGACGGGGAACACGCGCTGGAGGTCTACGCCGGACCGGAGCACGAGCTGCACATCCCGTTCCGGGACCGCACCAGCGGGGTCACCACGTTCGCCGGGGCACGGCTGGTGTTCGCGCCGCGGCCGGCGAGCGCGAACGGCGGCGCGTTCGAGTTCGAGCTGGACTTCAACCGCACGGTCAACGGGCCGTGCGGGTTCTCGCCGTACACCACGTGCGCGCTTCCCCCGCCGGGCAACACGCTCCCGGTCGCGGTCGAGGCCGGTGAGCAGCTGCCGCTGTGGATGGAGCAGCCGTCGGCCTGGGCTCGCTGAGCCGCTTGCCAAGAAGGGGTGCCTCGTTCGACGAACGAGGCACCCCTTCCTTCTTCGCGGTGCGTGGGGCGCCGGGGCGCCCCACGACCCCCAGCATCACCCGGCCGCGGACCGCGGCTTCCCCGGAGCGGCCGCCGCGGCGGCGAGCGCCACCACCGCGATGATCGCCGCGATGGCCAGTGCCAGCACATACCCCGACTCCGGGCTCCGGGCGCCCGCGGCGACGGCGGCCAGCGCGGCGAGGCCGATCGCGCCACCGAGCTGGCGCGTGGCGTTGATCAGCCCGGACGCGAGACCGGCCTGGTTCATCGGCAGGCCCGCGGTCCCGGCCATCGTCGCCGAGGCCATCACCGCGCCCTGCCCGATGCCGACGACGACCGTCGGTCCGAGCACTCCCCCGGCGAACGTCGACGTGGTGGTCAGCAATGCCAGCCAGCCCAGCCCGATCGCGGTCAGCGCGAGCCCGCCCAGCAGCAGGGTCCGCGGTCCCCATTTCGGCAGCAGTTTCGCCGATCCGCGCGCCGACACCGTGAGAGCCGCGGCGAGCGGCAGGTAGGCCAGTCCGGCCGCGACCGGCCCGTACCCGAGCACCTGCTGGAGGAACAGCGTGAGGAAGTAGAACATCGCGAACAGCGCCGCACCGCTGGCGAACACGACGAGGTTCGCCGCCACCACGTTGCGGTGCCGGAAGATGCTCAGCGGCAGCAGCGGATCCTTGGCCAGCCGCGCCTGGTCGAGCACGAAGAAGGCGAGGACCACCACGCCGCCGCCGAGCGCGACGAGCGTGTGCACCGAGGCCCAGCCGTGGGCCTCGGTGCCGACGATCCCGTAGACCAGGGCCATCACACCGACCGTCGCGGACAGGCCGCCCCACACGTCGAGCGTGCGGCCGCGCCGCCCCGTGTCCACATCGGACACCACGCGGGCGGCGAGCACGAGCAGCACCACGCCGATCGGCACGTTGATGAACAGGATCCACCGCCACGACAGCAGACCCGTCAGCAGACCGCCCGCCAGCGACCCGACCGCGCCACCGGCGCCGACCACGCCGCCCCAGATGCCGAAGGCCCGCGCCCGGGTCTCCGGGGTGGTGAACGTCGTGGCCAGCACGGTGAGGGTCGCCGGCGCGACCACGGCCGCGCCGAGGCCCTGGATCGCGCGGGCGACGACGAGCAGGGTCGCGGAGTTCGCGAGTCCGCCCAGGAGGCTGGCCGCGGTGAACACGGCGATGCCGGTGAGGAACGTGCGCCGCCTGCCGAACAGGTCGGCGAGCCTGCCGCCGAGGAGCAGGAACCCGGCGAACGCGATCGTGTAGGCGTTGACCACCCATTGCAGGCCGGGCGCGTCGAAACCCAGGCTCGTGCGGATGGTGGGCAGCGCGACGTTCACGATCGACACGTCGAGCACGACCATGAACTGCGCCGCGCAGCACACGGCGAGGATCAGGCCGGTCGCCTGGCGGGCCGGTGCGGGCGGGGACGACGTACTGGTCTCCGAGGTCACGGAAGCTCCTTGGACGGGGATTCAACGGAACGGAGCATACCGTTCCGTATGCCTCGCTGTCGATCGAACGGAACGATCCGCTCCTGTAGACTCCGCGGCGTGGCAACCGTGGCTCGCAAACCGTCCGCCGGTGGCCGGCGCGCCGAGGCGGAACGCAACGACGTGACCGTGCTCGCCGCGGCCCGCGACGTGTTCATCGAACACGGCTGGGACGCCCCCGTCTCCGCGGTGGCCGCCCGGGCCGGCGTCGGCATGGGCAGCATCTACCGCCGCTACCCCAGCAAGACCGACCTGCTCCGGGAGATGTGCCTCGGCGCGATGCGGCGCGCCACCGAGGAGGCCCGCGCGGCGCGGGACGAGGAGCCCGACGGCTGGTCGGCGCTGCGCCGGTTCATGCGCTGCATGGTCGAGGCGCGTTCGTGCTCGTTGTTCGTGCTGATCGGCAATTCCGTTGACGGCGGCGAGATCGCCGAGGCGGTGGCGGGTCTGCGCGCCGAGATGGACGCGCTGGTCGACGCCGCGCACCGGCAGGGCGCGCTGCGCGACGGCGTCACCTCCGCCGACATCTACCTGCTGCTGACGCAGCTGCGCTCGGCGCCGAGCATCGACGCGGCCCGGGCCGGCGAGCTGCAGCTGCGGTTCCTCGACGTGATCCTGGACGGGCTCGCCGCCCCCGGCGCCACCACGCTGACCGGCGGCGCGGCGACCTGGCCGGAGCTCGTCTTCCGGGACGCCCCCGAGCTGAGCTGACTCAGAGCTGAGCTGACTCAGAGCTGGGCTGATTCACAGCTGGGCTGACCCCGAGCGCGATCGCCGCTCGACCCGATCTCCAGCCACCACCGCCACCCTGGGCGTGCCCGGTTCCGCCGCAGCGGAACCTCCGATCACACCAGGGAGACGCGGATGGCAGCCGACCCCCACGTCCTCGACGCCGGCCACGCCCGCGCCGTCGCCGAGCGGCATGCCGGCCACGCCGACGAGCACCGCGCCGTCGGCCCGGAGACGGTGGAAGCCGTGGTGGCGGCCGGGTTCGCCCGCCACCTCGTGCCCGCCCGCTGGGGCGGTGGGGAAGGCGGCTTCGCCGAACTGACCCGCGCGGTCGCCGAAGTGGGCCGGGGCGACACCTCCGCGGCGTGGCTCGCCTCGTTGTTCGCTTACTCGGCGAGGCTCGGCGCGTACCTGCCCGAGGACGGGCAGGCCGAACTGTGGGACAAGGGGCCGGACGTCCTCGTCGCCGCGGCGCTCGTGCCGGGTGGCCGGGCCAGGTCGACGCCGGAGGGCTGGCGCGTCAGCGGGCACTGGCCCTACACCAGCGGGATCGACACGGCGGACTGGACGCTGGCCTGCACCCGCCCCGAAGACGGGGGCCCGGTGTTCGTCGCGGTGCCGCGCGCGGACTTCACGACCGCGGACAGCTGGCACACCGTCGGCATGCGCGGCACCGCGAGCCACACACTGATCCTCGACGACGTGCTCGTGCCGCCGCAGCGGGTGTTCCGCAGCGCCGACGCCGCCGCGGGCCACAGCGCAGGCAACCCGGGCCCGGCCTTCGAGGTCCCGCTGCGGGCGATCAGCGGGCTCACGTTCACCGCCCCCCTGCTGGGTGCCGCGCGCGGCGCCTTCGACGACTTCCGCCGCACCCTGCGACCCGGTTCCCCGGCTCCAGCGGGCGTGGCCCGCGCCGACGGCGAGACCGACGCCGCGGACCTGCTACTGCACCGCGTGGCGGTCACCGCCGACAGGGGCGGCGCCGGTCCGGCGGAGGTGGCACGCGGCCTGCGCGACAGCGCGCTCGCCGCGTCCTTGCTCGTGAGTGCCGTGGACCGGCTGGTGACGGCCGCCGGTACCGCGGGGCAGTCCCGGGACCGTCCGCTGCAACGGTTCTGGCGGGACGTGCACACCGCCTCCAGCCACGTCGCGCTGCGGTTCGACAAGGCGTCGGCGGCATGGCTGCAGCTTCTCGAAGAGTCGACCGACAAAAGGAGTGTTGATGAGCACGACTGACTCCCCGGCCGTCGCCGTTCTCGGCGGCGGGACCATCGGCGCGGGCTGGGCCGCCCTGCTGGCCGACGCCGGCTACCGGGTCCGGGTCGCGGTGCGCCGGGCGGAGACCGCGCAGGCGGTCACCGCGGCGGTTCGCCTGCACGCGCCCGCGCTGGCCGCCGACGCCGACGCGCTGCTCGCCCGGCTCACCGTGACGACGGACGTCGCCGAGGCGGTCACCGGGGCGGAGGTGGTGCTGGAGAGCATCAGCGAACGGCTGGCGGACAAGCAGGAGCTGTTCGCGGCGGTGGAACAGGCCGCGCCTGCCGAGGCGCTCCTGCTGTCGTCCACCTCGACGCTGCTGCCGGACGCGATCGGCGCGCGGCTCGCGCAGTCCGGCCGGGTCCTCGTCGCGCACCCGTTCAACCCACCGCACGTCATCCCGCTGGTCGAGGTGCTGGGCGGCCCGGACACCGAGCCGAAACTCGTCGAGCGCACCACCGAGTTCCTCACCGCGCTCGGCCGCACGCCGGTGGTGCTGCGGCGGCCGATCGCCGGGTTCATCGCGAACCGGCTGCAGACCGCCCTGCTGCGGGAGGCCATCCACCTGGTCCAGCAGGGCGTGGCCACCGCGGCCGACATCGACGACGCGATCACCGGTTCGCTCGGGCCGCGCTGGGCCGTGGTCGGCCCGTTCCAGGCGCTGCACCTCGGCGGCGGGCCGGGCGGCATCCGGCAGTGGTTCGGCCACATCGGCGCCGGGCTCGCCGCGGGCTGGTCGCAGCTGGGCACGCCGGATCTGGACGACGAGGGCATCGCCGAGCTGATCGCCCAGACCGAGACCGCCTACGGCACGGACGTCTACGAGCAGCGGGTCGCCGCACGGGACCGCCGCCAGCTGGCCGTCCTGGCCGCCCTGCGCGACGAGGAGGAGGAAACCCGATGAGCGAGTTCACGACCACCACGATGATCAACCCGATCACCGTCACCGGGGACCCGGTGCGGTTCCGGGAGATCATCGACCTGATCGCGGCCTACATGAGCGAGCAGGACGGGTTCGTGCGGCTGCGGTTCTTCCAGTCGCACCGGCACCCCGAGAAGTACTACATGCTCGCCGAGTGGCGGGACCTGGACGCGCACCAGGCCGCCGCCGACCGGCGCTCCCCCGAGGTGCTCGGCTGGTTCGCCGAGCTGAAGGAGCTGACCGAGGTGGCGCCGGACTTCTTCGCCACCCTGGCCGCCCGCGAGTCGCTGCCGCTCACGCATGGCACGCAGGCGCCGCCCCGTTGAAGGTGACCATCTCACCGAAGGCTTCGAGGATGTCCAGGGGTGCCCCTTGCGGGAGCCCCTGGGCCTCGGCCAGGCCGCGGCGGATGTTGGGCACCAGGCGCTCGCTGTCCAGCCACCCGGCGAACGGGCCCGCACCCGCGGCGGCCGCGATCTCCAGGGGCGTGCGCCCGGCGGCGCCGGCGACCAGGTCGCGGATGCGGTGGAAATAGGCCAGGTTCGCGTCGATGACCTCCGGTCCGGCGACCGGGCCGTGCCCCGGCACGACGACCGCGGGATCCAGGCGCCGCAACGCCTCCAGCGCCTCGACCGACCCGCTGATCGAGCCCATCAGCGTGAACGGGGTGACCTCGCTCATCACCACGTCCCCGGTGAACAACACGCGCCGCTGCGGGATCCACACCACGGTGTCGGCGACCGTGTGCGCCGGGCCGACGGTGATCAGCTCCAGCCGCAGATCGCCGATCCGCACGGTCAGCGACTCCTCGAAGGTGACGACCGGGGGCCGCACGCCGACCGCGCCCCACTCCACGTCACGCCACAGTTGTTGCAGGTTCAGGCCGTTCTCGATGATCCCGGCGCGGGTCGGCTCGTTCGCCACGATCAGCGTCTCCGGCGCGAAGAACACGTTGCCGAAGGTGTGGTCGCTGTGGTGGTGGGTGTTGACGAGCACCGACGGCCGGCCTGCGCCCACACCCGAAGCCGCGGCCCTGAGTCCCAGCGCGCGCCGTTCGGTCGCCGCGGTGTCGATGACGGCGGACTCCCCGCCGGAGACGACGACGCCGGCGTTGTTGACGCACCAGCCGCCGTCGGGCTGGACGTAGGCGTACACGCCCTCGGCGACCTGTTCGATCTGCCCGAGACGTTCCGAAGTGGCGGTCACGGCACTCTCCGATCCGGTGGATCCCTTCCACACCAGGGCAGGTTCGCAGCGCGTAGTCGAATCGCGGTCGAAGGAGGCTGCAGTCGCCGGGTGGTCTCATCGACCACGCCTCCAGCGAGTCTCCAGGCGGCGCGGCCAGGCTCGGCCGGAGATTCACCGAGCCAGGAGGGCCCATGCCGCACATCGATGTCACCGACCGCGCCCGCGTTTACGCGGAGGTGCAGCATTTCTTCGCCCGGCAGATCCGCTTGCTCGACGCCGCCGACGTCGAAGGGTTCGCGGCGACGTTCACCGAGGACGGCCGGATGCACCACGCGTCGCGCGACGACGACGTGCGCGGCCGCGCCGCGATCGTGGAGTCGTTGCGGGCGAACTTCGCCCAGCACCAGGGTGTCGTGCCCCGGCACTGGTTCGACAAGCTGCTGATCGAGCCGTCCGGCGAGGACGCCGTGACGGTGTCCTACTACGCGCTGGTGACCCTCACGCACGCGGACGGCTCGGTGACGTTGCTGCCCACGTGCCTGGTCGACGACGTCCTGGTGGTGCGCGACGGGCAGCTGCTCACGCAGTCGCGCTCGATCACGCGGGACGACTTGCTGCTGGTGCCCTCGGCCCGGCGCGCGTCCTGACACCGCCATGACGGGCAAGGCTTCCGGGCCGGTGGACGTCTTCTGCGCCGGCACGGTGTTCTTCGACGTCATCCTGACCGGGCTGCGCGGGTTTCCCGCACTGGGCACGGAGGTGCGCGCGCCGGGGATGGGGTCGAGCCCGGGCGGGATCGCGAACCTCGCGGTCGCCCTGTCCCGGCTCGGCCTGTCGACCTCACTCGCCGCGATGTTCGGCACCGACGCCTACGGCGACTACTGCTGGGAGGTGCTGTCCGCGCATGAGGGGGTGGACCTGGAACGGTCCCTGCGGTTCCCCGGCTGGCACTCCCCGGTGACGGTGTCGCTCGTGGTGGACGGGGAACGGACGATGGTGACCCACGCCCACGACGGGCCGGTGCCGTTGGACACCGCGATCGGGCGGCCGCCGCGGGCGCGCGCCTACTTCGTGCACCTGGGCACGGAAGAGCAGAACTGGCTGCGGTTCGCGCGCGAATCGGGTGGGCTGGTGTTCGCCGACATCGGGTGGGAGCTGTCGGCGGCGTGCCGCGAGCAGGCGCTGGACCAGCTGCGACACTGCGACGTGTTCCTGCCGAACCGGGACGAGGCGCTGGCGCTGACCGGGCAGCGAACGGTCGAGGCTGCGCTGCGCGAGCTGCTCCGGCACGTGCCGCTGGTGGCGATCACGTGCGGGGCGGACGGTGTGGTGGCCGCGGACCGGGCGAGCGGCGAGGTGGTGTCGGTCCCGGCGTTACCGGTGGAGGCGATCGACACGACGGGCGCGGGCGACGTGTTCGCGGCGGCGTTCGTGCTGGGCACGTTGTCCGGATGGACACCGGCCGAACGGGTCAGGTTCGCGACGCTGTGCGCTTCGCTGTCGGTGCGCCAGTTCGGGGGCTCGCTGGCGGCGCCGGGCTGGCACGACATCGCCACCTGGTGGCGGGAGGCGGACGAGGAGCTGCGGCAGGATTACGCATTCGTCGCGGGTCTGCTGCCGAGCCACCGCCTGGTCCCGGTCCGCCGGGCGAGCGCCACGCTAGCGGCGGTCAGCGAGCGGGGGTGACGAGCGCCCTCAGTGCAGCGCCGGCAACTCCGGGTGCGCCGCCTGGTACCCGGCCACCAGCCGCCGCGCCACCGACCGGTCACCCACCAGCGGGTGCGCCGCGAAGGCCTCCTCGGCCAGCGCCCGCGAACCGATCACGCGCACGCCGCGGGCGGGCCGAACGGTTCCGACGACAGCCCAACCCCCGCTCAGCGCAGCGCCCGCAACTCCACATGCGCCGCCCGGTACCCGGCCACCAGCCGCCGCGCCACCGACCGGTCACCCACCAGCGGGTGCGCCGCGAAGGCCTCCTCGGCCAGCGCCCGCGAACCGATCAGTGCCGCGGTGATCGTCGTCCGCTCGGCGGTCTTCACGGCGCGGGCCAGGGCGAGCTGCGCCTCCGGCAGCGGGTCCCCGGCGATCGGGTGCGCGCCGTTGGTGTCCACCAGGCACGGGACCTCGACGATCGCGTCCGCGGGCAGACCGGGCAGGGCGCCGCGGTTGCGCACGTTCAGCACCGGGGTCGCCGCGCCGTCGCCGGCCAGGGACCGCATCACCGCGACGGCCATCGCCTCGTAGCCGCCGCCCGCGGGTTCCCCGCTCGCCGGCGCGGGCGCGGACGAATAGGTCGCTTCCCGTTCGGCCAGCGTCTCGGCCCAGAGCCGTGCCGCCGCGGACGGCTCCGCCAGGGCGGCACGGTAGAACGCTTCCTGGCGTTCGTGGAGGAAGGCGCCCCGCGTGGGACCTCTCCGCGCCTTCTCAATCGCGCCGGCTGTGGCGTAGTAGTACTGCAGGTACTCGTTCGGGATCATGCCCAGCTCACGCAGCAGCGGCACGCCGAAGAGCCTGCCCTCCTCGATCGCGCCGAGCCGGTCCCCGGCGAGCAGCCCGGGCAGCCGGTCGGCCCCGGCGACGCGGACCGCGCGCAGCCAGCCCAGGTGGTTCAGTCCGGCGTAGTCGAACCACGCCAGCTCCTCCGGGACGCCGAGCAGCCACGCGACACGCCGGAACAGGCCGGCCGGGGAATCGCAGATCCCGATCACCCGGTCCCCCAGCACCTCCGCCATCGCCTCCGTGATCAGGCCGACCGGGTTGGTGAAGTTGACGACCCACGCCGCGGGCGCCAGCTCCGCGATGCGGCGGGCCAGCGCCGTCAGCACCGGAACGCCGCGCAGCCCGTAGGCGAGCCCGCCCGCGCCCGTGGTCTCCTGCCCCAGCACGCCGCAGTCGAGGGCGATGCGTTCGTCGAGCACACGCCCTCGCGTGCCGCCCACGCGCACCGCGCAGAACACGAAGTCGGCACCCGCCAGCGCCGCGTCGTGATCGGTGTGTGGCACGACGTTCTGGTCTCCGAGGACCGCGCCGATGGCCGCGAGCCGCCGGGGATCGCTGTCGTAGAGGGCGATTTCCCGGACCGCGCCCCACCCCGCGACGGCACGGTGGATGAGCGGTGTGCGGAACCCGCCACCACCGATGATCGTCAGCCTCACGGCACCTCGATGACGGCCAGGAGATCGCCCTCCTGGACGACGTCACCGACCCGCACCGCCAGGTGGCTCAGCCGGCCGGCGGTCCCGGTCAGCACCGGGATCTCCATCTTCATCGACTCCAGCAGCAGGACCGCATCGCCCGCCGCGAGGTCGGCCCCTTCGCCCCGGGCAACCTCGATCACCTTGGCGACGATCTCCGCGTGAATTCGCTCGGCCACTCCACCAGGGAAGCAGGCAGCGCTGGAATACCGCTGGAGTCCGGTCTCAGCGCTCGCGATCGTGTTGAGCATCCGCGCCGGGCGGCCGGATCAGTCGAAGTGCCGGGTCGGCGAAGCGGCCCGGAAGTGGCCGCGCAGCGTGTCGGTTTCGTAGTCGTGCCGGTAGAGCCCCCGCCGGCGCAGGAGGGGCACCAGTTCGTCGGCGATCACCTCCAGCCCGTCGACCAGCACATCGGGCTGGAGGTTGAACCCGTCGATCGCTCCGGAGTGGAACCAGTCCTCGATGTGGTCGGCCAGCTGCTCCGGCGTGCCGACGAAACCCGCGTGCCCGGAGCCGGTGTAGCGCGTCTGCCGCAGGTACTCGCGCACCGTCGGGTTGGTGCGGCGGATCTGCGCCACGATCGATTCGCGGAAACCCATGCTGCCCTGGAACGTCTGCGGATCCGCCGGGGCGGCGAGGACCTCCTCGGGGAAGGGCTCATCGAGGTCGAGCTTCGAGGCGTCGTACCCGATCGACTGCGAGAGCCACTGCACCGAGTACGCCGCGGGCCCGGCGTCGTGGAGTTCGTCGTTGCGCCGGCGGGCCTCCTCCTCGGTGCTGCCCAGTGTCAGGAGCAGACCGGGCAGGATCTTGACGTCGTCAGGCGACCGGCCGTGGGCGCGGGCAAGACGTTTGACCAGGCGGTAGTGCTCGATCGCCTTGTCCTTGGTGAGCTCGGCCGCGAACACCCCCTCGGCGACGCGGCCGGCGAGCTCCCGTCCCTTCGGCGAGCCACCGGCCTGCAGGAGAACCGGGCTGCCCTGCCGGGACGGGGGCACCCGCAACCGCCCGTCCAGCTGGAACAGTTCGCCGCGGTGGCTGATGTCCTCGCCGGTGACCGCCGAGTCCCACAACGCGCGCACCACGTCGACGAACTCCGCGGCGCGGTCGTAGCGGTCGTCGCGCAGCGGCACGTCGGGCAGGCCGAAGTTCCGCGCCGCGGTCGCCCCCCGCGTGGTCACGATGTTCCACCCCGCGCGACCGCCGGAGAGGTGGTCCCACGACAGCAGCCGCTCGGCGAGCTCGAACGGATCGTTGAAGGTGGTGGACGCGGTCGCCACGAGCCCGACCCGCTCGGTGGCCGCGGCGACGTGACCCCAGTTCACGGTGGGCTCGAGGCGGATCGGGTTCGCGTCGTGGGCCGGATCGCCCAGCAGCGGGCCGTCGGCCAGGAAAATGGCGTCCAGCGTGCCGCGTTCCGCGGTCCGGCCGATGGTCTCCCAGTACGCGGGATCGACGAAGGAGTCCTTCTTCAGCAGCGGTGACTGCCAGGCGGCCGGGAGGTAGCCCAGGACGAGCACGTTGATGCCCAGGATCACGTGCCCCGTGCGGCGGTCGGTCATGAACGGCTCCTCGGGGTCGACAGCGACGGATTCGGCTGGGGAACGGGGAACGCGGCACGCCCGGCCGCCCGCCGTGGTGGGGCGGCCAACCCGAGCGCCGCGCGCAACGGGCCGGCACCGACCGGCCGGAACCCCTCGGCCAGCAGCTCTTCCGCGGCCGTCAGCAGCTCGTCGGCCGTCTGCCCGGGCGCAGCGCGCAGGAGCACGCCGGCGGCATCGCGCGGTGGCGTCTCGCCGAGCGGGGTGACGGCGACGGACCCGCCCTCCCCGATGACCAGGTCGACCGGGCCTGGGCTGACCGCTCCGGGTCCGTACCAGGCGATCACCGAGGCACCGGTGGGCGGTTCCGGCGCGTTCAGCGGTCCCGCGATCGGGAACTCGCCACCCAGGTCGACGTGCACGATCTCGTTCGAGCGCACCAGGATCCCGGTTTCCCGGTTCCCGACGATCGAGTCGTAGGGCCAGCTCTGTTCCAGCGCCCGGACCGCGCGAGCCGCGTCGTTGGCCCTGGCCGGGGTGGCCCGCTCGGGAGCCGCGTAAGCGTCCCGCACGCCGACGAGCAGCCCGCTCCGGCCCCGCGACAGGTGCCCGAGGGAGGCGACGCGCCGGGCCAGGTTGTAGGGGTGATCGCGCTGCGGGCTCGCCACGATCAGGAAGCGCCCCCGGGTCGTGCGGCCGGCCAGGGCGGCGCCCACCGCGCTGCTGTCCAGGGTCTGCCCGGCCGGTGCGCTTCCGTCGACCCGGTCGAGCCCGAGAACGGTGAACGCCGCGGGCAGCGCGTCCCACCGGGCGAGCAGGCCCGGACTGCTGGTCAGCTCGACGAGGTGCGGCCCGGCGAGTCCGAGTGCGAGGTAGGGAGCAGGCATCGGGGTCCTTTCGTCAGGCACGCTCATCGGAGGGCGACCGCGGGCCGCCACCCGATCGCCGGCCCGATCTCGGTCGCCAGCGTGTGCACGCGGGCTTGTGCGTTCGCGACGTCGAACTCGTCGCGGTAGGAGAAGTTGGCGACGAAGTCCGTCGCACCCGCGGCGATCGCCGGGTCGGTGGCGACGCGCTCGGCGATGTCGTCGGGCGAGCCGTGGAACGGGACCAGGTCGAGGTACTCCCGCACGCTCAACCCGCGCAGCGCCGGGTTTCCGCTGAGCGCCGCCCGTTCGGCCAGCGCAGCCAGACGCGGCCCGAGCACCGGCTCGACCTCGCGGAGCACGGTCTCCTTGTCCCGTCCGGGGTAGACGAACCGGAACACGGCCACGCGCGGCGCCTGGTCCGGCCGGGCGCCTTGCCACGCCTCAAGGTAGGCGCGCACCTTGGGCGCCTGACCGGTGTCCGCGGGATCGAAGAAGGCGCCCTGCTGCAGCCCGTCGCCGGCCGCTCCCGCCGCCGTTGCGCCGGCCAGGCTCGTGGCCGCCTGCCACAGCTGCCCGCGCACCCGGGTTCCCGGCGGGTACAGGCGAGGCCCGTCCGCGCCACCGGACAACGGACGTCCCTCGAGGGCGGCGTGCAGCTTGGCCACCTTGTCGCCGAACAGCGCGTGCCGCTGTTCCGGCCGCAACCCGAACGCGGCGAAGCCGTCGAGGTTCGCGCCGCCGGTGCCGAGTCCGAGATGGACCCGCCCGTGCGTCAGGGCGTCGACGACCGCGGCGTCCTCGGCCAGGCGGACGGGATCCTCGAACGGCACGGTGGTGATACCGGTGCCGAGCGTGATGTGCGACGTCCTGGCGGCCGCCGCGACCAGGAACGGCAGCGGCGAGGCGAACGGGCCGTCGGTGTTGTCGAAGTGGTGCTGGCCCACCCACACACTGTCGATCCCGAGCCGGTCGGCGTAGGCGATCGTGTCGAGCACTTCCTCGTAGACGCGAGCCACGGCATCGATGTCCCGCGAGGAGGTCCGGAAGTTCAGCGCGAAGCCGATTCTCAGCGGTGCAGGCATGGATCAGTCGCCCTGGCCCCCACGGCCCAGCGCCGCCAGGTTGGGCACCGGGTCGGTCTCGTTGACCAGCCAGTCGCCCAGGATGCGGGCCTTGTAGACGCGCGGGTTGTGCGAGGCCAGCGTGCGCGCGTTGCGCCAGTGCCGGTCCAGCAACAGGTTCTCCGACACGCCGGAGGCGCCGAGCGCGTCGAACACCGTCGTCGTCGCCTGCAGTGCGGCGTCGATGATCGCCAGCTGGGCCTGTGCCGTGGCCACCTCGGCCTCGAGCACCCGCTGTTTCCGGGCCACCTCGTCGCCGGCCGCGTGCGCCGCGGCGACCAGGTCGAGCGTGCGCGACGACGCGCTCAGAGCGGCCCGCGCGGTGAAGGCGTGCACCGAGACCCCTCCGATGACCTGCAACAGCTGCGCGTCGGTGGCGGGCACGGGCGACAGCGCCTGCGGGTAGTTGCGGCCGCGGGCCTTCAGCGCGGCGATACCGTCCCGCACCACCGCGCGCGTGATCCCGGCCAGCACCGACAGCATCGCCGTCTGGTAGAAGTGCCCCTGGTAGACGAACCGCTCCCCCGCCGGGAAGACGTCGCCGTCCTCGGCCGGCACGTCGCGGTAGTTCGCGGTGCCGCTGGCCGTGGTGCGCTGCCCGAAGCCGGTCCAGTCGTCGATCAGCTCGACACCCGGGTCGTCCCGGCGCACCAGCGCCGTCAACACGGTGTCACCCTCGCCCTTGCCGAGGACGTCGAGCCAGTCGGCGTAGAGGCTTCCGGTGGCGTAGAACTTGGCGCCGTTCACCCGCCACCGGCCGCCGTCCTCGCGCACGGTGGTCTTGAGGGTGGCGAAGGTGCCGTTGTTGGCCTCGGTCCAGCCGCCTCCGACGAAGTCGCCGTCGAGGAACCGCCGGATCCACCGGTCGTTGGTGGCCGAGGGCGCGGCGTTGAGCCGGTCCTCGACGAACGCCAGGTGGTTGCGCCAGATGTGCGCGACGTTGGCATCCGCCTCACCAAGATCGGCGAGCAGGGCGAAGGTCTGCTCGAGCGAGGCGCCGAAGCCGCCGTGTTCGACCGGGATCCGCACCCGGCCCAGGCCCGCCTCCTTGAGCCAGCGCACCTGCTCGTGGGGGAAGACGCGGTTCTTCTCGCGCTCGACGTTGCCCTCCGCCACGCGGTCGAAGACCGGCTGGAAGCGGGCCGAGAGCTCCCCGGCGGATGCCGTCGCGGGGCGCAGGTAGGTCAGGGTGGTGCGTTCGCCGGTGGCGGTCATGATGCCTCTCTGTCTCGGGTGGATGCGATGGGAAGTACGGCGTCGAGCAGTGCACGGGTGTCCGGGTGCCGCTCCGGGGCGAACAGGTCGCCCGCCGGGAACGTCTCGACCAGCGAGCCCCCGCGCATGACGCCGATCCGGTCGCACAGCGAGGCGATGATCGCCAGGTTGTGCCCGATGAACAGGTACGTCAGGTCGAGTTCGGCCTTGAGGTCCAGCAGCAGGTCGAGGATGGCCGCCTGGGTGGACACGTCCAGCGCGGAGGTCGGCTCGTCGAGGATCAGCAACTCCGGTTCCAGCGCGATCGCCCGCGCGATCCCGACGCGCTGGCGCTGTCCGCCGGAGAACTCCCGCGGGTAGCGGTCGGCGTGGCCGGGATGCAGGCCCACGAGCTCCAGTGCCCGGTGCACCTGCGCGGTCGCTTCCTTGCGGGAGGCGGCTTTGCCGAGCCTCCGCAGTGGACGAGCGATCTGTTCACCCGCGGTGATCCGCGGGTTGAGCGCCGTGGCGGCGTCCTGGAACACGTACTGGAACCGCCGCCGCAGATCGCGGGCGCCGGAGTCGCCGATGTCGGCGCCGTCGAAGGCGACCGTCCCCGCCGTGCGCGGGATGAGGCCGCCGGCGAGCCGGGCGAGCGTCGACTTCCCCGAGCCGGACTCGCCGATGAGACCGAAGATCTCCCCGCGGTGCACGCTGAGCGAGACGTCGTCGACGGCCCGCACCACCGACCGGTGCCGCCCGGTGCCGAAACCGCCCGCGACGAACTCCTTGGACACTGCGCGCAGTTCGAGAACCGGCTTGCCGCCGGACGAGGCCCGGTCGGCGCGCGGATACCGCCGCCCGATCTCCGGGACGGCGTCGATCAGCGTGCGCGTGTAGGGGTGTTGCGGCGCGTTGAGCACCTGCGCCGTGCTGCCGGTCTCCACGATCACGCCTTCGCGCATCACCGCGACACGGCAGCTGGTGTGGGACACCACGCCGAAGTCGTGCGTGATGAGCAGCACCGCCGTCTTCGTCTCGCCGGCCAGGTCCAGCACCAGATCCAGGATCTGCTTCTGCACCGCCGCGTCGAGCGCGGTGGTCGGCTCGTCGGCGATCAGCAGCCGGGGACCGGACAACCCGGCCAGCGCGATCATGACCCGCTGACGCATCCCGCCGGACAGCTCGTGCGGGTAGGCGCGCAACACCCGGTCCGCGTCGCGGATCCCCACCCGGTCGAGCCACGTGTGCGCGACATCGCGGGCCTCGGCGCGGGAGACACGCAGGTGCAGCCGCGCGGTGTCGGCGAGCTGGCTGCCGATCGTGAAGGACGGGTCGAGCGAGGTCACCGGATTCTGGAAGATCATCCCGATCCCGGCGCCGCGGAAGGTGTTGAGCTGCCGGTCCTTCAGGCCGACGAGTTCGGTGCCCTCGAACCGGATGCTGCCGCGCGCGATGCGCGCGGTCCGGGGCAGCAGGCCGAGCACGGCCGCGGCGGTGACACTCTTGCCCGAACCGGATTCGCCGACGAGCGCCAGCACCTCCCCCCGGCCCACGTCGAGGTCGGCGCCGCGCACCGCGTGGACCACCGCACCGGGCAGCGCGAAGTCGACGCCGAGGTCGCGAACGGTGAGTACCGCTGTCATCTCATCACCTGCAAGCTCACGGGTTGAGGACGTCACGCAGCCCGTCGCCGAGCCAGTTGAAGGCCAGTGCGACGAGGAGGATGGCGACCGCGGGGAAGGTGGCCACGCCGGGGTGCCCGGTCACCAGGACCTTGGCGCCCTCGGAGATCATCCGGCCCCAGTCCGCGTCGGGCGGCTGGATCCCGAGTCCGAGCGCGCTCAGGCTCGCCGTGAACACGATGTTGACGCCGACGAGGCTGGTTCCGTAGATCACCACGGACGAGATCAGGTTGGGCAGCACCTCGGTGCGCACGATGGCCGCCTCCGAAGCGCCCAGCGAGCGTGCCGCCTCGACGTAGTCCTTCTCCCGCTCGATTCTGGCCTCGGCGAACACGATCCGGGTCACGTAGGGCACCGCGGCGAACACGACCGTCCCGATCAGCACCCACGCCCCCGGCTGGAGGATCGCGGCGAGCGACAGCGCGACCAGGATGACCGGGAACGCGAACATCAGGTCCACCACGCGCATGAGCACCCCGGAGGTGCGGCGGCCGGCGAACGCGGCGAACAGCCCCAGCGCGGTGCCGACGACCACCGCGACCGTCACCGACGAAATCGCAACCACCAGCGCGCCGCGGCCGCCGTGGATCACCCGGCTGAGCACGTCCCGGCCCTGGTCGTCGGTGCCCAGCAGGTGGCCGGGCGCCCCGACCGGGGCGAGGACGTTGCCGGCGTCACCCGCGTTCGGGTCCTCCGGCGCCAGCCAGGGAGCCAGCACCGACACGCCGATCACGACGACGAGCACGACGAGACCGAGGAGCGCCTCGCGATTGCGGACGAAGCGGGCGGGGAAGGACCGCCTCAGCCGCGGCGGGACCACCGCGTGGGTGCTCGTGCTCATGCGCCACCGTGCCGGAGTCGTGGGTTCAGGAGGTCGAGCAGCACGTCGGTGACCAGGTTGACCACCACGAACGTGGTGGCGACCAGGAGGATGCCCGACTGGATCACCGGGTAGTCCGAACCACCGATCGCGTTGAGCAGCACGCTGCCGATCCCCGGCCAGGAGAAGATCGTCTCGACGAACACCACCCCGGTGATCACCGAGCCGACCGTCAGCCCGGTGGTGTTCACGATCGGGGACAGGATGTTGCGCCCGATGTGCTTGCCGAGGATCGCCGCCCGGCCGAACCCCTGTGACCGGTAGGTCCGGACGTAGTCGGACTGCTCGCTCTCGATGACGGCCGCGCGGACGAACCGGGCGATGATCAGCATCGACACCAGCGAGGCCGCGAAGGCGGGCGCGATCAGGTGCAGCAGCAGGTCACCGAACCCGCCGTCGCCGCGCAGATCGTGCATTCCCCCTGGTGGCAACCATTTCCAGCGCACCGCGGTGAGCCAGATGACCACGAGCCCGAACCAGTACACCGGCAGGTTGCTGCCGATCTGGACGAACAGCATCACGACCCGGTCCGCCGTCCTGCCGTGCCGGATCCCTGACACGAAGCCGATCGCGACGCCGAGGACCACACTCACCACGGTGGCCGCGGCCCCGAGGATCAGCGTGTTGAGAAACGCCGGGAACACGATTCCCGACACGGGGCTGCGGACGCTGAGCGACAGCCCGCCACCGTTGGTGAAGATCTCCTTCAGCCAGGTCAGGTACTGCTCCCACGCCGGACGGTCCAGGCCGTAGGCCTCGCGGATCTGCTGGATCTGCTCGGCCGACATCTTCTGGCTCAGCACGTCCTTGACCGGGTCGGCGGGACCGGCCTGCGCGATGAAGAACACCAGCAGGCTGATCACGAACAGCAGCGGGACCAGACCGGCCAGCCGCCACAGGATCCGGCGCACCATGATCAGTCCGCCACCCAGACCCGGGACAGGTCGTAGTGGTTCTGCTGCGGCCAGACGAATCCGCCGACCCGCGGCGCGACGGCGTAGTACCGGTTGAACGACAGCAGCGGGAAGATCGTCGCGTCCTTCGCCCAGGACTGGGCCGCCGCCTGCCACAACTCGGCCGACCTGGCCGGGTCGGGGTTGTACGCGGCCGCGTCGATCGCCTGCACCGTCGCCGCGCTGGTGGCGGAGTAGGCGTCCCCGCCGTGCTTGACGACGCTGTTGTTGTGGGCGATCTTGACCCAGCTGGGCGCGACGTAGCCCCACTCGCCCAGGTACAGGCCGTCCTGCGGCTGGAGGTTGGCGGTGCGGGTACCGTAGGTGATCCATTCGAACGACTGCACCGAGGCGTCGATGCCCACCGCGGTCAAGGACTGCTGCAGGTATTCCGCCGTCGGCTGACCGGTGGTGTCCGACAGGATCGTGAACTTCACCTGTCCCGGCTGGTACCCCGCGTCGGCCAGCAGCTTCTTCGCCGCCTGCGGGTCGAAGGGGTAGTCGACGGCCGAGGCGTCGTAGGCCTCGTTGCCCTGGTTGACGATCGAAGTGGCCGCTTCGGCGTAGCCCTTGTAGATGTTCGCGGCGAGCTGCTTGCGGTCCACCGCCTGGATGATCGCTTGCCGCACCCGCTGGTCCCGCAGGTACTGGTTGTCGAAGTTGAAGCTGTAGTAGATGATCTGCGGAACACCCTTGTTCTCGGGCACCGAGAATCCGCCACTCTCCAAAGTGGACACCGAATCGGGTGGCACCCGGCTGATGATGTCGACGGTGCCGGTCTGCAGCGCGGCGACCCGGCTCTGGTCGTCACCGATGGGCTTGAAGATCACCTTGTCCAAGTGCGGGCGCTGCCCCCAGTAGTCCGGATTGCGTTCCAGCGTGGTGTGGTCACCGCGGACGCGCTCGGTGAAGACGAACGGCCCGGTGCCGACCGGGTGGTCCGCGAGCCCGTCCTGGCCGTACTTCTTGAGCGCCTCCGGGCTGAAGATGCCTGACGCGGCGTTGCCGCTGTTCGGGATCTGGCGGAGGAAGTCGAGGAACGGGTGCTTGAACGTGTACCGCACCGTGTGGTCGTCGACCACTTCGAAGGACGCCAGGTCCCCGTACACCAGCGACATCGTCGCCGCGCTCACCTTGTCGTAGTACTCGAACGACGGATCGGTGAACCGCCGCACGTTGAACCGCACCGCCTCGGCGTCGAACGGTGTGCCGTCACTGAACTTCACGCCCTGGCGCAGCTGGAACGTGTAGGTCGTCGCGTCCGGGCTCACCGTCCACGACGTCGCCAGCCTAGGCACGATCTTCGGCACGCCCGTGGGCGCGGACAGGTCCTCGTCGACGAGCGTTTCGTAGATGTTGCGGTCGATCCGCCAGGTCTCCCAGGAGTACTGGCGGTTGGGATCGAACTGCGTCACTTCCTGGTACTGGCCGATGATCAGCGTGCCGCCGTCGCGGGGCTGGGAACCCGCGACCGCGCCGGTGTCCGAACCGCAGCCGGCGAGCGTCAGTACGAGGCTCGTGACCACGGCCGTCCACGCGAGCAGTGTGCGCTTGGATGAGGGCATGGTGGGTGGGGTTTCTTTCCTCGGGGAGAAGGCTGGGGAGAGAGCGGTCCACAACGGACCGCGGTTCACTCGTCCGAATGTAATACGTTCGCGGGTTTTTCCTGAGCCTGCTCACGAAGTGGGAAACAGGTTCGGGATCCCGAGGTGTGATCGCAGTGTCTCGCCCTCGTACTCGTGCCGGAACAGGCCGCGATGGCGCAGGATCGGGACGACGTGGTCGACGAAGGCGTCCAGTTGCCCGGGAATGCCGGACGGGCCGAGGATGAAGCCGTCGGCGGCGCCCGCGGTGAACCACCGCTCGATCTCGTCCGCGATCCGTTCCGGGGAACCCACGACCCGAGCGCCGAACGCCGTCACCGTGCGGAACAGGAACTCGCGCACCGTGGGGGTTCCCTGCGTGGCCAGTGCGCGGTAGCCGGCCAGTGCGGTCTGGTGGGTCTCGGTCGTGTCGGCGAAGGCGTCCAGCGGTACGGGCCCGTCGAGGTCCGCTCCGGTCAGGTCGATGTCGACCTCCTGGAGCCACCCGATCTGGTACTCCGGGATGAACTGCTCGAAGAGCGTCCGCTCGACCGCCTTCGCCTCCGCCTCGGTGGAGCCGATGACGAACCCCAGCGACGGTGTCACCAGGGGTGCCGCGTCGCGGCCGGACGAGCGTGCCTGCCCGTGGATCTGCTCGACGAACCCCCGCCCGCGATCGAGATCGCCCTGGCCGGTGAAGACGACTTCGGCGTTGCGCGCGGCGAAGGCTCGTCCCGCCGGCGAGGATCCCGCCTGGAAGATCACCGGATGCCCCTGTGGCGACGGCGAAGCGCCCAACGGTCCGCGGACACTGTGGAACTCGCCCTTGTGCGCGGGGACGCGGATCCGGGCCGGATCGTTGTAGACGCCGGCGTCGCGGTCCTCGACGATCGTGTCCGGGCCCCACGAGTTCCACAGCTTCAGCACCACTTCCAGGGTCTCCCCCGCGACGCGGTACCGCTCGTCGTGGGCGAGCACGCCGGCATCGCCGAAGTTGTCCGCGGCCGCCTGCGCGAAGCTCGTCACCACGTTCCAGCCCGCGCGTCCACCGCTGAGGTGGTCGAGTGAGATCAGCTGCCGCGCGAGGTGGTAGGGCGCCTGCAGGGTGGCCGACCCGGTGACGACCAGCCCCAGGCGTTCGGTCTCCCGGGACAGCGCGGCCGTTGTCGTGAACGGCTCGAAGTCCTCGGTGGACTTGTGCGGCCAGGCGGCGTCGGGGCCGTAGTTGAGGGTGTCGGCGAAGAAGATCGCGTCGAACGTTCCCCTTTCGGCCGTTTTCGCCGCCTCGATCACTGAGTCCAGGACGGCGGCGGGACCGTTCACCACCCCGGGGTAGCGCCAGGAACTGCCGAACCGCGGATTGCCCAGGAGCAGCAGGTGGAGCTGACGGGTCATCGAAGAATCTCCTGTCGGGTCAGAACACGGTGCCGGAGAACGGCGCCGACGGTGTGGCGAACAGGGCGTCGGCGCGCCGGAGGGCGTCCGGATCGTGGACGGCGACCCGGCCGGCCGCGGCCAAGTGGCGCCACCGGGTGCCGCCGAGGTAGGCGGCGGCCAGCGTCGCGACGTCGGCGCTCAGGTGCGGGGCGGAGTTCGTGCGCGCGACGGACTTCGGGCCCACTTCGAAGGTGCCGTTGTTGCTCTCCAGGAGGGGGTCGCTAACGCGGAGCGCGACCGCGTCCTCCTCACCCCAGGCGCGCTCGCGCAACGCCGCCTCGACATCGACCAGGCGAAGCCAGGTTTCGTCGCGCTCGGGGCCCAGCTCGACCGCCCTGCGGTCGACGACGGCGAGCGGCAGCGGATCGTCCAGCGGCAGCGACTCGAACGCGATCACGTCCACCAGATCCAGCGACAGCAGGTGGCGCCACAGCCCCGCCCGCGCCGAGTCGGTGAGGGCGACGAAATCGGTGACCGTGACGGTCTTCTCCTGGCTGGCGAACCAGCCGCCGGTGTCCAGGGGCCGGTAGACCGCGTAGCCGTCGTCGACGCCCTCGGTGCTGTGCACCACGACGTAGTGCGTGACCGGGTCCGCCGCGCGAAGGATCTCCTGCAGCCGCCACCAGCCCGCGGGACGGCCGATCGCACCCGGCCACGCCGCCCGGTCGGCGATACCGGCGAGCGCCTCCGTCGTCACCGCCCGGTCGAGGAGCCGGACCCGGCCGCCCGCGGGCACTTCCGGACGGAGCTTGGCGCGGCGCAGGTTCACGCGCGCGGATCGCACGGAACTGGCGACTCCGTACCCGAACCGCTCGTAGATCACCGCTTCCGAAGCCCGCAGCGACGCGACCACCTCGCCTCGCGCAGCGATGTCCTCGAGCTGCCGTGCGATGAGCCTGCTGACGATGCCGCGGCGCCGGTGCGTCGGCAGCACGCCGACGTGCGTGACCGCCGCGTGCGGCACGCGCGCGCCACCCGGCACGGCCAGCCAGCTCCCGTAGGAGTCGGCGCCGCCGACGACCTCGGTCCCGTCGAGCGCGCCGAGGTAGCGTCCCGGGTCGGTCACCTCCACGGCATCCACGTCGCGGAACGGCAGCCCGACCATGGCGCGCAGGAACACGCGGAAGCCGGCGTTGATCTCGTCCGCGGTGGTCAACGTCCGGATGTGCTCGGTCACCGGATTCCTCCGTTCCCGCCGTCCGCGACAAGGCCGGCGAAGTAGTGGGTGGTGCGGCTCGTCAACGGAGGTCGCGGCGGCGGATGGTGTCGAGGATGCCGAGTTCGGCCAGGCGCACCTGCTCCGATTCGGACAGGGTCTGGATCGAACCCACCCTGGCCGCGGCCTCGGGGCGCACGGCGCGCAGCCGGAGGAAGCGGGCCAGCCCGGCCAGCAGCAGCACGAGGAACACGTAGGGCAGGTACCGGTAGGCACCCTCCGGCGCCGGCACCAGGTTCTTGTAGATCACGTACAAGATGCCCACGGCCGCGAGCACCGACACCACGAGGCCGCCCGGCGTGAGTGCCTTGATCCTGCGCAGCCACAGCGGCGTCGCGATCGTCACCAGCAGGTAGGCGAACAGGTACGCGTAGCTGGAGACGATGCCCACGTAGACGTCCCACTGGAAGCGGCCGACCGAGGTGACGGTGCCGATCAGCCCGATCACGAACCCGACCAGCCCGACGAGCGCGATCGCCGGATGCGGGGTGCGGAAGCGCGGGTGCACGCGACCCAGCGGGCCAGGGAGCGCGCCCTCGCGGGCGAGCGTGAACAGGCTGCGGGCGCCGGAGTTGATGACCGCCGAGGAGAACACGATCATCGCGGTGCCCAGCGACAGGTCGACGACGTAGGTCACCCAGCCGACCCCGGCGTTCTGGGCCACCACCGGCAGCGGCGTGCTGTCCGTGCCGAGTGGTTCGGGCCCTTGGAAACCGAGGACTTCCGGATAGGTGGCCAGCAGGTACAGCACCGCCAGTCCGATGACCAGCCGCAGGATCGCGCGGGGCACATTGCGGTGCGCGTCGCGCGCTTCGTGCCCGAGTGAGGCAGCGCTCTCGAACCCGGCGTAGGACCCGACCGCTGTGACGGCGGCGATCAGCGTGGTGCTGTGTCCCAGGTGGGACAGGTCGAACTGCGCACCGTCGATGCGCGCCCCGTAGGCGACGTAGGAGGCCACCAGGATGACCGCGATCGCCACCAGGGACACGATTTCGAACCCCAGCCCCAGCTTCACCGACACGCTCACGCCGCGGAAGGGGATGTAGAACGCCGCGGCGGTCGCCAGCATCAAGAGCACGATCTTGACCACCAGGTGATCGGTGTGCAGACCGATCTCCTGCAGGAACGAATTGAAGTACAGGACCGCCCCGAGCACACCGCCCGCCGCGAACCCGATGTACCCGAGGATCAGTGCCCACCCGGTCACGAACGCGGCGACCGGGCCGAGACCGTTACCCGCGTACGTGCCGAGTGAACCGGACGAGACCGTCCGCCGTGCCTGTAACGCGATCACCCTGGCGACCAGGTACACCAGCACCCCGCCGATGATCGCCGCCCATAGCGCACCTTTGCCGCTGACGAGGAACAGCGAGCCCGGGACGCTGGCGATCGCGACACTGGGTGCCGCGGCGGCCAGGCCCTGGGCGAAAACCCCCAGTCCGGACACGGCGCCGGTGCGCAGTTCGCCGTCTGGCGGGTCGAGAACCGCGGGCGCGCCGGCCGGGGTGGAACTTTCTGCAGTCATGGGGTGTAGACCGAACCTCTCGGTACCGAAAACCGGAAAACGGGGACACCAGGGGGATTCGCCGGGCACGACGAAGCGCCCCGGGGCTGGAATCGCGGGGGACGAACAGAATCGAGCCGGCCACGGGTGCGTGGCCGCCCGTGCTGGGGGGATCAGCGACAGAGTGAACCGAAGAGCCGGCACAGGTCGACGTATCGCCTGCCGGCCAAGGCGACTGCCTTCGACATGATCGCGACAGTAGTTGACCGCGCAAGAATCGACCACCCTTCCCACCAGGCGGCCACTGGGTGGAACGGGTCAGCTCGCGAACAGCACGGCGGCGATGTCGTCGGCCGTGACCTTCGCCAGGTCCGCGAAGAAGGGCACCCGCTCGGGGATCATCAGGCTCGTCGTGCCGCGCAGGCCCAGCGCGAAGCGGGCCCGGCCGCCGGTATCACGCACCGGGATGCCGATCGTGCGAAAGCCCACGGCCAGCTCCTCGTCGTTGAAGGCCCACCCGCGCTCGCGGGTCAGGACCAGTTCCTTCGACAGCTCGGCCGGGTCGGTCGGGGCGCGGTCGGTGCCGTCGGTGAACGGCAGCCGCGCCAGCTCGTCGTCGGACACGTCGGACCACGCGAGCAGCGCCTTGCCCAGTGCGCTGGCGTGCAGGGGAATCCGGACGCCCTGGAGCTCGTGTCCGTCGGCCTCCCGCCAGCGGCTGGTGCCCAGCAGCACCATGTCGTTGCCGTGCCGCACCGCGATGGACGCCGAGGCGCCGGTGGTGGTCGCCAGCTGCTCCAGATGGGGCTCCACGAGGTAGATCCGGTGCTGGCGATAGGCGATCTGGCCGTACTCGGCCAGCGCCCCGCCGATCCGGTACCGGTTCGAGGTCGGGCTCTTCTCCAGGAAACCGGCGTCGACGAGCGCGGAGACCAGACGGTGGGTCGTGCTCGCGGGCAGTTCCACCCGGCGGGCCAGCTCGGTGACCCCCAGCTCCCCGCCGCCGCGGAAACACCCGAGAACCGCCAGTGCCCGCGCGACGGTCTGCACGCCGTCCCCACCTTCTCGTGCCATGCGCACCAGCGTAACAGCATTCCAGATAGCGGTAAGCCCACCGGTTAATTGCACGGTGATGCCAAACCACGCGGGCCTGCATTCCATTCTTTGGAACTTCTCGCTCCGCTAGGACGGCGTGGTTATCGTTGCCCGCATCTGCACCGGACCCCGAACCGGTTCCCTCCCACCAGGAGTCACCCCCATGCCGCGCAGCCGGAAACCCCTCCTCGCCCTCGCGCTCGTCCCCCTGCTGGCACTTGCCACGGCGTGCACCGGTGCCGGCGCCGGCACGAGCACCGACGCGGACGGCACCTTCGTCCTCAAGGTCACCGATCCCGGCAACGCCGGTCCGCTGGCGGTCGGCAAACGGGACGGGACGTTCGACAAGGCACTGGCACCACTGGGTGCCCGCATCGAATGGGTGCCGAGCACACCGGGTTTCAGCTCGAACCTGAAACTGTTCAACACCAAGCAACTCGACGTCTCCGGCGGCGCGTACAGCCCCGTTGTCGGCGCCCTGTCCAAAGACGTCGGTGTCCGGATCATCGCTGTCGCCGATCCGGTCGGCAAGGACCAGAACGGCATCCTGGCCACCCCGCGATCGGGCATCAGGTCGGTGCGCGACCTCGCGGGCAAACGCGTCGCGGTGAACCCGGCAGGCAAGGGCGAGTACATCACGCTGCAGGCCCTTGCCCAGGCCGGCGTGCCGGTGGACCAGGTCGAGCGGGTGCCGTTGCAGCAGGCCGACGCGACCTCCGCGTTCGCCACCGGCCAGGTCGACGCGTGGGCGTCGTTCAACGAGCCTTATCAGGAGGCGAAGGCCAACGGCGGCGTGGAGATCGCCACCGAACAGAGCATCGGCTCGGTCGACAACACCATCGTCGCGTTCCGCACCGAGGTGCTGGACGCACGGCCGGACGTCGCGGCGAAGTACCTGGAGACGCTGCAGCAGCTGACCGTGCAACAGCGGGCCAACCCGGCGGACTTCGAGAACGTCTTCGAGAAGGCCGGGCCGCGCGCGCTGTCCGGCGACCGGCTGCAGCGCGCGCTCGCGCTGGGCGCGCAGGCCGCGGTTCCCCGCTACCCCAACGAGAAGGACGCGCGCGATCTCGAATCGGTCGCGAACCTGTTCACACAGAACCACGTGATCCAGCGGACGATCACCGCCGCCGACGTGTTCTACGACCTGCCCGCCAAGCTCGCCGAATACCAGAAGGCGGCCAAATGAGCACCGTCACCGCGCCCGGCCCCGTGCGCACCGGGCCCGCCGGCCTCGTCCGCCCCGTGTTCCAGGGACGCACACGGCGGCCGCGCTGGTTGTCGGTTGCCGTGCGGTTCGCCGTTCCGCTGCTGCTCGTCGCGATCTGGTGGACCGGCACGGCGACCGGCGGGATCTCCGAACAGATCCTGCCCGGGCCGCCCAAGGTGTGGAGCGCCTTCACCGAGCTGTTGCAGACCGGGCAGCTGGTGGACTTCACGCTCGCCTCGTTGCAGCGCGCGGCCGCGGGTGTGTTCCTCGGCGTCGCGTTCGGGCTCCTGTTCGGGGTCCTCTCCGGTCTGTCCGCGCTCGGTGAGGAGCTGATCGACGCGACCATGCAGATCAACCGCGCCATCCCGTTCCTCGCCCTGGTGCCGTTGTTCATCGCATGGTTCGGCATCGACGAGACGTTCAAGGTGCTGCTGATCGCGGTCGCCACCGTGGCACCGATGTATGCCTACACCTACCTCGGTGTCCGCAACGTCGACCGGAAGATGCTGGAGGCGGCCCGCAGTTTCGGGCTGCGCGGGCCCCGGCTGGTGTTCGGCACCATCCTGCCCTCGGCGTTGCCGTCGGTGCTGATGGCGCTGCGGATCTGCCTGTCGATCAGCGTCACCGGCCTCATCGCGGCCGAGCAGGTCGGCACCCGGGAGGGCATCGGCTACCTGGTCAGCCTGGCGCAGGAGTACAACCGCACCGACTACATGGTGCTGTGCGTGGTGCTCTACGCCGTCCTGGGCCTGGTGTTCGACGGGGCGGTGCGCGTGCTGGAACGCTTCGCGATGCCGTGGCGGGCGGGGGTGGCCGCGCGATGACCACCACCGCCACCGAACTCGCGGTGTCGCTTTCGGGCGTGCGCAAAAGCTTCGGCGACAAGACCGTGCTGGACGGCATCGACCTGGAGATCAGCCGCGGCGAGTTCGTCGTGCTGCTCGGTCCCAGCGGCACCGGCAAGACCACCCTCCTGCGGCTCCTGCTCGGGCTGGAACGGCAGGACGCCGGGGAGATCCTGGTCCCCCGGCAGCGCACCGTCGTCTATCAGGAACCGCGGCTCATCCCGTCCAAGCGGGTGCTGTCCAACGTGGTCGTCGGCCAGCCGCCCGGCAGGCAGACCAAGGACAACGGGCGCCGGGCCCTCGCCGAGGTGAACCTCGCCGACAAGCACCGCGCCTGGCCCGCCACGCTCTCCGGCGGCGAGGCGCAACGCGTCGCGCTCGCCAGGGCGCTGGTGCGTGAACCGGAACTGCTGCTGCTCGACGAGCCGTTCGCCGCGCTCGACGCGCTGACCCGGTTGCGCATGCAGGACCTCGTGGGCGACCTCGTCGCCCGTCACCGGCCCGCGGTCCTGCTCGTCACCCACGACGTCGACGAGGCCGTCCGGCTCGCCGACCGGGTGCTGATCCTCCACAACGGACGGTTCGGTCACGACGTCGTCGTCGACCTGCCCCGTCCCCGCGACCGCACCGACCCCGCCGCGCTCCGCTACCGCGCCGCCTTCCTCGCCGAGCTGGGCGTCGGCGGCGCCCCGACCCCACCGGAGGAATCCCATGACCATCGCGAGTGAGCCCGCAATCGACACGCTCTGGTACACGCGCTGTCCGGTGCCCACCGCCAGCGGCCTCGCGCACAGCCTCGGCTGGCTCTCCGCCAACGCGGGCGAGCACGGGCTGCCCCTGGAGATCCTCCAGGACGCCGGGCCGGAGATCGCGGTCCACCACTACGACCACCGGCTGCGCGGACTGATCCGGGAAGGCGGCAACGTACCCGCCCTCGCCGCCCGCGCCCAGGGCTCGCCCACCCGGCTCATCGGCCTGACCTGGATCGACGAGGCGCAGGCGATCCTGGTGCGCGGCGACTCCCCCATCGCGGACGCGGAAGGCCTCGCCGGTGCGCGGATCGGCATCCCGTCCTGGGCCGCCGACCAGGCCCGCAGCTTCCCGCGGGCGATGGCCCTGCACGGGTTCGCGAACGCGCTGCGCCTGGCCGGCCGCACCCTCGCCGACGTGACGGTGACCGAGATCGGTGTGAACCGCAACCCCGAGGTGCGCGGCCGCGCCACCCGCGGCACCACCTGGGGCATCGCCGAACTCGTGGCCGGCGAGGTCGACGCGATCTACGTGAAGGGCGCGCGGGCGGCGGAGGCGGCACGGGAACAGGGCCTGCGGGTCGCGGTCGATCTCGACGCCGCCACCACCCGTCGGGGGCGGGTCAACAACGGCACTCCCCGCCCCATCACCGTGCACGCCGATCTGCTGGAGAACCGGCCGGAGCTGGTGACCGGGTTCCTCGCGGCGACCCTGCGTGCCGCGGACTGGGCCGCCGGCCACCTCGACGAGGTCCGCGCCGTCCTCGCGCGCGAGACGTTCTCCGGTCCGGAGGGGGTCGTCGCGGCCTACGGCGACGGGTTCCACCGCGGCCTGCACCCGGACTTGTCCGACGAACGGGTCGAGCTGCTCGGCGTGCAGAAGCAGTTCCTGTACGCACACGGGTTCCTCGCCGCCGACTTCGACCTCGGCTCGTGGGTCGCGCCCGAACCCCTGGAGCAGGCTCGCGCGCTCCTGAATGGGGAGCGCACCGCATGACCGGTTACCTGTGGGAGCTGCCCACCCGTGGTGACGGCAGGCGCGCGGACCCGAACCTGTGGCGGCGCGACGGTTTCGACCACCTGCACCAGGTCGTCGATGCGGCCGAGCTGTCCGGTCTGGACGGTGTGGTGGTGCCCTACGACCCGCACGGTGAGGAGTCGTGGATCGTGGCGGGCGGCGCGCTGCGCCACACCCGCCACTCCCGGGTCGTCGTCGAGTTCACGCCCTCGTTCGGGACACCGGTGTACGCGGCGAAGATGTCGCTGACCCTGCGGCGCCTCGGCGCCGACCGGCTCGACTGGCTGCTGAAGGTCGACACCGACCCCGAGGACGAGCGGCAGCGTGGCGACCGGGTCAGTGGCCCCGAGCGCTACGAACGAGCCGCCGAATTCCTCACCGTCGCCCGTGGTGTGTGGTCCGGGCGAGGCGCCGCACCGGGCGGGTTCGACGGCGGCGAGTTCGACCACCACGGCACCTACTTCGACGTGATCGCCGGCGGCTTCGACGAAGCCGCCGACGGGCACCCGTTCCCGGTGGTGCACCTGAGCGGCACCTCACCGGAGGCGATCACGTTGTCCGCGGCCCACGGCGACGTGCACCTGTTCACCGAGTCCACCCCGGACCTGGCGGCGGACATCGGCGCGTTGGAGACCGCCGCGGCGGAACACGGCCGCACGGTGCGCGCCGGGCTCGTGCTGCCGGTCATCGCGCGCGAGGACGAACACGAGGCCTGGGCCCGGGTGCTGCGGCTCTGGCGGGAGATCGACCCGTCCGCCACCGAGCACGAAGTGCGCTCGCGCGCGCGGGACGGCGTGCGGTTCGACGGCTTCGACCGCATCGGCTACCGCACCCCGGTCGGGCTGGTCGGCAGCTACGACCAGGTGGCGCGGCGGCTGAGCGAGTACACCCGCGCCGGGATCGACACCGTCGTCCTGTCCGGGCACCCGGCGATCGAGGAGATCCACCGGGCCGGCGAGCACCTGCTGCACCTGGCCGATCCGGCAGGCCGCACCCCGAGGGGAGCACGAGCATGACCGTCGACGTCTACTGGCGCATCGGGATGGGCGGTGACCACGCCTCGCTGCGCACCCCCAAGGTCCGCAACCGGGGCGACTGGGGCGGCCTCGGTCCCGGCAACATCGCCCCCGCCCTCCGCGACGGACGGCCCGACGGGTACGCCTACATCGACCACGCCGCGGCCGTGGCCAAGGCGTCCGAAGCCGCCGGGTTCCTCGGCGGGCTGCTGCCGTCGTTCCCCGGCACCGAGGACCCCTGGGCGCTGTCGGCCGCGCTGGCCCGCGAGACCAGCACCTACCGGTTCATGGTGGCCTTCCAGCCCGGTTTCCTGCACCCGCTGCAGGCGGCGCGCATGTCGGCGAGCCTGCAGCGCGCCACCGGCGGGCGGCTCGTGTACAACATCATCTCCGGCGGTGGCGGGCCCGCGCAGCTGTGGTGGGGCGACAAAGTCGACCACGACGACCGCTACGCCCGCACCTCGGAGTTCCTGGACGTCCTGAAGGGCGTGTGGCGCGGCGAACCGTTCGACTTCGACGGGCGGTTCTTCGCCACCCGCGGCGCCGCACTGCCCGGACACCTCACCGGCGAACCCTTCCCGGAGATCTACTTCTCCGGCTCGTCGGCGGCCGCGGTGAACGCCGCGGGCCTGCACGCCGACTACTACCTGTCGTGGCTGGAGCCCTTCGGCGACCTGGAGCGGAAGTTCGACGGCGTCCGCGAGCACGCCGCGAAGCTCGGCCGCACGCCGAAGTTCGCGGTGCGCATCGACATCCTCGCCCGGCACACCGAGGAAGCCGCCTGGGCCGAGATCGAGAAGGGCTGGCGCCACGTCGACCCCGCGATCGCGACCCGTCAGGCGCGCGGCGACTCCGTCGGCGCGGGCCGGATCAAGGGCTGGGTGCCCGACACCATCACCGGCTACCGCGACGTCGAGGTGCAACCGAACGTGTGGGCCGGCTTCAGCCTGCTCCGCGGCGGGCCCGCGTTCGGTCTCGTGGGCAGCTACGAGCAGGTCGCGCAACGCCTGGACGAGCTGCTCGACCTCGGCGTCGACGCGTTCATCCTCGCCGGCAACCCGCATCTGGAGGAGGCCTACCGCGTCGGCGAAGAGGTCCTCCCCCTGCTCGGCCGTTCCCGCTTCACCCAGCCCAGCGCCGTGCGCGAACCCGCGCCGGTCGCCTGACCAGGAGGAACCATGACTGTCACACTCGATCCGGCCGTCGCCGAGTTCGTCGAGAACGCCCGCAGGGACGCCGACAAGGCGTTCCGGGTGTTCCGCGAAACCGGCACCACCTCGGCCAACGGCACCGTCAACTTCGTCGAACGGGTGCCCGGCACGGAGATCGCCGTAGCGCTCAACGAGCCGGGCCCGTGGGCAGACAGCCGGGAGGTCGAACCCGTGGTCGCCACGTTCGACGGGACCGTGCTCTCCGGCAGCGGGCGGGCCGGTTTCGTCGGCGGCTACAGCAAGGTGTTCCGCGAGCACCCGGAGATCACCACGGTCGTGCACATCCACACGCCCTGGCTCGGCGGATGGGCGCAGACCCACCGCACCCTGCCCATCCGCTACGCCGCGTCCCAGCGGCTCACGCTGTCGCGGGAGATCCCGCCGCACATCGACCGCAGCCGGCCGGCGAGCGAGTTCATCCTGGAGCGCCTGCGGGAGGACCCGCACCTGGCCGCGATCTTCGAGGCCAACGGCGGCGTCAACGTCCTCGGCCGCGACGGCCTGCTGGAGACCGCGAAGTTCATCGTACTGCTCGAAGAGGGTGCCCAGTTCCAGGCGATCGCCGAGGGCCTGGGCGGGTCGGTCGAGTTCGACCCGACCAACCTGGTCGCGCAGTGGAGCCGCAGCGGTCTCGTCGACGAGGCCCGGCGCCTCGGCCTGATCCCCCAGCACTGAGGAGCGCACCCCCGATGACCGTCCGGATCGGATTCTTCCCCAACAACAACTCCCTGTTCGTCCTGCGGCACCGCGGAATCGTGGAGCGCAGGCTGCCCGCCGTCGAGTGGGTCGACCTGCGCGCGCTGCCCGCGAAACCGCCGGTGGACCCGAAGTCCGCGCTGCCGACCCTGCACTCGGACTGGCTGTTCGAGCCGGGCGGCTACGACTTCATCGGCACCGGTTTCACGCCGCCGGTGACCGGCCTCGCCCACGACCGCGACCTCGTCTACGTCGGCATCTCCGGCCCGCGGGTGGAAAACGGCAGGCTGGTCGTCAAGCCCGGGTCGCCCATCCGGACCGTCGCCGATCTGCGTGGCCGCCGCGTCGGCGTCGCCCACGGATCCTGGCAGACCACGCTGCTGCTGTTCGCGCTGGAGGGCGCCGGGCTGACCTGGTCCGACATCGAGCCGGTGGACACCGCGGTGCACGACGGGCCGTCGGCGTTCTCCTCCGGTGAGCTGGACGCGTGGGTGGGGGCCTACCCGGCGCTGGGCGTGGTCGAGCAGGCAGGCCCGGTGCGGACCCTGATCGAGACCGAGGGCCTGTTCAGCCACCCGTCGCTGTGGTTCACCCGCCGCGACTTCGCCGAGAACCACCGTGACGAACTCACCGCGATCGTGCGGTCGCTGCAGGAGTCCGACGCGTGGGTCGAGGCCAATCCCCGCGAGGCCGCCCGCTACTTCGCCGAGGACGCGGGGACCACGTCGGAAGCCGACCTGGACCGCTGGGAACACGCGCTGCGCAGCCGCCCGTTCGGTCTGCATCCGGTGAGCGAGGAGTTCCTCGACGAACAGCACCGCGCGGCGCGGTTACTGGCCGCCAACGGACTGCTGCCCCGGGCGGTGGACCCGCGGTCGGCGGTGCTGCCCTGGCTCAACGACCTGCTGACACCGCAAGCGGCCTGAGGGGTGACCATGCTCGAACTCACCGCGGACGTCCTCGTCGTGGGCGGCGGCCCGGCCGCGACCTGGGCCGCGCTCAAGGCGGCCCAGGCCGGCGCCGACGTCGTCCTGGCGGACAAGGGGTACTGCGGCACCAGCGGTGCGACGGCCTCGGCGGGCACCGGTGTCTGGTACGTACCACCGGATCCGGACCGCCGGGAAGCCGCGATGGCCAGCCGCGAAGGGCTCGGCGGCTACCTCGCCGACCGGCGCTGGATGGCGCGGGTGCTCGACCAGACCTACGAGGCGATGGGCGAGCTGGCCGAGGTGGGCCGGTACCCGTTCCCGGTGGGTGACGACGGCGAGCAGCTGCGGCAGGGCGTGCAGGGCCCGGAGTACCTGCGCCGCATGCGGATCCGCGTCCAGCGGGCGGGCGTGCGCGTCCTGGACCACAGCCCGGTCACCGAGCTGCTCACCGACGCCTCTGGCGCCGTCGCCGGTGCCGCGGGGTACCGGCGGCAACAGGACATCCCCTACCGCGTGCGGGCCGGCGCCGTCGTGCTGGCAACCGGTGGGTGCGCGTTCTCCTCGGGCGCGCTCGGGTGCGACGTCAACACCGGCGACGGCGCGCTGATGGCCGCCGAAGCGGGTGCCGCGCTGTCCGGGATGGAGTTCTCCAACGCCTACGCGATCGCCCCGAAGTTCACCTCGGTCACCAAAACCGCCTACTACACCTACGCGACGTTCTTCCACGAGGACGGCAGCGTGCTGGAGGGCGCGGGCAGCCAGCGCGGCCGGTCGGTGATCGCCCGCGCCCTGTTGTCCGAGCGCGTGTTCTGCCGCCTCGACCACGCCGACGAACCGGTACGGCGGGCGATGCGCCTCGCCCAGCCGAACTTCTTCCTGCCCTTCGACCGGCTCGGCATCGACCCGTTCACGCAACGGTTCGAGGTCACGCTGCTCGCGGAGGGAACGGTGCGCGGGACCGGCGGCATCCACCTCACCGGCGACGACTGTTCGACCGGGGTACCGGGGCTCTACGCGGCGGGCGATGCCGCGACGCGTGAGCTCATCTGCGGCGGCTTCACCGGCGGCGGCAGCCACAACTCGGCCTGGGCCATGTCCTCGGGCATCTGGGCCGGTCGCGCGGCGGCCACGCACGCCCGTTCGCTCGGCCCGCACGCCGCACAGCGGCGCCTCCGCGGAACCGGCACCGCCGGGTTGCGGCCCTCCGGCACGGCCGGTCCCGCGGACGGCCACCGCGAGGTCGTCGAAGCGGTCCAGCGCGAGGTGCTGCCCTACGACAAGAACTACCTGCGGGACGGCTCCCGCCTGGAGCCCGCGCTGGCCGAGCTGGACCGGACCTGGGCGCACGCGCGGGAGTCCCTGTTCGGCACCGCGCGCGACGCGGTCCGCGCCCGGCAGGCCGCGGCCATGGTCGCGCACGCGCGGTGGATGTACACCGCGGCACTGGCCCGCACGGAGACCCGCGGCATGCACAAACGCGCCGACTTCCCGCGTCAGGATCCCGGAAAGCGCTACCGCCTGCTGACCGGGGGCCTCGACCAGCCGTGGGTGTCGCCCCTGGCCGGCGAGACGGAACGGGTGGCGTCGTGATCGAACTCGTGTCCGCCGGCCGCTGCGTCGCCTGCGACAAGTGCGTGCACGTCTGCCCCACCGACGTCTTCGATCCGGGCGCCGACGGGATCCCGGTGATCGCGCGGCAGGACGACTGCCAGACCTGCTTCCTGTGCGAGGCCTACTGCCCGGTCGACGCGCTGTTCGTGGCGCCGCAGACCCATCCCCTGCCCGACCGCCCCGACGAGGCGGGCCTGCACGAGTCCGGCCTGCTCGGCAGCTACCGCGCCGCGATCGGCTGGGGCCGGGGCCGCACCCCGGGCGCGGCACTGGTCCCGGTGGTGCCGCTGCGGGACGAGACCGGCGGGAGGAAGCCATGACCGCGATCCCCGAGCCAGGGCTGCGCGAGCTGTACCTGCGGGGTGAACGCCACGCGCCGCGGGTCCCGCGCTGGGCGCGGCGCGTCGCGGTCATCGTGGCACTGATCGCGCTGTGGCAGCTCGTTTCGGCGCTGGGCTGGCTGCCGGAGGACACGTTGTCCTCCCCGCTCCAGGTCGCCGGCGCGGCGGTCGACCTGATCTCCAGCGGAGATCTGGGCGAAGCGATGGCCACCTCGCTCACCCGGGTGGCGACCGGGCTGGCGCTGGGCATCCCGGCCGGCCTCCTGCTCGCGCTCACCAGCGGCCTGTTCCGCGCGGGCGAGGACCTGGTGGACAGCCCGATGCAGATGCTGCGGACACTGCCGTTCCTGGGCATCACACCGCTGTTCATCCTGTGGTTCGGGGTGGGCGACACCCCGAAGATCGCGCTGGTCTTCCTCGGGGTGTGTTTCCCGGTCTACATCAACACCTTCGTCGGCATCCGCAACGTCGACGCCAAGCTGGTCGAAGCGGCGCGCACGTTCGACCGCGGCCGGTGCCGGCTGACCAGGTCGGTCATCATCCCCGGTGCCCTGCCCAACATCCTGGTCGGCGTGCGGCTCGCGCTGGGCACCGCCTGGCTCGCCCTGGTCGTCGGCGAACAGATCAACGCCGACGGCGGCATCGGCTACCTGATGCTCAACGCGCAGAACAACCTGGAGACCGACAAGATCGTGGTCTGCCTGGTGATCTACGCGCTGCTCGGCCTGCTGTCCGATCTGATCGTCCGTGGCCTCGAACGGCTTCTGCTGTCGTGGCGCCAGAACTTCGCCGGAGCGTGAGATGACCGAGGTGCGTGAGCTCACCGAACCCAGGACCGCGACCCGGACGGCGGTGATCGCCGAGGACGTGCACCGCGCCTTCGGCGACCGGGAGATCCTGCGTGGTGTCGACCTGCGGGTCCGCCAGGGCGAGTTCCTCGCCCTGCTGGGCGCGAGCGGTTCGGGCAAGAGCACGCTGCTGCGAATCGTCGGCGCCCTCGACCACGGGGCGCGCGGAAAGGTTGCCGTCCCGGCGCGCACATCCGTGGCGTTCCAGGAACCGAGACTGCTGCCGTGGCGGCGGGTGTGGCGCAACGTCGCGTTCGGACTGCCCGCAGCCGGACGGCGACAGCGTGCCCTCGCCGCGCTCGACGAAGTCGGCCTGACCCACGTCGCCGACGCCTGGCCGAAGACGTTGTCCGGCGGCGAGGCGCAACGCGTCGCGCTCGCGCGGGCGCTGGTGCGCGATCCCCAGTTGCTCCTGCTCGACGAACCACTCGCTTCGCTCGACGCGCTGACGCGGCTGAAGATGCAACAGCTGATCGCGCAACTGTGGGCGCGGCACCGCCTCACCGCCATCCTCGTCACGCACGACGTGGACGAGGCGCTGGTGCTCGCCGACCGCGCCGTCGTCCTGCGGGACGGCCGGCTCGCCGAGGAACTGCCCGTCACCCTGGACCGGCCACGCGACCCCGGCAGCGAGCAGTTCGCCGTGCTGCGTGCACGGCTGCTCGGATGGCTCGGCGTGACCGTACCGCGCTCCTGAACCCCCTCTACCACATCGAAGGACCCACCGTGAAAAGACTCGTCCTGCCCTGGGTGCTCCTGCTGCTGGCGCTGACGGCCTGCGGCGGCGCGGATGCCGGCTCGGACGGCGCCCTCCTGCGTGTCGGCGTGATCGTGTCCAACGGCAGCCAGCCCTCGGGCATCGAAAGCTGGGCCTACCAGCAGGGCATCCTGCAGCAGCAGCTGAACGCGGCCGGGGTGGCGAAGGTCGAGTGGGTCTCGTTCCCCAACGGCCCCAACCTCAACCAGGCGCTCAAGGGCGGCTCGCTGGATGTGGGCGTGCTCGGTGACACCCCCGCGATCTCGGGGCGCGCGGCCGATCTGCCGACGCAGCTGTCCGGTATCGGGGTGCGCGGGCAGGACGCCTGGCTCATCGCCGGGCCCGGCATCACCAGCCTCGCCGACCTCACGGGCAAGACCGTGGCCACCCAGCAGGGCTCGTACATGCACCGCTGCTTGGTCGGACTGCTGGACAGCGCGGGTCTGACGTCGTCGGTCAAGGTGACGTTCCTGCTCGCCAACAGCGCCCAGCAGGCCCTGGACAAGGGCGACATCGCCGCCTACGCGGCACCCACCGGGACCGGGCCCCTGCTGCTGTCCAAGGGGTACCGCTCGATCGACCAGGCCAGCAACCACCCCGGCCTGACCGGCAACAGCTACATCACCCTCTCGCAGGACGCGGTGAAGAAGTACCCGAAGCTGGCGAGCGCGTGGAACGCCGGTGTCGCCGCGGCGGCGACCCAGCTCAAGGCGGACCCGGAGAAGTACTACGCCTACGTCGCGCAGATCACCGGCCTTCCCCTCGACGTGGTGCGGGCCTCCTACCCCGCCTCGGTGTTCGGGGACCCGGCGCCCACCGTGGCGGACATCCAGACCATCCGGGACACGTTGTCCTTCCTCGTCGCGCAGAAGCTGGCAACCGCACCGTTCGACGTCGACGCCTGGCTCGCGCCGGGTGTCCGCGCCGCGGCCTGAGACCGGGCGGCCCGACCGATGCCCCGAACGCGACGCCCCACCGCGGTCCCCGCCGAAGTCGACGTGCTCGTGCTCGGCGGCGGCCCGGCGGGCACCTGGGCGGCCCTTGCCGCCGCGGCCCGCGGGGTCCGCGTCGCCCTGGCGGACAAGGGTTACTGCGGCACCTCCGGTTCGGCCGCCGCCGGCGGCAACAACCTCTGGTACCTGCCACCGGACCGCGCGGCCCGCGACCGGGCGATCGCCGCCCGCGAGGCGGCGGCGGGCGGGCTCACCGAGCGGAGCTGGATGGTCCGCATCCTCGAACGGACCTGGGAGGCAGTCGGTGAACTCGCCGAGTGGGGCTACCCGTTCCCCGTCACCGACAGCGGCGAACAGTACCGGGGCAGCCTGCAGGGACCGGAGTACCTGCGGTTGATGCGCCGTCAGGTCAAGCGGGCGGGTGTGGTGATCCTGGACCACTCGCCCGCCACCGAGCTGCTCACCGATCCCGAGGGCGTGGTGACCGGCGCCGCCGGCATCCGCCGCCAGCAGGGCGGTGCGCGGTGGGAGATCCGGGCCGGCGCGGTCGTGCTGGCCACCGGGGGCTGCGCGTTCCTGTCCGGCGCGCTCGGGCTGAACGTGGACACCGGCGACGGGGCGCTGATGGCGGCCGAGGCCGGTGCCGAGCTGTCCGGGATGGAGTTCTCCTGCCAGTACGGCATCGCGCCCGCCTTCGGTGCGCAGACGAAGGGCCTGATGTACCAGTTCGCGACCTTCACCGACGCCGACGGCGGCGAGCTGCCCAGCTCGATGCCCGCCAGCAGCGGCGTCGCGCTGCAGCGGGCGGCCCTGCGCGGTCCCGTGTACGCCCGGCTCGACAAGGCCGGACCCGAGGTGCGGTCCGCGATGCGCTGGTCACAGCCGAACTTCTTCCTGCCGCTGGACAAGATGGGCATCGACCCGTTCACCGAACGGTTCGAGGTGCGCTTCGTGCTGGAGGGCACCGTGCGCGGGACCGGTGGCCTGCGGGTCACCGATGAAGGATGCGCGACGACGGTGCCGGGGCTCTTCGTCGCCGGTGACGCGGCGTCCCGGGAGCTCGTCACCGGCGCGGTCACCGGCGGCGGCAGCCACAACGGGTCCTGGGCGATCTCCTCGGGTGGCTGGGCCGGGGACGCGGCCGCTCGGTTCGCGGCCGCACGACCACCCGGGCGGTCTCCCCTGACCGCCCGGGGCCAGGCCGGCCTGCGGCCACGCGGCCGGGCCGGCATCCGGCACCAGGAGGTGGTGGCGACGGTCCAGGAGCACGTGCTCCCGCTCGCCCGCAACAGGTTCCGCACCGAGCGCGGGCTCCGGGAGTCACTGTCCGTTTTGGACGACCTGTGGCGCACCGCGGCAGACGGGCTCGCGCCGGACGGGGTGCACGGCAGGCAGACGGCGGCCATGCTCGCCCACGCGCGGTGGATGTACGCCAGCGCGCTGAGCCGCCGGGAGTCCCGGGGCCTGCAGATCCGGGACGACGCACCCTACACCGACCCCGCCTGCACACACCGAATCCGCAGTGGCGGTCTGGACGAGGTCTGGACCGCGCCCGAGGAGGTGCGCACCGCGTGATCGAAGTGATCAGCAGCAGGCGGTGCATCGACTGCGACATCTGCGTCGAGGTGTGCCCCACCAACGTGTTCGACGCCGTCCCCGGCGGGCACCCGGTGATCGCCCGGCAGGCCGACTGCCAGACCTGCTTCCTGTGCGAGGCGCATTGTCCGGCCGACGCGCTGTTCGTGGCGCCGCTGTCCGGCCCCGCACCCGAGGGGTCGCCGCTGACCGATGAGGAAGCGCTCGAACGGGACGAGCGCTTCGGCGAGTACCGCCGCTGGCTCGGCTGGGGCCACGGCCGGACACCGGGCGCCACCCGCGACCAGAACAAGGTCTTCACCGAGCGCCTGCGATCACTGCAGGCCCCGCCGGAAGAAGGACGCTAGCGGCGCGCTCCGGACGACCAACCGAGGACACGACGGCCTTCCGGCAGCCGGTCGCCCGGCGAGGAGACCGGCGCGCAGGGGGTTCCCGTCAGGCCGTCGTGGCCGGCGGGAGCTTCGCTCGCCGCCCGCGGTGACGATCAGGCCGACTCGCGCACCGTGAGGACCGGCTGCATCGCCGCGGCCATCTCCTCGTGGTTCAGCGGCTCCCCGTCCAGCAGGCGCCGCACCGTCGACGCCTGCGCCCGCGCGATCTGCCCGGCCGGGATGTGCGTCGTCGTCAGCGTCGGGCGCAGCACGGCTCCCATGGGGAAGCTCCCCGAGCCGATCACCGCGATGTCCCCGGGAACCCGCAGACCGGCCCCGCGCAACGCCTCGATCAGCAGCAGCGCGAACTCGTCGTTGTAGGCGTACACGGCCGTCGGCCGGCGACGAGCCGACCCGCGCCAGCGGGCAACCGCCGGTCGCAGGCTGTCCACGTCCATGTGGCAGTCCACCCGTTCCACCGGCACCCCGGCGTCCGCTGCCAGGCCGGCCACCGCGGCGAACCGCGGCTCGGACAGCGGCACGAGCGGCGGTCCGGGCACCAGGCACGCCAGGCGCCGGTGCCCCCGGTCGAGGAGGTAACGCGTCGCCAGGCGGGCGACCGCGACGGAGTCCATCGGCAGGTACGGCACACGCACGCTGCGCGGCTTGCCGATCGCCAGCACCACCGCACCGGCCCCCGTGAGCAGGCGCACCGCCGACGGGGTGCACCGGTGCGCGTCCAGCAACACGGCCGCGGGACGCAGCTCGGCGAAGGACCGCACACCGGCCGCGCCGGCGCCGGAGCGGTCACCGTGCAGCAACAGGCGCAGGCCCCGCTCGGCGAGCTCGCGGTCCAGGTGCTGGATGTTCGCGTCGATCGGCGGGCTCAGCGGCAGGCTGGGCAGCGGCATCAGCACCACGTCGCCGTGCCCGGCGCGCAACGTCCGCGCCGCCGCGTTCGGCGCGTAGTCCAGGGTCCGCACCGCGGCGAGCACCTTGTCCCGCGTCGCCTCGCTGACCCGGTGGCCGTCCTTGCCGTTGAGCACATAGGACACCGTCGCCCTGGAGACCCCGGCCAGCCGCGCCACGTCGGCGCTGGTCGGGCGAGACCCGGAACCACTGGTCACGCGCGGCCCTCCACATTCTGGGATCACTTGCCCCGGCTGATGACACGTGTAACTCTGCGGCAGTCAAGTTACACGTGTAACAAGCCTCGGTGCAACGCAGTGCAAGGAGCAGCGCATGCCGCCGGACCAGCGTCCGAACATCCTGTGGATCGTCGGTGAGGACTGTCCGCCCCGGTTCGGCTGCTACGGCGACCCGCACGCCCGGACTCCCCACCTGGATGCCCTGGCCCGGCGCGGTGTCGTCTTCGAGCACGCCTTCAGTGCCGCTCCGGTGTGCGCGCCCTCCCGGTTCGCGCTGCTCACCGGCGTGGCCCCGGAGAGCAACGCGCCGGCCAACCACCAGCGCGCCCGCGCCGAGATCCCCGGCTGGATGCGGACGTACCCGGAGATCCTGCGCGATCTCGGCTACTACTGCACCAACAACGCCAAAACCGACTACAACGCCACCCTCGACCCGGCCGCAATCTGGCACGAGAGCTCACCGGACGCGCACTGGCGCAACCGTCCGGCCGGTGCCCCGTTCCTCGCCGTGTTCAACTTCGACGGCACACACGAAAGCTCGGTGTTCACACCGGAGACTCCGGAGGTCGCACCCACGGCGGTCCGGGTGCCCGCCTACCTGCCGGACACGCCGGCCGTGCGCGGCGACCTCGCGCGCCACTACCGGCACATCGCGAACCTGGACGCCTTCGTCGGCGAACTCCTCGCCCAGCTGACCGCGGACGGACTGGCCGGCGACACGATCGTCATCCACACCTCCGACCACGGCGGCGTCCACCCGCGCTCCAAACGGTTCCTCTACGACGAGGGGCTCCACGTGCCGCTGATCATCGCGGCGCCGGACCGCTTCGCCGCTCGCTTCCCCGCGCGCGGCACGCGGATCGAAGCCGCGGTGAGCACGATCCGCATCCCGCCCACCCTGGTGGACCTCGCCGGCGGGGAGATCCCCGGCCACATGCAGGGACTCAGCCTCGCGCAGCAGGCCTTCGACCCGGCGGCCGGGCTCGCTTTCGGCATGCGCAACCGCATGGACGAACGCCCGGACGTCATCCGCACGGTGCGCGACGCCCGGTACCGCTACATCCGCAACTACCACCCGCACCGCCCCCACGGCCGGCACCTCGGGTTCGCCTGGCTCGCCGCGGCCTACCAGTCGTGGGAGGAGGGGCACCGGGCCGGCCGGCTGGACCCCGTCCAGGACGCGTTCTGGCGCCCCAAGCCCGGTGTCGAGCTCTACGACACCGTCCGCGACCCCGACCAAGTCGTCAACCTGGTGGGCGATCCGCACCACGCCGCGGTCGAGGAGCGCCTGGCCCGCGCGCTGCGCGCCCACCTGCTCGCGGTGCACGACAACGGTTTCCTGCCCGAAGGCTCCCCCGTGGAGGGTTACGAGCGCAGCCGCGAGCCGGGCCGGTACCCGCTGGAGCGCGTCCTCGACGTCGCCGACGCGGTGACCCGCCAGGATCCCGCGGAACTGCCCCGTTTTCTCCGCGCCCTGGACGACCCCGACGCGACGGTCCGCCGCTGGGGCGCGATCGGGATCCTCGCGCTCGGCGCCGCGGCGACCGAGCAGGCGGCGCGGCTGCGCGCCGTCGTCGGCAACGATCCCGACCCCTTCGTCGTGATCCCCGCGGCCGAGTCCCTCGCCCGTTTTGCCGGCGACGAGAACGCCGTGGCGGTCCTTTCCGGACTCTCGGCCGCCGCGCACCCCGCCCCGGTCCGCCTGGAGGCGCTCAACGCGCTCACCGCCCTGCCACCCGAGCATGTGCGGCCCTTCCGGGACACCGTGGCCGCGGCGGCCGACGACGACCACGAATACGTGCGCGGCGCGGGCCGCTACCTGCTGTTCCAAATCGAGGGCACCTACACGCCCCAGTCTCCCGTCTTCCTCTGGGAGCGATTCGCCTTCACCGCTCAGGGGGCGGGATCATGACCTGCTGCACCCCGGGCCGTCCGCCCGGCGAGCACGCCGGAACACCGCCGCCCGCGGCGCGGTCCCGTACCACCGGCCTGATCGACCTGCCCGCGGCGCGCTTCCTCATGGGCAGTGACGACTCCCTCGCCCATCCCGGCGACGGGGAGGGACCGGTGCGCGAGGTCGAGGTGGCCGCGTTCGCCATCGCACCGCACGCCGTCACCAACGCCGAGTTCGCGGCCTTCGTCGCCGACACCGGCTACCGCACCAGCGCCGAGCAGTACGGCGACTCGCTGGTCTTCGCCGGGCTCCTGCCGCCGGACGCCCCGCCCACACCGGCGGTCGCGGCCGCACCGTGGTGGCGTGTCGTGCCCGGCGCCGACTGGCGGCACCCGGAAGGCCCACGGTCGGCCATCGACGACCGTGCCACGCACCCGGTCGTCCACGTCTCCCACTCCGACGCCCTCGCCTACTGCCGCTGGGCGGGGGCCCGGCTGCCGACCGAGGCCGAGTGGGAGTTCGCCGCCCGCGGCGGTCTGGTGCAGCAGCCGTTCCCCTGGGGTGCCGAGTTCGACGACCACCGGATGAACGTCTGGCGCGGCGAATTCCCGCACCGGCCCGAGGGGCCGGTGGGGACCGTCCCGGTGGATTCCTTCGAGCCCAACGGGTTCGGACTCCTGAACACCACCGGCAACGTGTGGGAGTGGACCGCGGACACGTTCCGCGCCGGGGATCCCCGCCCGGTGCTGCGTGGCGGTTCCTACCTGTGTCATGCGTCCTACTGCCGCCGGTACCGCACCTCGGCGCGCACGGCCAACACCCCGGACAGCTCGACCGGCCACGCCGGCTTCCGCGTGGCCGCCTGAGAGAGAAGGAAGAGAGCACAGCTGTGCCCGACACCCCCGACAACGTCGTGCTCGTCCACTGGCACGACCTGGGCCGCCACCTGCCCAGCTACGGCGCCGAAGGAGTCGCCGGCCCCCGTACCGACGAGCTGGCCGCCGACAGCATCGTCCTCACCGACGCCCACGCCACCGCGCCCCTGTGCTCCCCCGCCCGGGGGTCGATCCTGACCGGGCGCTACCCCCACCACAACGGGCTGGTCGGCCTGGCGCACCACGGCTGGGAGTACCACGACGACGTCGAAACGCTGCCCGCCGTGCTCGCGGCACGGGGCTGGCACACCGCGCTGTTCGGGATGCAGCACGAGAGCTCCGACCCCGGCCGCCTCGGGTACGCCGAATACGACGTCTCGAACTCGTTCTGCGACCACGTCGTCGCGCTCGCCGAGGACTTCCTCGGCCGGATCGGCGACCGGCCCTTCCTGCTCAACGCCGGCTTCTTCGAAACACACCGGCCCTATCCCGAAGACCGCTACACCCACCCGGATCCGGCGACCGTGACGGTGCCGGACCACCTGCCCGACACCCCGCAGGTCCGCGCCGACCTCGCCGGCTTCCACGGCGCGATCGCGAAGGCCGACGCCGCACTGGGCCGCTTGCTGGACGCCCTCGACCGGCACGGCCTGTCCGGGAACACGTGGGTCGTCTTCCACACCGACCACGGCGCGGCGTTCCCCCGCGCGAAGTCCACCCTGTACGCGGCGGGCACCGGCATCGCCTTCATGATCCGGCCGCCGCGCGGCCGCGGCATCGCACCGCGGCGCCTCGACGGTCTCTTCAGCGGGGTCGACCTGGTCCCGACGGTGCTGGAACTGCTCGGCGTCGAGGTCCCCGCCGCGGTGCAGGGCGTCTCCCATGCCGGGCAGGTGCTCGGCACCGAGACGGCCGACGCCCGCACGGAGGTCTTCACCGAGAAGACCTACCACGACAGCTACGACCCCATCCGCGCCGTGCGCACCAAACGCTTCAGCTACCTCGAGAACTACGCCGCACGGCCGGAACTGGTGCTGCCGTTGGACATCGCGGACAGCCCGTCCGGCGCCGCGGTCGCCGGACGCTACGCCGGACCGCGGCCGGCCGTGGAACTCTACGACCTCGTGGCCGATCCGGGCGAAACCGTGAACGTCGCCGGGCGGCCCGAGTACGCCGCGGTCCAAGCAGAGCTGGCCGAGCTGCTGCACCGGTGGCGCCGGGACACCGGCGACCACCTGCCCTCCGACGCCGAGGGCAGCGCCATCGCCGGGAAGAACACCGCGACGTACCTGGCCCGGCTGGAAGAGGGCGTGGCCTGATGCGCCGCCACCTGCTCACCCGCATCGGCTCCGGTGTGCTGGTGCTGCTGCTCGCCTCGATCGTGGTGTTCGTCGCGCTGCGCCTGGTGCCCGGCGACCCTGCCCGCGTCATCGCCGGCACCGACGCTGCTCCGGACACGATCGCGGCCGTCCGCGCCCAGCTGGGCCTGGACCACTCGCTGGTCTACCAGTACTGGCACTGGCTGGGTAACGTGCTGCGGCTGGACTTCGGCACCTCGTACGTGATCGGCGGACCGATCGGCTCGCTCATCGGTCACGGAGTGGCCAACACGCTCGTGCTGACCGTGACCGCGGTCGTCGTCGCCGTCGCACTCAGCCTGGTGGCTTCGATCGCCTGGGTGGTGCGCCCGCGGCGGTGGCTGGACACCGTGCTCGGCACGCTCGTGACGGTGTCGATCGCGGTGCCGCCGTTCGTCAGCGGTGTCCTGCTCGTGCTGGTGTTCGCCGTGCTGCTGCCGGTCCTGCCCGCGAGCGGCATCCCACCCGAGGGCTACTTCGCCAGCCTGGACATCACCGCCCAGTACCTGGTGCTCCCCGCGACGTGCCTGGCCCTGCCGGTGGCGGCGGCGCTGACCCGGTTCCTGTCGGAGGCGCTGCGGCGGGAATGGCGCCAGCCCTACGTGCTCACCGCCCGCGCCCTGGGCACCCCGGCCCGGCGCATCCTCACCCGGGGGGCGCTGCGCAACGCGCTGCCGACATTCCTGACGGTGCTCGGCCTGCAGACCGGCGCCCTGCTCAGCGGTGCGGTGCTGGTCGAGGCGATCTTCGCCTGGCCGGGGCTCGGTCAACTGCTGACGCAGAGCGTCGGAGCCCGGGACTACCCGGTGGTCCAGGCGCTGGTGCTGCTGTCGGTCGCGGTGTTCGTCGTGATCCAGATCGTCACCGACCTCGCCCACGCGTTCCTCGATCCGCGCGTCCGCCTGGAGGGCCGGCCATGAGCGAACTGTCCCACCAGCTCGAACCGGCCGCACCGCCGGCGCCGCCCGGGCCCGCCGCGCGGGATTCCTGGCGCAGCCGGCACCGGTTCGCCGCGTCACTGACCCGCGGGGCGGGTCTGGCCGGCGTGGTGCTGGTCGCGATGGTCTGCCTCGCCGGCCTGTTCGCGCCGCTGCTGACCTCCTGGGACCCGGTCCAGCAGGTCGCGGGCTCGCAGCTGCTGCCGCCGGGCGCGGGTCATCTGTTCGGCACCGACCAGCTCAGCCGCGACATCGCCGCCCGCGTGTTCCACGGCGCCCGGACCAGCCTGCTGGTGGCCGTGATCGCCGTTCCGGCGGGCACCGTCCTGGGGATCCTCATCGGTCTCCTGGCCACCACGCGCCCGCTGGCGGACCTGATCACACAGCGGGTCTTCGACGTCGTCCTCGCGTTCCCCGCCCTGATCCTCGGCGTCCTGCTCGCGCTCGTCGCCGGCCCCGGCACGCCGACGGTGATCACCGTGATCGTGGTGACCGAAGCGCCCATCGTGGGCCGACTGATCCGGTCCCAGGTGCTGCGTGTGCGGGAACTGCCGTTCGTCGAGTCCGCCAGGGTCATCGGCGCGCCCGGCGGGTGGGTGCTGCGGCGGCACGTGCTGCCGAACTCGCTGGAACCGGTCGCGGTCCACGTCGCGCTGGCGTTCTCGGGGGCGATCTTCGCCGAGAGCGCGATGAGCTTCCTCGGCATCGGCGTGCGGCCCCCGGCGCCGTCGCTGGGCGGCGTGATCGCGGATTCCCTGCTCTACATCGAGATCCGGCCGTGGTTCGCGGTCGCGCCGCTCGCCGTCGTGGTCGCCCTCAGCGTCGGCTTCTACCTCATCGCCCAGGCACTCGGGAAGGCAGGCCGTGACTGACACCGACGCCTCGCTGCTGCGCATCGAGAACCTGGCAGTCAGCTTCGGCACCCGCTCCGACCGGGCCCGCGCGGTCGACGGCATCGACCTCGACGTCGCACCGGGCGAGATCGTCGCCCTCGTCGGCGAGTCCGGTTCCGGCAAGTCCCTCACCGCGCGCGCGGTTCTCGGGCTGCTGCCGGACGGAGCCCGCGCGGAGGGGTCGATCGTGCTCGCCGGAACCCAGGTGGTCGGCGCGGACGAACGCACCCTCAACCGGCTCCGCGGCGGGGTGGCCGCGATGGTGTTCCAGGAACCGCAGACGGCGCTGAACCCGGTGCAGACGATCGGCCGCCAGCTGATCGAAGCGCTGCGGCTGCGCCCGGGCTTCGACAAGGCCACCGCTCGGGACCGGGCCGTGGAACTGCTCCGCACCGTCGAGATCCCGGATCCGGAGCGGCGCCTGGACTGGTACCCGCACCAGCTCTCCGGCGGCCAGAAGCAGCGCGTGGTCATCGCGCTCGCCCTGTCCGGGCGCCCCCGGCTGATCATCGCCGACGAACCGACCACCGCCCTCGACGTCACCGTGCAGGCCGGGATCCTGGACCTGCTGCGCCGGCTGCGGGACGAGACCGGCACCGCGATCCTCCTGATCACCCACAACCTGGGGGTGGTCGCCGACCTCGCGGATCGCGTCGTCGTCCTCCGCGACGGCAACGTGGTCGAGGAAGCCGGTGTGGCCGAGTTGTTCCGCACGCCCCAGGCCTCCTACACCAAGGAGCTGCTGGCCGCCGTGCCGCGACTGAGCACGACGGACTCGCGGGAGGCCGGGACGCCTGCCGAGGACCGGGTGGTCGACCTGGAGGGCGTGTCCGTCGTCCACCCGGGCCGGGGCCGGGCGCCGGCCTTCACCGCGCTCGAGGGCGTGTCCCTGCAGCTGCGGGCGGGTGAGGTGCTCGGCCTGGTCGGCGAATCCGGCTCCGGCAAGACGACCATCGGGCGCGTCGCCCTGGCCGTCACGCCGCCCACCAGCGGCACGGTGCGACTGCTCGGACGGGACCCGCGCACGCTCCGCCGCGCCGAGCTGCGGGCGCTGCGCCGCGACCTCGCCCTGGTGCCGCAGGACCCGGCCGCCTCCCTCGATCCGCTGTGGACGATCGACGACTGCGTCGCCGAACCGCTCGTCGTGCACGGAGCCGGCGACCGCGCCCGGATCCGGCGGCGGGTGGCCGAGCTGCTCGACGCGGTGCACCTGCCCGCCGCGGCCGGCCGGCGCCGTCCGGGCGAACTCTCCGGCGGCCAGCGCCAGCGCGCCGCCCTCGCCCGCGCACTCGCCCTGTCCCCGCGGCTCGTCGTCGCCGACGAACCGACCAGCGCTCTCGACGTCTCGGTCCAGTCCCGCATCCTGGAGCTGTTCACGCAGCTGCGCGCCGAGTTCGGTTTCGCCGCGCTGTTCATCAGCCACGACCTGGCCGTGGTCAGCGAAATCGCCGACCGGGTGGCGCTCCTCGAGTCCGGCCGGATCGTGGAGACCGGGCCCGCGCGCACGGTGTTCGGCTCCCCGGCCCAGGACTACACCCGAACCCTCGTCGCGGCCGTGCCGGTCCCCGACCCGGCGATCCAGCGTCGCCGCCACTCCCCATCCGAGAAGGAGACTCCATGACCCGCTCCCGTCCACGGACCTGGCTGCTGCGCCTGGCCGCCGCGCTCACCGCGGTCACCGTCGCGGCCGGTTGCTCGTCCGCGGTCGACCAGGCGAAGCAAGCCTCCGGCGCGGCCGGCGGCACACTCGTCGTCGGCACCCTGTCGGACCTCACCCCGTCGGCGATCTACAGCCAGAGCACCACGTCGATGACGATCGGCAGGCTGCTCTACGACACGCTGATCCGTTACGACCGGGCCACCGGCACACCGCAGCCCGCCGTCGCGAAGTCCTGGACCGTCTCCCCCGACGGCCGGACCGTGACCCTGGCCCTGCGGGACGACGTGAAATTCCACAACGGACGCCCGCTGACCTCCGAGGACGTCGCCTACTCGCTGAAGACCTACGCCTCGGCCGCCGCGGCGTCGCAGCTGCGCCCCGCGGCGGCCGCCGTCACCGCGGTCGACACCGCCGACCCCCACGTCGCGGTCCTGCACCTGGCGCACCCGCTGGTGAACCTCTTCGACCTGCTCGAGTTCGTCCTGCTGACCGACCGGGAGACCCCGGACCAGCTCAAGGCCGGCGAGCAGTTCATCGGGACCGGCCCGTTCAAGTTCGCCGGCTGGCAGCGCGGCCAGCAGGTGCGGCTGGTCCGCAACGACGACTACTGGAACGGCGCGCCGAAGGTCGAGGAGGTGGACCTGAAGGTCATTCCCGACGAGACCGCCCTGCTGAACTCGGTACGGTCCGGCCAGACGAACGTAGTGGTGGACGCCAGCGTGCAGGCGCTCACCCCGTTCCGCGGCAACGACGCCTACACCGTCGAGCCCGAGAACATTTGGGACGTCAACTACTACATCGGCGCCAACGTGACCGACCCGGCGCTGTCCCACCGCGCCGTGCGCCAGGCCATCGCCTACGCCGTCGACCGCGAACGCATCCTCCACGAGGTGTTCGGTGACACCGGTTCGGTCAACAGCGCACCGTGGTCACCCGACTCACCGGCCTACAACCAGGAACTCGCCACGCGCTACACCCGTGACCTCACCAAGGCCAGGGATCTGCTCACCGAGGCAGGCGGCGCGCCGGCGCAGCCACTGCGCCTGTCGTACAACACGGCACTGGCACCGGCCAAGTCGGTCGCCGCGATCGTGCAGAACAACCTGGCCGACATCGGCATCAAGGTCGAACTCGAACCGCTGGACGGGGCCGCGTTGACCCAGACCCTCAACAGCGGCCGGTCCCAGCTGTGGATCAACCCGCACGGCTTCGGCCAGAACAGCCCGGCCACCCTGGCGACCGGCGCCGCGCCGTTCAAGCCGGAGGGCAACCTGTCGGGCTACCGGTCCGCCGACTACGCCGCGCTCGTCGAGAGGGTCTGGGAGCAGCCGGACCCGGACAGCGCGGCGGCACACGCCGCGTACGACGCCTACACCCAGCTCCTCAGCGACGAGCAGTTCGTCATCAACCTGGTGTCGACGACGGTGACCAACGTCTACACCGGCTCGGTGCGCGGCGTGGACTGGAACACCTACAAGTACCTGATCCTCGACAAGGCGACGGTCAAGTAGGGAGCCCACGGCGCCTCGGCGGCGGGGATCCCACAGACCCCGGCCGCCGTGGCGCCGGTGGCGACCGAGAACACGGTGTCGCCGTCGCCGAGGCCGTGGGACGGGCGCACGCTCAGCGCCAGCTCGTCCTGGCCCCCGCCGGCGAAGCGGTACGCCTCGGGCACGGTGAGCGCCGCCGAGGTGGCGACCACGGTGCCGTCGGGCAGGACAGTGCTCGCGGTGCCCACGCCGCCTTTCATCTCGGCCGCGATCGCCCCCGGTCGCCGCGCAGCGCCGGGCGCAGGGTGGCGAGCCGGTCGTCGAACAGGTCGCGGCGCCGCGCGGCATCGTGCCCGAACACAGCGAAGGCTTCCTGGTTCGCGCCTCCGGTGCCGAGGCCGAGCTCCAGCCTGCCGCCGGAGAGCGCGTCGAGCACGGCGGCATCCTCGGCCAGGCGTACCGGGTCCTCCAGCGGCAGCACTGTGACAGCGGTGCCCAGCCGCAGGCGGGACGTGCGCGCCGCCACGGCGCCGAAGAACACCAGCGGTGAGGGCAGACGCCCGTAGTCGCCGCGGACGTCGTGCTGGGCCACCCACCCCCCGTCGAACCCGAGCTCCTCGGCGGCCGTGAACACCTCCAGCAGATCCCGCAGCACGGTCGCGCGGTCCTTGCCCGGACCGTGGACGTGGGTGAGGAAACCGAGCTTGAACGCGGTCATGGCACCTCCTCGGGCAGCCGCGGGACCGCGGCCAGCAGGGCCCGGGTGTAGGGATGGCGGGGCGCCTGCAGGACGTCGGCGGTGTCGCCGCGCTCGGCGACCGCGCCGTCCCGCAGGACGATCACCTCGTCGCACAGCTGCCGCACGACCCCGAGGTCGTGCGAGACCAGCACGAGGGTGAGCCCGAACCGGGTAGCGAGGTCGCGGACCAGCGCGATGACCTGGGCACGCACGGACGCGTCCAGCGCGGAGAACGGTTCGTCGCCGACGAGCACCTCGGGACGGGGCGCAAGCGCGCGGGCGATCGCGATGCGCTGACGTTGACCGCCGGAGAACTCGTGCGGGTAGCGCCAGGCGGCGTCCGGTTCCAGGCCGACGTCGGTGAGCACCTCGGCCACGCGCTCGTCGTGGTCGCCGGGCACCCGCAGGCACTCCAGCGGTTCGGCGACGATGTCGCGGACGACGCTGCGCGGGTCCAGCGAGCTCATCGGGTCCTGCAGCACGACCTGCACGGCTTCCCGGAACCAGGTCAGCCGCCCGCCCTCGACGGGGCGGCCGCGGTAGTGGACGGCGCCCGAGTCGGGCCGGTCGAGCGCGAGCAGCAGCCGCAGCAGGGTGGACTTGCCTGCCCCGGACTCACCGACGATGCCCAGGTGCCGCCCGGCTTCGACGGACAGGGACACGTCGCGCACGGCGTGCCGCTCGCCGCGTGGGCCGAACAGCGAGCGCCGGGGCAGGCGGAAGGACCGGTGCAGCCCCTCGGCCGACAGCAGAACCGTCATCCCGTCACCTCCACCGACTCCGCCCGGGCCACGTCCAGGAGAGTGCGGGTGTAGGGGTGTGCGGGCGCGTGCAGGATCTCCCGCAGCGAGCCCTCCTCCAGCACCCGCCCGCCGCCGAGGACCACGACCCGCCGCGCCACCTGGGCCAGCACCGCCAGGTCGTGGGTGATGAACAGCAGCGCGCTGCCCTGCTCCTCGGCGAGCCCGCGGATCAGCCGCAGGATCTCCGCCTGCACGGTCACGTCCAGCGCGGTGGTCGGCTCGTCGGCGATCAGTAGCGCAGGGCGGCAAGCCAACGCCATCGCGATACCGACGCGTTGCCGCTGCCCGCCGGAGAGCTGGTGCGGGAACGCCCGCACGGCGTGCTCGGGATCGGGCAGTCCCACCTCGGCCGCCAGCCGCACCGCCTCCGCACGGGCCTGCCGCCGCGACAGACCGCGGTGCAGGCGCAGCGGTTCGGCGATCTGCTTGCCCACCCGCATCAGCGGGTTGAGCGCGGTCAGCGGTTCCTGGAACACCATCGCGACCCGTTCGCCGCGGATGCGCGACAACGCGCGGTCGCCGAGCCCGAGCAGCTCGGCGCCGTCGAGCCGCACGCTGCCCTCGACGCGGGCATCCTCGGGCAGCAGGCCGAGCACCGCCAGGGCGGTCAGCGACTTGCCCGAGCCGGACTCCCCGATGAGCCCGAGGCTGTCCCCCGCCGCCAGTGACAGGCCGACCCCGTCCAGCACGCGTTTCCCTCCGATGTGGACGGTCAACCCGGACACTTCCAGCAAGGTCATCGGCTGCTCCGCAGGCGTGGGTCGGTCGCGTCGCGCAGCGCGTCGCCGAGCAGGTTGAACCCCAGCACGGTCAGCGCCACCGCCAGTCCCGGCCAGATCACCAGCAACGGCCGGGCGCTGATGTAGGCCTGCTGCTCGTGCAGCATGCCGCCCCAGGACGGGGTGGACGGTGAGCTGCCGTAGCCCAGGTAGGTCAGCGCCGCCTCGGCGAGCACGGCCAGCGCCATCACCAGTGACAGCTGCACGATGAGCGTCGGCGCGAGCGCGGGCAGCAGGTGCTTGCGGATGATCCGCCCGGTGCGGGCGCCGGCGGCGCGGGCGGCGAGCACGTAGTCGCTGCTGCGCGCCGCGGCCAGCTCGGCCCGCGCGACGCGGGCGACCGCGACGCCGAACCCGATGCCGATCGCCGCGACGACGGTGGCCAGCGAGCTGCCGTACACCGCGGCGAGCACCATCGCCAGCAGCAGCACGGGGAACGCGACGAGGATGTCGATCAACTGGATCACCGGCGCGCTGATCCAGCGCGGCGCGAGCGCCGCGGGCAGGGCGAGCGCGAGCCCGAGCACGGTCGCCAGCGCGGCGGACGCCACCGCGGCGACCAGCGTTTCGCGGCTGCCCGCGAGCAGCTGGCTGAACTGGTCGTGCCCGATCCGGTCGGTGCCCAGCAGGTGCCCGTCCTGCAACGGCAGCAGCCACGCCCGGCCGGGATCGGTGGCCTGCGGGTCGAACGGGGTCCAGAACAGCGACACCACGGCACCCAGCACGAGCAGGGCGAACACGGCCAGCCCGAACACGCCGGCCGGGCGGCGGACGAGCGCCCTCAGCACGGTGCGCAGCGCGCGGCGGCGGCGCGTCGCGGCGGCGCGGCTCATCGCGCCTCCTGCAGCCGCGGGTCGACGATCCGGTGCACGAGGTCGACGGCGAAGCCGATCAGCATCACCGCGGCGACGACGGCGAACACCTCGCCCTGCACCTTGACCAGGTCGCGGTTGCCGACGTCGGTGACGAGCATGCTGCCCACGCCGGGCAGCGTGAACACCCGCTCGATCACGATCGTGCCGACGACCAGGGTGGCCAGCTGCAACCCGAGCACCGACACCACCGGCACGGCGGCGTTGCGGAACCCGTGCCGCAGCAGCGCCCGGGTGCGGGTCAGGCCCTTGGCGCGCGCGGTGCGCAGGTAGTCCGAGTGCAGCACACCCAGCACGGCGGACCGCACGAACCGCAGCAGCACGGCGCCTTCGGTGAGGCCGAGCGCGATCCACGGCAGCACCAGGCTTTCCAGTGCCGCTCCGGGTTCGGCCCACCCGTCGACGGGGAAGCCCTGAGCCGGCAGCCAGCCCAGGGTCACCGAGAACACCAGCACGAGCACCAGCGCGAGCCACAGCGCCGGCACCGCGATGCCGATCTGGGCCAGCGCGCTGATGCCGCCGCCGGCCCAGCCGCGGTGCCGGACCGCCGCCCAGGTGCCCAGCGGCACCGCGACCGCGACGGCGACGGCGATCGCCCCGGCGATCAGCGGCGCGGTCACCTCCAGCTTGGCGGCGAGTTCGGCGCTGACCGAGGTGCCGTTGAGCTGCGAGCGGCCGAAGTCGCCGCGCAGCACCCCGGTCAGCCAGTCGCCGTACTGGACGGCGAGCGAGCGGTCCAGGCCGAGACCGGCGCGGATCGCGGCCAGCTGCTCCGGGCTCGCCTGGATACCGCCGATGGTGGCGGCGACGTCGCCAGGGAGCAGCCGCAACAACACGAACACGAGCAGGCTGGCGACGAGCAGCGACACCACCAGCAGCCCGGCGCGGCGCAGCACGAACAGCGTCACTTGGCGACCGCGACCGTGCTCAGGTTGAAGCGGTTGCTGGTTTCGTTCTGCGGCACGCCGTACACGCCGGTTCGCACCACGGTGCTGGCCTGGCCGAGCAGCAGCCAGTCGGTCGCCGCGTCCTCGGAGATCTGCCTGCCGACCCGCTTGAGCAGCGCGTCCCGCTCGGCGTCGGTGGCCGCCAGCCGCGCCTGGGCGTACCAGTCCTGCACCTGCTTGTCGTCGTAGCCGAAGTAGTAGCCCGGCTTGGTGTAGTTGGCCAGGTCGCGCGGCTCGGCGTGGTCGACGAGGCTGAGCTGGAAGTCGTGCTGCTGAAACACCTTGGTCAGCCAGGTCTGGAACTCCACCGGCTGCACGGTGAGAGTGATGCCGGCCTGCTTGAGGTTGGACACCAGCACGTCGCTGATCGCGGCCGGATAGATGCTCGGGACGGTCAGCGTCAGGGACAGCCCGTTCGGGAACCCGGCGTCGGCGAGCAGCTTCCGCGCGTTGTCCGGGTTGTAGGCGTCGATCCCGGTGAGGTCCTCGTACCACGGGTCCTGTGGCGGAACCGCGCTGCCGATGGCCAGGCCGGCGCCATAGGCGCGGATGACGTCCTGCTTGTTGATGGCCTGCCGGATCGCGTGCCGCACGGCGGGGTCGGTGAACGGCGCCTGGGCGCCGTTGAAGGCGAGCGTGAACTTGTCGGTCGTGGTGCCCTTGAGGACGGCGAACCCGCTGTTGCCTGCGAACGCGGACAGCAGCGTCGGGTCGACCGCCGTCTGGATGTCGGTCTGCCCGGTCAGCTGTGCGTTGTTGGCGGCGTTCTGCTCGGTGATGTAGTGGAACACCACCTTGGCGACCTTGGGCTTGGCGCCCCAGTAGTTCTCGTCGCGGGCCAGGGTGATGCTCGATCCGCGGTTCCACTGCGCGACGGTGAACGGGCCGCTGCCGTTCTCGGCGCCGTCGAGCGTGGCGAAGTCGGTGCCCTGCTTGTAGACGATGCCGCCGCGCTGGGTCAGGTTCCACAGCAGGAAGCTGTCCCGCTGCTTGAGCCTGACCTGCACGGTGGCCGGGTCCGGCGCGGTCACGGTGTCGATGGTGGCGAAGTTGGCGCCGTAGACGGCCTTCGAGCCCGGCGCGATCTGCTGCTGCAGCGACCACGCGACGTCGGCGGAGGTCAGCGACGAGCCGTCGTGGAACTTCGCGCCCCGCACCAGGTGGAAGGTGTAGGTGAGGCCGTCGGGCGAGGTCTCCCAGGAGGTGGCAAGCGCGGGCACGATCTTGTCGTTGGCGTTCGTGTCGATGGTGACCAGGCCCTGGTAGACGTTGTCGAGGAGGATCTGGTCGAGCGCGGCGCCCGAGGTGCCGAAGATGTTGAGGCTGGTCGGTTCCAGCACCAGCCGGACGTCGACGGTGGCGGCGGTGTCCAGCTGGTCGTCGGGCGGCGTGGCGGCCTGGACGGCGGTCCCGGCCTGGGGTGTGCCGCCGGTGCCGCACGCGGTGAGGAGCAGGGCCACCGCGGTCAGCGCGGCAGGCAGGAGGCGTCTCATCGTTCTCCCTGGAGGTGGCGCCGCACGAAGTCCACGAAGGTGGCGTGGACTTCGTCGCGGTCGAGTTCGTTGAGGATGTTGTGGAGGTCGTCGGGGAAGATCACCGCTTCGGCGTCGGGCAGCAGTTCCGCCGCCCGCCGCGCACCTTCGGCCGGGGCGAGGTCGTCCTTCTCGCCGTGCAGCAGCAGCACCGGGACGTCCAGTGCGGACACCGCCGCCGGCAGGCGCTCAGCCGCGGCGGCGAGGGCGGCCAGGGTCTCGACGCGGATGCCGCCCTGCCAGGTGAGCGGATCTTCGCGGATCTGCTGGGCGTACCCGGGGTGGCGAGTGAGCTCGCCCGGGTCCTTGCGCAGGTCGAGCGGGTCGACGCCGCTGGCCAGGAGTTCGGCCAGCCCGCCACCCGCATCAGGCGCCGGGACGATCGAGGAGCCGGCCAGCACGACGGCGGCCGGGCGGGTGCCCGACGGCAGCAGCCGTTCCGCGGTGAGCAACGTGGCGACGGTGGCGCCGAGCGAGTGCCCGGCTACGACCAGCGGCAGGTCCGGGTGGGCCGCGCGGGCGAGCCCGAGGAGAGTCGCGGCGTCGTCGAGCAGGTCGTCGATCGCGGTGATCAGCACGCGTTCGCCGTCGCTGCGGCCGTGACCGGCGTGGTCGTGCGCCCACAGCGCGAACCCGGCGCTGGTCAGTGCCGCGGCGAGCGGCTCGTAGCTGCCGGTGTGCTCACCGAGGCCGTGGAAGAACACCACCAGCGCCCGCGGGTGCTCCGGGGTCCAGTGCCGGTGGTGGATGGTGCCGCGGACGCCGGCGAACTCGGCCATCAGTGCCTCCCGTGGGTCGCGTCGAGCCCGCGCCGGAGGTCGGCGAGCAGGTCGTCGAGGCCCTCCAGGCCGACCGACAACCGCACCTGACCTGGCGTCACGCCGCTGGCGAGCTGCTGGTCCGGGTCCAGTTGCGCGTGCGTGGTCGAGGCCGGGTGGATGACCAGGCTCCGCACGTCGCCGATGTTGGCCAGGTGGCTGAACAGGGTCAGGCCGTCGACGAACCGGCGGCCCGCGGGCAGCCCGCCGGCCAGGTCGAACGCGAGCACCCCGCCCGCGCCGCCGCCGAGATAGCGCTTTCCCAGATCGAACCACGGGCTGGTGGGCAGTCCGGCATAGTGCACCTCGGCCACCTCGGGTTGCGCCGACAGCCATTCCGCGACTGCCGTGGCGTTGCGGCTGTGCCGGGACATCCGCAGCGACAGCGTCTCGATCCCCTGCAGCAGCAGGAAACTGGTGAACGGCGCCACGGCGGGGCCGAGATCCCGCACCAGTTTGGTGCGCAGCCGCAGGGAGTAGCCGAGCTCGCCGAACTCGTCGGCGAACACCAGGCCGTGGTAGCTCGGGTCGGGCCGGGTGAACTGCGGCCAACGCTCCGGGTCGGCCGCGTAGTCGAACCGGCCGCGGTCCACCACGACGCCGCCGATCCCGGTGCCGTGCCCGGACAGGAACTTCGTCGTCGAGTGCACCACGATGTCGGCGCCGTGCTCGAGCGGCCGGGCCAGGTACGGGGTGGGCACGGTGTTGTCCACCACGAGCGGCACCCCGGCGTCGTGCGCGACGGCGGCCACGGCCGAGACGTCCAGCACGTTGCCGCGCGGGTTGCCGATCGATTCGGCGAAGAACGCCTTGGTCTCCGGCCGCACCGCGGCGCGCCACCGGCCGAGGTCGTCCGGGTCGTCGACGAAGGTGACAGCGATCCCGAGGTCGGCGAAGGTGTGGGCGAGCAGGTTGTAGGTCCCGCCGTACAGGCTCGCCGCGGACACGATGTGGTCGCCGGCGCGGGCGAGGTTCAGCAGCGCCAGCGACGCCGCCGCCTGACCGCTGGCCACCGCGACCGCGGCGACGCCGGATTCGAGGTCGGCAAGACGCGCCTCGGCGACGCCGGTGGTCGGGTTCGACAGGCGCGTGTAGGCGTGGGTTTCCAGGTCCTGCAGGGCGAACGCGCGGGCGGCGTGGTCGGCGCCGTCGAAGACGTAGGAGCTGGTCTGGTAGATCGGCGTGGCGCGGGATCCGGTGGCCGGGTCCGGGTTCGCGCCGGCGTGGATCTGCCGGGTGTCGAACGACCAGGAGCCGGTCACGCCTGCTCCGCCAGCACGTCGGACCACCAGCGCCGGGCGAGCTCGGGGTGCGACCGCAGCCAGCCCACGAGCGCGTTCTCGCCGTAGGCGGCCAGCAGCGGGTTGTCGGCGTCCTCGCTGACGCCGCGGGCCTGCTTGGCCAGCTCGGCGGGCAAGGTCAGCGGCTCGACGACCGCGTCCAGGCGTGGCCCGAGGAAGAACGGCACCGAGAACCGTTCCACGCCCGGGGGCGGGCTGACCACGCGGTGCCGCGTCGCGGTCAGGTAGCCCTGGGTCGCGATCTCCAGCATCTCGCCGATGTTGAACACGAAGCTGCCCGGGATCGGGGTGGCGTCGATCCAGCTGCCGTCCGCCGCCTGCACCTGCAGCCCGCCGACCTCGTCCTGCTGCAGCAGCGCGAGGTAGCCGTAGTCCTTGTGGGCGCCCACCCCCTGGTCGGCGTCGTCGCGAACGCGGCCGGGGTAGCGGATGATCTTGACGTGGGTGGCGGCTTCGGCGTCGAACCACTCGTCGAAATAGCCCTCGTCCTGGCCGAGCGAGGCCGCCAGCGCCCGCAGCACTTCGCGGCTCACGCGCAGCGCCTCGGCCTGCCACGCCAGCGTCGTCTCGCGCAGCTCCGGCAACGCCGCTGGCCACAGGTTCGGACCGATCAGCCGCTTCCAGGCCGGGTCGCCGGGCGCGAGTTCGAGCGCCTCCCGCTCCGGGCCGATGTCGATCTGCTCCCGCCAGTCCGGCGCGCCCGCGGTGTACTCGTGGCCGGTGGCGGTGTACCCGCGGAACTGCGGGGAGTGGATGTTGCCGATCTCCAGCCGCTGCTGCTCGGGCAGTGCGAAGAACTTCCGCGCCACGTCGAAGATCCCGGCGCTCAGCTCGCCGGGGACCCCGTGCCCGACGACGTAGAAGAAGCCCACCTCGTGCGCGGCGTGCCGGAGCTGCGCCAGGAACTCCTCCCGATCGGCGGCGGGGTCACGGAAACGCGAGATGTCGATCAACGGCAGTGGGGGTGTCATGACGCCCGAGAGTAGGTCGCCGCGGCGCGCTCGGGTGACGATCTCAGATAGCGGACGCCGGTCTACGGACCCCTCGGCGCCGACCGGCGATGGGATCGCGCGGCCGACGGCCGTGCATGGGCATCATGGTCGGCGGCAGAGCGGTTTTCTTGGTGTAAGCCTCAGAACTGTGGACTGGTCCATTGACAGCACCCCAGAACACAAACTCGTCGCGAACGCCCTGGATATTGCCATCAGCAACCGAGAAACCGACTTTGATCACCGCAGCTTGTAGTCCTCCAGCAGCCGGCGCCCGATGATCATTCGCTGGATGTCGGCGGTGCCTTCGCCGATCAGCAGCATCGGCGCCTCGCGGTAGAGCCGTTCGATCTCGTACTCCTTGGAGTACCCGTAACCGCCGTGGATGCGGAAAGAGTCCTCCACCACCTGCGCGCAGTACTCCGAGGCCAGGTACTTCGCCATCCCGGCCTCCAGGTCGTTGCGCTCGCCCGAGTCCTTCTTCCGCGCCGCCCGCACCATCATCTGGTGCGCCGCCTCCACCTTGGTGCCCATTTCGGCCAGGCGGAAGAGCACCGCCTGGTGATCGGCGATCGGCCGGCCGAAGGTCTCCCGCTGTTGCGCGTAGGCGACGCCGAGTTCGAACGCACGCCAGGCCACCCCGCACCCGCGGGCCGCGACGTTGACCCGCCCGACCTCGACGCCGTCCATCATCTGGTAGAACCCGCGACCGGGCTCGCCGCCGAGGATCTGCGAGGCGGCGATCCCGTAGTCGTCGAAGACGAGTTCGGTGGTGTCGACACCCTTGTAACCCATCTTCTCGATCCTGCCCGGAACCGTCAGACCCGGCGCCACCTCACCGAAGCCGGCGGGTTTGTCCACCAGGAACGTGGTCAGGTTCCGATGCGCAGGCCCGGCGGCGGCACCGGTCTTGACCAGCACCGCGACCAGGGTCGACGATCCCCCGTTCGTCAGCCACATCTTCTGGCCGTTGATCAGGTACCCACCGTCGTGTGGGGTGGCGCGAGTGCGGATGGCGGACACGTCGGAGCCGCAGCCGGGCTCGGACATGGAGAACGCGCCGCGGATCTCGCCGGTGGCCATCTTCGGCAGGTAGTGGCGTTTCTGCTCCTCGGTGCCGTGGTGCATGAGCACGTGAGCCACGATGAAGTGGGTGTTGATGATGCCCGACACGCTCATCCAGCCGCGGGCGATCTCCTCGGCCACCAGCGCGTAGGTCAGCAGCGACTCGCCGATCCCGCCGTACTCCTCGGGAATCGTCAACCCGAACAGGCCAAGTTCCCGCATCCCCTCGACGATCTCGGCGGGGTAGGCGTCGGCGTGTTCGAGTTCGGTCGCGACCGGGATGATCCGGTTGTCCACGAACGCGCGGACGGTCTTGAGGATGTCGTCCTGGACGTCGGTCAATCCTTCGGTACGGCACAGTTCACGCGCCATCGCTGTCATCTCTCCTCGTCATGATCAGCCCGTTGTCGGCGAGCCTCCCGATCTCCCGGCCGGACATCCCGAGCACCTCGGCCAGCGCCCACTCCGTGTCCGCACCGAACTCCGGCGCCGGCTCGGCCTCGCGGTAGCGCGAGTTCCAGCGCAGCGGGGAGGTGGCGGTGACCATCGGGCCCACCCCGGCCTGCTCGACCTCGGTGAGCACCGGTGACTCCGTACCCCGTCGCCAGGCCGCCACGACCTCCGAGGGCGAACGGAACTCGCCGGCCATCACCCGGGTGCCGCGCGCCGCCTCGAGCACCTCTTCCACGGTGCGGGCGGCGAACCACCGTGCGAGGACCGCCTCGATCAGGCCGCGTTGCCGGTACCGCTCCCCCTCGACGTCGAAATCGGTGCCGTGCACCGAAGACAGGGCCGCGAACACCGCTTCCGTCCCGGTCATCCGCATCAGGTCCCGCCACTGGGCGCGGGTGATCGCCACCGCGACCACCCGGCGACCGTCGGCGCACGCGAAATCCACCCCGAACGCGCCGAACAGGTGGTTGCCGAGCCGGGGCCGGTCCTGGCCGGCCTCGGCCACCTCGGCGAACCAGCCCAGATGCGCCACGTGCGCCGCGGCCACGTCGGCCAGGGCCAGCTCGACCAGGCACCCGTCACCGTGCACCGCCCGCCGGCGCAATCCGGCCAGCAGCCCGGACACCGCGAGCAGCCCGGTGGCGATGTCCCAGGCAGGCAGGACGTGGTTGACCGGACGGCGCGAATCGGCCGGACCGGTCAGCGCCGGCACGCCGAAACGCGGGTTGACCGCGTAGTCCATGGCGGCCCGGCCGTCGGGATAGCCCTGGATGTGGACGTGCACGAGGTCGGCTCGGCGAGCACGCAACCGGTTGTGGGACAGGAAGTCCCGGCCGATGGTGTTGTCGACGAACAAGCCGGCGTGCGGGCCGGGCGCGGTGATCAACGCGGCGGCGAGTTCCTGCCCTTCCGGCACGCGGAAGTCGACGGCGACGGACTTCACGCCCTTGTTCATCCCGGCCCAGAACAGGCTCCGGCCGGTCCCGCTCAACGGCCACCGGCCCGCGTCCACCGGCCCGGTGACCGGGTCCAGCCGCAGCACCTGCGCCCCCATCTGCGCCAGCGTCATGCCGGCCAGCGGACCGGCGACGAAACTGGTGGCCTCCACGACCCGGAGCCCGCGCAGCGGAGCGGTCATTCGACCAGCTCCAGGACGGCCGCGAGGCCCTGGCCGCCGCCGATGCACATCGTCTCCAGGCCGTAGCGCGCCCCGCGGCGGCGCATCTCGTGAGCCAGCGTGGCCAGGATCCGGGCGCCCGTGGCTCCGACGGGATGGCCCAGCGAGATGCCCGATCCACTGACGTTGACCCGCTCCAGGTCGCGATCGGTGAGGTCCCATTCCCGGAAGCAGGCGATCACCTGGGCGGCGAACGCCTCGTTGATCTCCACCAGGTCGATGTCGGACAGTGCGAGGCCGGCGCGGTCCAGTGCCTTCGCGACCGCCGGTACCGGACCGAGGCCCATGGTGCGCGGCGGCACCCCGGCCACCGCCCAGCTGACCAGGCGCAGGATCGGCGTGAGACCCAGCTCCGCCGCGGCGTCCCGGGTGGTGACGATGCACGCGGCCGCGCCGTCGTTCTGGCCGCTGGCGTTGCCCGCGGTGACGGTCGCTTCCGGGTCGCTGTTCACCATGACGGGCCGCAGTGTGCTCAGCGCGTCGAGCGAGACGTCGGGCCTCGGGTGCTCGTCGGTGTCGACGAGGGTGGCGGGCGCTCCGCGACGGCCGGGCACGGTGACCGGCAGGATCTCCTCGGCGAAGCGGCCGTCGGCGGCGGCCTTCACCGCGCGCTCGTGGGAGCGCAACGCCCACTCGTCCTGTTCCCGCCGGGAGATCGAGTACTCGCGCCGCAGGTTCTCGGCCGTCTCGAGCATCCCGCCCGGCACCGGGTGGTCCTTCCCGCCGGCGGTCACCCGGGCCCGCGCGAGCCTGTCGTGCAGCCGGGGCCCGTCGCCCTTGACGCCCCAGCGGATCTCGTCGGTGTAGAACTCGACGTTGCTCATCGATTCGGCGCCCCCGGCGATGACGACCTCGGCGGCGCCGGTGGCGACGCTCATGGTGGCGTCGATGACGGCTTGCAGTCCGGATCCGCAGCGGCGGTCGATCTGCGCGCCGGGCACGGTCACCGGCAGGCCGGCGTCGAGCGCGGCGACCCGGCCGATCGCCGGGCTCTCCCCGCTGGGATAGCACTGCCCGAGACGCACGTCGTCGACCCGGTCCACCGGCAGGCCGGTCCGCTCGATCAGCTGCCGCAGGGTCTGCGCGGCGAGCTCGGTCGCCGACAGCGTCCGGAACGCGCCGCCGTAGCGGCCGACGGGGGTGCGCAGGGGGTGGCAGATGACGACCTCGTGGTTCATGGTCAGACTCCCTCTCGCAGTGCCAGCTCGCGCAGTGCGGCGGCGCGGATCTTGGTTCCGTTCGTGCCGGAGGTGGTGGGCATTTCGTCGATCAGGCGGACCCGGGATGGCACTTTGAACTTGGCCAGGGTCTGGGCGCACCACTGCTTGAGCTCGTCTTCGCCGGGCCGGTCCGGGCCGTAGGGCACCACGAAGGCCACAGCGATGGTGCCGCCGTCGCCGCCGGGCACGCCGACGACTTTGGCCATCGCGACCGCGGGGTGCGCCGCCAGCCGGGTTTCGATCTCGGCCGGGTCGACCAGGAATCCCCGCAACCGCAGCACGTCACCGATCCGGCAGAGGTACTGCACGGTTCCGGGGGCGACCAGCCGGCCGAGGTCGCCGCTGCGGAACCAGCCGTCCTCGGTGAACACCTCGCCGGCGACCGCGGGATCACCGAGGTAGGCGTCGACGACGTTCGGACCGCGGAACTGCATCTCGCCCTCGGCGCCGTCCGGCACGGTTTCCCCGGTGACCGGGTCGGCCACCCGGACCTCGATCGCCTCCGTGACCACCTGGCCGCCCCCGGACCACCGCAGCTCCGCCGGATACCGCCGGGGCCAGAACGCGGTCAGCGCGAACAGCTCCGACGATCCGTACACGCCGGCGACGGTGGTGCCGAACTCCCGCTCCGCCCAGGCCGCGAGCCGGCGGGACCGGCCCTCGAAGTCCGCGATCCCGATCCACCGCAACGGCAGGGGCGCGGGGTGGTCCTGCCAGGCCCGCTCGATGCGGCCGAGGAGGTCGTCGGCGCCGATGACGTGGGTGACCCGGTGGCGCACCATGTCGGTGAGGACGCCCTCGGCGTCGAACACCGGCTCCAGGGCCACCGCGGCGCCGGAGAAGACCGCGGCCATCGCCGCGACGAACCCGAAGACCCCGGACAGCGGGAGCGCGCCCAGCATGACGTCCCCGGGGCCCAGGCCGATGCGCTCGCCGGCGGCGACGAGGTGCTCGGCCATGCCGGGTTCGCCGTGGGCGGCCAGTTTCGGCCGGCCGGTCGAGCCCGAGGTGGTGAATGCCGTGGCCAGGCCCGGAACCGGGCATGGCCGCAGCTCACCGCCGCGGGACGCCTGGGGGAACGCCGACGCCCCAGCGCCCACGTCGTAGGCCGCCACCTCGTCCGGGGACGCCGGTGCGGCCCCGGGCGCGGTGGTCACCAGGCACACCGGCGGCTCGGCCGCGGCCGCCTCGTGCGCCGCGTGCAGGACCCGGCGGAGGTCGAGGTTCATGAAGTCGTGGGCGATCACCACCGCCCGGGGCCGGGCCATGCGCAGGACGTGCGCGACCTCGTCGACGTTGTACCGGGTGTTGATCCCGATGACGTGCGCTCCCACCGCCAGTGCGGCGAACTGCGCGGCGACGGCGTGGGACCAGTTCGGCAGCCAGACACCGACGCAGTCCCCCGCGCCGATCCCGTGCGCGCGCAGATCCTCGGCCATTCCGGCGGCGAGGTCACGCAACTGCCGCCTGCTGACCGGACGCACCGGAGACCGGCCGGCGTCGGCGTCGTACAGCGCCACGGCGTCGGGTTCGGCGTCGGCGAGTCCGGCGAACACATCGAGCAGACGCGGGGTCACGGTCGTCCCTCCTTCATCTCGCCCAGCCAACCGTCCAGGACCTTCGCGAAGTCGTCCATCTCCTCCATCGGGTAGTGCCCGTATCCCGGCAGGAGCACGAACCGGCCGTCCGGCGCCTGCCGGGCGGACTCGGCCACCGATCGGGCATCGACCCACAGGTCGTCCTCGCCGGCCACGAACGTGATCGGGCACGGGATGCGCGGCAGCAGCGGGCGCACGTCATGCGTGCCCCACCCGATGAGGTCGCTGGTGGACACCAGCGGGTCCTCCCGGCAGTGCATGCGCGCGATCAGCTCGGCGCGCCCACGGGCCACCCGGCGGCCGACGACCGCGCGGGTACCCAGGTGAGTGCGATCGGCACGCGCGGCGGCGGCGCTGTCCTCCAGTTCCCGTTCCAGCGCGTGCAGCTGGACCCGTCCCGGTCCGGACTCGGCGCACATCGACACCGCCGCGTCCAGCCGGTCGCCGTACCGCGCCGCGAGGTCCTGGGCGATCTTGCCGCCGATCGAGCAGCCGACCACCACCGGCCGCGTCACCTCCAGGACCTCCAGCAGCCGCACGAGCCAGTCCGCGTACTCACGCAGGTCCCGCACCGCGCCCCCGGGCGCAGGCTCGGAATGCCCGTGCCCCGGCAGATCGGGCACGAGCACGCGGTATCCCAGTTCGCTGAGCGGCCCCAGCGCGTGCCGCCACTGCACACCGCTTTGCCCTGCGGTGTGTACCAGCACCAACGTGGTTCCGTTCGGCTCCCGCGGCGCGGCGTCCTGGACGAACCCGATGCGGTCGTGCAGCACCAGGTGGTGTGCTGTCACGGTGTGGACCGTCATGCGACCACCTCGGTGTGCTCGGTCCGGGCGAGGTCGCGGGCGACGTCCACGATGATCTCCAGGGCCTTGGTCAGCCGGAGGTACTCGTACGGATCACCGCTGGAGGTGAACTCCCCGGTCATCAACCGGGCACCGAACCGGCTGTCCTCCGCGGTCAGCAGATCCGCCCAGATCCGGTCGGGCGCACCGAAGGTGAACGTGGCGCCGTGCGGCGACCGGCGGGTCACGTCGATGATCCGGCCCCGGTAGATGCGCAGGTGGACTTCGTGCTCGCCACCGCGCAGTCCGATGGTGCCGTCCCAGGACGCCACCGCGGACACGAACGCCGGGTTCGCCGTCAGTGCCTCGGCAAGCACTTTCCCCCACGCCACCGTGCCCACGTCCCGGTTCACGGGCCGCGGCCCTCCGTCGCCCGCCCGCACGAGCGCGGTGGCCGTGCCCGACTGGATCACGGTGCCGGCACCGTCGCGCAGCTCGTTGTACCGGGACACCAGTCCCTGGCCGCCCCCACGGCTGTCCTGCAGGCGGACGATCGTCACCGCGAGCGAGAGCTCGTCGCCCACCTTGATCGGCCGGTGGTAGGTCCAGCTCTCCTCGGTGGCCGCCACGATCGACGCGCTCACCAGCCCCAGCCGGGTCCACAGCCCGGCCGCCACCGCCGCACCGAAGGAGCCCTGCAGGACCGGTACCCCGAATGACGTGCCCCGGGCGTACTCGGCGCTGGTGTGCAGGGGGTGATCGTCGCCGCTGAGGGCGGTGAACCGCGCCAGGTCCTCCTCGGTCACCACCCGCGGTCCCGCCGTGAACCGCTGCCCGACCCGGAAGTCCTCGAAGTACATCCCACCTCCGCCGATCACGCCGCACCGTCCGCCCGCTCGGACGAAACCGCGTACAGGTCGCGCTGGAACCGTTCCCTGATGGTGCTCACCCCGGCGAAGGTCACCACGGCCATAGCGATGATGTAGAGCGACACCGCCCACGATCCGCCGGAGGCGGCGACCAGGGCCGTGGTGATCATCGGCGCCAGTCCGCCTGCCAGCACGGACGCCACCTGGAAACCCAGTGACGCTCCGGAGAGCCGGACATCGGCCGGGAACATCTCGGCGTACATCGCGGTCTGGCACCCGAACATCGACGCGTGGATCGTGAACCCGATGACCAGCGCGACCCCCAGCCACAGCAGGCTGCCGGTGTCGATCAGCCAGAACATCGGGAACCCCGCGACCGCCATGGCCACCGCGCCCGTCAGGTAGATCCGCTTGCGCCCGAGCCGGTCGGACAACGCGCCGAACACCGGGATGGTCACCACCTGCGTCAGCCCCGCGAGCATCACTACGAGCAGCATCGGCGTGCGGTCCAGCCCGAGTGTCTTCGTCCCGTAGTCGAGAATCCCGGAGATGAAGATGTAGAAGGTTCCGTTGACCACGAAGAACGCCGCGATCGCCTGCAGGATCTGCCGCCAGTACAGGCGGATCGCCTGCCCGACCGGGGCCTTGCGCACCCCGGCCCGCTGCGCGGCCGCCGAGGAGGCGTGCCGGAGCTCGGTGAACACCGGGCTCTCCTCGATCTTGAGCTGGACGTAGATCCCGACGACCACCAGCAGCAGCCCGGACAGGAACGGGATCCGCCAGCCCCACGCCTCGAACGCATCCGCCGGCACCAGCGCGGTGAGCACCAGGAAGAACCCGTTGCCGAGGACCGCGCCGAGGATCGTGCCGGTGTTGACCAGCGAGCCGTAGAAGCCGCGCTTCGCCACCGGGGCGTGCTCCACCAGCAGCATCGCCGCACCACCCCACTGCGCACCGACACCCAGCCCCTGCACGATCCGCGCGACCACGAGCAGGACCGGCGCCCACATCCCGGCGGTGTCATAGGTCGGCAGCAGTCCCACCACGAACGTCGCCACACCCATCAACAGCATCGAGCCGACCAGCGGGACCTTCCGTCCGTAGCGGTCCCCCACATGCCCGGCGAGCACCCCGCCGAGCGGCCGCGCGACGAATCCCACCGCCAGCGTCGCGAACGACGCGAGCGTGCCCTGCACGCCGCCCAGCGTGGGGAAGAACAACGGACCGAACACCAACGCCGCCGCCGTCGAATACACCAGGAAGTCGAACCACTCGAGCACGGTCGACGCGATGGAGGCGAAGGCCAGCTTCCGCATCCTGCGCTCGTCGACCACGAGACCGCCGTGAGCCGCATCGGCTCGGGCGGACGGGGACACGTCACGGTCCGTAGACACCGGGGGACCTCCTCATCGATCGTCCACCACGGCCGCTCAGAACGAACGACCGTTCAGGTCAGTCAAGCAGGCGGTCCGCCCTGGGTCAAGCCCCGGCAGCGCCGGCCCGCACCGCGCACGGAGTCGACAGTGGACACTGGATCCGCCGCGTCAGGCCACGAAGTCGATACCGCCCGGTCCCAGCCGTGCTGGCGCGACGGGCACCACCCGATGCTCGCCGGTCACCCACACCGGGACCGGCCCCAGGCCGTCGAGGCGCCCCCGGTAGCGACCGGACGCGACGACGAGCTCGGTCCTGCCCGTGCCCGCCCGGCCGGAACGCCCGCTCGACGTGGCGCGGACGGCCGAGTGCTCGCGCCGCCCCGCGCACGTCTCCGCGCCTCGGACAGGCACAGACGTGGGTCGAGGAGCACCGGATGCCGCCTGGGCCGGTAACAGCCGACACCGTGCGTGGTGAAGCCGCGCTGTTCCCCGAGCTCCCGGAGGGCGTCCACGAGGCCTGCGGCGCGGTGACCGAAGGTGAAGTCGGCGCCCACCATCACCGCCTCGGCACGCAGCCGCTCGACCAGCGTCCGCTCGACGAACTCGGACGGTGAGAGCGCGGCGAACTCGCGGGTGAACGGCAGCACGCAGACCGCCCGTATCCCGAGCCCGAAGGCGAGATGGGCGTTCGACGGTGCTCAACGCCGCGGTGCCCGCGGTAACCCGAGCACGCGTGCCGGGTGCGGGTCGAAGGTGACCAGCACGGGCGGCAGGTTTCCGGGCGCGGCCGAAGCCCACCGCGCGGTCGATCAGGTGGGCGTCACCACCGACGGGCCGAACCCGGCGGGCACCTCGCCGAGCCCACGCCACAGCACGCACTCTTGCGACGAGGGGCGGACCTCAGCTCCGAGCCCGGCCCGCCTGGTCAGCTCCGGGCGAACGCGCGCACCGCGTCCGGGTCGAGCTCGACCCCGAAGCCGGGCCCGTCGGGCAGGTGCAGCTCCCCACCCTCGTAGCGCAGCGGGGTGGCGAGGTGCTCGGCACGCATCAGCAGGGGCCCGAACAGCTCGCTCCCCCAGGTCACCGCGGGCAGTGCGCACGCCAAATGCAGCGAGGCCGCGGTGCCGACCGGACCGTCGATGGACGTGCCCATGTGGGCGGGGATCCCGGCGGCCGCCGCGACTTCCGCGATGGACCTGGTGGCTCTGAGGCCACCGGATTTGCTGATCTTGAGTGAGTACACGTCGGCAGCGGCGAGCCTGGCGAGGCGGAGCGCGTCGCCCGGGGTGCGGAGGCTTTCGTCGGCCATGACGGGGATCGGCAGCGCCCGGTTGATCTCGGCGAGGGCCTCGACGTCGGCCCCGGGCACGGGTTGCTCGACGAGCTCGATGCCGCCGTCCGCGAGGCGGGGCAGGTGGGCCAGCGCCGTGCCGCGATCCCACCGCGCGTTGACGTCCACGCGCAGCCCCGCCGCGCCGGCCAGCTTGTCCGCGATGGCGGTGACGCGCCGGACGTCGTCGGCCGGGTCCTGGGCGCCCATTTTCAGCTTGAAGGTGCGGTGGGTCCCGGCGTCGAGCTTGGCGAGCGCCTCCTCGACGACGACCGGGGCTGGTTCGGTGCCCAGCGCCCAGGTGACCGGGACCGACCGGCGGACGACCCCGCCGAGGAGGGCGTGCGCCGGTACGCCCAGGCACCGGGCCCACGCGTCGTGCAGCGCGATGTCCACGGCCGCCTTGGCGTGCAGGTTGGCCGCCACCACGTCGCCGATGTCGCGCCCGATCCCCGCGATGTCGTCCACGTCGCGGCCGAGCAGGATCGGCGCCAGGTAGCGCTCGATGACGAGCTGCATGGTCTCCACCGACTCGCCACCCCACCACGGGCCCCCGGGCACGACGCCCTCGCCCACGCCCGTGACGCCACCCGCGGTCCGCAGGTACACCAGCAGGACGGGCTGGACGTCCATCCCGACGCGGGCGAACCGGTGCGGTCGCCGCAGCGGCACGTCGAGCACGACCGTTTCGACGCGGTCGATGCGAAGATCGCTCATCACGAAGCTCCTCTGGTCTGCGACGGGCAGCGCCCCGGGCCCGCGGGCCCGGGGCGCGGGGGTTCAGGCCGGTTCGAGCACGAAGTCGTACTCGGCACGCACGCACCCGTCGGAGACCGGTTGCGGGTCGAGCACGAGTTCCGGCTTGGTCGCCTGCGCGACGTCGGAGTCGAGCCAGTCCCCGCCGGCGAAATACAGCTGCGTGGTGATCGGCCGGCAGCCGGGCGCCCGCACGATCAGGTGCAGGTGCGCCGGCCGCCACGGGTGCCAGCCCGCCGCCTCGATCAGTTTGCCGGTCGGGCCGTCGGTGGGGATCTGGTAGGGCGCGGGCTGGACGGTGCTGATCTCGAACCGGCCCTGGCCGTCGGCGACCACGACACCGCGCAGGTTGCCCTCGGGGATGTGCGGGGCGAATCCCGAGTAGTAGCCGGCGTGGTCGGCGTGCCAGATGTCGAGTTCGGCACCGGGGACCGGCCTGCCGGTCGTGTCGCGAACCTGCCCGGCAAACACGAACCGGGTGCCCGGTTCGTCCTCGCGCATCGGCAACGTGGTCACCGACGGCAGCTTGGGCGCGCCGGGCAGGTAGTACGGGCCCAGGATGCTGCCCTTGGTGCCGTGCTGCTTGCGGGCGGCCACTTCTTCGACCTCGTGCTCGACGAACACGTCGAGCAGCAACGGCCATTCGCCGCTCTCGCCGACCTCGATCAGCCACTGCTTGGCGGCGGTGAACTCGCGGTAGGTGACCTCGTGGGTGCGGATGGCCTCGTGCACCCCGTCCAACACCGCCTGGACGACGGTCGCCACGCGTTCCCGGCTCACCTCGCCGGCGCCACCCTCCTGGCGCGCGAGGAATGCCTGGGTGGCCGAGGCGCCGGAGCCGGCAGCCGTCGGCGATGGGTGTGTCGTGTCCATCGTGGAGTTCCTCTCCGTGCTCACCGCTTGCCCAGCAGCGATACGTCGTCGTTGTTGATCAGGTCGGGCACCGTCCAGCCGTCAAGGTCGTACTCGGCCATGCATTGTTCGGCGAAGCCGCGCATGGCATCGGCCTGACCGGACTGCTCCATGGCGATGAGCTGCTCGAAGCGCACGCCCTCGTGGTTGCCGGCGTAGTTGCGCTCGTAGAGCTCGTGACGGCCGCCGAACTCGGTGCCGATGGAGTCCCAGATCAGCTTCATCAGCTTGACCCGCTCGACCGAGTCGTAGCCGTTGGAACCGCGCACGTACCGGTCGAGGTAGGGCCGGACCTCGGGCGAGGAGAAATCCGACGCGTGCGAGGGCAGGTAGATCAGGGCGCTGCCGAGGTCCTGCATGATGATCTCGCGGATGCGCGGGTAGCCGACGGTCATGAACCACCGGTAGGCCAGGCCGTAGTTCAGGTTCGGCAGCAAGGTGCCGTTCTTCCACTCGCTGGGGCTCGCGGCCATCGCGTCGGAGAGCGCCCAGAACAGGTTGCGCCAGCTGATGACCTCGCCGATGCGGGTCTGGATGCCGCGGAAGTCCTTGGTGCCGGTCGCTTCCACGCCCTTGAGCAGCAGGCCGGCGATGAAGTCGAGCTTGACCGCGAGGCGGGTGACGCCCTGGAAGGTGAACCGCTCCAGGAAACCGGAGCCGGGGACGAAACTGCTCACCTTGTCGGCGTCGCCGTAGATGAACACGTTCTCCCACGGGATCTTCACCTTGTCCAGGATGAAGATCGTGTCGTTCTCGTCGAGCCGGCTCGACAACGGGTAGTCGAACGGCGAGCCCATCTGGGCGGCCATGCTGGTGTAGGAGTTGCGGCAGATCAGCTTCATGCCGGGCGTGTTCATCGGCACCGTGCACACCAGGGCGAACTCGCGGTCCTTGAACGGCAGGCCGTAGTGGGCGATGAAGTTGAAGTGCGTGAGCGCCGATCCGGTCGCCACGACCTTCGCCCCGGAGACGACGAGGCCGTCGTCGGTCTCCTTCTCGACGTGGACGAACACGTCCTTGACCTCGTCAGGCTTCTTGTTGCGGTCGACGGGCGGGTGGACGATCGCGTGGTTCCAGTACAGCACCTTTTCCTGCGATTCGGCGTACCACCGGCGCGCGTTGCCGGAGAAGGGTTCGTAGAACTCGGAGTTCGCGCCCAGTGTGCCGAGGAAGGAGGCCTTGTAGTCGGGACTGCGGCCCATCCAGCCGTAGGTCATCCGCGCCCACTCGGCGATCGCGTTGCGGTCGGCGAGGAGGTCCTCGCGTGTGCGGGGGCTGCGGAAGAACGGGAACGTGAACCCGTTGCTGCCGGTGTCCGTCGGCACCGTCAGGACGTCCTGCTTGGCCGGGTCGTGCAGCGCGTCGTACAGGCGCGCCGTCATCCGAACGGGATTGCGGAAGGCCGGGTGGGCGGTGATGTCCTTGACCTTCTCGCCGTAGAGGAACACCTCCCGGCCGTCCTGCAGCGACTCGACGTACTCCTCACCGGTGAACGGGCGGGTGGTCCGCGCGTCCGCGGCACTGTCCGGGCCGGGCGTGGACTCCTGTGCGGTCATGCTTTTGCTCCTTTGCAATAGCGGACGACGTACGTCAGAGGGAGGCGGCGAACCACGACGCGCCCGGGCTGTCCCCGGACTGCAGCCACGGCGCCGCCTGGTAGACGGGACCGAGGTGACGGAAGCCGCCGAGGTAGAACACCAGCGGGTCGCCGCCGTCGACCTCGAAGCCGGCGACCTCACCGAGGTAGAGCACGTGGTCGCCGCCGTCGTAGCAGCGCCACGGAGTGCACGAGATCGCGGCGAGCGCACCGCCCAGCTGCGGTGCCAGCTGCGGATCGGGACGCCGCCAGTCCGGCGCACCGGCCATCGGCTTGCCGGCGAAGTGCAGCGCGACCTCGCTTTGCGGTTCGCTCAGCACGTTGACGGTGAAGGGCGCGCCCTCGAGGTACTTGCTGATCTTCGACCGGCGGTCGAGCGACACCAGCACCAGTGCGGGATCCAGCGACACCGCGCTGAATGCGTTGACGGTCGCCCCGTGTGGCTTTCCGTCGCCGTCACAGGTGACCACCGTGACCCCGGTGGCGAAGTGGCCCAGGCACCGCCGCAGTGCTCGCGGATCGACCGGCATGCTCCACACCTCCTGTACACTATGTGTACGTGATGAACGGATAGTGTACGTCTGGCAGATCGTGTGACACTTCCCGCGGACTGTCAAGAGAACTGAGGAAAATGGAGCCGATGGACGACGAGAAGACGAGTCAGAACCACATCCAGGGCCTGGAACGCGGCCTTGCGGTGCTCACCGCGTTCGACGCCGACCGTCCGAACCCGACAGTGGCCGAGCTCGCGACGGCGACCGGGCTGTCCCGCCCGGTCGTGCGCCGAGTCCTGTTGACCTTGCAACGACTAGGTTACGTGGCCGCGTCCGGTCCACACTGGACGTTGACACCGCGGGTGCTGTCCATCGGCCAGCACTACACGGCGACGCACGCCCTCACCGAACTGGCTCAACCGCACCTGATGCGACAGGCCGAGCGGACCGGGGAGTCGGCCACCCTCGCGGTGATGGACGGCAACGAAGTCGTCTACATCGCGCGGGTGCCGGTACGCCGCGTGTTGAGCGTGACCGTATCCCCCGGCACGCGCGTCCCCGTGCACGCGACGTCCCTGGGCCGGGTGCTGCTGGCGTGGGAACCGGACGAGCGGGTCGACGAGGTGATCGCCGAATGCGGGCTCCCCCGCCTCACCCCATACACCGTCACGGACCCGGCGGAGTTCCGCGAGATCCTGGCACGCGTCCGGGAACAGGGCTGGTCGCTGGTGGCGAACGAACGCGAGGAAGGGCTCATCTCGCTGTCGGCACCCGTGCGCGACCACCACGGCCGGGTCATCGCCGCGGTCGCCTCCTCCACCTCGACCGGGCGCACCACGCCGGACCGGATGCGCGAGGAGGTGGTCCCCGTGCTGCTCGAGACCGCGAAGGCGATCAGCGGCGAGCTGGGGCACGAACGCGGGTGACACGGCGGTCCGCGGCAGGCGGGACCGTCCCAGCCCAGAGTCGGCGGCGTGCGCGGACTCGCCATGCTCACGCCTCCTCGGGCCTGAACGAACGTTCTTACTCCAGGGAACCAGTCGCTCCGAGGTCCGTCAAGAACGTGTAACCTCGCCGGATGAACAGTCGTTCTGCTGCTGCCGCGCTGATCAGCGAAACCGGCCGGGGCACCAAGGCGGCGATCCTCAACGCAGCCCTGGCCGCGTTCGGCGAAAAGGGCTTCAACGGCGCCTCGACACGCGATGTGGCCGCCGGCGCCGGAACCAGCCTGTCCAACCTCTACAACTACTTCCCGTCGAAATCGCACCTGCTCGCCGAACTGCTCCAGCGAGCCAACGACGAGCTGCTGAACCGCACCAGCGCCGCGGTCCAGGCCGCCGGGGGCGACCCGGCCGACCGGATGCGGGAAGCGGTCAAGGCCTACGTCGGGTTCGTCGTGGACCACCAGACGGCAGCGCTGGTCGCCATCAGCGAGATCCGCTACCTCCACGGCGAGCATCGGGAACGGATCGTCCGCGCCCGCGACAGCACCCAGGCCATCTTCGGGGAGATCATCGCCGAGGGCGTCGCCCAGGGCCGGTTCACCACCCCCTACCCCGACGGCGCCGCACGGAACATCGTGTCGATGTGCTCGGCGATCTCCACCTGGTACCGCGCCGGGGGGCGCCTCTCCCGGAAGGCCCTCGCCGAGCAGCACGCCCGGTACGCGCTCGCCCTGCTCGAAACCCGCGACTGACCGCAGGCACGCCTTGCCAACCGGCTCCGCTCCCGCCTATCGTCTGAACGATCGTTCGTACTGAGGCAGAGAGCGGGGAGGCGGGCATGGGTGACCTGGAGGCCAGGATCCGGCGGCTCGAAGACGTCCAGGAGATCGGCCAGCTGCGTGCGCGGTACTGCCAGTACCTCGACGACGGGCGCTGGGACGAGCTCGCCGGCCTGTTCACCGAGGAGGGCCGGTTCGTCGGCCTGTCCACCGCCAGCGGGCGCAGTGAACTGCGGACGTTCTTCGCCGGTCTGCAGCGCGGTCCGCTCACCGCGTGGTGGCACTTCAGCGCCAACGAGACGGTGACGGTCGACGGTGACGCCGCCTCCGGGGAAACCTGGCTCTACCAGCCCTGCGTGGTCGACGGCGAGGCACAGGTCGCCGCGGGCCGCTACACCGATTCGCTGGTGCGCCAGGACGGGAGGTGGCTGTTCACCGAGCGCAAGGTCACCTTCTTCTGGTGGGTCCCCCTGACCGCCGGGTGGGACGCCGGGAGAATCGGCTGGGCCCCGGCCGACGGGGCGCTGGATCCTCGCTACCGGCGATGACTGCCGCCCGGCGCCCTCAGCGTTGCGCTCCTACACTCGGCTGAAGTGGCCTAATCCCGGACGGGAGACGTACCGCTCCCGCGCCAGGCCGAGGAGGTCGGCGACGATGAGCGTTCATCGGGTCCTCACCGGTCTGGATGCGGTCCGGGCCGACCTGGAAGAGTTCTATCGGGACCTGCACCGGCACCCGGAGCTGGGCCTGCGGGAACACCGCACCGCCGCCAAGGTCGCGCAAGCGCTGCGGGAGGACGGGTACGACGTGACCGAGGGCATCGGGGGCACCGGGGTGACCGCGGTCCTCGCCAACGGGCCGGGGCCGGTGGTGATGGCGCGAGCGGACATGGACGCCCTGCCTGTGCGGGAACAAACCGGGCTGCCCTACGCGTCCACCGTCACCGACGGCGACCAGCCGGTCATGCACGCCTGCGGGCACGACGTGCACGTGACGGCATTGACCGGGTGCGCGCGGCTGCTCGCGCGAGCCAGGGAATCCTGGCAGGGCACGTTCGTGGCACTCTTCCAGCCGTCGGAGGAGAACGGCGACGGCGCCGACGCGATGATCGACGACGGGCTGACCGGCAGGGTGCCCACCCCGGATGTCGTGCTGGCCCAGCACGTCCTGCCCTACCCCGCGGGGTACGTCGGAATCCGCGCGGGCCCGTTCCTGTCTGCTGCGGACAGTCTCGAAGTAACCGTCCACGGCCGCGGCGCGCACGGGTCGAACCCCGAGTCGGCCGTGGACCCGGTGGTGATGGCGGCGATGATCGTCGTGCGCCTGCAGACCGTCGTCGCGCGCGAGCTGGCCGCCACCACCCCGGCGGTGCTCACCGTTGGCAGCATCCACGCCGGTTCCGGCCCCAACATCATCCCGGACCGGGCCGTGATCCAGCTCAACGTGCGCACCTACGACGACGTCACGCGCGCACACGTGCTGGAGGCGATCGACCGGATCGTCCGGGCGGAATGCGCCGCGTCCGGGGCCCGGCAGGCACCGGTGATCCGGCGGATCGCGTCGTTCCCGCCCACCGTCAACGACGAGGAACCCACCCGGCGCGTCGCGGCGGCGTTCGCCGACCACTTCGGCGAGACGCACACGATCGACCTGCAGACCGCGAGCGAGGACATGAGCCTGATCCCGCAGGCCTTCGGCGCGCCGTTCACCTACTGGGGTTTCGGTGGAACCGATCCCGCCGAATACGCCGAAGCGGACAAGCGCGGCACCCTCGCCCACGACATTCCGGTCAACCACAACCCCCGGTTCGCCCCCGTCATCCAGCCCACGCTGGACACCGGTGTCACCGCGATGGCCGTGGCCGCGCTCGCCTGGCTGGCGGCCTGAGACACGACCGCGCCGGAGCGCGACCTCGCGGTTTCCGTGTTGTTCACGTCGCCGTCGCACTCTCTGCGCCGAGGACGAGGAGCGAGCGGATGACCGCCATCGCAGACCGGCCGGAAGTCACCCGGGACCTCGCACCACCGCGACGCGCGAAGGAGCCGCCCACTTTCAAGCGTCCGGACGCATGGGGCAGCCCCCTCCCGGGGCCGTTTCCCAACGTACCGCCGGGGTAGCCGGTAACGGACCCGGCCGACACCAAGGAGTCTGCGATGACGACAGTGACGATCATCGGCGCGGGCAACATGGCCCGGGGAATCGGCATCCGGGTGCTCGCCGGCGGCGCGGAGCTGCAGATCCTGGCGCCCTCCGCGGAGAAGGCGACCACACTGGCATCGGACATCGCCGGCGACGACGCCCCGGCCAGAGGCGGCGCGGTCGACCAGCATCCGGTCACCGGCGAGATCGTCGTACTCGCCACCCCGTACGAAGCGGCCCTGGAGTGGGCCTCCGGCCACGGGACCGAACTGGACGGGCGGGTGGTCGTCGACATCACCAACCCGGTCGATTGGGCGACGTTCGACCGGCTGGTCACCCCGCCGGGATCGTCGGCCGCGGAGGAGATCGCCGCCCGACTCACCCGTCAGGTTTCGGTCGTAAAGGGCTTCAACACGACGTTCGCCGCGACACTGCACACGGGACAAGTGGACGGGCAGCCGCTGGACGTGCTGCTAGCCGGCGACGACGTCGCGGCCAAGCGTATGGTCAGCGGCCTGGTCGAGGCAGCCGGTATGCGTCCTGTTGATGCCGGGCCCTTGCGGCGATCACGTGAACTCGAAGCGCTGGGCTTCCTCCACATGACTTTGCAGGAACCGCTGGGAACCGGCTACCGCAGCGCGGTCAAGTTTCTGGGCTGAGATCTCGGCCAGGACGTTCAGCCGTCTTCGAAGCGCCGGAGCAGGAGCGTGAGCAGAGCGGCCAAGTCGGTGCGCTGCTGCGGGGTGAGGGGAGCGAGCAGGTCGTCCTCGAAGGCGAAGTGCTCGGCGATGTCGTCGTCCAGGTCGGACACCGCTTCCGGGGTCAGGGTAACCAGGACGCTGCGCTGGTCGTCCGCCGAGGCTTCCCTGGTGATCCAGCCGTCGCGCTCCAGCCGGTGCAGGCGGCCGGTCAGCCCGGAGGACGAGATCAGCATCTCCGCGCGCAGCTGGGACGGTGTCATCGCGTACGGCGGGCCGATGCGGCGCAGCGCCCGCAGCACCTCGAAGTCGCCCACGTTGGCCACCATCCGTCCACGCCGGCGGCGCAGTCGGCCGTTCTCCGCGCCCTCCACGTGCTGCGCGATCCGCAGGATCCGGGCGAGCACCTCCGACGCCGAGACGTCCAGGCCGGGCATCTGCTCGGCCCACAGCGCCACCGACCGGCCGACGACATCACCATCCATGTCGTGAAGTAATACCTCGTGTGTTTCCGGACACCGGCACGGCCCCACGGGTAGATAGTTCGCTCGCGAGCGAGATAACCTCGCCTTCGTGACTGCCTCCACCTCGGCGCCCGCCCGGCCGGTCGCGCGCCGCTCGCCCAAGGGTTCGGTGCTGCTGCGGTTGTTGCGCACGACGGACCACAAGCAGATCGGCATCATGTACCTGGTCACGTCGTTCGCCT